>NZ_JARGEL010000016.1 GCF_029211265.1 Extensimonas soli | reverse complement strand
GTTGGTAGCGTTGGCCGATTGCACGGACAACTCGCGCATGCGCTGCAGGTTGTTGGTGACGCTGGCCAGCGCGCCTTCGGCAGTCTGCGCCAGCGAGATGCCGTCGTTGGCATTGCGCACGGCGACGTTGAGGCCGCGCACCTGCGCACTCATGCGCTCCGAGATGGCCAGGCCTGCGGCGTCGTCCTTGGCGCTGTTGATGCGCAGGCCCGAAGACAGGCGCTGCATGGACGTGGCCAATGAGCTTTGCGAAACACCNTGTTGGTAGCGTTGGCCGATTGCACGGACAACTCGCGCATGCGCTGCAGGTTGTTGGTGACGCTGGCCAGCGCGCCTTCGGCAGTCTGCGCCAGCGAGATGCCGTCATTGGCATTGCGCACGGCAACATTGAGGCCGCGCACCTGCGTATTCATGCGCTCCGAGATGGCCAGGCCTGCGGCGTCGTCCTTGGCGCTATTGATGCGCAGGCCCGAAGACAGGCGCTGCATGGACGTGGCCAATGAATTTTGCGAAACATTCAGGTTGCGCTGTGCGTTGAGCGACTGAAGGTTGGTATTGATGATCGATGGCATGTCGATAGCTCCTTGAAAAAACCAATGTGCGGCATTGCTGCCTTGGTGGCACCCCAGGGCACCACACCCTGCGCTGCCGCTTCGCACAAGGCACAACGGCCTTGATGGATGGGTTTTCGACCAGGGGCGCGCAAAACTTGAGGGCTGATGTAACGCTTTGTGCAAAATTTTCGCGTGCACCGCGTTGACTGTGGATCAGCAGGCAGCACGCGCCGTGCAAGACGAAAATTTGTGGGGAACCGGGGGTGGAAATTTTCGGGGTGCCGTGGTTTTTCGGCGCGGTGCATGCGCTGCTACTTGTTCTTCTATCTGATTTATCTAATTGGTAGTCGTAGTAGAAGGGCCTGCGCTGGCGTGGACAAGTGCTTTTTTTCCTTTTTTGACGCGCACTTGCGTGGGGGCAAACGCTGTGCGCGAGCGTCTCGCAGATGGGCGCGCCTGCATGAACAATTCGGACGGCCTGGCGCGGCCTGTGGACAAGTGGGGGCTTGTGCGTTTTTTGTGCCCAGCTTTGTGCACAGGGGGATCGGCAGAGTTGGGGGCAGATTCCAAATCCCGTGGGGTTGCGATTCGTGCGGCTTTCGGTCAGCGCGCGGTGGGCACCCTTCGCGCCGCACCACGCGCGCTACGGGAAAGCCGCTCTGCACTATGCCCATGGCACTGCTGAGCGTGTAGCCCGTAAGCACTATGGCCGCGAGCACGGCTGCACACAGACAGGTGCTGCGCCCCGAGCCCGCGGCGCCCGCGATGTGGGAGCCATGGACGGGCAGCACAACACAACACAACACAGCACAGCACAGCTTGCCTGACCTGCCATGCACCAAAAAACCGTGCCCAGTCCTGCGTAACCCTGCGCCCTTCCCGCGGCCAAGCCTGCGCAGGCAAAGCAGGTCAGCGCCCCAACAGCACGGGCCGCGCACCCACGCGATCGACAAAAACCCCGCGAGAGCCTGCCCCACGCCCGCGACGATGAAGAACTCCGAAAGGAGCAGGGCTCGTTGACAGAGGTGTTGCTGGGGAATTTTTACTACTTGTTCTCTTACATGCTATGTCAAATTAGTAGTTGTAGTAGAGCCGCGTGCACAGCGTGGATAAGTGGCTTTTTCCATTGCCTGGCGCGCACTTGGGTGCCCGCAAAGGCTGTGCGCCGCCACGCTGTTGACCTGCGTGCGAAAGCGAACAATTCGGCCAGACTGGCGCGGCCTGTGGACAAGTGGGGGCTTGTGCGCTTTTTGTGCCCAGCTTTGTGCACAGGGTGGATCGGGGTCCGTCATTGAGGTCAGATGCCAATGACGGGACGAAAAAAAGCCCGACCCATGGAGCTGGGCCGGGCAAGGCGGAGGAAAGCGGAGGAAAGTCTGGCAGTGCGGCTGCCGCGGAGGGTCAGCGGCTTGGCGCTGGCCCTTGGCCGCCGCGCATGCCGGCGCGGCCGGGGTGTTTGTCGTGCGCGCCCATCATGCCTTGGCGCGGCATGAATTGCGCGTCGAAGGTTTTTTGCTGCGGCGGGCTGAGCTTGGCGTAGAAGGCCTTGATGGCTTCGGCGCGCTGGTCCATCTCGGCGATGTGCTGGGTGCGCAGGGCGCGCATGCGGTCGAGTCGCTCGGGGGTGCTGAGCTTGGCGAAGTCGTCGGGGTTCATGTCGAGGCGCGCATGCTGCGGTGCGTGCTGCATGGCAGTCATGAATTCTTGCCACGCGGGTTCCTGCTCGGGGGTGAGTTTGAGCGCTTCCTTGAGTGCGGCGCTGCGCTGGGCAAAGTGTTGCTCGCGGCGCTCCTGCCAGTCGTGCATTCTTTGCGCGCGCGGCGTGTCGGCGGCCGGGCCTGCGGCGGGCTGTGCGAACACGGGCAGCGCCAGGGTACCGAGCAGCGCGGCGCCCGCAAGGCAGCGGCGGAAATGGGAGGCTTTGGGGTGAGTCATGGTGTCGTCCTTTCTTGCAAAAGCATTGCTGTGACGCGATGCAGTGTGCGCCGGATCTGTGTCGCTTGGGTGATGCGCGGTTGAGCCTGTGTAAAGTGGCGCCCTCGGCTGGCGCGCGGGTTTCAGGGTCAAATTGGCCTTTAGCCCTTTATTCATGAGCGTAAGCAGCTATTTATTTGATACTCATTTTGTCGTTACAAAGGTCGTCCGTGTTCAAGAACATGATTGTTTACCGCATCGCCCCGCCCTGGAACCTGCCGCTGGACGCGGTGGATGCGGCGCTCGCGCGGGTGCCGTTTGCGCCTTGCGGGGCCACGCAGGAGCTCGCGCTGGGCTGGGTGCCGCCACGTGGCGAGGCGCACGGGGCGCTGGCCGAATCGGTGGGCGGGCAATGGGTTTTGCGGTTGGTGCGCGAGGCCAAGCTCCTGCCCGCGGCGGTGCTGGCGCGCAGGGCGCAGGAAAAGGCTGCGCAGATCGAGGCCACGTCGGGCCGCAAGCCCGGCAAGAAGGAACTGCGCGAGCTCAAGGAAGAAGCCAAGCTCGACCTGCTGCCCATGGCGTTCACGCGCCAGGCGGCGGTGTGGGTGTGGATAGACCCCGAAGCCGGCTGGCTGGTGCTGGACACCGCGAGCCAGGCGCGTGCCGACGAGGTGACGAGCCTGCTCGTGGAGCTGCTGCCGGGCCTGTCTCTGCGCCTGCTGCAGACGCAGACCGCGCCCGCGACGGCGATGGCGCATTGGCTGGCCACGCAGGAGCCGCCCGCGGGCTTCACGCTGGAGCGCGAATGCGAGCTCAAAAGCCCCGACGAGTCGCAGGCCGTGGTGCGCTATGCGCGCCATCCGCTCGACATCGCGGAGGTGCAGGCGCACATCGCCGCAGGCAAGCGCCCTACGCGCCTGGCGCTGGCGTGGGAGGGGCGCGTGTCTTTCGTGCTCACCGAGGGCTTGCAGCTCAAGAAAGTGACTTTGCTCGACACCGCGCTGGCCGAGCAGACGGGTGACGATGGCGGCTTCGATGCCGACGTGGCGCTGGCGACGGGCGAACTGGGCCGGCTGCTGCCGGATTTGGTAGCGGCGCTGGATGGCGAGGCGGACTTGGCCGGGCCGGCAGGGGCGGCGCCTGGGGTGGCCGAGGGGCAAGGCGCTGGCGCGGCAGCCGGGGGAGACGGTGCCAAAACAGGGCAAGGGGTTGCGCAAGAGACCGCGGAAGAAGGCCCGCCGTTTTGAGTCTGGTGGAGGGAAAATCCGTCCCTCTTTTCACCGGAGCAGGCCCATGAACACCCCTTTGATCACCGACGAGCTCGCGCTTTTGCAGCAGCTCATCGATCTGCCAAGCCACCCGCGCACCATCGAGCTCGGCTGCGGCGCGGCGCAGTTGGCGCGCAAGCTGCTGCAGCGCTATCCGCAGTGCGAGGTGGTGGGCTTGGAGGTCGATGAGCGTCAGCATGCGAAGAACCTGCAAAACCCCGCCGAGCGCCTGCGCTTCGTGCAGGCCGGGGCGCAGGCGATTCCGTTTGCGGCGCAGTCTTTCGACCTGGCGCTGATGCTCAAGTCCTTGCACCACGTGCCGCTCGCCGCGATGGACCAGGCGCTGGCCGAGGTGCATCGCGTGCTGCGCGCGCAGGGGCTGCTCTACGTGTCCGAGCCGGTGTACGCGGGCGCGCTCAACGAGGTCGTGCGCCTGTTCAACGACGAGGGCGAGGTGCGCGCGGCGGCCTTGGCGGCGGTGCAGCGCGCCGTGGCTTCGGGCGCGTGGGAGCAACTCAGTGAGACGTTTTTCGACATGCCTGTGCACTACGACGACTTCGAGGACTTCGAGCGGCGCATGATCGACGTGACGTTTGCCGAGCGCCACCTCGACGCCGCCACACGCGCGGCGGTGCGAGCGCGTTTCCTGCCGCACCTGACGGCGCAGGGCGCCGACTTCGTGCGCCCTATGCGCGTGAACCTGCTGCGCAAAGTGGGCTGAAGCCCCCCACGGCCGCCCGGACGTGCAGCGGCGCAATAGCGCAGCGGCGCGCAGTGACGGAAATCAGCGTGCCTGGAAGGTCGGCTTCTGGCGCGCGTAGAAGGCTTCGACGCCGGCGCGGAAGTCCTCGGTGCCCATGCAGCGCACGAAGGATTGCTTTTCGGCGTCGAGCTGCGCGGCAAAGCTGCGCTCGAAGGATTGGCGCATGAGCCGTTTCAGCGCGCCGTAGGCGAGCGTGGGGCCGGCGGCCAGGCGCTGCGCGAGCTCCTGCGTGGCGGCTTCGAGCTGGTCGGCGGGCAGCACGCGGTTGATCAGGCCCATTTGCAACGCCTCGGCGGTGCCGAAGGGCTCGCCGAGCATGGTGATCTCGAGTGCGCGTTGCACGCCCACGATGCGCGGCAGGTTCCAGGACATGCCCATGTCGCAGCAGGTGCCGAGGTTGATATAGGCCGGGGCAAAGCGCGTGCCCTCGGCCACGAGGATGAAGTCGGCGAGCAGCATCAGGCTGAGCCCAGCGCCCGCGGCCACGCCGTGCACCTGGGCGATCAGCGGCGCGTCCATGGCGCTGAGCAACGGCAGCACTTCGTTGAGCAGCGTGAGGATGTCCGACGCGCCCTGCACGGGGTTGGCGCGCAGCGTGGCCAGGTCGCCGCCCGCTACGAAGCCCTTGCCCGCGCCGCGCAGCACCACGGCGCGCACGCTGGCGTCGGTGCTGAGGTCCTTGATGGCACGGTAAAACGCTTCGGCCATTGTGTAATCAAAAGCGTTGAGCGCGGCGGGGCGGTTCAGGCACAGCGTGACGACGGCGCCTTGGCGTTCGATCAGCACGGGGGATTCGGCAGTTGCGGTCATGGACAATTCCTTGGCGGTGGGATGTTTGGTTTTGCGCTAGTGCAGTGTTCGACGCTATCTGCGACATCAAACCGCGTCTTTTTGGCCTGGGCCGCGTTGCAAATCCTCGCGATACCGCCCGGTATCGCTGCGGTTTGCGCCTTGCCCAGACCAAAAATCCATCGGTTTTATTTGTCGCATCAAGCGTCGAACACTGCACTGGCAATCAGGGTTTTCGCCCTTGCGCATGGGCGCTTGCGCAGGGAGCATGGGTTTTCTACGGGTTTTTCACAAGAGGGTTTGTCCTATGTCCGCTCTGACACCGCTGCAGCGCTGCGATGCGCATCCTTTCATGGGCATGGACGTGCCCGGGCTGCTCGAGCAGCGTGCGCACGCGCGGCGCGACCATCCGTTCATCGTCTGGGAGCCGTTCGAGGGGCTGCCGGAGGTTATCAGCTACGGCATGTTTTACGAGCGCGTGCGGCGCATCGCGGGCGGCTTGCAGCAGCGCGGCGTGCGCGCGGGCGACTGCGTGCTGATCCACCTCGAAAACTGCCCCGAAACCATCTTGGCCTGGTACGCCTGCGCGTGGCTGGGCGCGATTGCCGTGACCACGAATGCGCGCGCTTCGGACGATGAGCTGCAGTATTACGCCGAGCACTGCGGCGCCGTGGGCGGCATCACGCAGCCCAAGTTTGCCGCGCGCGTGGCGGCCTCGTGCAAGGGCTTGCGCTGGCTGGCCGTGACGGCCACCGACAGCGGCCACGCGCCGCAGCAGGGCGCGCCCGACGCGGCGAGCAGCTTTGCCGCGCTCGACGCCGCGCCCGCGCCGCGCCGCCCGGCCGATCCGCTCGCGCCGTGCAGCGTGCAATACACCTCGGGCACGACTTCGCGCCCCAAGGCCGTGCTGTGGACGCATGCCAACGCGCTGTGGGGCGCGCGCATCAACGCCGCGCACGAGGATTTGCGCGCCGAGGACGTGCATCTGGTGCACCTGCCGCTGTTCCACACCAACGCGCAGGCGTATTCGGTGCTCGCGTGCCTGTGGGTGGGCGCGACGGCGGTGGTGCTGCCGCGCTTTTCGGCAAGCCGCTTCTGGCCCGTGTCGATCGCGCGGCGCGTGACCTGGACTTCGATGATCCCGTTTTGCATCCAGGCCCTGCTCGCGCATGAGGTGCCGGCCGAGCACTACTACCGCCTGTGGGGCGCCGCAGCCTGCGCGCTGCCCACGGACGCGCACTTTCGCGTGCAGACCATAGGCTGGTGGGGCATGACCGAAACCATCACGCACGGCATCGTGAGCGACCGCCACCTGCCGAGCCTGAGCATGAGCATAGGCCGCCCCGCGGCGGAATACCGCATCGCCATCGTCGAGGACGACAGCGTGCCCGTGCGCGAGGCGCGGCACGTGGGGCCGGGCGGCTCGGGGCAGTTGCTGATCCAGGGCGTGCGTGGTCTGTCGCTGTTTCAGGAATACCTGGGCAACGCCAAGGCCACGGCCGAGAGCTTCGACCCTGACGGCTGGTTTCGCACGGGCGACCGGGTGGACTTGCTCGAAGAAGGCTCGATCCGCTTCGGCGACCGCACCAAGGACATGCTCAAGGTGGGCGGCGAGAACGTCGCGGCCTCGGAGATCGAGCGCGTGATCCAGACCGTGCCCGGCGTGGCCGAGGGCGCGGTGGTGGGGCGCGCGCACCCCATGCTTGACGAGGTGCCCGTGGCCTTCGTGATCGCGGCGCCGAATGCGCCGGCAGACCTGGCCGAACGCATCCTCGCCGCGTGCCGCCAGCAGCTCGCGGACTTCAAGTGCCCGCACGAGGTGCGCATCGTGCCCGAGCTGCCGCGCGCCACGCTCGAAAAAGTCGCCAAGGCGCAGCTGCGGCAGATGCTGGCGCAGGAGGGGGCTTGAAGGCGTCATTGTGAGGGCCCAAGGAGCCTGTCGGACTTTGGAATCGTCGGCTGCGAATGCGCCGCAGCGGCCCATTTTTTACCGGCTTCTTGCCCCATAGCACCACTATGGGGCTGCGAATCCGGCAAAAACTGGCCTCGCTGGGGCACCTTCTCGCTTTCGACACCCAAAGTCCGACAGGCTCCAAGGCCCGCGGCAATCGCAGCGATCGCTGGGGCCGCTGTCACGGCATCTGCGCACCGCGCGAAGGACAGGACGGGACTGCTGCGCCCCTGCGGGGCTCGCCATGACGGGTTTTGCTGCAGCGGCCTTGCCGCGGCCGCTGGCATATGGCTTTCTTGCGCTGGCTATGGTGCTGGTGGGCACTTATGTGGCGTTTTCCAAGCCGTTGTCGATGGTGTTTCCGGTGGCTTTGCTCGCCTGGCTGCGCTTTGGGATCGCCGCGCTGGCGATGGCGCACTGGCTGCGGCGTCCGCCCGACGAGCCGCCGCTGACGCGGCAGACACGCTGGCTGTTGTTTCTGGAGTCGTTCCTCGGCAATTTCCTGTTCACGCTGTGCATGGTTTCGGGCGTGCAGCGCAGCTCGGCGGTATCCGCCGGGGCCATCATGGCGGCGATTCCGGCGGCGGTGGCGGTGTTTTCGTGGCTGTTCCTGCGCGAGCGCGTGGCGCCGCGCGTGTGGGCGGGGGTGGCCTGTGCGGTGCTGGGCATAGGTTTGCTTTCGCTCTCCAAAAGTGAGCTACCAGCGCTTGATGTGTCTTTGTTAGGAGGCAAAAACACCCAAAATTCCGCGTGGCTGGGCCATCTGCTGTTGATCGGCGCCGTGCTGTGCGAGGCCAGCTATGCGGTGATCGGCAAAAAGCTCACGGGCGCTTTAAGCCCGCGCCGCATCACGGCACTCATCAACCTGTGGGGCTGGGTGCTGAGCACGCCCATGGGCTTGTGGCTGGCCTGGCACTTCGACTTCGGCGCGGTGGGCGTGGGCACCTGGGCCTTGCTGCTGTTTTATGCCTTGGCCGCGAGCATGTGGACGGTGTGGCTGTGGATGACGGGGCTGCGTAGCGTGCCGCCGGCGCAGGCAGGCGTGTTCACCGTGCTGCTGCCGATCAGCGCCACGCTGGTCGGCGTGCTGGTGTTGGGCGAGCGGCTGGGCGGTGCGCAGTGGCTTGCTCTGGCCGTGGCGCTGGCTGGCGTGCTGCTCGCCACCATGCCGGAGCGCGCCAAAGCAAGCGCCGGCGCGCAGCGGTGACTTTGGGGCGCAGGCGCGGGCGGTTTTGCAGCGGCGTCGCGTGCAATGTTCACTGGACGGCAGGCGCGACGGTGTAGCCTTCTTCGCTGATGGCTGCGGCCAGGGCGTCGCGCGATGCGCTGCTTTGCACCTCGACCTTGCCTTGCGCGCGGTCTATCTGCACGCTGGCTTGTGGATCGACCTGCTGCAGCGCCTGCGTCACGGCGCGTTCGCAATGCGCGCAGGTCATGCCCTGGACTTGAAACATGTATTGCATGGCGGATGTCCTCTTGCGGAAAAAATAGGATGATGCCCTCTTTGCGAACGCTATGGGGTGCTTCATGGACATTGCTGAGCCTGCTGCGGGCGATTTTTGCGAGCTGGACCTGGGCGTAGGCGGCATGACCTGCGCGAGCTGCGTGGCACGCGTGGAGCGCGCGCTGCGCAAGGTGCCGGGCGTGCAGGAGGCCGCGGTGAATCTGGCCACCGAGTCGGCGCGCGTGCGCTACGCCGTGCCGCCGGGGCAGGACGCGCAGGCCGTCGAAGGCTTGCTGCGCCGCGCCGTGCGCAATGCCGGTTACGAGCCGCGCAGCGCCGAGGCGCAGCTGCAGACCGAGGATGCCTCGCCCTGGACGGGCTTCGGGCCCGTGGCGCTGGGGCTGCTGCTGTCGGCGCCGCTCGTGCTGCCCATGTTTGGGGAGCTGGCGGGGCGGCACTGGATGCTGCCGGCCTGGCTGCAGTGTGTGCTCGCGACGCCCGTGCAGTTCGTGCTCGGGGCGCGGTTTTACAAGGCGGGCTGGCACGCGCTCAAGGCACTCACGGGCAACATGGACTTGCTCGTGGCGCTGGGTACGAGCGCGGCCTGGGGCCTGTCGCTGTGGCTGTGGCTGACGGCGCCGCCCGATCAGATGCCGCACTTGTATTTCGAGGCGTCGGCGGTGGTGATCACGCTGGTGCTGCTGGGCAAGTGGCTGGAGGCGCGCGCCAAGCGCCAGACCACGGCGGCGATCCGCGCGCTGCATGCGCTGCGCCCCGAGCTCGCGCACCTGCTCGGGCCGCACGGCGAGGCGGACGTGCCCGTGGCCGAGGTGCTGGTGGGCGACCGGCTGGTGGTGCGCCCGGGCGAGCGCATCCCCGTCGATGGCCGGGTGCTCGAAGGGCAGACGCAGGTCGATGAGTCCATGCTCACGGGCGAGCCGCTGCCGGTGCCGCGTGGGCCGGGCGAAGCGCTCACGGGCGGCGCGATCAACGGCGACGGGCGCATCGTGATGCAGGTGACGGCCGTGGGCGCGCAGACGGTGCTCGCGCAGATCATCCGCCTGGTCGAAGACGCGCAGGCGGCCAAGGCGCCGATCCAGCGCCTGGTCGATCGCGTGGCGGCGGTGTTCGTGCCCGTGGTGCTCGCCATTGCGCTGCTGACGCTGCTCGCCTGGCTTGCCGCGGGTGCGGGGCTGGAGGCGAGCCTGATCCATGCCGTGGCGGTGCTGGTGATCGCCTGCCCCTGCGCGCTCGGGCTGGCCACGCCCGCGGCCATCATGGTGGGCACGGGCGTGGCGGCGAAAAACGGCATCCTCATCAAGGACGCGCAGGCGCTGGAGCTTGCGCACAAAGTCGATACCGTGGCCTTCGACAAGACCGGCACGCTGACCGTGGGCCAGCCGCGCCTGACGGCGTTCGAGCTGCTAGCCGACCGCGACGCGGCGGCATTGCTGCGCGCCGCCGCTGGTCTGCAAAGCGCCAGCACGCACCCGCTGGCGCGCGCCGTGCTGCAGGCGGCGCAGGAACGTGGGGTGCAGCCCGGCGCCGCAGCGGCGGTGCAGGCCGTGCCGGGGCGCGGCATGGAAGGCGAGGTCGAGGGCCGCAGTTACTTGCTGGGCAGCCTGCGCTGGTTGCAGGAACTTGGCGCCGATCCAGGGGCGCTGGCAGAGCGCGCACAAGCATTGCAGCAGCAAGGGGCCACGGTTTCGGCGCTGGCCGAGCGCAGCGCGCAGGGCGTGGTCATTTGCGCGCTGCTGGCCTTTGGCGACGCGCCCAAGCCCGGCGCGCGTGAGGCGATCGCAGCGCTCAAGGCGCGCGGGCTGCGCACGGTGATGCTGTCGGGCGACAACCGCGGTGCGGCC
Source organism: Extensimonas soli (assembly GCF_029211265.1). GTDB lineage: Bacteria > Pseudomonadota > Gammaproteobacteria > Burkholderiales > Burkholderiaceae_C > Extensimonas > Extensimonas soli. The sequence continues at coordinate 190,524 of NZ_JARGEL010000016.1, read as the reverse complement.
GAGGCCATGGCGCGCCAGCTGGGGCTCGACCCCGACGCGGGCGAAGTCATCGCCGAAGTGTTGCCCGGCGACAAGGCCGCGCACGTGCGCGCGCTGCAGGCGGGCGGGCACGTGGTGGCGATGGTGGGCGACGGCGTGAACGACGCACCAGCACTGGCCGCGGCCGACGTGGGCCTGGCCATGGGCAACGGCACCGACGTGGCCATGCACGCAGCCGGCATCACGCTGATGCGCGGCGACCCGCACCTTGTGGTGGCGGCGCTCGACATCTCGCGCCGCACGGTGCGCAAGATCCGCGAAAACCTGTTCTGGGCCTTTGCCTACAACGTGGCCGGCATCCCGCTCGCGGCGCTCGGCTACCTGAGCCCGGTGGTCGCCGGCGCGGCCATGGCGCTGAGCTCGGTGAGCGTGATGACGAATGCCTTGTTGCTCAAACGCTGGCGCATGCCCGAGTGCGGTGTTTGATGCTTGATGCGACAAATAAAACCGATGGATTTTTGGTCTTGGCAAGGCGCAAACCGCAGCGATACCGGGTGGTATCGCGAGGATTTGCAACGCGGCCCGGGCCGAAAAGACGCGGTTTTATGTCGCAGAGTGCGTCGAACACTGCACTAGGAGATCGACAGGCTCCTAGGCGCGCAGCACCGCCTCATGGCCATTCTGGCTTGTCTGACGGCAGTCCTGCCAGCGAAGGGTTGGGCATCGCTTTGCCCACGGGCGCTATGCAGCTTGAAGCAGGAACTCGACCTTGACGGCTTCATACGGGAAGACGATTCCTCCCCCTTCCGCGCGGTCCAGCACGCCCGCGCGCAGGAGAGCCGTCACGTCGCTGTGCACGGCCTTGACGTCTCGATCGACGCGGCGCGCTGCTTCCCGGATGGACACAGGCCCGGCTCCGCAAAGTGCTTTCAACAGTTCCCAGCGCTTGGCGGTGAGAACTTTCCAGAGAAGTTCAGGAGAGGCAAAACTGATCCGAGCCGACCTCTGCGGCTTGCCAGTGCGCCAGGCGCTCGCGAAGTCGGCCATCGACTCTTTGGGGGCGCGAACATCAAGAGTGACTGTTTTCATGGGTCCACCTCGCTATGTCTTGCTCGAAGGCAGCGAGAAGTGCCTCGGGCGTGGTGAAGGAGTAGTCGGACTCCTTCTCACCGTAGTGACGATGATCGCCTTTGCCGACCTCGTTGTCGTAACGAACCACGCAAACGCCGTCAACGACGTAAGCGAGGCGGTACTTGAACTCGTGTGATGACCCGGCGACTGGAGCGGGCACCTTCCACAGAACCAGTTCAGCGAACGCATTCTGGGCGTAGACGATGCGCGTTCGCGCGACGAGGGTCGCTTTCATGCTGGCGATGATGCCAACACAAGTGGGTGTTGTCAATGATGCCAACAAGTGCGTTGGGTGAGATACCTGAGAACCTGCGCAGGAACGCGCCGCAAGCCGCGCGTCCCCTGGAGCGTAGTAGTAGGCCGGGTTGCCAGCCCAGCCTACCTTGATGGCGCATGCCCGAGTAAGACGCTGTGGGTTGCAAAAGCGGCAGGATTGTCTGGCACACTGCAACATCTTGTTGCACGGACTGGGTGCGCAAGCAGCTTTTTTCGGACATTGAACATTGACACGACTTACGCAAATCGGGCTGAGGCAAGGCGCTCGCCTCATGGCAAAACACTCTGCAGCATCCTTGTTTGCGTAAGTCCAGATTGAGATAGGCAAGCCATGAATTTCTTGTTTTGGACTATGCGCCAGTTCACGATCCGTCTGCGCATGCTCGGCGCCATTGGTGTGGTGCTGTTGCTGCTGGCCCTGGTGGGTGGAGCGGGGATGTACGGCATGCTGCGCATCTATTCCTTGAGCGAAAACTTTCTGACCCAGTCTTATGCCGACGTGGAGCGGCTCGCACAGTTGCGCTACGCCGTGGGTGCGATGCGTGGGCATGAAAAAGACATGGCCGGTGCGGCCGAGAGCGCGCCGCCCGCGCAAAGCGCGTGGCGCGCCGCACTGGAGCAGGCGCAAAAGCAGGCGGCTTTGCTGGCAGACGCTACGGATGGCCCGAAAAAGGCGCTCGCGCAGCGCATCCAGCAGCAGCTGGAGAGCTACCGTGCGCAGGCGGGTGGCGCGCAGAGCGGCGGCACACAGGCCGGTGTGCCGCCCGAGGGCGCAAGTGCTTCACCGGCATTGCAAAGTCTCGACCTGTCGCTCCAGGAAATGGCGCAATTGCTGCGCACCGAGGCAGATGCAGCAGTAAAGCAGCAGCATGAGGTCGCCGACCAGACGCGCTTGTTGTTCATCGTGGCGCTGGTGATTGCGATCCTGGTGGTGGTGCCGCTCACGCTGCTCAACATGGAATCCATCTGCCGCCCGCTCGCGCAGGCGCGGCGTGTGGCGCAGGCGATTGCTGGTGGGGACTTGGCGCAGACCATCACGGCGCAGGAGCGTGACGAAGCCGCCGACCTGCTGCGCGCCCTGGCCGAAATGCAGCGCGGGCTGGGCACGCTGGTGGCGCAGGTGCGTGACACCAGCGGCGCGATTGCCCTGGCGAGTCAGGAGATCGCGAGCGGCAATGAAGACCTGTCGGCGCGCACCGAACAGACGGCCAACCACACGCAGGAGGTGGCGGGCTCGATCGCGCAGCTCTCCGGCGTGGTGGAGCACACGGCCTCGGCATCGCAGCAGGCGCGCCAGATCGTGGGGGCGGCCGCGGACACGGCCACGCAGGGCGGGGTGGTGGTGCAGCAGGCCGTGGCGGGCATGCACGAGATTGCTGCGTCCAGCCGCAAGATCGGCGACATCATCGGCCTGATCGATTCCATCGCTTTCCAGACCAACATCCTCGCGCTCAATGCGGCCGTGGAAGCGGCGCGTGCCGGCGAGCAGGGCCGCGGCTTTGCCGTGGTGGCGAGCGAGGTGCGCAACCTGGCGCAGCGCTCGGCGGCAGCGGCGCGCGACATCAAGGGGTTGATCGACAGCAGCGTGGCGGCAGTGCAAGGCGGCGTGCACCACGTCGAAGACGCTGGCCGCGCCATGCAGGACATCGTGGCCGGCGTGCAGCGCGTGCGCGACATCATCGGCGAGATTTCGGCCGGTGCCGCCGAGCAGTCCGCGGGCATCGCCAAGGTGAGCCAGGCGGCGGGCGAGATCGACCACATGACGCAGCAGAATGCCGCGCTCGTGGAGCAGTCCGCTGCCGCGGCGCAGTCGCTGCACGCGCAGGCCGAACGCCTGTCGCAGGTGGTGCAGCAGTTTCACCTGGCCGCCGGCAGCAATGTGCCGGCGCTGCGCTGATTGCTAACAAATAGATAGCATGTAGTCCTTGCCTATTCTTCGCTGCAGGCCATTTTTGCTTGTATTTGGCGATCGATGCGGCTCAAGCCAGCGTCGGATAGTCCGTGTAGCCTTTCGCGCCGCCGCCGTAGAAGCTGCTTTGGTCGGGCGTGTTCCAAGGGGCATTTTGGCGCAGGCGTGCCACGAGGTCGGGGTTGGCGATGAAGGGGCGGCCGAAGGCCACGAGGTCGGCCGCGCCCGATGCCACTGCCGCCTCGGCCGTGGCCTTGTCGTAGCCGTTGTTGAGCATCCACGCGCCCTTGCCGCCGGCGTTGCGATAGGCGGCCTTGAAGGCGGCGTAGTCGAAGGGGCGCTCGGGCCGTTCGCGCGGGCCGCCCGTGGCACCCTCGACCACGTGCACGTAGGCCAGGCCCAGCGGCGCCAGGTGCTTGGCCACGTATTCGTACAGCGGCTGCGGATGCGGCTCGTCGATGTCGTTCGCGGGCGTGACGGGCGAGAGGCGGATGCCCGTGCGCCCGCCGCCGATTTCATCGGCGATGGCGCGCGCCACCTCGAGCAGCAGGCGCGCGCGGTTCGGGATGCTGCCGCCGTAGTCGTCCTTGCGGTGGTTGCTGCTGCTTTTGAGGAATTGCTCGAGCAGGTAGCCGTTGGCGGCGTGGATTTCGACCGCGTCGAAGCCGCTCGCGAGGGCGTTGCGCGCCGCGTGGCGGTAGTCCTGCACGATGCCGGGCAGCTCGCTCACGTCGAGCGCGCGCGGCTCGGAGGTGTCCACAAACACGGGCTGGCCGTTTTTCAGCAGCACGGTCTTGGTGTGCGCGCGGATCGCCGAGGGCGCGACGGGGGCTTGAAAGTCGGGCTGCAGCTCGACGTGCGAGACGCGGCCCACGTGCCACAGCTGCACCGCGATCTTGCCGCCGACATCGTGCACAGCCTGCGTCACGCGCCGCCAGCCGTCGAGCTGTTCGGTGCTGTAGAGGCCGGGCACGTCGGCGTAGCCCTGCGCCTGCGGGGTGATGGCGGTGGCCTCGCTGATGATCAGGCCGGCGCTCGCGCGCTGGCGGTAATACTCGGCCATGAGCGGCGTGGGCACGGCGCCGGGCGCCCGGTTGCGCGTGAGCGGCGCCATGGCGATGCGGTTGGCCAGGTGCAGATCACCGGCGTGCACGGGGTCGAACAAGGTAGGCATGGGGCAGATACTCCTTTGGGGATGAAAGATCGTGGGATGAAGCAGGGCCTGATGCTAATGCGGCCAGGCCTTGTTTGCACCCTGACGGGCTCCTATTTGCCTGTCACCCCTGCCGCCATGTAGCCCCGTTGACGCGCGTCAAGCGCACCCCCGCACATGGCGCCACAATGCAACGAAGCAGGAGGACTTCATGCACTATGCACTGCATCTGGTGGGGAGCGGCGCGGGCAATCTGGCGGCCTATCTGGCGGCACATGTGCTCTTGTGCCTGCTGCCCGCCTTCTTCATCGCGGGCGCGATGACGGCGCTGATCCCCAAGGCCAGCATCACGCGCTGGCTGGGCCGTCATACGCCGGCTTACGTGTCCTATCCGGCGGCTGCGGCGGCGGGTTCGCTGCTGGCGGTCTGCTCGTGCACCATCGTCCCGCTGTTCGGCGGCATTTACCGCAAGGGCGCGGGCATAGGGCCGGCCATCACTTTTTTGTTTTTTGCCCCGGCGGGGAACATCATGGCGCTGGCGTACACAGGCAGCATTCTCGGTGCCGAGTTCGCCGTGGCCAGGCTCGTCCTGAGTCTGCTGTTCGGGGTGGGCATCGGCTTGTTGATGGCCTTGCTGTTCTGGCGTGACGACATGCGCCATGACGCCCAAACCGATACGCTGTTTGCCGAACAAGCCCGCGTGGGCAAGGCTGCCATGGGCCTGCTGCTGGCACTGGCGGCATTGCTGGTTGCGGGCACGCTCAAGCTGTGGCCTTTGACGGCCACCGTCGCCGCGTTCGACTTGCCGCTGCCTGGGGCCGAGGCCTGGCAGAAGGCGCTGTTCGCGCTGGTTCCTTACGACGCGGCGAAGGGCGAAGAGGGGGTCAGCCTGCAGGGCTCGGTGCTGATTGTTTTGCTGTTGCTCATCGCCGTCACGGCCTGGAAGGGCCTGGAGGACATCGTCGAAGGCGCCAACCGCTGGACCTGGGTGGCCTTGGCGCTGGCGGCGCTGACCTTGCTCGTGGCGGCCCTGCGGCTGGTGCCGCGCGCAGAGGTGCTCGAGATCGTTCTGACCGGCCGTGTTTTTGCCGTGGCGGTTTGCCTGGGGGGCGTGCTGCATTACGCACGTGCGTTGCCAGCGGATGCGCGGCAGGCCTGGCTGTGGGAGTCGTGGCGCTTCGTCAAACAGATTTTTGGCCTGCTGGTGCTGGGCGTGTTCATCGTCGGTATGGTTCGGCAGGTGATTCGGCCCGAGTGGATCGAGTCGCTTGCGGGCAGCAACAGCGTCCAGGCCAACGTGGTGGCAGTGCTTTTCGGGGTGTTCATGTATTTCCCCACGCTGGTCGAGGTGCCCGTGGCCAGGATGTTTCTGGACCTGGGCATGCACCGGGGGCCTTTGCTGGCCTACCTGATGGCCGACCCCGAGCTGAGCCTGCAAAGCATTCTGATGGTGGCTGCCGTGGTGGGCCGCGCAAAGGTGCTGGCGTACGTGGGCCTCGTGGCTTTGTTCAGTGCGGCGGCAGGGCTGATGTATGGCGTCTGGGTGGATGGCCTGGCCTGGTGGCACCTTGTGCTGGGTCTTGCGGGCCTGTTTGCGTTGCTTGCCCTGCTTTTGTACCGCGTGCAGCGCAGGCAGCACAATGCCGTTTCTGTCGGTTAGCCGACGTTTAGATTTTGGAGAATGCCATGCCGACCATCAAGATTCTTGGCTCAGGCTGTGCCAACTGCAAAAAGCTGGAGGCCGTCGCCCGCGAGGCCGCTGCGGCGGCGGGCGTTGCCGCCGAGTTCGTCAAAGTCACCGACATGAAGGACATCCTGGCCTACGACCTGCTGTCCACCCCTGGCCTGGTCATCGATGAAAAGCTGGTGGCAAGTGGGCGCATCCCCACCAAGGCCGAAATCCAGCAATGGCTTGGCGCTTGATGGTGGGCGCTGCGTGGCGGGGTTTCCGTGCGCCGCTCAGGATACGCTGACGGTCTGCCACGCTGGAACTGTCTGACCGCTGGTGATCGCCTGCGCTGCTGAAGGTGCGCGCGATTTTGCGCATGATGGCGCCCATGCAGACCGAAAACTCTTTGCCGGATCGTCTTTCGTTTCGCAGCGCGCTGTGGCTGGCCGTGGCCTTGTCGCTGGGCGCGGCGGTGTCGCTGGGCATCACGCGCTTTGCCTATGCGCTGATGCTGCCGCCCATGCGCGCCGACCTCGGCTGGGCTTACACGCTCGCCGGGGGCATGAACACGGCGAATGCGCTCGGCTATTTGCTGGGCGCGCTTGCCACGCCGCTATTGCTGCGGCGCCTGGAGCCAGGCGCGCTGCTGCTCGCCGGCAGCGTGCTGGCCACGCTGTTCATGGCGCTCAGCGGGTTTTTCGTGGCGCCAGCGCCTTTGCTCGCGCAGCGTCTGCTCGCGGGCGTGGCGAGTGCGCTGGTGTTCGTGACGGGCGGGCTGCTCGCGGCGCGGGCTGGGCAGCTTGCATGCGCGGCACAGCGGCTTGCTGCTTGGGCTTCAGAGCCTATTTCAGTAGGGAACATGCCCCGCGTTGCGGTCAGGGGCGGATGGATGCAAGGCGCAGCGCGCTGTCCATGCTCCATGCCTGGACAAGCGCTGCAACGCTGCAGACGCCGCCCCTGACCGCAACCCGCAGGGCCATGGCCTTGCGCGCCCCTGGCGGTGTTGCAGGGGGCTCATGGAGCACCGCTCCACGTCGCCCCCTGCGCCTAGCCAGGCATCGCGCAAGGCCATGGCGCGGGGCATGTTCCCTACTGAAATAGGCTCTTATTACGGCGGCGCGGGCTGGGGCATCAGCGCGTCGGCCTTGCTCGTGCCCGCGGTGCTCGCGCGCGCGCCCGGGCCGCATGCGTGGGCCTGGGTCTAGTGTAGTGTTCGACGCTATCTGCGACATAAAACCGCGTCTTTTCGGCCTGGGCCGCGTTGCAAATCCTCGCGATACCACCCGGTATCGCTGCGGTTTGCGCCTTGCCCAGACCAAAAATCCATCGGTTTTATTTGTCGCATCAAGCATCAAACACTACACTAGTGGGCGCTCGCGGGGGTGTGCGCGCTCGCCACGGCAGTGTTGCGCTGGCCCGTGCGCGTGCTGCGCGGCCTGGGGGCGGCACCTGCGGCGGCCAGCGCGCACGAACCGGCATCTGAAAAGGTGGCAGGAGCCACTTCCACCATGGCGTCGCTGCGCTGGCGCCGGCTGGCGCCGGCGCTCGCGGGCTACACCTTGTTCGGCGTGGGCTACATCGGCTACATGACCTTCGTCGTCGCGCTGTTGCGCGAGCAGGGCGCGAGCGGCGCGGCGGTGACGGTGTTCTACGCTTTGCTCGGGCTCGCGGTGCTGCTGTCCTCGCGCATCTGGGCGGGCCTGCTCGACCGGGCCAAGGGCGGCGGGGCGCTCGCGCTGCTCAATGCGTTGCTGGGCGTGGCCACGGTGCTGCCGGCGCTCACGGCGTGGTGGCCCGTGGTGCTGGCTTCGGGTCTGCTGTTTGGCGGGGTGTTTTTGTCGGTCGTGGCTTCGACGACGGCGCTGGTGCGGCACAACCTGCCGCCGGCGCGTTGGGCGCTGGGCATCAGCGCCTTCACGATCGTGTTTGCGATGGGGCAAATCGTCGGGCCCACGGTGGTCGGCTGGATTGCCGACGGGCCCGGCGGCCTGGCGCGCGGCCTGGTGTTTTCGGCCTGCGCGCTGTGGCTCGGCGCGCTGCTCGCGGCGCGCCAGAAGCCACTGGGGCAAGTGACGACCTGAAGTGGCTTACTTCAGCAGCCCTTCTGCCTTGAGTGCGGCCTGCACGGCGGGGCGTGCACCCACGCGGGCCAGGTAGGCCTGCAGGTTGGCGAAGCCGGAAATGTCGAGATTGACGTAGCCCGTCCAGCTCAGCGCCGTAAAGAGGTAGCAGTCGGCCACGCTGAACTGTGCGCCGAGCAGGTAGTCCTTGCCCGCGAGTTCGCCGTTGACCCAGGCCAGGCGCTTTTGCAGCTGCTCGCGCACTTGCGCGCGGTATTCGTCGGGCACGCCCGGTTTGAACAGCGGGCCGAAGCTCTTATGCAGCTCGCTCGAGATGAAGGTCAGCCACTCTTGCAGGCGGTAACGCGCCATGGTGCCGTTGGCCGGCGCGAGGTTTTTGCCGGGCACCTGGTCGGCAATGTATTGCACGATGACGCCGACTTCACGCAGGCGTTCGCCATTGTCGAGCTCGAGCACGGGCACGTAGCCCAGCGGGTTGATGGTGTAGAAATCAGTGCCGTCCTGCAGTTTGTGGCTTTGCAGGCTGGTGAGCATGGGCGTGAAGGGCAGGCCGGCCTCTTGCAGTGCGATGTGCGCACTCAGCGAGCAGGCGGCGGGGCTGTAGTAAAGCTTCATGAAGGGACTCCTTGGTGGTGTGATTGAGGGACTGCGATGTTATGCGGTTGGGCGATTTTTTGCTGGCAGGCGTTGTGCCCACGCGCGCAGCAAACACGCGTGATGATTTATGGTGTTTTTGGCTTTTTGCGAAGATATATCAAGCGCAAGCAGCTATCATTACGATAGTTTTTTCAGGCCTTGGCCTCACAAGCTGAAAATCTTGCCCGGATTCATGATGTTCTTCGGGTCGAGCGCGCGCTTGATGCTGCGCATGACCTCGACGGCGCCGGCACCGGTCTCGTCGAGCAAAAAGCCCATTTTGTGCAGGCCCACGCCATGTTCGCCCGAGCAGGTGCCGCCCATGCGCAGCGTACGCGCGACGAGCTTGTGGTTCAGGTCTTCGGCGGTCACGCGCTCCTGCGGGGCGTTGGGGTCGATCAGAAAGCCGACGTGGAAGTTGCCGTCGCCCACGTGGCCGACCAGAAAGTAGGGGATGCCGCTGGCCTCGACCTCGGCAATGGTCTCGAGGATGCAGTCGGCCAGGCGGCTGATGGGCACGCAGGTGTCGGTGTTGATCGGGCGCGCACCGGGGCGCGACTGCAAGGCCGCAAACAAGGCGTTGTGCCGTGCCGACCACAGGCGTGTGCGTTCCTCAGGCGTGACGGCCCATTCGAAGTCCTGCCCGCCGAATTCGCGCGCGATGTCTTGCACGGTCTGCGCCTGCTCTTCGACGCTCGCCGGCGTGCCGTGGAATTCCATGAGCAGCAAGGGCTCTTCACGCAACGTGAGCTTGCTGTAGCGGTTCAGGCAGGCGACGGATTGGGCGTCGATCAGCTCCACGCGCGCGATAGGCACGCCCAGCTGTATGGTCTGGATCACCGTGCGCACGGCAGCTTCCACGCTGGGGAACGAGCAGATCGCGGCCGAGATTGCCTCGGGCAATGGGTACAGGCGCAGCGTGACTTCGGTGATCACGCCGAGCGTGCCCTCGCTGCCCACGTACAGGCGCGTGAGGTCGTAGCCCGCGCTGCTTTTTTTGGCGCGCGTGCCCGTGCGTATGACTTCGCCGCTGGCCGTGACGACCTGCAGCGCGAGCACGTTTTCGCGCATGGTGCCGTAGCGCACGGCGTTGGTGCCGCTCGCGCGCGTGGAGCACATGCCGCCTATGCTCGCATCGGCGCCCGGGTCTATGGGGAAGAACAGGCCCGTGTGCTTGATGGCTTCGTTGAGCGTCTTGCGTGAGATGCCGGGCTGCACCGTCACGGTGAGGTCGTCGGCAGCGATGGACAGCACCTGGTTCATGCGGCTCACGTCCAGGCTGATGCCGCCTTGCACGGCCAGCAGGTGCCCTTCGAGCGAGGAGCCCGCGCCGTAGGGAATCACGGGCACCTCGTACTCGCTCGCGAGGCGCACGGTGTCGGCCACGTCCTGCGTGCTTTGCGCAAAGACCACGGCGGCGGGTGGAGGGACGTCGAAGGCGGATTCGTCGCGCCCGTGCTGCTCGCGCACGGCAAGTGCCGTGGAGAGCTGCTCGGGGCCGAAGCGCGCGGCCAGCGCGTCGAGAAAGGCCGCGGGTATGGGGCGCTGGCGTACTTCGGGCAAGAGGTGGGCGATGGCGTTCGGGGCGTTCATGGCATGTCTCCGCGGGGTTATGACGGCAAACGCGCAGATTACACCAGTGGCGCGGTATGTGTTGGATGGGTTTTTGCGCAGGGCATACGCGGTGCGTTTCACGTGAAACCACAGCCAAACCGCATGCTGCACACACGCCATGCAAAGGTGGGAAAATCGCGGCCCGGTTGCGCAAGCGGCATCTGCACCCATGGACTGCCGCCGTACCGCTTTCTCAGGCACGACTTACGCAAATCGGGGTTAGGCAAGGCGCTCGCCGCATGGCAAAACACCTCGCTGCGTCCTTGTTTGCGTAAGTCCGGTTAAGAATTGACGGGCCGCTTTCTATTTTGCTTTGGCCCCGGAGTTGTTTGCATGTTGTACCCCCAGGAATTTGATGTGATCGTTGTCGGCGGTGGCCACGCGGGCACCGAGGCCGCGCTGGCTGCGGCGCGTATGGGCTGCCAGACACTGCTGCTCACGCACAACATCGAGACGCTCGGGCAGATGAGCTGCAACCCCAGCATAGGCGGCATAGGCAAGGGCCACCTCGTGAAAGAGGTCGATGCGCTCGGCGGCGCGATGGCCTTGGCCACGGATGAGGCGGGCATACAGTTTCGCATCCTCAATGCGAGCAAGGGCCCGGCCGTGCGTGCCACGCGCGCGCAGGCGGACCGTGTGCTCTACAAGGCCGCGATACGCCGCCGGCTCGAAAACCAGCCCAACCTGTGGCTGTTTCAGCAGGCCGTCGAGGACCTGATGCTCGAGGGCGAGCGTGTGGTCGGCGCGGTGACGCAGGTGGGCATACACTTTCGTGGGCGTACCGTGGTGCTCACGGCGGGCACTTTTCTCGATGGGCGCATCCACGTCGGGCTGGACAACTACCCCGCGGGCCGCGCGGGCGATCCGCCCGCGGTGCGGCTGTCGGCGCGGCTCAAGGAGCTGCAGCTGCCGCAAGGGCGCCTCAAAACCGGCACGCCGCCGCGCCTCGATGGGCGCACGATAGACTTTTCGCAGTGCGAGGAACAGCCCGGCGACGGCATGCCGGGCGGCGTCGAGGAGGGCAAGCCCGTGCCCGTGTTCAGCTTCATGGGCCGGCCTGAGATGCACCCGCGCCAGCTGCCGTGCTGGATCACGCGCACCACGGCGCGCACGCACGAGATCATCCGCAGCGGGTTCGATCGCAGCCCCATGTTCACGGGCAAGATCGAGGGCGTGGGCCCGCGCTACTGCCCGAGCGTGGAAGACAAGATCAACCGCTTTGCCGACAAGGAAAGCCACCAAATCTTTTTAGAGCCCGAGGGCTTGAGCACGCACGAGTTCTACCCCAACGGCATCAGCACCAGCCTGCCGTTCGACATCCAGCTTGCCATGGTGCGCAGCATGCCAGGGCTGGAAAACGCGCACATCCTGCGCCCCGGTTACGCGATCGAGTACGACTACTTCGACCCGCGTGCGCTGCAGAGCAACTTCGAGACGCGCCAGATTCGCGGACTGTTCTTTGCGGGGCAAATCAACGGCACCACGGGCTACGAAGAGGCAGCCGCGCAAGGGCTGTTTGCCGGCATCAACGCGGCCTTGCAGGTCAAGGGCGAGGCGCCTTGGCTGCCGGGGCGCGACGAGGCTTACCTGGGCGTGCTCGTCGATGACCTGATCACCAAGGGCGTGACCGAGCCCTACCGCATGTTCACGAGCCGCGCGGAATTCCGCCTGCAGCTGCGCGAAGACAACGCCGACATGCGCCTGACCGAAGCAGGGCGGCGCATGGGCCTGGTCGATGATGCGCGCTGGGATGCGTTTTGCCGCAAGCGCGACGCGGTTGCACGTGAAACCGAGCGCCTGAAGTCCACCTGGGTGAACCCGCGCGTGCTGCCGGCCGAGGAATCCGAGCGCGTGCTCGGCAAGGCGATAGAGCGCGAATACAACCTGTTCGAGCTGCTGCGCCGCCCCAACGTGGGCTACGAAGCCCTGATGTCGCTGGATGGCGGCAAGTACGCGGGCAACGAGGTTTCACGTGAAACGCTCGGCGATCTGAGTGTGCCGGTCATCGAACAGGTCGAAATCGCCGCCAAATACGCCGGCTACATCGACCGGCAAAAAACCGAGGTCGAACGCGCCGCGTATTTCGAAAAGCTGCGCCTGCCCGCCGACATCGACTACATGCAGGTCACCGCGCTGAGCTTCGAGGCGCGCCAGGCGCTGATGCGCCACCGGCCCGAAACTCTGGGCATGGCCTCGCGCATCACGGGCATCACGCCCGCGGCGATCTCGCTGCTGCTCGTGCACCTGAAAAAAGGCGGGTTCAAAGGCTTTGGCGCCGAGCCGCGTGCGCTCGAGGAAGGCACAGAGCCCGCAGCCAACGGGCAGGCCGCATGAGCGCCGCGGTGCGCGCGGGCCTGCGCGAAGCGCTCCAGGCGGGCGCTACAGCCCTGCAGCTGGAACTCAGTGCGGCGCAAATCGACCAGTTGCTGGATTACCTTGAACTGCTGCAAAAGTGGAACAAAGTCTATAACCTCACCGCGGTGCGCGATCCGGCAGAAATGCTCACGCACCATTTGCTCGACAGCCTGGCCGTGATCGCGCCGCTGCGCCGGCACACGCAAGGCCGCGCCGTGCGCTTGCTCGACGTGGGCTCGGGCGGCGGCCTGCCGGGCGTGGTCGTGGCGATCTGCTGCCCCGAAATCGACGTGAGCTGCGTCGATACCGTGGCCAAAAAAGCCGCGTTCGTCCAGCAGGTGGCGGTGAGCCTGCGGCTTGCGAACCTGCACGGCTTGCACACGCGCGTGGAAACCTTGCGCGCAGAGCAGGGCGGCGGTTACGACGTGGTCTGCGCACGCGCCTTTGCGAGCCTGGCCGACTTCGTGCAGTGGTCGCGTGCGGCGCTGCGGCCGGGCGGCGTGTGGCTAGCCATGAAGGGCAAACACCCGACCGACGAAATCGCCGCGCTGCCGCCCTGGGCCGAGGTGTTTCACGTGGAACCGCTGCAGGTGCCGGGGCTGCGTGCCGAGCGTTGCATCGTCTGGCTGCGGCCGCTCACGTAAACTTGGCAGCCCGCCTCGCACTCGGCGGGCGGCATTTTTGGAGAGCCTACCATGTTCGGCATTGCGGATTACGGCGCGTTCGTCGCCGCGGTTGTGTTGTTTCTGGCCATTCCCGGGCCGGGCAACCTCGCGCTCATTACTTCGACAGCCAAAGGAGGGGTGCGCGGCGGCTTGGAGGCCACCGTGGGCGTCATTGCGGGCGATCAGGTGCTGATGTGGATGGCCGTGGCCGGCGTTGCGGCGCTGCTTGCGGCTTGGCCGATGGCCTTTGCAGCGCTCCAATGGGCCGGAGCGGGCTACCTCGCCTGGCTGGGCTGGAAGATGCTGACCGCGAAGCGGGGCGCCAAGCCTGTGCTGCAGATCGAGCCGCGACATTACTTTCGGCAGGCCGCCGGCATCACCTTGCTCAACCCCAAGGCCATCGTGTTCTACATGGCTTTTTTCCCGCTTTTCGTCGATCCGGCCCGGCATCAGGGCTTGCCGACTTTTGCCGTGATGGCCGCAACCATCGCTGGCTTGACCTTTCTCTACGGCACCAGCGTGGTGCTGCTCGTGCACTTCCTCGCGGCGCGGCTGCGAGAGACGCCGGTGATCGGGCGCGCGCTGGAGAAGCTCGCCGGCCTGTTCCTGATTGGCTTCGGCGTAAAGCTGGCCTTGTCGAAGTAAACGAGGCGTCTGCATGTCGAAGATTTTCTGCATCGCGAACCAGAAGGGCGGGGTGGGCAAGACCACCACCACCGTGAACCTGGCCGCCGGTCTGGCCCAGGTCGGCCAGCGCGTGCTCATGGTCGATCTGGACCCTCAGGGCAATGCCACCATGGGCTCGGGCGTGGACAAGCGCGGCCTCACGCTGTCGGTCTATGACGTGCTGCTCGAATCCTCGAGCGTGCGCGAAGCGGCACAGCGCGCCCCGGCGGGCGGCTACGACGTGCTCGGCGCGAACCGCGAGCTTGCCGGCGCCGAGGTCGAACTCGTCGCGCTCGCGCAGCGCGAACGCCGCCTCAAGGCCGCGCTTGCGCAGGTGGCGCCAGACTACGACTTCGTGCTCATCGACTGCCCGCCGTCGCTGGGCCTGCTCACGCTCAACGGCCTGTGCGCTGCGCACGGCGTGATCGTCCCGATGCAGTGCGAATACTTCGCGCTCGAAGGCCTCAGCGACCTGGTCAACACCATCAAACAGGTGCACGCCAAGCTCAACCCCGACCTGCAAATCATCGGCCTGCTGCGCGTGATGTTCGACCCGCGCATCACCTTGCAGCAGCAGGTGAGCGAGCAGCTCAAGGGGCATTTCGGCGACAAGGTGTTCGACACCGTGATCCCGCGCAACGTGCGCCTGGCCGAGGCGCCGAGCTACGGCCAGCCCGGCGTGGTGTTCGACCCCGCGGCCAAGGGCAGCCAGGCGTTCGTCGAATTTGCGCGCGAAATGGTGGCGCGCGTGCCACGGCTGTGAATCGTTGCACCGCCGGACAGTTCCCAAACATACAAGCCAAATCGGTCATGAGCCATTGCGCATCCATCACAAGCAGCTATTGAAAATGAAGCAATCACCGCAGGTCCTGCTGCTGCCGGGCTGGCAAGGCTCGGGGGACGACCACTGGCAAAGCCACTGGGAGCGGCGCTACGGCTACCAGCGCGTGCAGCAGCACGACTGGCAGCGTCCCTTGCGCGGCGACTGGACGGCGCGGCTCGAAGAATGCGTGCTCGATGCGTCCGCGTCCGCGCCGATAGTTTTGGTCGCGCACAGCCTGGGCTGCATCCTCACCGCATGGTGGGCCGCACACTCGCGCCACACGGCGCGCGTGCAGGCGGCGCTGCTCGTCGCGCCCGCCGACGTGGAGCAGCCTGAGTTGGCGGCGCAGCTGCCCGGCTGGGCGCCGATGGCGCGCAAGCCATTGCCTTTCACCACCTGGCTCGTGGCCAGCCGCGACGACCCGTATTGCAGCTTTGCGCGCGCGCAGGCGCTCGCGGCCGACTGGGGGGCGCGCCTGATCGACCACGGCGCCTGCGGCCACATCAACGCCGAATCCGGGCTGGGCGACTGGCCCGCGGGCAAGGCCTTGCTCGACTCTTTACTGGCAATCTGAACAACGATCTTCACCATGGTCACGAAAAAACCCAAAGGACTGGGCCGCGGCCTCGAGGCGCTGCTGGGCCCCGCGCTCGGCGACGCGCCCGCAGAGGCCGCCGGCCAGCCCGCGAGCCTGCCGCTGGCTGCGCTGCTGCCCGGCATCTACCAGCCGCGCACGCGCATGGACGAAGGCGCGCTCTACGAACTGGCCGAGAGCATCCGCGCGCAGGGCGTGATGCAGCCCGTGCTCGTGCGCCCGCTGGCCGACGCGCGCGCGCAGGAGCGCCTTGCCGCGCAGCGCCGCGCCGCAAGCGCGGCAGACACGGCCGCCAATGCAGGGCAGGGCGATGCCGCGCAGCTGGTCGAGGCGGAGGCTTCTTATCCCGGCCCCTGGTACGAAATCATCGCGGGCGAGCGGCGCGTGCGTGCGTCGCGCATCGCGGGGCTGGACGCCGTGCCCGTGCTCGTGCGCGACGTGCCCGACGAGGCCGCGGCGGTGATGGCGCTGATCGAAAACATCCAGCGCGAAGACCTGAACCCGCTCGAAGAAGCGCAGGGCCTCGCGCGCCTGGTGAGCGAATTCGGCCTCACGCACGAGCAGGCCGCGCAGGCCGTGGGGCGCTCGCGCAGCGCTGCGAGCAATCTGCTGCGCCTGCTCAACCTCGCCGAGCCCGTGCAAACCCTGCTCATGGCCGGTGACATCGACATGGGCCACGCGCGTGCGCTGCTCGCGCTCGACCGCGCCACGCAAATCACCGCCGGCCACGAGATCGCCGCAAAAAAACTCTCTGTGCGCGAGGCCGAGGCGCTCGTGAAAAAGCTCGCTACCGCCGCCGACGCCACCCCGGCCGCAACGCGCGCGCCGCAAAAATCGAGCGACTGGTTGCACGTGGAACAGGAGCTGTCCGACCTGCTCATGGCCACGGTGACGATACGCCTCAAAAAACGCGCCGCAGGCGAACTCGCGATCTCCTTCGGCTCGCTCGACGCGCTCGACGGCTTGATAGAGCGCCTGCGCGGCGGGCAGGGTTGACCCGCAAGCCGTAGCGCTCCACTCCGCGCCCAACCGCCGTGCATCCCCGTTTCTCCGGAGCCATCTGATCCATGCTGCTGCGCCTGCTCCCCTGGCCTCTGCCGGCGCTGCTCAGCTGGCTCGCCGCATGGCTGCTGTTCACGCAGCTGCAGCGCTGGATGGCGCCCACGCCAGCGCTGCTTGCTGCGTGTGCGCTCGGCGTGCTGGCGAGCGTGCTGGGCAGCAACTGGTGGCGGCGCGCGCTCATCGCCGTGGGCTTTCCGTTCGCGCTCGCACTCAGCGGGGCGCTCGCGTTTGCCCCCTGGGCCTGGCTGCTGCCGCTGGGCGCTTTGCTGCTCGTCTATCCGCTGCACGCCTGGCGCGACGCGCCGCTGTTTCCCACGCCTGCCGACGCACTCCTGCAGCTGCCCACGCACGTGCCGTTAGAACCCGGCGCCGCCGTACTCGACGCCGGCTGCGGCCTGGGCCATGGCCTGTGGGCGCTTGCGCAAGCCTACCCCTTGGCGCGCATCCACGGCATAGAGCGCAGCCGCTTGCTGCACGCGCTGTGCGCACGCCGCAACCCCTGGGCGCGCGTGCTGCGCGGCGACATGTGGCAGGCCGATTGGGGCGCGTACCAGCTCGTCTATCTGTTCCAGCGTCCCGAATCCATGGCCCGCGCCGCCGCCAAGGCCCAGACCGAAATGGCGCCCGGCAGCTGGCTCGTGAGCCTGGACTTCCCGATTCCCGCAATTCAACCCAGCGCGCGCTTGCGCACTGCGGGTGGGCGCATTCTGTGGATTTACCGCTTGCCGTTGCGGCCTGCGACGTGAGCGATGGGTGAGCGCAGGAGGGATCCGCTGCTGGTCAAAGCGCAGAGGAAATTTCTTCAGGAGTTATATCGGCTTGGCGCAATATGCCCGACAAAGTGCCAATTTTGATCTCTGCATGCAAAGGCACGACACAACCCTTGGCCCCACGACGCATGATGACGTGGCTGCCAGACTGGCGCACTTTTTCAAAACCAAGCCGCTCCAGAGCGCGCACGAGGGCAAGGCCTGAAACACGTGGCAACTTAGGCATGTTCGGCCACGCTGAATGTGGTGATCAGCGGATGGCCTTTCAGCTCCATTGGGAATTCGGTCAAATAGAGCGCCGTAGCCTCGCGCAGGTTGGCGATGGCTTCTTCAACCGTTTCACCTTGCGTGGTCGTGCCAGTCTCCGGGTTCAAGGCGACGTAGCCACCTTCTTCAGCGGGGGTCAGGATAGCTGTGAGTTCCATGGGGGGCTTCTCCAGGCGCAAAAGTGCATTGTCTCTTACCGGCACTCGTGTGCCCACCGCTGCGGCGTCCAAACCATCACTGAGACACCCAGCGAGCGCCACGAGGCCTGCAGCCCACAAGCCCAAGCCCGACCTTACCGATACTGCCGCAAATACTTCCACTCGAACGCCCGCTTGGCCCAGTGCATGAGGCGCAGCGGGGGCAGCACGATGTTGCGCTCGGGTGTGCGCCAGACCAGCGTGCCGTGGCTCAGCGCATCGATGATGCACGCGAGCTCGACCCTGAAGCTGGCGGTCTGCGGCGCGCCGCGCAGGCCCGCGAGCAGGTTTTGCGCGGCGGCTGCCGCTTGCAGGTCGGCCATGTGCGCCTGCTTGGGCATCCAGTCGGGGCCCGGAAAGCTGCCCGAGTCGCCCACCACGTAGCAGTACTCCCAGCCGGGCACGCGGCACTGCGCGTCGGCCTGGATCAGCCCGCCGGGCGAGCGCGGCAGCGTGGTCTGGTCGAACCAGGCGTTGCCCGTCATGCCCGGCATGAACAGGATCAGGTCGGCGGCGATCGCGCCGCCCTCGGTCAGCACCTGCTGCGGCTCGAAGCCGCGCAGCTTGTGGCCCAGGTGCGTGCGTATGCCGCGTGCAGCCATCATCGCGAGCAGGCGCGGCACGGCCTTGCCGCCCAGGCGGTTGCCCGGCTCGGTCGAAGGGTTGAAGAACACGAGCTCGAACTGTGCGCGCCGGCCCTCGCGCCGCAGCTGCGTGTCGATGCCGAACAGGTACTCGAACATCGGCCCGCCGCGCATCGCGCTGGGCTCGTTCGGGTTGCCGGCAAAGCCCACCGCGATGGTGCCGCCGCGCATCGCACGCAGGCGCTCGCGCACCTGTTCGGCTGCGGCGATGCCTTCGCAGGGCGTGATCACGTGCTCGATGCCCGGCAGCTTTTTGATGAAGCGCCCGCCCGTCGCGATCACGAGTGCATCGTTGGTCACGTCGCCCGCGCTCGTGTGCACCACGCGCCCGCCGTCCTGCAGCCCCGTCACCTCGGCGGCCACGTGCTGCACGCCCATGCGCGCAAAAAAGCGCTGCAGCGGCACCACCAACTGCTCGCGCCGGCGCAGCCCGCTCGGAATCCAGATGCTGCCCGGCAGGTAATGCAGCTCGGCGCGCGGTGCCACCAGCGTGATGCGCGCCTGCGGCGCAAGCCGGCGCAGCGCCCGCACCGTGGAAAGCGCGCCAAAGCCCGCGCCGAGAATGCAGATCGAAGGAGGCTGGGTCATGGTAAAAATGTTGAGTTCATTGGGATATTACGTTGCAAATATCCTCATGCTGGGAATCACAATCAGTGAGCGCACGCTCGACCGCCGCTTGCGCGCGCTGCGTGGGCAAGGGCGGCCGGCAGCATGGTTGGGCCGATCCTTCGTCTTCCAGGGCTTCACTGTGGACTCCTCTCAACGAACAGGCGGCCGGTTTCGCTCACGGCGTGGACGCGATGGCGTTGTTGAGTGTGCTCCATAGTGGCTGGGTGTAAGGCACCATGTCCTCACGGAAGTACCACCAGAAGTACCCGCCCACATAGTTGGCGACCGGCGGTTTGAGCGCGTAATAGCGCTGCAGGTAGGCGGCCTTGGTCAGCGCATTGCTGGTACCCACTTCGCCAAAGCCCAGTTTCGAGTTGGGGAACATGGCTGAGAGCTTGGCAAATACCGCATTCCAGTCGGGGTTGAGCTTATTGCAATCCTCTTCATAGTAGCTCACCAGCACGTAGTCCAGCCCCCGTTTCATGCGATCGGGGATGTTGGATTGCGCCCAGGTAAACATCTCATTGCTTGGGTTGGACCAGCAATCCTGGTTGTAATACAGCGTCAGCGCCGCGGTGCGGCCCTGGCTCTTGGCGATATCGTAGGCGCCGCTCATTTTGGCTACCACGTCGACATTTTTGCCAAGCCATTCACCGTTGATTTCGTTGCCGATTTCCCAGATGTCCACCACGTCGCCCAGCGCCGAGAGGTATTCGCTGGTGCGGTCCAGGTAGCCTTGCACGCTCACGGTGTTCATGTATTGCGAGTCCAGGATTTCGCCCATCACATAGCTGACCTGGTGGATGGCCACCGCGGCCTGGCGGTAGCTGCTGGCAGGTTGAAATTCATCGAACACGATGCGTGCAGTGGGCGTGTGCGAGAGTTTCGAGAGCGCCTCAGTGATCGAAGGAAGGCCACTTACGTCATCTACCGTGACGCCATAAAGAGGTAGCGGAACGGTGCGTCCAGCACCCGTGGAAGGCGCTGGATTCGCCGCCGCAGGGCTGCCGGAGCCGCCGCCTCCGCAAGCGCTTAAAGTGCTCGCTCCGATAAGCAGCAAGAGCGTGCGCAACGCTCCGAGGAGTGGCGGCCTGCATGGCCTTTGTCGGCCCCGACCGGCTGACTGCGAGGGCGACCCAAGTGCCCAGAGCGGTGGCGCTGAGTGGGAATGCGCTGAAAGTAGAGGCATATCGGTATCCCGAACTTCGGTGGAGAATTATCAACCCAAGGCACAAACGCCAATGGCCTGCGCCGTCGCGCGCAGCTGGCAAAGGCGCTCGACGGTTGCCCCCGTCACCCACCTCCCCGCTCCCCCCGTCGCCGAAATTCTGCGGGCGATTGCCCGGTCCAGGCGCGGAAGGCGCGGATGAAGCTTTTTTCGTTCGCAAAGCCCGCCGCGGCGGCGACTTGTTTGATCGGGCGGCGGCTGCGGTGCAGCAGTTCCAGCGCGCGGGCGCGGCGTACTTCGTCTTTGAGGGCTTGCAGTGTCGCACCTTCTTCTTTGAGTTGGCGGTGCAGCGTGCGTGGCGAGATGTGCAGCAGCTCGGCGAGTGATTCGGCGCTGTGCATGGGCAGCGGCGCTGGCATGGGTGCTGCTGGCTGGCCCGCGGGCGCGGCGCTGATTGGGCTCGGCAAAGGGGCGGGCGCGCCGAGCAACTGGCGCACGCGCTGCACCAGCAGGCGGTCGCGCCGGTATTGCCGCACGGTGAGCGGCAGCGCGTGCTGCAGCATCTGGCACAGCGCGGCCTCGTCGCGGCGCAGCGGCAAGGCGAGGTAGCGCGCGTCGAAGTGCAGCGCGGTGCGTTCGGCGTCGAACGCCACGGGGCCCGGAAAGAGCACGCTGTAGGTGTCGGCGTGCGGCGGTGCGGCATAGGCAAACTGCGCACCCAGCAGCGGGATGCGCGAATCGATGGTCCAACAGGCAAGGCCGTGGATGTTGCGCAGCACCGAGACCAGACAAAACTCGCGCAGCGCGGCGGGGATGCCGCGGCCACTTTCGCGGCCGTTTTCGGTGATGCCGAGCGTGGCCACGGCGCCGTCCGTGTGCAGCGCCAGCGTGATGTCATCGGTCAACAGGCCGTGGTGGCGGCACCAGCGGCGCAGCGCCACGTCCAGGCTCGCGGCGCCGTTGCTCGCGCGCGCGAGCATGCCGTAGCTGCCCCAGGGCAGGCGCCGGCTGAACCAGCCAAGCGCCTCGTCGTCGAGCTCGCGCATCGCGGCTTCGGAGATGCGCTCCATCTGCCAGGCGGTGATGCGCGCGCCGTCGCACTCCAGCAGTTCAGGCGCGATCTGTGCCTGCGCGAGCGCTTTGGCGGGGCTCAGGCCGCGCTGCGCGTAGGCCAGCGCGATCGCGCGCACGAAGGCGATGGGCGTGGCGGCCACGGGGGCTTGGGCTAGGAGCCTGTCGGACTTTGGAATCGTCGGCTGCGAATGCGCCGCAGCGACCCATTTTTTACCGTCTTCTTGCCCCATAGTCCCGCTATGGGGCGGCGAATCCGGCAAAAACTGGTCACGCTGGGGCACCTTCTCGCTTTCGACGCCCAAAGTCCGACAGGCTCCTAGGCCGCGGACGCGCGGGGAAGGCTCGTCGGCGGTGGAAACCGAGGCCGCAGCGGGGGCGTGGGTCTGGCCGGAGTGGGGCGGGCGCATGGCG
Source organism: Extensimonas soli (assembly GCF_029211265.1). Lineage (GTDB taxonomy): Bacteria > Pseudomonadota > Gammaproteobacteria > Burkholderiales > Burkholderiaceae_C > Extensimonas > Extensimonas soli. The sequence continues at coordinate 168,770 of NZ_JARGEL010000016.1, read as the reverse complement.
TGGCTGGCATGGCACGATTTGCAACCATTGTGGCACATGGGGTGCACGCAGGCGTTCTATGCTCGCCTTGCCTGTTCGGGCCGGTTGGTCGTTCGTTCGTTTTGGTCTTTTGGTGTTTGCGGCCCGCGCGTTTTTTTCGGAGACATTCCATGCCTGCAAGTTCTGCCACCCCTACGCCCCTCACAGCCTGCATCGCGCGCGGCGCGACCGACGTGCCCTTGATCGAGCAAACCATAGGCGCGCTGTTCGACGCCGTGACCGCGCGCCAGCCCGATCATGAGGCGCTGGTCAGCGTGCACCAGCGCCGCCGCTACACCTACCGCGAGCTGCAGACCGAGGCGCGACGCCTCGCGAGCGCCCTGCTCGGGCTGGGCCTGCAGCCGGGTGACCGCGTGGGCATCTGGTCGCACAACAACGTCGAGTGGACGCTGACGCAGCTCGCCACCAACATGGTGGGCATGATTCTCGTGAACATCAACCCGGCTTACCGCACTGCCGAGGTCGAATACGCGCTCAACAAGGTGGGCTGCAAGGCGCTCGTGACCATGGCGCGCTTCAAGACCAGCGACTACCTGGGCATGCTGCGCGAGCTCGCGCCCGAGTGGGCGCACGGCGAGCCCGGCCGCCTCGAGGCGCAGCAGCTGCCACACCTGCACACCGTGGTGTGGATAGACGCGCCGCACCAACAAGCCGTGCACGAGCCCGGCATGCTGCGTTTTTCAGAGCTGCTTGCGCTCGGTGATGCTGGCGATACGCGCGTTTCGGCCATAGGTGCGCAGCTGCGCGCGACGGAGCCGATCAACATCCAGTTCACGAGCGGTACCACGGGCTTTCCGAAGGGCGCGACGCTGACGCACCGCAACATCTTGAACAACGGCTTTTTCGTGGGCGAGTGCATGCGCCTCACGCCTGCCGACCGGCTGTGCGTGCCCGTGCCGCTGTACCACTGCTTCGGCATGGTGATGGGCAACCTCGCCGCATTCACGCACGGCGCGACGGTGGTCTATCCGAACGACGCCTTCGAGCCGCTCACGGTGCTGCAGACCGTGCAGGACGAAAAATGCACCGTGCTGCACGGCGTGCCGACCATGTTCATCGCCGAGCTCGACCACCCGCGCTTTGCCGAGTTCGACCTCTCCACGCTGCGCACCGGCATCATGGCGGGCTCGCCCTGCCCCACGGCGGTGATGCAGCGCGTGGTGCGCGACATGCACATGGAGCAGGTCACCATCGCCTACGGCATGACCGAGGCCAGCCCCGTGAGCTGCCAGAGCAGTGTCGATACGCCGCTGGATAAGCGCGTGGCCACCGTGGGCCAGGTGCAGCCGCACCTGGAGGTGAAGATCATCGACCCCGACACCGGCGCCATCGTGCCGCCAGGCCAGTCGGGCGAGTTGTGCACGCGCGGCTATTCGGTCATGCACGGCTACTGGGACGACCCCGAGAAAACCCGCGAAGCCATAGACGCCGAGGGCTGGATGCACACGGGCGACCTCGCCACCATGGACGCCGAGGGCTACGTGAACATCGTCGGGCGCATCAAGGACATGGTGATCCGTGGCGGCGAGAACGTTTACCCGCGCGAGATCGAGGAATTCCTCTACCGCATGCCGCAGGTGCAGGACGTGCAGGTGGTGGGCGTGCCCGACCCCAAATACGGCGAAGAGCTGTGCGCCTGGATCGTGCTCAAGCCCGGCCAGACGCTCAGCGAGGACGAGGTGCGCGCGTTCTGCAAAGGGCAGATCGCGCATTACAAGGTGCCGCGCTACATTCGTTTCGTGTCCGAGTTTCCGATGACGGTGACGGGCAAGATCCAGAAATTCAAGATCCGCGAGGCCATGGCGCAGCAGCTCGGGCTGCAAGAGGCCCGCACAGCCTGATAAAGAAAGCAGCCATGAGCATCCTCGATACCCAACTCAACCCGCGCTCGGCCGAATTCCAGGCCAACGCCGCGGCCATGCGCCAGCTGGTGCAGGACTTGCAGGCGCAAGTCGCCAAAGTCGCCGAGGGCGGCGGCGAGGCCGCGCGCAAGAAGCACACCGACCGCGGCAAGCTGCTGCCGCGCGAGCGCGTGCAGATGCTGCTCGATGCGGGCACGCCGTTTCTGGAGCTGTCGCCGCTCGCGGCGCTCAATGTTTACAACAACGAGGCGCCCGGCGCCGGCCTGATCGCGGGCATTGGGCGCGTGAGCGGCATCGACTGCATGATCGTGTGCAACGACGCCACCGTCAAAGGCGGGACCTACTACCCGCTCACCGTGAAAAAGCACCTGCGCGCGCAAGAGATCGCGCAGCAAAACCGCCTGCCCTGCATCTACCTGGTCGATTCGGGCGGCGCCAACCTGCCCAACCAGGACGAGGTCTTCCCCGACCGCGACCACTTCGGCCGCATCTTCTACAACCAGGCGAACATGAGTGCGCAGGGCATCGCGCAGATCGCCGTGGTCATGGGCTCGTGCACCGCGGGCGGCGCCTACATGCCCGCGATGAGCGACGAATCCATCATCGTGAAGAACCAGGGCACCATCTTCCTGGGCGGCCCGCCGCTCGTGAAGGCGGCCACGGGCGAGGTGGTGAGCGCCGAAGACCTGGGCGGTGGCGACGTGCACACGCGCCTGTCGGGCGTGGCCGACCACCTCGCGCAAAACGACCTGCATGCGCTGCAATTGGCGCGCAACGCGGTGCGCAATTTGAACCAGAAAAAGGCCCCATGGCCCGCCGACATTGCGCCGCAAGCTCCTAAATTCGATGCGCAGGAGCTCTACGGCGTGATCCCCACCGACACGCGCAAGCCTTTCGACGTGCGCGAGATCATCGCGCGCATCGTCGACGGCAGCGTGTTCGACGAGTTCAAGGCGCGTTTCGGCACCACGCTGGTGTGCGGCTTTGCGCACATCGAGGGCATGGCCGTGGGCATCGTCGCGAACAACGGCATTTTGTTTTCCGAGTCCGCGGTGAAGGGCGCGCACTTCATCGAACTGTGCTGCCAGCGCAAGATACCGCTCGTGTTTTTGCAGAACATCACGGGCTTCATGGTCGGGCGCAAGTACGAAAACGAAGGCATCGCGCGCCACGGCGCCAAGCTCGTCACGGCGGTGGCCACGGCGGCCGTGCCCAAGTTCACGATCATCATCGGCGGCTCTTTCGGCGCGGGCAACTACGGCATGTGCGGGCGCGCGTACAGCCCACGCTTTTTGTGGATGTGGCCGAACGCGCGCATCAGCGTGATGGGCGGCGAGCAGGCCGCGAGCGTGCTGGCCACCGTCAAGCGCGACGGCCTCGAAGCCAAGGGCGGCAGCTGGAGCAAAGAGGAAGAAGAAGCCTTCAAAGCCCCGATCCGCCAGCAGTACGAGGTGCAGGGCCACCCCTACTACGCCACCGCGCGCCTGTGGGACGACGGCATCATCGACCCGGCCGACACGCGCCGCGTGCTCGCCCTGGGGCTTGCCGCGACGCGCAACGCGCCCATCGGCGAAACCAAGTTTGGCGTGTTTCGCATGTGATGTGTATGATTTGACTAATTTATACACACAGGAGCGATAACCATGCGCACCAACATCGACATCGACGACGAACTCATGGCGCGTGCCATGGAGGCGGGCGGCTTCAAGACCAAGCGCGAGGCCGTGGAAGAAGGGCTGCGCCTGATCGCGCGGCGCAAGGTGTATGAGGGTTTGCTGGCTTTGCGCGGGCAGTTGCATTGGGACGACTCCGATGAGGGCTGGGCGCAATACCGCAAAGAACTCGAGGCCGCTGGGGCACTCGGAACGCTCGAAGGCGCACCAGGCCACAGCGTGCAGGAGCCGCAAGGGCCTTGGAGCTCGACCTCTGCCGACAGCCAGTCGGATGTGAAAAAAGACGAGCAGAAGCAAGGCGGTGCTACGTGATCCTGGTCGATTCGAGCGTCTGGATCGACTTTTTCATGGGCGCCCAGAATCCGGCCACGCGCCAGCTCGTGCGCCTGCTTTCGGACAGGGCTTTTACGCTGGGCAGTGCCGACCTGGTGATCTACGAGGTGATGCGTGGATTTCGCCCGGGCAAGCTCATGCGCGAAGCCCAGTCGCTGCTGACGGCCTTGCCGCAGGTGAGTCTCGGCGGCCTGGACAACGCGCTCGAGGCTGCGACGCACTACCGCGCCTTGCGCGCCCTGGGCCACACCATCCGCAGCCCCATCGACGTGCTGCTCGCAAGCTACTGCATCACGCACGGCCACCTGCTGCTGCATCGCGACGGCGACTTTGACGTGCCAGTGTGCTGCTCCGCAAATAGCTGTACGAAATGAAATCGATGGATTCGCGTTCAGGGCAAGGCGCAAACCGCAGCGATAGCCGCAGCTATCGCGAGGATTTGCAACGCCGCCCTGAGTGCGAAGGCGCGATTTCATGTGCAGTTATTTGCGGGGCAGCACACTAGCAACCTTGCGCGGGCTGCGCGTGTGGCGACACTGAAGCTTTGAGAACCATTTTGGAAATGACACCATGTTTGAAAAAATCCTGATCGCCAACCGCGGCGTTCGCGCGCAGCGCGGGCTTGCCAAATTGCCTGGCACGCGCAGCGTGCAGCAGGCGATGAGCCGCGGAGGTCGCCATGTTTGAAAAAATCCTGATCGCCAACCGCGGAGAGATCGCCTGCCGCGTCGCCGCCACGGCGCGCCGCATGGGCGTGAAGACCGTCGCCGTGTATTCGGACGCCGACGCGCGCGCGCGGCACGTGGCTGTGTGCGATGAAGCCGTGCACATCGGCGCCAGCGCGCCCAAAGACAGCTACCTGCGCTGGGAGCGCATCATCGAGGCGGCCAAGGCCACGGGCGCGCAGGCCATCCACCCGGGCTACGGCTTTTTGAGCGAGAACGAGGCCTTCGCGCAGGCCTGCGCCGATGCGGGGCTGGTGTTCATCGGCCCTTCGCCCGCGGCGATCAAGGCCATGGGGCTCAAGGCCGGCTCCAAGCAGCTCATGGAAAAGGCCGGCGTGCCGCTCGTGCCCGGCTACCACGGCGCCGATCAGGACCCGGCGCTGCTGCGCGCCGAGGCCGAGCGCATCGGCTACCCCGTGCTCATCAAGGCGAGCGCGGGCGGCGGCGGCAAGGGCATGCGCGTGGTGCAAAAGGCCGAGGATTTTGCCGCGGCGCTTGCGTCGTGCCAGCGCGAGGCGCGCAGCAGCTTCGGCGACGACGCGGTGCTGATCGAAAAATACGTGCAGCGCCCGCGCCACATCGAAATCCAGGTGTTTGGCGACACGCTGGGCAACTATGTCTATCTGTTCGAGCGCGACTGCTCGGTGCAGCGCCGCCACCAGAAGGTGCTCGAAGAAGCGCCCGCACCCGGCATGACGCCCGAGCTGCGCGCGCGCATGGGCCTGGCTGCCGTGGCCGCGGCGCGCGCCGTGCAGTACGTGGGCGCGGGCACGGTGGAGTTCATCGTCGAGCAGCCCGGCGGCTACGCGCACCCCGAGCAGATGCAGTTCTACTTCATGGAAATGAACACGCGCCTGCAGGTCGAGCACCCGGTGACCGAGGCCATCACGGGGCAAGATTTGGTCGAGTGGCAGCTGCGCGTGGCCGCGGGCGAGCCGCTGCCCTGCCGCCAGGAAGACCTGCGCATCCAGGGTCACGCGATCGAGGCGCGCATCTGCGCCGAAAACCCCGACAACGACTTCCTGCCCGCCACGGGTGCGCTGCAGGTGCTGCGCCTGCCTGCGTGCACGCAGTTCGAGCCGGCGCCCGCGCGCGGCCCCGCGGCCGGCGTGCGCGTGGACGCGGGCGTGCGCGAGGGCGACGCGATCAGCCCGTTTTACGACTCCATGGTCGCCAAGCTCATCGTGCACGGCGAGACGCGCGAAGAAGCGCTGGCGCGGCTGGATGTGGCGCTCGCGCAGACGCACATCGTGGGTCTGACGACGAACGTGCAGTTTTTGCGCCGTGTGGCGCGCAGCGCGGCGTTTGCCAAGGCGCAGCTCGACACCGCGCTGATCGAGCGCGAGCGCGCCGCGCTGTTCGGCCAGGAGCCGCTGGGCCTGCCGCTGGCCGTGGCCGCGGCCGTGGCAAACACCTTGCACTGCGAGCGCGCGCATGAAGACGCCGACCCCTTCAGCCGCCGCGACGGCTGGTGCACGCACGGGCTGTACGAGCGGCGCTTTGCGTTCGAGTTCGGCGGCAGACCCGCGCGCGCGCAGCTGCGCTATCTGCACGATGGCGCCTTGCACCTGCGCGTGCAGGGGGCGCAGGCGGGCGGCGACGCGGGCGCGGATGCTGCGGGCGCGGGCGGCAACCCCGCCGCCGAGCTGCCCGAAGTCGCGGCCGGCACGCTGGAATTTGCGCCCTTCGAGGATGCGTCCGGCACGCTGGAGCTGCAGTTCGCGGGCGAGCGCCTGCGCGTGAACGTGTACCTGCGCGGCGAAGTCGCGCACATCTTCAGCGCACGCGGCGCAACGCAGATCACCGCGCTCGACCTGCTCGCGCTCGCCGGCGAGGACGCGAGCGAAGGCGGGCGCCTGAGCGCGCCCATGCCGGGCAAGGTGGTGTCGTTTGCGGTGCAGCCCGGCGAGCGCGTGCGCAAGGGCCAGCCGCTCGCGGTGATGGAAGCCATGAAGATGGAGCACACCATCGCCGCGCCCATGGACGGCGTGGTGCAGGAGCTGCTCTACGCCCCCGGCGACCAGGTGGCCGAGGGCGACGAGCTGCTCAAGCTCGGCGCCTGAGCGCGCGCTTGCCGAGGTGCGGGCAGAGATTTTGAGGAATCTGCAATCAAAATAGTAGCTGCTAGTGCTTGATATTAGACGACTCGTGGCATATTTTGCAAGATGATTTCCGGTATCAAAACAAGAGCATTCCTTCCCCCTGAGGAGACACTGATGAGCCCCCCCGAGTTCCAGCCGCAAATCCCCCACTTCGCCGAGCGCGTGCGCAGCAACTTCGCGCGCCAGGGCGCGATGCGCACGCTGGGCGCGCGCCTCACGCACATCGCGCCGGGCGCGGTGGACATGGAGTTCGACTGGGCCGAGGGGCTCACGCAGCAGCACGGCTTCATCCATGCGGGCATGGTGTCGGCGGCGCTCGACTCGGCCTGCGGCTACGCGGGCTACACCTTGATGCCCGAAGAAGCGGCCGTGCTCACCGTCGAATTCAAGATCAACCTGCTTGCGCCCGCGCGCGGCGAGCGCTTTCGCATGCAGGGGCGCGTGCTCAAGCCCGGCCGCACCATCACCGTCTGCGAAGGCCGCGCGTATGCCAGCGCGAACGGGCACGAAAAGCTCTTTGCCACCATGAGCTGCACGCTGATGGCGCTGATCGGGCGCGAAGGCGTGCGCGACTGACCCTCTCCCCTCTTTTCCCTTTTTGCCTTTGACTTTTGCAAGGACTTTTGCCATGAGCACCACCCACCTCCCCGGCCTGGACTTCCAGCTCGGCGCAGACATCGACGCGCTGCGCCATGCCGTGCGCAGCTTTGCGCAGGCCGAGATCGCGCCGCGCGCCGCGCAGATCGACCGCAGCGACCAGTTCCCCATGGACTTGTGGCCCAAGCTGGGCGCGCTGGGCGTGCTCGGCATCACCGTGGCCGAGGAATACGGCGGCACGCACATGGGCTACCTCGCGCACATGGTGTCCATGGAAGAAATCTCGCGCGCGAGCGCCTCGGTGGGTCTGAGCTATGGCGCGCACAGCAACCTGTGCGTGAACCAGATTCACCGCAACGGCACCGCGGAGCAAAAGCAGAAATACCTGCCCAAGCTGGTTTCGGGCGAGCACGTGGGCGCGCTCGCCATGAGCGAGCCCGGCGCAGGCTCGGACGTCATGGGCATGAAGCTGCGCGCCGAAGACAAGGGCGGCTACTACCTGCTCAACGGCAGCAAGATGTGGATCACCAACGGCCCCGACGCCGACACGCTGGTGGTTTATGCCAAGACCGCCCCTGAACTTGGGCCGCGCGGCGTCACGGCGTTTCTGATCGAAAAGGGCATGAAGGGCTTTTCCGTGGCGCAAAAGCTCGACAAGCTCGGCATGCGCGGCAGCCACACGGGCGAGCTCGTGTTCGAGAACGTCGAAGTGCCCGCGGCCAACGTGCTCGGTGGCGTGAACAACGGCGCCAAGGTGCTCATGAGCGGCCTGGACTACGAGCGCGCCGTGCTCACGGGCGGCCCGCTCGGCATCATGCAGGCGGTGATGGACAACGTGATCCCCTACATCCACGAGCGCAAGCAGTTCGGCCAGAGCATCGGCGAATTCCAGCTCATCCAGGGCAAGGTGGCCGACTTGTACACCGTGCTGCAGGCCGCGCGCTCGTTCGCCTACACCGTGGCCAAGAACCTCGACCTGCTGGGCACAGACCACGTGCGCCAGGTGCGCAAGGACTGCGCGAGCGTGATCCTCTGGTGCGCCGAAAAAGCCACCTGGATGGCCGGCGAGGGCGTGCAGATCTTCGGCGGCAACGGCTACATCAACGACTACCCGCTCGGCAGGCTGTGGCGCGACGCCAAGCTCTACGAGATCGGCGCGGGCACGAGCGAAATCCGCCGCATGCTGATCGGGCGCGAGCTGTTTGCCGAAACCTGCTAACTTCGCGGGCTTTGCCACCACGACGGAACCCTTCATGACCACTGCCTCGATCGAAGAGCTTTTCGCCAACAACCGCACCTGGGCCGAGCGCATGGAGCACGAGCGGCCAGGCTTTTTCACGCGCCTGCTCGCGCAGCAGCAGCCCAGGTTCATGTGGATAGGCTGCTCCGACAGCCGCGTGCCCGCAAACCAGATTGCGGGGCTGGAGCCGGGCGAGGTGTTCGTGCACCGCAACGTCGCGAACGTGGTGGTGCACACTGACCTGAATTGCCTTTCGACCGTGCAGTACGCGGTCGATCAGCTGCGCGTGGAGCACCTCATGGTGGTAGGGCACTATGGCTGCGGCGGCGTGCGCGCGGCGCTCGACAGTACGCGCGTGGGCCTGGCCGACAACTGGCTGCGCCACGTGCAGGACGTGCGCGATCGTCACCGCGACGTGCTCGAAATGCTCCCCGCCGAATGGCGCTACGACGCGCTGTGCGAGCTCAACGCGATCACGCAGGTGCTGCACCTTGCGCAGACCACGGTGCTGCTCGACGCCTGGGCGCGCGGCCAGAAAGTCACCCTGCACGGCTGGTGCTACGGTTTGAAGGATGGACTCATTCACAACATGCACATGACCGTCGATGGCCCCCAAGGGCTGGATACGAGCTACCGCGCCGCCGTCGCGCGCGTGGCTTCCAAGCGGCGCGCGTGAACGCGCGCCGCAGCAGTAGCGCCGCGCGTGCGGCTACTGCGCAGGCGGCACAGGCTGCGTATGCAAGCCTTGCAGGGCAAGCCGCTATGCTTGCGGGCCAGCACTTTGCACCACGCACACCCGCCATGTTTCCGCAGCGTCTCGACTCCCCGCAGGCCTATGGCATCGCCAAGGCCATGATGGACGGCTTCAACCGCCACTACCGCCTCTTTCGTGCCGAATCGGCGCGCGCCAAGCACCGCTTCGAGACGGCCGACTGGCACGCGCAGCAGCGCGCGCAGCGCGAGCGCATCGAGTTTTACGACCTGCGCGTGCGCGAATGCGTGCACCGGCTCGAAAAAGAGTTCCACGCGAGCCGCCAGCCCATGGACGTGTGGCAGCAGGTCAAGCTGCACTACATCGGCTTGCTCGTAAACCACCACCAGCCCGAGCTGGCCGAGACCTTTTTCAATTCGGTCACCTGCAAGATCCTGCACCGCACGCATTTCCACAACGACTTCATCTTCGTGCGCCCGGCCGTCAGCACCGAATACATCGAAAACGACGAGCCCGAGGCGCTGCCGACTTACCGCGCCTACTACCCCGCGCCGGGCCAGCTGCACGACACCCTGCTGCGCATCATCGAGGACTTCGGCCTGCAGCGTCCCTTCGTCGATCTGCGCCGTGACACGGGCTACGTGCTTGCGGCCGTGCAGCAGCGCCTGGCGCAGGTCACGCTGCGCGCCAACTTCCAGCTGCAGGTGCTCAGCGGCCTGTTTTACCGCAACAAGGGCGCCTACGTGGTGGGCAAGATCATCAACGGCTACCTCGAGATTCCGTTCGCGCTGCCGCTGCTGCACGACGAGCGCGATGCCGCCGGACGGCTCGTGCTCGACACGGTGCTGTTCGGCGAGGAGGACTTGCAGATGCTGTTCAGCTTTGCGCGCGCCTACTTCATGGTCGATATGGAAGTGCCCAGCGCCTACGTGCAGTTTCTGCGCAGCCTCATGCCGCGCAAGCCGCGCGCCGAGATTTACAACGCGCTGGGCCTGGCCAAGCAGGGCAAGACGCTTTTTTACCGCGACTTTCTCTACCACCTCAAGCATTCGAGCGACAAGTTCCGCATCGCGCCCGGCATCAAGGGCATGGTCATGCTGGTGTTCGACCTGCCCAGCTTTCCCTACGTGTTCAAAGTCATCAAGGACTATTACCCGCCGCAGAAAGACACCACGCGCGAGCAGATCAAGGGCAAGTACCAGCTCGTCAAGCAGCACGACCGCGTGGGCCGCATGGCCGACACGCTCGAATACAGCGAGGTCGCGTTCCCGCGTGAGCGCTTCACCGACGAGCTCATCGCCGAGATCGAGCGCTTTGCCCCGAGCCAGCTCGAGATCAGCGACCGCGACGGCGACGGCCACCAGGAAGTCATCATCAAGCACCTGTATATAGAGCGGCGCATGATCCCGCTCAACATCTACCTGCAAGAAGCCTTCGACACGGGCCTGCAGGACGAGCGCACCCGCGCCAAGATGGAGCACGCGGTGATCGACTACGGCAACGCCATCAAAGACCTCGTGGCCGCCAACATTTTCCCCGGCGACATGCTGTGGAAAAATTTTGGTGTCACACGCAACGGCAAAGTCGTGTTCTACGATTACGACGAGATCGAATACCTCACCGACTGCAACTTCCGCCGCGTGCCCACGCCGCGCAACGAAGAGGAGGAAATGAGTGGCGAAGTCTGGTACCGCGTCGGCCCGCACGATGTGTTCCCTGAGACTTTCGGGCCTTTTTTGCTCGGCAACGACGCCGTGCGCGAAGTTTTCTTGCGCCACCATGCCGACCTGCTCGACGTGGCGTTCTGGCAGTCGCACAAGGAGCGCATCCAGGCCGGCCACGTCTATGATGTTTTCCCCTACGACCCCGAGCGGCGCTTTTGCCACCAGCACGCGGCCTAAATAGCCTGTGCGCGGCGCGTCGCCCCGCATCACCGCTTTTTCATCCACAGGAGCTTTCCATGACTGCATCCCTTCAAGACCCCGTCGTCATCGTCGGTGCTGCGCGCACCCCCATGGGCGCGCTGCAGGGCGACTTTGCCAGCCTCGCCGCGCACGACCTGGGCGGCGCCGCGATCCGCGCCGCCGTCGAGCGCGCGGGCGTGGCGCCCAGCGCCGTCGGCGAAGTGCTGTTCGGCAACTGCCTCATGGCCGGCCAGGGCCAGGCCCCGGCGCGCCAGGCCGCGTTCAAGGGCGGTCTGCCCAAGGAGACGGGCGCCGTCACCTTGTCCAAGATGTGCGGCTCGGCGATGAAGGCCGCAATGTTCGCGCACGACATGTTGCTCGCGGGCACGCACGAGGTCATGGTCGCCGGCGGCATGGAGAGCATGACCGGCGCGCCCTACCTGCTGCAAAAGGCGCGCAGCGGCTATCGCATAGGCCACGACCGCATCTTCGACCACATGATGCTCGACGGCCTCGAAGATGCCTACGAGCCCGGCCGCGCCATGGGAACCTTTGGTGAAGACTGCGCTGCCAAATACCAGTTCACACGCGCCGCGCAGGATGCCTTCGCCACCGAGAGCGTGCAGCGCGCCAAGGCCGCGACCGCATCGGGCGCCTTTGCGGCCGAGATCGTGCCCGTCACCGTGAAAGACCGCAGCGGCGAGCGCGTGGTCAGCATCGACGAGGGCCCGGGCAAGGTCAAGCTCGACAAAATTCCCACGCTCAAGCCCGCGTTCAAGAAAGACGGCACCATCACCGCGGCTTCGAGCTCCAGCATCAACGACGGCGCGGCCGCGCTCGTGCTGATGCGCCAATCGACGGCGCAAAAGCTCGGCTGCAAGCCGCTCGCGCGCATCGTGAGCCACGCCACGCACGCGCAGGCGCCCGAGTGGTTCACCACCGCCCCCGTCGATGCCTCGCGCAAGGCGCTCGCCAAGGCCGGATGGAGCGTGCAGGACGTGGACTTGTGGGAGGTCAACGAGGCGTTCGCCGTCGTGCCCATGGCGCTCATGAACGAGCTCGGCGTGGCGCACGACATCGTCAACGTCAACGGCGGCGCCTGCGCGCTCGGCCACCCGATTGGCGCGAGTGGCGCGCGCATCATGGTCACGCTGCTCTACGCGCTGCAGGCGGCTGGCAAAAAGCGCGGCCTCGCCACGCTGTGCATAGGCGGCGGCGAAGCCACGGCCGTCGCGCTCGAACTGGTCTGATATTCGCTCACGAAAAAATAGCTTCCTGCGCTTGATGCATCAGCGCAGGAAGCCTTTTTTGCCCAAAACCCGTGAGAGCGCATCACGGGCCGCTATTTCAGCAGCCCGGCCTTTTTGATCACGGAAGGGGCGCGGTGCGTGTGCGCCGTCAGCAAGGCCACGGCATCTTCCGCCTTGCGCGCGAGCACGGCCTCGAAAATCGCCCGGTGTTCTTCATGCACCTCGGCTGGCGGTGGGCCCTTGACCACGGATATGCGGCGATAGCGCTCGGACTGCTGGTACAGCAGGCGACGCGTCTTGAGCAGCCGCGCCGACTTGCACGCCCCCACCAGCGCCTCGTGGAACTGACGGTTGCAAGCCTCCCAGTCGTCAAAGGCACCGCGCGGGTCGGTGCGCAGGCGCTGTTCGGCGAGCGTCAGCTTGTGAAAGGTGCTCACGATTCCGGCTTCCCAGTCGTCCGTGCCTTGCGCCATGCTCTCGCGCAAAGCCTCGCATTCGAGCAGGATGCGCATGCGCGTCAGGTCTTCCAGGTCGGCCAGCGACATGGGTGCGACCCGAAAGCCACGCTGCCCCTGCGCCACCACCAACGAATCTGAAATGAGCAGCGCGAGCGCCTCGCGCAACGTGCCCGAGCTCACGTCGTAGTAGGACTTCAGGTGCTCGACGCGCAACTTCTCGCCCGGAGCCAGCCGCCCCTCGATGATGTCGCGCCGCAACTGGCGGTAAGTGGCCTCGATCAGCGTGCGCGGCTGGTCTTCCAGCTCCAGTTCTTCGATGGCATCGATGTCAGCGAGGTTCATGGCGTTGGCGTGGAGGGGGATAGGGGGAGAGCATGGACATCGCGTGCTCGGACGCACACAAACAGCGGCCCTGGATCGGCGACTGAGCGCTGTCTTACGAGTGCAAGCTTGTGACTACACGGTGCATTGTGCACGCAGGGGCGCACAGTCATGCGAGTGGCAGCGCAGCACGGCCAGGCAGGCGGCCCGCAAGCACACCTGAAGAAAAACCGGACTTTGTGCAGCTATTCTACGCAGCAAAATCTCGAGAAAACTAAGGGTTTTCACTAGCGCCCCTCTTCGATCAGATGGGTAAAAATATCAACATTAGTACCAAATCTCTGGTTCCGTCCCGCTGTGAGCGTGGCGCTCAGCCATTCATTCGACGTGCGACGGCCCTTTGTTCATCCTCCTGACACATCACTCCCCATGACGACCACTTCTCCCTCCCCCGAAATCGGCAAGAGCATCGTTGCAGCCGGGCTGCGCACCAACTACCACGACCTGGGCCAAGGGTTCCCGGTGCTGCTGATCCACGGCTCGGGCCCCGGCGTCAGCGCCTGGGCCAACTGGCGCCTGGTAATGCCCGTGTTGGCCAAAGAGCGCCGCGTGATCGCGCCCGACATGGCCGGCTTTGGCTTTACCGATCGCCCTGAGGGCGCCGTGTATTCGATGGACAACTGGGTGAAGCAGGCCGTGGGGCTGATGGACGCGCTGGGTCTGCCGCAGGTGGACTTGGTGGGCAATTCGTTTGGCGGCGCCCTGTCGCTGGCTTTGGCCATACGCCATCCACAGCGCGTGCGCCGGCTTGTGCTCATGGGCGCAGCCGGTGTGCCCTTCGAACTCACGCCCGCGCTCGACGCCGTTTGGGGCTACACCCCATCGTTTGAAAACATGCGCAAAGTGATGGATTGGTTCGCGCACGACCGCAACCTGGTCAGCGATGAGCTTGCGCGCCTGCGCTATGAGGCCAGCATCCAGCCCGGCTTTCAGGAGTCGTATGCGTCCATGTTCCCTGCACCGCGCCAGCGCTGGGTCGAAGCACTGGCCAGCAAGGAAGAAGACATCCGCGCGTTGCCGCACGAGGCACTGATCATTCATGGGCGCGAAGACCAGGTGATCCCGGTGAGCAACTCCATCCGCCTGTCGCAATGGATTTCGCGTTCGCAACTGCACGTGTTCGGCCGCTGTGGGCACTGGACGCAGATCGAACATGCCAGCCGCTTCGCGCAGTTGGTGGGCAACTTCCTCGCCGAGGCCGACGCCGCGTGAGCGCGGGTACGCAAGGACTGCAGCCATGAGCGCCAAGACAGCCCATCCCGCCACCGACGCTGCGGGCCAGCACTGGGTGCGCATCGAACAACGCGCGGCTGAGACTGCGCAAGAAACCGGCTATCTCTGCGCCGAAACCGAAACCCTGTTGCAGGGCATGGCGCGCACAGGCCGCAAAGGCATTCCCGTGGGTTGCCTGGGCGGCGGCTGCGGTGTCTGCAAGGTCAAGGTGAGCGCGGGCAGTGTGCGCCGCGTCGGGCCCATGAGTCGTGCGCATGTCAGCGTCGAAGAAGAAGCCCAAGGAATTTGTCTTGCCTGCCGCGTGGCACCGCTCGCGAACGTCGAGGTCGAGGTGCTGGGCAGGTTGAAAAAGGCCTTGGGGAAGGCCCCAGGGTTTTCGTGGAGTGCTGGCGTGGCAAAGCTCGGCGCGTCAGATTGTGCAACTGCAAATGTCAAGGAGACCTGAAATGGGCATCATGCGAATCGGCCACGTCAGCCTGCGGGTGATGGACATGGCCGCGGCCGTCAAGCACTATGAAAAAGTGCTGGGCCTCAAGAAAACCATGGAAGACAAGCAAGGCAATGTCTATCTCAAGTGCTGGGACGAGTGGGACAAATACTCGCTGATCCTCACGCCTGCCGATCAGGCGGGCATCAACCACGTGGCCTACAAGGTCGAAAGCGATGCCGACCTCGACGCTTTGCAAAAGCGCATCGAGGCTTACGGCATCCAAACGCAAGTCCTGCCTGAAGGCACGCTGCCCGCCACTGGGCGCATGCTGCAATTCCACCTGCCCAGCGGACACGACATGCGCCTGTACGCCATGAAGGAGTACGCGGGCACGGAAGTTGGCACGGTCAACCCCGACCCCTGGCCCGACAACATCACGGGCGCGGGCGTGCACTGGCTGGACCACTGCCTGCTGATGTGCGAGCTCAACCCCGAAGCTGGCGTGAACAAGGTCGCCGAGACCACCAAGTTCGTCGCTGAATGCCTGGACTTCAAGCTGGTCGAGCAGATCATGGTCGGGCCTGACAACAGCATCCAGGCTGCAACCTGGCTCTCGCGCTCGAACACGCCGCACGACATCGCCTTCGTCGGCGGCCCGCGCATGGGGCTGCACCACATCGCGTTCTATCTCGAAGACTGGGCCGACGTGCTCAAGGCCGCCGACGTGATGGCCAAGAACAAGGTCAAGATCGACCTGCCACCGACCCGCCATGGCGTGACGCGCGGCACCACGATCTACTTCTTCGACCCGAGCGGCAACCGCAACGAAACCTTCTCGGGCCTGGGCTACCTGTCGCAGCCCGATCGCCCCGTCACCACCTGGACGGGTGACGAGATGTGGCGTGGCATCCTGTACCACACCGGCGAGGCATATGCGGCCTTCACGGACGTCTATACCTGATTCCGCCCCGCGCCATGGCTGAACTTCCCTTGAGCGTGGGCGCGCGCGCCATCGCCTGCCAAGCCGCCGCTGCCGCCGTGCAGGCGGTGGTAGCGCATGCGCAAGCGCTGGACATACGCATCAATGTCGCCATCACCGACCCCGCAGGATTGCTGATGGCCTTTTTGCGCATGCCCGGCGCGCCGCTGCACTCGATCGACATCGCCATCGACAAGGCCTACACGGCGGCGAGCTTCGGCGTGCCGACGGCGCAGTGGCTCGAGTTGATCGGCGACGAAGAAGCCCTGCGCATAGGCCTGCCGCAGCGCCCGCGCCTGGTGGTGTTCGGCGGCGGCTTGCCCATCCGCGAAGCCGGTGTGCTGATCGGCGGCATAGGCGTCTCGGGCGGCTCGGCCGCGCAGGACGAAGACTGCGCGCGCGCCGGTTTGTCTGCCATAGGGCTGTAGATCTCTCTGTTTTTTCAGATCCCCTCCTTGATATGAAGCAAATCTCGAATTTCATCGACGGTGCCTACGTCGCCACAGGCAAAACCTTCGAAAAGCGCTCGCCCCTCACGGGCCAGGTCATCGCGCAGGTACATGAGGCCGGCAAAGCCGAGGTCGATGCCGCCGTGGCCGCGGCGCGTGCGGCCTTGCGCGGTCCCTGGGGCCGCATGAGCGTGGCCGAGCGGGTCGAGCGTCTGTACGCCGTGGCCGACGGGATCAACCGTCGGTTCGAGGAATTTCTGGCCGCTGAGTGCGAAGACACCGGCAAGCCGCGCAGCCTGGCGAGCCACATCGACATCCCGCGCGGGGCGGCCAATTTCAAGATTTTTGCGGACGTGGTGAAAAACGTCCCCACCGAATTTTTCGAAACCGCCACGCCCGACGGGCGCGGCGCGCTCAACTACGGCTACCGCAGCCCCGTGGGCGTGGTCGGCGTGATCTGTCCCTGGAACCTGCCGCTGCTGCTCATGACCTGGAAGGTCGGCCCCGCGCTCGCGTGCGGTAATGCGGTGGTCGTCAAGCCCTCCGAAGAAACCCCGCAGACCGCAGCACTGCTCGGCGAGGTCATGAACGAGGCCGGCATTCCGCCCGGCGTCTATAACGTGGTGCACGGCTTCGGCCCCGATTCGGCCGGCGAATACGTCACCAGCCACCCGCAGGTCAACGCCATCACCTTCACGGGCGAAACACGCACCGGCGAAGTCATCATGAAGGCCGCCGCCAAAGGCGCGCGCCCCGTCAGCCTGGAGATGGGCGGCAAGAACGCCGCCATCGTGTTCGCCGACTGCGACTTCGACGCCGCCATCGAGGGCACCATGCGCTCGGTGTTTGCCAATTGCGGCCAGGTGTGCCTGGGCACCGAGCGTGTCTATGTCGAGCGGCCGCTTTTCGAGCGCTTCGTCGCCGCGCTCAAAAAAGGCGCCGAAGGCCTCAAACTCGGGCGCCCCGAAGACGCCGCGACCAACATGGGGCCGCTGATCAGCCAAGAGCACCAGGCCAAGGTGCTGTCGTACTACCGCCTTGCGCTCGAAGAGGGCGCGACGCTGGTCACGGGCGGCGGCGTGCCCGACATGCCGGGCGAGCTCGCGGGAGGCAGCTGGGTGCAGCCGACGATCTGGACGGGCCTGCCCGAGACGGCGCGCGTGCTCAAGGAGGAGGTGTTCGGCCCCTGCTGCCACATCGCACCCTTTGACAGCGAAGAAGAGGTGCTCGCCAAGGCCAACGACAACGACTACGGCCTGGCCACGGCCATCTGGACGCGCGACCTCGCACGCGCGCACCGCGTGGCGCAGCGCATGGAGGTGGGCCTTGCCTGGGTCAACAGCTGGTTCCTGCGCGACCTGCGCACGCCCTTTGGCGGGGCCAAGCAGTCTGGCATAGGGCGCGAGGGCGGCGTGCATTCGCTCGAGTTTTACACCGAGCTGAAGAACGTGTGTATCAAACTTTAATTTTTAACATTCTTTTGTGCGGATGCACTGTGCAAAAGAGTAAATCCCAAGCTTGAGTGAAACCTCAGGCAAATTGAAAAGGAGATTGTCAATGGGTATTTTAAGAATTGGCCATGTCAGCATGCGTGTCATGGATACCGAGGCTGCACGTAAGCATTACGAAAACGTGCTTGGCATGAAAACGACCATGGAAGACAAGCACGGCAATCTCTACCTGAAGTGTTGGGATGAATGGGATAAGTTCTCGGTGATCCTGACACCGGCCGACCAGGCGGGCCTGAATCATGTGGCGTACAAGGTAGAGCAGGATGCCGATTTGGATGCTTTCCAAAAAAGAATCGAGGCTTATGGCATCCACACCGACATGCTGCCGGAAGGCAATCTGCCGGCGACTGGACGCATGCTGCGCTTCCACATCCCCAGCGGCCATGAAATGCGGCTGTATGCCCAAAAGGAATGCGTGGGCACCGAAGTGGGCTCGGTGAATCCAGATCCTTGGCCGGATAACGTCAAGGGTGCGGGGGTGAAGTGGCTGGATCACTTGGCGCTGGTGTGCGAATTGAATCCGCAAAGCAATGTGAACCACATTGCGGACAATGTGAAGTTCTTCACGGACTGCCTGGACTTCCACTTGAGTGAGCAAGGTCTGGTGGGGCCGAATGCCTCGATCCAGGCTGTGGCCTTCATGTTTCGGGCCACCAAACCGCATGACATTGCATTCCTCCCCGGGCCCAAAGCCGGCGTGCACCACATTTCCTTCTTCCTGGACTCCTGGCACGACGTGCTCAAAGCAGCCGACGTCATGGCGAAAAATAAGGTCAAGATCGATCTCGCACCCACCCGGCATGGCATCACCCGTGGCGAAACGGTCTATTTCTTCGATCCCAGCGGCAATCGTAACGAGACATTTGCCGGTTTGGGTTACCTCGCCCAGCCGGATCGGCCGATAAACACCTGGACCGAAGATAGCTTGTGGCGTGGAATTTTGTTCCATTCGGGTGAACCCTACGCCGCCTTTACGGATGTCTATACCTGACATCCGCACCATGGGCTCCGCAAAACGTCAACTAGTCGAACGCTGCGTGCCGTGTGGATGAGATATTAGATGTAACCAAAATGATTGGCGTGGCAGTTAAAAAATGTTCGCTGAATCACGTCATAAACAACCCACCAAGGAGTAAAACATGAGTGCTGTCAAAGAGCTACCGTACCTGGAGCATGCCCAAAATGGTGTGCGGAGAGTCAGTCGGGACATTTTCACCGATCCCGACCTTTTCGAAATGGAGTTTTCCCGGATCTGGGAAAAAGTGTGGGTGTACGCCGCTCATGAAAGCGAAATTGAAAAGCCACGCTCCTTCGTTACTCGATGGGTGGGGCGCATACCGATCATCGTTAATCGCACAAAAAAGGGCGATATCAACGCAATGGTCAACGTGTGTTCGCACCGTGGCGCCACGCTTGCTCGCGTCTCAAAAGGTGCGCGCGCTAATTTTGTCTGCTCTTTTCACGGTTGGGCCTTCGATGAAACTGGTGGCCTGATTGCCCCCATGAATGAAAAAGACGCTGGCTATCCAGAAGAGTTCGATAAAGAAAAACTCGGACTCAAGAAGTTGAGGGTTGCCAATTACAAGGGCTTCATTTTTGTGACGTTGAATGACGCCGCCGAGCCCATTGAAGACCACCTGGCAAACGCCAAAACCTTCATCGATATTTTGGCTGAGCAGTCACCCAACGGTTTGGAAGTTCTCAAGGGGAGTTCGACCTATACATTCAACGGGAATTGGAAGTTGCAAGCGGAAAATGGCGTTGATGGATACCATGTAGCTGCTACGCATGGGAACTATGTGCAAACGCTGCAACATCGCGCGAAGTCAACGACCGCAGGGCATAAGACCAAAGCCATGAATGTGGGTGATCTGCCAAACGCCCGCGGTGGATTCTATGATTTGGGAAATGGCCACACTATCATCTGGTCAGATTGGACGAACCCACAGGATCGTCCACTTTTCCCTGTCAAAGACCAACTGGTGGCTTCGATGGGGAAGGCAAAGGCGGACTGGGCCGTGGGTAGGTTGAGGAATCTTTTGATTTATCCCAACGTGTTTTTCATGGATCAAACCAGCAGCCAAATCCGCGTCTTCCGTCCGATTGCTGCTGATAAAACCGAGGTCACGATTTACTGTTTTGCGCCCAAAGGAGAGGCTCCGGCGGCACGTGCGCACCGGATCCGCCAGTATGAGGACTTTTTCAACGCCAGTGGAATGGCAACTCCGGATGATCTGACCGAATTTTCGGAAACGCAAATTGGCTGTAACGCGCACAGGGCCATGCGTTGGAGCGACATGTCCAGGGGAATGGCCCACGAAATCGAAGGTCCCGATGATCTCGCGAAGGAGCTTGGCATCAATCCTGCGCACAGTGGCGCAAAAATTGAAGATGAGGGAATTTTCGTGGCCCAGCATAAACGCTGGCTCGAACTTATGGGCTTGAAAGGAGAATGAATATGACCGTTGCACTCGAAAACAGGATTCGTGTCCAAGATTTCATCGCTGCAGAGTTGCGCTATCTGGACGACCGTGAGTGGGATAAATGGTTGGCAATGTTTGACGAGGGAGTCGATTTCTGGGTTCCCGCATGGGATTCGGAGTACGAACTCACCACCGATCCGCAAGCGGAAATTTCGTTGATGTATTACAACGGGCGCAGCGGCCTGGAAGACCGGGTGTTCAGGCTCCGCACGGGCGCGTCGGCAGCATCAACTCCGCTTCCGCGCACGTGTCATATGCTCAGCAACATACAGATTGCTGAAAATGAGCGGGGATTCGCGGTCACCGCCAATTGGGTGAGCTATGCGTACCGCAAAGGGGAATCCACGGTCTTTTATGGCACCTATCATTATCAAATCCTGGACGATGAAAAAGGTATGCGCATCGGGAGGAAAAAAATCGTCGTGATGAACGATTTGATTCCGACAGTTCTCGATATTTATAACCTTTGATATACCCGGGGATGAATAACCCAGGGGTTCAATATCTCGGCGCCCGTTCGCTCTTCAATCGCGGAAGATAATTTTGTTTTCAGCTGCAGACATGTTTTTTTGGGGCGTGCTGGGTGGATGGGGTAAGTGATTCTTGCAAGCTTCCCTATACCCGCCGGGAAAATATAGGTTCGAAAAATGCAATGAGCTGTCGATATGAGGCAGCGCCAACGAGAACCAACGGTCGATTTTTTGCTGAATGAAAATGGAAAGGACCCTTATGGATCAAGCACTCATCACCCAGCTCGGCGACGAGCTATACGAGGCACTGGTGGCTTGCCAGACCGTTGTGCCGCTTACATCTCGGCATCCTGATATCACCGTGGATGAGGCCTATCAGGTACAGCAGCGCATGATCGCCCGCCGCCTGGAAAAGGGCGAGCGCGTCGTTGGCAAAAAAATTGGCGTCACGAGCCAAGCCGTCATGAACATGCTGGGCGTGTACCAGCCCGACTTCGGCTACATGCTCGACGGCATGATCGTGAGCGACGGCGAGACCATACCGATGTCTTCGCTGATCCAGCCCAAGGCCGAGGGCGAAATCGCCTTTGTGCTCAAGAAAGACCTCATGGGCCCGGGCGTGAGCAATGCCGACGTGTTGGCCGCGACCGACTTCGTGATGCCCTGCTTCGAGATCGTCGATTCGCGCATCCGTGACTGGAAGATCAAAATCCAGGACACCGTGGCCGACAACGCTTCGTGCGGGGTATTCGTGCTCGGCAGCGCCGCCGTCGATCCGCGCAAGATCGACCTCATCACCTGCGGCATGGTGCTCGAGAAAAACGGCGAAGTCATCGGCACCGGTGCGGGTGCTGCGGCGCTGGGCTCGCCCGTGAACGCAGTGGCCTGGCTTGCGAACACGCTGGGGCGCCTCGGAATCGGCCTCAAGGCCGGCGAAGTCGTGCTTTCGGGCGCGCTTGCCGCCATGTGCCCCGCGCAGGCGGGCGACCATTTTGCGGTGCATATTGGCGGGCTGGGCAGCTGCTCGGTGCGTTTTGGCTGAGCACCATCTCATTTTTCATTGACGGAGTTTTCATGCAGAAAATCAAATGCGCCTTGATCGGGCCTGGCAACATCGGCACCGATTTGCTGGCCAAACTCAAACGCAGCCCGGTACTCGAGCCCGTGTGGATGGTGGGCATTGACCCCGAGTCCGACGGCCTGAAAAGAGCCCGCGAGATGGGCATCAAGACCACCGCCGAGGGTGTCGATGGCCTGGTGCCGCACCTCAAAGCCGACGGCGTGCAGATCGTTTTCGACGCCACCAGCGCCTACGTGCACGCTGAGAACAGCCGCAAGGTCAATGCCGAGGGCGCCTTGATGATCGACCTCACGCCCGCAGCCATCGGCCCCTTTTGCGTGCCGCCCGTGAACCTGCGCGAGCACGTGGGCCGGCGTGAGATGAACGTCAACATGGTCACCTGCGGCGGCCAGGCCACCATCCCCATGGTGGCGGCCGTGGCGCGTGTGCAGCCCGTGGCTTATGGCGAGATCGTCGCCACCGTCTCGAGCCGTTCGGCCGGGCCGGGTACGCGCAAGAACATCGACGAATTCACGCGCACCACGGCCAAGGCGATCGAGCAGGTCGGCGGCGCCAAGAAGGGCAAGGCCATCATCATCATCAACCCGGCCGAGCCGCCGCTGATCATGCGCGACACCGTGCATTGCCTGACCGAGACCGAGCCTGACCAGGCCAGGATCACCGAGTCCATCCACGCCATGATCAAAGAAGTGCAGCAGTACGTGCCCGGCTACAAGCTGGTCAACGGCCCGGTGTTCGACGGCAAGCGCGTCTCGATCTTCCTCGAGGTCGAGGGCCTGGGCGACTACCTGCCCAAGTATGCGGGCAACCTCGACATCATGACCGCCGCCGCCGCGCGCACCGCCGAAATGTTCGCTGAAGAAATCCTCCGCGGCGCTTTGACCCTCGAACCCGTTGCCGCCTGAAGGGAAACACCATGAATCTTGCTGGAACCAAAATCACCGTCCACGACATGACCCTGCGTGACGGCATGCACCCCAAGCGCCACCAGATGACGCTCGACCAGATGAAGAGCATCGCCTGCGGCCTCGACGCAGCCGGCGTGCCGCTGATCGAAGTCACGCACGGCGACGGCCTGGGTGGCAGCTCCGTCAACTACGGCTTTCCCGCGCACACCGACGAGGAATACCTGTCCGCCGTCATTCCGCTGATGAAGCAGGCCAAGGTCTCGGCGCTGCTGCTGCCAGGCATAGGCACCGTCGATCACCTCAAGATGGCGCGCGAGCTGGGCGTGCACACCATCCGCGTGGCCACGCACTGCACCGAGGCCGACGTGTCCGAGCAGCACATCACGATGGCGCGCAAGATGGACATGGACACGGTGGGCTTCCTCATGATGGCCCACATGAACAGCCCCGAAGGTCTGGTCAAGCAGGCCAAGCTGATGGAGAGCTACGGCGCCAACTGCATCTACGTCACCGACTCCGCCGGCCACCTGCTGCCCGACGGCGTGAAGGCGCGCCTGAGCGCGGTGCGTGATGCGCTCAAGCCCGAAACCGAGCTCGGCTTTCACGGCCACCACAACCTCGCAATGGGTGTGGCCAACTCCATTGCGGCGATCGAAGTGGGTGCACGGCGCATCGATGCGGCGGCGGCGGGCCTGGGTGCCGGCGCCGGCAACACGCCCATGGAAGTGCTGATCGCCGTGTGCGACCTCATGGGCATTCAAACCGGCGTGGACGTGGCCAAAATCACTGACGTGGCTGAAGACCTGGTGGTGCCCATCATGGACTTCCCGATCCGCATCGACCGCGACGCGCTGACGCTAGGCTATGCGGGGGTGTACGGCTCCTTCCTGCTGTTTGCCAAGCGCGCCGCGGCCAAGTACGGCATCCCTGCGCGCGAAATCCTGGTGGAGCTGGGCCGGCGCGGCATGGTCGGCGGCCAGGAAGACATGATCGAGGATACGGCCCTGACCATGGCCAAGGAACGCGGCCTGATCCCCGCCAAGGCAGCCTGAGGAGCGGCGATGAGCACATTGGACAAAGCTGCCATCGCCCAGTTGGCAGAGCACCTCGAGAACTGCCAGCTCAAGGCGCAGGACACACCCAAGATCACCGACCAGCACCCCGGCATGGACTGGGACGACGCCTACGACGTGCAGGACGCCGTGCTCGCGCGCAAGACGGCGCGCGGCGCGCGTGTGGTCGGCTACAAGGCCGGGCTGACCTCGTTTGCCAAGATGAAGCAAATGGGCGTGAGCGAGCCGGTGTTCGGCTTTCTCGTCGATGAGTTCGCGGTGCCCGAGGGCGCGGCCATCAAGGTGAGCGAACTCATTCACCCGAAGGTCGAGCCCGAGATCTGCTTCGTCACCAAGACCGCGCTCAGAGGGCCGGGCTGCCATGTGGGTGCCGTGCTCGCGGCGTGCGACTTCGTGCTCGCCGGTATCGAAGTCATTGATAGCCGCTACCGCGACTTCAAGTTCGACGCCAAGAGCGTGATCGCCGACAACACCTCGGCCGCGCGCTTCGTGGTCGGCAGCCGCATCGCGGATGCGCAAGACCTCGACCTGCGCACGCTTGGCGTGGTGCTCGAGAAAAACGGCGTGCCCGTGGCCTTTGGTGCCGGCGCCGCCGTGGTCGGCAACCCGGCCGCTGCGGTGGCCATGCTGGTCAACCACCTGGCCGCACGCGGCCAGGAGCTGCCGGCGGGCAGCCTGGTGCTCTCGGGCGGCATCACCGAAGCCGTGGCCGTGCAGGCCGGCGACGCTGTCACGCTCAAGGTGCAAAACCTGGGCAGCGTGGGGCTGCGCTTCGTCTGATTCGCGCGGTTTTTGCCAAGGAGCTTTCCATGCCATTTGCACAGATTTACCTGCTCGAGGGTCGTACCGAAGAGCAAAAGCGCGCTGTGATCCAAAAGGTGACCCAGGCACTCCAAGAAGCGCTGGGTGCACCCAAGGAAAACGTGCGCGTATGGATCCACGACATGCCCAAGGAAAACTGGGGCATCGCGGGTGTCAGCGCCAAGGACCTGGGGCGCTAAATGGAGGCGAGTGTGCCTGGGTGGCGCACTCGCCGTCAGAAGTTTCATTTGTCTGAGGGCCAATGTCGGCCGTTGAAAGGAGAGTGTCATGACCACCCAAACTACTGTTAGTCTCAACTCTGCCCCGGACGTGGCAGCCCTGATTGAAAAAGACCGCATCCGCGGCAGCGTCTATACCAACGAGGCGCTGTTCGAGCAGGAGATGAAAAAAATCTTCCACAGCGGCTGGGTGTTCGTGGGCCACGACTCCGAAATTCCGAGCGCTGGTGAATACGTGCGCCGCACGCTGGGCCTCGAAGAAGTGCTGATGGTGCGCCAGCGCGACGACTCGATCGCCGTGCTGGTCAACCGCTGCACGCACCGCGGCAACATGCTGCGCGTCGAGAAGCACGGCAAAGAGAAATACTTCACCTGCGCCTACCACGGCTGGGTGTTCGACCTCGGGGGTAACCTCAAAGACGTGCCCTACCCAGGCGGCTTCAAGAAAGACAAGTCCGAGCTGGGCGTGCGCAGCCTGCGCACCGAGAGCTACCGCGGCTTCGTGTTCGCGAGCTTCAAGGACGACGTGCCGCCGCTGTCCGAACACCTGGGGCGTGCCAAGGTTCTGCTCGACCGCTCCTGCGACATGTCGCCCACGGGCCGCATCAAGCTCACGGCCGGCTGGGCCAAGCAGCGTTTTGCCTCGAACTGGAAGATGCTGCCCGAAAACGACACCGACGGCTACCACGTCAACGACGTGCACGCCTCGTTCGCACAGGTGATCCGCTCGCAGTATGACTCTGCCGTGATCGCCACGGAAGAAAGCCTGAAGTCGGAAACCAAGGACTGGGGTAACGGCCATACCGAGCTGTATTTCTCGCCCACCTACAAGCGGTATCTGGAGTGGCTCAACACCAGCGCCGACCGCTACCCCGATTACATGGCGCAGATGAAAGCCTTTCATGGTGACGCCAAAGCCGACCAGATTCTGCGCGACGGCCCTCCGCATGCGGCCATCTTCCCGAACCTGTTCCTCGGCGAGATGAACATCGTCATGTTCCAGCCCGTGAACGCGCACGAGTGCGTTCAGTGGCACACGCCCATGCTGCTCGAAGGCGCCTCCGACGAAATCAACGCGCGCATCATCCGCAATTCCGAAGGCGCCATGGGACCGGCCGCCTTCCTGCTTGCCGACGACAGCGTGATCTCCGAGCGCCAGCAGATCGCCCTGCGCGGCGAAGACGCCTGGCTCGACCTCTCGCGCGGCCTGAACCGCGAGCACGTCGATGACATGGGCGTGGTCGTGAGCCACATCAGCGACGAGACGACCAACCGCGGCTTCTGGAACCACTACAAGAAGGTCATGACGGAGACGGCCTGAGACCCAGGTGATCCACCAGAAAGACCACCCCATTTCCTATTTCTTCCTTCATCCATCACCGCGCGCCGCGATGCGGCGCGCACCAGGAGCGTTGACATGACAACTATGACAGCCACGAAAGAACAAACCGCGACCAGCCCGGTCAGCGAGCGCGAGTACCGCATGGTGTGCGACTTCCTCTACCAGGAAGCGCGCCTTGCCGATGAGTCGCGCTACCTCGAATGGGAGGCGCTGGTCGAGGACGACATGGTCTATTGGGTGCCGCTGGGCGAGGGCGACTTCGACATGAACAAGCATGTCTCCATGATCGCCGACAACCGCTCGCGCCTGCGTACGCGCGTCGCGCAGCTGGCCACCGGCAAGCGCCACGCCCAGGTGCCGGTGTCGCCCATGCGCCGCCTGCTCAGCAACATCGAGGTGCAGCGTCTGTCCGACGACAGCTGGAAAGCGCAATGCAACTTCGTGCTCTACGAATTGCGCAAGTCTTCCACGGGCAAGCTGGAAGTCTGGCCTGGCCGCGTTGAATACCACCTGCGCCGCCGCGCCGACGGCAGCCTGGGCATGTTCTTCAAGAAGGTCATGCTCGTCAACGGCGAGGAAGACGTGCCCAGCCTGGCATTCATCATCTGATGCCCGCCATGGCGAAATCTTCGACGAAAAAGCCCCAGGCGAAGGCGGCCATCACGGGCTTGGGTTTCAGCGCCATGTCGCGCCAGCCCATAGGCAGCGTGCGCGAGCTGGCCGCATCGGCCATCCTCGCGGCGATTGCCGATGCCGGCCTGCGGGTCAAGGACATCGACGGCCTGCTGCTGAACAAAAGCCCCACCGCGCACACGGAAGAACTGCCGCTGCGCATGCAAAACGACATCGGCTTGCGCGACCTGTCATTGCTCGCCGCCCTGGATTCGGAAGGCTCCACGGCGGTGCAGATGGTGCAGTATGCTGCGCTGGCCGTAGCTGCTGGGCTTGCCAAGGCAGTCGTTTGCGTGTTCTCTGACACGCCGATCAAGGAAAAGGGCAAGGGCGGCGGCGACACCTTCGCCCTGGCCATGCCCTTGTCCGGCATCGAGAGCTGGGAGGCCCGGCAGGGCTTTCTGGGCGCGACGGCGGGCTATGCCCTTGCGGCGCGCCGGCACATGGCGCTGTACGGCACCACGCCGGAGCAGCTCGGCGCCTACGCCATCGCCTGCCGCCAATGGGCAGCGCTGAATCCGCAGGCTTTTTTGCGCAAGCCGATCACGCTACAGGACTATTTGGCCTCGCCCTACGTGGTCGAGCCGTTTCGCGTGCTCGACTGCTGCTTTCCGGTCAACGGGGCGATCGCGCTCGTGGTCACTTCGGCGGATCGCGCTGCCGATGCACCCAAACCACCCACCTACATCCATGGCATGGGGCAGGGTCACCGCGGTCGCTCGGGCCTGCGTGGCGACGAGCCCGAAGTGCTGACGGGCGCGGTGCAGGCGGGCAAGGCCGCGTACCGCAGCGCGGGCGTCACGGCACGCGACGTGACGCAGTGCCAGTTCTACGACGCTTTTTCTTACGCCGGCGTGCTGAGCCTCGAAGGCTACGGCCTTGCCAAACGCGGCGCGGGCGGTGCCTTCGTCGAGCGCGGCCACACCGCGCCGGGCGGCAAGCTTCCGGTCAATACGGGTGGCGGTCATCTGTCGGGCTTTTACCTGCAAGGCATGACGCCGCTGTCCGAGGCCGTGATCCAGGCGCGTGGCGCCGGCGGCGAGCGCCAAGCCAAAAACGACCTGATCCTCGTCAGCGGCAATGGTGGCTGCCTCGATTACCACACCTGTGTGCTGGTGAGCCCGCACCAAAAACTGAATTGAGCGTGCCCACCTGGAGAAAACCGAATGGAAGCCATCGAATTGCACCGCTATGACGAGGAGTTCCTCGCCGGCATCGCCAAAAAGCAGCTGCTGATTGCCGTCAACCAGAAGACCGGCGCCGCGCTGGGCTACCACGAGCGCGGCTGGTGCGCCCAGCAAGACGCCAACGTGCGCTGGCAGCGTGCGAGCGGCGAGGCCGAGCTCTTGTCCTACACGGTCACGCGCCGCGCCTACTCGCCCGACTTTCCTGTGCCGCTGGTGCATGGCCTAGTCGAGCTCGAAGAAGGCCCGCGCCTGATTTGCCGCATCGAGACCGATGCACCCGAGAGTGTGCAAGTGGGCATGACTCTCAAGGCCGATTTTGACGACAAGGGCTTGATTTTCCGCACTGCGCGCAGTCGCGCGGCACACACTGCCGGACGCAAAACGGACCGCACCACCGTAAACCAAAGCAAGCCCATGGCGGCTTGAGCTGAAGATAAAAGGAGACCCTTTTCCATGCTACCCCGTGACATGGTTCGGCGCTGTGCGCAGAACTATCCGAACAAGACCGCCTACCTGTGCGGCGACCGCAGCGCCACCTGGCGCCAGATGCACGAGCGCTCCGACCGCTTTGCCGTAGCGCTGCAAAAGCTCGGCCATCGCAAGAACGACACCGTTGCCATCCTCACGCAGGAAACCATAGAAGTCTATGAACACTTCTTCGCCTGCATGAAGATAGGCGCGCCGCGCGTGGGTCTGAACACCCAGTACGCCTGGCCAGAAATGCTGCACGTACTCAAGGACAGCGACACCAGGTACCTGCTCGTGCAGGCGCGCTGCAAGCACCTGATCGCAGAGCACCTGGGCGACATCGCCGCTTTAGGCATCACGCTGATCGGCTACGGCGAAGGCCACGGCCTGCCGCTGGACTACGAGCAACTGCTCGCGCAGGCGCAGGGCAAGCCCGTCTGGCCGGCGCTTGCGGGCGACGACGTGCTGTTCATCAGCTACACCTCGGGTACCACCGGCGTGCCCAAGGGCGTGCTGCTCACGCACGATGGCGGCGCCAACTGCATCCTGCACTCGCTGATCCAGTTCGGCTTCTGCACGGACGATGTGTGGTACATGCCGGCAGCCTCGGCCTGGGTCGTGGTCATGATGACCTCGCTCGGTCTGGGCAACGGCATGACCATGGTGCTGCCCGACGGCGCATTTCAGCTGCAGAACTATCTGCACGACGTGGAGCGCTTCAAGGTCACCGTGGGCCTGCTCGTGCCGACCATGCTGCAGCGCGCCATTGCCGAAGTGCGAGCCAACCCGGTCTACGACCTCTCCTCGCTGCGCATGATGATGTATGGCTCGTCCCCGGCCACGCCCAAGCTCATCCGTGATGCCAAGGACACCTTCAAGGTGGCCTTGATGCAGACCTACGCCATGACCGAGGCCACGGGCGGCTGGATCAGCTATCTCACCGACAAGGACCACGACCTCGCGCTGCGCGAAGAGCCGAGCCTGCTGAAATCGGTCGGTCGCATCGGTATCCATTACGACTGCACCATCCGCGACGGCGAGGGCGCCATCTTGCCCCCGGGCGAAGTGGGCGAGGTCTGGCTGCGCGGCAGCACGCTGATGAAGGGCTACCGCAACCTGCCCGAAGCCACGGCCGAGGCCCTGCCCGACGGCTGGCTGCGCACCAACGACATCGGCCGCCTGGACGAACGAGGCTATCTGTATCTGATGGATCGCCAGAAGTTCCTGATCATCACGGGCGCCGTAAACGTGTTCCCGACCACGGTCGAAGCCGTACTGGTCGAGCATCCTGCGGTCGAAGAAGTGGCCGTGGTCGGCGTGCCGCACCCCGAATGGGGCGAGGCCGTGGTCGCAGCGGTCGTCAAACGCGCAGGGCACGAGCCAACCACGGCGGCGGAGCTCGTCGACTTCTGCCACGGCAAGCTCAGCCGCCCCGAGACGCCCAAGCACGTGGTGTTCGTGGACACGCTGCCCAAGACCTCGAACGCCAAGCTCAAGAAAAACGAGATCAAGGCCTGGCTCAGCTCCGAACCGGGACTCGTGCCCTGGAGCACGCAGGTCGAATAAACGGAAGCCTCGACTGCAGGCGGCGCCAAAGAAAAATCTTTGTTGAGTGGCCTGCCTGCCAGAAAAATAAAGGAGACATCACTCATGCTTCCCCGTGACATGGTTCGGC
This sequence comes from Extensimonas soli, assembly GCF_029211265.1. Lineage (GTDB taxonomy): Bacteria > Pseudomonadota > Gammaproteobacteria > Burkholderiales > Burkholderiaceae_C > Extensimonas > Extensimonas soli. The sequence continues at coordinate 138,493 of NZ_JARGEL010000016.1, read as the reverse complement.
GCTGTGCGCAGAACTATCCGAACAAGACCGCCTACCTGTGCGGCGACCGCAGCGCCACGTGGCGCCAGATGCACGAGCGCTCCGACCGCTTTGCCGTGGCGCTGCAAAAGCTCGGCCATCGCAAGGACGATACCGTCGCCATCCTCACGCAGGAGACCATTGAAGTGTATGAACACTTCTTCGCCTGCATGAAGATAGGCGCGCCGCGCGTCGGGCTGAACACCCAGTACGCCTGGCCCGAAATGCTGCACGTGCTCAAAGACAGCGACACCAGGTACCTGCTCGTGCAGGGGCGCTGCAAGCACCTGATTGCAGAGCACCTGGGCGAGATCGCCGCTTTGGGCATCACGCTGATCGGCTACGGCGAAGGCCACGGCCTGCCGCTGGACTACGAGCAGTTGCTCGCGCAGGCGCAGGGCGAGCCCGTCTGGCCAGCGCTTGCGGGCGACGACGTGCTGTTCATCAGCTACACCTCGGGCACCACGGGTGTGCCCAAGGGCGTGCTGCTCACGCACGATGGCGGCGCCAACTGCATCCTGCACTCGCTGATCCAGTTCGGCTTCTGCACGGATGACGTGTGGTATGTACCCGCGGCTTCGGCCTGGGTGGCTGTGATGTTGCTGGTGCTCGGCCTGGGCAACGGCATGACCATGGTGCTGCCCGACGGCGTCTTCCAACTGCAGAACTTTCTCCACGACATCAAGCGTTTCAAGGTGACAACGGGTTTCCTTGTGCCGACCATGCTGCAGCGCGCCATCGCTGAGGTGCGTGCCAACCCGGTCTATGACCTGTCTTCGTTGCGCATGGTGATCTATGGTTCGTCCCCAGCCACGCCCAAGCTCATACGCGAAGCGAAAGATGTCTTCAAAGTGGCACTGGTGCAAACCTATGCCATGACCGAGGCCACGGCAGGCTGGATCAGCTTTTTGACAGACAAGGATCATGAACAAGCACTACGTGAAGAGCCGGGCCTGCTGAAATCTGTGGGGCGCATCGGCATCCACTACGACTGCACGATCCGCAGCCCTGAAGGAAAAATTCAACCGATTGGCGAAAGCGGCGAAATCTGGCTGCGCGGCAACACGCTGATGAAAGGCTACCGCAACCTGCCCGAAGCCACGGCCGAGGCCCTGCCCGATGGCTGGCTGCGCACCAACGACATTGGCCGTCTCGATGAACGCGGTTATCTGTATCTGATGGATCGCCAGAAGTTCCTGATCATCACGGGCGCCGTAAACGTGTTCCCGACCACGGTCGAAGCCGTGCTGGTGGAGCACCCGGCGGTCGAAGAGGTGGCCGTGGTCGGCGTGCCGCACCCCGAATGGGGCGAGGCCGTGGTCGCAGCGGTCGTCAAGCGTGCAGGGCACGAGCAAGCCACGGCGGCGGAGCTCATCGACTTCTGCCACGGCAAGCTCAGCCGCCCCGAGACACCCAAGCACGTGGTGTTCGTGGACACGCTGCCCAAGACCTCGAACGCCAAGCTCAAGAAAAACGAGATCAAGGCCTGGCTCAGTTCTGAACCGGGACTCGTGCCTTGGAGCACGCAGGTCGAATAAAAAGGAAAAGAAGTTTCCGGGAGCAGGTGCGCGCCACTTGCGCCCGGCGAGATAGCCCAATGCGATTCTCTCCGGAGGGGCCAGAGAGAACGCTTCACATCCAAAGTTCAAGGAGACCATGATGAAAAACCGTTTCACCACACGCCTGGCGGCCACGCTGGCATTGGCCGCTTCGGCGCTGCTCGGCACCACTGCCTGGGCGCAGGCCAAGCCGCCCCTGAAGATCGGGGCGTATCTTTCCGTGACTGGCCCAGCGTCCTACCTGGGCGCGGGCGCCATGAAGACGGTCGAAATGTACGTGGACATGATCAATGCCGGCGGTGGCATCGATGGCCGCAAGATCGAGTTGTTCCGCTATGACGACGAATCCAGCCCGCCGCGTGCGAACACGCTCATCAAGCGCATGCTCGACAACGACGGCGTGCAGGTGATCATCGGCGGCTCTACCACCGGGACGACGATGTCGGCCGCACCGCTGGTCGAGCGCGCAGGCGTGCCCATGCTGTCGCTCGCCGGCGGAACGGTGATCATCGACCCTGTGAAAAAGTTCGTCTTCAAGATGAACCAGACGGATGCCATGGCCATTACGCGCCTCTACGACCACATGCGCAAACGTGGTCTGGCCAACGTGGGTGTGATCGCAGGCACGGACGCCTTCGGGCGGGCCTGCCTGGCCGCGGCGCAGGAGGTTGCTCCCAAAAGAGGAATGAAGATCGTGCGTGAGGAGTCTTTCAACGCCAAAGACACCGACATGACCGCGCAACTGACCAACCTGCGCCAGGCGCCGGGCATTCAGGCGATCCTGAACTGCGGCTTCGGCGAGCCGGCCGTCATCGTCACCAAGAACTACAAGCAATTGGGCATTCCCCTGCCGCATTACGGCACGCACGCGCTGGCGTCCGATACCTTCGTGAAGCTCGCCGGCGCTGCTGCGGAAGACATGGTGATGGCCAATGGCGCCATCTTGGTGTGGGATCAGCTGCCCGCCAGCAACCCGCAGCAGGGTGTGGTGCAGGCCTATGTCAAGGCCTACCAGGCCAAGTACGGTGAGGTTCCATCGTTCTTTGCCGGCAATGCGCACGATGCCATGCTGCTGATCCGCGAGGCCGTGCAGCGCACCGGCAGCGTCGATCCGGCCAAGCTGCGCGACGCGATCGAAGCCAGCTCTGTGCTCGGCGTGACCGGGCCCTTCAAGATGAGCCCGACGGATCACGTGGGCTTGACGGCCGCATCGCTGCGCATCGTGCAGGTCAAGGATGGGCGTTGGAAGCTGTTGGAGTAAGTGCGCGTGGACGCTTTCATTCAGTTTCTGTCCTCGGGCCTCACGGAGGGGGCGCGCTATGCCTTGGTGGCGCTGGGCTTCACGCTGATCTACAACGCCAGCGGAGCGCTCAATTTTGCCCAGGGTGAGTCGGTCATGATCGGTGGCATGGTCACGGCCGTGCTGCTGCAGACGCAGATGCCCTTCTGGCTGGCCGTGCTGCTCGCGGTGCTCGCGGGCCTGGTGGTGTCTTTGCTGCTGCAGCGGGTGTTCACCTACACCCTGCAGCGTTCGGGGGTGCTGCAGGTGATCATCCTCACGGTGGCCTTCGGCATCATGTTACGCGGTCTGGCCCATGCGTTGTGGGGCACGCAGACGCGCTCGATCCCGGCGTTCAGCGGCAGCGAGCCTTTGCGCATTGGCGGTGCCACGATACTGCCGCAGGCCTTGTGGGTGATGGGCATCACGGCCGTGGTGCTGGCCGGGCTGGCCTGGTTTTTTCGCCACAGCCGCACCGGGCGCGGCTTTGTTGCCGCCTCGCTGGACCCGACCACTGCGCAGCTCATGGGCATAGACGTCAAGCGTGTGCTGCTGCTGGCCTTTGGCCTGTCGGGCGTGCTGGGCGCGATCGGTGGCATCGTCACCGCGCCCATCACCTACACCTATGCCGACGTGGGCGTGATGGTGGGCCTCAAAGGCATCATCGCCGCGATCATCGGCGGCATGGGCAGCCCTTGGGGAGCGGTGTTCGGCGGTTTTGCGATCGGCCTGGCCGAAGCCATGACGGCGGGCTATGTGTCGTCCGCCTACAAGGATGCCGTGCCTTTCGTGATGATCGTGCTGCTGTTCATGGTCAAGCCCACTGGCTTGTTTGGCCGCCGGCGTGTGGAGCGTGTGTGATGGGAGTGATGGAATCTATGGCCCTTGCGGGTAAACCTTCGAAGGGGCACGCGGGTGAAGGCGCCGCCCGTGGCGCCAGGCAGGGTGCGGCGCGCACGGCGTGGTTCGCGGCCCTTGCGTTGCTTGCTGCGGTGGCGTTTCCGTTGCTGGTGCCCAATCCTTTCTATCTGGCGGTGGCCAACCTGGTGTTCATCAACGCCGCCGTGGCCGTGTCGCTGACCTTGATGATAGGCACCACGGGGCAGCTGAGCCTGGGCCATGCGGCATTTTTTGCCAGCGGCGCGTATCTGTCGGCGTATCTCTCGACCATGCAGAACTGGCCGGTGCTGCTGGCCATCGTCTGTGCCGTTGGCGGCACGGTGCTGCTGGCCTGGCTCGTGGGACGGCTGTTTCTCAAGCTGTCGGGCTATTACCTCGCGGTGGCCACGCTGGGTGTGGGCTTTTTGCTTGGCATCGTGTTGCGCAACGAGCCGCAGTGGAGCGGCGGGCCGGACGGCATGTCCGTCAACCCGCTCACGCTCGCAGGCCATACCCTGCAAGGCGATGCCGCCTGGTACGGCGTGCTGCTGCTGGTGCTGGTGCTGACGGTGCTCGCCTCGGTCAATCTGCTGCGCTCTCCGGCAGGGCGCGCCTTGCGCGCGCTGCACGACGCCGAGATTGCTGCCACCACCATGGGCGTCGATGTGCAGAGCTACAAGGTGCGCATCTTCGTGTTTTCTGCGGCGATTGCCGGATTCATGGGGGCCTTGTATGCGCATTACTCGGGTTTCGTCACGCCGGATGCGGCTTCGTTTCTGCATTCCGTGCAATTCCTGATGATGGCCGTGGTGGGTGGCATAGGCTCCATCGCCGGGGCCGTGCTGGGTGCCGGCATCGTGACGCTGCTGCCGCATCTGCTGGCCAAGGCGGCCGAGTACGAGACCCTGGTGGTGGGCGGCATTCTGTTTGCGGTGGTGCTGCTCATGCCGCGCGGCATCGTGCCGACGCTGCGCGAACGCTGGCTCACGCGCCGCACTGCGCACCCGGGGGTAGGCACATGAGCGCCGTCCTGCAAAGCCTTGCGGCAGAAGACGACATCGTGCGCCTCGAAGGCGTGCACAAGGACTTTGGCGGCCCCAAGGTGCTCGAGGACGTTACGTTTTCCTTGAGTCAGGGGCATGTGCACTCGCTCATCGGCCCCAATGGCGCAGGCAAGACGACGCTGCTCAACATCGTGAGCTGCCTTTACCGCCCGAGCGCCGGGCGAGTGCTGATCGACGGCCACGACACCGCCACGCTGGCGCCCCATGCGCTCGCCACGCTGGGCGTCTGCCGCACTTTCCAGAACCTCAAGATATGCCGCAACATGACGGTGCGCGAAAACATCCTGCTGGGCGCGCACGTCGGTCTGCAGGGCGGACTCTGGGCCGGAATTTTGCGTCTGCCTGCGCTCGTACGGCGCGACCGCGAGCTGAGCGACAAGGTGCAGGAGCTGCTCGCCCTGGTGGGACTCGACGTTTCGCCCGACAGCCTGCCCGACGCCATGTCCTACGGTGCGCTCAAGCGGCTGGAACTCGCGCGGGCGCTGATCCGCACGCCGCGCCTGCTGCTGCTCGACGAACCCGCCGCGGGGCTCAATCCGAGCGAAAAAGTCGAGATGGGGCGCATCATCGAACGCCTGGCCGCGCAGCACATCACGGTGGTGTTGATCGAGCATGACATGAAACTCGTGATGGGCGTGTCCGACCACGTGGTGGTGCTCAACTATGGCCGCTGCATCGCGCAGGGCACTCCGGCCGAGGTGGCGCGCGATCCAGACGTGATTGCCGCTTACCTGGGCACCAAATGAATCCCCCTACCGCTTTGCGGCGCAAAGGAGTTATCCATGACGCAGCCTATCCCAAATGTCTCTCGCCCCACGGACGTACAGCCGTTGTTGCGCCTGCGCGGCGTCGACAGCTGGTATGGTCATATCCAATGCCTGCACGGCGTGAGCATGGAGGTCATGCCCGGGCAGCTGGTGGCGCTGGTGGGCAGCAACGGTGCGGGCAAAACCACCCTGCTCAAAACCATCTCGGGCCTGCAGCCCCTGCGCGGCGGCAGCATCGAGCTGGACGGCCAGACCCTGGGCAAGTTGCCGGCGCATCGACGCGTTGGGCGCGGCATTGCGCACTGCCCGGAGGGCCGTTGCGTTTTCGGAGACCTGTCCGTCGATGAGAACCTGCGCCTGGGCGGGCAAACCCGCCCCAAGGCAGAAGTCGAGCGCGAGCTCGAACGCATGTACCAACTGTTCCCTTCGCTCGCGAACCGGCGCAAGGAGCATGCGGGGCTGCTCTCGGGCGGCCAGCAGCAGATGCTCGCGATCGGGCGGGCACTGATGAGTCAGCCGCGTCTGCTGCTGCTCGACGAGCCTTCGATGGGATTGGCGCCGCTGATCGTAGAGGAAGTGTTTTCCATCATCGCGAACCTGCGGCGCGACGGCATGACCATCCTGCTCGTGGAGCAAAACGCGCACGAGGCGCTGCCGCTGGCCGATTGGGCCTATGTGCTCGAAAGCGGGCGCATCGTCCATGAGGGACGCGGCGCGGCGCTCATGGACGACCCGATGGTGCGTGCCGCCTATCTGGGGCTGGGCGCGGACGAGGACGCTCTGTGCGCGGATGAGCCGCTGTTGGAGGCAGCCTGATGCACCGTGATTCACCTGTTGCAGCGAAGCGACTGGGTATGATGCTTGCCCTTTGCGGGCAGCGTTGATGGACGACGGCCCATTTCCTTCCTTGATTTTTGGTTTTATGAGCACTTCTGTTTCTTCATCTACACCCCAAGCGCAAGGCGAGGGCGCTGCGCCTGCGTACACATTCATTGCCCGCACCAGCGAGGTCGAGCCAGATTACGCGCTGCAGGTGCAGGTCGAAGGCCGGCCGCCGCTGGCCGTGGTGTGCCTCGAGGGCGAATACTTCGTCATGGACGACACCTGCACGCACGGCGATGCTTCCATGGCCGAGGGCGAGATCGTCGGCTGCGAGATCGAATGCCCGTTTCACGCCGGGCGCTTCGATATCCGCACCGGCGCCGCGACCGTCTATCCCTGCACGAAGGCGCTGACCGTGTATCCGGTCAAGGTCGAAGGCGATCAGGTGTTCGCCGCGCTCGACGCCGGGCACTGCGCGGACGACGCGGCCTGAGAGGCTGAGAGTTCCTGGCCGGGTGGCGCGCCATACGGTGCGCGATCTGGTGCGCGCTCTTTCTGCGGATTTTGAGGGGTAACACATGGACTTGGGAATTGCCGGCAAGTGGGCGCTGGTGTGCGGCGCGAGCAAGGGGCTGGGTTTTGGTTGCGCGCAGGCGCTGGTGCGCGAGGGCGTGAACGTCGTCATCAACGCGCGCCAGCCGGACGTCCTGCAGCAGGCCGCATCCAAATTGATAGCTTCAAGCGCTGATACATCAAGCGCTAGCGGCCAAAATGGCTTGAAATCCGTGGTGCTCGCGGTGGCCGCCGACATCACCACGCCCGAGGGCCGCGCTGCGGTGTTCAGCGCCCCCGGCGGGCCAGGGCATGACTTCGACATCGTGGTCACGAACGCCGGCGGGCCGCCGGCCGGTGACTTTCGTGACTGGGAGCGTGCCGACTGGCTACGCGCCATTGACGCCAACATGCTCACGCCGATCGAGCTCATCAAGGCCACCGTCGACGGCATGGCGGCGCGTGGTTTCGGCCGCGTCGTCAACATCACTTCGAGCGCGGTCAAGGAGCCCATGAACGTGCTCGGGCTGTCCAACGGTGCGCGCAGCGGCCTCACGGGCTTCATCGCCGGTCTTGCGCGCAGCAAGATCGCGGCGCAGGGCGTGACCATCAACAACCTGCTGCCGGGCAAATTCGCCACGGAGCGGCTCGGCGTCACTTTCGAAGCCATGGGCGCGGCGGAAGGCGTCAGCGGTGAGCAGATTCGCCAGGGATACCTCCAGAAAATCCCGGCACACCGCCTTGGAACGCCCGAAGAGTTCGGCGCCATCTGCGCTTTCCTGTGCAGCGTGCACGCGGGCTTCATCACCGGGCAAAACGTGCTCGCAGATGGTGGCGCCTACCCGGGCACGTTCTGAGGGCGCTGGGGCCTCAGGCCCGTTGCGACGACACCCAGATACCGCCCACGATGAGCGCAAAGGCCGCGGCGTGGAACAGCTGCGGCGCCTCGCCCAGCAGCGCCGCGGAAAGCAGCGCCGCGAACAGCGGCGTGAGGTTGGAGAAAAAGCTCGCGATGGCCGGCCCCACGCGCTGCACGCCCATGCCCCAGCAGCGGTAGGCCACGACGGCCGGGCCGATGGCGATGAACGCGAGCGCCGCGACGAACAGCGCATTCCAGGTGACATGCCCGCGCCCCGTGGTCCACTCGAAGGCCGAGAGCGCGCCCGACCAGCCCAGACCGAAGACCATCTGCGCCATGAGCAGCCCGGCCCAGTCGCCGCGCATGCCTGCGGGCGCGCTGGTGCGCACCAGCAGCCAGCTGTAAAAAGCCCAGGAAATCGCCGCGAGCAGCATGAACAGATCGCCCGGCACCAGGCGCAGCGCAAGCAACTGCGCCCACTCGCCGCGGCTGAGCACCAGCAGCACGCCGCTGACCGACAGCAGCGCCCCCACCAACTGCCGCATGGCCACGGTGGCGCCGAAAAACAGCGCGCCCACGAGCAGCATCCACACCGGCATGCTCGCGCCCACGAGCGTCACGTTGATCGGCGTGGAGGTCTGCAGCGCCATGTATTGCAGCGCGTTGTACAGGCCAATGCCCAGCAGCCCGAGCAGCGCAAAGCGCCGCCACTGCCCCCACAGCGCGCTGCCGGGGCGCAGCACGCCATGGGCCAGCGGCAGCAGCAGCGCAAAGGCCAGCAGCCAGCGCAGAAAATTGAGCGTGAACGGCGAGACCAGCGTATGCACCATGCGGCCCGCCACGGCATTGCCCGCCCACATCAGCGGCGCGATGACGAGCAGGGCGGTGGTTGCAGGAGTGAGCTTTTGCGTCATGCCGCAACTGTAGCGGGCATGGCGCGCTTGCGGGCGCGGCGCGTCACACCTGCATGTTCATGATGTCGGTGTAGGCCTGCACCATGCGGTTGCGCACGTTGAGCGTGGCCTGAAAGCCGATCTGCGCCTTCTGGATCGCGAGCATGGTTTCTTCTAGGCTCACGGCGGGGTTTTCGAGTTGCACCTCGCGCTGCAGTTGCGTGGCCTGGTTTTGTGCCGCGCTCACCGATTGCAAGGCGCCCTTGAGTTCGCTGGCAAAGCCCGAAGCCCCGACACCGCCCGCGTCTGCCTGCGGCGCGGCGGCGCGGCGCGCCAGACCGGCGCCCGAGAGGGGGACGGTGGTGCTTGAAATGCGCAGGTCCATGGCAATATCCTCGGGGTGGAACGAAGCGATGGCGCAATGCTAGTGGCGTGCCGGCATTGCAGCGCGCCGAAATAATAGTCAAATGAACGCCTTATCGGACGAACAGACCCAGGGGGCGCGCGAATAATCACACAGCCCCGGCAGCCTGTCGGACTTTGGAATCGTCGGCTGCGAATGCGCCGCAGCGGCCCATTTTTTACCGTCTTCTTGCCCCATAGTCCCGCTATGGGGCGGCGAATCCGGCAAAAATTGGTCTCGCTGGGGTGCATTCTCGCTATCGACGCCCAAAGTCCGACAGGCTGCCAGAGTCTCGGCGCAGCTGTCCTTGGCATGCGCCGCGCGAGGAAACCACCCGAGCTTTTTCACGCACCATGTCCGCACTTGCTGAAATTCCCCACACCCCGCCGGCGCGCGCGCCCTGGCAGCAGCGGCTGTCGGCGCTGGATACGCCGCAGCGTCTGCGCCTGGGGCTTGGCCTGGCCTTGCTCGTGGCGCTGCTCGTGGCCGCCGTGGTGTTCGGCCGCCAGACCGACTACCGCGTGCTGTTCGCCAATCTGAGCGACAAGGACGGCGGCGCCATCGTCGCGCAGCTTGCGCAAATGAACGTGCCCTACAAATATTCCGAGGGCGGTGGCGCGATCCTCGTGCCGGCCGAGCGCGTGCACGACGTGCGCCTGCGCCTGGCGACGCAGGGCCTGCCCAAGGGCTCGGTGACGGGCTTCGAGATCATGGAAGGCGGCAACCGCTTCGGCATGACGCAATTCCAGGAGCGGGTCAACTTCCAGCGCGGGCTCGAAGGCGAACTCACGCGCTCGATCCAGGCCTTGTCCTCGGTGCAAAGCGCGCGCGTGCACCTGGCGCTGCCGAATCAAAATGGGTTTTTCCGCGAGCAGCAAAAGCCCACGGCATCGGTGTTGCTGAGCCTGTACCCGGGGCGCACGCTAGACCGCGCGCAGATCGCCGGCATCGTGCACCTCGTCGCTTCGAGCGTGCCCGAGATGTCGCCCGCAGACGTGAGCGTGCTCGACGACAGCGGCAAGCTGCTGTCGCAAGCCCCCGATGCTGCCGGCAGCGGCGCCGACGCGCAGCAGCTGGCCTACCAGCAGCAGCTCGAGCAGCAGTACGCGCGCCGCATCATGGACATCCTCGAGCCCGTCGTGGGGCCGGGCAACGTGAAGGCGCAGGTCACGACCGAGGTCGATTTCAGCCAGAGCGAGTCCACCTCTGAGCAGCACCGCCCCAACCTTGCGCCCGAGGCCAGCGCCGTGCGCAGCCAGCAGGTGGTGGAAAGCACCGGGCCGCAGCCATCCGGGCCGCCCGCAGGCGTTCCCGGGGCGACGAGCAACCAGCCGCCAGGCGCCTCGAGCGCGCCCATCAACGGCGCCTCGGCACCGCTGGCGGTGGCCAACGGCCAGCAGCAGGGCGCGCCTGCGGGCGCCGCGAGCAAGCGCGAATCGATCACCAACTACGAAGTCGACAAAACCGTGCGCGTGACGCGCGAAAACCCCGGCGCCGTCAAGCGCCTGTCCGCGGCCGTGGTCGTGAACTACCAGACACTCGAAGACAAGGGCAAGACCGTGACCAAGGCGCTCACGCCCGAGCAGGTCGAGCAGATGACCGCGCTGGTGCGTGACGCCATAGGCTTCAACAAGGAGCGCGGCGATTCGGTCAACCTCATGAATGCGCCGTTCCAGGCGCTCGCCGCCGCGCCGTCCGATCTGCCACTGTGGAAGCGCCCCGAAACCCTGGACCTGCTGCGCAGCTATGCGTGGCCCCTGGGCGCCGTGCTGCTCGCGGTGCTGGTGCTGTGGGGGCTGGTGCGCCCGGTGCTGCTGGGTGCGCGCAAAGCCGATGCAGGCGGGCGCACGCTCGACGCGCTCGAAGCCGAGCGGCCCGAGCGCCCACCCCTGCCGGCGCCTGCAGCCCGCACCGAGGCCCTGCCCGCGACGCCCGAGCAACTGCGCCTCGAAGAGGCGCGCTCGCTGGCCAAGCAAAACCCCGTGGCCGTGGCCAACATCCTCAAAACCTGGGTGAATGGTGAGACCATCCCCGGATGAGCGTGTGCCACAAGTATTTTGTTGAGATGACGCCACCATGGATGAGCAAGGTCTGAACAACGCCGCCATTTTGCTGATGTCCCTGGGCGAGGAAGAGGCGGCCGAGGTCTTCAAGCACCTTTCGCCCAAAGAGGTGCAAAAGCTCGGCGAGACCATCGCCCGCATGCGCACCGTCTCGCGCGAGAAGGTGGACGAGGTCATCAACCGCTTTTCCGACGCCGCAGCAGCGCAAAGCCTGCTCGTGTCCGATACCGGCAACTACGTGCGTGCGGTGCTCAAGCGCGCGCTCGGCGACGACAAGGCCGCGCTGCTGATCGACCGCATTTTGCAGGGCGGCGATGTGTCGGGCATAGAAAGCCTGAAGTGGATGGACCCCTTGTCGGTGGCCGAGCTGCTGCGCAACGAACACCCGCAGATCATCGCCGCGATCCTCGTGCACCTGGACCCCGACCACGCGGCGGACATCCTCAAGCAATTCAACGAACGCCAGCGTGCCGAAGTCATGCTGCGCGTGGCCACGCTCGAGGGCATTCAACCCACGGCGCTCAAGGACCTCAACGAGGTGCTGTTCCAGGTGCTCGCGGGCGGCGACAAGGTGCGCAAGAGCTCGCTCGGCGGGGTCAAGGCGGCCGCAGAGATCATCAACCTGCTCGGCGGCGCCATGGAAGGCGCCGTCATCGAGGCCATCCGCGGCCACGACCCCGACCTGGCGCAGAAGATCATGGACAAGATGTTCGTGTTCGACGACGTGCTCAAGCTCGACGACCGTTCCGTACAGACCGTGCTCAAGGAAGTAGCGTCGGAAACGCTGGTCGTGGCGCTCAAGGGTGCCGGGCCGGAGCTGCGCGAGAAGTTTTTCAGCAACATGTCTTCGCGCGCCGCCGAAGCGCTGCGCGAAGACCTCGAATCGCGCGGCCCCATGCGCCTGTCTGAAGTCGAGGCGCAGCAAAAGGAAATCCTCAAGACCGTCCGGCGCCTGGCCGACGAAGGCCAGGTCACGTTAGGCGGAGGCGGCGACGATGCCCTCGTCTGACACGCGCCACTACGCGCGCTTCATCCCGAGCGAGGAGGTGGGCGACGTCACGCAGTGGACCTTCGGCACCGTGAGCGCCGAGGGCGTGCACACCCCGCCTGCAGAGGCCGAACTGCCCGCAGCGGCTGCGCCCACGGTGGAGGAGATGACGGCGCAATTGCAACAGGTGCACGACGAGGCCTATGCCCAAGGCCTTGCCGCAGGCATGGAGCAGGGCCGCCAGCACGCCAGCCTCGAATGGCAGCAGCGCCTCGACGACTACATCGCGCACCAGGGGCAGCAGGCCGCCGAGCACTTGCAGGCCGTACACCAGTCTTTCGCGCAGGCGCTCGACGCGCTGCAGCAGCAGCTCGCCCAGCAGGTGCTGCAGCTGGCGTGTGAGCTCGCACGCCAGGTGGTGCGGCGCGAACTCGCCACCGACGCGCAGGCACTGCTGCCCGTGGTGCGTGAAGCCGTCGAACAGCTGCTCGCCGAAGGCCGGCCCGCGCGGGTGCGCCTGCACCCTGCCGACAAGGAGGCGCTAGGCCCCGCGCTGCAGGCGGCCTTTGCGCAGGTGAGCGGCGTGCAATGGCTGGCCGATGCCAGCGTGCCGGCCGGCGGCTGCCTGGTCGAATCGGGCGGCACGGTGATCGACGGGCGGCTCGCAACACGCTGGGAGCGCGCCGTCGCCGCGCTGGGGCTGGAGTCGGCGTGGCAGACCCCGCCCCCCGCAGAGCCGCCCTCGGCATTCCAGGATACGGGCCGCAGCACGTCACCTGATGAGGCCGAGCATGGCGATTGAACCCGGCGCCTGGGAGCGCTTTTTGCAAGAAGCCCGCGCGCGTGCCCGGGCAGAGTTGCCTTTGCAAAGCAGCGGCACGCTCACGCGCCTGACCGGGCTGGTGCTCGAAGCGAGCGGCATCCGCGCGCCCGTGGGGGCGCAGTGCACGGTGCAGATGCCGGGCCAGGACCCCGTGCTCGCCGAGGTCGTGGGCTTTGCGGGCGACCATGCCCTGCTTATGCCCGCGGGCGACATCCAGGGCCTCTCGCGTGGCGCGCGGGTGGTGCCGGCCGCGCCCTACGTGCCCGTGCCGCGCCTGGGCGAGCCGCCACGTGCGCCGCTGCGCGGCGGCGTGTTGCGCCTGCCCATGGGCGCGGGCCTGCTCGGGCGCGTGGTCGATGCGCAAGGCCAGCCGCTGGACCACGGCGGGCCGCTCGCCGAGGTGGCGGCCGTGCCGCTGGGTCGCGGCCAGATCAACGCCATGGAGCGCGACCCCGTGCGCACCCCGCTCGACACCGGCGTGCGCGCGATCAACGCCTTGCTCACCGTGGGGCGCGGCCAGCGCCTGGGGCTTTTCGCGGGCTCGGGCGTGGGCAAGAGCGTGCTGCTGGGCATGATGGCGCGCTACACGCAGGCCGACGTGATCGTGGTCGGGCTCATCGGCGAGCGCGGGCGCGAGGTCAAGGAATTCATCGAAGACATCCTCGGTGACGAGGGCCGTGCGCGCTCGGTCGTGGTGGCGGCACCGGCCGACGCGCCGCCGCTCTTGCGCATGCAGGGCGCGGCCTACGCCACGGCCGTGGCCGAACATTTCCGCGACCAGGGCCAGCACGTGCTGCTGCTCATGGATTCGCTGACACGCTACGCCATGGCACAGCGCGAGATCGCCCTGGCCATCGGCGAGCCGCCCGCCACCAAGGGCTACCCGCCCTCGTGCTTTGCCAGGCTGCCGCAGCTCGTCGAGCGCAGCGGCAATGGCTTGTACGGCGTGGGCTCGATCACGGCGTTCTACACCGTGCTGTCCGAGGGCGACGACCAGCAGGACCCGATCGTCGACGCGGCGCGCGCCATCCTCGACGGGCATATCGTGCTCTCGCGCGCGCTCGCCGAAGCCGGGCATTACCCGGCCATAGACATCGAACAATCGGCCTCGCGCGTAATGCACAGCGTGGTGCCGCGGGCGCACCTCGAGCTCGCGCGGCGCTTTCGCGCGCTTTACTCGCGCTACCAGAAAAGCCGCGACCTGATCCAGGTCGGCGCCTACGTGCCCGGCACCGACCCGCAGCTCGACGAAGCCATCCGCCTGCAGCCGCAGATGGCGGCCTTTTTGCAGCAGGACATGTACGAAGCCGCGACGCTCGAACACAGCGTGCAGGCCATGGCGCAACTGCTGGATGCCTAAATCATGAGCCACGCCCAAACCTTGAATGCCTTGCGCATTGCCATCGAAATGGCCGAACGCGAGCGCGACGCCGCGCGCCAGGGCCTGCACGGCGCGCTGTCCGCGCAGCAGGCGGCGCAGGCGCAGCTCGACCAGCTGCAGTCCTACGCGCAGGAGACCGAAACGCGCTGGGGCCCGCGCGCCGAGGCGCGCCTGCAGCCGCAGGTGCTGCAGCACCACTACCAGTTCATGGGGCGCCTGCAGCACGCCGCGGGCCTGCAAACCCAGGTGATGCAGGGCCACGCCGCGCGCCTGCAGCAGGCGCAGGATCAGCTCCTGAAAGCCGAACAGCGCTTGCTGAGCCTGCGCAAGCTGCTATCGCACAAAGAGCGCGAGCAGCAGCAACTGCAGGCGCGCCGTGAACAAAAGCAGACCGACGAGCGCGCCATGCTGCAGCACCGCCTGCGCACGCAGGCGGCCTCCCGCCCATGAGCCAACACCCGACACCGACGCAGCCCACGGAGCAATGACCATGGAACCCGCACGCATCGCCCCCGCCCCGCATCCGCCCAGCGCGCCGCAGCCAGCGCAGGCCTCATCCGACAAGGCCGCCGCCGACCCCAAGACGCAGGCGGGGTCGCAGGGTCGTGGCAGCTTTGCGGCCTTGCTGCTCGCGCTCGATGGCGCCGCCATGCCTGCGGCGGGCGGCGCCCCAGCCGACGCTGGTTTGGCGGCCGACGATGGCACCGCGGACGCCGCCGCCTTGGCCGACCCCGCCGCGTTGGCTGCGTGGCAGGGCGTGCTGGGTGGCCCGCAAGTGCAAGGCATGGCAAGGGGCGCGGCGGGCGGCGCGGTGGGCGATGGCGCGAAGGACGCGGCGACAGAGGGGCTCCTGGCCGGTGTGGGCCGCGGCAGCGCGTTCGACACCCTGTCCACCATCGCACAACCCCATGGCCTGGTCGCTCAGACGGCGCGGCTCGATCGTGCGGCGGATGTCACCGACTCCCAAGGCTTCCAGAGGCAGCAAGGGCCGCAGGCTTTGCGCCGCACGCTGGCGCGCAGCGCCGCGCAGGTGCAGGCAGGTCTCGTGGACAGCGCGGCGGCGCAAGCCACGGCGGCACCCGGCGCCACTGCGGCGCACGGCAGTCACACCGGAGCCGACGCGCTGGCTGCAGCAGGCCCGCAAGCCGCGCCCACCGATGCCGCCGGCGCCGGTGCGCGCGGGGTCGACGCCGCGCCGCGCAGCGACCCGCCATCGGCCGCCTTGCAGGCCACGCCAGCAACGCTGCAAACCGCAGCGCGCGATGCGCTCATCGCCGCTGCGGCCGCAGTGAGCACGGGTGTGGGCGCGGCCGGCGATGGGTTGCGCGCCAAAGACCGCGCGGGCGACGGCGGTGCCGCGCCGCAGGCTGTGGCCGTTGTGGGCGGCAGCACCTTCGGTTCGACGCTGCAGCAGGCCGCAGGCGCTGTCGATGCCAGCGCCATGCTCGCCGACCCGACACAGGCCGGGGCCGAAGACCGGCTTGCGCAGCAGATCAGCTACTGGGTGCACCAGACGACGCAGAACGCCGAAATGACCGTGGACCAAGGCGGCGCCGCGGTGCAGGTCAGCGTGTCCCTCACGGGCAACGAGGCGCGCGTGCACTTCATGACCGACCAGGCGCAGGCGCGCGCGCTGCTCGACGCAAACATGGCGCAGCTGCGCGAGCTGTTGCTGGGCCAGGGGCTGGTGCTCACGGGCACGAGCGTGGGCACCACGGCGCAGGGCCAGGGGCAGGCCGCCGGCGGACAGGCGCAGGGCCAGTCAGCGTCAGAGCGGCCAGGCCGTGCGCAGGGGCTGGTCGTGGCCGCGGCTGTGAATCCGGGCGGTGGCCTGCGCGCGAGCGTGGACCTGCGGCGCGCGCTCGACGTGTTTGCCTGACACCGGAGCCCTGCCCCATGGGGGGCGACAGATGTCTGAAAATGATGTGCCTTTTGTGCCGTTAACGCAGAAACATCAAGCGCTAAAAGCTATGATTTTTGATAATTCCGGTGTGGCATTTGCGGGAGCAGCCAAAGTGACCCTGGGCGCATCCACGGCGCGCGTGGCAGCCGTGCGGATGCGCCGTTTTCCGCCATTTTCCCGGCGCTATTCTGGCTATGATCCGGGGCCGCGCCGCCCATAATGGCTTGTCTGTCGCTTCGATTCGGGCATGCCCGCCGAGTGCCATCCTACGAGGAATCCGAACGTGCCTCCCCCTTCTCCCGCAGCGGCGCCCGCAGCCCCTGCCGCGCCGGCCAAAAGCAAGAAACGGCTGCTGACCATCCTTGCCGTGGTGCTCGTGCTGCTCGTCGCAGGTGGCGGCGCTGCCGCCTGGTTCATGTACCAGCGCGCCAACGCGGCGCTGGACGAGGATGCCGACGCCCCTGCGCATGCGCACAAGGGCAAGGCCAAATCGGAGCCGGCCGCGCCGCCCACGTACCTGGCGCTGGAAAACATGGTGGTCAACCTGGCCGACCCTGGTGGCGACCGCTTCGCGCAGATCGGCATCACCTTGGAGCTGTCCGACGCCAAGGCCTCCGACCAGGTCAAGCAATACCTGCCCACCATACGCAACGCCATCCTCCTGCTGATCTCGCAACGCAGCTCCGACGAGTTACTGCAGCGCGAGGGCAAGGAGGCGCTGGCCGAGGACATCCGGCGCGAGGTCTCGCGCCCGCTCGGGTACGCCGAGCCCCCCAAGAAGGGTGCAAGCGCGGCGCGCAACGGGCATGATGGCGCCGAAAACCCGGTGCGGCGCGTGCTGTTCTCGAGCTTCATCATCCAATAGCCGGGCAAGGAGCGCGCATGAGCGAAGCATTTCTGTCCCAGGAAGAGGTCGATGCCCTGCTCGAGGGCGTCACGGGCGAGAGCCAGAAGGCGGCGAAGGAAACCGTCGAGGCCGGCGGCGTGCGCAACTACAACCTCGCGAGCCAGGAGCGCATCGTGCGCGGGCGCATGCCCACGATGGAAATCGTCAACGAGCGCTTTGCCCGCAACTTCCGCATCGGCCTGTTCAACTTCATCCGCCGCAGCCCCGAAATTTCCGTGGGCACCGTCGCGGTGCAGCGCTACAGCGCCTTCTTGCGTGAGCTCGTGGTGCCCACCAACTTCAACCTCATGGCGGTGCGGCCCTTGCGCGGCAGCGGCCTGATCGTGTGCGAG
Source organism: Extensimonas soli (assembly GCF_029211265.1). Lineage (GTDB taxonomy): Bacteria > Pseudomonadota > Gammaproteobacteria > Burkholderiales > Burkholderiaceae_C > Extensimonas > Extensimonas soli. The sequence goes on along the minus strand of NZ_JARGEL010000016.1, from coordinate 121,001 downwards.
CCGTCCATCGTCTTCGGCATCATCGACACCTTGTACGGCGGCGTGGGGCGCTTTCAGACGCGCATCGAGGGGCGCGACTTCTCGCCCACCGAGCAGCGCGTGATCCAGCGCCTCGTCGACGTCATCAGCACCGAATACAAAAAAGCCTGGCAAGGCATTTACCCGCTCGAGCTCAGCTACCAGCGCTCGGAAATGCAGCCGCAGTTCGCGAACATCGCCACGCCCAGCGAGGTCGTCGTGTCCACGGCGTTCCAGCTAGAGATCGGCGAGCTCGCGGGCGCCATCCACATCTGCATGCCCTACGCCACGCTCGAGCCCATACGCGACATCCTCTATTCCTCGACGCAGGGCGATTCGATCGAGGTCGACCGGCGCTGGGTCAAGGTGCTCTCGCGCGAAATCCAGGCAGCGGAAGTGACGCTCGTGGCCGAGCTCGCGCGCACCGAGCTGACCGTGGAGCAACTGCTCGCGATGAAGCCCGGCGACTTCATCGAGCTCGACCGCCAGCCGCGCATTCAGGCGTCGGTCGATGGCGTGCCGCTGTTCGAATGCCAGTACGGCACGCACAACGCCAAATACGCGATCCGCATCGAAGAGTCTTTGCGCACGGCCGATGCGGGCTGGATGGGAGAAAGACATGGCCACTGACAACAACCCCGAACACGGCGCCGCGGGCGACGACGACGCATTTGCCGACTGGGCGCAGGCGCTCGAAGAACAAAAAACCGCCGATCAACAGGCGCACGAGGCCGAGCAGGGCGGCCCGCTCTCGGGCGAGCCCGTGCACCCCGCGAGCGTTGCCGGCGAGCCGCCCGTGGGCGACATCAGCCGCGTGCTCGACATCCCCGTGCAGCTGTCGGTCGAACTGGGGCGTACCAAGGTGCCGATCAAATACATCCTGCAGCTCGCGCAGGGCTCGGTGGTCGAGCTCGACGCGCTCGCGGGCGAACCCATGGACGTGCTGGTCAACGGCTACCTGATCGCGCAGGGCGAGGTCGTGGTGGTGAACGACAAGTTCGGCATCCGCCTGACCGACGTGGTCACGCCGTCCGAGCGCCTGCGCCGGCTCAGCCGCGGTTGAGCCCGGGAGGCGGCGACATGGCCAACATGAGCCAGACATTTGCGATGCTGCTGCTGTTCGTGGGCGCGCTCGCGCTGCTACCCTGGCTGGTGCGGCGCCTGCAGCAGCGCCGGCTCGCCGACGCGGGTGCGGCCGGCGCCGGCGTGCGCGTGCTCTCGGCCGTGGCCGTGGGGCCGCAGCAGCGCGTGCTCACCGTCGAAGTCGGCCCCGAGGGCGCGCGCAGCTGGCTCGTGCTCGGCGTCACGGCGCAGCACATCAACTGCCTGCATGTGCTGCAGCCCGGCGCCGGCGCACCCGCCAAAGCCGGGGCTGTGCCGCTGTCCAACGCATTGGGCGACCTGGCACCGGCACCGAGCGCCGCACCGGGTGGAGACCCCGGCGCAGCCTCGTTCGCGCAGGCCTTGGCGCAGACGCAGTCCGCGCAGGGCAAGGGTGGCCATGGCTGAGCGCGCACGCCCAAACGGGCCACAGTGGCAAGCCGCAGCGCGCCGCACCTTGCTGGCGCTCGCAGGCGCGCTGCTCGTGCAATTACCTGCGCTCGCGCAGACCCCCGGCACGCTGCCCCTGCTCGTGGGCAGCGGCAGCGCGGGCACGAGCTACTCCGTGCCCATCCAGACGCTGCTGTTTTTCACTGCGCTGTCCTTTTTGCCCGCGGTGCTGCTCATGATGACCGCGTTCACGCGCATCGTGATCGTGCTGTCGCTGCTGCGCCAGGCGCTGGGCACGCAGGCGGCGCCGCCCAACCAGGTCATCATCGGGCTGTCGCTGTTTCTCACCTTTTTCGTCATGGGGCCGACGCTGGAGCGCGTCTACCAGGACGCCTACCTGCCTTACACCAAGAGCACGCTGAGCTTCGAGCAGGCGCTCGACAAGGCCGACGCGCCGCTGCGCGGCTTCATGCTCAAGCAGACGCGCCAGTCCGACTTTGCGCTGTTCGCGCGCCTGGCCAAGCTCGACGCCAAAACCACCGCCGAGACCGCGCCGCTGCGCGTGCTGGTGCCGGCTTTTGTGACCAGCGAGCTCAAGACGGCGTTCCAGATCGGCTTCATGGTGTTCATCCCCTTCCTCGTGATCGACATGGTGGTCTCGAGCATCCTCATGTCGCTGGGCATGATGATGCTCTCGCCCGTGCTCGTGGCGCTGCCGTTCAAGCTCATGCTGTTCGTGCTCGCCGACGGCTGGAATCTGCTCATAGGCTCGCTCGCCGCGAGCTTCGTGACCTGACCATGAACGCCCAAACCGTCCTCACCATGGGCCAGGAAGCGCTGATGCAGCTGCTCATGATCGCCATGCCCGTGCTCGGCGCAGTGCTGCTCGTGGGCCTGCTCGTGAGCATCTTCCAGGCCGTCACGCAGATCAACGAGGCCACGCTCGCTTTCGTGCCCAAGCTCATCGCCGCCGTGCTCGTGTTCGCCCTCGCGGGCCCGTGGATGCTCAGCTCGCTGGTGGACTACATTCGCCGCACGCTGGAGGCCATCCCCGGCGCGGTGGGCTGACCAGACCGCCCGGCACGCCATGATCTCCCTCTCCGAAGCCCAGCTCGTGGCCTGGATCGCGCCGCTGCTGTGGCCGTTTCTGCGCGTGCTCGCGCTGTTTTCGGTGGCGCCGGTGTTTTCCATGCGCGCCATCCCCATGCGCGTGAAGATCGGCCTGGCCTTTTTCGTGGCGCTGTGCGCGCAGGCCGTGCTCGCCGAGCAGCCGCGCATAGCCTTCACGGGGCCTGCGGCGCTGGGCGCCGTCGCGCAACAGCTCACCGTGGGCCTGGCCGTGGGCTTTGCCGCGCGCCTGGTGTTTGCCGCGGTGGAGCTCGCGGGCGAGGTGGTGGGCCTGCAGATGGGCCTCAATTTCGCCTCGTTCTTCGATCCCACGAGCAACGCCCAGGCGAGCGCCGTGGGGCAGTTCTTCGGCCATATCGCCACGCTGCTCTTCATCGTGCTCAACGGGCATTTGCTCGTGCTCATGGCCGTGGTCAAGAGCTTCGAGCGCTTTCCCGCCGACGGCAACTTTTTGCAGGCGCTGGCCACCATGCAGATCGCTCAACTCGGCGCGGCGGTGTTTTCGAGCGCGCTGTGGATCGCGCTGCCCATGATCGCGCTGCTGCTGTTCGTGAACCTCGCCATGGGCATCATCTCGCGCGTGGCGCCGCAAATGAACATCTTCGCCGTGGGCTTCCCGGTCACGCTCAGCGTGGGGCTGCTCGGCATCGCCGCCACCCTGCCCATGCTGGAGCAGCCTTTGCTCGCGCTGCTGCAGCGTGCGCTCGAGCTGTTTGCCTGAACACTCTAAGCCCCCACTGCAATAGACGTCATCCGCGCCGGCCGCCGAATTCCCGAGGGCTTTGCAGTACTATTGACCCCAAATATTGAACCTGGAGAGTGCCATGAGCGCCGTAGCCGAAAACATTGCCACTGCAATGCCCGCCCCCATCAACTTCACCGACAGCGCAGCGGCCAAGGTGGCGGACCTGATCGCCGAAGAAGGCAACCCGGACCTCAAACTGCGCGTGTTCGTGCAAGGTGGGGGCTGTTCGGGCTTTCAGTACGGCTTCACCTTCGACGAAGTCGTGAACGAGGACGACACCACCATGGTCAAAAATGGCGTTACCTTGCTGATCGACGCCATGAGCTACCAGTACCTGCTTGGCGCCGAGATCGACTACAAGGAAGACCTGCAGGGCGCGCAGTTCGTGATCCGCAACCCCAACGCCACGTCCACCTGCGGCTGCGGGTCGAGTTTTTCCGTTTGATCTTTTTGCCGGCGGTTCAGGCCGGATAGATTGCACCGAGCACACGGGCGCCGCGGGCGCCCGTGACGCTTGGCAGGCTGCCAGGTTCACCGCGCAGCGCCTGGCGCGCGAGCCAGGCAAAGGCTGCAGCCTCGACCTGCTGCACCGGCAGACCGAGTGCGTCGGTGGGCTGCACCTGATGCTGCGGCAGCCGGCGCTGCAGGCGTTGCAGCAGGTCGGCGTTGTACGCGCCGCCGCCGCACACGGCGAGCAAATTGCTATTTTCTCCATAGCACAAGGCGCTTTCTGCACAAGCGCTGGCGGTCAATTCGGCCAAGGTCGCCTGCACGTCTTCGGGCGCGGGCGGCGCATGTTCGGCCAGGTAAGCGCGCAGCCGCTCGGCGAGCCACGCGGCGTTGAACAGGTCGCGCCCGGTGCTCTTGGGCGGCGGAGCGTGGAAAAACGGCTCCTGCTGCAGTGTCGTGAGCAAGGCGGGCAGCACTCGCCCGCGCGCGGCCCAGGCGCCTTGCGCGTCGTAGGGCTGGCCGGTGTGCTGCTGGCACCAGTGGTCGAGCAGCATGTTGCCGGGGCCGCAGTCGAAGCCCCGCACGCTGCCGTCGGCGCGCAGCACGCTCAGGTTGGCGATGCCGCCGAGGTTGAGCACGAGCACGGTCTCGCCCGCGCGCCCGAACACCTGCTGGTGGAATGCCGGCACGAGCGGCGCGCCCTGCCCGCCCGCGGCGAGGTCGCGGCTGCGAAAGTCCGCCACCACGGTGATGCCGCAAAGCTCGGCGAGCAGCGCCGGGTTGCCGAGCTGCAGCGTGTAGCCCGTGCCGTCGAACGCGCCCGGCTGGTGGCGCACCGTTTGCCCGTGCGCGCCGATCGCCCGCACGGCTGCAGGGCGAGCGCCGCTCGCGGCCAGCAGCTCTTCCACCACCTGCGCATAGCTGCGCGCGATGGCGTTGCCGGCGAGCGCGGCCTGGTGCAGCTCATCCGATGCAGGAGAGTGCAGCGCAAGCAGCTGCGCTTTCAATTCAGGAGCTAGTGGCGCTGATGCAGCGGCCACTACAGCCCATTTGGACGTAGAAAAATCGACGAGCACGCCGTCCACACCGTCGAGCGAGGTGCCCGACATCAGGCCGATGTAGAGCTCGGACATCGGGCGCTGGGCGGTGGGGGATTGGGCGGCGCAGGGGTGCGGCGGTACGCAGGCGAATGGCGCTGGATTATTCCGCGCTGGCCTGTTGCACCTGCGCCGCGGCGTCGAGCCCCATGCGCATGCTGCGCGCGAGGCGCTCGAACGCGGGGCGCGCAGCGGCGGACACCGGCGCGGCAGCGGCGCTCGCCTGCGCCATGATCTGCGGGTCTTGCTGCTTGCCATCGACGCGGAATTCGAAGTGCAGGTGCGGCCCCGTGGCCCAGCCCGTCGCGCCCACCGCGCCTATGGTCTGGCCCTGCTCCACGCTCTGGCCCTTGCGCACGTCGATGCGGCTCAGGTGCGCATAAACGGTGACATGGGCTTTGTCGTGCTGCACGAAAACCACGTTGCCGTAGCCGTTTTGCACGCCCGCAAATGCGACCACGCCGTTGCCCACGGTGCGCACGGGCGTGCCCGTGGGCGCGGCAAAGTCGGTGCCCAGGTGCGCGCGCCACTGCTGCAAAATGGGGTGAAAGCGCATCGCAAAACCGCTAGAGACGCGCGAAAACGCCACCGGCGCGGCGAGGTAGGCCTTGCGCAGGCTTTGCCCGTCGAGCGTGTAGTAGGCGCCTTTGCCCGCGCCCGGTTCCTGGAACCAGACGGCCTGGTGCGTCTTGCCGTTGTTGTGGAACTCGGCGCTGAGCACGCGGCCGCTGCGCAGCGGCTCGCCGTCGGCTTCGAGCACTTCATAGACCAGCGAGAAGCGGTCGCCACGGCGCAGCGCGCGGCGAAAGTCGATGTTGGCCCCGAAAATTTCGGCCAGCTGTATGGCCACCGCGTCCGGGATGCCCGCGGCGTCGGTGGCCGCGAACAGCGAGCTCTGGATGATGCCGCCCGCAAGGCGTGCTTGTGCGACCAGCGGTGCGCTCTCGATGCGCGCGCTGAAGCGCTCGGCCTCGCCCTGGCGTTCGACCACCAGGCGCTGGAAGGTATTGCTATCGTCGGGCGCCCAGCGCACGGTGAGCTTGCGCAGGCGGTGGTCGTCGGTGGTTTCGACCGACACCAGGCGTCCTGTGCGCCCCAGCAGGTGCTGGCGCGCGGCATCGTTGCTGCGCAAGAACGCTGCCGCGCCCGGGTCGGCCACGCCCAGGCGCTGCAGCAGCGACTCGGCGGTGTCGCTGCTGCGCGTGAGCTCGGAGCGGTAGAGCGAAAACCCCGGCGCCTGGAGCGCATCGAGCGCCGTGCCCTCGGCCAGCGAATCGACGGGGTAGCTGATCTGCCGCACGGGCAGATCGGCCGCGTCGGGCCCTAAAGCCGCCACGGCAAACGCGGCGCCGCCGCCCGTGAGCAGCAGGGCAGCGACGGCGGTGGTGATACGGCGGGGGTGATTTTGTGTGGTGCGTGACAGTTGCGTTAGCAATGCCTTGCCGGTGGAAGCCAAACCGTGGATCAAGATCTATCCCCAAACTGCAAGGGCTGCCTGGCCCAGGCGCTGGCGCCAAGCCAGCGCTGCCAGGACAGCCTTCAAAGTTCAAAGCGCGCAGACGAAAAGACCGCGCAAGCAAAAATACTGCGAAACCCTCGGGCTGCGCGGCATGCGCGCCCAAAGATTCCCTCGGAAGGGGTAGGCGGTGCGGCACTAAAATCCGGCGCCACCCACCAAAAGTGGGCCGCAGTATAGCGACGCCTGTCGCGCCGGCATCCCTGAAAACCCTATGAATCCTTCCGCCGTTACAAAATACCCCGTGACCGATGCCGTGCGGCACGCGCTCGAAGTCACTTTGCGCGGGGCCGAAGAGCTGCTGCCGCAGGACGCCTGGGTGCAAAAATTGGCGCGCTCTGAAGCCACGGGCAAGCCGCTGCGCATCAAGCTGGGGCTGGATCCGACCGCGCCCGACATCCACATCGGCCACACCGTGGTGCTCAACAAGATGCGCCAGTTGCAAGACCTGGGCCACCAGGTGATCTTTCTGATCGGCGACTTCACGAGCCTGATCGGCGACCCATCGGGGCGCAACAGCACGCGCCCGCCGCTCACGCCCGAGCAGATCAAGACCAACGCCGAAACCTACTACCGCCAGGCCAGCCTGGTGCTGGACCCCGCGCGCACCGAGATCCGCTACAACAGCGAGTGGAGCGAGCCGCTGGGCGCGCGCGGCATGATCCAGCTCGCGGCCAAATACACCGTGGCGCGCATGATGGAGCGCGACGACTTCCACAAGCGCTTCAGCACCGGCCAGCCCATCAGCGTGCATGAGTTCCTCTACCCGCTGATGCAGGGCTACGACTCGGTCGCGCTCAAGAGCGACCTGGAGCTCGGCGGCACCGACCAGAAGTTCAACCTGCTCATGGGGCGGCACCTGCAGCAGGAATACGGCCAGGAGCCGCAGTGCATCCTGACCATGCCGCTGCTCGAAGGGCTGGACGGCGTCGAGAAGATGTCGAAGAGCAAAAACAACTACATCGGCATCACCGAAGACGCCAACACCATGTTCGCCAAGGTCATGAGCATCTCGGACACGCTGATGTGGCGCTGGTTCACGCTGCTGTCGTTCCGCTCGCTCGCCGAGATCGAGCAGCTCCAGCAGGAAGTCGCTGCCGGGCGCAATCCGCGCGACGTGAAGGTGCTGCTGGCCAAGGAGATCACGGCACGCTTTCATTCGCCGCAGGCGGCCGATGCGGCCGAGCAGGACTTCGTGCTGCGCAGCAAGGGCGGCGTGCCCGAGCAGATCCCCGAGGTGCAGCTCACGGGCGCGCCGCTGGGCATAGGCGCACTGCTCAAGCAGGCGCAGCTCGCGCCCTCGACGAGCGAGGCGAACCGCCTCATCGATGGCGGCGGCGTGCGCATCGATGGCAGCGTGGTCAGCGACAAGGGCCTCAAGCTGCCGGCGGGCAGCTACGTGGTGCAGGTGGGCAAGCGCAAGTTCGCGCGCGTGAGTTTGACCTGACTTTGCAGCGGGAAGGGAAAATGATGACAGCGCTCGACATCGTCGTCATGGCGGCCGGCAAGGGCACGCGCATGAAAAGCCGCATCCCCAAGGTCTTGCAGCGCCTCGCGGGGCGCGCGCTGCTGCTGCATGTGCTCGGCCAGGCGGCGCGGCTCGCACCGCGGCGCGTGGTCGTGGTGACGGGGCACGGCGCTCCTGAAGTAGAAGCTGCTTGCGACCGTGCCATAAGCCTTGAGGGCTATTTTGACCATCATTTTGAGCTGCACTGCGTGCGCCAGGAGCCGCAGCTCGGCACGGGGCACGCGGTGCAGCAGGCGGCGCCGCTGCTAGGAGCCTGTCGGACTTTGGGCGTCGATAGCGAGAATGCGCCGCAGCCGACGATTCCAAAGTCCGACAGGCGCCTAGAGGACGACGGCCTCGTGCTCGTGCTCTCGGGCGACGTGCCGCTCACGCAGGCCGACACGCTGCGCGCGCTCGTCGCCGCGGCGCAGGGCGCGCGGCTCGCATTGCTCACCGTCAAGCTGCCCGACCCCACGGGCTACGGCCGCATCGTGCGCGCGGCCGACGGCAGCGTGCAGCGCATCGTCGAACACAAAGACGCGAGCGCCGCCGAGCGCGCGCTGAGCGAGGTTTACAGCGGCATCATGGCCGTGCCCGCGCGCCTGCTCAAGGGCTGGCTCGCGCGCCTTACAAACGACAACGCGCAGGGCGAGTATTACCTCACCGACGTGGTCGCCATGGCCGTGCACGATGGCGTGCCCGTGGTCGCGCACTGCATCGACGACGCGCTGCAGGTCGCGGGCGTGAACAGCCCCGCGCAGCTCGCGGCGCTCGAGCGCGCACACCAGGCGCGCCAGGCGCAGGCGCTGATGGAGCAGGGCGTGCGCCTGGCCGACCCGGCGCGTTTTGACTTGCGCGACGACGCGCGCGATGGCACGCGCGCCGAACTGCGCTGCGCGCAGGATGTGGACATCGACGTGGGCTGCATCTTCACGGGTTGCGTGGAGCTCGGCGAGGGCGTGCAGATCGGCGCGCACTGCCACATCAGCAATGCGCGCATCGCCGCGGGCGCGGTGATCCACCCTTATACGCACATCGATGGCGAGCAGCTGGGCGCAGAAGTGGGCCCGGGTGCTTTGGTCGGCCCGTTCGCGCGCCTGCGCCCGGGCGCGCAGCTCGGGCCGCAGGTGCACATCGGCAACTTCGTCGAGGTCAAAAACAGCACGCTGGCCGAGGGCGCCAAGGCCAACCACCTCGCCTACCTCGGCGACGCGAGCGTGGGCGCGCACGTCAACTACGGCGCCGGCAGCATCACCGCGAACTACGACGGTGCCAACAAGCACCGCACCGTGCTCGAAGCCGACGTGCACGTGGGCAGCAACTGCGTGCTCGTGGCGCCCGTGACGGTGGGCGCAGGCGCCACCGTGGGCGGCGGCTCGACCATCACCAAAGACGTGCCCGCGGGCGCGCTCAGCGTGGCGCGCGGCAAGCAGGTCAACATCCCCGGCTGGCAGCGGCCGGTCAAGCAGCGTAAAGCGTGACCATGCCTGACTTGCACTGCGGCGCCAGCGCAAGCGACGAGGCGCAGACCGTGGCCGATGGCAGCGCCGCCGACGTAACGGGCTTTTCCGACGTAGCAGCGCTGCGCGCCGCGCTCGCGCAATGCCAGCAGCACAACGCGGCGCTCGCAGCCGCGCAGGAGGAGTTCTTGCGCGCCGTCGCGCACGACCTGCGCGCGCCGCTGCGCCACGTGACGGCCTACGGCGAGCTCGTGCGCGAGCTGCTCACCGAATTGCTTGACGCGGCGCCAGCGCAGCCCGCTGCGGCCGACGGGCAGCGGCAGACCGTGCAAGAGGCGCTCGACTTCCTTGCGACCATGGCGCAGTCGGCGCGGCGTATGGGGCGCATGCTCGACGGCTTGCTTGCGCTCTCACGCGCACAGCGGGTGCCGCTCGCATGCGCGCCGGTCGAACTCGCGCCGCTGCTGGCCGAAGTGCGCGCCCAGCTTGCGCCTGAGGCAGCCGGGCGCACCGTCGAGTGGCAGATCGCCCCCGACCTGCCCGTGCTGTGGGCCGACGCGGCGCTGCTGCGCGATGTGCTGCGCGAGCTGCTCGACAACGCGCTCAAGTTCACGCGCGGGCGTGCCGTGGCGCGCATCGCCGTGCGCAGCGCGGCGGAGGCGGGCGGCGATGGCGTGCTGCTCGTCGAAGACAACGGCGTAGGCTTCGATGCGGCGCGCGCGGGTGCGCTGTTTGGTGTGTTCCAGCGCCTGCACCGCGAGGAAGATTTCCCCGGCGTGGGCGCGGGCCTCGCGCTGTGCCGCGCCATCGCCGAGCGCCACGGCGCGCGCATCGCCATCACCGTCGTGCCCGACGCGGGCTGCAGCGTGCGCCTGCAATGGCCGCGGCCCGCCTGGCCAGGCTGACGCCGGCCGCAGGCCCATTGTGCTCATACGAGGGGAGCAAACGCGGTCACGGGCGCGTTTGACACGCCATTGCGCCCGGCTTTTTTGACTTCGTACAGCGCGCCGTCGGCGGCAGTCATCCAGGCGCGCAGGTCGCTGTGGCCATGCTCGGCGCAGGCCACGCCCACACTGCAGGTGAAGTGCACTTCGGGCATGTCGCGCAGTTGCAATCCTTCCACCTGCGCGCGGATGCGCTGCGCAATCTGTAAGGCATCTTCAAGCTGCATGCCGGGCAGCAGCACGGTGAATTCGTCGCCGCCGTAGCGGCCCGCGCAGTCGGTGGCGCGCACATTTCTGCGCACCACCTGGGCCAGCGCGCGGATGACTTCGTCGCCCACGCTGTGGCCGTGGGTGTCGTTGATCTGCTTGAAGTGGTCGATGTCCAGCATCAGCATGCACGCTGGCGCGCCATGGGCATGGCAGGCGCGCAGCGCCGCCGCGGCCTGTTCCTCCCAATGGCCGCGGCCATAAAGACCCGTGAGCGCGTCGATGCGGCGCAGCGCGTCGAGCTCCAGGTTCTGCCGCGTCACCTTGCGGATCAGGCGGTGGCTGGTCATGCTCGAGGAGAGCGTGTGCACGATGAGCATGGGCAGGCACGCGAGGATCACGTACATGGAGCTTTCAGGCGCCCAGTGAAAGCCTGCGAGCAGACCACACAGGAGAGCTCCGGCGATCAGCCCCAGAAGTGAAACAATCCACAGCCCCCGTATGCCCGAGGCGATGCGGTCCATCATGGCCAGCGTGACCACGAGCACGCTGGGCAGCAGGTTGAAGTGCATCAAAGGCAGCAGCGCGCCGAAGAAAAAGGTGTCAAGCACCAGATTGATGATTTCAGCCCGGTAGCGGTTGCTGCTGTATTTGGAGACCAGGTAGGCCAGATGGGGCCACAGATAGCATACGAACAGGGAAAAGCCCCAGGCGGCAGAACCCGCATGGCGCTCCCAGAACACCGTGCCCACCGCCAAGCCACCCAATCCCAGTCCCAGCACGCGCAAGGGATAGATGATGCGGAAAAAATGCTGCTGCGAAGGATGCACGGCGCGACTCGGTGGTGGCAGGGCGGGCTGCGGAGGGTGTGACCAGAACCGCTGAAGCGGCAAAGTGTAAGTTTGAGCCTGCGTCAAGCGCAAGCAAAAATCGGTTCCGCGCCGCCCGCAGAACAGGTTGGCAGTGCGTGTTCCGCAACGGCGCCGGTTGCCGGGCGCGGCCTGGTTGTAGGAGGGAGGGTTGCGGACCGTGCCCGTAAAATGCCCCGCATTAAACCCAGATTGTCCATGAGGCGGTGCTGTGCACCTACGCGGGCGCTGGCGGACGTCTGACGGTCATTTTGGCCGCGGCTTCGTCGTCCATGGCACCGGCCATGCACTCCTCAGCCGCGACCAAACTGCCTCGCCAGCCGCCTCGCCATCATCCCGCGTCCTCATGGACAATCTGGGTCTGGACTTACGCAAACAAGGATGCTGCAGAGTGTTTTGCCATGGGGCGAGCGCCTTGCCTCACCCCGATTTGCGTAAGTCGTGTGGGTTAAAGGCTGCCGCCCCGGCGGCCTTTGTTTTCCATGCATCACCGGGGCCATGTCGAGGAAAACCATGTGCAAAAACCTCATGCGCCGGCGCGCGTTCGGCTTGGGCCTGGGCGCATTCGCGGGTGCCACCTTGCTTCCCGCCGCTTTCTCCCAGACCCGCACCACGGCAGCGGCGGTGTCCATGCCCGCTGCAGCAGCACCGCTCAAGGTCGGCTTCGTCTATGTCTCTCCGGTTACGGACGCAGGCTGGACGCACCAGCACGAGCTGGGCCGCAGGGCCGTGCAGGAGGCGCTGGGCGCGCGCGTGCAGACCCGTTACGTGGAAAACGTGCCCGAGGGCGCGGACGCCGAGCGCGTGCTGCGCGAGCTCGCCGCGGCGGGCCACCAGCTCATCTTCACGACCAGCTTTGGTTACATGGAGCCCGTGCTGCGCGTGGCGCGCGAATTCCCGCAGGTGAAGTTCGAGGCCATCACCGGCTACAAGACCGCGCCCAACGTGGCCACGGCGAACGCGCGCTACTACGAGGGGCGCTACCTCGCGGGCATTGCGGCGGGGAGGCTTGCGCGCAGTGGCGTGGCGGGTTACGTGGCGGGCTTTCCCATCCCCGAGGTGCTGCAGGGGCTGAACGCGTTCACGCTGGGCATGCGTTCGGTCAACCCTGCGGCGCGCGTCAAGCTCGTGTGGCTGGACGCCTGGTTCGACCCGCCGCGCGAGCGCGACGCCGCGGTGACGCTGATGAACCAGGGCGCCGAGGTGCTCGCGTTCCACACGGGCTCGAGCGCGGTGATGGCCGCGGCGCAGGAGCGCGGCCGGCTCGCCGTCGCCTACCACTCCGACATGCGCAGCGTGGCGCCCGATGTGCAGCTGCTCGCCGTGGTGCACGAATGGGGCGGCTACTACACCGAGCGCGTGCGTGCGCTGCTCGAAGGGCGCTGGCAAAGCGGCAATTTCTGGGGCGGCGTGCGCGCGGGCATGGTGCGCGTGGGCGCCTTCGGCCCCAGGATGCCGCCCGCCGTGCAGGCCGAGGTGCTCGCGGCGCAACAGGCCGTCGCCGACGGGCGCCTGCGGCCTTTCGCTGCCGGCCGGCAGGCCGTGCGCGACAACCAGGGCCGGGTGGTGATCCCCGCAGGCCAGGCGCTTGGCGACGCGCAGATTTTGCAGATGAATTGGCTTGCTGAAGGCGTGCAGGGAACGCTGCCGCCGTAAGCAAGCTTGGGCGAAAAATGGCGTTTGTGCTTATGAGGCAAGCGCTGCAAGCTATCTAATCAGTAGTCTTTTGCCGTCCGCGTCGCGCCGCGTACAAGCCTGCCTGGCCGACAACTTGCTACGCTTGCGGGCATGACGATGAAAGCGTACCGCGGCGCCTTGCTGTATTTCTCCGGCCCGGGCCAGGCCTGTTACGAATCCGACGGGCTGCTCGTCGTCGGTGCGGATGAATCCGTTGTGCCTGGCGCGGCGGATGCGCCGGCCTGTCCGCGCGTGCTCGCCGTGGGCAGCTACAGCGCGCTGGCGCCGCGCTTTGCGCACGTGCCGACCACGCATTTTGCGGGCCGCATCCTCGCGCCGGGCTTCGTGGACATGCACATCCACTACCCGCAGACCGACGTGATCGGCGCGCCTGCCGAAGACCTGCTCGACTGGCTCGAGCGCTACACCTTTCCGCACGAGGCGCGCTTTGCCGATCCGGCGTACTGTGCCGCGGTGGCCGAATTCTTCCTCGACGAGCTGCTGCGCCACGGCGTGAGCACGGCGCTCACCTTTGCCACCTCGCACCCGGCCTCGGTCGATGCGCTGTTCGCGGCGGCGCAGCGGCGGCGCATGCGCCTCATCACCGGCAAGGTGCTGCAAGACAGGCATTCGCCCGAGGGCGTGCGCGACGACACCGTGCAAAGCCTGGTCGACACCGAGGCGCTGATCCAGCGCTGGCACGGCGTCGATCGGCTCGGCTACGCGATCACGCCGCGCTTCGCCCCCACGAGCACGCCTGCGCAACTGCGCGGCGCGGGCGAACTTGCAGCGCGCTACCCGGACACGTGGATCCAGTCGCACGTGGCGGAAAACGTGAACGAAGTGCGCTGGGCGCGCGAGCTGTTCCCCGCCGCGCGCAGCTACCTCGCGGTGTATGACGACTTCGGCCTGCTGCGCGAGCGCGCCGTGTATGCGCACTGCATCCACCTCGACGCCGCCGACCGCGCGCTGCTGCGCCAGCGCCACACGGCCGCTGCCGTGTGCCCGAGCAGCAACCTGTTTCTCGGCAGCGGCTTTTTCGACTACGCCGCCGCCGAGCGCACGGGCTTTTGCTATGGTTTGGCGAGCGACGTGGGCGGCGGCACGGGCTTCAGCCCGTTTCACACCATGCTTGCGGCCTACTACGTGGCGCGCGAAGGCCAGACCAAGACGGGCCTGGGCCTCACGCCGCAGCAGCTGTGGTGGCAACACACGGCAGGCGCTGCGCAGGCCTTGGGCCTGGCCGGCGTGGTCGGCAACCTGCAGCCGGGCTGCGAGGCCGACTTCCTGGTCCTCAACCCCGCCGCCACGCCTTTGCTCGCGCGCAAGACGGCGCAGGCGGGCAGTCTGGATGAATTGCTGTTCGCGCTGATCGTGCTGGGGGACGACCGGGTGGTGGAGCGGTGCTTCGTGGCGGGGCAGGGGTGAGGACGAGGTCTGCACGGACTTGCGCGGTGCTTTTTTGCCGCGCTCGCCCTTACACCGTCCCGCCGACGGTCAGGCCGTCTATGCGCAGCGTGGGCTGGCCCACGCCCACGGGCACGCTCTGGCCCTCTTTGCCGCAGGTGCCCACGCCCGTGTCCAGGCGCAGGTCCTTGCCGATCAGGCGCACGCCCTGCAGGCATTCAGGGCCGCTGCCTATGATGGTGGCACCCTTGACGGGGTAGAGCACCTTGCCCTTTTCGACCCAGTAGGCTTCGCTGGCCGAGAACACGAATTTGCCCGAGGTGATGTCCACCTGACCGCCGCCGAAGTTGGTTGCGTACAGGCCGCGCTCCAGGCTGGCGACGATTTCGGCGGGCTCCTTGTCGCCGGCCAGCATGTAGGTGTTGGTCATGCGCGGCATGGGAATGTGAGCGTAGCTCTCGCGCCGGCCGTTGCCCGTGGCGGGCACGCCCATGAGGCGCGCGTTGAGCGCGTCCTGCAGGTAGCCGCGCAGAATGCCGTCCTCGATCAGCACGTTGCGCTGGCTCACGTGGCCCTCGTCGTCGATGTTGAGCGAGCCGCGCCGCGCCGCGATGGTGCCGTCGTCGAGCACGGTGACGCCCTGCGCCGCCACGCGCTCGCCGATGCGGCCGCTGAAGGCGCTCGCGCCCTTGCGGTTGAAGTCGCCTTCGAGCCCGTGGCCCACGGCCTCGTGCAGCAGGATGCCGGGCCAGCCGGGGCCTAGCACCACGCTCATCTCGCCCGCGGGTGCCGGGCGCGCGTCCAGGTTCACGAGCGCGCCGTGCACGGCCTGATCGACGTATTCGGTGATCAAGGCGTCGTCGAAAGCCGCGAGCCCGAAACGCCCGCCGCCACCGGCCGAGCCCATTTCGCGCCGGCCTTTTTGCTCGGCGATCACCGTGAGCGACAGGCGCACGAGCGGGCGCACGTCAGCCGCGAGCGTGCCGTCGGCGCGCGCCACCAGCACCACGTCGTACTCGCTCGCCAGGCCCGCCATGACCTGCACGATGCGCGGGTCCTTGGCGCGCGCGCGCTGCTCGACTTTTTCGAGCAAGGCCACCTTGGCCGTGCTGTCCAGCGTGGCGATGGGGTCGGTGGCGGCGTAGAGGTTGCGGCTGGGTGCTATCTTTGGCGTAGCTACACGCGCACGTCCTGCCTTGCCAGAGGCCGAAATCGTGCGCACGGTGTGGGCGGCGTCGAGCAGCGCCGCCGCGGAGATGTCGTCGGAGTAGGCGAAGGCGGTTTTCTCGCCGCTCACGGCGCGCACGCCCACGCCCTGGTCTATGCTGAAGGAGCCCGTTTTGACGATGCCTTCTTCGAGGCTCCAGCCTTCGCTGCGCGTGTATTGGAAATACAGGTCGGCGTCGTCCACGCGGTGCGCGCGGATCTCGGCCAATGCGTGGCTGAGGTGGCTTTCGTCGAGGCCGAAGGGCGCGAGCAGCAGGGCGCGCGCGATGTCCAGGCGCTCGGCGGTCGCGGCGCGCCGTGGCGCGGCAGAGGTAGTGTGGGACGTCATGCGCTGATTTTAGAGAGCGTGTGCGGAGCCTGCTGCTGCGCGCGCGCCACCGACATCAAAATGCCCAGCGCCAGCCCCAGCGTGACCATGGCCGTGCCGCCGTAGCTGATGAAAGGCAGCGGCACGCCCACCACGGGCAGGATGCCGCTGACCATGCCCGTGTTGACGAAGGCGTAGGCGAAGAAAATCGTCGCCACGGCCCCCGCCATGAGGCGCCCGAACAAGGTGTTTGCGCGCAGCGCGATCGCCAGGCCGCGCCACACCAGCAGCACGAAGCAGGTGATCAGCACCAGGTTGCCCGCGAGGCCGAATTCCTCGGAAAACGCCGCAAAGATGAAGTCCGTGGTGCGCTCGGGGATGAATTCGAGGTGCGTCTGCGTGCCCGCCATGAAGCCCTTGCCCCAAAAACCGCCCGAGCCTATGGCGATCATGCCCTGGATGATGTGAAAGCCCTTGCCCAGCGGGTCGCGCGTGGGGTCCAGCAGCGTGCAGATGCGCTGCTGCTGGTAGTCGTGCAGCACCGGCCAGCGCACGCCCTCGGCGCACAGCGTGGGCTCGTACCAGACGATCAGCACCACGGCCACGGCGCCCAGCAGCACCGGCGGCAGCACCAGCTTCCAGGGCAGGCCGGCGAAGAAAATCACCGACAGCCCCGCAGCCAGCACCAGCAGTGCCGTGCCCAGGTCGGGCTGCTTCATGACCAGGCCCACGGGCACGGCCAGCAGCAGCGCGGCCACCCCGAAGTCGAGCGCACGCAACTGGCCCTCGCGCTTTTGGAACCACCAGGCGAGCATCATGGGCATGGCGATCTTGAGCAGCTCGCTCGGCTGGATCACCACCACGCCCAGGTCCAGCCAGCGCTGCGCGCCTTTCTTGGTCAGGCCGAACAAGGCCACGGCCACGAGCAGCGCCACTCCGAGCGCATACAGCGGCACCGCCAGCACCATGATTTTCTGCGGCGTCACCTGCGCCACGACGAACAAGATCAGCGCCGCGAGCAGCATGTTGCGCCCGTGGTCAACAAAGCGCGTGCCGTGGTCGTAGCCCGAGGAATACATCGCCAGCAGCCCCAGGCCCGCGAGCCCGGCCACGAGCACGAGCACCGGCAGGTCAAAGCCGCGCAGCAGCATCAGCGCACGCTGCGCCAGGGTGGGTTTGTCGATCACGGCAGCCATGGCGAGATTATCCGCGGCGGCCCACAATGGGCGCCCAAGCTGGCGCTGATGCCGCGCGGCACTTGCGACCATTGCATTCGCCATTCATTTCGGGGCCCACACCATGCCAACCACGCACCTGCTCTACCTGCACGGCTTTCGCTCCTCGCCGCAATCGGCCAAGGCCCGTTTGATGGCGCAATACCTCGCGCACCAGCACCCCGAGGTGCACTGGTGGTGCCCGCAGCTGCCGCCCTCGCCGCGCGCCGCGATGGAGCTGGTGCGCCAGGGCATCGCCGACTGGCCGCACGCCAGTATGGCCGTGGTGGGCTCCTCGCTCGGCGGCTATTACGCGAGCTGGGTGGCGCAGCAGGCGCGCTGCGCCAGCGTGCTGCTCAACCCGGCCGTCGATCCGGCGCGCGACCTGGTCAACTACATCGGTGAACAAAGCGCCTGGCACGACCCGAGCCAGCATTTTTATTTCCGCCCCGAGTATGTCGAAGAGCTGCGCGCGCTCGACACGCGCGGCCTGCCGCCCGCGGGGCCCGAGTTCGCGCTCATCGCCAAGGGCGACGAACTGCTCGACTGGCGCGAGATGGTGGGCCGCTATCCATACGCCAAGTTATTGCTGCTCGAAGGCAGCGACCATGGGCTCAGCGACTTTGCCGCGCACTTGCCCGCAGTGCTGGAGTTTCTGGGCCTCGCCGGGGCCGCGCGCTGATGGTGGATCAGCGCGCGGCACCCTGCGTGGGGGGCTCTCTGCGCTGCCAGCGCGCATAGTCTGCCGGGTAGGCAATGCGGTAGCGCAGCTCCTGCTCGGCTGCCACGTCGCTGCGCCCGAGCTGGCGTGCGCTGACGATCAGGGGCTCGATCACGCGCGGCTCTGGCGAAAAGTGCAGCAGGCTTTGCGCGAGCGTGAAGGTCTGCGCCGCGTTCGCGGGCGTGATCGCCGTGAGCGGCATGCTCGTGAGCAGGGCGAAATCGACCGAGTCGGCAAAAAACAGGGTGTTGGAGACTTTGGTAATCGTGTTTTCGCGCAGCGCAGGCGCGCGCTCGGACACGGGGCGGTAAATCTGGCTCACGCGCCAGTAGTCCCAGCCCGCATAGGCGCCCAGCACCAAAATACCCGCCCAAACCAGCGCAGCGCCATAGCGCAACAGCGTAAAGCGCTCCCAAAACCGGGGTAGATCGCGCCACAGCAGCGCCACGGCAAAAAGCGCCGCAAGCTGGAACGGCCCGTACCACAGCGGAAACTCCACCAGGCTGTGCAGCCCAATGAGGGCGAGCACGCCCCAGGCGAGCTGGCGTGCGGGTGCGGCCTCGCGCCAGGGGCGCGCCTGCCAGACCCAGGCCAGCACGGCCCCACAGGCGAGCAGCGCCACGGGCACGCCCAGTTCCACGGCCAGGTGCAGCGGCAGGTCGTGCGCGTTGTCGAGCAGCAGGCAAAAGCGCGTGCCGGGGAACAGCGTCATGTAGTGCGCGTAGTCGAGCTCGCCCCAGCCCCAGCCTGTCCAGGGCTTTTGCGCGATCAGGTACAGCACGTTCGACCAGAGCACGCGCCGGCTCACGCAGGCGCGGCCCTCGCCGCCAAAGCGAAGGAACAGGTCTTCGGCCTGAAAACCCGTCCACTGCAGCAGCAAGCCCGGCAGCAGCCAGGCCCAGGCCAGGTACAGCAAGACACCCACGACCGCCAAGCCGAGCGCCAGCCGCCCCGTGCTGCGCCGCCACAGCGCGAGCAGCGCCACGATGACGAGCCACTGCAGCGCGCCGGTGCGCGAAGTGGTCGCCGCGCTCGCGAGTGCGATCCAGGCAAGCGCCCACGCGAGCAGCACGCCCGCCAGCACGAGCGGCCCCTTCCTTGCGCCGTGCGCCGGTGGCTGCTGCTGCAGCTGGGCCTGCGCCTGCACCACGAGCCACAGCAGCGCCCAAGCGCCCAGCGCGAGCAGCGTGGCCTGCTGGTTGCGCTGGCGCAGATTGCCTATGGCCTGGCCGGGCGTGGAAGGCTGCACCCAGGGCGCGAGGCCCACGTCGCCCCAGAAATACTGCACCAGCCCCACGCCGCCGGCCAAGATGGCGGCGAACACCAGCCCGAGCGCGCATTGCGTGGCAAAAAAATCCGGCCCGCTGGAGGCCGCCGCACCCGCACCCGCGCGCCGCCGCGCCGCCGCGCGCACGCCCGCGAGCGCCGCGAGCAGCAAAATGCAGGCCCACGCGCCCAGCACGGGCCAGAAGTTGCTGAGTGGCGGCGCCGTGTACGAAAACACGAAAGGCCAGGCCACGGCGAGCAGAGTGAGCGGCGCAACGAAGGCATCGATGGGCATGGCGTGGGCAAGGGCGCTGCGAAGGGGGCGGGAAATGTGAGCAGCGGATCATAGGCGCATGGGACAATCCGCAGGATGTACGCATTGTTTGAAGAGGCCGGCAAATTCCTGACCGGCCGCATCCTTTCCGAAGCCGAAAGCTCCGCGCAGGTCGAGCTCGAATCGGGCAAGCGCGTGAAGGTCAAGGCGGCGAACCTGCTGCTGCGCTTTGCCCAGCCCGAGCCGGCGCCACTGCTCGCGCAGGCGCAAGAAGTGGCGCAGGGCATAGAGCTGGACCTGGCCTGGGAGTTCGCGCCCGAGGGCGAGTTTGGCTTTGCCGAGCTCGCGCGCGAGTATTTCTCGGCGAGCGCGCCGCTGGCCGAGCAGGTCGGCATGCTCTTGCGCCTGCACGAGGCGCCGCACTACTTCCGCCGCGCGGGCAAGGGCTGCTTCAAGAAGGCGCCGCCCGAGGTGCTGCAGCAGGCGCTCGCTGCGCTCGAGAAGAAAAAGCAGCAGCAGCAGCAAATCGCCGACTGGGCGCAGGAGCTCGCCGCGGGCCGCTGCCCCGCGCCGATCCGCGCGCAGCTCTACAAAATCCTGTTCAAGCCTGACAAGAACGCGCCCGAATACAAGGCCGTGGTCGAGGCCAGCCGCGCCACGCACACCGCGCCGCTCGCGCTGCTGCAACAGGCCGGCGCGATCGACTCGGCCTACCAGTTCCATTGGCAGCGCTTTTTGTTCGAGGACTTCCCGCAGGGCACGGCCTTTCCGCCGCTGCCCGTGCCGCCGCCGCCCGAGGACTTGCCGCTCGCGCCCGTGCAGGCGTATTCGATCGACGACTCGCACACCACCGAGATCGACGACGCGCTCTCGCTGCAGGGCCTGGGCACGGGCACCGTGGTGCTGGGCATCCACATCGCGGCGCCGGGGCTGGGCCTGGCGCCCGGCAGCGCGCTCGACCAGGTGGGGCGCCGGCGCCTGTCCACCGTGTACATGCCGGGCTACAAGATCACCATGCTGCCCGAAGACGTGGTGCGGGTTTACACGCTCGAGGCCGGGCGCGCCAACCCTGCGGTGTCGCTGTACGTGAGCATCGACGAGGCCACGCTCGAAGTCCGCGCGAGCGAAACGCGCCTGGAGCGCGTGCCCGTGGCGCACAACCTGCGCCACGACCAGCTCGACCACATCGTCACCGAGTCCTGGCTTGGCGACCCTGCGGTTCAATACGAAAACACGCCTGAGCCCTTGTTGGACTTGCGTGAGCAGCTCACTTTTCTATACCGCCTTGCGCTCGCCCTCAAAGCGCAGCGTGAGCTAGTGCGCGGCAAGCCCGAGAACTTCACGCGGCCGGACTACAGCTTTCGCCTCGTGGGCAACGACGGCGCCGAGCCCACGGGCAGCGAACAGGTGCAGATCAGCGTGCGCCGGCGCGGCGCGCCGCTGGACCTGATCGTGGCCGAGGCGGCCATCGTCGCCAACAGCCGCTGGGGCGCGTGGCTGGCCGAGCTGGGCGTGCCCGGCATCTACCGCAGCCAGGCCAGCATGGCGCCGGGCGTGAAGGTGCGCATGGGTACCAAGGCGCTGCCGCACGCAGGGTTGGGCGTGCCGTGCTACGCCTGGAGCACCTCGCCGCTGCGCCGCTACACCGACCTCGTGAACCAGTGGCAGATCATCGCCTGCGCGCGCCACGGGCGCACGGCCGCGCTCGCCGCGCCCTTCAAGCCCAAGGACGCCGAGCTGTTCGCCATCCTCAGCAGCTTCGACGCCGCCTACAGCAGCTACAACGCCTACCAGGCCAGCATGGAGCGCTACTGGACGCTACGCTATCTGCAGCAAAACGGCATCACCGAGCTCACCGCCACGGTGCTCAAGGAAGGGCCGCAGGGCGACGCGCTGGTGCGCGCCGACAGCCTGCCGCTGGTCTTTGGCGTGCTCGGCGCGCAAGGGCTGCCGCGCGGTGCGCAGGTGCGCGTGCAACTCGGCGCGATCGACGAATTCACGCTCGACGTGCGCGGCACCGTGCTCGAGCGCCTGGACACCGGCACGCCGCCTGCCGCCGACGCGCAGCTCGACCTCGAGGAAGGCGGCGAAGAAGGCCAAGAGGCTGCTGCGGGCCCGATCACCATCGCCGTCGATGTGGCGGGCGATGCGGGCGAAGGGGGTGCGCCGGGCGAAGAAACCTCGCCGGCTACACCGCAGGCCGATCCCACCCAAGCCGCCACCGCATAGGCCGCACCGTGAACCCGCTCGCGTCGCTGCGCTCCCTCGACCTGTTCCAGCGTGCATTGCTGTTTTCCGTGGCCGTGCACGCGGTGCTGCTCACGGTGCGCTTCGTGAACCCCGTGGCGGTGCAGCGCGTGTTCCAGGACACGCCGCTCGAAGTCATCCTCGTGAACGCGCGCTCCGACGACCGGCCCGACAAGGCGCAGGCCATCGCGCAGACGCAGCTCGCCGGCGGCGGCGCGGCCGAGCGCGGGCGTGCCACGAGCCCGCTGCCGTACTCCGCGCTCACCGCTGCGGGCAACGACGTCGAAGACGCCCAGCGCCAGACCGAGGCCCTGCTCGAACAGCAGACCCAGCTGCTCGCGCAGCTGCGCCGCCAGCTCGCCAACATGCCGCCGCCCGATCCGCGCCAGAGCAGCGACAACCCCGGCGCCACGGCGCAGGAAGACAAGCGCCGCCAGCTGCTCAAGCTGCTCGCCGAGATCGAAAAGCGCATCAACGAGCAAAACGCCCGCCCGCGCAAGCGCTACATCAGCCCGAGCACGCGCGAAGCCGCCTACGCGATCTACTACGACGCGCTGCGCCGCCGCGTCGAAGACAAGGGCACGCAAAATTTCCCCGAAGCCCAGGGCAAAAAGCTCTACGGCGAGCTGACCATGATCCTTACCGTGAACCACGACGGGCGTGTGCTTGCCACCGAGGTCGTGCAAAGCTCGGGCAACGCGCTGCTTGATCGGCGCGCCGAAGCCATCGCGCGTGCCGCCGGGCCCTTCGGCCCTTTCAGCGCCGCCATGCGCCGTGAGGCCGACCAGATCGCCATGGTGGCGCGCTTCAAGTTCACGCGCGAGCAAACCTTGGAAACCAACCTGCGTTCCACGCCATGACCTTTGCCGCGACCGAAGCCCCGGCGCCCCCGAGCGCCGCACCCGACCTCTATGCCGTCATGGGCCACCCCGTGGCGCACAGCCGCTCGCCAGCGATCCACCGTCGCTTTGCCGAACTCACGGGGCAGCACATCGCCTACGAAGCCTGCCTGCTGCCGCTCGACGGCTTTGCCCAGGGCGTGCGCGACTTCATCGCGCGCGGCGGGCGCGGCTGCAACGTCACCGTGCCCTTCAAGCACGAGGCCGCGCAGATCGCCACGCAGCGCAGCGCGCGCGTGGCGCTGGCCGGCGCCGCGAACACCCTCCTGTTCACGGCAGATGGCGGCATTTACGCCGACAACACCGACGGCCTGGGCCTGGTGGCCGACATCACGCGCAACGCGGGCGTGGCGCTGGCCGGGCGCGACGTGCTGCTCGTGGGCGCGGGCGGCGCGGCCGCGGGCGTGCTCGGGCCGCTGCTAGCCGCCGGCGTGCGCCACCTCACCGTGGCGAACCGCACGCTGGCCAGGGCACAAGCCCTGGTGCAGGCGCACACCGACCTCGCATCACTCTTGAAAGTAGAGCTTACAGCGCATACCCCACAAGCGCTGGAGGCCGATTTCGATGTGATCATCAACGCCACCGCGAGCAGCCTCGCCGGCGCCGAGGTGCCCGTGCCCGCGCGCGTGCTGCGCCCCGGCAGCCTGGCCTACGACATGATGTACGGCCCCGCCGCGCACGGCTTTTTGCACTGGGCGCAGCAGTACGGCGCGCGCCCGCGCGACGGCCTGGGCATGCTCGTGGAGCAGGCGGCCGAGTCGTTCGCGCTCTGGCGCGGCGTGCGCCCGCCCTCGGCGCAGGTGCTGGCCGAACTGCAGGCGCAGCTTCAGGCCGAATCACACGCCGCGTCCCCGGCCGCAGCACCCGTCCAGGCGTCGGCGCCGCTGCCCGCCGCCGGGGCCAAAGCCTGAGCCCGCCCGCCGCGATGAAACCGCTGCTGCGCTGGCTCGCTCTGGTGCTGCTCGCCGCCGTGGCGCTGGAGCTGTTTTTCGTGCTGCGCATCGCGCTCATGGCCGGGGTCGATCCGCAGTCCACGAGCTTTCAGCGCTCCGAAATCTGGGCGCAGCTGCACCGCCGCGGCAGCCTGCACTGGCAGCAGCAATGGGTGCCGTATGCGCAGATTTCCGACCACCTCAAGCGCGCCGTGATTGCGTCCGAAGACGACGGCTTCACGAGCCATGAGGGCGTCGATTGGAACGCTGTCGAAAAAGCCTGGGAGCGCAACGCCCGGGCCGAAGCGCAGGCGCAGGCGCGCGCGGCCCGGGCCGGCAAAGCGGCGCCCGCAGCCAGCGCCGCGCGACCGCAGCGCGCGCCCAAAATCCGCGGCGGCTCGACCATCACGCAGCAGCTCGCGAAAAACCTGCTGCTCTCGGGCGAGCGCACGCTGCTGCGCAAGGGGCAGGAATTCGTGCTCACGATGGCGCTGGAGCTTTTCCTGAGCAAGCAGCGCATCCTCGAGATTTACCTCAACAACGTCGAATGGGGCGAGGGCGTGTTCGGCGCCGAAGCCGCGGCGCAGCACTACTACCGCAAAAGCGCCGCGCGCCTCACGCCCGCCGAGGCCGCGCGCCTGGCCGTGATGCTGCCCGCGCCCAAGCGCTTCGAGAAAACGCCAGGCTCGGCCTACCTCGCAGGCCGCACGCGCACCATCCTCGCGCGCATGGGCAGTGCAGAATTGCCATGAGAGCATCCCCATTTTTATGGATAAAAATGGCCTGTAGTCATTATCCATCCTTCACAAGTAGCTATCACGAAAGTAGCGCATGCGCATCCTCGGCATAGACCCCGGCCTGCAGACCACGGGCTTTGGCGTGATCGAGGCGCAGGGCCAGGCGCTGCGCTACGTGGCCAGCGGCACCATACGCACCACGGCGCTCGCGCTGGGCGACCTGCCGGGGCGGCTCAAGCTGCTGTTCGACGGCATCGGCGAAGTCGCGCAGCGCTACCAGCCCGAGGCCGCGGCGGTGGAGATCATCTTCGTCAACGTCAACCCGCAATCCACGCTGCTCCTGGGCCAGGCGCGCGGCGCCTGCATCACCGCGCTCGTCGCGCGCGACCTGCCCGTGGCCGAATACACCGCGCTGCAGATGAAAAAAGCCGTGGTCGGCCACGGCCGCGCCGCCAAGAGCCAGGTGCAGGAGATGGTGCGCCGCCTGTTGCAGCTGCCCGGCCTGCCCGGCCCCGACGCTGCCGACGCGCTGGGCCTCGCGATCACGCACGCCCACGCCGGCGCCGCCATGGCGCGCCTGGGCAGCGCCGCCACCCTGCAGCGCCGCCAACACGCGATGTTCAAGGGCGGGCGCAGTTATTGACTCCTGCCCGGGGCGGGTTGGCTATGGGGCAAGCAGCCGGAAAAAATGGGCCGCTGCGACGCATGTGCAGCTGACGATTCCAAAGTCCGACAGGCTCCTCGGCGACGGCATGTGTGCGTGCGCACAAAACCGGCGCATCGCGCACAATCACCGCATGACTGCATTGCACTGCCCCCCACTTTCCATGCTCGACCTGGTGCCCGTGCGCGCCGATGCCACCGTGGCCGACGCCCTGCGCGTTTCGTTGCAGACGGCGCGGCATACGGAGCGCCTGGGTTTTTTGCGTTACTGGGTTGCCGAGCACCACAACATCGACGGCATCGCGAGCTCGGCCACGGCCGTGCTCGTGGGCTACATCGCGGGCGGCACGGAGCGCATCCGCGTGGGCTCTGGCGGCATCATGCTGCCCAACCATGCGCCGCTGGTCGTGGCGGAGGCTTTCGGCACGCTGGCCGAGCTCTATCCGGGCCGCATAGACCTGGGCCTGGGCCGCGCACCCGGCACCGACCCGGCCACCATGCGCGCGCTGCGCCGCGACCGCATCGAAAGCGTGGAAGACTTCCCGCGCGACGTGGCCGAGCTGCAGCACCTGCTCGCGCCGCCCGCGCCAGGTCAGCGCCTCGTCGCCACGCCGGGCGCGGGCACGAATGTGCCGATCTGGCTGCTCGGCTCCAGCCTGTTTTCGGCACAGCTCGCGGCCGAGCGCGGTCTGCCCTATGCGTTCGCCTCGCACTTCGCGCCGCGTCTGTTGCACCAGGCCATTGACTTGTACCGGCAGCAGTTCCGCCCCTCGGACGTGCTCGCCAAACCTTACGTGATGATCGGCGTGCCCCTGATTGCCGCACCCACCGATGCCGAGGCCGAACTCCTTGCAAGCAGCATGTACCAGCGCGTGCTCGGCATCCTGCGCGGCGAGCGCCTGCGCCTGCAGCCGCCACAGGAGAATTTCATGGCGCGCCTGCATCCGCAGGAGCGCGCGGCGATCCAGGACTTTCTGGCCGCGGCCGTCATCGGCAGCCCCGACACCGTGCGCCGCGGCTTCGCGCAGCTCGTGCAGAGCACGCAGGCCGACGAGTTCATCCTGACCTGCGACATCTACGACCCGGCACTGCGCCTGCGCTCGCTCGACATCGCAGCGCAGGTGCGCGACGAGATGAACGGCGCGGCCGCAGCCTCACAAGGAGCCGCCTGAGCGCGGCAGGTGCGGCGCTGCGTGCGGGCTCAGCCCCGCCTGAGCGATCGGTTGATCGAGCAGCGGCGCCGCGCGGTCGGCCCGCGCTCAGCGTGCCAAATAACCGCCGTCTATGGGGTAGTAAGCCCCGGTGACGAAGGAGGCACGCTCGCTCGCGAGCCAGGTCACGAGTTCGGCCACCTCTTCGGCGCGGCCCAGCCGCCCCAGGGGGTGCGCGGCAACGAGCATGGCGTTTGTGGCCGGGTCGTCCTCGAAGCGGCCGATCATGGGCGTGTGGATGAAGCCCGGCCCGACGGCGTTCACACGCACGCCCTGCGCGCCGTACTCGAGCGCTGCCGTCTGTGTGAGCCCGACCACGCCGTGCTTGGCCGCGGTGTAGGCCGCAGAGCCCGCAAAGCCCACCGCACCGAGGATGGACGCCATGTTGATGATGGAGCCGCCGCCGCTTTGCAGCATTGCGGGGATCTGGTACTTCATGCAGTAGAACACGCCCGAAAGGTTGATGCCCAGCACGTGCATCCAATCTTCGAGCGGGTAGTCTGCCAGCGGCATGCTCGTGCCGCTCACGCCGGCGTTGTTGCAGGCCACGTCGAGGCGGTCGAAATACGTCATGGTCTGCGCGACCAGCGAGCGGCAGTCCGCGGGTTTATAGACGTCGGTCGCGATGTACAGCGCCTCGCGGCCGCAGGCACGCACCAGCGCAGCCGTTTCTTCGCCCCCCGCCGCGTTCAGGTCCGACACCACCACATGCGCCCCTTCGCGCGCCATGGCGAGCGCGATGGCCCGCCCAATGCCCGAGGAGGCGCCCGTGACCAAAGCCACCTTGTCTTTCAGCATGCTGTGCTCCTTGCATTTAACCCAGATTGTCCATGAGGCGGCGCTTCGCGCCTACGCGGGCGCTGGCGGACGTCTGACGGTCATTTTGACCGCCGCTTCGGCGTCCATGGCCCCGGCCATGGACTTCTCACCCGCGACCAAACTGCCTCGCCAGCCGCCTCGCCATCGTCCCGCGTCCTAATGAACAATCTGGGTTTAACCCAGATTGTCCATGAGGCGGCGCTGCGCGCCTACGCGGGCGCTGGCGGACGTCTGACGGTCATTTTGGCCGCCGCTTCGTCGTCCATGGCCCCGGCCATGCACTCCTCAGCCGCGACCAAACTGCCTCGCCAGCCGCCTCGCCATCGTCCCGCGTCCTAATGAACAATCTGGGTTTACCGCCCGCAGCCCCGCGCCGCAGGCCCGCAGCCATTGTGCCGGCAGCGCATGACACAAGCCTATGGTTGCGCGCCGCGCCAAGGCGGGAGGCTCATCCGGGCATCAATGCACGCCGCGCAGCGCGCGCCGGTATTGCATGGCTTCGGCGACGTGCGTGAGCTGTGTGCTGCGCGCGCCGGCCAGGTCGGCGATGGTGCGCGCGAGCTTGAGCACGCGGTGCGTGCTGCGCGCCGACCAGCCCAGGCGTGCCGCGGCCTGCTGCAAAAAGGGCGCGGCGGCCGCGTCCAGCAGCAGGTATGCGTCGAATTCCTG
The DNA here is from genome assembly GCF_029211265.1 of Extensimonas soli. Lineage (GTDB taxonomy): Bacteria > Pseudomonadota > Gammaproteobacteria > Burkholderiales > Burkholderiaceae_C > Extensimonas > Extensimonas soli. Next base: position 93,299 of record NZ_JARGEL010000016.1, on the reverse strand, counting down.
CCCTTGCAGCGCCTGGTTGGTCTTGCCCTGGCGCGCGAGCATGCGGGCGCGCGCCTGCTCCACGCGCGTGCGCAGGCTTGCGGTGCTCTCGCCGGGCGGCGTTTGCAGCAGCTGCTCTGGCGGCAGCGCGGGTACTTCGACGTGCAGGTCGATGCGGTCCAGCAGCGGGCCGCTGAGCTTGCCCTGGTAGCGCGCCACCTGGTCGGGCGTGCAGCGGCACACGCGCTGCGTCGCGCCCAGGTAGCCGCAAGGGCAGGGGTTCATGGCCGCGACGAGCTGGAACTGCGCCGGGTACTCGGCGCGCATGGCCGCGCGTGCGATCGTGATCTGCCCGGTCTCGAGCGGCTCGCGCAGCGCCTCGAGCGCGGCGCGCGGAAACTCCGGCAGTTCGTCGAGAAACAGCACGCCATGGTGCGCGAGCGAGATTTCGCCGGGCCGCGGCGGCGTGCCACCACCCACGAGCGCCACGGCGCTTGCCGTGTGGTGCGGCTGGCGCGTGGGGCGCAGGCCCCATTGCGCGGGGCTGAAGTGGCCTGCAAGGCTCGCGATGGCCGCGCTTTGCAAGGCTTCGTCCAGCGTCATCGCCGGCAGCAGTCCGGCAAAGCGCCGCGCGAGCATGGACTTACCCGAGCCCGGCGGCCCCACCAGCAGCGCGCTGTGGCCGCCGGCCGCGGCGATCTCCAGCGCACGCTTGGCCGCGGCCTGGCCTTTCACGTCGGCCATGTCGGCGCCGTCGCTGCCCTGCGCCATGGGCGTGGGTTGCAGGCGGCACCAGCCGTCCGCATCCGTGTCGTCCGCCAGTGCGCCCGCGTCCGTGGGCAAGAAGGCGCGCACCACGTCAAGCAAATGGCGCGCACGCACCACCTGGGCGCCGGGCACGAGCGCGGCCTCTTCGGCGCTGCCGGGCGGCAGCACCAGCGTGGCTTCGACCTTCTGCGTCTGCAGCGCCAGACTGGTTGCAAGCGCGCCGCGCACCGGGCGCAGGGCGCCAGACAGGGACAGCTCGCCCGCAAACTCGTGGCCCGCAAGGCGCGCGCCGTCGATCTGCCCGCTGGCCGCGAGGATGCCCAGCGCGATCGGCAGGTCGAAGCGCCCTGAATCCTTGGGCAGATCGGCGGGCGCAAGGTTGACCGTGATGCGCTTGTTGTGCGGAAACTCCAGCCCCGCGTTGAGCAGCGCGGAACGCACGCGCTCGCGCGCCTCCTTGACCTCGACGTCGGCAAGCCCGACCAGCGTGAAGCTTGGCAGACCATTGGCTAGATGCACCTCCACGGTGACGGATGGCGCCTGCAGCCCCAAAAGGGCGCGGCTTTGCACCAAAGCAAGACTCATGGACAGGGTTCTCCACCAAACGGGTGCGCCGCGGAAATTTTGCAGCGCCATTCCCCGGAAATGTAACGGTTCGCGTGATCGCGCAAGGGCTGGCGCCGGATGGAGCGTACATGGCACGTTCCGTGCTTTGAGGCTTGCGTCGCAACTTTTCAACGCATCGGAGGAAGAATGATCCCCAAGTCCGTCAAGTCGCTGGGCCTCGCGCTGGCCACTGCCCTGCCTCTGTTCGCCCACGCGCAGTTCACTGGCAACGTCAGCCTGACGAGCAACTACAAGTTCCGCGGGCAGGACCAGGACACCAGCAAAATGAAGGCTGTCAAGCCGGCCATACAGGGCGGCTTCGACTACAGCTTCGCCGACACCGGGTTTTACCTGGGCAACTGGAACTCCAGCGTGGACTGGCTGCCGAACAACTCGATCGAAAGCGACCTGTATGGTGGCTACAAATTCAAGGCCGGTGAATTTGACATGGACGTGGGCATGATCGCCTATCTTTATGCGAGCAACAGCGCAGGCAACACCGTCGAGCTCTACGGCGCGGCCGCCTATGGCCCCTTCACGCTCAAGTATTCGCACACGGTCTCCGAGGACTATTTCAACTACGCCGACGCCAAGCACACCAGCCGCTCGGGCCGCAACACGGGCTACCTGAATCTGGCTTATGCACAAGAAGTGATGCCCAAGGTCACACTCAAGGCGTCCCTCGGCTACACCCATTTTGCCGGCGACATCCACGACCTGGGTGTGCCGCACTACGTCGACTACAGCGTCGGCGGCAGCTACGACTTCGGTAGCGGCCTGAGCCTGGGCGCGGCCGTGGCCGGCGCCAACAAGAAGGGCTTTTTTGGCGACGTCAACAAGGCGCGCCTGATCGTCACTCTGACCAAAACCATGTAATCCATCCAGGGTGCTGGTCAGCGCCCGTTTTTTGAGGAGTCGCAAATGAAAATGGTGACAGCCATCATCAAACCCTTCAAGCTCGACGAGGTGCGCGAAGCCCTCTCCGAGATCGGGGTGCAGGGCATCACGGTGACCGAGGTCAAGGGCTTCGGGCGCCAGAAAGGCCACACCGAGCTCTACCGCGGGGCCGAGTACGTAGTCGATTTCTTGCCCAAGGTCAAGATTGAGGCCGCCGTCGCAGACGAGCTCGTCGAGCGCGTGATCGAATCCATCGAAGGTGCGGCGCGCACCGGCAAGATCGGCGACGGCAAGATTTTCGTGAGCCACCTCGAGCAGGTGGTGCGCATTCGTACCGGCGAAACCGGCAAAGAGGCCCTGTGAGCGGCGCATCGCATCAGAGAGAGGAAAAGCCATGAAAAAACTACTCGCTTCCCTGGCGCTGGGCCTGAGCCTGTGGGCCGGCATGACGACCGCCGGCGCACAAACCCCGGAACCCGCCGCCAGTGCCCCGGCCGCGGCTGCAACTGCAGCCCCCGCACCCGCATCCGCCGCACCGGCTGCCGAGGCCGCAGCGCCCGCTGCCGCACCGGCGCCCACGCCGAACAAAGGCGACACCGCGTGGATGATGGTGTCCACGCTGCTGGTGATTTTGATGACCGTGCCCGGTCTGGCCTTGTTCTACGGCGGCCTGGTGCGCAGCAAGAACATGCTGTCGGTGCTGATGCAGGTCATGGTCACCTTCTCGCTGATCGTCGTGCTGTGGGCCGTTTATGGCTACAGTCTGGCCTTCACGGAGGGGAATGCCTTCATCGGCGGCTTCGACCGGCTCTTCATGAAAGGCATCTGGGACAACGTCGCCGGCACCTTCGCCAATGCGGCCACCTTCAGCAAAGGCGTGGTGATCCCCGAGATCGTCTATGCCGCATTCCAGGCGACTTTTGCAGGCATCACCTGCACGCTGATCGTTGGCGCCTTCGCGGAACGCATCAAGTTCTCGGCCGTGCTGCTGTTCTGCGCGCTGTGGTTTACCTTTGCCTATGCGCCCATCGCGCACATGGTGTGGTTCTGGATGGGCCCCGACGCCTACGCCAGCAAGGACGTGGTGGACGCCCTGAATGCCAAGGCCGGCTACATCTGGCAAATGGGCGCGCTGGACTTCGCCGGCGGCACCGTGGTGCACATCAACGCCGCCGTCGCCGGCCTGGTGGGCGCGTTCATGGTGGGCAAGCGCATCGGCTACGGTAAGGAATCGATGGCGCCGCACAGCCTCACGCTGACCATGGTCGGCTCCGCCCTGCTGTGGGTGGGCTGGTTCGGCTTCAACGCCGGCTCCGCACTCGAAGCCAATGGCGTCGCCGGCCTCGCCTTCATCAACACCTTCTTCGCCACGGCTGCTGCGGTGCTGGCCTGGTCCGTGGGTGAAGCGCTGCACAAGGGCAAGGCCTCGATGCTGGGTGCGGCCTCGGGTGCTGTCGCCGGGCTCGTGGCCATCACGCCGGCGGCCGGCAACGTCGGCATCGGCGGCGCGCTGGTCATTGGCATCGTCGCCGGCTTCGCCTGCCTGTGGGGTGTGACGGGGCTGAAGAAGATCATCGGCGCGGACGACTCGCTCGACGTGTTCGGCGTGCACGGCGTGGGCGGCATTCTGGGCGCCCTGCTGACCGGCGTCTTCAACGCACCGGGCCTCGGCGGGCCGAGCACCGTGGCCGACATGGTCACGATGACCATGACCACGCCGGACGCCTACTCCATCGCTGCGCAGGTGTGGATCCAGGCCAAGGCCGTGCTGATCACCATCGTGTGGTCGGGTGTGGTGTCCTTCATCGCCTACAAGATCGTGGACCTGACCATAGGCCTGCGCGTGTCGGAAGAAGAAGAGCGCGAAGGTTTGGACATTTCGTACCACGGCGAAACGGCCTACAACCGGTGAGGGGGATGGGGGCTGCAGCCGCAGACCGGCCTGCAGCCCCCTTTATTTACGCAGCGGTGTTTCGTGCACCCATGAAAAAAGCCCCCGCGGGGGCTTTTTTCATGGGTGCAGCTGACGCAACGGGCAGCTGCAGGCGATCAATAACTGTCGCCGCCGTAGCCGCCGCCGCTGCGACCACCACCACCGCCACTGCGCGGGCCCGAGCCGTAAGGGCTGCGGAAACCACCTTCGCTGCGACCGCCGCCTTCACGGCCACCGCCGTAACCGCCGCCACCGCCGCTGCGGCCATAGCCACCGCCGCCACCACCGCCGTAGCCACCACCGCCACCGCCGTAGCCACCACCACCGGAACGCGGCGGACGCGGCTCCATGGGACGGGCCTCATTGACCACCAAGCTGCGCCCGGCCATGGGCTGGCCGTGCAAGCCTTCGATGGCGGCCTGCGCCTCTGCATCGCTGCCCATTTCGACGAAACCAAAGCCCTTGGAGCGACCGGTGTCGCGCTCCATCATGACTTTGGCGCTGGTGACAGTGCCGAACTGACCGAAGGCTTGCTCCAGATCGCTGTCGCGCACGGAATACGGCAGATTGCCGACGTAAAGTTTGTTGCCCATCGAAGGACTCCTAAAAATACCTGAAAAACGCGATAGAGCCCCGAAACGCAAGCCGCCCATTCCGACGAAATACCTGTGCGCCAACTCACGGATCATCGCAAACACAAATGCGAGAAAACCTCGCGGCGTCATTATGACTTACAAGTCGAACGAAAACGCAAGAAAAATCATCGCTGCAGGTGGCGAGGTTGTGGTTTTGATGCCGCAAACAGAGAACGGGAGTGTCAGAATTTCTGGGTGTGAGGGGTTTGGCAGTTTTCTATCGAGGCCTCAGCCAAGCCGCCGGAGGTTGCGCCGACGCGGGGCGGTTTCACATCCGAAGTGCTCGGCGAAGTAGTCGATCGTTTCCGCGGCCTGCGTTCCTTCACGGAGCTGCTTCTGTTCATCAAAGTCCATCGACGACACCAGGTAGATGAACTGATCGTCGGCTGCTAGTGTAGTGTTTGATGCTTGATGCGACAAATAAAACCGATGGATTTTTGGTCTGGGCAAGGCGCAAACCGCAGCGATACCGGGGGGTATCGCGAGGATTTGCAACGCGGCCCGGGCCGAAAAGACGCGGTTTTATGTCGCAGATAGCGTCGAACACTACACTAGGAGCGTAAGCCACCCCCACGCGAAGCGCTGAATAGACTACCGCGCAGCGCCGAACATCGCTCTTGGGACGGCCGGGGGCGCAAGACATAACAGACCATTACCCGAACCCGCAGGGCGCGCAGCGGTCGGCCACCAAGCGCAGCACTGCGCAGCGACTGGCCGACTTTGGGTAATGCGCTGTTATGTTCAATCGCTTGCGATTTACCCCCGGCCGGCCTGGGTGCAATCGAGCACAGCGAGTAAGCAGGGGTTGAGGTAGCCGACGGAGCCGCGCGCAAAGCTGGCGGCGCAGGCGGCGGGCAGTACGCGCCGAGGCCGGCCAAGCGCAAAAGTCGGCGCTGGCGGGACGGCGATAACAGGAGCGACAAAGCCAGTGGCGCAGCCTCTGGCGTGGTGGAGCACCCGACACGGTAGCCGCCTGCAAGCCGCAAGCCGGCGAGCAGATTGACCGCTGGCCGGCGCAGTGGCGCAGCGGCGGCGGGACAGGAGGTCAGGCGGTGACCGGAGGCACGAAGCCAGGGCACGGGGTTTGCGCGCTGGCGGGGTTCAGGTTGGCACGGCGCAGCGCAGGCGCGGGGCTTGCGGGTTCTGGTGCAAGCGCCGTGACTGATCGGTCAAGGGGTGATGCGCCCGTGCCTGCCACTTGTCGGTTGATACCATTATTTGCTACCATTTGGCCATGAAGCGAAAGCACCAGCGCACCTTGGACTTGATCTTTTCCCGGCCCGTGTCAGCCAACGTTCGCTGGGCCGACATCGAGGCGCTGTTCGTCGAGTTGGGCGGGCAGGTTGCCGAGCGGGAAGGATCGCGCATACTGGTGCGCTTGTTTGGCGACAGACGGGTATTCCACCGACCGCATCCCGAGCCGACCACGGACAAGGGCGCGGTGGAGGCCATCCGCAAGTGGCTTGAAGAACACGGAGTGAAACCATGAACACTATGACGATCAACGGCTATCAGGCGGTCATCTCATTCGACCCGGACATTCAGATGTTCCGGGGGGAGTTCGTCGGGCTGAACGGCGGGGCCGACTTCTACGCCAAGGATGTCGATGGCCTGCGCCATGAAGGCGAGATTTCCTTGCGGGTCTTCCTTGAAGCCTGCGCCGAGGATGGCGTCGATCCGCGCAAGCACTTCTCGGGCAAGTTCTCCCTGCGCGTTGATCCCGAATTGCACGAAGCCGCCACCATCGCCGCCGCCGCGCATGGGCAGAGCCTCAACCAGTGGGCCGCCGAGGCGATCCGGCAAGCGGCGCATGCAGGATGAGGGACGGTGACATTGCGAAAACCGGGTATGGAACCGGGTACGAAATGGGCTGTCAGTCCGTTACAGCCTGTAGTCATGCGTCATGCGGCTTTCCAGTCGCACTTCGCATTTAGACGTTGAACAAAAAGTTCATCACATCCCCATCTTTGACCACGTAATCCTTGCCTTCGGCGCGCATCTTGCCGGCTTCCTTGGCGCCCTGTTCGCCCTTGCAGGCGATGAAGTCGTCAAACGCGATGGTCTGGGCGCGGATGAAGCCGCGCTCGAAGTCGCCGTGGATCACGCCGGCGGCTTTGGGGGCGGTGTCGCCGATGTGGATGGTCCAGGCGCGCACTTCCTTGACGCCGGCGGTGAAGTAGGTCTGCAGGCCCAGCAGCTGGTAGGCGGCGCGGATCAGGCGGTTCAGGCCGGGTTCGTCCTGGCCCAGCTCCTTGAGGAATTCGAGCCGATCGGCCTCGTCCATTTCGGCGAGTTCGGCCTCGATCTTGGCGCAGATGGCGACCACGGGGGCGTTCTGGCGTGCGGCGTAGTCCTTGAGGCGCTCGAGCAGCGGGTTGTTCTCGAAGCCGTCTTCGCTGACGTTGCCCACGAACATCGCCGGCTTGGCGGTGATCAGGCACAGGGGCTTGAGCAGGGCGCGCTCGGCGTCGCTGAGCGCGAGCGTGCGCACGGGCTGGCCTTCATTCAACGTGGCCTGCACCTTGGTGAGCAGCTGCACCAGGGCGGCGGCCTCCTTGTCGTTGCCGCTCTTGGCGGCCTTGGTGTTGCGCTGCAGGGCTTTTTCGACGGTGCCGAGGTCGGCCAGGCACAGCTCGGTCTGGATGACTTCGATGTCGGCGATCGGATCGACCTTGCCGGCCACGTGGATCACGTTCGGATCTTCGAAGCAGCGCACCACGTTGATGATGGCGTCGGTCTCGCGGATGTGCGCGAGAAACTGGTTGCCCAGGCCTTCGCCCTGGCTCGCACCCGCGACGAGGCCCGCAATATCGACGAACTCGACGATGGCCGGCACGATGCGCTCGGGGTGGATGATTTCGGCCAGCTGCTGCAGGCGCGGATCGGGCACTTCGACCACGCCGGTATTGGGCTCTATGGTGCAAAAAGGGTAGTTTTCGGCGGCGATGCCGGCCTTGGTGAGGGCGTTGAAGAGGGTGGACTTGCCCACGTTGGGCAGGCCCACGATGCCGCATTGGAGGCTCATGGCAGGGCTTTCTGGGTTCGCAAATAAACGCTTGATTTTACGAGGCGGCCCTTTGAGTTCCGACTTGCAGCCCCTTTTGCGCCCGGTTTTCGCCCGGTTTGCGTACCGCCTGCGCGCAGCGTGGGTACGAAGCGCGCTCCTACAATGCCTGCCATGGCGCAAACCTATGACATTTGTATCCGTGGGGCCGGGATCGTGGGGCGTACCCTGGCTTTGTTGCTCGCGCGCGAGCGGCTGCGCGTGGCGCTGGTCGCGGCGCCGCCGCCCGAAGGCGCCGCGCCCGACGTGCGCGCCTACGCGCTCAACGCGGCCTCGCGGCAGCTGCTCGAAGGCTTGCGCGCCTGGCCCGACACCGAACACGCGACCGCCGTCACACGCATGCAGGTGCATGGCGACCAGGGCGCGCAGTTGCATTTCGACGCCGGCGAACTCGGCGCCGAGGCGCTGACCTGGATCGTCGACGTGCCCGCGCTCGAGGCGCGTCTGGCCGAGGCCGTGCGCTACCAGCCGCAGGTCGAGCTGGTGGCCGAGCCCCAGCCTGCGGCGCTCACCGTGGTGTGCGAAGGCCGCGCGAGCCGCACGCGCGCCGAGTTCGGCGTGGAGTTCGAGCACACGCCCTACGGGCAGCACGCCATCGCCACGCGGCTGCACTGCGAGCGCCCGCACGCGCAGGTGGCGCTGCAATGGTTTTTGCCTGACGGCAGCATCCTTGCCTTTTTGCCGCTCGAGGGCGCGCACGGTCATGCCGTGGCCGTGGTGTGGTCGGTGCCGCAGGAACTCGCGCCGCAGCTGCTCGCGCTCGCGCCCGAGGACTTCGCGCAGCAGCTCGAAACGGCCAGCCAGGGCGCGCTGGGCGCCTTGCAGTTGCACGGCGAGCGCGTGGCCTGGCCGCTGCAGCTCGCGCAGGCGCGCCAGTGGTGCGGCCCCATGCCCGACGCGGCGGCCACTTCTGCCGCCGGCGCGCGCAGCTGGGTGCTTGCGGGTGACGCCGCGCACAACGTGCATCCGCTGTCCGGCCACGGGCTGAACCTGGGTCTGGGCGACGTGCAGGCGCTCGCGCACGTGCTGCACGGGCGCGACTACTGGCGCAGCGTGGGCGACCTGCGCCTGCTGCGCCGCTACGAGCGCGAGCGCAAGGCGGCCTTGCTGCCCATGCGGCTCACCACCGACAGCCTGCAGCAGCTGTTCGCGCGCCGCGAGGCCCCCGTGCAGCTGCTGCGCAACCTGGGGCTGCGCGGCTTCGAGCACAGCGGCCCGCTCAAAACCTGGATGGCAAAACAGGCCATGGGCGCCGCACAGTCTGCGTGAGGCGCTCCTTTTTTGATATTTTCACGATCCACACCATGCACCCTTTTTCTGCCTTGCTGGCCGGCGCCGCGCTGGCCCTGAGCTTTGCGGCCCAGGCCCAGGAAGCCACGATCCGCAAAAACCTGGCCGAGCGCATCCCGCAGCTCGAAAAAATCGACGAGGTGCGCACCACGCCCATGCCGGGGCTGTACGAGGTGCGCGTGGGCACCGACCTGTTTTACAGCGACGCCAAGGGCAACTACCTGATCCAGGGTGAGCTCATCGACACGCAGGCGCGGCGCAACCTGACCGAAGACCGCATCCACCAGCTCACGGCGGTGGACTTTGGCGCGCTGCCGATCAAGGACGCGATCCCCATCGTGCGCGGCAACGGCAAGCGCAAGCTCGCGGCCTTTGAAGACCCGAACTGCGGCTACTGCAAGCGCTTCGAGCGCGATCTGCAGGGCGTGGACAACGTCACGGTGTATCTGTTCCTCTACCCCATCCTGAGCCCCGACTCGGCCGAGAAATCGCGCAACATCTGGTGCGCGAAAGACCGCGCCGCCGCCTGGCAGGACCAGATGCTGCGCGACAAGCCCGCCCCCGCGGCGAGCTGCGACACCAGCGCGCTGCAGCGCAACCTCGCTTTCGGGCGCAAATACAAGATCACCGGCACGCCCACGCTGATCTTTGCGAACGGCGCGCGCGTGCCCGGCGCGATCGGCATGGCCGAGCTCGAAAAGCGCCTCGCCGAACCTCTTGCTGCCACCCCCCGCTGAGAAGCTGAGGCCGCCGCGCACATGCTCGAGATGTCTGCTGCCACTGCTTGCGCCGCCCCCGGCACCAACGCCGCCAACGCCGCCATCCACTACTGCGTTGCCCCCGCCGACCTGCACGCGCACCTGTTCACCGTCACGCTCACCGTAGCCGCGCCGCAGGTGGCGCAGGAGTTTGCGCTGCCGGTGTGGATTCCGGGCAGTTACCTGGTGCGTGAGTTCTCCAAGAACCTGCAGCGGCTGCAGGCGCAGCAGGGCGACGCGCCCGTGCCGCTCACGCAGCTCGACAAACACCGCTGGCGCGCCGCGTGCCGCAGCGGCGCGCCGCTCACGCTGCGCTACGAGGTCTGCGCCTACGACCCGTCGGTGCGCGCGGCCTGGCTCGATGCGGCGCGCGGCTTTTTCAACGGCACCAGCCTGTGCCTGCGCGTCGTGGGGCAGGAGGCGGCCGTGCACACACTCGAAGTGCAGCGCGCGGCGGCCCCGCCCGACTGGCGCCTGGCCACGGCGCTCGCCCCCGTGCAGGTCGATGCCGCGGGCTTTGGCGTGTACCGCGCAGGCGACTACGACGAGCTCGTGGACAGCCCCGTGGAAATGGGCGATTTTTGGAGCGGTGAATTCACCGCCTGCGGCGTGCCGCACCGCTTCGTGGTGAGCGGTGCCGCGCCCTCGTTCGACGGCGAACGCCTGCTTGCCGACACGCAAAAAATCTGCGCGGCGGCAATCCGCCTGTGGCACGGCGAGGCCGCGCCGCCGCATACGCACTACCTCTTTTTGCTGCACGCCATGCACGATGGCTACGGCGGGCTCGAGCACCGTCACAGCACCGCGCTGGTGTGCAAGCGGCGCGACCTGCCGCGCCGCAGCGACGCTCTGGCCGCGCCAGCCGACCAGACCGCCAAGCCTAGCGAGGACTACACGCGCCTGCTGGGACTCATCAGCCACGAATACTTCCACACCTGGAACGTCAAGCGCCTGCGCCCCGCGGAGTTTGCGCGCTACGACTACGACCGCGAAAACTACACCGAGCTGCTGTGGTTCTTCGAGGGCTTTACGAGCTACTACGACGACCTGCTGCTGCGCCGCGCGGGCCTGATCGACGACGCGGCCTACCTCAAGCAGCTCACGCAGACCATCCACCAGGTGAAGCAGGCGCCGGGGCGCAGCGTGCAGAGCGTGGCGCAGGCGAGCTTCGACGCCTGGGTCAAGTACTACCGCCCCGACGAGAACACGCCCAACGCCACCGTGAGCTACTACACCAAGGGCGCGCTCGTGGCGCTGTGCCTGGACCTCACGCTGCGCCGCGAGGGCCGCAGCACGCTCGACGCCGTGCTGCGCGCGCTGTGGCAGCGCTGCGCGGGCGGCCCCCTGCGCGAGGACGATCTGCGCGCCGTGCTCGCCGAGCTCGGCGGGCGCTCGTTCGCGCCCGAGCTCGACGCCTGGGTGCACGGCACCGACGAGCTGCCGCTGGCCGAACTGCTCGCCGCGCACGGCGTGCGCATGCAGGCCGAAACGCCGCAAATCGCCCAGCGCCTGGGCCTGCGCGTCAATGAAAACCATAGCGTGCAGATCAAGACCGTGCTGCGCCACGGCGCGGCCGAGCAGGCGGGCATGGCGGCGGGCGACGAATGGCTGGGTGTGGAGCTGCAGGGCCAGGGCTGGCGCCTGGCGCGGCTGGACGAGCTGCCGCTGCTGGCCGGCGCCACGCGCGAGCTCACGGCCCTGGTCGCACGCGACGGGCGCCTGCTGCGCCTGCCGCTCGTGCTGCCGGAACCTGGTGGCGCGGGCGCGCCCGCCGACACCTTCCGCCTCAGCGTGGCCGACGGTGCGGCGCTGGGGCGCTGGCTCGATGCGCCGCCGCTATAGTTGGGTTTGAATCTCTACCCTTCGTCTCTTTCTTCCCTCTTTCCCGGAACACAAGGAGCCCCCATGCACTACGAAACCATCCTCGTGCGCACCGAGGCCGACAAGGTCGGCATCATCGCGCTGAACCGCCCCAAACAGCTCAACGCGCTCAGCGACCAGCTCATGGACGAGCTGGGCCACGCGCTCAAGGCCTTCGACGCGGACGAAAACATCGGCTGCATCATCCTCACGGGCAGCGAAAAAGCCTTTGCCGCGGGCGCCGACATCCCCAGCATGGCCCAATACAGCTTCGTCGATGCCTACAAGGGCGACTTCATCACGCGCAACTGGGAAACCATCCGCAGCGTGCGCAAGCCCGTGATCGGCGCGGTAAGCGGCTTTGCGCTCGGCGGCGGCTGCGAGCTCGCGATGATGTGCGACTTCATCATCGCGGCCGACAACGCCAAGTTCGGCCAGCCCGAGATCAAGCTCGGCGTGATCCCGGGCGCGGGCGGCACGCAGCGCCTGCCGCGCGCCGTGGGCAAGTCCAAGACCATGGACATGGTGCTCACGGGCCGCATGATGGACGCCACCGAGGCCGAGCGCGCGGGCCTGGTGAGCCGCGTCGTGCCGCTGGACAAGCTGATGGAAGAGGCGCTGGGCGCGGCGCTCATCGTCGCCGACCTCTCGCAGGTCGCCGCCATGGCTGCCAAGGAATCGGTGAACCGCGCGTTCGAAAGCTCGCTCAGCGACGGCCTGATGTTCGAGCGCCGCCTGTTCCACGGCCTTTTCGCCACCGAAGACCAGAAGGAAGGCATGGACGCCTTCCTGAACAAGCGCAAGCCCGAGTTCAAGAACCGCTGAGCCCTCGGGTTTACGAGTAAAAATGGGCGTTTATCCGCATCCATCAAGCGTAAGAAGCTATTTTTAACATAGCATTGCTGGTGGGCGCCGCAGGCGCGCGGCACAGGAGACAAGCATGGACCTCGGACTCCAGGGCAAGGTGGCGCTGGTCACGGGCAGCGAGCGCGGCACCGGCAGCGTGATCGCGCAGCGCCTTGCCGAAGAAGGCGCGACCGTGATCGCGCACGGTTTTGCGCAAGGCAGCGCCGAGCCGCTGCGCGCGCAAGGCGCACAGGGCGTGCAGCACACCGTCTGGGGTGACCTGTGCAGCGACGCAGGGGCTGCGCAGGTGGCGCAGCAGGCGCTGGCCGCCGCGGGGCGCGTGGACATCCTGGTGAACAACTACGGCACGGCCTCGGACGCGCGCTGGGACGAGGCGGAAACCGCCGTCTGGCTCGACATGTACCAGAAGAACCTGCTGGGCGCGGTGCGCCTGATCCGCCTGCTCACGCCGCAGATGCGTGAGCGTGGCTGGGGGCGCATGATCCAGCTCGGCACCATAGGCTCGACCCAGCCCAATCCGCTGCGGCCCGCCTACTACGCCGCCAAGAGCGCGCTCGCGAGCATCGCCGTGACGCTGTCGCAGGAGCTCGCCCATACCGGCATCACCGTGAACACGGTGTCGCCGGGCTACATCCGCACGCCCGAAGTCGAGGCCGCCTTCCGCGCCAAGGCGCACCGCGCGGGCTGGGAGGATGATTGGGCGAGCATAGAGGCACGCATCGTCGCCCAGCGCTTTCCCAACCCCGTGGGCCGGATCGCCACACGCGAAGAGGTGGCCGACCTGGTGTGCTTCGTCGCGAGCACGCGCGCCGCCTTCATCAACGGCCAGAACCTGCGCATAGACGGCGGCGCGCTCGGGCTGGTGCAATAGCCACCCGCACGGGCGCCGCCAGCCGCAGAGGCTGAGAGCCTTGCGGCCGCGGCCGAAAAATTCTCAGCCTCTCAGCCCGCGCGGCGAAAGCCCGCGAGGCGCCGGTCCATGACCTCTTCAGCCTCGCGGATGATGCGGCTGACGAGCTCCGCGCAGGTCGGAATGTCATGGATCAGGCCCTGCACCATGCCGGCCCAGAATACGCCCCTGGAAAGGTCGCCGGTCTCGAGCAGCTCCTTGCCCGCCTTGCCCGCGACGAGCTCGCGCACGTCCTCGAACTTTGCGCCGGGTGCGCTCAGGCGCCGCGCCACCTCTTCGGAGACGGCGCTGCGGCCCACACGCGCCGTGTTCTTCAGGCTGCGAAAAATGAGCAGGCTGCCGCGCTCGTCGTTTTCGAGGTAGGCCTGCTTGACGCGCGGGTGGATGTTGGCCTCCTGCGTGGCGCAAAAGCGCGTGCCCATGTTGACGCCCTCGGCGCCCAGCGCGAGCGCCGCGACCAGCCCGCGGCCGTCGGCAAAGCCGCCCGAGGCGAGCAGCGGAATCTTCACCTTGTCGGCCGCGCAGGGGATCAAAATCAGACCGGGGACGTCGTCCTCGCCCGGGTGGCCAGCGCATTCGAAGCCGTCGATCGAGATGATGTCGCAGCCCGCTTTTTCGGCCGACAACGCATGGCGCACCGCGGTGCACTTGTGCAGGATGCGCACGCCGTGCGGCTTGAGCATCTCCCAGATCTCGCGCACCGCCTGCGTGCCCGCGGTCTCGACGATGCGCACGCCGCCGTCGAGGATGGCCTGCACGTAGGCCTTGTAGTCGGGCGGGTTGATCGTCGGGAACACCGTCAGGTTCACACCGAAGGGCTTGTCCGTCATGCTGCGGCAGCGCGCAATCTCCTCACGCAGCGCCTGCGGCGTGGGCTGCGTCAGCGCCGTCAGAATGCCGAGCCCGCCGGCATTGGACACGGCCGACGCGAGCTCGGCCACGCCGACGTTTTGCATACCGCCTTGCACGATGGGGTGTTCGATGCCGAGCATGTCGGTGATGCGCGTTTGGAAAGGCATGGGGGGAGTCTCCTGAAGTCGTTGGAAAAATCGGTCGCCGAGAGCGATGCGGCATTGCGCGTCGGCCCAACTTGCATGCTATCCGATCGTTGCCGGCGCGGCGTGCGCGCAGGCGGCTGTCACGGCAGCGGCGCTGTCTGACCGGGCAGAGGACAAGGCCTGTTTATGATGCCAAGCCCAGCCCGACCTGCAGCATGCGCGGCAAGCCACCGGGCCACCCTACCCGCCGTACCTCACTGCCCTTTCATGCACCTGCAACTACCGCCGGGCGCTTTTCGTCTGGCCTACCAATGGCTGAGTTCGCGCCAGCCACGCCACCCCCTGTCCTACCCTGGCACGCCGCGTGTGCAGGTGTTTACGGGCACGCAGGCACAGCCCGTGGCGCCTGCGGCCGCACCAGACATCCCGGCCCCCATCCCGGCACGCATCTGGAGCTACTGGCACAGCGCCACGCTAGACCCCGTGGTGCAGCAGTGCATAGAAAATTGGAAACGCTACTGCCCGGGCCTGGACGTGCAGGTGATCCACGCCCACACGCTGGGCGACGTGGTTGCCGCGGGGGACTTGCCGCCCGCGTTTGCGGCGCTGCCTGCTGCCAAGCAGGCAGACTGGCTGCGGCTTTATGTGGTGCGCAGATTCGGCGGCTATTGGCTGGACGCGAGCACTTTGCTCACGCAGTCGCTCGCCTGGCTCGATGACCTGCGCCAGGCCCAGAGCGCCGAATTCGTCGGGTTTTACATCGACGGCTACACCACGGACCTGCGCTACCCCATCATCGAGAGTTGGGCCTTCGGCGCGCCGCCGGGGGCGCCTTTCGTGAGCGCATGGCAGCAGGAATTCCACCGCGCACTGATCGAAGAGGGCGAGCAGCGCTATTTGCAAGCCTTGCAGACGCAGGCCGGAGGCAATCAGTTGCTGCAGGGCATCAACGACCCGGCTTATTTGCTGATCCACGTCGCAGCGCAGCAGGTGCTGCGCCGCCCCAACGGCTTCCGGCTGGCTTTGCTGCGTGCCGAGGACACGGCATTTTTCTACCAGCAGGCCGTGTGGTGGAAGTGGTATTTGCTCTATCCGCGGCTGTGCCTGGTGCCTGCAGAGCCGCACCCTGCGCCCTTGATCAAGCTGCGTGGCGGCGAGCGGCGGCACTTTGCCAAACTGCTGCAGGGCCACGGCGGCGCCGCACCGGGCAGCATCTGGCAGCAGGCCACCACGGGCGCCTGAGCGGGGCGCGCAGGGTCAAGGCGTCGGCGCCGCCTGCCCCTTGCCCACGCGCATGAACAGGTCCAGGTACTGCTGGCGCATGCGCTGGCGGTCGAAGGTGGCGCGCGCGTGCGCCTGGCCGGCAGCGGCGATGCGCGCCGTGCCTGCGTGGTCGCGCAGCGCCGCATGCAGCGTCTGCGCCAGCGCCTGCGCGTCGGCATGCGGCACGAGAAAGCCCGTTTCGCCGTGCGTGAGCACTTCGCGCACGCCCTCCACGTCCGAGCCGATGCCGCAGCAGCCCGATGCCATGCCTTCGATCAAACCCAGCCCCAAGCCCTCGTAATGCGTGGAGAGCACGCACAGCTTGACCCGCGCCAGCAGCGCAGGCAAGTCGGCCACATGGCCCAAAAAGCGCACCTGCGCATCCACCCCCAGTTCGCGCGCGAGGGCCTGCGCCTTGCCGCGCCAGCTCGCCTTGCCCTCGCCGGCCAGGTACACCGTGGGACGCAAACCCTGCTGTGCCAGCAGCGCGGTGGCGCGGATCAAGGTGGCGTGGTCTTTTTGCTGCGCAAAGCGCGCGGGCATGACGATGGCGTCCTCGCGCTGCGCCCACGGCAGACCGGGCGGAAAGCGGTTCAGGTCGATGCCGTTGAGGATCGCGACGCAGCGCTCTGCGGGGTGGCCCAGGCGCACCAGTTCATCGCGCACGGCCTGCGACACGCCCACGATGCACGCAGTGCGCTGCGCCAGCCACAGCGACTGGCGCAGCCGCCCCAGGCGGTAGCGCTCGCGCACGTTGTGCTCCACGTGGATGAGCTGGGGCACGCCGGCGAGCAAGCCCGCGTACCGGCCCCACAGGTGCTCGCTGAATCCATGCGCCACGAGCACGTCCGGTTTCCACCGGCGGCACAGGCGCGCCAAGGCCAGGATGGTGACGATATGCGCCCAGCGCGGCACCACTTCGACCTGCAGCCCCTTGGCGCGCAGCGCCGCCACGCGCTCGGTCGGGTCTATGGACGCACGCCGGCGCAGCACGAGCAGCGTCTCCTGGCCCGGGTACTCGCCGCACAGGTCTATGGCCACCTGCGTCGCCCCCGAAAAACCGCCCGAGACGAAGTGCAGCACACGCAGGGGGCGGGACGCTGCGGGGGAATCGGTGGGCAAGGAGTGTTTCATCGTGGAATGGGGGTCCGAAAGGCTCCGCACGCGCTGGCCGCCGGCCAGCAGACGGCCAGCCACAAGGTCATGGGCAGCAGGTACATCAGGTTGCCGTTGTTATGGGCAAACATGACCTGCGTCATGCCAAAGCCCAGGTAGCCAAGCACCGTGACCAGGCCACACAGCGCGGCGGCATGGCGCTCTTCGTCAACGGCCTGCCCATCGTACCCATGGCTCGCAGCAGCGGCATTTTCCAGAGGTTCGCGCCCGCCTCGGCGCAACCGGCGCCCACACAGAAAGCCGGGCACGGCGTAGAACATCACCAGACCGCAGACTCCCAGCAGGCCGCGCTTGGCGAACATGTCCAGCCATTCGTTGTGCGCATGGTTGAAGTGCACGGACATCGAGGGCATCTCCTGGCGCGCGACGGCCGCAAGCTGGCTTTGTTCATAGCCCCGCTGGCCTGCGCCCAGCCAGGGATGCGCCACGCCCAAGCGCCATGCGTGCATCCAGAAAGCGAGGCGGGAGCCGGTTGCGGTGTTGGATTTTTCGGGCGCGGGTCGCTGCAGCAACTCCTGCGCGGCCTCGTGCGCACGCTGCTGCACGGGGGGCAGTACCGCCAGCAGAAGGCAGGCGAGCAAGGCCGCCCCCAGTGCGCGCAGCCCCCGGTGGCCCTTGATGCCACCCGCTGGCGGGCGGATCAACCATACGAGCACCACCAACAGCACGGGTAGCGTCACCCACCCACCCCGGCTGCCCGAGAGCACGCTGGCCGCGATGCCCAGCACGGCAGCGAGGCCGCCGAACAGGCGTTCGTGCCGGCGACTTGCCTGCATGGCCCAGATGCCGCTCCACAGCGCGAGCAGCAGGGACAGATTGCCGAACTGTATGGCGTTGGTGTAGCCCTCGGCGCGCTCGAGGTGCTGCACCAGCACCTGCCAGCCGGCGAGCACGCCGGCACCCGCCGCGCCCACCCAGCAGCCCCAGCGCAAGGCCCATGCGGCCGGGCGCTGCGCCCATACCGCCGGCAGCGCCAACAGCACCAAAAGGTATTTGCTGCTGCGGTCCAGCCCCAGGGTATTGGTGATGAGCCGGCCGCCCTCAAAGAGGTACATGGACCACACCAGCCCCATGGCCAGAACCGCCAGTGCCCAGGCCCGCATGGGCTCATTCGGGGCGAGCCGGCCGCGCAGCACCGCAGGCCAGCGCCACAAACCCAGCACCACCAGCAGGAGCGCGCCTACGGAATAGCCCGAAGGCAGCCACAGCGCAGGCGCAAGCGCCAAAAATGCCGCCAGATCCAGGGCGCGTTGCTGCGCTGCCCCCGGCGAAGCAAATCGAGAAAAAGCCATCCAGTGTCAGGGCAGTAGAGTAAAGAGCAACTTAAACCCAGATTGTCCATGAAGCGGTGCTGCGCACCTACGCGGGTGCTGGCGGACGGCTGGCGGTCATTTTGACCGCCGCTTCGTCGTTCGAGGCACCACCACGAACTCCTCAGCAGCAACCAAACTGCCTCGCCAGCCGTCTCGCCATCATCCCGCGTCCTAATGAACAATCTAGTGTAGTGTTCGACGCTATCTGCGACATAAAACCGCGTCTTTTCGGCCCGGGCCGCGTTGCAAATCCTCGCGATACCACCCGGTATCGCTGCGGTTTGCGCCTTGCCCAGACCAAAAATCCATCGGTTTTATTTGTCGCATCAAGCATCGAACACTACACTAGCAGCCTGTCGGACTTTGGAATCGTCGGCTGCGAATGCGCCGCAGCGGCCCATTTTTCACCGTCTTCTTGCCCCATAGCAGCACTATGGGGCGGCGAATCCGGCAAAAACTGGCCTCGCTGGGGCCCATTCTCGCTATCGACGCCCAAAGTCCGACAGGCTGCCAGGTTAAAGGCAACGACGCGAAGCCGGGACGGGCTCAATGCCCGTGCGCGACTTTTTCGCCCGCCTTGAGGCGGTACACCGTTCCGCAATAAGGGCACCTGGCCTCCCCCGTGTGCGCCACATCGAGGTACACGCGCGGGTGGCCGCTCCACAGCTGCATGCCCGCCTTGGGGTGGGGGCAATACACCTCGCCTTGGGCGCTCAGGTCTTTGGCCAGTAATTCGACGACGGCTTGTGACATGCTCACACCTTGGTCAGCCAGTGGGCGTATTTGGGATTGCGGCCATTCACGATGTCGAAGAACGCGTTCTGGATCTTCTCGGTGATGGGGCCGCGCTGTCCGCTGCCGATTTCGATGCGGTCGAGCTCGCGGATCGGCGTGATCTCGGCCGCGGTGCCCGAAAAGAAGGCTTCGTCCGAGATATACACCTCGTCACGCGTGATGCGTTTTTGCACCACGTCGATCCCGAGGTCCTTGCAGATGTGCAGCACGGTGTTGCGCGTGACGCCATTGAGCGAGCCGGCCGAGAGGTCGGGCGTATAGACCACGCCGCCCTTCACGATGAACACGTTCTCGCCCGAGCCTTCGGAGACGAAGCCCGCCGCGTCGAGCAGCAGCGCCTCGTCGTAGCCGTCGTCCGTGGCCTCCATGTTCGCGAGGATGGAGTTGGTGTAATTGCTCACCGACTTGGCCTGCGTCATGGTGATGTTGACGTGGTGGCGCGTGTAGCTGCTGGTCTTGACGCGGATGCCCTTGGTGATGCCGTCTTCACCGAGGTAGGCGCCCCAGGCCCATGCCGCAACC
Source organism: Extensimonas soli (assembly GCF_029211265.1). Lineage (GTDB taxonomy): Bacteria > Pseudomonadota > Gammaproteobacteria > Burkholderiales > Burkholderiaceae_C > Extensimonas > Extensimonas soli. The sequence goes on along the minus strand of NZ_JARGEL010000016.1, from coordinate 73,665 downwards.
ATGACGTGGATGGTGTTGCCCTTGGGCGAAACGCCGAGCTTTTTGTCGCCTATCCAGACCAGCGGGCGCAGATAGCAGGCGTCAAGCTTGTTTTCGCGCACCACGGCGCGCTGCGCCTCGTTGACCTGCTCCTGGCTGAAGGGAATCTTCATGCGCAGGATTTTGGAACTGTTGAACAGGCGCTCGGTATGCTCTTGTAAGCGGAAAATCGCCGTGCCGTTGACGGTGTTGTAGGCCCGCACCCCCTCGAAGGCACCGCAACCGTAGTGCAGCGTGTGCGTCAGTACGTGGACTTTGGCGTCGCGCCAATCGACCATCTGGCCATCCATCCAGATCTTGCCGTCACGATCGGCCATCGAGGGAACTACGGGGCTCATGGAACTTCCTTTGCTGTGTCAGTAGAGAGAAACAAAGCAGGCGTGGCTGCTAGGCAAAATTTCATTTTAAGGCGCCGGCTTCATGCACTGCCGATTCGGGCGCGCGCCCTGCCGCCTGTCCTGCGGCACACTCGGGCTTTTGCTGCGCAGCCCGCGCCATTTCGCGACCGCATTCCATTCCTTCTTATGAGTTGGCACACCTGGTTGATCTATCTGCTTGCCGCCGGGGGCTTGTCGCTCACGCCCGGCCCCAACAGCTTGCTTGCGCTCACGCACGGCGCCCTGCACGGGCACCGGCGCGCGCTGTTCACGATCGCCGGCGGCGCGCTCGGCTTCATGCTGCTGATCGCCCTGTCGATGCTGGGCATAGGTGCGCTGCTGCAGGCTTCGGCGCACGCGCTCACAGTGCTCAAGTGGGCGGGCGGGGCGTATCTGGTGTGGCTCGGGATTCAGCTGTGGCGCGCGCCGCCGCTGCAGCTGCAGGCCGCGGACGAGGCGCTCTTTGTGCGCCCCCCACGCTGGTCGCAGCTGTTTCGCCAGGGGCTGTTCGCGGCCGTGTCCAACCCCAAGGCGCTGCTTTTTTACGGCGCCTTCCTACCCCAGTTCATCGACCCGGCGCGCAGCCTGTGGCTGCAGTTTGTGGTGATGGCCGGCACCTTCATGGTCACCGAGTGCTGCGTGGAGTTTCTGCTTGCGCGCCTCGCGCACCTGATCCGCCCGGCGCTCGAGCGTTTCGGCAAACGCTTCAATCGCGTCTGCGGCGGCCTGTTCGCGGCCATGGGGCTGGCCCTGCCGCTCACGCGCTGAGTGCGGAAATCCTAAATTTATAGCTGCCTGCGCTTTCTGGATGAGCGCAAAAAGCCAAAATGGCTTGAAATTTCAGAAGTTGTCAGAAAGGCATCTTGGGCATGCCGCCGCCCAGGCCTTTCATGCCGCCCATTCTCTTCATCATCTTCATCAGGCCGCCGCCCTTCATTTTTTTCATCATTTCCTGCATCTGCTCGAACTCCTTGAGCAGGCGGTTGACCTCCTGCACCTGCACGCCCGCGCCCTGGGCGATGCGCTTTTTGCGCGAGGCCTTGATGAGGTCGGGCTTGCGGCGCTCCAGCGGCGTCATGCTCTGGATGATGCCTTCCTTGCGGCGGATGTCTTTTTCGACCTTGCCCATATCGACCTTGCCCGCCTGCGCGCTGAGTTGCGTGGGCAGCTTGTCCATGAGGCTGGAGAGCCCGCCCATCTGCTTCATCTGCTGAATTTGCGCAAGGAAGTCGTTGAGGTCGAAGCCATTGCCGCTCTTGACTTTGGCAGCGAGTTTTTGCGCGGCGTCCAGATCGACGTTGGCCGTGACCTGCTCGACCAGCGCGACGATGTCGCCCATGCCCAGCACGCGGCCTGCGTGGCGCTCGGCGTCGAACACTTCGAGGCCGTCGATTTTTTCCGACACCCCGGCGAACTTGATCGGCGCGCCCGTGATCTGGCGCACCGACAGCGCCGCGCCGCCGCGCGCGTCACCGTCCAATTTGGTGAGCACGATGCCCGTGAGGGGCAGCGCCTCCTTGAAGGCGCGCGCGGTGTTGATGGCATCCTGGCCCTGCATGGCATCGACGACGAACAGGGTTTCGACCGGCTGCAGCGCCGCGTGCAGCTCCTTGATTTCCTGCATCAGCGCCTCGTCGATCGCAAGGCGCCCGGCGGTGTCGACCAGCAGCACGTCGAAATAGTGCTTTTTGGCGTAGTCGAGCGCGGCGCGCGCGATCTCGAGCGGCTTTTGCTCGGGCGAGCTCGGAAACCACTCGGCCCCGGCCTGGCGCGTCACGGTCTTGAGCTGTTCTATGGCCGCGGGCCGGTACACGTCGCCCGAGACGGTGAGCACCTTTTTCTTGCGCTTTTCGATCAGGTGCTTGGCGAGTTTGGCCGTGGTCGTGGTCTTGCCCGCGCCCTGCAAGCCGGCCATGAGGATCACGGCAGGCGGCTGCGTGGCCAGGTTCAGGTCCGACACGCCCTCGCCCATGGTGGCGGCGAGTTCGCGGTGCACGATGCCCACCAGCGCCTGGCCGGGCTTGAGGCTGCCCAGCACCTCCTGCCCCAGCGCCTTGTCCTTGACGCGCGCAATGAAGTCGCGCACCACGGGCAGCGCCACGTCGGCTTCGAGCAAGGCCATGCGCACTTCACGCAGCATGTCCTGCACGTTGGATTCGGTGATGCGGGCCTGGCCGCGCATTTCTTTGACGAGGCGCGAGAGTTTGTCGGTCAGAGCGGAGGCCATAGGAGCAAAGAGCTAGGGGGTGGGTGGGGGGGCGCAACGCGGCACGTCTGGTGCAGGGCCGGGCCGACAGCAAAGCAAAGGCGGCAGACACCTGCGCGCGGGAGGTTTCGACGATCGCCGCGGGATAAACTGCGGGCCATGATTTTACCGAGTGCCTCTCCGATCGGCTGGCTGCTGACACTCGCGGCAGCGCTGGCCTACGCCGCTCCGGCGCTTGCCGCGGCGCGCCTGCAGGAGGAGGGCGCGCGGCGCGCCCTGGGCCTGGCCTGGGTGCTGCACGCCGCGGCGCTCGGCTGGGGGCTGTGGGGCGAGGCGCTGCGCTTTGGCTTTGCGCCGGCGCTGTCGATGACGGCCTGGCTTGCGCTCACGGTGTACGCCATTGAACGCCAGCTGTTCCCGCAGCTGCGCGCGCGCTGGGCACTGGCGCTGCTGGCGGCGCTGGCCTTGCTGCTCGCACAGCTGTTTCCGGGCCAACCGCTGCACGCCACGGCCTCCGCCTGGCTGCCGCTGCACCTGGCGCTGGGTATCGCCTGCTATGGCCTGTTTGCGGCCGCGGTGGTGCATGCCTGGCTCATGACGCGCGCCGAGCGCCGCATCCGCCAGGGCCAAGACCCGGACAGCGGCATGCCGCTGCTCACGCTCGAACGCCTGACGTTTCGCTTCGTCGCGGCGGGCTTCGTGTTGCTCACGGCGACGCTGCTCGCGGGCATGCTGTTTGGCGAGCAACTTTACGGGCGCGCCTGGCGCTGGGAGCACAAGACGGTGTTCTCGCTGCTGTCCTGGCTCACCTTTGCCGTGCTGCTGCTCGGGCGCGCGCGCTTTGGCTGGCGCGGGCGCAGCGCCGTGCGCGTGCTGTATGCCGGTGCCGCGCTGCTGCTGCTGGCCTACGTGGGCTCGCGCTTCGTGCTCGAAGTCGTATTGCACCGCAGCGTATGAAGTACCTGCTCGTGCTCATCGTCGTGGCCGTGGGTGCGGCCTGGTGGCGCAGTCAACAGGCGCCCAGCGTGCGCTCCAAGCCCGCACCGCGGCGCGCGACCCCTGAAAACATGGTGGCCTGCGCCCACTGCGGCGTGCACCTGCCGCGCTCCGAAGCCCTGGTGCAGGACGGGAAGTTTTATTGCTCCGTGGCGCACCTGCCGCGCCCTGCGCCTGTGCCGCCGCGCTGACCATGTCCCGGCGCGCCCGTTTGCCCAACGACGACACGCCTTTCGTGCGGCTGTGGCGCGGTTTTCTCACGGGCCGGGCCATGGTGGCACTGGCCTTGCTGGTACTGCAGGGCCTGGGACTGGCGCTGAACCACACCCCGGAGCCTGCCGCGCTGGCCATCTGCCTGGCCTACCTCTGTGCCGCCTTGGCGCTACGACTTTGGAAGCACCATGTGCCGCCATCGCCTGTCCTGGGCCCGCAATGGCTTGGAACCATAGGAATGGACCTGGGCGTCGTGTGTGCCCTGCAATGGCTGCAGGCGGGCGGCATGAACTACACGCCCTTGTTCGGCCTGCCCATTTTGCTCGCCGCCGTGCATGGCACGCTGCTGATGGCCCTGGGAACCACGGCCGTCGTCAGCCTGCTGCTGCTCGCCTGGGCCTGGTGGCTCAATGCCCACGGCATCGGGGACGCGGCGCAAAACTACCTGCAAGGCGCGCTCGCCGGCATGGGCTATGTCATCGTCGCCTACCTCGCGCACGAGCTGGCCGCGCGCCTGGTGCGCGAGCAGCAACATGCCCAGCAAAGCCTGATGACGGCGCAGCTGCAGTCCGAGGTGAGCGCACTCGTCATCCAGAACCTCGACGACGGCGTGCTGGTGCTCGATGAACATGCCCACGTGCACATGGCCAACCCGGCCGCCTTGTTGTTGCTCGGGGGCAGGCACCTGCCCGCCGCGCACTTTTCCTTGCGCGCCGGTACCCGCAGCGCCGCATGGCAGCCGCTGGTGGCGCTGGCGCAGCGCAGCTTCGTGCAAGGCCACGCGCAGGCCGCCGACGTCTATGTGCAGCACGCCGACGAAAGCCCCGTGGCGCTGCACGTGCGCACCTGGCTGACCCCGTCGCGCACAGCCCCCGCCGCGCCCCCCCAGCCCGCTTTGACGGCGCGCGCCGACGAGCGCCTGTGTGTGATGTTTTTGCACGACCTGCGCGCCATGCAGGCGCGGCTGCGCACCGAAAAGCTCGCCGCGATGGGGCGCATGTCGGCAGCCGTGGCGCACGAAATCCGCAACCCGCTCGCGGCCATCACGCAGGCCAACGCGCTGCTCGAAGAAGACTTGCACGATCCGGCGCAACGGCGCCTTGCGCAGATGGTGCGCGAGAACGCCGAACGCCTCGCGCGCATCGTCGACGACGTGCTCGACATCGCGCGGGTGCAGCAGCAGGCGCAACTCGCGCCCGACGCTACGCTCGCACTCGACGACAGCGTGGCGCGCATCTGCGGCGAGTGGCAGGCACAGGAGCCGGCGCTGCGCCAACTGAACGTGGCCCTGCATGCGGAAAACGCACAGGTCGCGTTCGACACCGAGCACCTGCGCCGCGTGCTCTACAACCTGCTCGACAACGCGCTGCGCCACAAAAGTCCGGAGCCTGACGGGCTACAAGTAAGCACGCGCACCACACCCGGCGGCCAGGCCAGCCTGCAGGTTTGGAGCGACGGCGCGCCGCTCGACCAATCGGTCGAGCGCCACTTGTTCGAGCCTTTTTTCTCGTCGCAAAGCCGCTCCAGCGGCCTGGGCCTTTATATTTGCCGCGAGCTGTGCCAGCGCCACGGCGCGAGCATCGGCTACCAGCGCCTGTCCCGGCCCACCCGCCGCGGCGATGTCGAAGGCAACGCCTTCACGGTGCTTTTCCGCCCCACGGCCCTGCCCGCGGCCCCGGCCTCGCTGTTCGACACCCTCGTGGTTTGACCCATTCCGTATGACCAGCCCCGCCTCCATCCTCGTCGTCGATGACGAACCCGACCTGCGCACCCTGTACGAGCTGACCTTGCTGCGCGAAGGCTACCGCGTGCAAACCGCCGCCACCCTGCAGGAAGCGCGCACGCAGCTGCAAAGCCAGCGATTTGACGCCGTCATCACCGACATGCGCCTGCCCGACGGCTTTGGCATGGAGCTGCTGCAGGAAGTGCGCGCGCAGCAAAGGCGCGAGCGCTGCGTGGTCATGACCGCTTACGGATCGGCCGAAAACGCCGTCGAAGCCCTGCGCGCGGGCGCGTTCGACTACCTCACCAAACCCGTCGATCTCAAGCAATTCCGTGCTGTCGTGGCCTCGGCAGTGCAAGGCATGGGCGGCGTGCCCGCCCCACGCGCCGCGCGCAGCACATCCGAACTGCACGCCGACAAGGGGACGGCAGACGCCAACGCCACGGCCGCCCTGGCGCGGCTCGTCGGCGATTCGCCCGCGATGACCCAGGTCAAGCAACGCATCGCCAAAGTCGCCAAAAGCATGGCGCCGGTGCTGATCCTCGGCGAATCGGGCACCGGCAAGGAACTGGTGGCGCAGGCGCTGCACGCGTGCAGCCAGCGCGCCGACGGCCCCATCATTGCCGTCAATTGCGGCGCGATCCCTGAGCACCTGCTCGAAGCGGAGTTTTTCGGCGCGCGCAAGGGCTCCTACACCGGCGCCACGGCAGACCGTGAGGGCTACTTCCAGGCCGCGCGCGGCGGCACGCTGTTCCTCGACGAAATCGGCGACCTGCCGCTGGCCATGCAGTCCAAGCTGCTGCGCGCCATCCAGGAGCGCAGTGTGCGCCCGCTCGGCGCTACGCAGGAAGAGAGTGTGGACGTGCGCATCGTGAGCGCCACGCACCGCGACCTCGCGGCCGACGTGCATGCCGGGCGCTTCCGGCAGGACTTGTATTACCGCCTGAACGTGATCGAAGTCCTGGTGCCGCCCTTGCGCGCGCGGCGCGAAGACCTGCCCGCGCTGTGCGCGGCACTGCTCGGGCGCATCGCGCAGGAGAGCGGCGTGCCCGCCCCGCGCCTGACCGAAAAGGCGCTCGCCGCACTGGCGCAGCACCCGCTCACGGGCAACGTGCGCGAGCTCGAAAACCTGCTGCACCGCGCGCTCGCGCTCAGCGACGGCGCCGAACTCGAACTCGAGGCGGCGCTCGGTTCATCCCTTGCTACACCTGCCACAACAGCGCCCGGCGGCGCGGCACAAGCGGCTGGGGAGGCGGCAGGGGCAGGAGAGGCGACAGAAGTGGCATCGCCGAGCGCCGCGCTGCAAGAGCTGCCCAAAGACCTGCAGGCCTGGCTCGACCGGCAGGAGCGCGACATCCTGGTACGCGCCCTGCACGCATGCGGCTTCAACCGCACCGCAGCCGCCGCGCGCCTGGGTATCAGTCTGCGCCAGATGCGCTACCGCATCGACCGTCTGCAGATCGCGCTGCCTGGCGAGTCCGACATGCCCCAGGACGCACGGGATGAGCAAGGCTGAGACGGCCACGCCGTGGCGGGACGGCGGCCGGCATGTGGGCGCCCTCTGGCTCGCGTCGCCGCATTTCGGCCCTCGGCCAGCCGGAGCCGAGGTCAGGCTGATCGTGCTGCACTCGATCAGCCTGCCACCGGGCGAATACGGCACGCAGGCCGTGCAGCAGCTCTTCACCGGCACGCTTGACTGGGACGCACACCCCTACTTCCAGAGCATCCGCGGCCTCGAAGTGTCGGCGCATTTTTTCATAGCGCGCACAGGGCGCCTGTGGCAGTTCGTCGATTGTGACCAGCGCGCCTGGCACGCGGGCGCCTCTAGCTATCAAGGCAGGAGCAACTGCAACGACTACTCGGTGGGCATAGAGCTCGAAGGGCTCGAAGGTGGGCCGTTCGAGCCGGCGCAGTACGAGGTCCTGGCCGGGCTGTGCCGCGACCTCGCCGGGCGTTATCCCATCACCGACGTGGCCGGTCACGAGCATGTCGCGCCCGGGCGCAAGCACGACCCCGGTGCCGGCTTCGACTGGGGGCGGCTGCAGGCAGCGCTCGCCTGGCCTGCGGAGTGTTTCCCCCGCGCTGTGCAGGCGGCCCTCCAGCGCTGAGGCGTAGCAGCCTGTCGGCGTACCGCGTTCGACGCACGCCAAAAGCAATGCGGCTTATAAACGCTACCTGTAGTGTTTTTTATGACAATGAAGCACTAAATCTAGTGCTATAGTCTCCAATCAAAGCACTCGCCACAGCGCCCTGCGCGCCCCTGGGTTTGCGCCATGCCCCCCGCTTTCACGACCGTTCCCCAAAGGACGAGAGGACTTCCGATGCAAGCTGCCATGCCATCTCCCGAGCCCCTTGGCTTTCCTGCTCCGCAAGGGCAAGCCGCCGCTGCGACGCCTGCAGGCGCCAGCGCCTTTGCGCACTACCAGATCATCCGCCGCAACGGCGCGGTCGTGCCGTTCGAGCCGCAAAAAATCGCCATCGCGATGATGAAAGCCTTTCTCGCGGTGCACGGCACGCAGGGCGCGGCCTCGGCCAGCGTGCGCGAAGTGGTCGATGGCCTGACGCAGGCCGTCACGCGCGCCCTGCTGCGCTCGCGCCCCGGCGGCGGCACCTTCCACATCGAAGACGTGCAGGACCAGGTCGAACTCGGCCTGATGCGCGGCGGCCATCACGAGGTGGCGCGCGCCTACGTGCTCTACCGCGAGCGCCGTGCGCAGGAGCGCGCCCAGCAGGCCGCGCAGCAGGCACCTGCGGCGCCGCAGTTGCACGTGCTCGACGGCGGCGCGCGCGTGGCGCTAGACCTGCAGCGGCTCGAGTCGCTCATCGCCACGGCGTGCCAGGGCCTGGGCGCGGACGTGCAGGCGCAGCCCATCGTCGCCGAAACCATGCGCAACCTGTACGACGGTGTGCCCATGGACGAGGTCTACAAAGCCGCCATCCTTGCAGCGCGCACGCTGATCGAAAAAGACCCTGGCTACACCTACGCCACCGCGCGCCTGCTGCTGCACACCATCGTGCGCGAGGTCCTGGGGCGCGATGTCGCACCCGGCGAAATGGCGCAAAGCTACGTCGATGACTTCCCGCAGTTCATCCGCAAAGGCGTGGACAACGAGCTGCTCGACGAGCGCCTGCTGCAATTCGACCTGCCGCGCCTTGCGGCCGCGCTGCGCCCCGAGCGCGACCTGAAGTTCGACTACCTGGGCTTGCAAACCCTGTACGACCGCTACTTTCTGCACGTGCGCAAGACGCGTATCGAGCTGCCGCAGGCCTTTTTCATGCGCGTGGCCATGGGGCTGGCGCTCAACGAGGTGGAGCGCGAAGCGCGCGCGATCGAGTTCTACGAGGTGCTGTCCAGCTTCGACTTCATGAGCAGCACGCCCACGCTGTTCAACAGCGGCACGCTGCGCTCGCAGCTCTCGAGCTGCTACCTGACCACGGTGCCCGATGACCTCGACGGCATCTACGAAGCGATCAAGGAAAACGCCCTGCTGTCCAAATTTGCCGGCGGCCTGGGCAACGACTGGACGCGCGTGCGCGCGCTCGGCAGTCACATCAAGGGCACGAACGGCGAGTCGCAAGGCGTGGTGCCTTTCCTCAAGGTGGTCAACGACACGGCCGTGGCCGTGAACCAGGGCGGCAAGCGCAAGGGCGCCGTCTGCTGCTACCTCGAAACCTGGCACCTGGACATCGAGGAGTTTCTGGAGCTGCGCAAGAACACCGGCGACGACCGCCGCCGCACGCACGACATGAACACGGCCAACTGGATTCCCGACCTGTTCATGAAGCGCGTGCTGGAAAAGGGGCCATGGACGCTGTTCTCGCCGTCCGACGTGCCTGACCTGCACGACAAATTCGGCGCTGACTTCGAGGCCGCCTACGTGGCCTACGAAGAGAAGGCTGCGCGCGGTGAGATCAAACCCAGCAAGACCGTGCAGGCGGTCGATCTGTGGCGCAAGATGCTCAGCATGCTGTTCGAGACGGGCCACCCCTGGATCACCTTCAAGGATGCCTGCAACGTGCGCTCGCCCCAGCAGCATGTGGGCGTGGTGCATTCGTCCAACCTGTGCACCGAAATCACGCTCAACACCAGCGACAGCGAAACCGCGGTGTGCAACCTCGGCTCGGTCAACCTGCTGCAGCACCTCAAGGACGGCCCGGCGGACGCGAGCGGCCAGCCCACCAAGGTGCTGGACCACGACAAGCTGCGCAAAACCGTGTCCGTGGCCATGCGCATGCTCGACAACGTGATCGACATCAACTACTACGCCGTGCGCAAAGCGCGCGACTCCAACCTGCGCCACCGCCCCGTGGGGCTGGGCGTGATGGGCTTTCAGGACGCGCTGTACGAGCTGCGCATCCCCTACGCCTCGCAAGAGGCGGTGGAATTCGCCGATGCCTCCATGGAAGCGCTGTGCTATTACGCTTACTGGGCTTCGAGCGATCTCGCGCGCGAGCGCGGCAGGTATTCGAGCTACCAGGGCTCGCTCTGGGAGCGCGGCATCCTGCCTTTCGACACGCTGGACATGCTGGCGCAAGCGCGCGGCGGGCATCTCGAAGTCGATCGCAGCGCGCGCCTGGACTGGGACGCCCTGCGCCGCAAGATCGCGCAGGACGGCATGCGCAATTCCAACTGCGTGGCCATCGCCCCCACAGCCACCATCAGCAACATCATTGGCGTCGATGCCTCGATCGAGCCGTCGTTCGGCAACCTGTCGGTCAAGAGCAACCTCTCGGGCGAATTCACCGTCATCAACGGCTACCTCGTGCACGACCTCAAGCGCCTGGGCCTGTGGGACGACGTGATGGTGCTGGACCTCAAGCACTTCAAGGGCTCACTGCACCCTATAGACCGCGTGCCGCCCGATCTGAAGGCGCTGTATTCCACTGCCTTCGAGATCGAGCCGCGCTGGCTCGTCGAAGCCGCCGCGCGCCGCCAGAAGTGGATCGACCAGGCGCAAAGCCTCAACATCTACATGGCCGGCGCTTCGGGCAAGAAGCTCGACGAGACCTACAAGCTCGCCTGGCTGCGCGGCCTCAAGACGACGTACTACCTGCGCACGCAAAGCGCCACGCACGTCGAGATGAGTACCGTGAACCGCCAGCAGCTCAATGCCGTGGGCACAGGGCAAGGCGGTGCGCCGGCGGCTTTCGCTGCCGCGTCCGGCACAGCCAGCGTGCTCGATGCCGCAGCAGCACTGCCCGCCACCGACGTCAAGTTCTGCGCCATCGACGATCCGACCTGCGAAGCCTGCCAGTAAGCCCTTGCTCGGCACGCGCCCAAAACGCCGACGCATGCAAAAAAACCTTGCCAGAGCGCGCTGGAGTGCTTTTCATTTTGCAGCACTGCTTTCATAATCCTCGCACGGAAAAAACCATGCTGAATTGGGACGAAGAAATCACCCCCGCCGCATCTGTCGCACCGGGCATGGCACTGCCTCCCGGCGGCGCCATGCTCGGCACACAGCCGTTTCTTGCACCCCGCGCCGCCGAAAATGCAGCGCCCGCATTCGCCGCACCCAAGCCCCAGGCGCCGGCGCAGAAAATGTCCGAGCGCCGCGTCAACGCCGCCGACAAGCGCATCATCAACGGCCAGACCGACGTCAACCAGCTCGTGCCCTTCAAATACAAATGGGCCTGGGAAAAATACCTCGCGACCTGCGCCAACCACTGGATGCCGCAAGAGGTCAACATGACGCGCGACATCGCGCTCTGGAAAGACCCGAACGGGCTGACAGAGGAAGAGCGCCGCATCGTCAAGCGCAACCTGGGCTTCTTCGTCACCGCCGACAGCCTGGCCGCCAACAACATCGTGCTCGGCACTTACCGCCACATCACGGCGCCCGAATGCCGCCAATTCCTGCTGCGCCAGGCCTTCGAAGAAGCGATCCACACGCACGCCTACCAGTACATCGTCGAGTCGCTGGGGCTCGACGAGGGCGAAATCTTCAACGCCTACCATGAAGTTCCCGCGATCCGCGCCAAGGACGAATTCCTGATTCCGTTCATCGACGCGATCATGGACCCGCACTTTCATACCGGCACGCCCGAGGCCGACCAGACCCTGCTCAAGAGCCTGATCGTCTTCGCCTGCCTGATGGAAGGGCTGTTCTTTTACGTCGGCTTCACGCAGATCCTGGCGCTGGGCCGGCAAAACAAGATGACCGGCGCAGCCGAGCAGTACCAATACATCCTGCGCGACGAGTCCATGCACTGCAACTTCGGCATCGACCTGATCAACCAGCTCAAGCTCGAGAACCCGCAGCTCTGGACGCCAGCGTTCAAAGCCGAGGTCAAGGAGCTCTTTCTCACAGCGGTCGAACTCGAATACCGCTACGCCGAAGACACCATGCCGCGTGGCGTGCTGGGCTTGAACGCCTCCATGTTCAAGGGCTATCTGCGCTACATCGCCAACCGCCGCGCCACGCAGATCGGCCTCGAGGCCCTTTTCCCCCACGAAGAAAACCCCTTCCCCTGGATGAGCGAGATGATCGACCTCAAGAAGGAGCGCAATTTCTTCGAAACGCGGGTCATCGAATACCAGTCTGGAGGCGCACTCTCCTGGGATTGATCCTGCCGGGGTGCTCACAGAGCCATGACTATCGCGCCTGCCGCCAATCCGCTGCTTTCCCTGGTGGGGCGTTTTTCGTGTTCATGCGGGAGGGATAGGTGTCCACCCCTAAGAACCTGTTCAGAGAACTGCTGCCCACCCACCGTGTGGATGCAGCGCGCTCAACACATCGATCCAAGGAGAACGTGATGGCAACTGCAAAAAAACCGGCCGCATCCCAGGCCATGAAGACCGAAGCACCCCCGAAGAAGGCCGCTGCTCCGGCGAAGAAGGCCGCCGCACCTGCGAAGAAGGCCGCCGCACCTGCGAAGAAGGCCGCCGCACCTGCGAAGAAGGCCGCCGCACCTGCGAAGAAGGCCGCCGCACCTGCGAAGAAGGCCGCCGCACCTGCGAAGAAGGCCGCCGCACCTGCGAAGAAGGCCGCCGCACCTGCGAAGAAGGCCGCCGCACCTGCGGAGAAGGCTTCTACTCCTGCGAAGAAGGCCGCCAAGGCCTCTGCCCCCGCCCAGACCACACTGAATCCCCAGGCAGCCTGGCCTTTCCCAACAGGCACCAAGCCTTGACGGCGCCGGGCTTGGGTCAGCCTGGCGTGAAGTCCAGCGTGTAGTTCTGCGGCCCGCGGTGGGCAATCTTGAAGGCGCCGATCCGGTTGCCCAGCGCTGCGCAGCGTTCGAGCGGCCAGCCGCGTTCGAGCCCATACAGCAGCGCACCGCGCCAGGCGTCTCCGCAGCCCGTGGGATCGACGACCTGCGCGGGCGTGACGGCGGGCACATGCGCCTTGGCCCCATCCACCCAGACCTCGCAGCCTTGCGCGCCCAGCGTCACGATCAGGCCGCGTACTTTGCGCGAAATCTCGGCCAGTGACCAGCCCGTGCGCTCGCACAGCATCTTGCCCTCGTAGTCGTTCACCGCGACCCAGCTCGCCTGCTCGACAAAGCGCGCGAGTTCAGGCCCGTCGAACATCGGCAGCCCCTGCCCCGGATCGAACACGAACGGAACGTCCGCCGCGGCGAGCTGCTCGGCATGCTCGAGCATGGCCTCGCGGCCGTCGGGCGCGATGATGGCCAGCGCGATGTCCGGGTGCGGCGCGATGCGCAGGGTGTGCGCCTGCAGCATCGCACCGGGGTGGAACGCGGTGATCTGGTTGTTGTCGCGGTCGGTCATGATCATGGCCTGCGCGGTGTAGGTGTCCTGGGCCATGCCGACATGGGCTGTGGGAATGCCCAGCGCCTGCAAACGCTGCAAATACCCACCGCCGTCGCTGCCCAGCATGGCCATGGGCCAGGGCGTGCCGCCCAGCAGGCGCAGGCTGTAGGCGATGTTGCCCGCGCAGCCGCCGAAGTCGCGCCGCAGGGTGGGCACGAGAAAGGACACGTTGAGGATGTGCAACTGGTCGGGCAATATCTGCTCGGCAAAGCGCCCTTCAAAGGTCATGATGGTGTCGAACGCGAGAGAACCGCAAATCAGGGCTGCCATAGAGGGTGTGAGGGTGGAGTCAGAAAAAATTCAAGGATAAAACGCCAGCAGGCGGTAGCCGGCCACGCGCGCACCGCCCGTGGTCACGACCACCGTCAGCGCCGCGCCCCAGCCACCGCGGGGCGGGAGTTCCGCCGGCGCCCCGATGTCCTTGGGCAGCAGCACGCGGCGCACCGCGGGCTGATCCTGCGCGTCGGTCAGGGTCAGCTCCAGCGCCGGCATCGCCAGGGCATGGGGAGCGCGATTTTGCAGGCTGAACGTGAGCTGGTAGCTGTCGCCCCGGCCTTTTTGGAACGAAGAGCTGTCTATCACCACGTCCGCGATGCGGCGCAGCGGCGCCACGCTGCAGCCCACAGGCGCGCAGACCTGCTGCAGCCATGGCCGTGCTGCCGGGGCTGCCGCGGCGATGGCGTCACGCTCCTGCACCGCGACCTGCAAGGCCAGCGCCGCCAGCAAAAGCACAGAAAGCGCCGCCAGTCCTGCGCGCACCCACGGCCGGCGCCAGAAGGCGCGGCGCCGCGCGGCGCGCACGAAACCGGGTTCCTGCACATCGAGTTCTGCGTCTTCAGGAAGCGCCTCGTCGCCCAAGGCGTGGCCGGGTGGCACTTCATTCGCCTGCACCAGCATTTCGCAGACTGACGCATCGACAAATCCGACCTCTTCGGGCGGCATCAATGCAGCTGGCTCGTGCGCTGCTTGCGCATCCGCCGCGTGCTCAAAGGGCTCTGCGCCCTCATGCTCCTGCCCATGGGCAGGCACAGGCGGCGTTCCGTGTTCCTCTAACGCCGCATCACCCACCTGTGCGTCTTCATCCTCCTCCGGCCAGCCCGAGTCGCGCAGCTCGGCAAACGGTAGCTCGTAACCCTCCAGCTCCTGCTTTTGGGTCTCTTGGGGCGGCACGGCGGGGCTTGCGCCCTCTGGCGGCCCTGTATCCGGCAATGCAGCAGGGGATGCCGGCGCGTGCGTCAGGAACGCTGGCAAGGCGCAAGTGCCCGCCTGCAGACTGGAGGATGCGTCGTCTTCGGAAGATGGGTACTGCGCTGCAGCAGCGGTTGTCGCCGGTGACTCTGAATCCAGAAGCCCTGCGCCTGCGGGCCGCTGCTGCGCATCTGCTGCAGGCACCGCATCGGGCCAGCGCACCCGCGCGCTGGCAGGTACGAGCTGCGCCGAGGCGTCGAAAATCTCGTGGCACTGCCCGCAACGCACCCAACCGTCGGAGATGCGCAGCTGGTCGGCAACGACCCTGAAACGGGTTCCGCAAGAAGGGCAGCGTGTGATCTGGCTCATCAGCGACCCATTGTAGGGTTCCCTCTGAAAGCACCGCCCGCCATGCCGCTCCTGTGCGGACTCAGCGCGAGCCGGTCATCAGAATCCAGCCGTCTTCGGTGTCGGCCACTTCAAGGCGTATCCACGGGGCATAGGCCTCTTGCAGCTCCTGCGCCTGGCGTTCGAGGATGCCAGCGAGCACGAGCCAGCCGCCCGGCGCGACATGGGCGCACAGCAGGGGCGCGAGCACCTTGAGTGGGCTCGCGAGAATGTTGGCAAACACGGTCTGGTACAGGCCCTGCGCAAGCTCCGGCAGGCCTGCGCGCAGCTGCACGCCCGGGGCCTGCACACCGTTGGCGCGCGCGTTTTCCAGCGTGGCTTGCACGGCAGCGGGGTCGATATCGACGGCGTCGATCTCGGTCGCCCCGAACAGGGCCGCGCCCAGCGCCAGGATGCCCGAGCCACAGCCGTAGTCGAGCACGCGCCCGAACGCATTCACGGCCTGCGGTGCGCCGGCCGCAGCGGCCTGTTGCGCTGTGCGTGCCATCCAGCGCAGGCACATGCGCGTGGTGGGGTGCGTGCCCGTGCCGAAGGCCAGCCCCGGATCGAGCCGCAGGCTGCGCCGCGCCTGCGGCGGCAAGTCGTGCCAGCTGGGCACGATCCAGAAGTCGGGCGTGATCTCCACAGGCGCAAACTGTGCCTGCGTCAGCCGCACCCAGTCCTGCTCGGGCACCGCAGCCAGGCCGAGCACCGCACAGCCGGCAAAAAAGTCCTGCACCGCGAGCAGCTGCTGCGCCTGGCGCGCCGCTTCTTCGGTGGCAAACAGCGCCAGCACGCGGCTGCGCTGCCAGCCTTCGCGCGGCGGCGGCATGCCGGGCTCGCCGAACAGCGCCTGCTCGGCCTCGGTCTGCGCGTCGGCATCTTCGACCGACACGCTCAGGGCGTCGAGCGCTTCGAGCGCATCGCTCACGGCTTCGACACTGCCCTCGGGGCACAACAGGCGCAATTCAAACATGGCGGGCGGTAGGGGAAAAATGGCCGAAAGTTGGGCGCGGGGGCGCAAAGCAAGCGAAAGGCGTCTCAGCGCTTGTGCTGCTCCAGCCACTCTTCGAGGTAATGGATGCTCGTGCCGCCGGTGACGAACTTGGCATCCACCAGCATCTCGCGGTGCAGCGGAATGTTGGTCTGTATGCCCTCGACCACTGTTTCGGCGAGCGCCGTGCGCATGCGCGCGAGCGCTTGCTCGCGCGTGTCGCCGTGCGTGATGATCTTGCCGATCATGGAGTCGTAATTCGGCGGCACGTAGTAATTGGTATAGACGTGCGAATCCACGCGCACGCCCGGCCCTCCAGGCGGGTGCCACATGGTGACGCGGCCCGGCGAAGGGGTGAATTTGTACGCGTCTTCGGCGTTGATGCGGCACTCGATCGCGTGACCGCGCAGCTCGATCTGGCGCTGCGTGAACGGCAGCTTTTCGCCCGCGGCAACCATGATCTGCGTGCGCACGATGTCTATGCCGGTGATCCACTCGGTGACCGGGTGCTCGACCTGCACGCGCGTGTTCATCTCGATGAAGTAGAACTCGCCGTTTTCGAACAGAAATTCGAAGGTGCCCGCGCCGCGGTAGCCGATCTTTTTGCAGGCAGCCACGCAGCGCTCGCCGATGCGCTCGATGAGCCGGCGCGGGATGCCGGGTGCCGGGGCCTCCTCGATCACCTTCTGGTGGCGCCGCTGCATGGAGCAGTCACGCTCGCCCAGGTACACGGCGTTGCGGTGCTTGTCGGCGAGCACCTGGATTTCGATGTGGCGCGGGTTTTGCAGGAATTTTTCCAGATAGACCGAGGGGTTGCCGAAGGCGGCTGCCGCCTCTGACTTGGTGGTTTGCACGGCGTTGATCAGCGCTGCCTCGGTGTGCACCACGCGCATGCCGCGCCCGCCGCCGCCGCCCGCCGCCTTGATGATCACGGGGTAGCCCACGGCGCGGGCGATGCGGCCGATTTGCACCGGATCGTCGGGCAACGCGCCTTCCGAGCCCGGCACGCAGGGCACCCCGGCCTGCACCATGGCCTGCTTGGCCGCAACCTTGTCGCCCATGATGCGGATGGCATCGGGCGTGGGGCCTATGAATTCGAAACCGCTCTTTTGCACGCGCTCGGCAAAATCGGCGTTCTCGCTCAAGAAGCCGTAGCCCGGATGGATGGCCTCGGCGTCGGTCACCTCGGCGGCCGAGATGATGGCCGGCATGTTGAGGTAGCTCAGCGGTGAGGGCGCAGGGCCTATGCACACCGCTTCTTCGGCGAGCTTGACGTACTTGGCGTCGCGGTCGGCCTCGGAATAGACCATCACGGCCTTGACACCCAGCTCCTGGCAGGCGCGCTGGATGCGCAGCGCGATCTCTCCGCGGTTCGCGATCAATATTTTTTTGAACATGCGCCGCCTTACTCGATCGCGAACAGCGGTTGTCCGTATTCGACGGCCTGGCCGTTTTCGCAGAGCACGCGCGTCACGGTGCCGGCCTTGTCGGCCTCGATCTCGTTGAGGATCTTCATGGCCTCGATGATGCACAGGGTGTCGCCTTCTTTCACCTGGCTGCCCACCTCGACGAAGGGCTTGGCGCCAGGGCTGGGTGCGCGGTAGAAAGTGCCCACCATGGGCGACTTGACCACATGCCCGGGCAAGGCCGCAGGTGCGGGCAGTTCGGCCGCTGCTGCAGCGGCGGGCGCTGCCGCCATGGCCATGGGTGCGGGCGCAGCCACCGGGGCGTACTGCTGCACCACGGCCGGGCCGCCCTTGACGATGCGTACCTTGCCCTCGGCTTCGGTGATTTCGAGTTCAGACACGTTCGATTCGGACACGAGGTCGATCAGGGTTTTGAGTTTTCGCAAGTCCATGGGTGCTCCGAAGGCAATACAACGAGAGGGCGCGAATTTACTGCAATTTCGGCCATTTTTGTGCTTTGGTGGATATTTTTCATGATCTGCCGCAATTGGGCGTGATCGTCAGGCGGCCGCGCAGGGTGGAGGCGACCATGAAAAGGTGTTGCGCATGGAGCCGGCAGGAATACGCAAATACTCAGCGCACTGGCAGCGCCGCCCATTGCTGCAGTTCGGCCTCGCTCGCCGCGCCGATTTTACGGTGCCGCACTTTGCCCGCCGCGTCGAAGAGCACCGTGAACGGCAACCCGCCGCCCAGGTTGCCGAGCGCACGCGCCAGCTCGGTGCCGCCCTGCGCGGCCAGGCCGATCGGAAAATCGAGCGGCTGGCGCTGCAAGAAGCGCTGCACCGAGGCCGGCTGATCGATCGCCAGGCCCACCACCTGCCAGCCGGCCTCGCGGTGCGCGCGGTAAAAGCTGTTGAGCAGCGGCAATTCGGCAACGCAGGGCGGGCACCAGGTGGCCCAGAAGTTGAGCAGCAGCGGTCGGCCCGCGAAGCTGCGCAGCGCCAGGCGCGCGCCGCCCTGTGGGGTGTCGAACTCCTGCGCCCAGAGCATCTGCTCCAGATCTGGGGAAGTGCCATCGAGCGCAAGCCTGCGCCAAGCCAGCCAGGCGCCGCCCAGTGCGGCGGCTGCGGCGACACCGGCATAAAGCAGCCGACGCCGGCCGGCACTTGCGGATTCTGCGGAGAGCGGTTTGTTTTCGGTGCGTTGGTTCATGGTTTGGGATGCGGCGGTTCTTGCAGCAGCTGCCGCACCGCAGCGATGTCGCCGCGCGGCGTGCGGCCCTGGGCATCGGGGCGCAGGGCGCCGCGCAGGTCGTCGAGGTCGTAGATCAAGAGGTGCACACCGATTGCCTCGCCCAGCTCAGGCGCGCGGCTGGAGATGCTCAGCGCCTCTACGGGCGCGCCGTGCAGGCCCGGCACCGTGCGCGGCTCGTACTCCACGCTGTGGTTGATGAGGGCGATCTCGGCGGACTTGGGGTCGTCGCAGAAAAGTTGCAGGTAAATGTCGGAAAGCCGCGTGGCCGTGCCGTGCCAGACGGCGCCGCCGAGGTGGGGCCGGAATTCCGCGAGGCGTTCCATCCAACTCAGCGCAAGCTGGCGCAGCGCACGCAGCTCGCGCGGCTGGGTGTCGGCGCAAAAAAGCGCGATGTGCTCGCGCACGGCGGCTTCCACCAGCGTGTTGTCGGGCAGCGGCGTGCGCGCCGGCAGGCCCAGCACCCGCAGCGCTCGGCGCTTGGCCGGGCCCCATTCGAGCCCTTCTTCCACGGCCAGGCGGGCCGCGGTGCTGGCGATTTCGGCGCTCAAGGAGTTGGCTGGCATGGCAGTCGGGCGGCAGTGTGTGCAGCCCGCATTGTGGCGTGAACCCGCAGCCCTGCGCCATACCGCAGCCCGCAGCCCCGCGCAGACCGTTCGAAAACTCCTTTTTTCATAGCTGCTTGCGCTTGATGATTCTGCGCTAGAGGCCAATTTGTCTCCAAGATTACAATGCCCCGCCATGCATATCCACATTCTGGGCATTTGCGGCACTTTCATGGGCGGCGTGGCCGCGCTCGCGCGCGAGGCCGGGCACAAGGTCACGGGCTGCGATGCGGGCGTCTATCCGCCCATGAGCGAGCAGCTGCGCGCGCTGGGCATCGAGCTGATCGAAGGCTTTGGCGCCGACCAGCTCGCGCTCGCGCCCGACATGTTCGTGGTGGGCAACGTGGTCAGCCGCGCGCGGCTGGCCGATGGTGCGCCCAAGTTCCCCTTGATGGAGGCCATCCTCGACGCGGGCCTGCCGTACACCAGCGGCCCGCAGTGGCTGGCCGAGCATGTGCTGCAGGGCCGCCATGTGCTGGCCGTGGCGGGCACGCACGGCAAGACCACCACGACCTCCATGCTCGCGTGGATTTTGCAGAGCGCCGGGCTCACGCCGGGCTTTCTGGTGGGCGGCGTGCCGCTGAATTTCGGCATTTCGGCGCGCCTGGGCGCGCAGGCGCCGGGGCAGCCGCGGCCGCTGTTCGTGATCGAGGCCGACGAATACGACACGGCCTTTTTCGACAAGCGCAGCAAATTCGTGCACTACCGCCCGCGCACGGCGGTGCTCAACAACCTCGAGTTCGACCACGCCGACATCTTCGACGACCTGGCCGCGATCGAGCGCCAGTTCCACCACCTGCTGCGCACCGTGCCGGCTGCCGGGCGCGTGGTGGTCAACGGCCTCGAGGAGAGCCTTGCGCGCGTGCTGCACCAGGGCTGCTGGAGCGAGGTGCGCAGCTTTGGCGCCGCGGTGAGCGATTTTTGCGCCGCGGGCGAGCCGCAGGCTTTCGACGTGCTCGTGCAGGGCCAGCCGCAGGGGCGCGTGGTCTGGTCGCTCACGGGCGTGCACAACCAGCTCAACGCGCTCGCGGCCATCGCGGCGGCGCAGCACGTGGGCGTGCCGGTGGCGCAGGCAGCGCAGGCGCTCGCGGGCTTTCAGAACGTGCGGCGCCGCATGGAACTGCGCGGGCGCGTGGCGCTGCCGGGCGGCGAGGTCACGGTGTACGACGACTTCGCGCACCACCCCACGGCCATGCGCACCACGCTCGACGGCCTGCGCCGCCAGCTAGGAGCCTGTCGGACTTTGGGCGTCGATAGCGAGAATGCGCCCCAGCGAGACCAGTTTTTGCCGGATTTGCCGCCCCATAGCGGGACTATGGGGCAAGAAGACGGTAAAAAATGGGCCGCTGCGGCACATTCGCAGCCGACGATTCCAAAGTCCGACAGGCTCCTAGACGCCTCGGGCCAGCGGCAGGCGCGCATCCTGGCCGTGTTCGAGCCGCGCAGCAACACCATGAAGCTCGGCACCATGAAGGCGCAGCTGCCCTGGGCCCTGGAGCCGGCCGACCTGGCCTTTTGCCACACCGGGGGCCTCGACTGGGACGCACGCGAGGCGCTCGCGCCGCTGGGCGCACGCGCGCAGACCGCGCCCGACATCGCCACGCTGGTGCGCCAGGTCGTGCAGGCCGCGCAGCCGGGCGACCACATCGTGTGCATGAGCAACGGCGGCTTTGGCAGCGTGCACGCCAAGCTGCTCGAAGCACTATCTAAACAATAGCTGCTTGCGCTTGTCCTACCTTGACTAAAGGTAGTTTTTATCCAAATTCGTCGGCACGCGCCTCAAGTACCACCCACGAAGGGATTGCTGCGCCGCTCGCGGCCAAAGGTGCTCTCGGGCCCGTGGCCGGGAATGAACACCGTCTGGTCGCCCATGGGCCACAGGCGCTGAATGATGCTGTCGATCAGCTGCTGATGGTTGCCCCCCGGAAAGTCCGTGCGCCCAATGCTGCCCGCGAACAGCACGTCGCCGACGAAGGCGCGCTCGATCTGCGGCGCGTGGAATACCACGTGGCCCGGCGTGTGGCCCGGCGTGTGGCGCACCTGCAGCGTCTCCTGGCCGACCTGCACGCTGTCGCCATCGTGCAGCCAGCGCGTGGGCGTGAACGGCACGGCGGGCGCAAAGCCGAAGGCCGTGCTTTGCTGCGCCAGGCCGTCGATCCAGAACTGGTCGCCCGGGTGCGGGCCGACGATGGGGATGCCCAGGTATTGCGCGAGCTCACCCGCGCCGCCGGCGTGGTCAATGTGCGCGTGCGTGAGCCAGATTTGCGTGGGCTTGACGCCCAGGCGCCGGACTTCGGCGAGCAGCTGCTCGATGTCGCCGCCCGGGTCGATGAACGCCGCCTCGTGCGTGGCATCGCACCAGACGATGGAGCAGTTCTGCTGGAAAGGCGTGACGGGGAGGGTGCGGTAGTGGAGCATGGCGGGTTCCGTAGGGGAAATGGACGGGTCACAAATTGCTCGCGGCGATCACCTCGGGCATGTCGGTCAGGCCTTGCAGCACTTTTTCGATGCCGTCCTGGCGCAGCGTCAGCATGCCGGCGGCGAGCGCCGAATGGCGGATGTCCGAGGCTGGCGCGCGGTGGCGGATGTGCTGGCGGATGCTGTCGTCGCTCAGCATCAGCTCGTGAATGCCCATGCGCCCGCGGTAGCCATGGCCCTCGCATTCCTTGCAGCCCACGTGCTTCCACAGGCGCAGTTCGCCGCCCTGGCCGCCGAAGCGCTGGCGCCACTGCGCAATCAGCGCCGCGCGGACTTCGGGCGTGTGGGTGGTGCCGCTTTCGAGGTACTGCGAGGCCAGGCTGTCGAGCTCGTCGGCCTCGGCCACGCGCGGGGCGCGGCAGGCCGTGCACAGGCGCCGCACCAGCCGCTGCGCGAGGATGCCCAGCAGCGAATCGGAAAAGTTGAACGGATCGAGCCCGATTTCGAGCAGCCGCGTGATGCTCTCGGGCGCCGAATTGGTGTGCAGCGTGGAGAGCACCAGATGCCCGGTGAGCGAGGCCTCGATCGCGATGCGCGCGGTTTCCTCGTCGCGCATTTCGCCGATCATGATCACGTCCGGGTCGGCGCGCAAAAAGGTGCGCATGGCCGAGGCGAAGGTCCAGCCGATGCGCGGGTTCATCTGCACCTGGCGCAGCCCGGCCTGCGAGATTTCGATCGGGTCTTCGGCCGTCCAGATCTTGCGGCTGTCGGTATTGAGCTCGCGGATCACCGAATGCAGCGTGGTCGTCTTGCCGCTGCCCGTGGGGCCGCAGACCAGGATCAGGCCGTAGCTCTTGCGCATCAAGGTGCGCAGCCCCGTCAGATTGCCCGGGCTCAGCCCGATCTGGTCGAGCGGCAGCGGCTTGGCGCCCGCGAGCAGGCGCAGCACCACGTCCTCGAGCCCGCGCGAAGTGGGCACCGTGACCACGCGCAGCTCGACCGGCGGGCCGCCGAAGCGCGCAAAGTCGATCTTGCCGTCCTGCGGCTTGCGGTGCTCCGAAATGTCCATCACCGCCATGATCTTGAGGCGCGCCACGAGCGCAAAACGATAGCGCGCGGGCAGCTCCAGATATGGCTGCAGATCGCCATCGATGCGCAGGCGTATGCGCACCGGCTGCGGCGGCGACTCGGTTTCGATGTGGATGTCGGAGGCGCGGTGGGAAATGGCCTCGCTGATGAGCGAATTGATCAGGCGCACCAGGGTGTTGTCGGATTCGCTGATGACGTCGGCCGGCGTCACGTCGAGGTCGCCACCCGCCGCATCCAGGTTGGAGGCAAGCTCTTGAGCCGTCGTCGGCTGGTTCATGGCGCCTGCCGCGGCGGGTGCAGCCTTTTTCGCGCCGGCATTCGCGCCGCCGGCACCGCCATAAAAGCGGCTGATCGCCGGCAGCAGCGTGCCCGGCGCAGCATGCACCGGAATCAGGCGCCGCTGCGTCAGAAAGCGCAGCTCGTCGAGCAGCACACGGTCGTGCGGGTCCGCCATCAGCAGCACCAGCGCATCGTCGCGCGCGAGCAGCGGCAGCACCGATTCACGCTCGGCCACCGTGCGCGGCACCAGCTCCAGGGCTGCAGGGTCGGGCGCCAGCTTGCCGGGATCGACCACATATTCGCCCAGCCAGCTGTCGATGACACGCTGCAGCTGCTCGGGCGTGACATGGCCGTGGCTGGCAAGGATTTGCCCCAGATGCGGGTCTTTGCCAGTTTGGCGTTCCAGCTGCTGAATCTGCAGCGCATCGGCGAGCACGGGCGCGCTGATCAGGCCCGCGTGCACCAGCGCCTCACCGAGGTGGTGGGCTTTGCCTATGACCGGATGCGGGACGGTGACCAGTTTCCACAGTGCCTCGGCATGCGGCGGTGTGAAGGTGGGCGTCGGCGCCTCGGGGGTCGGGTCGACCAAAACAGGATCGGAAATATCGGACATAAGCAAAAGCTTGGGTAAGCAAAGGCGTTTGTGCGCGCAAAGCCATCAAAGCGCCAAAGCGTAATCGACCGTGATCGGCGCGTGGTCGGAAAAGCGCTGCTCCTTGTAAACATGCTCGGCGCGTGCCAATTCCGCGAGGGCCGGCGTGGCCAGGTGGTAGTCGAGCCGCCAGCCCACGTTCTTCGCCCAGGCCTGGCCGCGGTTGCTCCACCAGGTGTAGGCCGCGTCCGTAGCGCTGGGCTGCAGGTGGCGATAAACGTCCACCAGCCCAAGCGGGTTGTCATTCGTGCGCAACAGCTTTGTCAGCCAGGCGCGCTCTTCGGGCAGAAAACCGCTGTTTTTCTGGTTGCTGCGCCAGTTTTTCAGGTCTATGGGCTGGTGCGCGATGTTGAGGTCGCCGCAGAGGATGAACTCGCGCTCGGCCTGCAGATGCAGCAGGTGTGGGTAAACCGCCTCGAGAAAGCGGAACTTGGCCTGCTGGCGCTCCTCGCCCGAGGAGCCGCTCGGGAAGTACGCGCTCACGATGGAGAGCTTGCGCGCGGGCGTGTCGAAGCGCAGCTCGACGTAGCGCCCCTCGGCATCGAATTCGGGTACGCCAAAACCCGTCAGCACGTCGCTGGGCGTGTGGCGCGTGTAGATGCCCACGCCCGCGTAGCCTTTTTTCTGCGCAAAGTGAAAATAGCCCTGCAATCCGGCAAGCTGCTCGAAGCGTCCCTGCACGTCGGCGGCCTGGGCCTTGACCTCCTGCACGCAAATACAATCCGGCCGCATGGAGGCAATCCATTCCTCTACGCCTTTGCTGGCGGCCGAGCGGATGCCGTTGAGATTGAGGCTGCTTAACTTGAACAAGGGTTTTTCCATGGGAGACAAGGGCGTACAAAGCGCACCACAAAGCCAGCTGGCGCAGGACTTCGTGCGTTTCGCCGTCGAGACCGGTGTGTTGCGCTTCGGCGAATTCAAGACCAAGGCGGGGCGCCTGAGCCCTTATTTCTTCAATGCCGGGCTGTTCGACGACGGCGCCAAGCTCGGCCGGCTCGCGCAATTCTATGCAAGCGCGCTGCAAGCAAGCGGCATCGCCTTCGACATGGTGTTCGGCCCGGCCTACAAGGGCATCCCGCTCGCGGCCACGGTGGCCGTGGAACTCGCGCGCCAAGGGCGCAACGTGCCCTTCGCCTACAACCGCAAAGAGGCCAAAGACCACGGTGAGGGCGGCACGCTGGTGGGCGCGCCGCTGCGCGGGCGCGTGCTCATCATCGACGACGTGATGTCCGCGGGCACCGCAGCGCGCGAGTCGATCGCGCTGATCCGCGCCGCCGGCGCCACGCCGCATGCGATGGTGGTCGCACTCGACCGGCAGGAAAAAGCCACCGAAAACGGCCAGGACGTGCCCTACAGCGCCGTGCAGTACGTGCGCCGTGAGCTCGGCCTGCAGGTGTGCGCGATTGCGCGCCTGGCAGATTTATTGCTGTACCTGTCCGACGCGGCCGGGGACGCAATGGCAGCCCACCGCGCCCGGGTGCTCGCCTATCGCGAGCGCTACGGGGTCGATGACGATGGCGGGGGAGCGATTTTTTGACCAAATTCTGGAACCTCGGTGCGGCGCTGCTCGCAGGCCTTGGCACCATTGCCGCAGGCGCGCAACCCCCCACGGGTGGCAGCATCTACACCTGCACCGATGCCCAGGGCCGGCGCATCACGTCCGACCGCCCCATCGTCGAATGCCTGGACCGCGAGCAGCGTGAACTCAGCCCCATGGGCGTGACGCGCCGCAAAATCGGCCCCTCGCTCACCGAACCGGAACGTGCAGCCCTCGAAGCGCAACGCCGCAAAGAGGCCGAGGAGCAATCGCGCATGCTCGAAGAGCGCCGCCGCAACCGCGTCCTGCTCGCGCGCTACCCGAACCAGGCTGCGCACGATGCCGAGCGCGCCGCCGCGCTGGCACAGGTCGACGAGGTCACGGCCATCGCCCGCAAGCGCCTGCAGGAATTGCTGCAGGAGCGCAAGGCGCTGGATACGGAGATGGAGTTCTATCAAAAAGACCCGAGCAAAGCCCCCCTGAAACTGCGCCGCCAGGTTGCCGACAACCAGGACGAAACAGCCGCGCAGTGGCGCTTCATTGCCGCGCAGGAGCAGGAAAAGCGCCGTATTCAACAGCGTTTCGACGCGGAGCTTGCGCAGCTGCGCGAGCTGTGGCGCAGCCAAGGCCAGCCTTCCGCCGCCGCGGCGCCTGTGTCAACGCCTCCCCCTGCCCTCAACCCGCCATCGGTACGCTGAAGGACGGGCCGAGCAGGCCGCCGCTGCGCTCTCTCATCCCTCGAGCCTGGCGCGCAGCAACGCATTCACCTGCTGTGGATTCGCCTTGCCTTTGCTCGCCTTCATCACCTGCCCGACGAGCGCGTTGAAGGCCTTGTCCTTGCCGGCCTTGAACTGCGCCACGTTGTCGGGGTTCGCGGCGATCACCTCGGCGATGATCTGCTCGAGCGCGCCGGCATCGTTCACCTGCTTGAGACCCTTGGCTTCGATCAAGGCATCGACGTCGCCGCCCTCGCCCTTCCCTTCGCCTTTCCATAAGGCGTCGAACACCTGGCGCGCCGCGTTGTTGCTGAGCGTGTCGTCCGCGATGCGCGCAATCAGCGCCGCAAGCTGCGCAGCGCCCACGGGCGAGTGCGCGATGCCGATTTCCTCGGCGTTCAGGCGCCGCGAGACTTCGCCCATGATCCAGTTGCTCGCGAGCTTGGGCTGGCCGCAAGCGCGCGCCACGGCCTCGAAGTACGCGGCCATCGCGGGCGACTGCGTGAGCGTGCTCGCGTCGTACTCGGGCAAGCCGTAGTCCACTACGAAGCGCGCCGCCATGGCACGCGGCAATTCGGGCATCAGCCTACGCTGTTCCTCGACCCATTGCTCTGAAATATGGAGCGGTGGCAAATCTGGATCGGGGAAATAACGGTAGTCGGCCGCGTCCTCCTTGGTGCGCATGGCGCGCGTCTCGCCCGTCGCGGGGTCGAACAGCACCGTGGCCTGCTGGATCGCGTGGCCGTCCTCGAGCTGCTCGATCTGCCAGCGGATCTCGTAGTCGATCGCCTGCTGCATGAACTTGAAGCTGTTGAGGTTCTTGATCTCGCGCCGCGTGCCCAGCGGCTGGCCGGGCTTGCGCACGCTCACGTTCGCGTCGCAGCGAAAGCTCCCCTCCTGCATGTTGCCGTCGCAGATGCCTATCCAGGTGACGATCTTGTGCAGCTCGCGGGCGTAGGCCACGGCTTCGGCGGTGGAGCGCATGTCGGGCTCGGTGACGATTTCCAGCAGCGGCGTGCCGGCACGGTTCAGGTCGATGCCGCTCATGCCGTGGAACTCTTCGTGCAGCGACTTGCCCGCATCCTCCTCGAGGTGCGCGCGCACCAGGCGCACGGTTTTTTTCGCGTCGCCCACGTAAAACGACACCTCGCCGCCTTGCACCACGGGAATTTCGTACTGGCTGATCTGGTAGCCCTTGGGCAGGTCGGGGTAGAAATAGTTTTTGCGCGCAAAAATGCTCATAGGCGCAATGTGGGAGCCGAGTGCGAGTCCCAATTTGATAGCGCATTCGACGGCCGCGCGGTTCATCACCGGCAGCGTGCCCGGCAAGGCCAGATCGACCGCGCAAGCCTGCGTATTGGGCTCGGCGCCAAACGCCGTGGAGGCGCGGCTGAAGATTTTGCTGCGCGTGGCCAGCTGCGCATGGGTTTCGAAACCGATCACGACTTCGTAGCCGTGGATCAAATTGCTGCTCGTCATCATCACAACCCCCCGGGCTGGCGCAAATGAAAATCCGTCACCTGCTGCAAGCGGTGCGCTGCGTTCAGCAGCCGGGCTTCCTGAAAATAGTTGCCTATGAGCTGCAGCCCCACGGGCATGCCGTGCGCACCAAAGCCCGCGGGCACGCTCATGCCGGGCAGGCCCGCGAGCGAGGCGGGCAGGGTGTAGATGTCGGCCAGGTAGTCGGCGAGCGGGTCGCTGCCGTGTGCGCCCAGGGACCAGGCCACGCTCGGTGCGACGGGGCCGGCGATCAGGTCGCAGTGCGTGAAAGCCTGCTGGAAGTCGTCGGCGATCATGCGGCGGATTTTTTGCGCCTGCAGGTAGTAGGCGTCGTAGTAGCCGTGGCTCAGCACGTAGGTGCCTATCATGATGCGGCGCTTGACCTCGTCGCCGAAGCCTTCGGCGCGGGTCTTTTTGTACATGTCTTCGAGGTCGGTGTAGTCGCGTGCGCGGTGGCCAAACTTGACGCCGTCGTAGCGGCTCAGGTTGGAGCTCGCCTCGGCGGGCGCGATGATGTAGTACACCGGAATCGATAGCTCGGTGCGCGGCAGGCGGATGGGCACGAGCGTGGCGCCGAGTTTTTCGTACTCCTTGAGCGCGGCTTCGACCGTGGCGCGCACGTCTTCGGCCAGCCCCTCACCGAAAAACTCGGCGGGGATGCCGATGCGCAGGCCATCGAAGCTGTCGCCCAGCCGCGCGCTGAAGTCTTCGGCGGGCAGGTCGAGTGAAGTCGAATCGCGGTCGGGGTCGGGGCCGCACAGGGCCGACAGCAGCAGCGCGCAGTCCTGCGCCGAACGCGCCATGGGGCCGGCCTGGTCGAGGCTGGAGGCAAAGGCGATCATGCCGTAGCGCGAGGCGCGCCCGTAGGTCGGCTTGATGCCCGTGATGCCGCAAAACGAGGCGGGTTGGCGGATCGAGCCGCCAGTGTCGGTGCCCGTCGCGGCGGGCGCCAGGCGCGCCGCCACGGCCACCGCACTGCCGCCCGAGGAGCCGCCGGGCACGCGAGCGGTGTCCCAGGGGTTGCGCACCGGCGCGGGCGCGTCAAAGCCCAGTGGCGCGATGGCCGAGTTTTCGTTGGCCGAACCCATGGCGAATTCGTCGCAATTGAGCTTGCCCAGCGTCACGCAGCCGGCCGCGGCGAGGCGCTGCACCACGGTCGCGTCGAACGGTGACTGGTAGCCCGCGAGCATTTTCGAGCCCGCGGTGCTCGGGAAGTCCTGGGTGACGAAGATGTCCTTGTGTGCGATGGGCACGCCTTCGAGCGGGCCGCCCGTGCCGGCCTGCAGGCGCGCATCGGCGGCGCGTGCCTGCGCGAGCGTCGCTTCTTCGTTCAGCGCGAGGTAGGCACCCAGGTGCTGGTGGGTGCGCGCGCGCGCCAGAAAATGCTGCGCCGCTTCGACGGCGGACACGCGGCGGGCGCGCAATTGGGCGGCGAGTTCGGCCACGCCCAGATCGTGCAATGCAGGGGTCGATGTCATGCGCGGCCTCACTCGATGACTTTGGGCACGAGGTACAGGCCGCGCTCCACGGCCGGCGCGCTGCGCTGGTTGCGCTCACGCTGGTTGGGCTCGCTCGCGACGTCGTCGCGCAGCCGCAGGGCCACGGGCTGCACGGTGGCGACGGGGTGCGGCAGCGGCGTGAGGCCGCTGGTATCGACGGCGCGCATCTGCTCGACGATGGCAAAAAAGCCGTTGAGCTGCGTGTGCATGCGCTCGGCTTCGGCGGGGCTGAGCGCAAGCCGCGCCAGGTGCGCGATGCGCCCGATGTCCTGGGGTGTCAGTGCCATAAAAACAAGGGTGGAAGTGGTGCTGCCACAGATGTAAAACTGTGCTGCGCGCCAAGCCGTGGCACGGTTCGCGCAGAGGGGATCGGGTATTATCCCGGCTTTGCCGCAATACCCTCCCTCCTGCCGGTCATTGTGCGAAAAAAGCAAAACTTTTGACCCCACCAACCCGGCACTGGCAGGCCGCACGTGCATGCCGTGCCCCAGAGGATTTTGAATGTTCGGAGCTTTCCGTCGGTATTTCTCCACCGACCTGGCCATTGATCTTGGCACGGCCAACACCCTGATTTTTGCGCGCGACAAGGGCATCGTGCTTGATGAGCCCTCGGTCGTCGCGATCCGTCACGAAGGCGGCCCGCACGGCAAGAAAGTCATCCAGGCCGTGGGCCGCGAAGCCAAAGCCATGCTGGGCAAGGTGCCCGGCAATATCGAAGCCATCCGCCCGATGAAGGACGGCGTGATTGCCGACTTCGTGATCACCGAGCAGATGATCAAGCAGTTCATCAAGATGGTGCACCCGCGCACCCTGCTCACGCCGAGCCCGCGCATCATCATCTGCGTGCCCTGCGGCTCCACGCAGGTCGAGCGCCGCGCCATCAAGGACGCGGCCGAAGCGGCTGGCGCCACAGCGGTCTATCTGATCGAGGAGCCCATGGCCGCAGGCATAGGTGCGGGCCTGCCCGTGAGCGAGGCTTCGGGCTCCATGGTCGTCGATATCGGTGGCGGCACGACCGAAGTCGGCGTGATCTCGCTCGGCGGCATGGTCTACAAAGGCAGCGTGCGCGTGGGCGGCGACAAGTTCGACGAGGCCATCATCAACTACATCCGCCGCAACTACGGCATGCTGATCGGCGAGCCCACGGCCGAACTCATCAAAAAGACCATAGGCTCGGCCTTTCCGGGTTCGGAAGTGCGCGAGATGGAAGTCAAGGGGCGCAACCTCAGCGAGGGCGTGCCGCGCAGCTTCACCATTTCGAGCAACGAAGTGCTCGAAGCGCTCACCGACCCGCTCAACCAGATCGTCTCGGCCGTCAAGAACGCACTCGAGCAGACACCGCCCGAGCTCGGCGCGGACATTGCCGAGCGCGGCATGATGCTCACGGGCGGCGGCGCGCTGCTGCGCGACCTCGACCGCCTGCTCGCCGAGGAAACCGGCCTGCCCGTGCTCGTGGCCGAAGACCCGCTGACCTGCGTGGTGCGCGGCTGCGGCATCGCGCTCGAGCGCATGGACCGGCTCGGCAGCATTTTCACGAGCGAATGAGGCGTTTGGAGCGCCGCGCGATCATGCCCTGCGGATGCCAGTGCGCGCGCTTGTGGCCCCTGCACGGATGCCCGCATCGCACCTTGCCGTCGGCTTCGCTCTGATCGCCCCCTCCTGAACCCGCCCCATGCCGCCCGCAACCCTGGAGCGCAGCGCGCCCTCGCTCTTCAAACAGGGGCCGTCGCCGCTGTCGCAACTGGCGCTGTACGCTGCACTGGCGCTGTTCCTGATGGTGGCCGATGCGCGTTTTCAGCTCGTAGGGCCGCTGCGCCGGGCCGTGGCCACAGTGCTGTACCCCGCGCAGTGGCTGATGCGCCAGCCCGTGGAGTTCGCACACCAGGGGCTGGACTACTTTCAGTCGCTGCACCAGGCCGAGGCTGAAGCCCGGGCCGCGCGCGCCCAGATGCTGCAGCTCGCGCAGCGCGCGCACCAGACGGACTTGCTCCTTCAGGAAAACCAGCAACTGCGTCAATTGCTGCAGCTGAAAAACCGGCTGGACACCCCGGCCCAGGCGGCCGAGGTGATCTACGACGCGGCCGATCCGTTCAGCCGCCGCGTGGTCATAGACCGCGGCCAGGCCGCGGGCGTGGTGGCGGGCGCGCCCGTCATCGATGCCGCGGGCGTGCTCGGCCAGGTGACGCGCGTGCTGCCGCTCGTGAGCGAAGTCACGCTGCTGATCGACCGCGAGCAGGCGACGCCCGTACAGAACATGCGCACCGGGGCGCGCGGCGTGGCCTTTGGTGACCCGGTGGCGGGTCACAGCGGCAGCCTGGAACTGCGCTTCATGCCCAGCAGTGCGGACATCCGCGAAGGCGACCTGCTCAGCACCAGCGGCGTCGATGGCGTTTATCCGCCGGGCCAGCCCGTGGCCCGGGTGCTGCGCGTCGAGCGCCGCGCCGATTCGACCTTTGCGCGCGTCGCCTGTGCACCGCTCGCCCAGGTGCAGGGCGCGCGCCACGTGCTCGTGCTGCAGCCGCTCGCCGCGCAGCTGCCGGAGCGCCCACCGGCCTCGGCCCTCGAAGCGCCTGCTGCGAAAAAGAAAGGCAAGGGCGAAAGCAAGACCGAAAAGACCGAAGGCAAGGGAGGACGCGCACCATGATCATGCCGCGCGGGCAGCCGCTGCTGTTGCCGGCCAAGCCTTTTTTCATCGCCGCGAGCCTGGTCGCCGGGCTGGCGCTGAACATGCTGCCGCTCGGGCGCGTGGTCTGGCTGCCGGACTTCCTCATGCTGCTGCTCGCTTTCTGGTGCGTGCACCAGCCGCAGCGCGTGGGCATGGGCACGGCTTTCGTGCTGGGCCTGTGCATGGACGTGCAAGCCACCAGCCTGCTGGGCCAGCATGCGCTCGCCTACACCGTGCTCGCCTACGGCGCCGCGGCGCTGCAGCGACGGCTCGCGTGGTTCAGCGCCTGGGCGCAGGCCTTGCACGTGCTGCCGCTGCTGCTGCTCGCGCACGCGATGGCGCTGGCCGTGGGGCTCGCCTGGGGTGGTGTGTTCCCGGGCCTGGCCGGTGTCATTGCACCGTTGCTCGAAACCCTGCTGTGGCCGCTGGCGAGCTGGGTCCTGCTGGCCCCCCAGCGCCGCCCGCCCGCGCGCGACGAAAACCGCCCCTTGTGACCATGCCGAGGTTTGCGCGCCTTCGCCAGACCGCACTGCGCCTGCGCAGGCGCCTGCAGGGCAGCGATGCGCCATGGCCGGGCGAAGAGGTCGCGTTCGTCGCCGAGCTGCGCAACGTCCAGGCCGACGCGGCGGACTTTCGCCTGCGCGTGCTCGTCATGGGCGCGGTGGTGCTGCTGGCGTTTGGCCTGGTGCTCGCGCGGCTGGTGTACCTGCAGGTGATACGCCACGAAGACCTGGCTGCGCAGGCCGAGAGCAACCGCACGGCAGTGCTGCCCATCGTGCCCAGTCGCGGTTTGATCCTGGACCGCAACGGCGTGGTGCTCGCGAGCAACTACGCCGCGTACACGCTCGAGATCACGCCCTCCAAGGTGCCCGACCTCGAAGCCACGCTGGACGCGCTGGCGCAGGTGGTCGAGATCCAGCCGCGCGACCGCAGGCGCTTCAAGCGCCTGCTCGAAGAATCGCGCAACTTCGATTCGCTGCCCATACGCACGCGCCTCACGGACGAAGAGGTGGCGCGCTTTGCGGCGCAGCGCTTTCGCTTTCCGGGCGTCGATGTGAAGGCACGGCTCTTTCGCAGCTACCCCCTCGCCGAGACCGCGAGCC
Organism: Extensimonas soli; assembly: GCF_029211265.1. Taxonomy (GTDB): domain Bacteria; phylum Pseudomonadota; class Gammaproteobacteria; order Burkholderiales; family Burkholderiaceae_C; genus Extensimonas; species Extensimonas soli. The sequence goes on along the minus strand of NZ_JARGEL010000016.1, from coordinate 41,048 downwards.
ACGCCATAGGCTACATAGGCCGCATCAACCAGGCGGAAAAAGAGCGCATCCAGGACTCGGACGACGAGGCCAACTACCGCGGCACCGAATACATAGGCAAGCTGGGCATAGAGCAAAACTATGAGGCGCTGCTGCACGGCACCACGGGCGTGGAGCTGATGGAAACCTCTGCCGGCGGACGCGCCGTGCGCAAGCTCGCGAGCCGCCCGGCCACGCCGGGCAGCAACGTGGTGCTCGCGCTCGACATCAAGCTGCAACAAATGGTCGAAGACCTGTTCGGCGAGCGGCGCGGCGCGCTCGTGGCTCTGGACCCGCGCACGGGCGAAGTGCTCGCGCTCGTCTCCAAACCCACGTTCGACCCGAACCTGTTCGTCGAAGGCATAGACGTGGAGAACTGGACGGCGCTCAACGAATCGCTCGACAAGCCCCTGCTCAACCGCGCCCTGCGCGGCACCTACCCGCCGGGCTCGACCTACAAACCCTTCATGGCGCTGGCCGCGCTCGAACTGGGCAAACGCACCCCGCGCGACACCATCGTCGATCGCGGCGCGTGGACCTTCGGCGGCCACACCTTCCGTAGCCACGAAGACGGCGGCCTGGGCGTGGTGGACATGCACCGCGCGATCATGCTCTCGAGCAACGTCTATTTCTACTCCCTCGCGAACGACCTGGGCGTGGACGCCATCCACGATTTCATGAAGCCGCTGGACTTCGGGCAGGTCACCGGCATAGACCTCGGCGGCGAACTGCGCGGCGTGCTGCCCAGCCAGGCCTGGAAGCGCGCCACCTACCGCCGCCCCGAGCAAAAAGTCTGGTACGCGGGCGAGACCATTTCGCTGGGCATAGGCCAGGGCTACAACAACTTCACCATCCTGCAGCTTGCCCAGGCCACGGCCACGCTGGCCAATGGCGGGGTGCGCCACCGCCCGCACCTGGGGCTGGCCACGCTCGATCCGGTCACGCACGCGCGCCAGACGCTGCCCGCAGAGCCCGGCGTGAACCTCGGCTTCAAGCCTGAAAACGTCGAGGTGGTGCACCGCGCCATGGTCGGCGTGACGCAGCAGGGCACCGCCGCGCGGGCCTTTGCCGGCGCGCGCTACCTCTCGGCGGGCAAGACCGGCACGGCGCAGGCCGTGACCATAGGGCAGAAGGAAAAATACAACGCCAGCAAACTGCAGGAGCGCCAGCGCGACCACGCGCTCTACATGGCCTTCGCCCCGGCCGAGTCGCCGCGCATCGCGCTCGCGGTGATCGTCGAAAACGCCGGCTGGGGCGCGAGTGCTGCCGCGCCGATCGCGCGGCGCGTGTTCGACTACTGGTTGTTGGGCGAATACCCGAGCGAGGAAGACATCGCGGCGGTGCGCAGCGGCAAGGCCACCGCACCGATCGGCAAGCCAAGGCAGGCGGCCGAAGTGCCGCTGTCGCCCGCAGTGCAACAAGCGCCTTGACCCAGGCCCAGCTCAGGAATTACGCGCACCTGGCGAAGGCAACTGGCTCAGCACCAACGCAACTACGATCAGCGCCGCGCCCGCACTGCCCGACCAGCCAAGCCGCTCGCCCAGCAGCACCCACGCGGCGAGCGCGGCACACACCGGCTCGAGCCCGAACACGATGGCGCTGCGCATGGCATCGACGCGCTGCTGCCCCCAGGCCTGCAAGCTCACGACGAGCACGCTGGCCACCAGCCCCAGATACAGCAGCGCGCCCCAATGCTCCGCATCCAGCCGCTCAAGCGACGCCAGCCAACCCAGGCCACTGCCGCGTATCAGCAACAGCGCCGTCGCGGCGGCACACATCACGCCCGCCTGCACCGTGGCCATGCGCGTGGCGCGCAGCGGCTGGGCCGCCGTGCGGCGCGCGCATTCTTCGAGCGCCAGGATGTAGAGCGCATAAAACAAGGTGCTCACCAGCGTGAGCGTGTCACCGAAATTCCAGGGCGCATCCGCGCGGAACATCAGCGCCATGCCGGTGCAGGCCAAAGCGCAAGCCGCCCACAGGTGCCAGCCGTAGCGGCGCCGCAGCACCAGCATGGCCAACAGCGGCACCACGAGCACGTTGAGCCCCGTGACGAAAGCGTTGCGGTTGCTGCTGGTGCGCGCGAGCCCCTCGATCTGCAGCCAGAACGCGATGAACAGCAAGGCTCCGAGCAGCCCTCCCCACGCGCGCTCGGGCCTGCGCATGCCGCGCCACAGCGGCGCGAGCACCAGTGAGGCGACGGCAAAGCGCAGCCAGATGATCTGCAGCGCGTCGAGCTGCGCCGACAGCAGTTTCATCGCGGGAAAAGTCGTGCCCCAGACGATGGTCACGACCAGCAGGGCCAGCAGGCCAAGACGTTCAGAATGCATGGAACACGGTGTCAGCAGCCGCGCCGACACAGAGAAAAAGTAAAAATCACGCTCCCAGGCGACCGATAAAGGCACGGATGCGCTCGTTCGGAGGATGATCGAAGAACTCCGCCGGCGGCGCATCATGCACGATGCGGCCCTGGTCGAAAAACAGCACGCGGTCGGCCACCTCGCGCGCAAAGCCCATTTCGTGCGTGACCACGATCATGGTCATGCCGCCACGCGCCAGCCCACGCATCACGTCGAGCACCTCCTGCACCATTTCGGGGTCGAGCGCCGAGGTCGGCTCGTCGAACAGCATCACCTGGGGCGCCATGGCGAGCGCCCGCGCGATGGCCACGCGCTGCTGCTGGCCGCCCGAAAGCTGCCAAGGGTATTTGTGCGCATGCGCCTGCATGCCCACGCGGGTCAGCAGTTCGAGCGCGAGCGCATTGGCTTCGGGGCGCTTGAGGTGGCGCAGACGGCGCGGCGCCAGCGCCACATTGTCGAGCACGCTCAGGTGGCCGAACAGGTTGAACTGCTGGAACACCATGCCCACTTCGCAGCGCTGGCGCTGCAAGGTGGCCGCGTCGTCGGTGACCGGCACGCCCGCGATGCGGATGGTGCCGCTGTCGTGCGGCTCGAGCCGGTTGATGGCGCGCAGCAGGGTGCTCTTGCCCGAGCCCGAGGCGCCGATGATGACGCTCACCTCGCCCGCGTAGAACTGCGTGCTCACGTTTTTCAGCACCTGGTGGCTGCCGAAGGACTTGCTGACGTTCTCCACCTCGATGTAGGGCGCGCCGCGCGCGGGAGCGGCGGATAGGGCCGCAGCCACCGTCGTCATTGCAGGCGCCCCTCGATGTCGAAGCGGTGCTCCACGGCGTTCGAGACCTGCGTCACCAGCGTGGTGAGCAGCAGATACGTCAGCGCCACGGTGCTGAGCGTGGCCACCGGCTGGAACGTGGCCGACTGGATGCGATTGCCCACGTTGGTGAGCTCGACCACACCGATCGCGTAGGCCAGCGACGAATCCTTGAGCAGCGCGACGAAGTTGCTCACCAGCGGCGGCAGCGCAATCTTGAACGCCTGCGGGAACACCACGTCAAAAAACACATGCCTGCGCGCGAGGCCCAGCGCCCGTGCCGCCTCGGTCTGGCCGCGCGGCACGGCCAGCAGCCCGGCGCGCAAGGCCTCGGCGTTGTACGCGCCCACGTTGAGCCCCAGGGCCAACACCGCAGCCGCAAATTCCGGCAGGTTGAGCCCCGGGATCAAGGCCGGCAGCGCAAAGTAAACGAACAGAATCTGCACCAGCAAGGGCGTGCCGCGCATGACCCAGATATAAAACCCCGCCACGCGGCGCAGTGCGGCCCAGCGTGCCGTGCGGGCAAGCGCTGCGCCCACGCCCAGCACCAGCCCCAGCGTGCCGCTGAGCAAGGTGAGCCACAGCGTGGTGCGCGCGCCATCAGAAAAAGCCTGCGCGTTCGGGCCGATCGGCTCGGGCAGCAAAGCCAGCAATTGCCCCAGCAGGGCCAGTACCAACACCATGAGAATGACGGCCGCCACCAGCGTGGCGTTGCTGCGCTGCGAGCGGCTCCAGTGCGCAGGCCAAAGGGCGGTCAACATGCAGGTCGTAAAGCGAAGGCGGCAGCGATCGCAGACTCAGTGGCAGCGCACGTCTTCGCCGAAGTATTTTTGCGACAGGGCGGTGTAGCTGCCGTCGGCCATGGTTTGCGCGAGCGCCTTGGACCAGGCGTCGGCGAGCGCCTGGTTGCCCTTGGCGACGGCCGCGGCGATACGCTCGACGAACACCATGTCGCCGAGCTTCATGCCTGCGTTTGGAGCCTTCGCGATCATCTCCTTGGCGACGAAACGGTCGGTGACCCAGGCATCGACGCGGTGTGAGAGCAGTGCGCTGCGGGCATCGACGTCGGTGGGGAAGTTCTTCATCTGCTGGATGCCGGGGATTTTTTGCACGCTCTCGAGGTAGCTCGTGCCCGTCTGCACGGCGACCACCTTGCCCGCCAGGTCCTTGGCGCTGCGGATCGCCGGATCGAGCGACACCACGATGCCGCCCGAGCAGTAATGCGGCGCGGTGAACGTGACGGCTTTGGCGCGCTCGGGCGTCACGCCGTGCGAGGCGATCACCAGATCCCAGCGGTCTTGCTGCAGCCCGGTGAGCAGGGCATCGAAGCCCACCGTCTTCCAATCGGTCTTGAGCCCCATGCGCTGGGTGACGAGTTCGGCGAGTTCGACCTCGAAGCCTGTCAGGGTGCTGCCCTTGAAGTAATTGAAGGGGGCGAACTGGCCCTCGGTGGCGACGACGATCCGCCCGTCTTTGCGCACGGTGTCGAGCGAGCGCGCCTGGGCCGCACCGAGGGCGCACAGTGCCAGCAATGCGGCGGCAAGAATGCGAAAGCGTTTCATAGGAACTCTGCGAGGGTGGTCACGGACGGATCGCGCTCCTTGGGAGCGGCGAAACTATAGCTTCGAGGCGCGGCGAATGTCAAAAAATCGTAGCAATCGCGGCAATCACGGCGGTCGGGCTGCAAGCCCGAGCTTCAGCGCAGGAAAGCATCCCAGCCCGTCTTGCAAATCAACACACCTACCACCGCGATGAAAACGCCGCGCACGAAGCCGGCTCCGTGTCGCAACGCAAGATGGGTGCCAAGCAAGCTGCCCAGCACGTTGGCCGCCCCCAGCGTGAGCGCGAGTGGCCACCACACGTGGCCTTTGCCGGCAAACAGCAGGATCGCGGCAACATTGCTCGCAAAGTTGAGCAGCTTGGCCGACACCGAGGCGTTGAGAAAGTCATAGCCCAGCACACGCACGAGCAAAAAGATGAAAAAACTGCCCGTCCCCGGCCCGAAAAAACCATCGTAAAAGCCTATGCCCGCGCCGATCAGGCTCGCACAAATGGCCTCTTTGTTGCCGGAAAACCTAGGTGCATGCTGCCTGCCAAGCTCTTTTTTAGAGAGCGTATAGAGCAGCACGGCGAGCAACACCAAGGGCAGCAGCCGGCGCAGCGTATCTCCAGGCACCAAGGTGACGGCCCAGGCTCCGGCCCACGCCGCAAGAAACGCCGCCACCGCGGCCGGCGCCATGGCGCTCCAGCGCAGCGGCACGCGCCGGCTGTAATTCCAGGTGGCCATGGCCGTGCCCCACACCGAGGTGGCCTTGTTCGTGCCCAGCAAGGTCGCTGCGGGCGCTTGCGCAAAGGCCGCAAACAGGGCTGGCAGCATCACCAGCCCACCGCCACCAACGATGGCATCGACAAAACCCGCGAGCAAGGCGGCGAGCGCCATCGCAATCCATTCCATGCGGGTATTGTCGCCGCCTCAAAACGCTACTGAATAAAGAGCTAAAGGTGAACGATACACCTTGGCTATCCGCATTTTTGGCAAAAAAAAGCGCCGGGATCACCGACGCTGAAAAAAGTGCACCTCATGGGGGCGCTTTGAAAGGATTTTGTGCTTGTGGGTGTCTCCTCGGCTCCCTCGTCTGGCGCAGACCGCGCTTTCGAGTGAGGGGGAATGTAAGCGCATTCACTGCATTGGTGCATTGGGGATTTCCCGCCCCTGCCGTTCACCGCAACCCCGCGCGCCTGCAGCACCGCACTCCAGGCCGCGGGGCCCGTTGGCACGTCTTGTGCAAGGGGTGCCTGGTTACCACTCTTTACAGAAAGGCGTTCATGATGCGCGCAGCCTTGCTTCGATGGCTTGGAATCACAGTGCCGGGGTTCTTCGGGCTTGGTACCGCGGCCCTGGCCCAGACTTTGCCGGGCAACGGCACTGCGCCGGTGCTGGCAGCGGCCGCACCCGCTGCGTCCTCTGCGCTGACGGCGCCTGCGCTCGTGGCGCAAAGCAGCATCAGCGCGGGGGACACGGCCTGGATGATCACCGCCACGGCCCTGGTGCTGCTGATGACCTTGCCCGGCATCGCGCTGTTTTACGCCGGCATGGTGCGCCAGAAGAACGTGCTCAACACCATGGCCAGCGTGGTGGCGATTGCCGCGCTGGTGAGTGTGTTGTGGTTTGCTGCGGGCTATTCGTGGGCCTTCACGCCGGGCAGCCCATGGTTCGGCGGCGGGCAGCGCCTGGGTTTTGCCGGGCTGGACCTGCAGCAGGCCGCAGGTCTGGTCGCAGTGAGCCACATTGCGCCGCACATTCCCGAGTCGGTCTATGCCATGTTCCAGCTGACTTTTGCCCTCATCACCGCGGCCCTGATCGTGGGCGCCCTGGTCGAGCGCATGCGCTTTTCCGCCCTGTTGTGGTTCGTGGGCCTGTGGTCGCTGTGCGTTTACGTGCCCGTGGCGCACTGGGTGTGGGAGCCTGGCGGCTGGCTGGCGCGGCTTGGAGCGCTGGATTTTGCCGGCGGCACGGTGGTGCACGTGAACGCCGGGGTGGCGGGCCTGGTCTGCGCCTGGATCCTGGGGCCGCGCCAGGGCTACGGCCGCGAGCCGTTCGAGCCGTACAACCTGGGTTTCACCATGGTGGGCGCGGGCCTGCTGTGGGTGGGCTGGTTCGGCTTCAATGCCGGCTCGGCCGTCGCCGCCGATGGGCGCGCCGGGCTGGCCATGGCCGTGACGCACCTCGCGGCCGCGGCGGGCGCACTGGCCTGGATGCTTGCCGAATGGATAGCGCGCGGACGCCCCTCACTGCTGGGCCTGTGCTCGGGGCTGGTGGCCGGGCTGGTGGCGGTCACGCCTGCCGCCGGCTTCGTCACCTTGCGCTCGGCGCTGCTGATCGGGCTGATCGCGGGAGTGGCCTGCTATTGGGGCGCCACGGGGCTCAAGCGCTTGCTGGGCGCGGACGATTCGCTGGACGTGTTCGGCGTGCATGGCGTGGGCGGCGTCGTCGGCTCTTTGTTGACGGGCGTGTTTGCCGACCCGGTGGTCTCCGGGGCGCGGGGCGACGTGCTCACGCAGGCCCTGGGCGTGGCGGCAGTGCTGGTGTACGGCCTGGTCGGCACCGCGCTGTGCTTGTGGATCACACGCCTGGTGGTCGGCTTGCGCGTAGATGCGCAAAGCGAGTTGACCGGGCTGGATATCGCCCAGCAGCGAGAGCGGCTGGGTCATTGATGGCGCAAGTGGGTGGCGAAAAGAACGCAAGGAGTCGAAGCATGCTGGAGAGCGAGAAACTGGCTATCGCGGCGCACCTGCATGTGCTGCTGCGGCGCAAGACGGGGCGCGTGACGGACACCGAATGGATGGCCTGCAATGCCGACTATGCGCGCGAAATCGTGCGTTTTGCACGCCAGCGCGCCGCCGAAGACCAGACGCCCGAACTGTCCGAGTGGGCTGACAAGCTCGAGCGCGCCATGGGCGCCATGGGCGCGGGCGCCGCGTTACCGCAGGTTCCAGCTCCGGCGCCGCCGCCTGCGCCACCCGAGGCGCCACGCTATGTCGGAGGCATACGCTGATCCTGCCCCCGGCGCAGTGGTGGCTTTTTCAGACAGCCAGAATGCTACTACATCAGTAGCTTCTCACGCTCTCTGGGACTGCGAAAAAAGGCAATTTCGTGCCGAAATCTCAAACGCGCCGCGCTAGCTCTGCGGCCTTGCCGATGTAGCTGGCGGGCGTCATGGCGAGCAGGCGGCTCTTTTCGGCCTCGGGGATGGCCAGGCTGCGGATCAGCTCCTGCATCGCTGCGGGCGTCACGGTCTTGCCGCGCGTGACTTCCTTGAGCTTTTCGTAGGCGCCCTGCACACCGAAGCGACGCAGCACGGTCTGTATGGGCTCGGCCAGCACCTCCCAGGCGGCGTCGAGGTCGCGCGCCAGGGCCTCCTCGTTGAGCTCCAGTTTTTCCAGGCCCGTGAGCAGCGACTGGTAGGCCAGCGCCGCGTAGCCAAAAGCGACACCGAGGTTGCGCAGCACGGTGCTGTCGGTCAGGTCGCGCTGCCAGCGGCTGATGGGCAGCTTTTCGCTCAGGTGGTGCAGCAGCGCATTGGCCAGTCCCAGATTGCCCTCGGCGTTTTCGAAGTCGATCGGGTTGACCTTGTGTGGCATGGTGCTAGAGCCGATCTCGCCCGCCTTCAGGCGCTGCTTGAAATAGCCCAGGCTCACGTAACCCCAGATGTCGCGCGCCAGATCGATGAGGATGGTGTTGGCGCGCGCCACGGCGTCGAACAGCTCGGCCATGTAGTCGTGCGACTCGATCTGCGTGCTGTAGGGCTGGAAGTGCAGGCCCAGGCCCAGCGGCTCGGGGGTTTCAACCACTTTGCGGCTGAACGCCTCCCAGTCGAAGTCGGGCCAGGCCGAGAGGTGGGCGTTGTAGTTGCCCACGGCGCCGTTCATCTTGCCCAGAATCTTCACGTTGGCGATGGCCGCGCAGGCCGCCTGCAGGCGCACCACCACGTTGGCCATTTCCTTGCCCACCGTGGTCGGGCTCGCGGTCTGGCCGTGCGTGCGGCTGAGCATGGGCACGGCGGCATGCTGGTGCGCCAGCTCGCGCAGCTTGAGCACGACGCGGTCCAGCCCCGGCAGGATGACCTGATCGCGCCCGGCGCGCAGCTGCAGCGCATGGCTGGTGTTGTTGATGTCTTCGCTGGTGCAGGCAAAGTGCACGAACTCGGCCACTTTCTCGAGCTCGGGCCGCGCCTCGAACTTGGACTTGATCCAGTATTCAACCGCCTTCACGTCGTGGTTGGTGGTTTTTTCGATGTCCTTGATGGCGCGCGAGTCGGCCTCGGAGAAGTGTTTCACCAGGCCCAGCAGATAGGTGCGCGCCCCCGGGCTCAGCGGCTTGAATTCGGCAAAGCCGGCGTCCGACAGCGCGATGAACCACGCCACCTCGACCTGCACGCGGCGCTGCATGTAACCATGCTCGCTCATGATGGGGCGCAGGGCAGCGAGTTTGGCGGCGTAGCGGCCGTCCAGCGGCGACAGGGCGGTGAGGGTGGAGAGGCTCATGGCGCGCGATTGTAGGTCGTAGGGCGGCACAGCAACTACGCGCGGTGCGCCCGCGCTTCGCCCTCAGACTGCTCTCGATAGAATCGGTTGCAAATGGCCCACGAATCCCCCCAGCGTACCGGAAGCAAAACCATGAAACTGATAGGCACGCTCACCAGCCCCTACGTGCGCAAAGTGCGCGTCGTCCTGGCCGAAAAAAAGCTCGACTACCAGTTCGTGCTCGATGACGTCTGGGCGCAGGACACCACCATCGTCAGTGCCAACCCCTTGGGCAAGGTGCCCTGCCTGGTGCTCGAAGGCGGCGAGGCCGTGTTCGATTCGCGCGTGATCGTCGAATACCTCGACACGCTCTCGCCCGTGGGCAAGCTGATTCCGCCGCAAGGGCGTGAACGCGCTGAAGTGAAGACCTGGGAGGCGCTGGCCGATGGTCTGCTCGACGCCGCCATCCTGGCGCGGCTCGAGGCCACCTGGCCGGGCCGCAAGGACGGCGAGCGCAGCCAGGCCTGGATAGACCGTCAGCTTGGCAAGACGCAGCAGGCGCTCAAGGCCATGAGCCTGGGGCTGGGCGACAAGCCCTACTGCAGCGGCATCCACCTGAGCCTGTCGGACATCGCGGTGGGCGTGGCGCTCGGCTGGCTGGAGTTCCGCTTTCCGCAAATCGCCTGGCGCGCGCAGTACCCGAACCTGGGCAAGCTGCTCGACAAGCTCATGCAGCGCCCGAGCTTCGCCGACACCCGCCCGCCCGCAGCCTGAGAGGCTGCGCCCCCCGCACAAGCCGCACACACAAAAACAGCGTCCAGCTGCCGGATGGCGCAGGGGCCGCTGGGCGCTTGTGCTTTTGCTCGTGCTTTTGTGCGCTGAAAAAACAAAAACGTTGCGAAGCGTCCCAGAGCAAACAAGAGAGGGAGGGAGGAGGACACCCCGGGAGGTTCATTCGGCACACCCGGCACCGAAAGGCTTCGCAACGACAAAAACAACCGCAAGCAACCAACAAACCAAGTCGCTATTGTAGGCAGTAGAGGCTCGCTGCCGATGCGGAGTTCCTTTCCATGGGGTAAAGATTTGTAAACCCCGTCGGCTTCGCCGCCGGGCCGGGGCTGCCGTGACCAGCGGAGCGCGGTACGATTGCCGCCCATGAGCGACACCAAAACCCCAACACCAGGCGCTGCACCCGCAGCTTCGTACTACCAGCGCCACATCTTCTTTTGCCTCAACGAACGCCCGAACGGCGAGGCCTGTTGCGGCCAGCATGGCGCGCAGGCAGCTTTCGAACGCTGCAAGGTGTTGGTCAAGGAAGGCGGTCTGTCCGGCCCCGGCATGGTGCGCGTGAACAAGGCCGGCTGCCTGGACCGCTGCGCGGGCGCGCCCGTGGCCGTGGTGTATCCCGAGGGTGTCTGGTACACCTATGTGGACGCGAGCGACATCGAGGAAATTTTCCATTCACACCTGCAAAACGGCCGCGTGGTCGAGCGCCTGCTGCTGCCGCCCGATGTGGGGCATTAAGGAACTTTCAAGCTTTTTTGGCATCTATCGCTTATCTGTCAAGCGCTAGCAGCTATCAAAAAGTAAGTGTTACCGATGAACGCCCACACCGAACGCCTGCTGCTGCCAGGCCCCGCAGGCACGATTGAAGTGGCGCGTGACGTGCCCGCCGCTGCCGCGCCGCGCGGCGTGGCCGTGATCGCGCACCCGCACCCGCTGTTCGGCGGCACCATGGACAACAAAGTGGTGCAGACGCTGGCGCGCGCCTTCGTGCAGGCGGGCTGGACGGCGCTGCGCTTCAACTTCCGTGGCGTGGGCGCGAGCAGCGGCACGCACGACGAGGGGCGCGGCGAGCTGCAGGACCTGCTGGCCGTGGTGCAGCAGCTGGCGCCGCCCGCGCAGGATGGCTTGCTGACGCAGCCGCTCGCACTGGCCGGGTTCTCGTTCGGTGCCTTCGTCACGAGCCACGCGCTCGCGGCGCTGTGGCCCGAGCGGCGCATCGCGCACGTAGTGCTCGTGGGCACGGCGACCACGCGCTTTGCCGTCGCGCCCGTGCCGCCCGAGGCGCAGCTGCGCACCCTGGTGCTGCACGGCGAGCAAGACGACGTGGTGCCGCTGGCCAGCGTGCTCGACTGGGCGCGCCCGCAGGCGCTGCCCGTGACGGTGATCCCGGGTGGCGGGCATTTTTTCCACGGCCAGCTGCCGCTGCTCAAAAGCCTGGTGCAGCGCCACCTGCACGCGACGGCGGACGACGCCTGACGACTGCTCGCGGCGCTCGCACTGCGCGCCCTTGCGACACCTCCTTCCTTTTTCTGGATTGGTTTTCTCATGCAACGCCTTTTTGCCACTTTCCGCAATTTCGCCCTCGCCCTGGGCTTGGCCGGCACGACGCTGCTCGCACCGGCGCAGACCCCGCAACCACCCGAAATCGCTGCGCGCGCCTATCTGCTGCTCGACGTGACGGCGCAGCAAATGCTCGCGGGCAAGAACATCGACATGCCTGTGGAGCCCGCCTCGCTGACCAAGCTGATGACGGCCTACCTCGTGTTCGACGCGCTGCGCGCCAAAAAGATCGACCTGCAGCAAAAGCTCCCCGTGAGCGAGCGCGCCTGGAAGATGCCCGGCTCACGCATGTTCATAGACCCGAAGATGCAGGTGCCCGTCGATGACCTGCTGCGCGGCATGATCATCCAGTCGGGCAACGACGCCACCGTGGCGCTCGCCGAAGGCGTGGGCGGCACGGTGGAAAACTTCGTGCGCCTCATGAACGAGCAGGCCAAGGCGCTGGGCATGAAGAACACCAGCTACAAAAACCCCGAGGGCCTGACCGAGCCCGGCCACACCACCACGGCGCGCGACCTCGGCATCCTCGCGACGCGGCTGATGCACGACTTTCCGCAGTACATGCACTACTATGCGACCAAGCACTACACCTACCCCGGCACGCCCGCCTCGAACGGCAACAACCGCAACCTGCTGCTGTTTCGCGACCCCACGGTCGATGGCCTGAAGACCGGCCACACCGAGGCCGCGGGCTACTGCCTCGTCGCCACGGCGCACCGCGAGGTGCCCAAGGTCGGCCAGCGCCGCCTGCTGTCGGTGATGCTCGGCGCCGCGAGCGAAAACGCGCGCGCCAACGAGAGCCAGAAGCTGCTCAACTGGGGCTATACCGCGTTCGACGCCGTCAAGCTGTTCGACGCCGGCCAGCCCGTGGTCACGCCGCCCGTCTGGAAGGGCAAGCAGAGCAACGTGAAGCTCGGCCGCCCCGAGCCCCTCATCGTCGCCGTGCCTGCGGGCAGCGCAGGCAAGATCGGCACCCAGATCGTGCGCCCAGACCCGCTCGTGGCGCCCATCGCCAAGGGCCAGCAGGTGGGCACGCTCAAAATCGTGCTCGATACGCAGCCGCTCAACGAAGTGCCGCTCGTGGCGCTCGAGGGCGTGGAGCAGGCCGGCTTCCTGGGCCGCGCCTGGGATGCGCTGCGCTTGTGGATCAAGTAAGGCAACGCTGAAGGCAACGCTGCACGAGCCCCTCGTGCGGCCGAGGACTGCCGCGGCGACAATGTAGCGGGACACTACACTAGGCTCACGGAAGCTCCGTCCCGGCGCTTCTTCAGCGGCGACTTACCTCGTCGCCGCCAGCCCATAGAGCGCTTACGCGCGCACGCTCGGGCGCTCGGCGACGCGGTCGCGCCAGGCCTGCAGCGCGGCAAAGCCTTCTTCGGCGGGCTTGAACTTCATGAGCTTGGCGAATTCGATCGCGCAAAAGGCCGTGATGTCGGCGATCGTGAAGCGCGCGCCCGCAATCCAGGGCTGGCGCGCGAGCACTTCGTCGAACCAGCCGGCCACCTCGCGCACCTTGCGCGCCTGCGCGTGGCCGAAGTCGGGAAACTGCGGCTGCTCGAGCGGCGCAAGGCCGGGGTGCGTGTGGCGCACGCAGTTGGCGATGTTGGCGAGCAAATACCACTCGGCGCGGCGGTCGGCCATTTCGATGAAGGCACGCTCCTCGAAGTCGTGCCCCATGAGGTTGGGCTCGGGGTGCAGGCCTTCGAGGTAGGTGCAGATGGCGCGCGTCTCGGTCAGCACGCGGCCATCGTCGAGTTCGAGCGCGGGCACCTTGGCCAGCGGGCTCTTGGCACGAAAGGCCTCGGCCTTGTGCTCTTGCGCGTTGAGGTCGACTTCCTGGAGCGCAATGTCGTGGATGCCTTTTTCGGCCAGAAACATGAGCACGCGGCGCGGGTTCGGGGCACGCCCGGAGGTATAGAGCAGCATCGTCGTCTCCTTTGATGTGAATGAATATCTTCAGTGTGCCGGTGGCGCGGCGTCTTTGGACTGGCCCATTTCGACCATGCCGCGTGCCTCTTGCGAGAACTGCGCGGCTTTTTCGTCGCCGTCGCGCGTGAGGTCGATTTTGGATACAGGCCGCTCTATGCCGCGCTGCACCGCGGGGCGCGCGCGGATGGCGTCGCGCCAGCGCTTGAGGTGCGGCAGGTCGTCGATTTCAATGCCCGACCAGCGGTGCGTGCGCACCCAGGCCCAGTTGGCGATGTCAGCGATCGAGTAGTCGCCCGCGAGGTATTCGTGGTCTTTGAGGTGGCCGTCGAGCACGCGAAACAGGCGCTTGCACTCGCCCTGGAAGCGGTCGATCGCGGGCTGGATTTTTTCCGGGAAGTAGCGGTAGAACACGTTGGCCTGGCCCATCATGGGGCCCACGCCGCCCATCTGGAACATCAGCCACTGGATCACGCGCGAGCGACCCTTGCGGTCGGTGGGCATGAGGCGGCCGGTTTTTTCGGCGAGGTAGATCAGGATCGCGCCGGACTCGAACACGGCAAAGTCGTCCTCGTCGTGATCGACGATCGCGGGGATGCGGCCGTTGGGGTTGATGGCGAGGAATGCGGGCGACTTCTGCTCGTTCTTGGCCAGGTCGAGCACCTTGAGCTCGTAGGGCAGGCCGAGCTCTTCGAGCGCGATCGATGCCTTGTGGCCGTTGGGCGTGCCGGCGGTGTAGAGGTCTATCATGGCTTGGCTCCGGTGGGTGGCTGGTGCGGGTCGGTGCAACGATCATAGTCAAGCCCATGGGCCAACGCCCCTGCGCGTGCCCATTCCCCTGGTTTTCCCCGATCACGAGGCCTGCCCCATGCCCCGCTTTGCCGCCAATCTGAGCCTGATGTACGCCGAGCTGCCCTTTCTCGAGCGCTTTGCCGCCGCCGCGCGCGACGGCTTCACGGCGGTGGAGTGCCAGTTTCCCTACGCCTTCGAGGCGAGCGCGCTGGCCGCGCAGCTGGCGGCACATGACTTGCAGCTCGTGCTGTTGCTATGGGGCAAGAAGACGGTGAAAAATGGGCCGCTGCGGCGCATTCGCAGCCGACGATTCCAAAGTCCGACAGGCTGCTAGTGTAGTGTTCGACGCTATCTGCGACATAAAACCGCGTCTTTTCGGCCCGGGCCGCGTTGCAAATCCTCGCGATACCACCCGGTATCGCTGCGGTTTGCGCCTTGCCCAGACCAAAAAACCATCGGTTTTATTTGTCGCATCAAGCATCAAACACTACACTAGGCTGGGACGGCTGGATAGGCTGCGAATACCGCCCCGCGGGTGACACCTCGCAGGGGCTCGGGTGGCTGCGGCGCATGGGCAATGCAGCGAAGGTGCCTATCGCTTGGTAGCAGCAAAAATGGCCATTTACCAAGATAAAGCAAGCACAAGCAGCTACTGTTTCGCAAGCATCCGCGGGCGCGTGCCCAGCCAAAGCAGGCCCAGCAGCGCCACGAGCCCGGCGCACAAGATCAAGCGCGGCAACTCGCACGGCATGGGTCGCCGAGGCTTTCCGTAACTACACAACGAAACTACAATAAAGCCGCGATGAAACTTGAATGGGATGCCGACAAAGCGGCACGAAATCTGAAAAAACACGGCGTTTCCTTCGAGGATGCCGAGCTTGTTTTTTACGACACCGGGCGGGTTGAAGCCTACGACGGACGCGAGGACTACGGGGAGGATCGCTGGGCCACGATTGGCCTTGCTTACTCCGCTGTCCTGTATGTGGTCTACACGGTTCGACACGAGGACAGCATCCGCCTTATCTCTGCGAGGAAAGCCAATGCCGACGAAAGAAAGCAGTATCGTGAAGCGAACTCTTGACCTGAAAAAGCCGCCCGTCTTGAGCGCCGAGCAGAAGGCCAGACTGGATGCCGTGGCCTCGATGCCGGATGAGCAGATCGACTACACCGACGCACCTGGCCTAGCTGACGCCGTCTGGATGAAAGCGGCAGATCAGTTGCCCCACACCAAGAAGCAAATTACGTTGCGCATTGATGCCGAAGTGTTGGAGTTCTTCAAGCACACCGGCAAACGGTATCAGTCGCGCATGAATGCTGTTTTGCGCTCCTACGTTGAGGCGCACAAGGCGCGCGCCAAATGAGCAGCGGCAACAAACTGGTCTGTGCAGCCGCAGGAAAGCGTATGCCCGCCATGCAGGCCATGGACAGCAGCGCCACGCCGACCAGCGCCAGGTACGCGCCCGCAAACGGCACGGCAAACAGCGTGCGCGTGACGCGCGCCAGGTAGGGCCCGGCCACGGCGCCGATCAGGCCGCCCGCGAGCACGAGCGAGACGGCACGCTCGCGCGCGTGCGGCGGCGCCAGCTCCACCGCGGCAAAGCGGTACAGCTGCGCATTGGCGTTGTAGTACCCCGCCACCACGGTGGCCGCGCACAGCAGCCAGAAATGCCGGCCCACCGCCGCCCAGGCGCACAGCAGCGCCGACAGCAGCGCCACCAGCAGCCCGGCCTGGAACGAAACCTTGCGCCCCCACAACGCCTGGCTGCGTGCCACCAGCGCGGTCGAAAGCGCGCCGCCGACCACGTAGCCCATCACCGGCAGCGTGGCCATCCAGCCCTGCGGCGCAAGCTGCAGCCCCACGAGCCCGTTGATGGCGATGAAGACGACGTTGTTGGTCAGAAAAAGACCCTGGCACAGCGCCAGCAGGGCAAGGTTTTGGTTCATGAGGGGACAGATTGCGAAGCGGCGCGTGTTTCTCAGCCCACCGCACGCAGCGCCCGTGTTTGCGCCTCGAACTCCGCCAGCGGCACGGGGCGGCCGAAGTGGTAGCCCTGGTAGGCGTGGCAGCCCACGCGGGCCAGAAACTCGCGCTGCTCTGCGGTCTCCACGCCCTCGGCGATCACGCCCAGGCCCATGGTCTGCGCCAGGGCGACGATGGACTGCGCGAGCGCGGCGGCGCTGGGGTCGCTGAGCACGTCGTGCACGAAGGATTGGTCGATCTTGAGCTGATCCAGCGGCAGGCGCCGCAGGTAGGCGAGCGAGGAATAACCGGTGCCGAAGTCGTCGAGTGCAAAGCGCACGCCGCGCGCCTTGAGGGCCTGCATTTTTTCGATCGCGTCCTCGACGTTGGTCACCAGCATGCTCTCGGTGAGCTCGAGCTTGAGGCGCTGCGGATTCGCCCCCGTTTCATCGAGCACCTGCAGCACCTGCGCGACAAAGTCTGCCTGGCGCAGCTGCTGCGCGCTGAGGTTGACCGCGAGCTTGAGCTGTGCCGTTTCGGGCCGTCCGGCCCACGCGGCGAGTTGCGTGCAGGCAGCGCGCAGCACCCACTGGCCTATGGGCAGGATCAGGCCCGTTGTTTCGGCCAGCGGGATGAAGGCGGCGGGCGAGACCATGCCGCGCTGCGGGTGCTGCCAGCGCAGCAGCACCTCGGCGCCCGTGGCGCGCCCGGCGCCATCGACCTGCAGCTGGTAGTGCAGCAAGAGCTGGCCCTGCGGCAGGGCATCGCGCAGGTCTTTTTCGAGCGCCACACGCGCGCGCACGGCGCTGGCCATCTCGGCGTCGAAAAAACGCAGCGCATTGCGCCCGGCGTCCTTGGCCTGGTACAGGGCCACGTCGGCCTGCTTGAGCAGCTCTTCGACCGACGTGCCGCGCCCATGCAGCAGCGTGGCGCCTATGCTCGCGGTGCAGCGAAAGACCATGCCGTCGAGGCGGTAGTTCTGGCCCAGGGCTTCGAGCATGTGCGCACCCACGGTTTCGACGAGCTGCACGACCGCCGCTTGGCTCGCGGCCTGCAGGGGCAACAGCACCATGAATTCATCGCCGCCTCCGCGCGCCACCACGTCCTCGGGACGCACGGCGGCGCGCAGGCGCTGCGCCGCGTGCTGCAGCAGCATGTCGCCCATGTCGTGCCCGGCGGTTTCGTTGATGGCCTTGAAGTCGTCGAGGTCGATGAACAGCAGCGCGCCGCAAAAGCCGCTGTCGCAGGCGCTGCCGCTGCAGCACGCCATGGTCTGGCGCAGGCGCTCGAGCAGCTGCGTGCGGTTGGGCAGGCCCGTCAGGGCGTCGAAATAGGCGAGCCGGTGGACCTGCTCCTGTGCCTGCTTGCGCTCGGTGATGTCGGCGTAAATGCCCAGCACGCCCGAGACCTGGCCTGCAGCGTCGCGCAGCGGCACCTTGGAGGTGCTGAGCCAGATGGTGCGGCCCTCGGGCGTGGTCTGTGGTTCTTCGTAGTCGAGCTTGGGCTGGCCGCTGATCATGACCCGCTGATCGTCGGCACGGTAGGCGTCGGCCTGGGCGCGCCAGGGCATCTCATCATCGGTCTTGCCCACCAGCTCCTCGGGCGCGGACGCGCCGGCATCGTGCGCGAACCGGGGGTTGCAACCCATGATGCGCGAGTCGCGGTCTTTCCAGAACACGCGGATCGGCGCGTTGTCGATCACGGAAGCGAGCAGTTCTTTCTGCGCGCGCAGCGCTTCGGCATGCCGCTGCTGCTGCACGAGCAGGCGGGCGAGCTGGTCCGTCATCGCGTTCACGCCGCGCTGCAGCAGCCCGAGCTCGTCCTCGGCCGTGACGGGTATGCGCGCATCGAGCTCGCCCTGCTCGACGCGCTCCAGCACCTGCAGCGACAGCGCAACGCGCCGCGTGATCAGCCGCTGCGCAAACAGCACGATGCCTGCGGAGGTGAGCACGATGAACATCAGCGAGCCCACCAGCCCGCCCCAGGCGATGGCGCGTTGCGTGGCCGCGAGCGGCGCGGTGCTCACCGTGAGCACCGTGGTGTAGATGGGCGCGGTATCGGCGGCGCTGCGCGGACGCAGCACAAAGGTGAGCGCATCGCCATGCGTGACGAAGCGATCCTCGGGCGCATCCGGCGCCAGCCACGCAGCCTCGAAGCCCGGCAACTGCACGGCCAGGCGCCCGAGCTGCGCCGGGTTGCTCGCCACGATGACGCGGCCATTGCCGCCGATCACCATACCTTCGAGATACGGCAGACCCACCAGGTCAGACATGATCGAAGCCCTTGGGACGGAACTGATGGACAGCTCTTCGGCCGCGATCATGTGCCCGATCTGGTGTAGGCGCGTATAGGTGCGCTCGGCAATCGAGTGGCTGAAGCGGTCGATATAGAACCAGCCGAGCGCACCGAAGGCCAGCACTTCGATCGCCACTACCACGAGCGCGATGCGACCGATCAGGCCAAGGCGAATTTTTTTCATGGTGCGATTTGCTGTTCAAGGCGCATAGTGCGGCATGCCAGCCAGGGGTTCGAGCCGCGCCCCGCCTTCGGGCGCGTAACGCACCTGCGCGGGCGGCAGGTGGCCGAGGATCACCTGGCTCAACTCGGGCCGGTCGGGGCGCGGCTTCCAGGTGGCGATGTAGATGGTCTGCTGCAGGTGGTGGCTCTGCGGGTCCATGTAGGCGTCGTCGTGCTGCATGCGCTCGCGCGCGCTCCAGCGCATGCCCTCAAGCGCACGGATCAGTGCATGGTTGTCAGTGCTGCCGGTGCGTTCGATGGCCGTAAGCAGCGCCTTGGTGGCCAGGTAGGCGGCGTGGGTCACGTCGCCGGGATAGGGCAGCCGCTGGGTGTGGCGATAGCGTTCGCGGTAGCGCGCCACGAATTGCGCCGTGCCCGGCGTGTCGAGGTTCCAGGCCCAGGTGGTGCCGTAGAGCGGGCGCGGCGTGCCGGGCGCGGGGTAGAGTTCCTCCCAATCGACCTCGCCGACGACCCAGGACTGCGCCTCGAACACTGCGGGGTCGATGTGCGCGAACAGGCGGATCTGGTTGCTGCCGCTCACGTTCACCGCCACCACCTCAGCAGCCATGGCCGCGACCTGCCGCAGCGCGCCCGCCGGGTCGGGCAGCGCCACCGGCACCATGACTTCACCCACCACACTGCCGCCATACTCGGCCACGATGGCGCGCGAGGCGGCGGCGTTGCTGCGGCCCCAGTCGTTATCTTCGGTCAGCAGCACGACGCGCTTGCCCGGGCGCTGCGCCAGCGCGTACTGCAGCAGGGCGCGGTTGAAATTGGCGCCGTTGGCGTCGAACGTGAACTTGCTGCGGTGCGCGTTTTCGACCGCTTCGGACGGCGCGGACGAATTGGTGTTGATGAACAGCACGCCGTACTGCTGGCAGACCGCGGACATGCTCGCGGCCACGCCCGAATCGATGGCGCCGAGCAAAAAGCCCACCTTGCCCTCGGTGATGAGCTGCTGCGCCACCTGCGCCGCGCGCGCCTTGTCGAGCGTGGGGTCACGCGCGACCAGCACCACCTCGCGCCCGAGCACGCCGCCACGCGCGTTGAACTCCTCGACCGCCATCTCGGCGCCGCGCCGATCCGCCTCGGCATGCAGCGCAAAACGCCCGCTCGTGGGCGCGACATGGGCGATCACGAGCGGCGCTTTGGCGGCGGCAGAAGTCTGCGCCCACGACGCGCAGGCCACGAGCAAGCTCAGGCCCAGCAACGCCCAGGTGCGTGGCAATGTCTTTTTCACGATGGCCGCAAGTTTAACCAGAGGTAACTGCGTGGCAAAACTCCCGCTGTGCCTCCGCCACACACAGGCGCATCTACCTTGACCTTGATCAAACTTTCCGCGACGCCGCCCAACAACGGCCGCATTTTTTTACCCCATGCGCGCAATGCGTATCGCCAGTACCTCGCCGCTCACGCAGCGCTCTCCGTTGCTCAGGATGTCGGTGTGCACCAGGTATTTGCGCCCTTCGACCTTGGCGATGCGCGCGCGCAGCTCCACCTCGTGCATGGGCACGGGCTTGTGGTACTTGATCGTCATCGTGCCCGTGACCATGAAAAGCTCGGGGTCGAACGCTTCCTCATGCCCGGCCTGGCGGTTGGCGTAGGCGACGGCGGCGTTGACCGAGTGGCAGTCGATCAGGCTCGCCGAGATGCCGCCATAGAGGAAGTTGGGCGGGCCGGTCATGTAGTGCTTGGGCGTCCAGCGGCAGACGACCTCGTCGCCCTCCCAAAAGCTGTGGATTTGCAGGCCATAGGGGTTGTCGAGCCCACAGCCGAAGCAGTGGTTGGGGCGGAGTTTTTCTTGGATGTAGGTGCCGGTCATGGAGTCCTTTTTGGCAAAAAATGGGCCGTGAGCAGTGCGGCGCCCAGCAGCGCCAGGGGATAAGTAGACGCATGCCCATGGCGCCTTTCAATGGAAGGCGGAAATCCCCAGCACCTCGCGGCCGATGATCAGGGTCTGGATCTCGGTCGTGCCCTCGGGGATCAGCCCGCCGCGCGTATCGCGGAAGATGCGCTCGATCGGCAAGTCTTCGCTGTAGCCCGTGCCGCCGTGCACCTGCAGCGCCATGTTGGCCACCTCGTGCGCGGCCTCGGCGGCGTAGAGCTTGGCGATCGAGCATTCGGTGCGCGCCGCCCCGCCCTGGTCCAGCGACCAGGCCGCGCGGTAGCCGAGCGCGCGCGCCGCCTCGCAGCGCACCATCATGTCCACGATGAGCTTTTGCACGAGCTGAAAGCTGCCGATCACGCGCCCGAACTGCTTGCGCTGCTTGGCGTAGTCGATGGACAAGTCGAGCGCCGCGCGCGCCGCGCCCACCGCGCCCATGGCCACATTGAGGCGCCCGAAGTTCAGCCCCGTGAGGATGGACTTGAGCCCCTCGCCCTCCTTGCCCAGCAGGTTCGCCTTGGGCACCACGGCGTCTTGAAAGCTGAGCTGCGAGGTGCCCGTGGCGCGGATGAACATCACGTCGGCGCGGCGCGCCTGGTACTGCGTCTCCTGGCGGTCGATCAGGAACAGGCTGATGCCGCCGTCGCAGGTCGCGCTGTAGGTGCGCGCCACGACCACGCCAAAGTCACCGTGGATGCCGTTGGTGATCCAGAGCTTTTCGCCGTTGACGAGGTAATGGTCGCCGCGGTCTTCGGCGCGCGTTTCGATGCCGGCCACGTTGGAGCCGTGGTTGGGCTCGGTGATCGCCATCCAGTGGCGCAGCTGGCCCGCGAGCAGCGGCGCCAAAAAGCGCTGCTGCTGCGCGGGCGTGCCGTGGCGGTGCAGCAGCGAGGCGATGATGTTGAGCGAATTCATCATCACGCGCAGCGACAGCCAGGTGTAGCCCGCCTCCTCCATCAAAATCGCCCAGTCCACGTAACGCAGCCCAAAGCCGCCCGCCGACTCGGGCAGCAGCCCGCCCAGGTAGCCGAACTGCTGCAGCTGCGGCAGCAAATCCCAGGCAAATTCGCGCTTCTTTTCGCATTCGTCGATGCGCGGCGCCACACGCTCGCGCATGAAGCGCCGCACCGCGTCGCGCAGCGTGTCTTGTTCAGGGGTAAAGCCGAAGTCCATGGTGCATCTTCCGTGAAGGGTGGCAAGGAGAACAGGGGAAAAGCCGGCGCAAGAAGCCGCAGCGCAGGGTCGGTGCCCGTAGCCGCGGCACGCAGCAGCCGTGCGCCGTCAGCCGTAGCGCCCGCCCGTCACGTGCAGCGTGGCGCCGCTCACGTAGCCCGCGAGCTCGCTCGCAAGAAAGCACACCGCGCTCGCGATGTCGCGCGGCTGGCCCACGCGGCCCACGGGCGTGCGCGCGAGGGCGTTTTCCTTGATCTTGGCGTAGTGCGGCAAGTTGCGCACGCCGTCGGTCTCGATGAAGCCCGGCGCGACGGTGTTCACGGTGATGCCGTTGCGCCCGAGCTCCAGCGACAGCGCACTGCTGAAGCCCAGAATGCCCGCCTTGGCCGCCGAGTAATTGGCCTGCCCTGGATTGCCCAGGTGCGCGCGCGAAGAAATGTTGATGATGCGCCCCCACTGCTGCTCGGCCATGGTCGGCACCACGGCCTTGCTGCACAGAAACGCCCCCTTGAGGATGGTGTCCACCACCGCGTCCCAATCGGCCTCGCTGAGCTTGACGATGCGCGCATCGCGCGCAAAGCCTGCGTTGTTCACGAGGATGTGCACGCCGCCAAAGGCTTCGAGCGCCGCCTGCACGAGCCGCTCCACGTCGGCGCTGCGCGTCACGTCCGCGGCCAGCGCAATCGCCTGCAGCCCATCGCGCTGCAGCGCCACGCAGGTCTCGGCCGCGACCGCGCCGTCGATGTCGGTAATCACCACGCGCGCCCCTTCCTCAGCCAGCGCCCGCGCCGTCTCCGCCCCAATCCCCCGCCCCGACCCCGTGACGATGGCCACCTTGCCTTGCAGACCCAGTTCCATGAAAACCCCTTGATTCATAGCTGCTCACGCTTGCTGCACGGCGCTTTGCAGCCAAAATCATCGAATCCGACGCAGGCTGCCGAGCGCCGAGCCAAACAAACGTTTGCTTGACAGTTTAGCGGCACTTCACCCGCACCGGGCATGCGCCGCCCGCATGCTGCAGTGTCGCGGGTGGTTTTTGGGGGCGTTGGAAGAGGGGGGCGCGGGCTTGTGCAAAGTGACGACTGCCATGCCCGCGCAAAGGATTTCAGTCCGCTCCCGGCTTTTTGGCCGGGAGAAACCTGCCGCGCGGGTGGCAAACTGCAGGTTGGTGGGCATGTGTTTCAATCCGCTCCCGGCTTTTTGGCCGGGAGAAACGCCCAACGCAGGCCATTGAAAAAGCCATGAACGAGGTTTCAATCCGCTCCCGGCTTTTTGGCCGGGAGAAACCGCTGGCCACGTTGCAAACGCAAAGGGCACGCCATGTTTCAATCCGCTCCCGGCTTTTTGGCCGGGAGAAACGTGCCCGAAGGCCCCGGCAAGGTGCGTGTTGCCAAGGTTTCAATCCGCTCCCGGCTTTTTGGCCGGGAGAAACGCGGCCAGCGTGACGCATTCACAGGCGCGCAAATGTTTCAATCCGCTCCCGGCTTTTTGGCCGGGAGAAACCGTAGTTCAGGGGCAGCTCGCTTTGCAGGCGCATGTTTCAATCCGCTCCCGGCTTTTTGGCCGGGAGAAACCAAGAATCGGTACAACTTCGGCGCTGAGTGCACGGTTTCAATCCGCTCCCGGCTTTTTGGCCGGGAGAAACGTGGCGCAGTACGCCACCCCTGAACTGGAGTTTTGTTTCAATCCGCTCCCGGCTTTTTGGCCGGGAGAAACGCCAGTAGGCGCACCACCACCAGCTGGGACTTCGAGTTTCAATCCGCTCCCGGCTTTTTGGCCGGGAGAAACAGATCAACGACCCCTTGCTGATCTAATGGGCAAGGAGTTTCAATCCGCTCCCGGCTTTTTGGCCGGGAGAAACTCCAACTCTCGTTGCTGGCTTTCTGAGCCTGTCACGTTTCAATCCGCTCCCGGCTTTTTGGCCGGGAGAAACGCCAGTAGGCGCACCACCACCAGCTGGGACTTCGAGTTTCAATCCGCTCCCGGCTTTTTGGCCGGGAGAAACTCCAACTCTCGTTGCTGGCTTTCTGAGCCTGTCACGTTTCAATCCGCTCCCGGCTTTTTGGCCGGGAGAAACCTGGACATCATGATGTTTCGACTCGTCAACAGGAAGTTTCAATCCGCTCCCGGCTTTTTGGCCGGGAGAAACCGGATGGTGCTTTTCGGGCTGCCTTGAGTATTGAGTGTTTCAATCCGCTCCCGGCTTTTTGGCCGGGAGAAACTTGTAAGTTGCTGATTTCATGCCTAACCTCGTCAGTTTCAATCCGCTCCCGGCTTTTTGGCCGGGAGAAACGCCGCCATAGGGAGTAAACCAGCCCGGGGACAGCGTTTCAATCCGCTCCCGGCTTTTTGGCCGGGAGAAACGCTTCGCGCAACGATGTCATGCTGCGCAGAAAGGCGTTTCAATCCGCTCCCGGCTTTTTGGCCGGGAGAAACCGATGATGCGCTCTATCTGTGCCTCGGTTAGCTGATGTTTCAATCCGCTCCCGGTTTTTTGGCCGGGAGAAACCCAGCGTGCGCACGCTCATCGTGGACGAGGTGGACGTTTCAATCCGCTCCCGGCTTTTTGGCCGGGAGAAACTCTATCTTAGTCATTTGTCAAACTGCCCTTCTGTGTTTCAATCCGCTCCCGGCTTTTTGGCCGGGAGAAACGCCACGCATCGCCATGCCCCGCAAAGCGGGGCCACGAGTTTCAATCCGCTCCCGGCTTTTTGGCCGGGAGAAACCACACCAGAGGTACAGAGCGGCGACGCCCAAGACGTTTCAATCCGCTCCCGGCTTTTTGGCCGGGAGAAACGCCCAAGCTGGCGCAGCTGGTGCGCATAGCGTTCGTTTCAATCCGCTCCCGGCTTTTTGGCCGGGAGAAACCCGCGGCGTGTGCACCGTGCGCTTTGCCGCCACCGTTTCAATCCGCTCCCGGCTTTTTGGCCGGGAGAAACGTGTTCGACCGGGCGCACCTGCATGCCAAGTTGGTTTCAATCCGCTCCCGGCTTTTTGGCCGGGAGAAACGGCGGATGCGCCTACCTTGCTGGGCACGGCGGCGGTGGTTTCAATCCGCTCCCGGCTTTTTGGCCGGGAGAAACGAACCAGCGCTGCACGGGCGTTTCGCTGGAAAATGTGTTTCAATCCGCTCCCGGCTTTTTGGCCGGGAGAAACCGCAACCCCTGACCGGATAGCTTGCGTCCGAGTTGTTTCAATCCGCTCCCGGCTTTTTGGCCGGGAGAAACTAATCTGACCGACGTCAAGCCCTTAGTTGTCAAGTGGTTTCAATCCGCTCCCGGCTTTTTGGCCGGGAGAAACGCGCAGGCCGGCAAGCGTGGCTCGCGCGTGCTCGATGTTTCAATCCGCTCCCGGCTTTTTGGCCGGGAGAAACTCCTTGGTGGGCTGCGTCAGGCCCTCATGGCACTGTTTCAATCCGCTCCCGGCTTTTTGGCCGGGAGAAACGCGTGGTAGCTGCTCGATCGTGCCGGGCGCAAAATGTTTCAATCCGCTCCCGGCTTTTTGGCCGGGAGAAACGCCGCTGCAAGTCACGCTCAAACTACCGGCATTAACGTTTCAATCCGCTCCCGGCTTTTTGGCCGGGAGAAACATCCCACGTGCCACGGATAGGAGCAGGCTTAGAGCGTTTCAATCCGCTCCCGGCTTTTTGGCCGGGAGAAACGGTACGACGCTGCGAGGCTTGACGAGGTGAGTCTGTTTCAATCCGCTCCCGGCTTTTTGGCCGGGAGAAACGTTTTGCCGTGGCGCGTATGCACGCGGTGGCCGTTGTTTCAATCCGCTCCCGGCTTTTTGGCCGGGAGAAACCTGCCCCGGCCATCAGGGACGAAGAGATCGATGAGCGTTTCAATCCGCTCCCGGCTTTTTGGCCGGGAGAAACCCAGTGCGAAAGTGCTTCTCGCGGAGAACACAGAGTTTCAATCCGCTCCCGGCTTTTTGGCCGGGAGAAACGCCCTTGGGTGTTTGGGCATATTTGCGGTAGTCGAGTTTCAATCCGCTCCCGGCTTTTTGGCCGGGAGAAACCGGCGTGCGATCTATGAGCGTGATTGCCTACGGCGCGTTTCAATCCGCTCCCGGCTTTTTGGCCGGGAGAAACGCTTCCAAGGGCGCGGCTGGCCCGTCGTGACGCTGTTTCAATCCGCTCCCGGCTTTTTGGCCGGGAGAAACGTACCTGGTTTCCGGGTAAGATGTCAACACCGCATGTTTCAATCCGCTCCCGGCTTTTTGGCCGGGAGAAACCGAGGATCGCATCAAGTCACTGGTCGGAGTGGCTGAGTTTCAATCCGCTCCCGGCTTTTTGGCCGGGAGAAACGGCCAAGGACCGCAGCGGGAAGCTGGATGCATGGGTTTCAATCCGCTCCCGGCTTTTTGGCCGGGAGAAACGGGAACGATGCAGCGCATGTTGGTGCGGATGGAGGTTTCAATCCGCTCCCGGCTTTTTGGCCGGGAGAAACCCGCGTTGGCTTTGCGCACCAGCGTGCTTTTGCAGTTTCAATCCGCTCCCGGCTTTTTGGCCGGGAGAAACGTCAAACGCCGCGCTGCAGAGCGCGCACTGTGCGAGTTTCAATCCGCTCCCGGCTTTTTGGCCGGGAGAAACTTGCAGACAGCCACGTACAAGGCCCGGTCAATCTGTTTCAATCCGCTCCCGGCTTTTTGGCCGGGAGAAACGACCGTGAGCGTTCCGTTCTCACTACCCACTTTCGTTTCAATCCGCTCCCGGCTTTTTGGCCGGGAGAAACATCTCAGCCGACACAATCGCCTGTGTGTCAATGTCGTTTCAATCCGCTCCCGGCTTTTTGGCCGGGAGAAACCCGAACATGTCTTTCAGTTGCCCGCCCTGTTGCAAGTTTCAATCCGCTCCCGGCTTTTTGGCCGGGAGAAACCGCCAGTGAACGTCAACGTCAGATCGGCGTTGGGGTTTCAATCCGCTCCCGGCTTTTTGGCCGGGAGAAACGCATTCGGGCTGTTCCGTGTCTGTGGGTTGGCACGTTTCAATCCGCTCCCGGCTTTTTGGCCGGGAGAAACCCCAATATCTACGTGGGGCGTGCCGTGACCGCGTTTCAATCCGCTCCCGGCTTTTTGGCCGGGAGAAACTCCGTCCTCACAACCATCGGTTGCAAAAACGAATTTTTCGTGCGCCGCGCGAACCTCGCCCCACGGACTTTTCTGCCTTTGGGTCAAAGTACGCACGGCGCATGAATTCTTTGTATTTTCAACAAGATAGACGCCCCGCGAACCATCTGAGAGACCACTGCCTGCTGAAGGTTCGCGGGCATTTCCATCAGACCATCAACGGTCCGTCGAAGTCCACCGAGCGGAACACCCCATACTGCTTGACGCGCAGTTGGGCCGGCTCGCTGATGCGGTAAAGGCGCAGATTGTCCTCGGTCTCGTCGATCTCGGCGAGCAAGGTGCGTTCGAGCTGCTCGAATTGCATTTCATTGACCTGGCACTCGAACACGGATTTCTGCACGCGCTGGCCCATGCTTTCGCACACCTTGGCCACGCGCCGCAGGCGCCGGCGGCCGGCGGCGGTTTCGGTGGAGACATCGTAGGTGACGAGGATCAGCATGGTGGCGTTATTTCGGCAGATACGGCAGATAGCCGTCCATCTCGCCGCGCACGGTGCGCGCCATCAGACGTGCCTGCACAAAGGGCACGATGCCGATGGGGACTTTGATGCCGAGCAGCGGATGGGTGACCTCCTCCTGCTTGCGCTCCTGCCAGGCGGTGATGACGGTGCGCCGGCCGCTGTCGTTCAGCAGCACCGCACCGCCTTCGCGCTCGTCGAAGTCGCGCGGGCCGAGCTGGCTGCGGTTGATGAGGGTGAGCGCGAGGCGATCAGCGAGTATGGCGCGGAATTCCTCCTGCAAGTCGAGCGCGAGCGCGGCGCGGCCCGGGCGCACGGCGTGCAGGAAGCCGAGCTGCGGATCGAGACCGACCGCCTCCAGCGCTGAACGGCAGTCGTTCATGGACATGGAATAGAGAAACGACAGCAGCGCGTTGAAGCGGTCCAGCGGTGGCCTGCGCGTGCGGCCGTTCAGCGTGAAGTGCTCGCGCACCTGGGGTTTGACGACGAGGTTGAGCGCCGCAAAGTAACCGCGCGCAGCCTCGCCTTCCACGCCGCGCAGCGCATCGAGGTCGGCCGCCTTCGCGGCGGCGCGCAGCGATGCGGCGAGGTTGTCAGCGGCGCGGTTGAGCTGGGCTTGCTCATCGGCAGTAGCCGCCTCGCGCGCGGCGCGCAGCAGCAGATTGCGGCTGTTCTTGAGCTTGCCGGCGACGATGGCGCGGGCGAATTCGAGGGCAAACGCGCCATCCCACGCGCTGCGGTGCTGCGCCTGGCGCAGCAGGATGTTGCCCGATACGGGCCCTTCGAGCCGCGCCTTGAAGCGCCCATGCGCGTCGAGCAACACGAGCGACTTGCCCTCGTCCGCGAGTCGGTGCATGAGCGCGGGCGAGACGAGCACGTTGCCAAGGCACACGATGCCGCCCAGATGGTGCAGCGGCACTTGCAGACGCTTTTCGCGCTCGACGTCGATGCGCACGGTGTCGTTTTCGAGGTGCGCGTAGGCGTCGGGCGTCAGCACATAGAGCGTGTTTTGCAGGGCGTACACGGCGGTCATTCCTGTACGCTGGTATCGAACAATTCCGCGCGCAATGCGTTTTGCACGCTCCGGGCAGCAAGCGCCGCGGGCTGGCAGATCTCGATCAGCGAGCACTCGCGGCAGCGCGCGTCGTTTGCGGGCGGCGGGAGGCGGCCGCTCGCGAGCATGGCGCGGATCGCCTCGGCGGTCTCAACCACCAGCGCGCGCAGCGCCGGGGTGATTTCCACCTCGCGCCTGCGGCGGCTCGAAGCGTGGTAGATGGCGCCGTGCGTGACCGGCCGGGCGAGCATTTCTTCGAGACACAGCGCCTGGGCGGCAAGCTGCACATCGTCGTGGCGTTTGGCGCGTTTGGGGCCGTGTTTGAACTCGACCGGAAAGATGCGCCCATCGGGGTGGAACTCGACCAGATCGGCCTTGCCGATCAGGCCCAGCCGATCCGACCACAGCGGCAATGCGCGCTCCACCTTTACGCCTGCCTGCATCTCGTAGCCTGGCGTATCGACCAGATGGTGCAGGGCCTGTCCGCGCGCCGTGTGGACGTTGTCGGCAAACGATTGTTCGAGGTGGATCAGCCCGCACTGGCGCGGACAGTAGCACCAGTGCTGGAGGGCGGAGATCGGGATGGAATAGTCGTCCTCGCGCACGGCTCACTCCATGAGGCGCGACAGCAGCTCATCCCGGCCCAGACCGTGATGCGCGGCCACGGCCTCCAAAATGGCCGCGAGCGTGCCCACGCGCAGCGGATCATGGCGCGGCACGGTGACATGGTGCTCGCCGTGCTGGTGGCTGGTCAGGCGGATATGACTGCCGGTCTGCCGCGTGACGCCGTAGCCGAGCCGCGCCAGACGCCGCACGAGCTCCGCGCCGCTCAGGTCTCTGGGCAACCTCATGCAGCGATGACCTCTTCGCGCGAGATGTGCAGGCGGATCAGGCTCGGGCATTCGCCAGGCTCGAAGTGGCAATGCACGGCATCCCGTATTTGCGCGCGCAACTGCGCCAGATCGTCGGCCTCGGTGAAGATGTCCGCGCCGACGGCACGCGCAAGGTAGCCGCCTTCGGGCGCCTGTTCGACGATGACGTGGATTTCGCTCATGGCCGTCTCCCAAAAGATTTTCTTCAGCAAGGTTGCTGCAAAGTCACGCCATTAGGCAAGTCGTCCGCCGCGACGCGCACCTCGTAATCCGCGAACGCGCGCGGCACGTCCACACCGTCTTTGCGCTTGACCTCGACGCGCTCGAACAGCGCATGCGCGGGCGCGTTGCCCAGCTCGGAATCGTGCTTGAAGACGTAGAGCCCGCGCGTCGTCATCTCGCCGCGTGCGGCCGAGCGGTCGTGCTCGAACATCTGGCACAGCGCCTGCCACAGCAGCGCCAGGTCGTCGCCCGAAAAGCCGGTCTGCTTGGCGAGAAAGGCCGACACGAAACCATGCGCGCGGTACAGGCCATAGGGTACGGTGTGCTTGCGGCCCATGGTGCGGTTGTCGCCTTCCTGCTTTTCGGCTTCCGCCTCGGTAGCGACGGCCATCCGCGTAATGGAATGTTCGGACGCAACGATGGGATCGACAGAACGGGCAAAGGTAAGCTGAACGGGCCCGCGCACCTGGCCGCAATTGATGCCGGTGGACATCACGGCGCCGAAGGTGCGCACGTCGAAGAAGTTGCGGCACATCCAGGCGCGGGCCTGATCGACCGCGTCGCCGCCCTTGCGCTTTTTGTCGTCGCCGGCGAGCAGGTCTTTGCGGCCGATGCCGATGTAGGCGCGCTTGTGCTGGTTGTTGAGGATGGCTTTTTCTTTCACGTAAATCTCATGGGGCGGCTGCTCGCCTTTCACCAGCCCGACGAAATTGCGCACCTTGCGCTTGAGCGCCACATCGGTCACGAGGCCATGGCCGGTTTCGGCGTCCAGCCGCGGCAGGTTGCCGGCGTCCGGGTCGCCGTTGGGGTTGCCGTCCTTCACATCGAACAGCAGAACGAAGTCGTAACGGTGCGCGAGGCTCATGCGGGTTCTCCCTGGGTGGATGCAGTTTCTATGGATTCGGCGGCGTGTTTGGTGAAAAACGCCTGGCGCTGGTGGTAATAGCCGAGCGCGAAACGGCCCTGATCGGGCAGGTTCAGGTGGCGCGGAAAGTCATCGACGCCGGCCATGATTTCTCCGATCAGTTTTTCCATCTGTGTGGCGCGGCCAGCATGCAGCTTGCCGAGGTGGTGGTTTTTGAGTCGCAGCAGCGTGGTGAACACCGCCACCGGCGTGCTCGACGCCGCGCCGTAATAGCGGTCGCGGATGGTGGCGTTGAGGCCGGGGCTGGCTTCTTCCTGGATTTTTTCGAGCACGGCGAACAGCCGACCGAGGCGGTAGGCGGCGTTGGGGTGGTCTGGATCGAGCATCGGTGAAAACTCCTCCTTGGGTAAATGGCGGCGGCGGGCGTCGCGGTTGAGCCAGGCCTTGATGGCGGCGGCGCGCGGGTAGCTCACTTGTTGTTCGGCACGGCAGCGCTGTACGGCGGCGTTGAGCAGCGTCGCGGGGTACGGCAGACCTTCGAGAATGGCGCGCATCACCTCGCCGCCGAGATTGGGTGGGATGTTGTCGGCCTTGCCCTGCACCGCGGTGGCGGCGAGCAGACGGAACAGCGACAGGTGCTCAGGATCGCGCGGCGAGCGCGCCACGGCGAGGTCGTCGAAGTGCCGCTGGATGCGCCGCGCGAGTTCGATCGCCGGTGCGGTGTCCCAGAAACGCACCGCGATGCGCGCCGCGTTGGGCGCAAGGCCCAGTACGTAAAAGCGCGTGTCGTCGCTGCCCACAGCAAAGCGCCCGCTCTCGACCGCGCGGTAGAGCGCGCGCAGCGCGTCGGTGCCGCGATCCGGGTCATCCTTGGGCGACTCGCCGAACAGGTCTGCGAGTGAGGCTTCGAGTTCGTGCGGCTCTTCGGCCCAGAACACCGTCGAGGCATCGCCCACCTGGATGCGCTGGCGCGAGCCCTTGGCGAGCAGATGGTTGAGGGCGGTGGTGTAGGCGAAGGCGGCGGCCTTGCCGACTGGGGAGTTGTAGCCTTGCTGTTTGCCGTATGAAGCAAAGGCGGGTGTCTGGCCGCTATTGCTTTTACCCTCGCTTTTGTTGTTGATGCCGACAATGTTTTTGTTCGCGATAGCGCCGGGTTTGTCCCATATGCCCTTTATCGGCGGGTGCAAGCGCTCGATAACATCAGACTCCCCGCTCACAAGGCAGAAACCGTCGGATTTTTCATCTGATTGGCGACCCGCGGCCTCCGTCACCGCCGGGCGCTGGCAGACCAGCTCCACATCGCCGTGCCGCCGAAACGTCAGCAGCGGATTGGTCGTTTTGATCTCCTCCCATGCCGGATGCTTGGCGAGTGCGTCGAAGTCGATGCGCTCGAGAAACTTGAGCACCGCCGCCACGCCGGCATCGGCTTTGGCGACATCCGGCAGCGCTTCGATGCGGGCACGAAAGGCCGCGTGCTGTTCGGCCACGCGCTCGGGCTTGCCGCGGGTGTCGATGCCGAGCACGTATTCGGCCGTGTCCCAGAGCAGATTGGCGGCGACACCGGAGGTCTTCTTGACCGCCTTGGGCACCAGAAAGCGCTGGGCGGTTTTCTTCTTGCCATCGCCGCTGCGGGTATCGAGGATCTGCACCAGCCTGCCCTCGCCGTCGATTTCGAGGATGAATGGAATCTCCTTCTCCTCGAAGCCATAGGCCGGCAGGCGCTGGGCCGGGTCGGGGTCGGCCTGTTTGCGCCGGTAGTAGTCGGCAAGCGCTTGCAGGATCATGCGCGCACCTCCGCGTCGTCGAAGTCCGGCACTTCCACCACGCCGCCCGTCAGCTGCGCGCGGAAAAAGCGCGGCACCGGATCGGCCGGGTTGTTGAAGTCGAGGTCGTGCAACATGAAGCCGAGATCGCGCGTCTCGGCGATCGGTGGCGGCTCGTTACCCAATTCCGTTACCAGCCGGAACGCGGCGGCAAATTCGCGGCAGCCCAGATACGGCTGGTTCACGCACTGGCCCCGGCCGGCGCGGCGCTCAAACATCTCGCGGTATTTGATGAGCGTTTCGCCCGGCGGCGCATTGGGTTGCAAGGTCAGCTCCGCGTGCAGGCGGTACGCGACGTCGCGCAGGAACAGGCCCGCGCGCTGCTGGCGTTCGTCCTCGATGTAGAGCGCCAGATCGCCGCTGCCGGTGCGCATGGCGCTCTCGACGTTGCGCGTGGAGACCACGCCCGCCACCTCGTTGCGGCGCAGGTTGATCCAGCGGATGGGCGCCAGCACCTCGATGCGCCGCACCCGCCAGCGGATGGCAGGCTTCCACAGGATGGCCTCGAACACCGCGCGCGCCGCGGAGGGCGTGATGAGGTCATAGCTCACGCGCTCGACCTTCATCTCGGGCCGGGTAAAACAGGCGAAATCGCCGCGAACTTCGAGACAATGGGTCTTGGTCATTGGCATATGGCATTCTCAAACCATGAGCGGCCGCGCGGGATCGCCGCCGTCGGCGACGCGCAACCCGAGCACCGCATCGTAGAGCACATCGCCCACCTGCACGAACAGGCCCGGCAATAGTTCCTCGATGTCGCCCTGCGCCAGCAAACGCCGGGCGTCGCGCTGATGGATGCTCACCGTGTAGCGCTGCAAGGCGCGCAGCAGCCAGCGCTCGGCGCCGCCCTTGCGCAGTTGCGCGAGGCGCAGATCGACGGTGGCGTCCTGCCCATCCGGCCCCCGATAGAGGACGATCACGCTCGCCTGGTCGGCATCGTCGATCAGGCGAAACCTGTCGGCGGCGCTGCGGAAGTTCACGGCCAGCGTCTTGCCATCCACGGCGAGCAGCTTTTCGATGCCGTGCTTGTCGAGATCGCACTGGTAGTAGAGCTGGCGGAAGTAGCGCTCGAACAGCTCACGGGCTAGCGGGTCGCCTTGGTGGCCGTGCAGCACGCTGCGGCAGGCGCCCTCGCCCTTGGCGAGCAGCCCCGGCGGCGCGGCGTCGGGCGGCACGAACACCACCACCTCGCCCAAACCGGGCAGGCGGCCCTCGCGGTTGCAGCGCCCGGCGGCCTGGGCGATGGAGTCGAGCCCGGCGAGCGCGCGGTAGACGACGGGGAAGTCGAGATCGACGCCGGCCTCGACGAGCTGGGTGCTGACCACGCGCGTCGGCGCGCCGGTCTTGAGGCGCGTTTTGATGGCGGCGATCACATCGGCCCGGTGCGCGCCACACATCAGCGCCGACAGGTGCAGCGTGTCCTTCGGCAGCAGCGCGTGCAGCGCCGCGGCGTGGCGGCGGGTGTTGACGATGGCGAGCACGCTTTCGTGCGCCGCAAGCTCGGCGGCGAGGTCTTGCCAGGTGGTGCGCTGTTGCCAGTCGGCGGGCAGGCGCACGTTGACGCGCTTCAAATCCCGATACAGCTCGTCCGGCGTCTCCACATGCGGGCCGCCCTGCATCAGCTCGCGCGCCTCGTCGAGCCCATGGATGGTTTTCTGCGGGTCGAAATACTCCTGCCGGGCGAGCGCCGGCTGGGTGGCGGTGCTGAGCACGACGGTGACGCCGTAGTGTCGCGTGAGCAGGTTCAGCACGCCGAGGATCGGCTTCAGGAATTCGGGCGGCAGCAGCTGCGCTTCGTCGAGCACCACCACGCTGCCGGCGATGTGGTGCAGCTTGCGGCAGCGGCTGGTGCGCGCCGCGAACAGCGACTCGAAAAACTGCACGCTGGTGGTGACGACGATGGGCGCGTCCCAGTTCTCGCACGCGAGGCGGCTGCGCAGGCTCTCGCGGCCGGGGTCGGACTCGGCGTTGCTGTGGTGCTCGACGACGGCCTCACCGAAGATGCCGCGGAATACATCGGCGGTCTGCTCGATGATGCTGGTGTAGGGGATCACGTAGATGACCCGCCGCTGGCCGTGCGTGAGGGCGTGATCGAACGCAAAGGCCATGGCCGCCAGCGTCTTGCCGCCGCCGGTGGGCACGGTGAGCGAGAAGTGGCCAGGCTTTTCTGCGGCCTTGGCGCGGCACTGGGCGAGGATGCATGCGCGCAGCCGGTTGACCGGCGTGTCGGGCGCAGCCGCAGCGAGCTCAGCCATGTGGGCGTCGAAGGCGGTGCGCAGCGCGGCGAGTTCCGGCCAGGCGCCGCGCGCGGCCGTCTTGCCTTCGTCCATGAAGGCTTCGGTGTCGAGGAAGTCGGCATCGACCAGCGCCGAGAACAGCATGCGCAGCCACAGCGCGAAGCCGGCGGAGCTGCCTGGAATGGCGCGCAGGTTGGGATCAAAACCACCGTGGTCGAGGATCTCGGGCGGCGCCGCAGCGAGCGCTTCGGCCAGCTCGATGCGGCTGCCTTCCGATGCGAGGCGCGCTTCGAGACTGCCCGCGTCGGAGTTCCAGTCGTACAGCCCCGCGTGGTGACTGGCGATCAGATAGGCCAGCACCCGGCCCGTCGTGCCGAAGCGCTCGCAGGCGAGCAAGGCCCCGGCAGTGGAGTGCGACACGCGCCCGGCGCCACCTTCGATGTGGGCGTTCTCGGCCTCGGCGCCGCTGGCGGCGCGCAGGTAGCGCTGAAAGCCCGGCCGGTACTTGCCGAGGTCATGCCACAGGCCGGCCAGGCGTGCCCAATCGGCGCCATAGCTGCTTGCAAATTGCGCCGCCAGCGCCGCAACGGCACACAGATGCGCCGACAAGGCGTGGGGCGTGCGCCAGGAGCCGTCGGCGTTGCGCGCAGTATGGGCGGCGGGGGCATCACTGGGCTTCATGGCCCCATTTTTTCACGGGTCGCCTGTCCCCTCTTGGACATGGCCGCTACCCGTGATTGCTGAAGCCCCCTGCGCTTCACCCCGGCACGCCCAGCACCACATGGCTGGCCTTGATGAGCGCGGTGGCGGGGCTGCCTTCTTTGAGGCCCAGCTCCTGCACGGCTTCGCAGGTGATCACGGCGTGCACCTGGCTGCCGCCGGGCAGGGTGAGCACCACGTCGGAGTTGACCGCGCCCGGCACCAGTTTGCTCACCGTGCCGCGCAGGCGGTTGCGCGCAGAAAAGTGCACGCCTGCGTCGTCGGTGAGCAGCATCACCCAAGGGGCCTTGACGAGCGCGAACGCCGACTTGCCGGGCGCGAGGCCAAGTTCCTTGACGCTGGCCTGGGTGACGATGGCCACGAGCTTGTCGCCGCCGTCGGTGGTGATTTCGACCTCGCTGTTCACCGCACCGGCGGTGATGGCGCTGACCTTGCCGTGAAAGACGTTGCGGGCACTGACTTTCATGGGGTTTCCTTTCAAAGTGGAATGATGGCGTTATGTCTTTGGCACTATCGCGCATGCTTCTTGCATGGCGTGGATCAGTGTAGGTGCAAACCCTGTATATCCACAACCATAGCGCCTCATGCTTTTCTTTTCTTGCCCCGTGCGGGTTGCCACAAAAATGCCCGCACGTCGTGATTGTCAGGAATCGGCCAAATTGGTTATGTAGTTTTGTATATTTCGCTACACAAAAAAGGTGCCCATGATGTCCCCTCAGTCCAACAAGCTCATAGGTCGGCTGGCGCTCGAAACCGAACTCGGCCCTTTTCTCGGGGCCACGCGCATCCGCCTGCTCGAAGCCATCGGCGAGCATGGCTCGATCTCGCAGGCGGCCAAGGCCGTGCCCTTGTCGTACAAGGCGGCCTGGGATGCGGTCGATGCCATGAACAATCTGGCGGACGAACCGCTCGTGCTGCGCAGTACCGGGGGCGCACGCGGCGGCGGCACGCGCCTGACCGACTACGGGCGCAAGGTGATCGCGCTGTACCGCGCCGTGGAGCAGGAATACCAGGGCGCGCTCGACCGGCTCGCGGGCCAGATGCAGGCGCTGAACGCGGGCGACGTGCACCAGTTCCAGACGCTGCTGCGCCGCATGGCCGTGCGCACCAGCGCGCGCAACCAGTTCGTGGGCACGGTGGTGGGGCTGCACGATGGCGGCGGCGTCGATTTTGAAGTGCGCATCGCGCTCGACGCGCAGACCGAGCTCACCGCGCTGATCACGCGCGCCTCGGCAGACAACCTGGGTCTGGCGCTGGGCCAGGAGGTGGTGGCGCTGGTCAAGTCGTCCTCGCTGCTGCTGTGCACCGCGGGCGTGGGCTTGCTGAGCGCGCGCAACCAGCTCTGGGGCGAAGTGAGCCACATCCACGAAGGGCCGGTGAGCGCCGAAGTGAGCCTGGCGCTCGCGGGCGGCAAGACCGTGACCGCCGTGCTCACGCGCAACAGCGTGGACAACCTCGGCCTCGCGCCGGGCCTGCGTGCCTGCGCCGTGTTCAAGGCGTCTAGCGTGATTCTTGCGGTGCTGGGCTGAGCGGGCGTTTTTTGCCCTTCTTGTCCTTCTCGTCCTTCTTGCTTTTCTACTTTTCTTTTCCCCAACCTCACCAGGAGATTTGCCATGCCTCGCTTGCTGTTCCGCTTCTTGGCCCACCTCGCGGCCTTTGTGCTCACCCTCAGCGCCACCGCCGCGCGCGCCGACGAGGTGCAGGTGGCCGTGGCCGCCAATTTCACGGCGCCCATGCAGAAGATCGCTGCATTGTTCGCGCAGGACACGGGGCACAAGGCCGTGCTCGCGTTCGGCTCCACGGGCAAGTTTTACGCGCAGATCAAGAACGGTGCGCCCTTCGAGGTGCTGCTCGCCGCCGACG
Organism: Extensimonas soli; assembly: GCF_029211265.1. GTDB lineage: Bacteria > Pseudomonadota > Gammaproteobacteria > Burkholderiales > Burkholderiaceae_C > Extensimonas > Extensimonas soli. The sequence continues at coordinate 3,996 of NZ_JARGEL010000016.1, read as the reverse complement.
ATGAAACCCCGGCGCGGCTCGAACAGGAGGGCGCGGGGCTCGCGGGCAGCCACTTCACCTACGCCATCGGCAAACTGGTGCTGTGGAGCGCGCAGCCCGGCGTGGTGGATGAGGCGGGCGAGGTGCTGCGGCGCGGCAACTTCGCGCACCTGTCGCTGGCCAACCCCAAGCTGGCCCCCTACGGCGCAGCGGGCATAGAGGCCATGCAGGCGCTGGGCGTGTATGACGCGCTGGCGCCCAAGATCGTGCAGGCCGAGAACATCGGCCAGGCCTACCAGTTCGTCGCGAGCGGCAATGCGCAACTGGGCTTCGTTGCCTATTCGCAGGTGCTCGACGAGCAAGGGAAGTTCAAGGGCGGCTCGATGTGGATGGTGCCGGCCAAACTCTACCGCCCCATCCGCCAGGATGCCGTCGTGCTCACCAAAGGCACGGCCGGCAGCCAGCCCAAGCCTGCGGTGGCCGCGCTCATGCAATACCTGCAGGGCGAGAAGGCGCGCGCGGTGATCCAGACCTACGGCTACGGGCTGTGAGCCCGCACGCATGCCTTCGCCATCCTTTCTGCCATGCCTGCCGCCATGTCCTCTAGCCCGCTTCCAGACGCCGGCGCAGCCCAGCGCTTGACGGCACTGTCTTCGCTGCTCGGCCCCGACGACTGGTCGGCCATTGCGCTGACCCTGCGCCTTGCGGGCACGGCCACGGTGCTGCTGCTCGTGCTCGCCACGCCGCTCGCCTGGTGGCTGGCGCGCACGCGCTCGTGGTGGAAGGGGCCGGTGGGCGCCGTGGTGGCGCTGCCGCTGGTGCTGCCGCCCACGGTACTGGGGTTTTACCTGCTCGTGCTGCTCGGGCCGCTGGGGCCGGTGGGGCGGCTCATGCAGGCGTGGGGTCTCGGGCTGCTGCCTTTTACCTTTGGCGGGCTGGTGCTGGCTTCCATGGTGTATTCGCTGCCCTTCGTGGTGCAGCCGCTGCAGCAGGCTTTTGCGGCCGTGGGCACGCGCCCGCTCGAAGTCGCCGCCACCCTGCGCGCAGCGCCTTGGGATCGCTTCGTGAGCGTCGCGCTGCCGCTCGCGCGGCCGGGTTTTTTCACCGCGGGTGTGCTCGGCTTTGCGCACACGGTGGGCGAGTTCGGCGTGGTGCTGATGATGGGCGGCAACATCCCGCAGCAGACGCGCGTGGTGTCCATCCAAATCTACAACCACGTCGAAGCCATGGAGTACGCCCAGGCGCATGCGCTGGCCGGCGGCATGCTGGCGTTCAGCTTCGTCGTGCTGCTGTGGCTCTACGGCCGCGGCGCGGGGAGGCAGCCAGGTGTCTGAAGCTGCATTGGCGCCCGCGCAAGGAACGGCGCAAGGCATAGCGGCGCGCTTTGCCATCGCCTACCCCGGCTTCACGCTGCGCGCCGACTTGCAGCTGCCGGGGCACGGCGTCACGGCGCTGTTTGGCGCCTCGGGCTCGGGCAAGACCAGTTTGCTGCGCGCCATCGCCGGGCTGGAGCGGCACGCAGGCGGCTACCTCGCGGTCAACGGTGAGGTCTGGCAGGACGCGCGGCACTTCGTGCCCACGCACCGGCGCCCGCTCGGCTACGTGTTCCAGGAGGCGAGCCTGTTTGCGCACCTGGACGTGGCGCGCAACCTCGACTACGGCCTGCGGCGCATCCCGGCCGCGGCGCGGCGCGTGCCGCGCACGCAGGCGATCGACTTGCTGGGCATAGGCCACCTGTTGCAGCGCCGGCCCGATACGCTCTCGGGCGGCGAGCGCCAGCGCGTGGCCATTGCGCGCGCGCTGCTCACCGCGCCGCAGCTGCTGCTCATGGACGAGCCGCTCGCCGCGCTCGACGCGCAGCGCAAGGCCGAAATCCTGCCTTACCTCGCACGCCTGCGCGCCGAGCTCGACATCCCCGTGCTCTACGTCTCGCACGCGCTCGACGAGGTGATCCAGCTCGCCGACCACCTGGTATTTCTCGGCGGGGAAAAAGGGGCGGGCCAAGTGCTCGCCAGCGGCCCCATAGGCGCAACCCTGGCGCGCATAGACCTGCCCACGGCGCAAAGCGCCAGCGCCGCCGTGCTGATCGAGGCCACGGTGCAGGGCTACGACAGCGCCTACGAGCTGCTGCGCCTAGGCTTTGCCGGCGGCGAGCTGCTCGCGCCGCACCCCGCGCCGCTCGCGCCGGGTGCGCCCCTACGCCTGCAGGTACAGGCGCGCGACGTGAGCGTGGCGCTCGCGCCCGCGCCGGGCAGCTCCATCCTCAACCGCCTGCCTGCCACCATCACGGGCATCTCCAGCGCCGACACCCCCGCGCACATGCTGGTAAGTCTGGACGCCGGCGGCACGCCGCTGCTCGCGCGCATCACGCGCTTTTCCTGCGACCAGCTGCACCTGACCGTGGGCATGCCGGTGTGGGCGCAGATCAAGGCCGTGGCGCTGCTGGGCTGAGGCACTGCCTTCCCTTTTTCTTTTCTGCGACACGCACCGAAAAACGGAGACCACTGCCATGCCTTCCTGCGTACTCCCCGACCATGTCCTGGCAGCGCTGCTGGCCGACGACGTGCCGCACGGCGACCTCACGACCGAGGCCCTGGGCATAGGCGCGCAAGCGGCCGAGCTGCACTTTCAGGCGCGCGCAGACCTGCGGCTGTGCGGCGTCGAAGAAGCCGTGCGCCTGTTCACGCTCGCAGGCTGCCGCGCCCAGGCCCTGGCCGCGAGTGGCGATGCGCTGGCGGCGCAGCAGCCCATCCTGCACGCCGCGGGCAGCGCCGACGCCCTGCACCGCGCGTGGAAAGTCGCGCAGACCCTGGTCGAATGGGCCAGCGGACTGGCCAGCGCCGCCGCGGCGCTCGTGGCTGCCGCCCGGCCTTGCCCCGTGGCCTGCACGCGCAAGACGCCGCCGGGCAGCAAGGCGCTGGCCGTCAAGGCCGTGCGCGCCGGCGGTGCGGGCATGCACCGGCTCGGCCTGTCGGAAACGCTGCTGCTGTTCGCCGAGCACCGGCTGTTCCTCACCGAAGCCCCCGCAGCCACGATCGCGCGCCTGCAGTCCAGCCAGCCCGAGCGCAAGGTGGTGGTTGAGGTGCACAGCGTCGAAGAGGGCCTGCTGTGGGCCCAGGCGGGTGCCCACGTGCTGCAGCTCGAAAAGTTCAACCCCGACACCCTCGCCGCGCTGGCCCACCAGCTGCGCACACAGGGCCTCGCGCCCGTGCTCGCGGCCGCCGGCGGCATCCACCCCGGCAACGCCGCCGACTACGTGGCCGCGGGCGCGGCGCTGCTGGTGTCCTCCTGGCCCTACAGCGCCGCACCGCGGGACGTGGCGGTGCACTTTGTGGCCGGAGGCGCCGCGGGTGGATGAATTTTCCATATCCGTCCGCCTGCCCCGCACCACACCACACCACACCACTCTACCGGCGGTGCCTGTTGCACAATGAATGCTCTTCATCCACTTCTGGAGAGCGGACATGGGACTTTTGGACAACTTGGCGGGCGGAGTCATGGGCGCCCTGTCGGGCCAAAACACGCAGCAAGGCAGCGGCGCCATGGGAATGGTTGCCGAGCTGCTCGGCGGGCAAGGCGGCGCCGGTCTTTCCGGCCTGGTACAGGCTTTTGAGCAGCAAGAGCTCGGCGGAGTGGTCGCCTCCTGGATCGGCACGGGTGAAAACCAGCCGATTTCTGCCGAACAAATCCACGCAGTGCTGGGCAGCGAAAAAATTCAGGCCATCGCCGAGAAATTCGGCTTTTCCACGCAAGAGGCGTCCGGGCTGCTCGCGCAACTGCTGCCCCAGGTGATAGACAAACTCACCCCTGGCGGTCAGTTACCCCAAGAAGGGAACAATTTGATGGGCAGCCTGCTGGGCATGCTCAAAGGCGGTTGAGCGTTTTCAAAAAGTTTCAGCGTTTCAGCATCAGGGGCGCATTCAAGCCCCAAGTGCAACAGGGTTGATGATATTGGTCCAGTAGGCCTGGAAGTCGAAAGTTCCCTGTGGCAGGAACAACTCCGCAGGGGACTTCCAT
>NZ_JARGEL010000015.1 GCF_029211265.1 Extensimonas soli | reverse complement strand
GCGCAACACCAAACAGACCCTCGCCACCCTCCCAGCTTCGCCGGATCAGCCTGCCTATCCCTTCACCCCTTAAGACTCTGGCGTTCAGCAGCTGAGCCCGCTATTGTATGACGGAAATCTTGATGTTTCGGAGTTGTGAGGAATTTTTTTGCCGCGACTAGCAAGACGCACTGACGCCGAAGGCCGTCACCCTGCTGGCCACAGCACATTCCTTTATCATCGCCCAAGCCGGGTTCGCTCCGGCTTTGTCATTTTTACCATGGACGCATCCCATTCCCCTTCCCTTGCCGAACTCCGTCATGTCAGCTTCGGCTATGGCGATCGATTGATCCTGCGCGACCTGTCCTTGCGGGTGCCGCGGGGCAAAGTGACCGCCTTGATGGGGGCGTCGGGTGGCGGCAAGACCACCGTGCTGCGTCTGATTGGCGGACAAGAGCGGGCACAGAAGGGCGAAGTGCTTTTCGACGGTAGCGACGTGGGACGCATGGACCGCAGCGCCTTGTACCAGGCGCGCAGACGCATGGGCATGCTGTTTCAGTTCGGCGCCTTGTTCACGGATCAAAGTGTGTTCGAGAACGTGGCCTTCCCGTTGCGCGAGCATACCGATCTGCCCGATGAGTTGATCAGGGACATCGTGCTCATGAAATTGCATGCGGTGGGCCTACGCGGGGCGCGTGACCTCATGCCCAGCCAGATTTCCGGCGGGATGGCACGTCGCGTGGCACTGGCGCGGGCCGTGGTGCTGGACCCCGAACTGGTCATGTACGACGAGCCCTTTTCCGGGCTGGACCCGATTTCCCTGGGCACCTCGGCGCAATTGATTCGCCAGCTCAACGATGCCATGGGTCTTACCACGGTGCTGGTCTCACATGACCTCGAAGCGACGTTTGCCCTGGCCGATCACGTGATCATCTTGGGCCCTGGTACGGTGGCTGCCGAGGGAACCCCGGAGGAGGTGCGCCGCAGCACGGACCCCTTGGTACATCAGTTCGTCAATGCCTTGCCCTCCGGGCCCGTACCATTTCACTATCCGGCGCCCAAGCTCGAAGAAGACTTTGGCCCCGCCGAGGGGAGAGTCGGATGAGTTGGTGGAACCCTGCCGACGTGGGCTTTGCCACACGCCGCAAGCTGGCTGACATAGGGGTGAGCGCGCGCCTTTTTGCGCGGCTGATCACCCTTTTCCCTGCAGTTTTGCAGCGCCCTGGACTGGTGCGCGACCAGGTGCATTTTTTGGGCAACTATTCTTTGTCCATCATCGCGGTGTCTGGCCTGTTCGTGGGCTTCGTGATGGCCTTGCAAGGGTATTACACGCTGGAGGACTTCGGCTCCACGGCTGCGCTGGGGCAGTTGGTTGCCTTGAGCCTGCTGCGCGAGCTGGGCCCGGTGATTACGGCCTTGCTGTTTGCGGGACGGGCGGGAACATCTCTCACGGCCGAAATCGGCCTGATGCGCGCGGGCGAGCAACTCAGCGCGATGGAGATGATGGCGGTGGACCCCGTGCGCTACATCCTGGTGCCGCGCTTTTGGGCCGGCGTGTTCACGATGCCCGTGCTGAGTCTGGTATTCAATGCCGTGGGCGTGATCGGCGGATGGCTGGTGGCAGTGGTCATGATTGGGCTTGACGAAGGCTCATTCTGGAGCCAGATGCAAAGCGGCGTCGATGTATTCAGTGACATAGGCAACAGCATCATCAAAAGCGTGGTATTCGGTTTCACCGTAACCTTTGTGGCTTTGTTGCAAGGCTACGCCGCCAAGCCCACGCCCGAAGGGGTTTCACGCGCCACCACACGTACCGTGGTCATGGCTTCGCTGGCCGTACTGGGCCTGGACTTCCTGCTCACCGCCGTGATGTTCAGCATCTGAATCTGCTCCAAAAAGAAAGACGAAAGGTATGCAACACTCGAAAAACGATATGTGGGTCGGTTTTTTCGTCATGCTTGGTGCGGCGGCACTGGTGTTTCTGGCCCTGCAGGCGGGAAATTTGCTGAGCCTGAACTTCCAGACCGGCTACCAGATCACCGCCAAGTTCGACAACATCGGCACGCTTAAACCCAAGGCCGCCGTCAAGAGTGCCGGGGTGACGGTGGGCAAGGTGGTGGCGATCGCCTTCGACGACAAAACCTACCAGGCGAAAGTGACCATGGAGCTCGAAAAACGTTACGCCTTTCCCAAGGACAGTTCCCTGAAAATTCTCACAAGCGGTTTGCTCGGCGAGCAATATGTGGGCATAGAGCCGGGCGCCGACGAGCAAAATTTGGCGGCTGGAGACGCCATCAGCGCCACCCAGTCAGCGGTGGTGCTCGAAAACCTGATCGGCCAGTTTCTCTACAGCAAGGCCGCTGATACTGGCTCGTCATCGAACGCCGGAGGTAAAAAATGAAGACCCAGCTGCGTTTCTGTGCTTTGGCTGCTCTGGCATTGGGTGCGGGCACCCTCGCGGGCTGCGCCACCGGCCCCACAGCCGACCCGCGTGATCCGCTCGAGCCGTTCAACCGTAGCATGACCTCGTTCAATGAAACCGTGGACAAGGCCGTGCTCAAACCCGTGGCCACGGCGTACACCGAGGTGCTGCCCTCACCTGTGCGCACTGGCGTCAACAACTTTTTCGCCAACCTCGGCGACGCCTGGTCGTTCGTGAACAACGTCCTGCAGCTGCGCGCCGAACCGGCGCTCAACAGCCTGGTGCGCTTCAACGTGAACACCTTTTTCGGCCTGGGTGGCGTGCTGGACATCGCCACCGATATGCGCATAGAACGCAACAAACAGGACTTCGGCCTGACGCTGGCGCGCTGGGGCATGCCTTCGGGGCCGTACCTGGTGCTCCCCCTCCTCGGCCCTTCGACAGTGCGCGACACGGCGGCGTTGCCCGCCGACTGGTACGGCGACCTTGCACGACAGGTCGACCCTGTGTCCGACCGGAACATGCTGTACGCGCTGCGCATCGTGGATACGCGCGCGAGCCTGCTCAACGCCGGCGACGTGCTCGAAGGTGCTGCGCTCGACAAATACAGCTTCACGCGCGACGCCTATCTGCAGATGCGCGCCCGGCGCGCGCAGAAACCGGGGGCGGATGCGGGCAATGCCGATCAAGGGCGCTTGCCGCCCGAACCCGAAGAATAAGGGATAGGGGCGCGCCACCGTTGCAAACGACCCAAGAACAAAATCGTGTAGATGAAAGGAAGCCCATAATGAACCGACGCCATTTCAGCCGCATGGCCTTGCTGCTTTGCACCAGTTCCATGGCCTGGGCGGGCGTGGGCATGGCTGCGTCCGCCGACGAAGCCCCCGATGCGATGGTGCAGCGCCTCTCCAACGAAGTGCTCGAAACCCTGCGCAGCGACAAGGCCATTCGCGCCGGAAACATCGACCGCATCATCGCCCTGGTGGACAAGGTGATCATGCCGCACGTGAATTTCCGCCGCATGATGGCTGCCGCCGTGGGTCCTGCCTGGCGCAAGGCAACGCCCGAGCAGCAGCAGCGCCTGCAGGATGAATTCAAAATCCTGCTGGTGCGCACCTACGCCGGGGCACTCACGCAGGTGACCGACCAGACCGTACGCGTGAAACCCTTGCGTGCCGCGCCCGAAGACAAGGACGTGCTGGTGCGCACCGAGATCATCGGGCATGCCGACCCCATCCAGCTCGACTACCGCCTCGAGAAAACTCCCACGGGCTGGCGCATCTACAACCTCAACGTGCTGGGCGTGTGGATGGTGGAAACCTACCGCACCCAGTTTGCCCAGGAAATCAACGCCCGCGGCATCGATGGCTTGATCGAGGCGCTGGCCGCACGCAACAAAAGCAATGAAGCCGCCGCCAAGAGCTGAGGCTGCGTTGCAAGCCACTGACGCCCATGGCGCGGCACCGGGTGCTGCGCCGGTGCTGGTGTTGCCCGCCACGCTCACGCACCGCGAAGCCAGCGCCTGCCTGCGCATGCTCGAGCAAAGCCTGAAAAAAGTCACCACGCCGCAGGTGGTGGTGGACGCGAGTGCGCTCACGGCCTTCGACACCTCGGCGCTGGCCGTGCTGCTCGAATGCCGGCGTGAGGCGCTGTGCGAAAACAAGAGCTTTGCGGTCAAAGACCTGCCGCAGGCACTCGTGGGCATGTCCAAGCTCTACGGTGTGGATGGTTTGTTGCCCGCCGCTGCCTGAGAAGGCGTGAACGAACCCGACAGCCCGCTCACACCTTCTGAGCACGTGGCCTGCCATCCCGCCCCGGCACATCTTGCTGCTGGCGCGCCAGCTGCCAATTTCTTTTCGCCTGCGGCAGCGCTGCTGCGGTCGTAAAATCCTCCGCCCTTATGCCTGCCGTCTCTTTCCAAGCCGTCTCCAAAACCTTTGCCACGGCCAAAGGCCCCTTTCAAGCCCTTGATAAAGTCAGCTTCGACATCGAAGAAGGCGAATTCTTCGGCCTGCTCGGCCCCAATGGGGCGGGCAAGACCACGCTCATCAGCATCCTCGCGGGGCTCGCGCGCGCCAGCAGCGGGCGCGTGCTCGTACAGGGCAGCGACACGCAAAGTGATTTCGCCACGGCCCGGCGCAAACTTGGCGTGGTGCCGCAGGAGCTCGTGTTCGACCCGTTTTTCAGCGTGCGTGAAGCCCTGCGCTTTCAGTCCGGGTACTTCGGCATTCGCCACAACGACACCTGGATCGACGAGCTGCTGTACCACCTGGGCCTCGAAGACAAGGCGCAGGCCAACATGCGCCAGCTCTCGGGGGGCATGAAGCGCCGCGTGCTGGTGGCGCTCGCGCTGGTGCACCGCCCGCCCATCATCGTGCTCGACGAGCCGACCGCGGGTGTCGATGTGGAGTTGCGCCAGACGCTGTGGCAGTTCATCGCGCGCCTGAACCAGGAAGGCCACACGGTGCTGCTGACCACGCACTACCTCGAAGAAGCCGAAGCCCTGTGCGGACGCATCGCCATGCTCAAGAATGGGCAGGTGGTGGCGCTCGACCGCACGAGCGCGCTGCTCAAGACGGCCTCGGGGAACGTGCTGCAGTTCAAGACCGGCTCGCCCCTGCCTGCCGAGCTCGCCGCGCTCGCGCGCGTCACGGGCCGCATCGTGCAGTTGCCCGCGCACGATGCACTCGAGATCGAACGCCACCTCGCCACCCTGCGCGCGGCGCACGTCGATGTGCAAGACCTCGAAATCCGCCGCCCTGACCTCGAAGACGTCTTTTTGCAAGTGATGGCCACGGCATCGCCCCTTCCGCAACCAGAACGCATCGAGCGCATCGAGGTGGCAGCATGACCGGCTGGCAAACCCTGTTTTACAAAGAAGTGCTGCGTTTTTGGAAGGTGGGCTTCCAGACCGTGGCGGCGCCGGTGCTCACGGCCGTGCTGTACCTGCTGATTTTCAGCCACGTGCTCGAAAACCACGTGCGCGTCTATGACCGGCTGAGTTACACCGCTTTTTTGATACCCGGCCTCGTGATGATGAGCCTGCTGCAAAACGCCTTTGCGAACAGCTCGTCGAGCCTGGTGCAAAGCAAGATCATGGGCAACCTGGTGTTCCTCCTGCTCACGCCGCTGTCGCACTGGGCCTGGTTCGTGGCCTACGTGGGCTCGTCGGTGGTGCGCGGGCTGGTGGTGGGGTTGGGCGTGTTCGTCTGCACGCTGGTGTTTGCGCGGCCCGAGTTTTCCGCCCCCGTGTGGATAGGCGTGTTCGCGCTGCTCGGGGCGGCGCTGCTGGGCACGCTGGGCCTGATCGCGGGGCTGTGGGCCGACAAGTTCGACCAGATGGCGGTGTTCCAGAACTTCATCGTCATGCCCATGACTTTTCTCTCGGGCGTGTTTTATTCGATCCATTCGCTGCCGCCGTTCTGGCAACAGGTGAGTCACCTGAACCCGTTTTTCTACATGATCGACGGCTTCCGCTATGGCTTTTTCGGGCAGAGCGACGTCTCGCCCTGGCTGAGCCTGGGCATCGTGGGCGCGGCCTGGCTGCTCGTGAGCGCGCTGGCCATCCACCTGCTGCGCACGGGCTACAAAATCCGCTACTGACTTTTTTGCTGAACGCACCATGACCGCCGACGAACTCAAAGCCCTGATCGCCGCCCAGCTGCCGTGCGAACACATCGCCCTTGAAGGCGATGGCCGCCACTGGTTTGCCACCATCGTCTCGCCCGCCTTCGAGGGCCTGCGCCCCATCCAGCGCCACCAGCGCGTCTATGCCACGCTGGGCAGCAAAATCCACACCGATGAGGTGCACGCGCTATCGATGAAGACCTACACGCCCTCCGAATGGGCACAGCAGGCCGGCGGCTGAATCTCCAATACTCCATTATTCATAGCTGCTTGCGCTTGATACATCTGCGCCAGAGGCCGATTTCACCTCTATTTTTGCAATTCGCATGGACAAACTCCTGATCCGCGGCGGGCAGCGTCTGCAGGGCGAAGTGCCCATCTCGGGCGCGAAGAACGCCGCACTGCCCGAGATGTGCGCGGCGCTGCTCACGGCCGAGCCCGTGCACTTGGTCAACGTGCCGCGCCTGCAGGACGTAGCCACCATGCGCCGGCTGCTCGACAACATGGGCGTGCGCACCGAAACGCACGGCGCGCGTGGCGGCATGGGCTTTCATGCTGCCGGGCCCATCACTCCCGAGGCGCCTTACGAGCTGGTCAAGACCATGCGCGCCTCGGTGCTTGCGCTGGGCCCGCTGCTCGCGCGCTTTGGCGAAGCCACGGTGTCGCTGCCGGGCGGCTGCGCCATAGGCTCGCGCCCCGTCGATCAGCACATCAAGGGCCTGCAGGCCATGGGCGCGCACATCGTGGTCGAGCACGGCTACATCCTCGCCAAGCTGCAATCCGGCCGCAGGCGGCTGCACGGCGCGCGCATCACCACCGACATGGTCACGGTGACCGGCACCGAAAACCTGCTCATGGCCGCGACCCTGGCCGAGGGCGAGACGGTGCTCGAAAACGCCGCGCAGGAGCCCGAGGTCTCCGACCTGGCCGAGATGCTGATCGCCATGGGCGCGCAGATCGACGGCCACGGCACGAGCCGCATCCGCATCCGCGGCGTCGAGGCGCTGCACGGCTGCACGCACCACGTGGTGCCCGACCGCATCGAAGCCGGCACCTTTTTGTGCGCCGTGGCCGCAACGGGCGGCGAGGCGCTGCTGCGCCACGGGCGCGCCGACCACCTGGACGCCCTGATCGACAAGCTGCGCGACGCCGGCGCCTTGGTCGAGCCCGCTGCCGACGGCATCCGCATCCAGAGCGCGGGCGGCGCGCAGCTCAAGGCGCAGAGCTTTCGCACCACCGAATACCCGGGCTTTCCGACCGACATGCAGGCGCAGTTCATGGCGCTCAATTGCATTGCGCAAGGCACGGCGACGGTGGCGGAAACCATTTTCGAAAACCGCTTCATGCACGTGAACGAGCTGCAACGCCTGGGCGCACGCATCCAGACCGACGGCAAAGTGGCCGTGGTCGAGGGCGCGCAGCGCCTCTCGGGCGCCACCGTGATGGCCACCGACCTGCGCGCCTCGGCCAGCCTGGTGATCGCGGGCCTCGTGGCCGAAGGCGAGACGCTGGTCGATCGCATCTACCACCTGGACCGCGGCTACGACAGCATGGAAACCAAACTGCGCGGCCTGGGCGCCGACATCGAGAGGCTCAAGTGATCACACTGGCATTGTCCAAAGGACGCATCTTCGAAGAAACCCTGCCGCTGCTCGCCGCGGCGGGCATCACGGTGCTCGAAGACCCGGAAAAGTCGCGCAAGCTCATCCTGCCTACGAACCAGCCCGACGTGCGCGTGGTGCTGGTGCGCGCGACCGACGTGCCCACCTACGTCGAATACGGTGGCGCCGACCTCGGCGTGACGGGCAAGGACACGCTGATCGAACACGGCGGCACGGGCATCTACCAGCCCCTCGACCTGCGCATCGCGCGCTGCCGCGTGAGCGTGGCCGTGCGCGCTGATTTCGACTACGCGCAGGCCGTGCGCCAGGGTGCGCGCCTCAAGGTGGCGACCAAATACACCACCATCGCGCGCGAATTCTTCGCCGCCAAGGGCGTGCACGTCGATATGGTCAAGCTCTACGGCAGCATGGAACTCGCGCCGCTGACCGGCCTGGCCGACGCCATCGTCGATCTGGTCAGCACCGGCAACACGCTCAAGGCGAACCAGCTGGTCGAGGTCGAGCGCATCATGGACATCAGCGCGCGCCTCGTGGTCAACCAGGCTGCGCTCAAGCTCAAGCAGGCGCCGCTGCGCCGCATCATCGACGCCTTTGCCAGCGCCGTGAATGCCGCCGAAAAAACGCCGGAGGCTGCATGAGCAGTATCGATTTCAGAGCTGCTCCCGCACGTCTATCAAGCGCTGACGGCCAATTTGACGCCAAACTCGCGGCGCGCCTGCACTGGAGCGCCGAGCAGGATGGCGCGATCGAGCAGCGCGTCCAAGACATCCTCGCCGACGTGCGCGCGCGCGGCGACGCAGCGGTGCTCGACTACACCGCGCGCTTCGACGGCGTGCAGACCGAAAGCCTCACCGCGCTGGAGCTGCAAGCAGGCGAACTTGCGGCTGCCTTCGACGCCCTGCCCGCCGCGCAGCGCGACGCGCTGCAGCAAGCCGCCGCGCGCATCCGCCGCTACCACGCCTGGCAAAAGCAGCAAGGCGGCGAAACCGCCACCTACGTGGACGAAGACGGCACCCTGCTGGGCCAGAAAGTCACGCCGCTCGACCGCGTGGGCATCTACGTGCCTGGCGGCAAGGCAGCCTACCCGAGCAGCGTGCTGATGAACGCCATCCCCGCGCATGTGGCCGGCGTGGGCGAGATCATCATGGTCGTGCCCACACCGCGCGGCGCCAAAAACCCGCTGGTGCTGGCCGCCGCGCACGTGGCCGGCGTGACGCGCGCCTTCACCATCGGCGGCGCGCAGGCCGTGGCCGCGCTCGCCTACGGCACCGCCACCGTCCCCAAGGTGGACAAGATCACCGGCCCCGGCAACGCCTACGTCGCGAGCGCGAAAAAGCACGTGTTCGGCCAGGTCGGCATCGACATGATCGCCGGCCCGTCGGAAATTCTGGTGCTCGCCGACGGCAGCACGCCGCCCGACTGGGTGGCGATGGACTTGTTCAGCCAGGCCGAGCACGACGAGCTCGCGCAATCCATTTTGCTGAGCCCCGACGCCGCCTACCTCGACGCCGTGCAGGCCGCCATCGACCGGCTGCTGCCCAGCATGCCGCGCGCCGAAATCATCGCCAAAAGCCTCACGAACCGCGGCGCGCTGATCCACACGCGCAGCATGCAAGAGGCCTGCGAGATCGCCAACCGCATCGCGCCCGAGCACCTCGAAGTCAGCAGCCGCGAGCCGCAGCGCTGGGAACCGCTGCTCAAGCACGCCGGCGCCATCTTTTTGGGCGCCTACACCAGCGAATCGCTGGGCGACTACTGCGCCGGCCCCAACCACGTCCTGCCCACGAGCGGCACGGCGCGCTTTTCCGGCCCCTTGAGCGTGTACGACTTCCAAAAACGCAGCAGCCTGATCGCCGTCAGCCAGGCCGGCGCGCAAAAACTCGGCCACATCGCGCACGTGCTGGCCGAGGGCGAGGGCCTGCACGCGCATGCCGAGGCGGCGCGGCTGCGGGTGGGGTGATTTTGGGAGTGGGACTCAGAGGCTGAGAGTTTTTCGGCCGCGGCCGAAAGGCGCATCAAAACGCCGCCGCTCGAGGCGCAAAGCGCAGCCATAGCTCAGGCTATGGCGAGCATTTGCAACGACAAGCGGGGGTGTTTTGGTGTGCAAGGCGGCCATGGACGAAAAATTCTCCGCCTCTCAGCCGTGGGCAACAGCGTATTCGCGCGCCGTGGGCAATGTGCGGGAAAGGGATTTGGACTGCGGCCGCGTGGCTTCCCACCCCAGGCAAGCCAGCCAGATGGCACGCGGGATGGCTTTGTGCCTTTTTATACCATCACTGATGCAAGCCTTGGTCGCTGATCCATCGCATAAGTCGTGGAGTTGCATCGGCGTCCGCAATTTGGGCATCGCTTGCTCGCGAGCCAAATGTCCTTTGGAAGCGAACCGAAGCGATTTTCATAGAGTGAACAAGAATCTGCCCAAGCCTTTTTTAAGTTATTTTCGTCTTCTCTCCCACGCATCCCAAAGTATGGGAAATGATGAAGAAAATAACCAAAATACATTTGACAATCTTCTTGATATTTTTGTGTATCAAGAATATGAAAATGCCAAAAATCATCGACCGCGGCGGATGGGACAACTGCCGCGTCGGGGTTTTCCTTGCAAAGGATCAAGTATTTTTCGTACTCAATCGCCACTCGCTTTGTATAGTCAAGAGACCATCCAAAGCCTTCCTCGTCATCCATGACCTTGACCATGATGGGCTCAAAATCTAAGCAGGTTAGAAATTTCTCGTTCATCGCTTTTCCTCATGGTAATTTGCAAAAAGCATTGCGCTCGGTACAGTGCCTATTCCCCCACCAAAATCTCCCGCAACGCTTCCACGAATATACCGCACTGCGCATCCGTCCCCATCGTGATGCGCAGGAACTGCGCGATGCGTGGCTGCTTGAAGTGGCGCACGATGATGGCGCGCGCGCGCAGTGCGGCGGCGAGTTGTGCGGCATCGTGCCGGGGGTGGCGCGCAAAGATGAAGTTGGCGGCCGAGGGCAGCACCTCGAAGCCCAGCGCGCCCAGGCGCTCGACCAGCGCCGTGCGTGTGGCGATGACCTTGCGACAGCTTTCCTGAAAATGCGCCTCGTCCTGCACCGAGGCCAGCGCGCCGGCCAGCGCCAGGCGGTCGAGCGGGTAGGAGTTGAAGCTGTTTTTCACGCGTTCCAGCCCCTCGATCAGCGGCGCCTGCCCGATGGCGTAGCCCACGCGCAGGCCGGCGAGCGCGCGGCTTTTCGAAAAAGTGTGCACCACGAGCAGGTTCGGGTAGCGGTGCACGAGGGGCACGGCGCTTTGCCCGCCAAAGTCGATGTAGGCCTCATCGACGAGCACCACGGCGTCGGGGTTCGCGGCGACGATGCGCTCCACGTCGGCCAGCGCGAGCAGGCGGCCCGTGGGCGCGTTGGGGTTGGCAAAAACGATGGCGCCAGCGCGCTCTGCGCCGCGCGGCAGGTAATCTTCGACGCGCAGCGCAAAGTCGTCGGCCAGCGGCACCGCCCGGTGCTCGATGCCGTAGAGCTGGCAATACACGGGGTAGAACGAATACGTGATGTCGGGGAACCACAGCGGCCGCTCGTGGTGCAGCAGTGCCATGAAGGCGTGCGCGAGCACTTCGTCCGAGCCGTTGCCGACGAAGACCTGATTCGCCTGCACGCCGTAGCGCTGCGCGAGCGCGGCCTTGAGCGCGTCGGCATTCGGGTCGGGGTACAGGCGCAGGCTGTCGTCGGTGGCCGCGCGTATGGCCTCAAGCGCGCGCGGCGAGGGGCCGTAGGGGTGCTCATTGGTGTTGAGCTTGACGAGGTCGGCCAGCTTGGGCTGTTCGCCCGGAACGTAAGGGGTCAGGCCGTGGACGACGGCGCTCCAGAATCGGCTCATGGGAAAAACAGGCAGGAAGTGAATGACGGCGGCCAGGCTGCAGCTCGTAACGCCCGCTGCTGCCCTGCCGCAGCGGGCGCGGCCTGCGCGCAACGGATGGGCCAGCGCCCGCGCCAGGAAAGGCCACATTTTGTGGGGCTCGAATGCTATCATGGCCCGGTTTTTTCTTGAACTTTTCGCATGACCAGCCCCGAACCGCGGCAAGCCGAAATCACCCGCCGCACCCTGGAGACCCAAATCACCGTCCGCGTGAACCTCGACGGCAGCGGCCAGTCGAGCCTGCACAGCGGCATCGGCTTTCTGGACCACATGCTCGAGCAGATCGCGCGCCATGGCCTCATCGACCTGGACGTCGCCTGCCAGGGTGACTTGCACATCGACGGCCACCACACGGTCGAGGACATTGGCATTACGCTGGGCCAGGCCATGGCACGCGCCGTGGGCGACAAGAAGGGCATACGCCGCTACGGCCATGCCTACGTGCCGCTCGACGAGGCGCTGAGCCGCGTGGTGGTCGATTTTTCGGGCCGCCCCGGGCTGCACATGGACGTGCAGTTCACGCGCGCCACGCTGGGCCAGCTCGACACGCAGCTGGTGTTCGAATTTTTCCAGGGCTTCGTGAACCACGCGGGCGTGACGCTGCACATCGACAACCTCAAGGGCGTGAACGCGCACCACCAGTGCGAGACGATTTTCAAGGCCTTTGCGCGCGCGCTGCGCGCCGCGCTAGAGCACGATGCGCGCGCCGCGGACAGCATTCCCTCGACCAAGGGCGCGCTCTGAAATGTTCAAGCAAAATCGCCCTTTAGCGCTTGATAAATCAGCGTAAGCAGCTATGAATACGAAAGCAAACACCGTCGCAGTGGTGGACTACGGCATGGGCAACCTGCGTTCGGTTTCGCAGGCCGTGCAGGCGGCGGCGCAAGGCAGCGGCTGGACGGTGCGCGTCACCGCTCGGCCTGAGGAAGTGCGCGCGGCGCAGCGCGTGGTGCTGCCGGGCCAGGGCGCGATGCCCGACTGCATGCGCGAGCTGCAGGACTCGGGCCTGCGTGCCTCGGTGCTCGAAGCCGCGGCCAGCAAGCCGCTGTTCGGCGTGTGCGTGGGCATGCAGATGCTGCTCGAGCACAGCGCCGAGGGCGACACGCCGGGCCTCGGCCTGATTCCGGGCGTGGTGCGCAAGTTCGCGCTCGCGGGCCGGCGCCAGCCCGACGGCAGCCGCTACAAAGTGCCGCAAATGGGCTGGAACCAGGTGCGCCAGACCGCGCCAGGCGGCCGCGTGCACCCGCTGTGGGCGGGCATCCCCGATGAAAGTTATTTTTACTTCGTGCACAGCTTTTACGCGCTACCGCAGGACGCACGCCACTGCGCGGGCGAAACCGATTACGGCGGCTTCTTTGCCTCGGCCATCGCACGCGACAACATTTTTGCCACGCAATTCCACCCAGAAAAAAGCGCCCAGCACGGCCTGGCGCTGTACCGCAATTTCCTGCACTGGAATCCCTGAGCTTTTCCTCGTTTCTTTTTCCCTACTCTGCCCTACCTGCGGCCCTAGCCCTTCTGCCCACCATGCTGCTCATCCCCGCCATTGACCTCAAAGACGGCCACTGCGTGCGCCTCGTACAAGGCGACATGGACCAATCCACCACCTTCGGCGAAGACCCTGCCGCGATGGCGCGCAAGTGGGTCGATCTGGGCGCGCGGCGCCTGCACCTGGTGGACTTGAACGGCGCCTTTGCCGGTGCGCCCAAAAACTACGCCGCGATCAAAGCCATCCTCAAGGAAGTGGGCGACGAGGTGCCCGTGCAACTAGGCGGCGGCATCCGCGACCTCGACACCATCGAAAAATACATAGACGGCGGCCTGCGCTACGTCATCATCGGCACCGCGGCGGTGAAAAACCCCGGCTTTCTGCGCGACGCCTGCAGCGCCTTCGGCGGCCACATCATCGTCGGACTCGACGCCAAGGACGGCAAGGTCGCCACCGACGGCTGGAGCAAGCTCACGGGCCATGAAGTCGTCGATCTGGCGAAAAAGTTCGAGGACTGGGGCGTCGAATCCATCATCTACACCGACATCGGCCGCGACGGCATGCTCACGGGCATCAACATCGAAGCCACCGTGAAGCTCGCGCAGGCGCTCACCATCCCCGTGATCGCCTCGGGCGGCCTGAGCGGCATGAACGACATCGAAAAGCTCTGCGCCGTGCAGGACGAAGGCATCGAAGGCGTGATCTGCGGCCGCGCGATCTACACCGGCGCGCTCGACTTCGCCGCAGCGCAGGCGCGCGCGGATGCGCTGCGCGGATGACCGCACCACGTTCACGGCAAGGCAAGGCAAGGCAACCCCATGATCCTCGTCACCGGCGGCGCCGGCTTCATCGGCTCGCACACCTGCGCGGCGCTGGCCGAAGCCGGCATGCCGTTCCTCATCCTCGACAATTTTTGCAATAGCCGCCGCTCGGTGCTCGAGCGCCTGGCGCGCATCACGGGCGCGGCGCCGGCATTCATCGAGGGCGACGTGCGCGATGCCGCGCTGCTGCAGCGCCTCTTTGCCGAGCACCCGATCAGCGCAGTGATCCACTTCGCCGGCCTCAAGGCCGTGGGCGAGTCGGTGCGCGCGCCGCTGCGCTATTACGACAACAACGTCGCCGGCAGCCTGACCCTGCTGCAGGCGATGCAGGCGGCCGAAGTGCGCACGCTGGTGTTTTCGTCTTCGGCCACGGTGTACGCCGAATCGGCCGTGCAGCCGCTGCGCGAAGACTTCCCCCTTTCGGCGACCAACCCTTACGGCTGGAGCAAGTTCATGGTCGAGCGCATGCTCGCAGACCTCGACCAGGCCGAGCCGGGCCAATGGCGCATTGCGCGGCTGCGCTATTTCAACCCCGTGGGCGCGCACGAAAGCGGTCTGATCGGCGAAGACCCGCAAGACGTGCCCAACAACCTGTCGCCCTACATCGCGCAGGTGGCCACCGGCCAGCGGGAAGCCTTGAGCGTCTATGGCAACGACTACCCCACGCCCGACGGCACCGGCGTGCGCGACTACATCCACGTGATGGACCTGGCCGAGGGCCACGTAGCGGCGCTGCGCTACCTGCAGACGCACCCGGGGCTGCTCACGGTAAACCTGGGCACGGGGCGGCCTGTGTCGGTGCTCGACATGGTGCGCAGCTTCGAGCGCGCGAGCGATCGCCCCATTCCTTACC
This sequence comes from Extensimonas soli, assembly GCF_029211265.1. Classification (GTDB taxonomy): domain Bacteria; phylum Pseudomonadota; class Gammaproteobacteria; order Burkholderiales; family Burkholderiaceae_C; genus Extensimonas; species Extensimonas soli. Next base: position 8,661 of record NZ_JARGEL010000015.1, on the reverse strand, counting down.
GCATCGTGGCGCGCCGCCCCGGCGATCTCGCGCAATACTGGGCCGATGCTTCGCTGGCCGAGCAACTGCTGGGCTGGCGCGCGCAGCGCGACCTCGACCGCATGTGCGCCGACATGTGGCGCTGGCAAAGCGGCGCGGCGCAAAGTGCCTGAGGGCACATCACGTCGATTGTCGACAGACCGCTGATTGCCCGATCGCCTGCGTGCCCGCGCCCAGTGCAGGCACGCGGCGTGGTATCTTGCGCGGCTTCTGATTTACTTTTGCCTGTTGCTTTCTCATGCTCGCCAAACGCATCATTCCCTGCCTGGACGTGACCGGTGGCCGCGTGGTCAAGGGCGTCAACTTCGTCGAATTGCGCGACGCAGGCGACCCGGTGGAGATTGCCGCGCGCTACAACGACCAGGGCGCCGATGAGCTCACGTTTCTCGACATCACGGCCACGAGCGACGGGCGCGACCTGATCCTGCACATCATCGAGGCCGTGGCCAGCCAGGTCTTCATCCCGCTCACGGTGGGCGGCGGCGTGCGCAGCGTGGAGGACGTGCGCCGCCTGCTCAACGCCGGCGCCGACAAGGTCAGCTTCAACTCCGCCGCGATCGCGAACCCGCAGGTGATCGCCGACGCATCGCACAAATACGGCGCACAGTGCATCGTCGTGGCCATAGACGCCAAGCGCCGCTTCGGCGACGACCTGCTCGACCGGGGCGAGGGCTGGGATGTGTATAGCCACGGCGGGCGCAAGAACACTGGGCTCGACGCCGTCGCATGGGCGCGCCGCATGGCCGAAGCGGGCGCGGGCGAGATTCTGCTCACCAGCATGGACCGCGACGGCACCAAGGCCGGGTTCGACCTGGAGCTCACGCGCGCCGTGAGCGATGCCGTGGACGTGCCCGTGATCGCCTCGGGCGGCGTGGGCCAGCTCGAACACCTGGCCGACGGCATACAGATCGGCGGCGCCGACGCGGTGCTCGCGGCGAGCATCTTCCACTACGGCGAATTCACCATCGCGCAGGCCAAGGCCTGCATGGCCGCGCGCGGCATTCCCGTGCGAATTTGAAGCCTTTTTGGCCTCTAGCGCCCGTCCATCAAGCGCTAGCAGCTATTTTTTCAGAAGCAACCGAACTGCCATGATGACCGCCCCCGACGCCTCCCTGAACTGGCTCGACGCTGTGCGCTGGGACGCGCAGGGCCTGGTGCCCGTGATCGCGCAGGAGCGCAGCACGGGTGACGTGCTGATGTTCGCCTGGATGAACCGCGAGGCGCTGCAAAAGACGGCGGAACTGGGCCGCGCCGTGTATTTCAGCCGCTCGCGCGGCAAGCTGTGGTTCAAGGGCGAAGAGTCGGGCCATGTGCAGACCGTGCACGAGATCCGCCTCGACTGCGACAACGACGTGATCCTGCTGCAGGTCACGCAGCAAGGCCACGAGCCCGGCATCGCCTGCCACACGGGCCGCCACAGCTGCTTCTTCCGGCAATTGCAAAATGGCCAGTGGCGCGCCGTGGAGCCCGTGCTCAAAGACCCGGCCTCGATTTACCACGACCCCAAAGCATGAACCATCCCAACGCCCTGCCCGATTCGCAAACTGCCGCGGACATCCTCGCGCGCCTTGCTGCCGTCATCGAAAGCCGCAAACCCGCGCGCGGCGGCGACCCGGACAAAAGCTACGTCGCGCGCCTGCTGCACAAAGGGCCCGATGCTTTTTTGAAAAAAATCGGCGAGGAAGCCACCGAAGTGGTCATGGCCGCGAAAGACGTGCAGCACGGCGCCGAGCCGGCCAAAATCGTCTATGAGGTGGCCGACCTGTGGTTCCACTGCCTGATCGCGCTCGCGCATTTCGGGCTCACGCCAGACGCAGTGCTCGCCGAGCTCGCGCGCCGCGAAGGGCTGAGCGGCATCGCAGAAAAAGCCGCGCGCCCTGCTTGACGGCCCCGGCGCTTGCGGCTGCAAGCGCGCCAAACTGGAGAACAGCATGAACGACATCATCGACATACAAAGCGACGAAGAACGCGCCGAGGGCCTCAAGGCCTGGGGCTGGGTCAGCTACATGCTGCACCTGATCGTCGCGCTCGGCGCGGTGATTCCGGGCGCGCAGCCGGGCGCGGCGCTGCTCATCATCGCGCTCGTCATCGACCTCGTGAAGCAAAGCGACGCCGCGGGCACCTGGCAGGCCAGCCACTACCTCTGGCGCATACGCACCGTGCTCTGGGCAGGCGTGCTGTACGTGCTCACGGCGCCGCTGTGGCTCTTTTTCCTGATCCCCGGCATGGTGGCCTGGGCCCTGATCTCGATCTGGTTCCTCTACCGCATCGTGCGCGGCATGGTCGCGATGAACCAAAACCGCGCGATCGAGGTCTGAACGGCCAGGACGGAAGCCCTTGCACCGCCAATGCCATGCCTGAACACGAAGACCCCGCCGCAAGCACACCACCCCGCAGCGCGTCGCGCCTGCCGCTGAACCTCGCGCTGCAAGGCGGCGGCTCGCACGGCGCCTTCACCTGGGGCGTGCTCGACACCTTGCTCGAAGACGGGCAGTGGGACTTCGACGGCATCAGCGGCACCAGCGCCGGCGCGATGAACGCCGTGGCCGTCGCGCACGGCTTTGCCCAGGCCGCGCGCGAGCACCGCAACACGCAGGACGCGCACGCCGCCGGCTGCGCGCTGGCGCGCGCAACGCTGAGCCGCTTCTGGGAAGGCGTAGGCGCCGTGGGTACGCTGTTCACGGCGCCGCTGCTCAGCTCCAAACCGCTGCTCGGCATGATGAGCCAGTGGCTCTCGCCCTACCAGACCAACCCGCTCGACTTCAACCCGCTGCGCCGCCTGCTCGAGCGCGAGGTCGATTTCGAGCTGCTGCGCGCCACGCGCGCGGCGCATGTACCCAGAGTGTTCGTGTGCGCCACCAATGTGCGCACCGGGCGCGGCGAGATTTTTCACGGCAAGCGCCTGAGCGCCGACGCCGTGATGGCATCGGCCTGCCTGCCGCTGCTGTTCAAGGCGGTGCAGATCGAAGGCGAGCATTACTGGGACGGCGGCTTTTCGGGCAATCCTGCGCTGCACCCACTGGTCTATCAGACCGAGTGCTGCGATACGCTGCTCGTGCAGATCAACCCCATGGAGCGCCCCGGGCTGATCGATACCGTGCCCGACACCGTACCCGAAATCGTCGAGCGCATGAACGACATCACCTTCAACGCGAGCCTGCTGGCCGAGCTGCGCAGCATCGAATTCGTGCGCCGGCTGCTTGCCGAAGGGCGGCTCGACGCGCGCCGCTACAAAGACATGCGCATGCACCATGTCGATGGCGGCGCGCTGTTGCACGCCTTCGGCACTGCAAGCAAGTCACGTGCTGACTTAGGGCTGGTGCGCAAGCTGTTCGCGCTCGGGCGCGAAGCCGGGCAAAACTGGCTCGCGGCACACCGCGCGGACGTGGGCCAGCGCGCGAGCATGCAGATCGCCGAAAATATCTGACCCTCGAAACCGGAGCCGACCTGCGCCACGCGCCGCCGCCACCCTGCACGGAGACCCCACACCATGGACGCCACTTTGCACGACCCCAACTGCATCTTCTGCAAGATCATCGCCGGCCAGATTCCGTCGAAAAAAGTCTATGAAGACGAGGACATCTACGCCTTTCACGACATCCACCCCTGGGCCCCCGTACATTTTTTGATGGTGCCCAAGCAGCATATTTCCTCGATGGCGCAGCTCACGCCCGAGCACTCTGGGCTGCTCGGGCGCATGATGACGCTCGCGCCGCGCCTGGCGCTGGAGCAAGGCTGCAGACCCTACCCCGAAGGCGGCTTTCGCACCATCATCAACACAGGGCTTGACGGCGGGCAGGAAGTGCACCATCTACACATGCATGTGATCGGCGGGCCGCGCCCCTGGCGCAAGGGTTGAACTCTGGCAAACGCACGCCCTGCCCTTTTTCCTACCCTTGCCCCTGCCGTGTTCATAGGTGCTCTGCAAGGCGCTGTCATGCCCGCTGTCTAAAATGGCCGTTACCGTGCAGCCCCCTGCACAGAACGCAGGCACGCTGTGCGCCCGTCCCGCAAGGGCTTTACTGAGGAGTTGATTCATGGGTTCTTTTTCCATCTGGCACTGGCTGATCGTGCTGCTGATCGTGGTCATGGTGTTCGGCACCAAGAAGCTCAAAAACCTGGGCAGCGACCTGGGCGGAGCGGTCAAGGGCTTCAAGGACGGCATGAAAGACGGCGCTGCGCCCGAGCAGCCCGCCACATCCACCGCCGGGCAGGTGACGCAGCAGGTCACGTCCGAGCAAACGACCATCGATGTGCAAGCCAAGCAAAAGGGCTGAGAGGCTGAGAGTTATTCGTCCATGGCCGCCTTGCACACCAAAACACCCCCGCTTGTCGTTGCAAATGCTCGCCATAGCCCGAGCTATGGCTGCGCTTTGCGCCTCGATCGGTGGCGTTTTGATGCACCTTTCGGCCGCGGCCGAAAAACTCTCAGCCTCTGAGCCCGCCGCTTTGCAACTGCAATGATCGACATTGGCCTCTCCAAGATGGCACTGATCGGTGCGGTCGCGCTGATCGTCATCGGCCCGGAAAAGCTCCCGCGCGTGGCCCGCACCGTGGGCACGCTGCTGGGCAAGGCGCAGCGCTACGTCGCCGAGGTCAAGGCCGAAGTCAACCGCTCCATGGAGCTCGAAGAGCTCATGAAGATGAAAACCCAGGTCGAGACGGCGGCGCAGTCGGTCGAGCAATCCATTCACGGCACGGTGCGCTCACTCGAACAGGACTTGGCTGCCGCGCAGAGCGATGGCGGCTTGGCCGCTGCCGACACCATCCCGCCCAGCTACCAGCCACCGCGCAAGAACTGGCGCCTCAAACGCGGCGCCGTGCCACAGTGGTACAAAGCACGCAACGGCGTGCGCACCAAGGCGCTCTCGGGCGCGGCGCGCGTGGCGCGCTACCGGCCCAAGAAGTTTCATTGACGCGGCGAGCGGATCGCCTGAAACGCAGGGGTGCCGTAGCTGCGCCATGCACCCCACGATCCGGGCGCATCGAACCACCCACCCCATCCAACCATGTCCGCAACCCCACCCCCGCAAGACGAACTGGCCGGCACCGAGCAGCCCTTCGTCGAGCACCTCATGGAGCTGCGCGACCGGCTCATCAAGGCCATGCTTGCCGTGCTGATCGCGGCAGCCGTGCTGTTTTTCTACCCCGGCCCCGGCACGCTCTATGACCTGCTCGCGGCGCCGCTGGTCGCGCACCTGCCGCATGGCGCCACGCTGATCGCGACCTCGGTGATCTCGCCCTTCATGGTGCCGCTCAAGATCATGCTCATGGCGGCGTTTTTGCTTGCGTTGCCCGTGGTGCTGTGGCAGCTCTGGGCCTTCGTCGCACCGGGCCTTTATGCGCACGAAAAGCGCCTGGTGCTGCCACTCGTCGTCTCGAGCACCGTGCTGTTTCTCGTGGGCGTGGCGTTCTGCTACTTTTTTGTTTTCGGCAAGGTGTTCAGCTTCATCCAAAGCTTTGCGCCCAAGAGCATCACCGCCGCGCCCGACATTGAGGCCTACCTGAGCTTCGTGCTCAGCATGTTTCTTGCTTTCGGCCTGGCTTTCGAGGTGCCCATCGCCGTGGTCGTGCTCGCGCACCTGGGCGTGGTCGAGGTGGACAAGCTCAAGTCCTTCCGCGGCTATTTCGTCGTGCTGGCCTTTGTCGTCGCGGCCATCGTCACGCCACCCGACGTGGTCTCGCAGCTCGCGCTGGCCATCCCCATGTGCCTACTCTACGAGGTGGGCATCTGGGCTGCGCACTTTTCCGTGCAGCGCCATCGTGCAGCTGTCGATGCGCATGACGCGGACGCCGAAAAAGCGAACGAGGCACCATCGCCCTGAGCTTCGCGGGCGGCGCGCAGTTGGTGCGCACAATCGAGCCAAATCGAGCCTTTGCGCACCTCTATCAAGCGCGAGCAGCTATTATCAGAGTAGCAATTACGCACCTTGGGACAGCTCGGCATTGAAATTCTGGTCGCCGGCCCAAAATGGCTCGCGCGATTCCTGCTACCTTTTTTCGCACCCAAACACACCATGAGCAAACAAACCCTGTCTTTCCAGACCGAAGTGGCGCAGCTGCTGCACCTGGTCACGCACTCGCTGTATTCAAACAAAGAGATTTTTCTGCGCGAGCTGATCTCCAACGCCTCCGACGCCTGTGACAAGCTGCGCTTCGAGGCGCTGAACGACCCTGCTTTGTACGAAGACGCCCCGAACCTCGAAATCCGCGTGTCCTTCGACCCCGAGGCCAAGACGCTCACGATCACCGACAACGGCATCGGCATGAGCGCACAGGAGGCCATAGAACACCTGGGTACGATCGCCAAAAGCGGCACCAAAGAGTTCATGAACCGCCTCTCGGGCGACCAAAAGCAGGATGCGCAGCTCATCGGCCAGTTCGGCGTGGGCTTTTATTCGGGCTTCATCGTGGCCGACCAGATCACCGTGGAATCACGCCGCGCGGGCCTGCCGCCCGAGCAGGGCGTGCGCTGGACGAGCCGCGGCACGGGCGACTTCGAGATCGAGCCCATCATGCGCGCGCAGCGCGGCACCAGCGTGATCCTGCACCTGCGTGACGACGCCCAGGAATACCTCAATGGCTGGAAGCTCAAGTCCATCATCAGCAAATACTCCGACCACATCGCGCTGCCCATCCTGATGGAAAAAGAGGAGTGGCAAGACGGCGCGCCCATCGACCCGAACGACGAAAAAGCCGGCCACCACCCGGGCCGCATGGTCAAGACCGGCGAATGGGAAACCGTGAACCAGGCAAGCGCGCTGTGGACGCGGCCCAAGAAAGACGTCACCGACGAGCAACACCTTGAGTTCTACAAGGCCATCAGCCACGACTTCGACAACCCGCTGGCCTGGACGCACAACCGCGTCGAAGGCAGCACCGAATACATCCAGCTGCTCTACATCCCCGCGAAGGCGCCATTCGACCTGTGGAACCGTGACAAAAAAGGCGGCGTCAAGCTCTACGTGAAGCGCGTCTTCATCATGGACGACGCCGAGGCGCTGCTGCCCAGCTACCTGCGCTTCGTCAAGGGCGTGATCGACTCGGCCGACCTGCCGCTCAACGTGAGCCGCGAGTTGCTGCAGGAAAGCCGCGACGTGCGCGCGATCCGCGAAGGCAACACGCGCCGCATCCTGTCGCTGCTCGAAGACCTGGCCCGGCACGACACGCACGCGCCGGACGCCGAACTCAGCCCCGAAGACAAGGCCAAGGAGGGCAGATACAGCCAGTTCTACGCCGAATTCGGCGCCGTGCTCAAAGAAGGTTTGGGCGAAGACTTTGCCCACCGCGAACGCATCGCCGGCTTGCTGCGCTTTGCGAGCACGCAAAGCGATGCCGTGAGCGTGTCCCTGGCTGACTACAAGGCGCGCATGAAGGAAGGTCAGGAGGCGATCTACTACATCACCGCCGACAGCCTGAGCGCCGCCAAGAACAGCCCACAGCTCGAAATTTTCAAGAAAAAGGGCATCGAAGTGCTCTTGATGACCGACCGCGTGGACGAGTGGGCACTGAGCTACCTGACCGAATTCGACGGAACGCCGCTGCAATCGGTGGCCAAGGGCGCGGCCGACCTCGGCAAGCTGCAGGACGAAGCCGAGAAAAAAGCCGCCGAAGAAACCGCCGAAGCCTTCAAGCCCGTGCTCGCCAAACTCAAAGAGGCGCTCAAAGATGAAGTGGAAGACGTGCGCGTAAGCACGCGTCTCGTCGATTCACCCGCCTGCCTGGTGGTCCAAGAGGGCGGCATGAGCACGCAAATGGCGCGCCTGCTCAAGCAGGCAGGACAGAAGGTGCCCGAGGTCAAACCCGTGCTTGAAGTCAATCCCGAGCACCCGCTTGTCAAAAAACTCGACGGCTCGGTACACTTTCACGACCTCGCGCACATCCTCTTCGACCAGGCCCTGCTCGCCGAGGGCGGCCTGCCCGAAGACCCGGCCGCCTACGTGCGCCGAGTGAATGCGCTGCTAGTGTAGTGTTCGTCGCTCTCTGCGACATCAAACCGCGTCTTTTCGGCCCGGGCCGCGCTGCAAGTCCTCGCGATACCACCCGGTATCGCTGCGGTTTGCGCCTTGCCCAGACCAAAAATCCATCGGTTTTATTTGTCGCATCAAGCATCAAACACTACACTAGGAGGCTGTCGGACTTTGGAATCGTCGGCTGCGAATGGGCCCCTGCGGCCCATTTTTCACCGTCTTCTTGCCCCATAGTCCCGCTATGGGGCGGCGAATCCGGCAAAAACTGGCCTCGCTGGGGCGCATTCTCGCTATCGATGCCTAAAGGCCGACAGCCTCCTAGTGTAGTGTTTCATTCTTTTTAGAACTTAACCGCGAGTTTGCCCGGATGACCTTCTGCAGGACGTCCTTGGCGCTCTTGGTCCAAATGAAAGGCTTGGGGCATTCGTTGTGATGGCACACATAGTCCTCGATAGCCTCTTCGAGCTCGCGCACGCTGGTGAACACGCCGCGGCGCAGCCGCTCGGTCGTGAGGTCGCGAAAGAAACGCTCGACCATGTTCAGCCAGGACGCCGAGGTGGGTGTGAAGTGCATGTGAAACCTCGGATGCTTGTGCAGCCACTCCTGCACCTTGGGGTGCTTATGGGTGGCGTAGTTATCGGCAATCAGGTGC
>NZ_JARGEL010000014.1 GCF_029211265.1 Extensimonas soli | reverse complement strand
CCGTAGCTTGGCCAGTCCTTGGTTTGGGCTGCGTTGGCACGGATGAAGTTGCCGTCGACTTTGCGGGTCGCAGCGGCGATGCGCGCAGCCGATGTCTGGGCTTGTGTCTGAGCCTGTGCTGCCATGCCCGTTTGCGTGACCGACAGCAGCAGCGAGGCCGCAAGCAGGGGCAGCGTGGCGCGGCAGGCGGGGTTGTTTTTCATCGCATCTCCTTGAATGTAATTTCGGGTTTTGTGGCAGTAACCGACTTACGCAAACCGGGCTGAACAAGGCGGTTGTCCCATGGCAATGCCTGGCAATGCCTCGCCTCTATCCCCGTTTGCGCAAGTCCTGACGACTGGCTCAGACCGCGATGAAAACCGACTTGGTTTCGAGGTAGGAATCCAGAGCCGCCTTGCCAAGATCGCGTCCAATACCCGACTGCTTGTAGCCGCCGAAAGGCATAGCGGGGTTCAGCATGCTGTGGCAGTTGACCCAGACCGATCCGGCCTTGATCTTGGGAATCAGGCGATGTACCTTGGAGAGGTTGTTCGACCAGATACTTGCGCCCAGGCCATAAGAAGTGTCATTGGCCCATGCGGCAACCTGGTCCAGATCGTCATAAGGCATGGCGGTCAGCACGGGGCCGAAAATTTCTTCCTGCTGTACGCGCATGCCATGGTTGACGTTGGTCAGGATCGTGGGCTGCACGTAGTAGCCCTTGTCCTTTGCGCGGCCACCGCCGGTGACCACCTGTGCTCCCTGCGTGCGGCCGATATCGATGTAATTGCAGACGCGCTCCATTTGCTCCTGCGACACCAGCGGCCCCATCTGCGCAGCCGGATCAAGACCATGGCCCAGCGGCATGGACTCGGCAATTTGTGCCACGTCGGCCACCACGCGGTCGAACATTTTTTTCTGCACATACAGGCGGGAGCCGGCGCAGCAAACCTGTCCGTGGTTGAAGAAGATGGCTTGGGCGGCACCGGCGGCAGCCGTGGCGGGGTCGCAGTCGTCAAGCACGATGACCGGCGACTTGCCACCGAGTTCGAGTGTGAAGCGCGTCATGTTCTCGACGGCGGCTTTGCCGATCAGCTTGCCGACTTCGGTCGAGCCCGTGAAGCTGACCTTGTCTATGCCAGGATGGCTGACCAGCGGTGCCCCGGCGGAGGGGCCGTCGCCGATGATGATATTCACCACCCCAGGAGGAAAGCCGGCTTCGAGGATCAACTCGCCCAGCATCAGGGCCGTCAGGGGCGTTTGCTCCGCGGGCTTGAGCACCACCGTGCAGCCGGCGGCAAGGGCCGGAGCCAGCTTCCAAACCGCCATCAGCAGCGGGAAGTTCCACGGCACGACGGCAGCGACCACGCCGACCGCTTCGCGCCGCGTGAAGGCCACGAACTCGGCCTGCGGTGCAATCGGAACGGAAATGTCGTTGGTCGCGCCTTCGATCTTGGTGGCCCAGCCCGCCATGTAGCGCAGGGTATCAATGGACACAGCCACATCGACGGCACGCGCGATGGCGGCCGATTTGCCATTGTCCATGGCTTCGACTTCGGCAAAGCTCTGGGCATTGGCCTCGAGCAGGTCGGCCAGCTTGAGCAGCAGGCGTTCACGCTCCGTGCCGTGCATCTTGCTCCAGGGGCCGTGGTCGAAAGCGCGGCGGGCGGCGCTCACCGCCAGTTCCACGTCTGCCTTGCCGGCCGAGGGCACCTTGCCGAGGACTTCCTCGGTGGCCGGATTGATGACGTCCATGGTCTGGCCGCTTTGCGCCTGGACCCATTGGCCATCGATCAGCAGGGAGTGCGTACCGCGCGCCAGAAACTTGGCGGCTTTTTCCGTGATCAGGTGTTGGATGTCAGAGATGTTCATGGTTTCTTCCTCGGGTGTCGCGCATGCCGGTCGCATGCAATGGGTTTGCGCCTGCAACGTGGAGCCAGGTGCAAGGTCCATGCAACTCCACGGCCGCAACGGTACCGAACCGTCCATGTAGGAAAAACTCGGTACTTTCCCTAGGTCGGAAACTGTTCTGATTTGGATCAGCCCTCCGTTCCATCATCATCGAGCGTATACGGTCTCCCGTGGGTTGCTGCATCGTTCCGAATCAGGGTTTGCACGGATTGGTCACCGTGGTTTATTTCGCCTTTAATTTCGCGACCCTCTGAAAAGAGGGCACGGGTTTTTGTTTTTCCACATTCATTTCAGGAGTCTTATACATGCCTAAATTTGTCATCGAGCGAGAAATCCCCGGCGCAGGCAGCATGTCTGCAGAGCAGCTCAAGGGGGCAGCGCAGAGCTCCAACCAAGTGATCCGGGAACTGGGGCCCAACATCCAGTGGGAACACAGCTACGTCACCGGCGACAAGATTTTTTGCATCTACAACGCCCCGGATGAGGCCATGATCCGCACCCATGCGGCCAAGGCGGGCATCCCTGCCAACAAGATCACGCCCGTGGCGACCGTCATCGGCCCTGGCACGGCGCAGGGCTGAACGGTTTGTGCGGCTGTTTCACCCGGCGGACTGTGAGGGCTGGGTGAGCGTATGGAGATAGAGATGTCAATGACATACCCCACACGAGCACTATTGCTATTCCTATTCGGGTGAGGAGCACCATGCCAGTCTCTCGGAAAACGCGCACGACCCAGAATCTACCGCCGCCGTTCTTTGCTTCGGAAGCGCAGCGTCTGGCGCTCGCACGAGAGCAGTTTTTTGAAGAAGGCGTTCGCCCCACCGGAGTCGTGAGCGAGGGCGTGATCCAGTCCTGGAACCGCTGTCTGCAGGCCCATAGAAAGCCCTGTGAGCGGGTAGAGTTCGACCTCGTCACCCGCAGCCGCATTCACACGGCACAAACGCGCAACCGCACGCTACTCGACGTGGCCGCGCACGGCTTGGGGCAATTGCAGGCAGTGGTTTCTGGTACACGCTGCCAGGCCGTATTGACCGATGCCACAGGTGTGGTGCTGGAGGTGGTACGGCCCGCAAGTGCGGACAGTTTTTTGTTTTCACGGGCTTATCGGACAGGGGTCAACCTGTCCGAAGACGCCGTGGCGACTACGGCACCGGGCCTGGTGGCGCGCACAGGTCAGCCTTGCGTCGTGCGTGCAGGCGAGCATTTTTTCGAGTGTCTGCAAGATCTGCACTGCGCCGCCGCGCCCATCCACGACGCCCAGCGCAAACTGGTGGGGGTTTTGAATATTTCCGTCGAGTCGCAATCATTCGGTTTTGACGCGGCCTCGGTGGTGATCCTGCACGCGGCGGCGATCGAGAACCGGCTGCTGCAGGCTCAGGCGCGCGAACAGATCGTCGTGCACCTGCACACCATGCCGAGCATGATCGATACCCCGATGGAAGGTTTGGTCGGTGTGGACGCCCAGGGCCGGCTGTCCTGGCTCAATGACGCAGCAGTGCGTCTTCTGGGGCTGCCGCAGAACAGCCCAATGCAGGGTGGCACCGGGTCATCGTCGGTTCACGAAGTTTTCGGCGTTACGCCGGCGCAGCTTGTTGCCTGGAGTCGCCACCGGGAACCCACACTGCACCGGTTCCCCAATGGTCTCTCCCTGTGGCTGCGCGCCCGCCTGCATGGGGATGAACGCGAGGTGGTTTCATTTCACCTTGGCAGCTTGCCTGCCGCTGAAATGGCGACGCAGCCCGCTTCGCTCGCAACGGCGACGCCACCCGCTGCAATTGCGGTCAGCGAATCTGCATCGCCACGGCCCTCGGCACCTGCTCAACCGCAACAACCAATCACCCCCATCAGCCTGCGCGCAGCCGATCGACAATGGATTGCGAAAACCCTGGCTGAATGCGGTGGCAACGTGTCCAGGGCGGCGAGCATTCTGGGTGTATCGCGCGGCCTGATTTATCGCCACATTAAAGGGGATGGCCGGTGAGGCAGGCTCCTAGTCCGTTCCCTTCACCTCTTCGTCACGAACCCCAGCGAGGGCGTTGGGGACATGGGGGTGCGCATGGTGTGATTGGCATGAAGAAAGCCTCACCCATGGTCGCCGTCCGCAGCAGCGGCCGCCGGGAGGCGCCCTCCAGCTTTGGCTGCGAGTGGGCCGCGCGGCAATCCCATCTGTATCGGTCGTAGACCAACACGCACGAGCGCATCCACCCACCGTCTGACGCATTGCCGGCAACAGTGGGTGCCCTGCGCTGGCGTGCTATGGCCATGGACTGCGCAGCAGTTGCTCATCGGCGATTTTCGAAGAAATATTGATCTAAATCAGAACACTATTTCCTAAGGGAAATTACGGAGTTTTAGCTCTGTGCGCGGGGCAATAACCTCACACCAGTGGAGTTGGGGGATTCTGCACCTGGCTCCACTGCCGCAACAAACCCACGGCATGTGGATGTCACGCCTGATCACAGGGTGCAACACCACTCTAGTGCAGTGTTCGACGCTATCTGCGACATAAAACCGCGTCTTTTCGGCCCGGGCCGCGTTGCAAATCCTCGCGATACCACCCGGTATCGCTGCGGTTTACGCCTTGCCCAGACCAAAAATCCATCGGTTTTATTTGTCGCATCAAACATCAAACACTGCACTAGCGAGGAGCAGGGTTCACGCAACAAAGCACATCATCTAAAGGAGATAGCCTCATGAAAATAGCCACACGCACCCTGCTGCCGCTGGCCTGCGCCGCACTGCTCGGCAATGCCCAGGCGCAAACCGCGCCTGAGGGCGCATCACCCTGGTCGCTCGCGGTGGGGCCTGCGCACCTCGCCTTCAGCACCAAGGCTGACCTCTACGCCGGCGGCCCCGTGCCGGGTGCCGGCGTCCATGCCAGCAGCACCAAGGTATTGGGTGTGGAGATCGGCTACAGCTTCACGCCCCACTGGATGGCCCGCCTGGATATTGCCGCTGACCCCGTCCACACCAACCTCACCGGCACGGGCAATATCGCTGCGCTGGGGAAACTAAGCCATGCCAGTGTCGGCCCTGCGATCCTGACCATGAACTACACGCCCGGCATGTGGGGCCCGATCCGCCCCTATTTCGGCGGCGGCATGGTCTACATGAAGGTGTTCAGCACCAGTTCCTACGCGCTACAAAACGTCAAGGCGGACAATGCCTTCGGCGGCTCCTTCCGTATCGGTGCCGAATTGCCCCTGCGTGACGGTTACAGCCTGGACCTTTCCGTGCAAAAGCTCTACCTCAAGACCAACATCACCGCCACCATGGGCGGCGCACCCGTCACGGCCTCGGTACGCCTGGACCCGCTGGTGACCCTGCTTGCAGTGCGCAAGCAGTTTTGATTCAGATTCTGCCTGCGGTGCCCGGGCGTGAATGCCGGGCAGGGTGCTCTGAATCAGCAGCGAAGTATCGATACGCACCAGGTGTCAGCGCCAGATGCAGGGCGCTCGCCCGGGACATCACATTGATGATGGCCCGAGGCCTGACACCTGCTGCAGCCCTCAAGCCGTCTGGCGCTGCGCTGCGGCCACGTCCTGGTGCGCAGTCGGCGCCTGGCGCCATTGCGCCAGCAGTGCCTGCCATTTGGTGCGCACGGCTTGCAGATTGCGCTCCTTCACGTGACCAAAGCCGCGGATGCCTTCGGGCAGGCGCGCGATTTCGACGGCGAGCGCGAGCTTGTCGGACGTGAGGCTGCCGAGCAGCTCTTCGATGCAGGCGCGGTATTCGCCGATCAGCGCGCGCTCGGTCTTGCGCTCCTCCGTTTTGCCGAAGGGGTCTAGCGCCGTGCCGCGCAGGCCCTTGAGCCTGGCGAGCACGCTGAAGGCGCGGCGCATCCAGGGGCCGTAGGGCTTTTTGACGAGCTCGCCGCGCTCGTTTTTCTGCGCCGTGAGCGGTGGCGCGAGGTGGTGCACGATGGTGTAGTCGCCCTCGAACATGTTGGCGATCTTGGCGTTGAAGGCCGGGTCGGTGTGCAGGCGCGCGACTTCGTACTCGTCCTTGTAGGCCATGAGCTTGAACAGCGAGCGCGCCACGGCTTCGGACAGGCGCGTGCCGGAGCCTTGCCCAGCTCCAAGGCGCTCCTCGGCAGCCTGCACTTTTTCGACGAAGGCGCGGTAGCTTTCGGCGTAGGCGGCGTTCTGGTAGCCGGTCAGGAAGTCCACGCGCCTGGCGACGGTTTCGGCGAGCGAGGGTTTTTTCACGAGCTCTATCACCTGCGCGGCCTGGTACAGCGCCTGCACGGCGGCGGGCTCGTGCGCGCAGCGGCGGCCCCATTCGAACGCGGCCTGGTTGTTTGCGACCTGCACGCCGTTGAGCTCGAAGGCGCGCAGCAGCGCTTCGCGTGTGAGCGGAATCCAGCCTTTTTGCCAGGCGTAGCCGAGCAGCAGCGGATTCGTGTAGATGCTGTCACCGAGCAGCTGTACGGCGGCCTGCTCGGCCTCGAAGCTGTGGATGGCCTGCGCACCGCCCGCGGCCTCGGCGATCGCGCTCTCGCAGCTGCCGCGCGGGAACTGCCAGTCGGGGTTGTGCACGAAGGCAGCTGTGGGCGTGTTGTGGCTGTTGAGCACCACGTGCGTGCGCCCGGGCAGCATCGCGGCCAGCGTGGTTTTTTGCGCCGTGACGATGACGTCGCAGCCGATCACGAGATCGGCCTTGGCGGTATCGACCTTGGTGGCATGCAGCGCATCGGGGCGGTTGGCGATCTGCACGTGGCTCCAGGTGGCGCCGCCTTTTTGCGCGAGGCCCGCCGAGTCCATGGTGATCACGCCCTTGCCCTCAAGGTGCGCCGCCATGCCCAGCAGCGAGCCTATGGTGATCACACCCGTGCCGCCCACGCCCGCGACGACGATGCCCCAGGCGCTTTCGGCCACGGGCAGCGTGGGCTCGGGGACTTCGGGCAGGCCTGCGAGGCAGCCTTTTTTCTCTTTTTGCGGCTTTTTGAGCGTGCCGCCTTCGACGGTGACGAAGCTCGGGCAAAAGCCCTTGAGGCAGGAGAAATCTTTGTTGCAGGTGCTTTGGTTGATGCGCCGCTTGCGCCCGAATTCGGTCTCCACGGGCTCGACCGAGAGGCAGTTCGATTGTTCGGAGCAGTCGCCGCAGCCTTCGCAGACCAGCTCGTTGATGAGCACCGTCTTGGCCGGCGTGGCCATGGTGCCGCGCTTGCGGCGGCGGCGCTTTTCGGTGGCGCAGGTCTGGTCGTAGATCAGGATCGAACAGCCGGGCACTTCGCGCAGCTCGCGCTGGATGCGGTCGAGCGCGTCGCGATGGTGCACCGTGACGCCTTCGGCGAGCGCCACGCCGTCGTATTTTTGCGGGTCGTCGGTGACGATGACGATCTTGGATGCGCCTTCGGACTTGACGCTGTGCATGATCTGCAGCACTGAATGGCCCTCGGGGCGCTCGCCCACGCGCTGGCCACCGGTCATCGCGACGGCGTCGTTGTAAAGGATTTTGTAGGTGATGTTCACGCCCGCGGCGATGCTCTGGCGGATGGCCAGCAGCCCGCTGTGGAAGTAAGTGCCGTCACCCAGGTTGGCGAACACGTGCGCATCCTTGGAAAACGGCGCCTGCCCGACCCAGGGCACGCCCTCGCCACCCATTTGCGTGAAGGTGGCGGTGGCGCGGTCCATCCACACGACCATGTAGTGGCAGCCTATGCCAGCCATGGCGCGCGAGCCTTCGGGCACGCGCGTGCTGGTGTTGTGCGGGCAGCCGCTGCAAAACCACGGCAGGCGGTCTGGCGTTTGCGCCACCGGGGTGGCCAGGGCGCGCTCCTTGGCGTCGAGCACGGCCAGGTGCGCCTGCATGCGCGCGGCCACGTCCTCGGGCACGCCGAGCTTGGTGAGGCGCCTGGCGATGGCGCGTGCGATCAGCGCGGGCGAGAGGTCTGCCTTGGGGCGCAGCAGCCAGTGCTCGCCGGGGTTGGGCGTGCCCCATTCGCCGCCGTCGGACTCGTCGAACTTGCCGACCACCGTGGGGCGCACGTCGTCGCGCCAGTTGTAGAGCTCTTCCTTGAGCTGGTATTCGATGACCTGGCGCTTTTCCTCGACCACGAGGATCTCCTGCAGGCCCTGCGCAAACGCGCGCGTTCCCGTGGCCTCGAGCGGCCAGACCACGTTGACCTTGTGCACGCGGATGCCCAGGCGCCGGCAGGTGTCGTCGTCAAGGCCCAGGTCGAGCAGCGCCTGGCGCGTGTCGTTGTAGGCTTTGCCGCTCGCGATGATGCCGAAGCGGTCCTGCGGCCCTGCGATCACGTTGTGGTTGAGGCGGTTCGCGCGGATGTAGGCGAGCGCCGCGTACCACTTGTAGTCCATGAGGCGCGCCTCCTGTTCGAGCGGCGCGTCGGGCCAGCGAATGTGCAGGCCGCCGGGCGGCATGGCGAAGTCTTCGGGCAGCACGATGCGCACGCGGTCGCGATCGACCGACACGCTGGAGGACGACTCGACCACTTCCTGGATGGTCTTCATGCCCGCCCAGAGGCCGGAAAAGCGACTCAGGGCAAAAGCGTGCAGGCCCATGTCGAGGATGTCCTGCACGCTGCTCGGGAAGAACACCGGCAGGCCGCAGGCCTTGAAGACGTGGTCGCTCTGGTGCGCGGCGGTGCTGCTCTTGGCCACATGGTCGTCGCCCGCGACGGCGATCGCGCCGCCATGGCGCGCCGTGCCGGCCATGTTCGCGTGCTTGAACACGTCCGAGCAGCGGTCCACGCCCGGGCCCTTGCCGTACCAGATGCCGAACACGCCGTCGTACTTCTTGCTCTGCGGGTACAGGTCGAGCTGCTGTGTGCCCCACACGGCGGTGGCGGCGAGTTCCTCGTTCACGCCGGGCTGGAACACGACATGGTGCTCGGCAAGGTGCTTCTTGGCCGCCCACAGCGCCTGGTCGTAGCCGCCCAGCGGGCTGCCGCGGTAGCCGCTGATGAAGCCGGCAGTGTTCAGGCCCGCGGCGGCGTCGCGCTCGCGCTGCAGCATGGGCAGGCGCACCAGCGCCTGCACGCCGCTCATGAAGGCGCGGCCCTCGCTGAGCGCGTATTTGTCGTCGAGCGAAGCCTTTTCGAGGGCTTTGCGGATGTGGTCTGGCAAGGGGGCGTTCATGGCGATGTCTCCGATGGGCTGGTTGTCGAGGCGCTGCGCTTGCTCGCAAGAAACATACCTTAAACCCAGATTGTTCATTAGGCGGCGCTTCGCGCCTACGCAGGTGCTGGCGGACGTCTGGCGGTCATTTTGGCCGCTGCTTCGTCGTTCGTGGCACCACCACGAACTCCTCAGCAGCAACCAAACTGCCTCGCCAGCCGCCTCGCCATCATCCCGCGTCCTAATGAACAATCTGTGCTGAAAGCAATCGCGTGGCAGCACGTCGAACGGACGTTCGGGCGGAAAGTGTAGAGCGATAGCGCCGATAATTCTTTGCGTTCTTTGCCCGAATTTGGCTATGCTGCGCAAGAATCTTGCGCCCACGGAGCCCGCCTTGGAGACCCTCGACAAATTTGACCTTGCCATCCTCATGGAATTGCAGGCCGACGCGCGCCTCACGAACGCCGAGCTCGCGCAGCGCGTGGGCCTGTCGGCCGCGCCGTGCTGGCGGCGCGTGCGTGCGCTCGAGGAGGCGGGCTTCATCAAAGGCTACCGCGCCGAAATCGACCGGCACAAGATCGGCCTGGGCGTGCTCGCCTTCGTGCGCCTGGACGCGGAGCGCAACACGGGCGACCTCACACGCGCCATGGAAGATGCGATCCGCCGCATCCCCGAGGTGGTGTCGTGCCACTACATCAGCGGCACGGGTACCTTCGAGCTGCAGGTGGTGGCGCCCGACCTCGCACGGTTTTCGCAGTTTGCGCGCGAGGTGCTGCTGAACCTGCCGAATGTGAAGGACATGCACACGAGCTTTTCGCTCGGCGAGGTCAAGGCCGGCGGCGCGCTGCCGCTCGGGCACCTGGGGCGCAGCAGGGCGCACGCCTGATTGCTACTTTTAATATAGCTGCTTGTGGTTGATATATCTAGGCCAAGGCCTGTTTTGATTCAAATTTTTTCCGCTGCCCCCGCAATGCCCAGGCGCGGGCACTGCACAATCGCTGCGCATGTCGCCTCCTTCGCACCTTCCTTTATCCACTGACGCGCGCACTGCCGAGGCGGCCCGTGCCACCCCTGCGGCCGCGGCCGCCGCAGTGGCCGAGCATGCGGCGGCGGACGAGATCGCGCGGCTCGCGGTGCAGCAGGCCGACAGGGCCGAACTCTCGCCGCTCGCGCCGCTCAGGGCGCCGGTGTTTCGCATGCTCTGGCTCACCTGGGTGACGGCGAACATCTGCATGTGGATGAACGACGTGGCCGCAGCCTGGCTCATGACATCGCTCACGCGCTCGCCTGTGCCCGTGGCGCTGGTGCAGTCGGCTTCGACGCTGCCGGTGTTCTTTCTGGGCCTGCCCAGCGGCGCGCTGGCCGACATGCTGGACCGGCGGCGCTTTTTCATGTTTACGCAGTTCTGGGTGGCGGTGGTGGGGCTGCTGCTCAGTGTCGTCATTTTTGCCGGCGCCATTTCGGTGCCGCTGCTGTTGCTGCTCACCTTTGCCAACGGCATAGGGCTGGCGCTGCGCTGGCCGGTGTTTGCGGCGCTGATCCCCGAGCTGGTGCCGCGCCCGCAGCTGCCCGCGGCGCTCGCGCTCAACGGCGTGGCCATGAACACCTCGCGCATCGTCGGGCCGCTGGTGGCCGGGGTCATCATCGCGAGTGCCGGCAGCGTGTGGGTGTTTGCACTGAACGCGCTGCTGTCGGTGCTTTCGGGGCTGGCGATCATGCGCTGGCGGCGCGCACATGTGCCGCATCCGCTCGGGCGCGAACGCCTGTGGAGCGCCATGCGCGTGGGCGTGCAGTTCGTGCGCCAGTCGCCGCGCATGCGCGCGCTGCTCGCCCGCATCGCCATGTTCTACATCAACGCCACGGCGCTGTTCGCGCTGCTGCCGCTGGTGGCGCGCGAGCTGCCGGGCGGCGGCGCGGCGACGTTTTCGCTGCTCATGGCGTCCATGGGCGCCGGCGCCATCGTGGCGGCGCTGTTCGTACCGCGCTGGCGCCAAACCACGCCACACGAGTTGCTGCTGCTGCGCGGCACCACCTTGCAGGCCGGTGCCAGTGCCGTGGTAGCGATCGCGCCCAACGTGTATGTCGGCATGCCCGCCATGGCGTGCGCGGGCGTCGCTTTGATGATTGCGGCCAATTCGCTGAGCATTTCGGCGCAGATGGCCCTGCCCAACTGGGTGCGCGCACGCGGCATGTCGATTTTCCAGATCACCATGATGGGCTCCACGGCCCTGGGCGCGGCGCTGTGGGGCCAGGTGGCGGCGCTGACTTCAGTGCAGCTGAGCCTGGCGCTCGCCGCGCCGGTGGCCGTGGCCGCGATGGCACTGGTGCAGCGGCTCGTGGCCGACCGGCACGCCGACGAGGACTGGAGCCCCGCGCAGGGTCTGGCGGCGCCGCAGCCGGCCGTCACGCCCGATGCCGGGCGCGTGGTGACTACGGTCGAATACCGCATAAACCCGGCGCGGGCCGCGGAATTTGGCGCGCTCATGCAGGAAAGCCGCCGCAGCCTGCTGCGCCGGGGGGCGCTCGACTGGCAACTGCTGCACGACTTGGCCCACCCCGAGCGCTATGTGGAGCAGATCGTCGATGAATCGTGGATCGAACACCTGCGCCGCGCCGAGCGCGTCACCGCGGCCGACGTGGCGCTGCGCGAGCGCAAATACGCCTTCCACCTCGACACCGAGCCGCCCGTGGTGACGCGCTTCCTGAGCCAGGATTGATCAGCGCGGCCACAGCGCCCACAGGCGCAGGTTCTGCTTGAGGCGCCCTGCCAGGTCGCCGGCCTCGGGGCCCCAGCCGGTGAAGAAGTCGGCGCGCACGGCGCCGACGATGGCGCTGCCCGTGTCCTGCGCGAGCACCAGGCGCTGCAGTTGCACCTGCGGGCCCGTGGAGGCCAGCCAGACCGGCGTGCCGTAGGGGATGCTCTGGCGATCCACGGCGATCGAGCGCCCCGGCGTGAGCGGCACGCCCTGTGCGCCGCGCGGGCCGAAGTTCGCGTCCAGCGGGCTCAGCGGCTCTTCGCGAAAGAACACGTAGCGCGGATTGGCCCACAGCAGCTCGCTGGCGCGCGTGGGGTTTTGCGCGAGCCAGGCGCGTATGCCGGGCCAGGTGGCGTCGCGCGTGAGGCCCTGGTCGAGCAGCCAGCGGCCCACGCTCTGGTAAGGCTGGTCGTTGGTGCCGGCAAAGGCCAGGCGCACCAGGCGCACGCTGCCGTCAGGCTCGGTGATGCGCAGCCGGCCCGAGCCCTGGATATGCAGCGCCAGCGCCTCGAGCGGGTCGCGCAACCAGGCGATCGCGCGGCCCTGCAGCGCTGCCTGGGCTTCGGGCACGGTGTCGATCTGCTGGCGCGTGAACCAGGGGCGCCGCGCGCCATAGCCTGCGGGCAGGCCGTAGAGCGGGACGCTGAAGCCGTTGCCGGGCTGGCGTGCAGCGTCGAACAGCGGCTCGTAATACCCCGTGAGCAGGCCGTCGGGGTTGCCGTCCGCGGCCTCGATGCGGTAGGGCTGCAGGCGCGCCACCATCCAGGCACGCTGCTCCTCGCTGCTTGCGATGCTGAGCTGGCGCACCTCGCGGCACAGCGGGGCAAAGGTGGGTGCAGGGCGCTCGCAGCTCTTGAGCCAGGCGTTCCAGGCTTCATAAAGCGCGTCGTCGCCGAATCCCGGCAGCTCGTCCCAGGAGGCAGGCACCCAGCGGCTCTTGCCTGCGGCGGGGGCAGCGGCCGTGGGTGCAGCGGCGGGCGTGACCGCAGCGGGTGCCGAAGGGCGCGCAGGGCCGGGTGGGGCCGTGGAGCACGCAGCCAGCATTCCTACAATCAGCGCCATCCACAGGCGCAGGAGGTTCGATCTCATGGGAGTCATTTTGCTCGAAGCGCTGCTTGCGCTCGCATTGCTGCTGTTCATCGTCTGGTGGACGATGTTCGCGGGGCGCAAGCGGGGCGAGCCGCCGGCGCCGCCGCCCAGCGGCGAACAAGGGCCGTCCACGGCGCCCGACCACGCCACCCCGCCCACGCCTTCGCAGCCGCCGCACGAACCCCCACAATGAGGGGCGGGAGAGCCTCCTGCAGTCTTGCGCCTCCCGTTTCCCCTCCATGACTTTCTCAAAGGAGTTCCACCATGCGTCAAACCTTCATTGCAGGCCTCGGCGCCGGGGCCATCGTGCTCGCTGGTTGTGCAGACATGAGCGACACCCAGCGGCGCACGGCCACCGGTGCGGCCGTGGGCGCGGCGGCGGGTGCCGCGATCGGCTCGGCCACGGACCATAGCGCCGGCAAAGGCGCGCTCATTGGCGCGGGCGTGGGGGCGCTCGGCGGCTACATCTGGTCGCAAAACATGGAACGCCAAAAGCGTGACATGGAGGCGGCCACGCGCGGCACCGGCGTGGCGGTCACGCAGACGGCGGACAACCAACTCAAGCTCGACATTCCGAGCGACATCTCGTTCGCCGTGGGCAGTGCCGACATCCAGCCAGATTTCGCGCCGGTGCTCGACCAGTTCGCAACCAGCCTGCGCGGCAACCCGAACGCCACGGTACACATCGTCGGCCACACCGACAGCACGGGAGGCGATGCGGTCAACAACCCCTTGTCACTGAACCGCGCCGCGAGTACGCGCGACTACCTGGTGTCGCGCGGCGTGGATGTCAGCCGCATCACCATCGAAGGCCGTGGTTCGCGCCAGCCGGTGGCGTCGAACGACACCCCGCAAGGGCGCGCACGCAACCGCCGCGTGGAGATTTTCGTCGCCGAGCGCGCTGCAGGGCGCGGCTGAAGCGGCACCTGCGCGCCACAGCGGCTCCAGTGCAGCACCTCGGGCGCGCTGCCCGGCTCCGGCGTGCGGCCTCAGCGCCCGGTTGAGAGCCTATTTCAGTAGGCTCTTAGGCATCAGCACGCCGCGCACCCGGCCGCGCATCTGCAGCACCTGTGTGACGTTGTCGTAATCCATGGCGTCGGCCGTGAAGCGGTCGGCGCCGCGGATCAGCGTCACGGGCTGGTTCGAGCGCACGCGCTCGGTCTGCGTGAAGGCGTGCAGAAAGTCGCCGCGGAATTCCATGCGCGGCTGCGGCAGCTGCCCAGGCTGGGGCGGCAGCGGCTCGCGCGTGACGACGGCGTTGCCGAACAGTTGCACCTCGGAGCCGTCGGCGTTGCTCAGCGCCCGGTGCGCGGTGGCCACGGTCCAGCGTCCGTCCTGGCCTTGCGCGCGCATGTGCACCTGGTCGACTTCCAGCGTCTCGGTGTCGGGATAGTGGCGCATCACGGTGCCGCGCACCTCGTTTTTCAGGCGCCCGGCAGCGTCGAAGTTGCGCACGGAAAAATCGCGCATGAAGTAGTCGGGGTCATGGCGCACGGCCTGGGCGCCCGTGGTGCCGGGCGCGCGCGGGGCATTGCGCACCAGCCACCACGAACCGAGCGCGAGCGCGCCCATGACGATGATGGGCAGGTAGAGCGAGAGTCTTTCCGTGCGCTGGCGCAGGCCCGCGCCACGGGGGCGGCTTGTGCTCATGGTCGGTACGCTTCGAGCAAGGCCGCGTAGCGCCCGCTGGCGGTGAGCAGCAGGTCGCACAGCTCGCGCACCGCGCCGGCGCCGGCGCGCGCCGCGGTCACATAGTGCGCTGCGTGGCGCACCTCCACGTGCGCCTCGGGCGGTGCGCAGGCGAAGGCGCTGCGCAGCAGCAGGGGCAGGTCGGGCCAGTCGTCGCCCATGGCGGCGGCCTGCGCCCAGTCCAGCCCCAGCGCGGCGAGGATGCGCTCGGCCGCGGGGGCCTTGTCTTCGGTGCCGAACGCGGCATGCTCCACGCCCAGGGCCTGCAGGCGCAGGCGCAGCGGGGCCGAGTCGCGCCCGCTGACCACGGCTGGCGTGATGCCGGCCTGGCGCAGCAGCTTGAGGCCATGGCCGTCGAGGGTGGAAAAGCGCTTGAGCGTCTCGCCTTCGGCGCTGTAATACAGCCCGCCGTCGGTGAGCACGCCGTCCACGTCGAAAAACACCACGCGCACGCCTTGCGCGGCGAGCAGCAGCTCGGGCGCGAAGGACTGTGCGGGTGCGCGGTTTGCAGAAGGGGTGGTGCGCATCAGATCACCTTGGCACGCATGAGGTCGCCGATGTGCACCATGCCCAGCAGCGTGCCTTGCGCATCGACCACGGGCACGCTCGTGATGGCGTGGCGCTCCATCAGCTCGGCGGCGTCGGCGGCGAGGGCGTCGGGGGCGATGCAGCGCGGGTTCGCGTGCATCAGCTGCGCGGCGGTGGCATCGCGCAGTTCGGCACCGGCCTCGATGCGCCGGCGCAGGTCGCCGTCGGTGAAGATGCCGAGCACGCGCTCCTGCGCATCGACGATCACTGCCGCGCCCAGGCTCTTGGCGCTCATCTCGCGCATCAGGGTGCTGAAGGTGGCTTCGGGGCGCACGCGCGGCAGGGCGTCGCCGGTGCGCATCACGTCGCGCACATGCGTGAGCAGCTTGCGCCCGAGCGCGCCGCCGGGGTGCGAGCGCGCAAAGTCTTCGGGCCGAAAGCCGCGCGCCTCGAGCAGCGCCACGGCGAGCGCGTCGCCCATCGCGAGCTGCGCCGTGGTGCTGGCGGTGGGGGCGAGGTTGAGCGGGCAGGCCTCACGCTCGACGCTGCAGTCGAGCGTGAGGTCGGCATGGCGAGCGAGGCTCGATTGCAGCTGGCCGGTGAGCGCGACGAGCGGCACGCCCAGGCGTTTGAGCACGGGCAGCAGGGCCGTGAGCTCGTGGCTCTCGCCGCTGTTGGAGATGGCCAGCACCAGGTCGTCGGCCGTCACCATGCCCAAGTCGCCATGGCTGGCCTCGGCCGGGTGGACGAAGAACGCCGGCGTGCCCGTGGAGGCCAGCGTGGCGGCGATCTTGCGCCCTATGTGGCCGCTCTTGCCCATGCCCATCACGACCACGCGGCCCTCGGTCGCCAGAATCTGCTGCACCGCCTGCGCAAAGCGCGCATCCACGCGCGTGGCCAGGGCGCGCAGCGCGGCGGCCTCGATCTCGAAGGTTTCGCGGGCCAGGCGCAGGGCCTGTGCGGCGTCGAAGGGGCGCGGGGCGCCAGAAGCTGGGGTCATTGGGGCGATTTTATAGAGCCGTGGGATAGCATAGGCCCCATGTCTTCACTCGCGCTGACTTTGCTGTATCTGCTCTCTGCCGTGCTCGGCGTGGTGGTGTTTCGCAGCCTCAAGCTGCCACCCATGCTCGGCTATTTGACCGCGGGCGTGCTGATCGGGCCGTATGCGCTCGGGCTCGCGCGCAACCCCGAGAGCGCGCGCCATCTGGGCGAATTCGGCGTGGTGTTTCTGATGTTCGCGATCGGGCTCGAGTTCAGCCTGCCCAAGCTGCGCGCCATGCGCCGGCAGGTGTTCGGCCTGGGGCTTTTGCAGGTGCTGGTGACCATGCTCGCCGTGATGGCCCTGCTGCTGTTGCTGTCGCGCCTGCTCGGCGGCGTGTGGGACATGGGCTGGCAGACGGCGCTGGCGCTCGCCGGCACCCTGGCCATGAGCAGCACCGCCATCGTGGTCAAACTCATGGCCGAGCGCGCCGAACTTGAGAGCGCGCACGGCCGCAACGTGATGGGCGTGCTGCTGTTCCAGGATCTCGCCGTGGTGCCGCTTCTGGTGCTGATTCCTGCGCTCGGTGCGGCGCCCGAGGCTTTGCTTTCCTCGCTGGCGTGGGCGCTGCTCAAGGCCGCGCTGCTCGTGGGCCTGCTGCTCACCGGCGGCCAGCGCGTGATGCGCTGGTGGCTCACGCTGGTGGCGCGGCGCAAGAGCGACGAGCTGTTCATGCTCAACCTGCTGCTGATCACCCTGGGCCTGGCCTGGCTCACCGACCTGGCCGGCCTGAGCCTGGCGCTGGGCGCCTTCATCGCGGGCGTGCTGGTGTCCGAGACCGAATACCGCCACCAGGTGGGCACGGACATCCGCCCTTTTCACGATGTGCTGCTGGGCCTGTTTTTCATCACCATCGGCATGATGCTCGACTGGCATGTGCTCGTCGACCATGCGGTGCTGGTGCTGGCGCTGCTCATGGTGCCCCTGGTGCTCAAGGCGGCGCTGATCCTGCTGCTCGCGCGCGGCATGGGCGCGGGCACGGGCGTGGCGCTGCGCACGGGGCTTTATCTGGCGCAGGCAGGGGAGTTCGGCTTCGTGCTGCTGTCGCTCACGCAGGATCAAGGGCTGGTGCGGCCTGCGCTCATGAACCCCATGCTGGCAGCCATGGTGCTGTCCATGCTGGCCACGCCCTTCCTCATCATGCACAGCGACCGCATCGTGATGCGCCTCGTGGCGAGCGACTGGCTGCAGCAGTCGCTGCAGGTCACGGCGATCGCCCGCCAGACCATCAACACCAGCCGGCACGTGATCATCTGCGGCTTTGGCCGTTGCGGGCAGAACCTGGCGCGCATGCTCGAGCGCGAACGCATTCCCTACATCGCGCTCGACCTGGACCCCGACCGCGTGCGCCAGGCCGCGGCGGCGGGGCAATCGGTGGTCTATGGCGACGCGAGCCGCCTGCAGGCGCTGATGGCTGCCGGTCTGGCACGCGCGAGCGCCGTTGTCGTGACCTATGTGGACATCCCGAGCGCGCTCAAGGTGCTCACGCACACGCGCGCACATGCCCCGCAGGTGCCCGTGGTGGTGCGCACGCAGGACGATCTGCACCTGGACAAACTGCGCGACGCCGGTGCGACCGAGGTCGTGCCCGAGACCATAGAGGGCTCGCTCATGCTCGCGAGCCACGCGCTTGCGCTCGTGGGCGTGCCCTTGCGCCGCGTGCTGCGCCTGGTGCAGGAGCAGCGCGACGCGCGCTATCAACTGCTGCGCGGTTATTTTCATGGCGCCGACGATGACAGCGTGAGCGAGCGCGAACAGGAGCGCCTGGCCACCGTGAGCCTGCCCCCGGAAACCCCGGCCGTGGGGCGCCCGCTGGGCGCTCTGGCCTTGCATGCCATGGGGGTGGAGGTAGTAAACCTGCGCCGCAGCCATGGCCGCATGGTGGAAGCGACGGACGACGTGGTGTTGACCGAAGGCGACACGCTGGTGCTTTCCGGCCAGCCCGCAGCGCTCGCGCTGGCAGAAGACAAGCTGCTGCGCGGTTGACCTCTGACGGCTAAGGTCGAGGGTGGCAACGCCTGACCCCTTCTCAGGTCAGAGCGCCGTATTGGGTATTGCCGAGCATATGCGCGTGGTCGTCGAGGTCCACCAGCTCGGTGTCTTCGAAGCCCGTGGGGCGGTTTGGCGAGAGCAAGGGGCCGGAGTGCACCGGCACGCCGGGCTGGCTGGCCGCAGTGGGCTTTGCCGCAGCACCGGCGGAGGCGAGCGCACGCTTGAAGGCGGCGACCTCGTCCTCGGCGATGGGGTCGTAGGCCGGCGCTGCATCAACGCCGGGCTGCCGCGCGCCGGCGGCAGGAACGCTTGGCGTGGCCGTTTGCGGAGCCTTTTGCACGGCCGCGGATTGCGCCGCCCGTGCGGCAGCGGCGAAGTCCTTGATGCGCCAGTAGACGGCCGTGACCAGGATGTCGTGGCGGCTTCTGGCCGTGTCCGTGATCAGGGCTTCGACGGTGCCCAGGCGCTCCACCTGGCCGCCATACTCGGGCGCCAGGTCGATCATGACGAGAAACTGATGACCGCGCGGGTCCAGCGACAACACCTTGAATTTGTAATGGGCCGACAGCACCCCCGCGCGAATCATGGCGTTGCGCACCACTGCGTACAGCAATTCGCGACGTTCCATGCGTTCATTTTTCCATGCGCCGGCAGACGCGCCCGCCGGGGACGGGACTGCACCGGCCTGGATCGCCGCAGGAGGATGGGGCGTGTTCCCTGAAGCGGTGGAAGGTTTGGCGGGGCGGTGTTTGAACCAGCTAAACAAGGACATGGCTGCAATTTTCCCGAGGATGATTGGGGCCTGCCAAGTTTAGCTCCCCGAGGTTGCAGTAAGCAGCCACGGCACCGCAGCAGGCGGGTTGCGTCAAGTCACCGCAACGCGCCGCCGCCGGTTGCCCAGCCGCTTGGCCATCACCGCGCCCGCTGCCATCGCCACCCCCAGGGCAATGGCTGGCTGGCGGTTGGCGAGTTCGGCAAAACGCAGCGCCGCCAAGGCCCAGAGCCTGCTGGCTGCAGTGGACTGCACGGTCGCGCTGCGTGGCCGGTGCGCGAAGAACGCCCCCTCTCCGACCACGGAGCCCGGGCCGACGAGTGCGATGCGCAGGCGTTCTTTTTCGTCCTGGTAGTGCACGCTCAGGTTGCCGCTTTCGATGAAATACAGCGTCCGATCGGTCGCGCCTTGCGCGAACAGCACATGCCCGCTCGGAATGGTCAAGGGCTGCAAGTAGGTGCCCAGCAAGTCCCATTGCGCGGGCGACAGCGGGTTGTTCAGGCTTTCATCGTCAGGGGCCTGGGCGACAGCCGCAATGAGGCCCGTGAGGTCGATCTTGGCGGCGGGGTAGGCTAGGCTGGACATGGTGCTGCGAACGCTACCGCGCCTGTCGCTGCGCCACAAGCCCTCTTTACCGATATTTACACTCAGCGCGGCGCGAGGATGGCCATGGTGAGGCGCGAGGTGCAGGTAAGCTCGCCGGCCTCGTTGACCAGGTCGATCTGCCAGACCTGGGTGGTGCGTCCCACGTGCACCGCGCGTGCCGTGCCCGTGACCCAGCCGCTCGTGGCCGAGCGGATGTGGTTGGCGTTGATCTCCAGGCCCACGGCGTGGTGGCCTTCGGGACAGGCGTGGTAGGCGCCCATGGAGCCCAGCGACTCGGCCAGCACCACGCTCACGCCGCCATGCAGCAGGCCGAACGGCTGCTTGGTGCGCGCGTCCACGGGCACGCGCCCACGCAGAAAATCGGGGCCGATTTCGGTGATTTCTATGCCCAGATGGCTGGCGGCGGTGTTGGTTTGGGCGTCTTGCAGCGCTTGCAATGAAATGGGTTTTTTCCAGATGGACATGGGAGGAATCAAGCGGAGTTATCAAAAATAGGAGCAAAAATTCAGCGTCCCTGAAAGACCGGCGCACGCTTTTCCTGCCAGGCCAGGCTGCCTTCGCGCAGGTCTTGCGAGGTCGCGCTGCGCTGCACTTCGCGCGCGATGCTCTCGGCGTCGGCGCGGCCACGGGCGATCTGGTTCAGGTGCTTTTTCATGCCCAGCAAGGCAATCGGCGCCATGGCCGTGAGCGTCTGGACGAGGGCGCGCACGGCCTCGACGGGGTCGGGGCCCTCGACCAGGTGCGTGAGGTAGCCGCAGGCGTGCATGGCACGCGCGTCGAGTTTTTCGGCGCAGAGGAACAGGCGCTTGGCCATGTCGACACCCAGCCGGCTGACGTAGCGCTCCAGGCCGCTTTGGTAAAAGTGCAACCCCAGGCGCGCGGCCGGAATGAACATCTCTGCTGCGCTGGTGCCCACGCGAAAATCGCAGGCCAGCGCCATGTCGGTGGCGCCGCCATAGACGCCGCCCTGGATCGCGGCGATGGTGACGGCGCGGCAGTCTTCGAGCGCATCGACCATTTCGCCGAAAGCGCTGCCCTTGTTCTGGCTCTGCGCAACCTGGCCGATGTCGTAGCCGCTGCAAAAATGCTTACCCTCGGACTGCAGCACCAGCACCAGCACGCCGGGCGTCTGGTTGACGGTGGCGACGTGGCGGATGAGTTCGGGCAGATCCTCGGGCGTGAGCTTGTTGGCCACGCGCGGGCGGCGCAGGGTGATGGTGGCAACGGCACCATCGATGTGAAGCAGCGGAAGCATGGGAAGGAGTGCGGTCGAAGTGGAGCGGAACAAAAAAATGTATCAAAAACGGGGCGACCCGGCTGGGGGCTCCCTGCAGGGCTGGCGCCAGCGCCTCTACACCATCATTTTCGAGTCGGACACGCGCGCCGGGCGCTGGTTTGACCAGGGCCTGATCGTAGCGATCCTGCTCAGCGTGGCCGTGGTCGTGGCCGATAGCGTGCCCGCGCTGCACCAGCACTGGAGCGGCCTTTTCACGAGCGCCGAATGGGCCTTCACGCTGCTGTTCACGCTCGAATACCTGCTGCGCCTGGCCTGCGTACCGCACCCGTGGCGCTACGCCACGAGCTTTTTCGGCATCGTCGATCTGCTCGCGCTGCTGCCCACCTATCTGGCGCTGCTGCTGCCCGAAGCGCATGTGCTGATCGACGTGCGCGTGCTGCGCCTCTTGCGCGTGTTTCGCGTGTTCAAGCTCACCGCCTACATGACCGAGTACCGCGGTCTGGCGCTGGCCTTGCACGCCAGTCGGCGCAAGATCACGGTGTTCATCTCTGGTGTGCTCATGGTGGTGTTGGTGCTCGGGACTTTGATGTACGTGATCGAAGGCCCGACCAACGGCTTCACTACCATTCCCACCTCCGTGTATTGGGCCATTACCACGATGACCACCGTGGGTTTTGGCGACATCACGCCCAAGACTGACCTGGGCCGCTTCATTTCGTCGGTGATGATGCTGCTGGGCTGGGGCACGCTGGCGGTGCCCACGGGCATCGTGACGTCCGAGATGGCAGCGCAGCGCCAAGCCACGCAGGGCCTCGCGGCCGTCCCCGTCACCACCCGCACCTGCCCCGAATGCTTGAGCGAAGGGCATTTGCCCGAGGCGCGTTTTTGCATGCACTGCGGGGCGCCGCTGCCGCCCTGGGCGCACGACGTCTGAGGGACCCGCCCGCGCACATTACACTCGCCGGCTCTGCTGCGCCTGTGCTTTTCGGGTGCACAGTGCTTTTCCTCGACACAGCACCACCCATGTCCATGGACTCCCCGGGCGCGGCCCGCGCCAGCTTTGAACTCAAAAGCGCCTCGCTGCCCGTGGTGGCGGTGCTGCTCAAAACGGCCGATCTGGCGCAGGTCGCAGCCGAGCTCGCCGCGCGCCTGGCCGCCGATCCTGGTTTTTTCGACCACGACCCGGTGCTGATCGACCTGACCGCGCTGCGCGAGAGCGACGCGGCCGTCGATTTTGCGGCGCTCGGCACCCTGCTGCGTCAGCACCGCACGCAACCCGTGGCCGTGCGCGGCGGCAGCCCTGCGCAGATGGCAGCAGCGCACGCTGCGGGCCTGGTGGCCGCGCCCGATGCCCCAGCGGCGCGTGAACGCTCCGCCCCGCAAACCCTCGTGCGCGAAGTCGAAGTGGTGCGCGAGGTGGTGCGCGAAGTGCCCGGGCCCGGCGCGGCCGCCGTGGTGATCGACAAGCCGCTGCGCTCGGGCCAGCAGGTCTATGCGCGCGGCGCCGACCTCGTGGTGCTGTCGGTGGTGAGCTTCGGCGCCGAGGTGATCGCCGACGGCAACGTACACGTCTATGCGCCGCTGCGCGGGCGCGCCATCGCGGGCGCGCGCGGCAACACCGAGGCGCGCATCTTCAGCACCTGCATGGAGCCACAACTCGTCTCGATTGCCGGCATCTACCGCACCACCGAAACGGCCCTGCCCGCGCAGGTACTGGGCAAGCCCGCGCAGGTGCGCCTCGCAGGCGAAAAGCTGCTCGTCGAGCCGCTGTGATTACCATTCACGGCTCTGATACTCATTCACCTCCTCATCCCTCAGGGACTTTGCAACACATGGCCAAAATCGTCGTCGTGACTTCCGGCAAAGGTGGCGTGGGCAAAACCACCACCAGTGCCAGCTTTGCCTCCGGCCTCGCGCTGCGCGGCCACAAGACCGCAGTGATCGACTTCGACGTCGGCCTGCGCAACCTCGACCTCATCATGGGCTGCGAGCGCCGCGTGGTCTATGACCTGATCAACGTGATCCACGGCGAGGCCAACCTGAACCAGGCGCTGATCAAGGACAAGCAGTGCGACAACCTGTTCATCCTCGCCGCGAGCCAGACGCGCGACAAGGACGCGCTCACGCTCGAAGGCGTCGAAAAGGTGCTCAAAGACCTGGCCGACATGGGCTTTGAATACATCGTCTGCGACTCGCCCGCGGGCATAGAAACCGGCGCGCTCATGGCCATGCACTTCGCCGACGAGGCGCTGCTCGTGACCAACCCCGAAGTCTCCTCGGTGCGCGACTCCGACCGCATCCTGGGCATGCTGGGCAGCAAGACCCGGCGCGCCATCGAAGGCACCGAGCCCGTCAAGGAGCACCTGCTCATCACGCGCTACAACCCCAGCCGCGTGCAGGACGGGCAGATGCTCTCGCTCGAAGACATCCAGGACATCCTGCGCATCAAGCTCATCGGCGTGATCCCAGAGTCCGAAGCCGTGCTGCAGGCGTCCAACCAGGGCCTCCCGGCGATCCACCTGCAGGACACGGACGTGGCCGAGGCGTACAAAGACGTGGTCGCGCGCTTTCTGGGCGAAGAAAAACCGCTGCGCTTCGTCGAAGCCGAAAAGCCCGGCTTTTTCAAGCGCCTGTTCGGGGGCCGCTGAGCCATGGCCTCTTTTCTGTCCTTTCTGCTCGGCGAGAAAAAGAAGACGGCCACCGTCGCCAAAGAGCGCCTGCAAATCATCCTCGCGCACGAGCGCAGCGGCCGCAACGCCGGCCAGCCCGACTACCTGCCCGCGCTGCAGCGCGAACTGGTGGCCGTCATCTCCAAATACGTGGCTATTGACCCGAACGACATCAAGGTTCACCTCGAACGCCAGGACAACCTTGAAGTGCTCGAAGTGAAGATCGAGCTGCCAGAAGCCGGGCGCTGAAGCGTGCACATTTTTCAATAAAAAACGGCTATTGAGCGCATCCAGCTTGCGCAAGCAGCTCTTTTTATAAGAGCGTTTGACCCAGATGCTTCATGAAGACGCGGGGCCATGGCAAGGTGGGTGGCAAGGTAGTTTGATCGCTGCTGAGGAGTTCGTGGTGGTGCCACGAACGACGAAGCGGCGGCCCACATGACCGGCAGCCGCCCGTCAGCGCCTGCGTAGGCGCGCAGCGCCGCCTAATGAACAATCTGGGTTGAAAAGAGCATCACAGCGGGTGCTCGGTGTAAAAGCGCCCGCCGTGGTAGAGCAGCGGCGGCGTGCCGGGGCGGTGCGCGCAGTGCTCGACCTCACCGACGAAGATGGTGTGGTCGCCCTCGGCGTACTGGCTGCGGTTGAAGCATTCGAACACCGCCGCCGCGCCCGCAATGATGGGCGCACCGGCCACGCCGGGGGTGTGCGGCACGCCCGCCCAGCGATCGACGCCGCGCTGCGCAAAGCGTTCGGCCAGGTCGCGCTGGTCGGCCGCAAGCACATGGATCGCGTAGTGCGAGCCGGTCATGAAGGCCGGCAGCACCGAGGCCGCATGCGCCAGGCTCCAGAGCACCAGCGGCGGCGCCAGCGACACCGAGTTGAACGAGCTCGCCGTCAGCCCGACCAACTCACCCCCGGCTCCACGTGCCGTGACGATGGTCACGCCGGTGGCAAACATGCCCAGCGCCGCACGGAATTCGCGCGACGAAAAGGCCGGCGCACGGGCCTGCACGGGGCGGGGCAGCAGTTGGGACATGGGTCGTCAGGTCACGGCGGATGGAGCAACGCGGCCGCCATTATGGGCAGCCAGGGTACGCCTTGCTCGGGTGGGGGTGTTGGGCGAAGCCGGGCCGCATTGCCTGCCGCGCACCCAACCAAGACGCCCGGAGGATCGCTGAGAACCTGTGCACGCCAAACGCAGGATGTGCGTCACACTACGACCTCGCCGAACCCAGGAAAAAGCCCATGCCGTCACCAGCACCCACCCCCACCCCCCACGCCCCCCCGCCGCGCGTCGGCGTGGCGCTGGGCAGCGGCTCGGCGCGCGGGCTCGCGCACATCGGCGTGCTGCGCGCGCTGCAGGAGGCCGGCATCGCCGTGCACTGCGTCGCGGGCACGAGCATGGGCGCGGTGGTCGGCGCGGTCTATGCGTCGGGCAAGATCGAGCGCATGGCCGAACGGCTGCGCAAGCTCGACTGGGCGGGCATCGTCGCGCTGCTCGACCCGGTGTTTCCACGCGCGGGGCTGATCGACGGCCAGCGCGTGGCCGAGTTCGTGCGCGCCCACGTGCCCGGCGCGCTGATCGAAGACCTGGCGCTGCCCTTTGCCGCCGTGGCCACCGACTGGGAGACCGGCGCCGAGGTGGTGGCGCGCAGCGGCGACTTGACCGAGGCCGTGCGCGCAAGCATCGCCGTGCCCGGCATCGTCACGCCGGTGCGCAGCAACGGCCGCCTGCTCGTCGATGGCGGCCTGGTCAACCCCGTGCCCGTGAGCGTGGCGCGTGCGCTGGGCGCCGAGGTGGTGATCGCGGTGGACCTGAACCACGACATCGTGAGCAGCCGGCGCAACCGCGTGGCGGCAAAGGGCCGGGGCGTGAATGGGAATGGCGCGCATGGGAATGGCACGCATGGGAGCGGCACGAACGGCAATGGCGCCGAGGGCAACGGCGCAGCCACGAACGGCGAGGGCAATGGCGGCCACGGCAAAACCAGCGACACTACGCCCACGCCCATGCTCGCGCCCATCCTCACGCGCCTGCTCGACAGCCTGCGCACCCAAGAAAGCCCCATGTTCGCGCAAGTCAGCGCCTGGCTGCGCCGCACGCCGCAGGAGCCGCTGCCCGGCATCTTCGAGGTGCTGCTGGGTTCGCTCTACATCATGCAGGCGCGCATCACCGAAGCCAGTCTGCAGCAAGACCCGCCCGACATCCTGATCCAGCCGCCGCTGGGCGCGGTGCGCTTCATGGAGTTCGACCGCGTCGAGGAGATCATCGACATCGGCTGGCGCAGCGCGCACGAGCAACTCGCGGCGCAGTGGCCCGACGTGGCGGCGCGGTTGCACCGATAACTATTTTTTACATAGCAAAAAGCAAGTGATGTTTTCACCTCCTGGCCATTAATGAACGCCCACTAGTAGCTCCTCTAAAAAGAGCAAAAACCATCCAATCCAGGCGGTCGTCACCACCGCGCGCATGGCGTGCGTCGGCAAGGGTTACAGTCTCGCCCCATGCCACATTCACCTGCGGCGCCGCTGCTGTGCTCTTTGCAAGGGCCTTGGCGGCGCGTGATTTTCGTTGCCGCGTACGAGGCCATCGCGATTGCCGTGTCGGCGCTGGGCTTCATGTGGGCCACGGGGCAGGGCGCGGTGCATTCGGGCGTGATCTCGCTCGTGTGCTCGGTGATCGCCATCGTGTGGAACCTGCTCTTCAACACGCTGTTCGAGCGCTGGGAGCGCCGCCAGCGCCTGCGCGGGCGCAGCCTGGCGCGGCGCGTGGCGCACGCCATGGGCTTCGAGGCGGGGCTGTCGCTCGTGCTGGTGCCGCTGCTCGCCTGGTGGTTTGGCGTGAGCTTGTGGCAGGCGCTTGTGATGGACTTCGGGCTGCTGCTGTTTTTTCTGGTCTACACCTTCGTCTTCACCTGGGTGTTCGACCACCTGTTCGGCCTGCCGGTGGCGGCGCGCTGAGCCCGAGCTGGCGCCTGCCACAAGCCCGCCCAGCTCACGCCCGCCCCCGTAAAATCGCCCCCTTGCCGCCAAGGAGCGTTGCAGCCGGCCCGCGGCCGGTCAGGCTTGGCGTGCTGTCCTATCCTGCCCAACGACGCTCACCTGCTTTGGCTTTTTCAGGTGAGTCTTTTCCATGACGCAAACTGCCCCTCCTCCGCTGCGGCTCTCGGGCCTCGAGCCGCTGGTCATCGGCCCCGATACCCTGTTCGTCAACATCGGCGAGCGCACCAACGTCACCGGCTCCAAGGCGTTTGCGCGCCTGATCTTGAACGACCAGTTTGAAGAAGCGCTGGCCGTGGCGCGCCAGCAGGTGGAAAACGGCGCGCAGGTCATCGACGTGAACATGGACGAGGCCATGCTCGACAGCGAGGCCGCGATGGTGCGCTTCTTGCGCTGCATCGCCTCCGAGCCCGACATCGCGCGCGTGCCCATCATGATCGACAGCTCCAAGTGGAGCGTGATCGAAGCGGGCCTGCGCTGCGTGCAGGGCAAGGGCATCGTCAATTCGATCAGCCTCAAGGAAGGCGTGGCCGAGTTCCAGCGCCAGGCGCGGCTGGTGCGGCGCTACGGCGCGGCGGCGGTGGTGATGGCCTTCGACGAGCAGGGCCAGGCCGACAGCTTTCAGCGCAAGATCGCCATTTGCGAGCGCGCCTACCGCATTCTGGTCGATGAGGTCGGCTTTGCGCCCGAGGACATCATCTTCGACCCCAACATCTTCGCCGTGGCCACGGGCATCGAGGAGCACGCGAACTACGCGGTCGACTTCATCGAAGCCACGCGCTGGATCAAGCGGCACCTGCCGGGCGCCAAGGTGTCGGGCGGCGTGAGCAACGTGAGTTTCAGCTTCCGCGGCAACGACCCGGTGCGCGAGGCGATCCACACCGTGTTCCTCTACCACGCCATTCGTGCGGGCATGGATATGGGCATCGTCAACGCGGGCATGATCGGCGTCTATGACGAGCTCGACCCCGAGCTGCGCGCGCGCGTCGA
Organism: Extensimonas soli; assembly: GCF_029211265.1. Taxonomy (GTDB): domain Bacteria; phylum Pseudomonadota; class Gammaproteobacteria; order Burkholderiales; family Burkholderiaceae_C; genus Extensimonas; species Extensimonas soli. The sequence goes on along the minus strand of NZ_JARGEL010000014.1, from coordinate 57,942 downwards.
GGACGTGATCCTCAACCGCCGCCCCGACGCCGCCGAGCGCCTGATCGAGGTCGCCGAAAGTGCCAAGGGTGCCGCGCGCGACGACAGCAAAAAGCTCGCCTGGCGCGAAGGCACGGTGCAAGAGCGCCTCACGCATGCGCTGGTGCATGGTGTGACCGACTTCATCAGCGCAGACGCCGAAGAAGCCTACCGCGAGGCGCTCGCGCGCGGCGGGCGCGCGCTGCACGTGATCGAAGGGCCGCTGATGGACGGCATGAACGTGGTCGGCGACCTGTTCGGTGCGGGCAAGATGTTCTTGCCGCAGGTGGTCAAGAGCGCGCGCGTCATGAAGCAGGCCGTGGCGCATCTGCTGCCCTACATCGAGGCCGAAAAAGCCGCGCAGGCCGAGGCCGGCGTCGCCGTGCAGAGCAAAGGCAAGATCGTCATCGCCACCGTGAAGGGCGACGTGCACGACATCGGCAAGAACATCGTCACCGTGGTCTTGCAGTGCAACAACTTCGAGGTCGTGAACATGGGCGTGATGGTGCCTTGCCACGACATCCTGGCCAAGGCCAAGGAGGTGGGCGCCGACATCGTGGGCCTGTCGGGCCTGATCACCCCCAGCCTCGAAGAAATGCAGCACGTGGCGGCCGAGATGCAAAAGGATGCGTACTTTGGCGAACGGCAGATTCCGCTGCTGATCGGCGGCGCCACCACCAGCCGCGTGCACACCGCGGTGAAGATCGCGCCGCACTACGACGGCCCCGTGGTCTATGTGCCCGACGCCTCGCGCAGCGTGGGCGTGGCGCAGGGCTTGCTGGGCCAGCAGCGCGCGCAGTTCCTCGCCGACTTGCGCGCCGACTACGACAAAGTGCGCGCGCTGCATGCAAACAAAAAGCAAACCCCGCTGTGGCCGCTGGCCAAGGCGCGTGCGAACAAAACGCCCATCGCCTGGGCCGACTACCAGCCGCCCGTGCCGCACTTCATCGGCCGGCGCGTGTTCCGCAACATTGCGCTCGCCGACCTGGTGCCCTACATCGACTGGACGCCGTTCTTCCAGACCTGGGACCTGGCAGGCAAATACCCGGCGATCCTGCACGACGAGGTCGTGGGCGCCGAGGCGCAGCGCGTGTTTGCCGACGCGCAGGCCATGCTCCAAAAGATCGTCGCTGGCCGCTGGCTCACGGCCAACGCGGTGGTCGGCTTTTGGCCCGCGAACCGCGTGGGCGACGACGACATCGCGCTCTATGCCGACGAGGCACGGCAAACGCCCGTGCTCGTGTGGCACGGCCTGCGCCAGCAGACCGAAAAGCAGCCCGGCCCCGACGGCCAGATGCGCCCCAGCCGCTGCCTGGCGGACTTCGTGGCGCCTCGTGAAGTGATGCAGAATGCTCTTGAATCAAGAGCTGTTAGCGCAGGCGCAACAAGCGCCAGCGGCCAAAATGATGCTCAAATCGACAGCCGGGCGCCGCTGCGCGACTACCTGGGCGCGTTTGCCGTCACCGCGGGCCTGGGCGTGGACGTGAAAGAGGCCGAATTTCTGGGCCAGCACGATGACTACAGCGCCATCATGCTCAAGGCGCTGGCCGACCGCCTGGCCGAAGCCTGCGCCGAATGGCTGCACGCGCGCGTGCGCCGCGAGCTCTGGGGCTACGCTGCCGACGAAGCGCTGAGCGTGGAGCAACTCATCGCCGAGCAATACCGCGGCATCCGCCCCGCACCCGGCTACCCGGCCTGCCCCGACCACAGCATCAAACGCGAGCTGTTCGAGCTGCTGCAGGCGCACGACATCGGCATGCACCTGACCGACAGCCTGGCCATGACGCCAGCGGCGAGCGTGAGCGGTTTTTACTTCAGCCACCCCGAGAGCCGCTATTTCAACGTCGGCAAGATCGGCCAGGACCAGCTGCAAGACCTCGCGCAACGCCGCGGCATGGACTTGGGCGAGTTGCAGCGCCTGCTGGCGCCGAATTTGTAGCCTTGTCGTCGCTTGCCAGTGCGCGCAGGGTAGGCTGGGTTTCAACCCAGCCTACTTTTTCCGTATTTGTCACTGCATTTACAAACAGGCCAAACCTGCGCCCCTTGTAATCGTTAAGCTTGACTCCAAACCCCAGTTGGTCTTGTTTCATGCGAGAGGAGAAAAGCCCATGAACACGTTTTCTTCCACGGCCGATGCGCAGCAGCCTGCTGCGCCGGCCCCATCATCGACCCTCAAATGGCTGTGGGGCGCGGTAGGTGCGCTCACGCTGGCCGTGCTTGCGCTGGGCGGCACGCTGATCGCACAGCAGCACAAGGCCGCCTCACAAGAACAAGCGCAGCAAGCCGAGGTCGCGGCGCGCACGCCGGAATCCGAAGTCATAGAAGAAAAAGCGCCCCAGACGCAGAATCAACCGGCGCAGCAAGCTCCTGAAACGCTAGCAGCACAAACTGCCGCAGGTGCCGCGCCGGCGGCGACCAACGCGCCGCTCCATGCGCCCGCGCCGGCACGGCCCGCGCGCCCGCATGCGGTCGCGCCGCGTGCAGGCACTACCGCCACCACCACTGCACCGGCTGCGGCGCCCCAGCCGGTGGCGCAGGCGCCACAGCCCGTGACCCCTGTCGCGCCCGTGTGCGCGGTCTGCGGCCGCGTCGAGTCGGTGCGGGCCATCCAGAAGTCCGCACCTACCAGCGGCGTCGGTGCCGTGGCGGGCGGCGTGCTCGGCGGGGTGCTGGGCAACCAGGTGGGCGGCGGCACGGGGCGCGCGCTCGCCACCGTGGCCGGCGCCGTAGGGGGCGGCTACCTGGGCAATACCATAGAAAAACGCAGCCGCACCGAGACGGTCTATGAAGTGCGCGTGCGCATGGACGACGGCTCGGTGCGCTACTTCCAGCGCGCCCAGTCCGTACCCGTAGGCGCGCCCGTGGTGCTCGAAGGCCGGGGCTTTCGCCTCGTCGGCAACGAGCCCGCGCCGGCGCCGCAGTACCCGCAGTAGGAGCCCTTCGGACTGGGGAACCGCGAGCGCGTAGGGGCTGCCATGCGCCGCGCGGCGTGTCACTTGTCCACGAAGGCGCGCTCGACCACGAAGTCGCCGGGCGTCGTGGTGCTGCCTTCCTTGAAGCCCCGCGCTTCGAGAATGGTTTTGAGCGAGGCCAGCATGGCCGGGCTGCCGCAGAGCATGGCGCGGTCCACCTGCGGGTCCAGCGGCGGCACGCCGAGGTCGGCAAACAGCTTGCCGCTGTCGATCAGGTCGTTGATACGGCCCTGGTTTACAAAGGGCTCGCGCGTCACTGTGGGGTAGTAGCGCAGCTGCGCACGCACCATCTCCCCGAGGATTTCATGCTGCGGCAGCTCCTGCGTGAGGTACTCGTGGTAGGCCAGCTCGGACACCAGACGCACGCCGTGCACGAGCACCACCTCGGCAAACTTTTCGTAGGTGGCCGGGTCGCGGATGATGCTCATGAACGGCGCCAGCCCTGTGCCCGTGGAGAGCAGGTACAGGCGCTTGGCCGGCAGCAGGTAGTCTATGAGCAGCGTGCCCGTGGGCTTTTTGCCCACGATGATGCTGTCGCCCACCTGGATGTGCTGCAGGCGCGAGGTCAGCGGGCCGTCGGGCACCTTGATGCTCAAAAACTCCAGGTGCTCTTCGTAATTCGGACTCACGATGCTGTAGGCGCGCAGCAGCGGCTTGCCCTCGACGAGCAAGCCGATCATCGTGAAGTGGCCGTTGGAAAACCGCAGCGCCGAATCGCGCGTGGTGGTGAAGCTGAACAATCGGTCGGTCCAGTGGTGGACGCTGAGCACGCGCTCTTCGTGGAATGCACTCATGGTGTGTTTGCGGTGAGAAAAAGTCGTTTTGCCGAGGAAAACACCGCCGGTGGCCGTCGGCGGAAAACCCTGCATTGTCCAACAAAGCCGGATGGCCCTGCGCCAGCACCGCCCGTGCCGGCTCAGCCTCTCAAGCACGCCCTGTACGCTGGAACAGCCCGCCGGGCAGGCGCGCCACGCTGCCCGCGAGTTCGAGCTCGAGCAATTGCACCTGCAGCGTGGCCGCGTCCAGGCCGGTGCGCGCGAGCAGCGCGTCGAGTCCGATGGGGTCGAAGCCCAGCGCCTGCAACAAGGGGCTTTCGGGCGCCTCGGCAGGTGCTGCGGCGCGGGCCGCACCTGGCGCGGTGCCCGGTGCAGGCGCGGGCGCATCCGGGGCCAGCTGCGCCTGGGCGGGCGCCGCCGCGCCGGGCAGGCGCAGCTCCTCGAGCACGTCCTGCGCGCTTTCGACAAGCTTGGCGCCCTGGCGTATCAACGCATGGCAGCCGCGCGACTGCGGCGCATGGATGGAGCCGGGAATGGCAAACACCTCGCGCCCCTGCTCGGCCGCGAGTCGCGCCGTGATCAGCGAGCCCGAAGCCGGCGCGGCCTCGACGACCAGCGTGCCCAGCGACAGCCCCGCGATGATGCGGTTGCGCTGCGGAAAGTGGGCGGTGAGCGGGGGCGTGCCCAGTGGGTATTCGCTCACGATCAGGCCCTGCGCCGCGATGCGCCGCGCCAGTTCGAGGTTGCGGCGCGGATAGACGCGGTCCAGCCCCGTGCCGACGACGGCGATGGTGGCGGGCCATGGTCTGGCTTGCGCTCCTGCCGCGGCGGCGCTGTCGAGGGCGCCCTCGTGCGCTGCCGCGTCAATGCCCAGCGCCAGGCCCGAGACGATGCACAGGCCCGCGGTGTGCAGCGCGCGGGCAAACTGGTGCGCGTTGTCTGCGCCTTGCGCTGTGGGGTTGCGGCTGCCCACCATGGCCAGGCAGCGACCCTGGGCGAACGGGTCGCCCTGCAGCACTTGGGCGGGCCCGAGTGCGTACAGCAGCAGCGGCGGGTCTTCGGTGTCGAGCAGCGTGCGCGGGTACGCGGCGTCGGCCATGCTCAGGAGCGCATGCGCAGGGCCTTGGGATCCTTGGGCTGGCCCAGCGTCCGCCGCATGCAGCCAGTCCCAAGTGCGCGCACACAAGTCCTCGAAGCCTTCGGGCAGCGTGTGCAGCGCGCGCGCCTGCGCCGGGCTCACGCAGCGCTCGAGCGTCTGCACCGACTGCGCGAACACCGCCTGCGGCAGGCCGAAGGCCGCAAGCAGCCTGCGCGCCGCAGTGCGCCCCACGCCCGGCGTCACGCTCAGGCGCAGCCAGGCGGCAAGCTCATCGCGCTCCATGCCGATGCAGGGTGATCGGTGATCGCTGGTGGTGCGCCGCGCTTTATTGCGGATTGGTCAGCTTGTCGCCTATGCGCACGGGCGTGTGGATTTCGACGATGAGCGCGTAGGAAACGCGCTCGAAGGTGCGAAACACCACGGCCAGGCCGTTGCGCTCGCTGGGCAGTTGCACCATGGGCCGGTCGGGGTCGGCTTTGTCCACGATGCGCGCGCCCTGGCTCAGGATGGCGAGCACCTGGCCGGGTTCCATGCCGTCGCGCGCGCCGCGGTTGAGCGAGATCACCTGGTTTTGCGCGGCATTGGCGAGCGCGGCGCTGCCATAGACCGACACCACGCGCGCAGCTACGGGCACCTGCGGTGCGCGCGGCGTGAAGTTGAGGAATTCGCGCGGTGGCGCGGGCAGCAGGCGGTCGCCGGCGCGCACCTCCTCTTTCGTCAGCCCGAGTTGCAGGGTGGCGGGGATGGGGTCTGATGCGGGCGTCTGCTCGGTGCCGGCCGTGGCCGGGGTTTCGCTGCGCAGCAACTCGGCCTTGCCCAGGTAGTGCGCCTCGTAGCCCAGAATTTCGCCGGTTTCGGGGTCTTTGAGCGCTTTGGCGTCGCGGTAGATGCGGAAGTAGCGCGGCTTGTCGGGCCCGAGCTGCATGGGCGCATCGGCCGGGCCGCGCGCATAAATGCGCTGGCCCTCGGCCATGAGCACACGATCCTCGGTGGTGGCGACGATGTGCGGGGCATTGGCCAGCGCCTCTTCATCGACGATCAAGGGCTCTTCGAGGAAGGGCTCTATCACTTTCGGGTCGAGCGTGGGCAGGGCCGAATCCGAGAGGCTGTCGGTGCGCACACGCGGCGTCACGCGCACGGTTTCCGGCTCGCCCGCGGGGCTGGTACTCAGGCGCGCATAGCCGCCGTCCTTGATCAGATAGAGCGTCTGGCCCGGATAAATCAGGTGCGGGTTGCGGATGGACTGCAGATTCATGCCCCAGAGTTCGGGCCAGCGCCAGGGCCGCTTGAGGTACATGCCCGAGATGTGCCACAAAGTGTCGCCGCGCTTGACCACGTATTTGTCGGGCGCGTTGGGCGCCAGCTCGGACAATGGCACGCCGCGCTGCGCAACCTGCTGCGCCGTGGCGCGCTGGCCGCTGGTGATCGGGTATTTCTGGGCCTGCGCCTTGGGCGCATGCAAGGCGGCCGTCAGCGCGATGCCCGTTGCAGCGGCAAACACCGCGGTCCTCCCCCAGTCAGCACATTGCATACGCATCGATGCCATCATCATGGAATTCCTTTAGTTCGATGAACCCAGATTGTCCATGAGGACGCGGGATGAAGCCGCGGCCAAAATGACCGTCAGGCGTCCGCCAGCGCCCGCGTAGGTGCGCAGCACCGCCTCATGGACAATCTGGGTTGATTGCGGATCTCCCGGGATTCTCTTTGCAAGCCCTGACCGGGGCAACGATTATTGCGCCTGGACGTCGCTGGGGCGCTTGAAAGTAGCGAAAATAGCGACATTTTTCGCACGCGCGGCCCGCCTGCCGCGCCGTTTTTGCTATTTGTTTTCCTGTCCTGAGCCATGGCCGTCCTTCCAATTCTTTGCTACCCCGACCCCCGCCTGCGCAAGGTCGCGCGCCCGGTGGCGAGCGTGGATGCGCGCATCCAGGCGCTGGTTGCCGACATGCTCGAGACCATGTACGACGCCAAGGGCATAGGCCTTGCGGCGACGCAGATCGACGTGCACGAGCGCGTGGTGGTGATCGACGTGTCGCAGGAGCGCAACCAGCCCATGGTGCTGATCAACCCTGAAATCGTCTGGGCCAGCGAGGAAAAGCAGGCGGGCGATGAAGGCTGCCTGTCGGTGCCCGGCATTTACGACGGCGTGGAGCGCGCGCGTGCCGTGCGCGTGCGTGCACTCGACGCGCAGGGGCAGGAGCAGACTATCGAGGCCGAGGGGCTGCTGGCCGTGTGCATACAGCACGAGCTCGACCACCTCATGGGCAAGGTGTTCGTCGAATACCTCTCGCCGCTCAAGCGCAACCGCATCAAGTCCAAGCTGCTCAAACAGCAGCGCGAAGAGGCCCGCGCATGAAACCTTCTGTGCTGGCAAAGGCGGGCGCGCTGCGCCGCGCCGCGGCCGCCTTGGCGCTGCTGCTGCTCGCCGCCTGCGCCTCGCCCGACTGGGAAAAGCCCGGCGCGCTGCACGCGGACGTGCTCGCGCGCCTGGGTGCGCCGCACAGCACGCAGAGCCTGCCCGACGGCGGTCAGCGCCTGCTGTATTCGACCTTGCCCGCGGGCTACCAGGTGTTCCACCTCGACTTCGACGCGAGCGGGCGCCTCGTGCGCACCACGCAGGTGCTCACGCAGCAGCGCTTTGAATCCATCCCCGTCAACCAATGGAGCGCGCGCGACGTCGAGGCCAGCTTCGGCCCGCCGATCCGGCTCGAGCAGGTCGCGCGCTTCGACGGCGACATCTGGACGTACCACTTCATCGACGACCTGGGCACGCGCCGTTTCGCCTACGTCCACATCGACCGCGCGGGCGTGGTGCGCCGGGTGATGTTTGCCGACGAATTCTCGGGCGGCAGGGACCCCAATTTCTGAGCCAACCCTGGCCGCCGCACGTACACCCGCATGTACACCCGCACACACAGCGCATGAACATCGTCTTTGCCGGCACCCCCGAATTCGCCCGTGTGGCGCTCGCACAGCTGCTGGCAGCAGGCCACCGCGTGCCGCTCGTGCTCACGCAGCCTGACCGGCCTGCGGGGCGCGGCATGCAGTTGCAGGCCTCGCCGGTCAAGCAGCTCGCGCAAGCCCACGACATCGCCGTGGCGCAGCCGCGCAGCCTGCGCCTGGACGGAAAGTTCCCGCAGGACGCCCAAGCGGCGCGCGCCGCGCTGCTGGCGGCACAAGCCGACGCGATGGTGGTCGCGGCCTATGGCCTGATCCTGCCGCAATGGGTGCTCGACCTGCCGCGGCTCGGCTGCCTGAACATCCACGCGAGCCTGCTGCCGCGCTGGCGTGGCGCCGCGCCCATCCACCGCGCCATCGAGGCGGGCGATGCCGAAACCGGCGTGACCATCATGCAAATGGACGCGGGCCTGGACACCGGCCCCATGCTGCTCGCCGAGGCCACGCCCATCCTGCCGCAGGACAGCACGGGCACGCTGCACGACCGGCTCGCCGCGCTCGGCGCGCGCCTGATCGTGCAGGCGTTGCAATTGGCCGAAGCCGGGCAACTGCAGCCCGTGCCGCAGCCCGAGCAAGGCGCGTGCTATGCGCCCAAGATCGAAAAGACCGAGAGCGTGATCGACTGGGCGCAGCCCGCAGCAGTCATCGAGCGCCGCATCCGCGCCTTCGACCCGTTCCCCGGCGCGAGCACCACGCTGGATGGGGCCGTGCTCAAACTTTGGCGCTCTGAAATCGTGAGCTATCAGCGCACGCCAAATGTGCCTTGCGGGCATATTTTGTCTATAAACGACGCGGGCATCACCGTGGCCTGCGGCACGGATGCGCTGCGCCTCACCGTGCTGCAGCGCACGGGCGGCAAGCGCCTGGCCGCGGCCGAGTTCTTGCGCGGCTTTGCGCTGCAGCCCGGGCAGGTGCTGGGCGTGGCCGCCGCTGCCCCGGCGCCATGAGCGCGTGCGCATGAACGGCGGACGCAGCCACGCGCACGGTGACGAGGTGCGCACCCCAGGCGATGGCGCCCCGCCGTCGCTGCGCACCCTTGCGCGCGAGCCCGAATTCCGCCTTGCAGCGCGCGACATGCTTGCCACCGCGCTGGGCATCAGCGCCTGGGGTCTGGTCACGGGCGTGGCCATGGTCAAGAGCGGCATGCCGGTGTCCATGGCCATCGTCATGTCGCTGTTCGTCTATGCGGGCAGCGCGCAGCTCGCGGTGCTGCCGCTGCTGACCACGGGCGCGCCGCTGTGGGTGGTCTGGCTCACGGCCACCTGCGTGAACCTGCGCTTCGTCATCTTCAGCAACCTCTGGCGCAGCTACTTCGGGCACCTGTCCCTGCGGCGGCGGCTGGTCATAGGCTACTTCAGCGGCGACGCGATCTTCGTCTTCTTCATGCAGCGCTACCCCGAGCCACGCCCCGCGACGGGGCAGTTCGCGTATTTTTGGGGCGCCTCGCTGCTCAACTGGCTGGCCTGGCAAGTGCCCTCGATCGCGGGCATCGTGCTTGCCAATGCCATCCCGTTGTCGTGGGGGCTGGGCTTTGCCGGGGTGCTGGCGCTGCTGGGCGTGCTGCTGTCCATGCTGGTCGATCGTCCAGCCTGGATCGCGACGGTGGTTTCTGCCGCGGCGGCGATTGCGGCGTTTGCGCTGCCGCTCAAGCTCAACATCCTGGTCGCCATTGCCGCGGCCGTCGCGGCCGGGCTGCTGGCCGAGGCGGCCGAGCGCCGGCTGCGCAAACCTGCCGTGGTGCTGCGCCCGGCGGGTTCGAGCGTGGCGATAGGTGCGGATACGCCGCAGGCCATTCCTACGCAGTCCGCTGCCGGCGCGCCCGCCGCGTCCACCAACGCCCGGCCCGCGGAGCGCACGCCATGAACATGGGCTGGGGCGAATACCTGCTGGCCGTGCTGGGGCTGAGCGCGATCACCGTGGTCACGCGCTCTTTTTTCATGCTCTCGCAGCGCGAGATGCCGCTGCCCGAATGGTTCAAGCGCGGCCTCAAGTACGCGCCGCTCGCGGCGCTCACGGCGGTGATAGCGCCCGAGCTTTTCATGAGCAACGGCCACCTCATCGCCACGCTGCGCGACGCGCGCCTGCCCGCGCTGCTGTGCGCGGGCGGCTACTACTTCTGGCGCCGCGGCATCCTGGGCACCATCGTCGTGGGCATGCTCGTGTATCTGCCGCTGCACATCGGCCTGGGGTGGTAAGGGCCGCAGGCTCCTAGGAGCCTGTCGGACTTTGGAATCGTCGGCTGCGAATGCGCCGCAGCGGCCCATTTTTTACCGTCTTCTTGCCCCATAGCACCACTATGGGGCTGCGAATCCGGCAAAAACTGGTCTCGCCGGGGCGCATTCTCGCTATCGACGCCCAAAGTCCGACAGGCTCCTAGAATCGACGCCTGTCTCCACCTTCCGCAAGCCTTTTCTCCTCATGAACATTCTTCGCTTTTCCGACCTGTGCGCGCAGGGCCTCGTGCGCGGCAAGCGCGTTTTCATCCGCAGCGACCTCAACGTGCCGCAGGACGACGCCGGCCGCATCACCGAAGACACGCGCATCCGCGCCTCCGTGCCCTGCATCCAGATGGCGCTCGATGCGGGCGCGGCCGTGATGGTCACGAGCCACCTGGGCCGCCCGACCGAGGGCCAGTTCAAGCCTGAAGACTCGCTCGCGCCCGTGGCCGAGCGCCTTTCCGAGCTGCTTGCGCGCACGGTGCCGCTGCAGCGCGACTGGGTCGATGGCGTGCAGCTCGCGCCCGGCGAGGTCGTGCTGCTCGAGAACTGCCGCCTCAACGTCGGCGAGAAGAAGAACGACCCTGCGCTCGCACGCAAGCTCGCCGCGCTGTGCGACATCTACGTGAACGACGCCTTCGGCACCGCGCACCGCGCCGAGGCCACCACCTACGGCATCGCGCAGTACGCGCCCATCGCCTGCGCGGGGCCGCTGCTGGCGGCCGAGATCGACGCCATCACGCGCGCGCTCGCCCAGCCCAAGCGCCCGCTCGTGGCCATCGTCGCGGGCTCCAAGGTCTCGACCAAGCTCACCATCCTGCAAAGCCTGGCGCAAAAGGTGGACCAGCTCATCGTGGGTGGCGGCATCGCCAACACCTTCCTGCTCGCCGCGGGTCTGCCCATAGGCAAGAGCCTGGCCGAGCCCGACCTGGTGGATGAGGCCAAGGCCGTGCTGGCGGCCATGCGTGCGCGCGGCGCCGAGGTGCCGATCCCGACCGACGTGGTCACGGCCAAGGTCTTTGCCGCCGACGCCCCGGCCACCGTGAAGCCGGCCACGGCCGTCGAGGCCGACGAGCTGATCCTCGACATCGGCCCCGAAACCGCGGCGCGCCTGGCCGCGCAGCTCAAGGCCGCAGGCACCATCGTGTGGAACGGCCCCGTGGGCGTGTTCGAGTTCCCGGCCTTCGAAAACGGCACGCGCACCCTCGCGCAGGCGATTGCGGCCTCGCCCGCGTTCAGCATCGCCGGCGGCGGCGACACGCTGGCCGCGATCGCCAAGTACGGCATCGACAAGCAGATCGGCTACATCTCCACGGGCGGCGGCGCGTTTCTCGAAGTGCTCGAGGGCAAGACGCTGCCCGCGTTCGAAATCCTCGAAAAACGCGCGGCCGAGGGGCTCCAGCCGGCGCCTGCGCTCTGAGCGCCTGTTCTCAACGCGAAAGGGCACACCATGGACTTTCTCGAGCTGCTGCGCACGGCCACGACGCGCAATGATTCCATGCTTTGCGTGGGGCTCGATCCCGACCCGGAGCGCTTTCCGGGCGCCTGGCGCGGCGACGCGCGCAAGATGTACGACTTCTGCGCCGCCATCGTGGACCACACGGCCGACCTGGTGTGCGCGTTCAAGCCGCAGATCGCCTACTTTGCCGCGCACGGCGCGGAGGAGCAGCTCGAGCGCCTGCTGCAGCACATCCGCTGCCACGCACCGCAGGTGCCGGTGATCCTGGACGCCAAGCGCGGCGACATCGGCGCCACGGCCGAGCAGTACGCGAAAGAGGCGTTCGAGCGCTACGGCGCCGACGCCGTCACGCTTTCGCCCTTCATGGGCTTCGACTCGGTCGCGCCCTACCTCGACTACCCCGGCAAGGGCGCGTTTTTGCTCTGCCGCACGTCCAACCCCGGCGGCGACGACCTGCAAAACCAGCGCCTCGCGGGCGTGCCCGGCGAACCGCTGTTGTATGAGCACATCGCGCGCCTGGCGCAAGGGCCGTGGAACCGCAATGGCCAGCTCGGCCTGGTGGTGGGCGCGACCTACCCGGCCGAGATCGAGCGCGTGCGCGCGCTCGCGCCCACGCTGCCGCTGCTGATCCCCGGCGTGGGCGCGCAGGGCGGCGACGCCGTGGCCACGGTGCGCGCCGGGCTGCGCGCCGAGGGGCCGATCATCGTCAACTCCTCGCGCGCCATCCTCTACGCCTCGGCCAAGGAGGACTTTGCCGCCGCCGCACGCGCCGAGGCACTGCGCACGCGCGACGCGCTCAACGCGGCGCGCGCAGGTGCTTCACAATAAATAGCTGCTTGTGCTTGATTTATCTGCCACTAAGCCGTTTTTGACAGATATTTTTGCAGATAGCGCCCGGTGTGGCTCGCCGGATTCGCCACGACGGCTTCGGGCGTGCCCACCGCCACCACGCGGCCGCCGCCCGCGCCGCCTTCGGGGCCCATGTCGATGAGCCAGTCGGCGGTCTTGATGACGTCGAGGTTGTGCTCGATCACGACGATGGTGTTGCCCGCGTCACGCAGCTGCTGCAGCACGTCGAGCAAGAGCGCGACGTCGGCAAAGTGCAGGCCCGTGGTTGGCTCGTCGAGGATGTAGAGCGTGCGCCCGGTGTCGCGGCGCGAGAGCTCCTGCGCGAGCTTGACGCGCTGCGCCTCGCCGCCAGAGAGCGTGGTCGCGGCCTGGCCCAGGCGCAGGTACGACAGGCCCACGTCGCGCAGCGTCTGCAGCTTGCGCGCGATCGCCGGCTGGTCTTTGAAAAAGCCCAGCGCGTCTTCCACCGTGAGGTCCAATATCTGCGCGATGTTGCGCCCTTTCCACTGCACTTCGAGCGTCTCGCGGTTGTAGCGCTGGCCGTGGCAGACCTCGCAGGGCACATAGACGTCGGGCAAAAAGTGCATCTCCACCTTCACCACGCCGTCGCCCTCGCAAGCCTCGCAGCGCCCGCCCGGCACGTTGAAGGAAAAGCGCCCCGGCCCATAGCCGCGCTCGCGCGCCGTGGGCACTTCGGCGAGCAGCTCGCGGATCGGCGTGAACAGGCCCGTGTACGTGGCCGGGTTGCTGCGCGGCGTGCGCCCTATGGGCGACTGATCGACGTTGATGACCTTGTCGAAGTATTCGAGGCCCTGCATGCCGCGGTGCGGCGCGGGCTCGTCGTGCGCGCGGTAGAGCTGGCGCGCCACGGCCTTGTAGAGCGTGTCGTTGACCAGCGTGCTCTTGCCCGAGCCCGACACACCCGTGACGCAGGTGAACAGACCCACGGGGAAGTCCACCGTCACGTCCTGCAGGTTGTGCCCCGTGGCGCCGACGATGCGCAGCGCTTGCAGGCCGCCCGATGCGCCCGCGCTGGCCGGGTCTGGAACATCGGCGGCTTGCATCGCTTGCACAGCTTGCACGCCCAGCGCCTGTTCCGGCGCCGCGGCGTCGGCGCGGGCACCATCGCCCGCGCTTTGGGGGCGCCGCCCGCGCCCTTTGCCCAGGTTTTTGCCCGCGTCCGGCGCCGCGGCGCGCACTGGCAACCAGGGCGTGCGCCGCGCGGGCACGGGGATGCATAGCGTGCCCGCGAGGTAGCGGCCCGTGGGCGAGTCGGGGTGCGCGCACAGCTCGGCCACGCTGCCTTGCGCCATCACGCGGCCGCCGTGCACGCCCGCGCCCGGCCCCATGTCGATCAGGTGGTCGGCGGCGCGCATCATGTCCTCGTCGTGCTCGACCACGATCACGCTGTTGCCCAGGTCGCGCAGGCGCTGCAAGGTCGCGATCAGGCGGTCGTTGTCGCGCTGGTGCAGGCCTATGCTGGGCTCGTCGAGCACGTACATCACGCCCGTGAGGCCCGAGCCGATCTGGCTCGCCAGGCGGATGCGCTGCGCCTCGCCGCCCGAGAGTGTCTCGGCGCTGCGCTCCAGGCTGAGGTAATCGAGCCCCACGCCGTTCAGAAACTGCAGCCGCGTGGCGATCTCGCGCACCACGGGCGCGGCGATGTCGGCCCTGGCGCCGCTGAGCTGCAGCTGCGCAAACCAGGCGTGCGCCTCGCCCAGCGTGGCGCGGCTGATCTCGTGGAGGGTGCGTGCCTGCGCGCTCTCGCCCACCTTCACGTGGCGCGCCTCGCGGCGCAGGCGCGCGCCCTGGCACTCGGGGCAGGGCTGGGTGCTGCGGTAGCGCGCAAGCTCCTCGCGCACCACGGCAGAGTCGGTCTCGCGGTAGCGCCGCGCCATGTTCGGCAAAATCCCTTCGAACGGGTGTTCCTTGAGCACCGTGCGCGCAGCGCCAGCCTTGCCTTGGCCGCTATCGAGTGGATAGCTGAAAGGGATGGCCTCGGTGCCCGATCCGTGCAAAATCACCTGCTGCACCCTGAGCGGCAGCGACTCGAACGGCGCTTCGAGGTCGAAGCCATAGTGCCGCGCCAGGCTCTCGAGCAGGCTGAAGTAGTAGGCGTTGCGCCGGTCCCAGCCCTTGAGCGCACCGCCCGCGAGGCTCAGCTCCGGGAAGGCGACCACGCGCGCGGGGTCGAACACCTCACAGTGGCCCAGCCCGTCGCACACCGGGCAGGCGCCCTGCGGCGAGTTGAACGAAAACAGCCGCGGCTCGAGCGGCGGCACGCTGTAGCTGCACACCGGGCAGGCGAACTGGCTGCTGAACCAGTGCTCCTTGCCGTCGTCCAGTTCGAGCACCAGCACACGCCCGCGCCCCTCGCTGCCGAGTTCGGCCAGCAGGCGCAGCGCGGCCTCGAGGCTTTCGGCCAGGCGCTGCTGCACCTCGGGGCGCACCTTGAGGCGGTCTATGACCACATCGACGTCGTGCTTCTCGGTCTTGCGCAGCGCGGGCAGCTCCTCGTGGGCATAGACCTTGCCATCGACGCGAAAGCGCACGTAGCCGCGCGCCTGCATCTGCGTGAACAGCTCGGTGAACTCGCCCTTCTTGCCGCGCGCCACGGGTGCAAGCACGAGGATGCGCGTATCGGCGGGCAGCGCGCACACGGCATCGACCATCTGGCTCACGGTCTGCGCCGCGAGCGGCAGGCCGTGCTCGGGGCAGTAGGGCGTGCCGGCGCGCGCGAACAGCAGGCGCAGGTAGTCGTGCACCTCGGTCACCGTGCCCACGGTGGAGCGCGGGTTGTGGCTGCTCGCTTTTTGCTCGATGCTGATCGCGGGCGACAGGCCTTCGATGCCATCGACGTCGGGCTTGTCCAGCCGCCCGAGGAACTGCCGCGCGTAGGTCGAAAGGCTCTCGACATAGCGGCGCTGGCCCTCGGCGTAGAGCGTGTCGAAGGCCAGGCTCGACTTGCCCGAGCCCGACAGCCCCGTGATCACCACGAGCTGGTGGCGCGGTATGTCCAGGCTGATGTTTTTGAGGTTGTGCGTGCGCGCGCCGCGGATGCGTATGGATGCCTGGACAGGCGCGCTTGGCGTGCCCGGTGCACCAGGCGCGGCAAGGCTGCGGTCGGCGGAGTCGGCGTTGGGGTGAGACACGAAAGAGTCGGCGGGGAAAACCTGCCATGATAGTCAGGCTTCTCACATTTGCTGCGTCTGCAGGCCGCACGCGGCGGAACTTTCGGCCGCGGACACACACTGACGCCGATAGGCGCACAATCCGGGCGCCCGCGCCGGGCGCACGTTTGCGGCCTGATTCAGCAGCTCCGCCGCGCCCGCCTTGCGCCCTCTTTTCTGCGCCTTTTTGCGCGGCCCGTTTTTTGCATGCCCGAACCCATCGTGTCCTCGCCCACCACTTCCCGCTCCCGCCCTGCGCCCGTTGCGGCGCGGCCGAAAAACCCCGCCACCACCATGACGGCGCTCGAGCGACGCTCTAGCGTGTCGCTCGCGCTGATCTTTGCGCTGCGCATGCTGGGCCTGTTCCTGGTGCTGCCGGTGTTCGCGCTCGAGGCGCGCAAGTACCCCGGCGGCGACGACCCGGCGCTGGTGGGCCTGGCCATGGGCATGTACGGGCTCACGCAGGCGGTGTTTCAGCTGCCGCTGGGCATGGCCTCGGACCGCTGGGGGCGCAAGCGCGTGATCGTCGCGGGGCTGCTGGTGTTCGCCGCGGGCAGCCTGATCGCCGCACTCGCGCACACGCTCACGGGCGTGCTCGCGGGCCGCGCGCTGCAGGGCGCAGGCGCGGTGTCGGCAGCCGTCACGGCGCTGCTGGCCGACCAGACGCGCGACGGCGTGCGCACCAAGGCCATGGCGCTCGTGGGCGGCAGCATAGGCCTGATGTTCGCCATCGCGCTTGTGGCGGCGCCTGCGCTGGCTGCGCACATCGGCCTTGCGGGCCTGTTCGGCCTGACCTGCGCGCTTGCGCTCGCGGGCGTGGCCGTGGTGCTGTGGTGGGTGCCGCCCGAGCCTGCGCAGCATGCAGAGGCCGCCACTGGCAAGGGGCAGGGCCGCCTGGCCGACGTGTGGACGCACCCCGACCTGCTGCGCCTGAATGTGGGCGTGTTCGCGCTGCACACGGTACAGCTGTGCATGTGGATGGCCGTGCCCGCGATGTTGGTGCAAGCCGGTCTACCCAAGGCGCAGCACTGGGAGGCCTATCTGCCCGCCGTGGTGCTGTCCTTCCTCGCGATGGGCGGGCTGTTCGCGCTCGAGCGGCGCGGGCGGCTGCGCGCGGCACTGCTCGGGGCGATTGGGTGCGTGCTGCTCGTGCAGGCGGCGCTGGGGCTGCTCGCGGCGAGCAGCTGGCACGCCACGCTGTGGCTGCTGGCGCCGCTGCTGTTCGTATTCTTTTGCGGCTTCAACGCGCTCGAGGCCACGCAGCCCAGCCTGGTCTCGCGCATGGCGCCGCCGCAGCTGCGCGGCGCGGCGCTGGGCAGCTACAACACCATGCAGTCGCTGGGCCTGTTTGCCGGCGGGGCGCTGGGCGGAGCCCTGGTGCGCTGGGCCGGCGCACCGGGCCTGTTCGCCGCAACCACCGCGCTCACAGCGCTGTGGCTCGCGCTGACCTGGCCGCTGCAGCCCGTGGGGCGCAGCGCGCCGGCGCCTCACTGAGCGGCTGAGAACGTACCTCCCTATTTCCCTGCAGCCGCATTGCCGGCAGCCCTGGGGTGTCGGCAAAAGCCCGCATTGCGGCACAATCAGGCGCCCGGCGCGCGCCGCGCATGGCGCGCCCACCCCCATCAAGGTAAAGCAACATGGCATCCGTGAACAAAGTCATCCTCGTCGGCAACCTGGGCCGCGACCCCGAAATGCGTTCCTTCCCGAACGGCGACCAGCTGGCCAACGTCACCATCGCCACGACGGACAAGTGGCGCGACAAGCAGAGCGGTGAAATGCGCGAGGCCACCGAGTGGCACCGCGTGGTCTTCTCCGGCCGCCTGGCCGAAGTCGTGGGCCAGTACCTGCGCAAGGGCTCGCAGGTCTATGTGGAAGGCTCCCTGCGCACGCGCAAGTGGACGGACCAGTCGGGCGTGGAGCGCTACAGCACCGAAATCCGCGCCGACCAGATGCAAATGCTCGGCAGCCGCCAGGGCATGGGTGGCCAGGGCGCAGCCCAGGGCGCTTACGACGACGGCGGCGGCTACGACAACGCCCCGCGCCGCGCCAGCCCGCCGCCCGCCCGCCCGGCGGCGCGCCCCGCGGCCCCTGCGCCCGCCGCGCCCATGGCCCCGGCGGCGCCGGCTTCGTCGGGCTTCGACGACATGGACGACGACATTCCGTTTTGAAATTCCGCGCGGGCGGGCTGAAACTTTCGTTCAGCCTTCTCGCACCAGCACCTCGCCGCGCAGCGTATAGACCTTGGCTTCGGTGATGTGCACGTCCACCATCTGCCCGACGAGGCGCGCCGGCCCCGGAAAGTTGACCACGCGGTTGCATTCGGTGCGGCCCATGAGCTCGCTCGCGTCGCGCTTGGAGCGGCCTTCGACGAGCACGCGCTGCACCGTGCCGACGCGGCTCGCGCTGATGCGCTGGATGTGCGCGTTGATGGTGGCCTGCAGCTCTTGCAGGCGGCGCAGTTTGACCTCTTGCGGCGTGTCGTCGTGCAGGCTGGCCGCGGGCGTGCCGGGGCGCGGGCTGAAGACGAAGCTGAAGCTGTTGTCGAACTCCAGCTCCTCCACGAGGCGCATGAGGCGCGCAAAATCTTCCTCGGTCTCGCCCGGAAAGCCAACGATGAAGTCGCTGGCGAGTGCCAGCCCGGGGCGGATTGCGCGCAGCTTGCGCACCGTGCTTTTGTATTCCATGGCGGTGTAGCCGCGCTTCATGGCCATGAGGATGCGGTCGCTGCCGTGCTGCACGGGCAGGTGCAGATGGCTCACGAGTTGGGGGATGCGCGCGTAGGCTTCGATCAGCCGCGGCGTGAACTCGTTGGGGTGGCTGGTGGTATAGCGGATGCGCTCTATGCCCGGAATCTCGGCCACGTATTCGAGCAGCAGGGCAAAGTCCGCGATCTCGGCCGATTCGCCCATCGCGCCGCGGTAGGCGTTCACGTTCTGGCCCAGCAGCGTGACCTCCTTCACGCCCTGGTCGGCCAGGCCCGCGACCTCGACGAGCACGTCGTCGAGCGGGCGCGAGACCTCCTCGCCGCGCGTGTACGGTACGACGCAGTAGCTGCAGTATTTGCTGCAGCCTTCCATGATCGAGACGAAGGCGCTCGCGCCCTCGACGCGCGCGGGCGGCAGGTGGTCGAACTTTTCGATCTCGGGAAAGCTGATGTCCACCTGCGGGCGGTTTTGGCGCTCTCGTTGCGAAAGCAGCTCAGGCAGACGGTGCAAGGTCTGCGGGCCGAAAACGATGTCCACATAGGGGGCGCGCGCGATGATCTCCTCGCCCTCCTGGCTGGCCACGCAGCCGCCCACGCCGATCTGCACGCCGCGCGCCTTGAGGTGCTTGAAGCGCCCCAGGTCGCTGAACACCTTTTCCTGCGCCTTTTCGCGCACCGAGCAGGTGTTGAACAAGATCAGGTCGGCCTCTTCGGGCTCCTGCGTGGGCTCGTAGCCCGCGGCGGCGTGCAGCACGTCGAGCATCTTGTCCGAGTCGTACTCGTTCATCTGGCAGCCGAAGGTTTTGATGAAAACTTTTTTGGGCATGGCGCAATCGGGAATGAGAAAAAGGGGAAGCGAAAGCGGAAGCGGTGGAAAACGGCAGACGGAAAACGGCAAACGGCGCCCGCACGGGGCGCAGTTGCGGGCATGGCGGCCGCATGGCGCGGCGCCATGTGCGGACGGGCTATTTGGCCGGGCGCGGCTGCGCGGCCTCGGCTTCGGTCAGTATCCAGGCCGTGAGCAGCATGCCCGTGGAGGGCTCGATCACGTAGTTGACCTTGAAGCTCTGCCCCATCACGGTGTGCAGCATGACCAGGCTGTTTTGCGGGCTGAACAGGCGCATGCCCGGCGCCATGCGGATGGCATTACCGTTGAGCTCGGCATCCACGGTGCTCACGACAGTGAGCTTGCCGCGCACTGCGGCCTCGGGGAAGTTGCGCACATTGCCAAGACCAAACGGAACTTGCTGCGCCAAAACCTGCGGTGCAGACAAGGCCGCAGCGAGAGCGAATGCCAGGCTCCACGCGCCAAGGCGCGGAGCAGAAAGACGGCGAGGGGAATCACAGCGTTGCATGGTGTTTATCCAGTGGCTGAAGGCGCGCATTGTAGTTGCCGCCGTCCTGCGACAATCGCGGGGTGCGCCGGGCGTTCGCCGCCGAATGTCCGGCGCCGTTTGTTTTGACATGGGTCGTCCTTATGTAGAAAGACAAGCGGCAGCCGCCGCGCCGGCCCATAAACCCAGAAAGGAACCCCACATGCAAGTGCAAGTCCACACCGACGACAAAATCCACGGCGGCGAATCGCTGGCCCAATGGGCGCAGAGCGAGTTGCAAGACCGCCTCGCACGCTTTCGCGAGCACCTGACGCGCGTGGAAGTCTTTTTCACCGACGAAAACAGCACCAAGGGCGGCCTCGACAAGCGCTGCCGCCTCGAAGCGCGCGTGGCCGGCCGCCCGCCCGTGGCCGTGACGGCCGAGGCCGAAAAAGTGGCCGAAGCGCTGACCAAGGCCGCCGACAAGCTGATCCACGCGCTCGACTCCGACCTGGGCCGCGCCAAGGACCACCACGGCCACGACACCATCCGCACGCAGGGCACGGGCGAGTGACGTAAAAAAACCCACCCGCGCATGCGCAGCGGGTGGGCTCGGCAGCCTGTCTGACACTGACGGGCTGCGCACGCGCCGGCGGCGAACATGCCGACGCTTTGGCAGATTTTTCGGCGGCTTACTTGCCCGCCACCACACGTGCCATTTCGAGGCACTTGTTCGAATAACCCCATTCGTTGTCGTACCAGCTCACGACCTTCATGAAGGTGCCGTCGAGCGCGATGCCGGCTGCGGCGTCGAACACGCTGGTGCAGACTTCGCCACGGAAGTCGGTGGCCACGACCGCTTCTTCGGTGTAGCCGAGCACGCCCTTGAGCGCGCCCTGGCTCTGCGCCTTCATCTCGGCGCAGATGTCGGCGTAAGAAGCCTCTTTGGCCAGTTCCACGGTCAAGTCGACCACCGACACGTCCGAGGTGGGCACGCGGAACGACATGCCCGTGAGCTTGCCCTTGAGTTCGGGCAGCACCACACCCACAGCCTTGGCCGCGCCGGTCGAGCTGGGGATGATGTTTTCGAGGATGCCGCGGCCGCCGCGCCAGTCTTTATGGCTCGGGCCATCGACGGTTTTCTGCGTGGCCGTGGCGGCGTGCACGGTGGTCATGAGGCCGCGCTTGATGCCCCACTTGTCGTGGAGCACCTTGGCCACGGGTGCGAGGCAGTTGGTGGTGCAGCTGGCGTTGCTGATGATGGCCTGGCCCGCGTACTTCTCGTGGTTCACGCCGAAGACGAACATGGGCGTGTCGTCCTTGCTCGGGGCCGACATGATGACCTTTTTGGCGCCTGCGGCCAGGTGCTTTTCGGCGTTGGCCTTGTCGAGGAACAGGCCCGTGGATTCGATCACCACGTCGGCACCGACCTCGCCCCACTTCAGGTTGGCCGGGTCACGCTCCTGCGTGAGACGGATTTTTTTGCCGTTGACCACCAGGGTGCCGCCTTCGACGCTCACCTCGCCCTTGAAGCGGCCGTGCACGCTGTCGTACTTCAGCATGTAGGCCAGATAGTCGGGATCGAGCAGGTCGTTGATGCCCACGACTTCGATGTCGGAAAAGTTTTGCACAGCGGCGCGGAACACCATGCGCCCGATGCGGCCGAAGCCGTTGATGCCGATCTTGATTGCCATAGCTCTGTCTCTCCAGGTTGCTTGTGAAAATGTGGATGCGCGCGCTTACTTGCGCTTGTTCTTGCTCTTGTTTTTGTCTTTGGCCTTGTGCTTGCCGTGGCCCTTGTCATGGCCTTTGTCATGGCCCTTGCCCTGTGCTTCGGCAGCGCCTGCGAGCACGGTCTGCACGATGGCGGCAAGGTTTTCCGCGGTGAAGCCGAAGTGCTGCAGCAGCGCCGGCGCAGGGGCCGATTCGCCGAAACGGTCGAGCCCGAGCACGGCGGCGCAGCCGTACTTCCACCAGCCCTCGGTCACACCCATTTCCACGGCGACGCGCGGAATGCCGGCCGGCAGCACGGACAGTTTGTAGTCCACCGATTCACGATCAAAAACGGTGGTACTCGGCATGGATACTACGCGCACAGCTATTTTTTTGGATGCAAGCAAGTGCTGCGCCGCAAGCGCGAGCTGCACTTCGGAGCCGGTCGCGATCAGCACGGCCTGCGCCGGCTGCTTGAGCCCCGCGTCCGCCGGCTCGCTGAGCACGTAGGCGCCGCGGCGGATGTCTTCCAGGTTGCGCTTGGGCGCATAGGCAAGGTTCTGGCGCGACAGCAGCAGCGCCGTGGGCCGGTCGTCCTGCGCCAGCGCCGCGCCCCAGGCGACAGCCGTCTCGGCCGTGTCGGCGGGGCGCCAGACTTCCAGGCGCGGGATCAGGCGCAGGCTGGCCGCGTGCTCCACGGGCTGGTGCGTGGGGCCGTCCTCGCCCAGCCCGATGGAGTCGTGCGTGAAC
This sequence comes from Extensimonas soli, assembly GCF_029211265.1. Classification (GTDB taxonomy): domain Bacteria; phylum Pseudomonadota; class Gammaproteobacteria; order Burkholderiales; family Burkholderiaceae_C; genus Extensimonas; species Extensimonas soli. The sequence goes on along the minus strand of NZ_JARGEL010000014.1, from coordinate 35,942 downwards.
ACGTGGATCACGCGCTGGTGCATCAGCGCGGCCATGCGTACGGCGTTGCGGCTGTAGTCGCTGAAGGTCATGAAGGTGCCGCCGTAGGGAATGTAGCCGCCGTGCAGCGCGACGCCGTTCATGATCGCGGCCATGCCGAACTCGCGCACGCCGTAATTGATGTGCCGCCCGCCCACGCTGCGGCCGCCCGGCTGCGTGGTCTGCACCACCTGGCCTTGCGCGTCGAAGCGCAGGTTGGGCGTGTGGCTGGTGTTGGTGAGGTTCGAGCCCGTGAGGTCGGCGCTGCCGCCGAGCAACTCGGGCAGCGCGGCCGTGAAGGCTTCGAGCACGATCTGGCTGGCCTTGCGCGTGGCCACGGTCTCGGCCTTGGCATGCAGCGCGGCGACGGTGCCCTGCACCAGCTCGGCAAAGTGTGCCGGCAGCTCGCCGTGCATGCGGCGCGTGAACTCGGCCGCAAGCTCGGGGTACGCGGCACGGTACGCGGCAAAGTGCTGGGCCCATTCGGCCTCGGCGGCCTGGCCGCGCGGCTTCGCGTCCCAGTGGGCATAGACGTCCGCCGGGATCGTGAAGGGCGGATAGTCCCAGCCGAGCGCCGCGCGCGTTTGCGCGATCTCGTCGGCGCCCAGCGGCTCGCCATGTGCCTTGGCCGTGTTGGCGCGGTTGGGCGAGCCCTTGCCGATGTGCGTCTTGCAGATGATGAGCGTGGGCTGCAGCGACTGCGCGCGCGCCTGGGCAATCGCCGCGGCCACCTGCGGCGCGTCGTGCCCATCGACGGGGCCCAGCACATTCCAGCCGCAGGCGGCAAAGCGCTGCGCCGTGTTGTCGATGAACCAGGGCGTGACCTCGCCGTCGATGCTGATGCCGTTGTCGTCGTAGAGCGCGATCAGCTTGCCCAGCTTCCAGGCGCCGGCCAGCGCCACGGCCTCGTGGCTGATGCCTTCCATCATGCAGCCGTCGCCCAGAAAGGCGTAGGTGTGGTGATCGACCACGCTGTGACCCGGACGGTTGAACTCGGCCGCCAGCAGCTTTTCGGCCAGCGCCATGCCCACGGCATTGGCGATGCCCTGGCCCAGCGGGCCCGTGGTGGTCTCCACGCCCGGCGTCACGTCCACCTCGGGGTGGCCCGGCGTCTTGCTGTGCAACTGGCGGAATTTTTTGATCTCGTCCAGCGGCAGGTCGTAGCCCGTGAGGTGCAGCAGCGCGTACAGCAGCATGGAGGCATGGCCGTTGCTGAGCACGAAGCGGTCGCGGTCGAACCAGCGCGGGTTCGCGGGGTTGTGACGCAGGTGCCCGCCCCACAAGGCCACGGCCATCTCGGCCATGCCCATGGGCGCGCCCGGGTGGCCCGAGTTGGCTTGCTGTACGGCATCCATGGCCAAGGCGCGGATCGCGTTCGCCATGCGTTGTTGTTCTGGAGAGTTGGCCATGGGAAGAGGGGCTCCAAAGGAGGCAAAAGTCGAGGAAAGCGGCCGATTTTACCGACGCGCCTTTGTGGACCCTCTGCGGCCTCTTGCGACAGGCTCCTAGCTATTGCCACCAGCACCAGAAATTTTTGTTGCAAACTGGGCCTCGATGTCCATCGCGCCGTGCACGATGCGCACGATACGCACCAGGCCCGCCTCCTCGTAGAAAACCACGAGGTAGTTGCCGTGAGCGCAGGAGCGCATGCCCTTGCCGAGTTCCGGCCGCGGTTGATAGGCTTGGGGTGCCTGGGTCAGCTTGCGGCATTGCGCGCGCAGCTCGCGCACGAAGCTGGCCGCTCGGCGGGGGTTGTTTCGGGCGATGTAAAGACCAATTTCACTCAAGTCTTTCTTCGATTGAGGTGTATAGATCAGGCGCGTCATCCGGCTTTTTCCGCCATGGCTTGCAACCGCGCTTCCAGTTCGTCAAACACCTCCTCTTCCGACAGATCTGGCCCGCTGGCCAAACCCACCGCAACGGCCTCGCGCAAGGCCTGCAGTTTGGCGGCCTGTTCGGCTTCGCGCTCTTCGAGCAGGCGCAGCCCGGCACGCACCACCTCGCTGACGTTGTTGAAGCGGCCCGATTCGACCTGCTGGCGGACAAAGGCTTCGAAATGGGGGCTGAGCGCCACACTGGTCGGCATCGCGGTTTCTCCTGCAAGTTAATAACCAATATTAAAAATGGTCTGCCGACCACCTGTCAAGACGCCGCGCTTCGCTTCGTGCTCGCAACATCCGCGCTGCACCGCCATGCACCGCCATGCCCCACCGTGCCCTACAGTGCGCCCCATGCCCGACAAGTCCAAGCCTCTTTCCGCGCCCACGCCCCAAGTCCCCGCCATGCTGCTCGCCGCAGGCCGCGGCGAGCGCATGCGGCCGTTGACCGACCACACGCCCAAACCCCTGCTGCGCGTGCAGGGACGCCCGCTGCTCGAATGGCACCTGCGCGCATTGGCCGCGGCAGGCGTCACGCAGACCGTCATCAACACCGCCTGGCTGGGAGAGCAGGTCAGTGCCCATTTTTCAGATCATTTTGCCCTCCAAGGCACTACTGACGAGCGCAAGCAGCTATCGATTTCATACTCGCACGAAGGCCGCGACTTCGGCGCCGCGCTCGAGACCGCCGGCGGCATCGCACGCGCGCTGCCGCTGCTGGGCCCGGTGTTCTGGCTCGCGGCGGGCGACGTGTTTGCGCCCGACTTCGCCTTTGCCGCCGCCGAGGTGCAGCGCTTTGCCGCGAGCGCCCACCTGGCGCACCTGTGGCTGGTGCCCAACCCGGCGCACCATGCGCGCGGCGACTTCGGCCTCTCGCCCGCGGGCCTTGCACTCAACCTGCCGCCGCAAGACCCCGCGCCGCGCTACACCTACAGCACCATCGCGCTGCTGCGCGCCGAACTCTTCACACCGCCCTGGTGCGACATCCCGCCCGGCAACCCCGCCGGCGTGGCCGCGCCCCTCGCCCCCCTGCTGCGCCGCGCCATGGACCAGCGCCGCGTGAGCGCCGCGCTCTACACCGGCCGCTGGACCGACGTGGGCACGCCCGAGCGGCTGGCGGCGCTGAATGGGTAGGCTGGCACGGCCCCATACGCCCGCCCACAAGTTTTCACGCCTCGATGGCCCGCGTCCCTCCGCATTTCGTCTGCGCATAACGGCTGCAACCCCAAAACGGCTTGCCGGCATTGGCGCCCCGGTGGGCCAAGCGCCGCACCATTGGACTGCCACACAGCGGGCAAACCGGCGCTGCCGCTGGCGCAGCAGTCGCAGCTGCAGCCGCAGCCGGTGCGCTTGTGGCTTTTTCCTTGTCTGCGACCGCGGGCCGCGCGGCATCGATCATCTTCTTCAGCGCAGGGCCGTCGATCAGTTCGATGTTTCGTCCTTGCGCAAAATTGCGCGCCGGTTCTGTAAAGGTGCCGGAAGTGACCACAAAGCCGCCGGCTGCCCCTTGCGCCGCCATCACGCCATAGAGCTCGCGCACGACCTCCACGGACACCTGGAATGCCTTCCAGCGCTTGCATTGGACGAGGAAAGTTTCGCCGCCCTTGGTCAATGTCAGGTCCACACCGCCGTCGGCACCATTCCCGCCCAATTCGGTCACGGCATAGCCGCGCAGGCGGAAAGCCTCGCCAACGAGAAGTTCGAAATCGCGCCAGCCCATGGTGCGCAGCGCCGCGCCCGTGGCATCGTTGCCCACTTCGGCAATCAACCCCTGCCGCTTGCGCCGGCCAATGGCAGAGGCCGCCGCCGCCGCCAACAGGATGAAGGGAACCAGATATTGCCCGCCCACGGCCAGCCCTTTGATCACCATCGCGGACAGCATGTCGCCCCCTTTTTGCCCTGCCGAAAGCGTGGTGGGCACCTCCATCACGGCATACCGGTGCAGCACCGCGTAGGCAATGACGGCCAACACCACGCCCACCCACCACGGCAAGGCTGCCGTCAAGTCGAACAAAGCATCGGCCAAGCCGCTTTCCTTTCTTCTCGCCATGTACCTCTCCTTGCTGATCGTGTGATTTCTTCAACCTGCCGGCAGGACAGCCCGCCGGCACGCGAGCGCATTTTCGCTGCGCGTCAAAGCAGAAGAAGCTCCGGGGCCTCCTTGCGTCCCGATATGCTCTCGGGCCACCGATTACATTTTGCCGCCGCAAACCAAACACCCCCCATGAACTTCGCCACCCGCCTCCAGCAACTCCCCGCCATCGCCCACCTCGCTGCCCTGCAGCTGCTCGACGCACAAGGCCAGGTTGTGGCCACGATAGAAAACAAGCCCGGACAGGCCGGCTCGCTGGCCGTGTACCACGCCCTGGCGCAAAAACACGGTGGCGCCATCACGCCTGCCGCGGCGGCCGAGGGGCTGCAGTGGTACGGCGAGCACCTGGCCGACGCCCAGGCCCACCCCGGCAAACACCCCAACATCGACCGCCTGCTCGCCTGGGCCGCAGGCAGCGCGAGCTATGGGGTCAAGTTGGTGGCAGGCTGAGTGGGCCAACACGCCAAAGGTTTTTATCGCACTTAGTGCGACAATACGAATGCGGATATTCAAGACCAAAACCTTCGCGCGCTGGGCTGCCAAGGCAGATGTCAGCGACGGAGCGCTCTTGGGTGCCGTGGCACAGATGGAAAGTGGTCTGATCGATGCAGACCTCGGCGCCAACCTGTTCAAGCAGCGGGTCGCGCTGCCCGGGCGCGGCAAAAGCGGCAGCTCGCGCACCATTGTTGCCACGAAATTTGCCGGTACGCTGTTCTTCTTGTATGGCTTCGAAAAGAATGAGCGTGACAACATCAGCGACAAAGAACTGCAATTGTTCAAACTGGTTGCCGAGGCGCTGCTCGGGCTGGATGCAACAGCCTTGGACAGCGCGCTCGCACGCGGAGAATTGAAGGAGTTGGGCCATGCGCAAACGCATGATTGACGAGTTGCACACCACGATGCGCGGCCTGCATGCGGCGGGTGCCATCGACAAGCAAACCCTGCGTGATTTCGAACTGCGCGCACTGCCGCCGCCCTCGTACACGGCCGAGGCCATACGTGCGCTGCGCGAGCGCCTGCACGTGAGCCAGGGTGTTTTTGCCGCGTACCTCAATGCCAGCGTTTCCACCGTGCAGAAGTGGGAAAACGGCGAGAAGAAACCCAGCGGCGCGGCATTGCGCCTGCTGTCGCTGATCGACCGCAAGGGGCTGGAAGTGCTGGCCTGAGAACAGGTTCTGAACGCCCTCGCCAGCCCCCACGCACACACCGCCCCCCGCCAACCCGCCCCGCCCCATGAGCCAGCTCCTCATCCACGACTACCTTGCGCAGCTTGATCTCATCAAAAAGGTCAGCGGCAGCCAGCGCGAAACCATCGTGCGCGAGGCGTTCAAAGACCTGCTCAAGCACTGGGGCCGCCAGCTCGGGCTGGTGTTTCTGGCCGAATACCCGCTCAAGACGGCGACCAAGGCGCACATCAGCGTCGATGGCGCGCTGCTGCACGAGCTGCGCATGCCCCTGGGCTACTGGGAGGCCAAGGACGCGCAAGACGACCTCGACGCCGAAATCGCCAAGAAGTTCAAGAAGGGCTACCCGCAGGACAACATCGTCTTCAGCGACGACACCACCGTCGTGCTCTGGCAGCATCGGCAGGAGGTGCTGCGCTGCCCGGTCGAAGACACCGCCGCGCTGGAAAAACTGCTCAAGCTCTTTTTTGGCTACGAGCGGCCCGAAATCGCCGACTTTCGCGCCGCCGTCGAACAGTTCAAAGCCGACCTGCCCGCCGTGCTCGCCGCGCTGCGCAGCATGATCGAGACGCAGGAAGCCAGCAACCCCGCGTTTGCCGCCGCCGCCACGCGCTTTCTGGCCCATGCGCAAGAGGCCATCAACCCCGCGCTCGGCCCGGCCGACGTGCGCGAGATGCTCATCCAGCACATCCTGACCGAAGAAATCTTCGCCAAGGTGTTCGACGACAGCGACTTTCACCGCCACAACAACGTCGCACGCGAGCTGTACGCGCTCGAAGGCGTGTTCTTCACCGGCGCGCTCAAAAGGCAAACCCTCAAAGGGCTGGAGCCCTACTACGCCGCCATCCGCGCCGCCGCTGCGCAGATCGGCAGCCACGGCGAAAAGCAGGCCTTTCTCAAGGTCATCTACGAAAACTTCTACAAGGTTTACAACACCAAGGCCGCCGACCGCCTGGGCGTGGTCTATACGCCCAATGAAATCGTGCGCTTCATGATCGACGGCGCCGACTGGTTGTGCGAGCAGCACTTCGGCAAAAACCTGATCGACCCCGGGGTGGACATCCTCGACCCCGCCACCGGCACCGGCACCTACATCTGCGAGCTGCTCGAGCACTTTCGCGGCCAGCCCAAAAAGCTCGCGCACAAATACCGCGAAGAGCTGCACGCCAACGAGGTTGCCATCCTGCCCTACTACGTGGCCAACCTGAACATCGAGGCCACGTATGCCGCCATCACCGGCGAATACGCCGAATTTCCCAACCTGTGCTTCGTGGACACGCTGGACAACGTGGGCCTGCACACCGCCGCGCGCGGCGCCACGGCCGAGCTGTTCGGCAGCGTGAGCGAAGAAAACGTTGCCCGCATCCGGCGCCAGAACGCGCGGCGCATCAGCGTCGTCATCGGCAACCCGCCCTACAACGCGAACCAGCAAAACGAGAACGACAACAACAAAAACCGCAGCTACCCGCAGATCGACGCGCGCATCAAGCAGACCTACATCGCCGCCAGCACCGCGCAAAAGACCAAGCTCTACGACATGTACGCGCGCTTTTTCCGCTGGGCCAGCGACCGCCTGGCCGACAACGGCGTGCTCAGCTTCGTGAGCAACCGCAGCTTTCTGGACGCGCGCACCTTCGACGGCTTTCGCAAGACCGTGGTGCAGGAGTTTGCGGAGGTTTGGGTGGTGGACCTGGGCGGCGACGTGCGCGCCAACCCCAGGCTCAGCGGCACGCGGCACAACGTGTTCGGCATACAAACGGGCGTGGCCATCAGCTTCATGGTCAAGCGGGCCAGCAGCACCAAGGACAAGCGCCCCGCGCGCGTGTTCTACGTCCGCCGTCCCGAGATGGAGACCGCCGAAGAAAAGCTCAGCTTCCTGGCCACGCACCCCATGCGCCGCCTGCAGTTCGACGAAGTGCAGCCAGACCAGGCCGGCCACTGGCTGAACCTGACGCACAACGACTTCGACACCCTGATCCCGCTGGCCAGCAAGGAGACCAAGGCGGCCAAGACTGCGGCGAAGGAGCGGGCGATTTTCAAGCTGTTCAGCAACGGAATAAACACTGCCCGTGATGGTTGGGTCACCGATGAATCACCAACAGCGCTGGCGGCAAAGGCGCGCTTTTTTATCGAGTGCTATGAACGTCACCAACAAGGAAGCGAGACGTATGACTCCGCCATCAAGTGGTCGCGCAACCTGAAGAACAAACTGAAGCGCGGGGAGCGTGAACCATTTTCAAAATCCCGCATAGTTGCATACGCTTATCGACCCTATTTTGTGAACTATCTCTACCAGTCCGATCTCATGATTGACGAGTTGGGCTTGATACCGCCCTTCTTGCGCGACGAGAATCGGCTAATTGCAATGCCCGCCTCTGGGCAGTTCCGCTGCTTGGCGACGGACAAAGCATGTGACTTTCACTTCATCGGCGATTCGCGCGTTGTTTCCCTCTATCGGTACGACGCCCAAGGCAACCGCACCGACAACATCACCGACTGGGCGCTCCAGCAATTTCGCAAGCACTATGCGGCCGAAGCCGGCAAGGGCAAAGCGCAACCAGCTATCGATAAAGAAGCAATCTTCCACTACTGCTACGCCGTGCTGCACGACCCGGTGTACCGCGAAAAATACGCACAAAACCTCAAGCGCGAGTTTCCGCGCATCCCCTTTCATGCCGACTTCTGGCGCTGGGCCGACTGGGGGCGCGAACTCATGGCGCTGCATATCGGCTATGAGACGGTGGCGCCCTACGCCCTGACGCGCCACGACACGCCCGACACGGCAGCGCGCGCGGCCGGGCTGGCGCCCAAGGTGCTGCTCAAGTCCGACCCGGCGGCTGGCTGCATCGTGCTCGACAGCGAAACCACGCTGCGCGGCGTGCCGCCCGAGGCCTGGGCCTACCGGCTCGGCAACCGCTGCGCGATCGACTGGGTGCTGGACCAGCACAAGGAAAAAAAGCCCAAAGACCCGACCATCCGCGCGCGCTTCGACCATTACCGCTTTGCCGACCACAAAGAGCGCGTGATAGCCCTGCTGGCGCGCGTCACCACGGTGAGCGTGGAGACCGTGCGCATCACCACCGCCATGCAGGCGCTGGCGCGCAATTACTCATGAAAAGATAGCTGCTTGTGCATGTCAGATAAGCGCTAGAGGCACTTTTTGCCACTAATTTCGCCAGGACGGCAGGCCAGGAGGCTGTCGGACTTTGGGCGTCGATAGCGAGAATGCGCCCCAGCGGCCCATTCGCAGCCGACGATTCCAAAGTCCGACGTGCTGGCGCAATTTGCCGAGAACTGCCCTGATCTCGAGGGGGCGGTAGTCGCCACACGCGATGGCCTGGTGCTGGCCTCGACCGAGCGTTTCAGCGGCGACATCCCCGCCGCCTGCGCGGCCAGCCTGTCGATCCATATTGACTCGGACCTTTCCTTCATCCAGGCCTCTCACTGCCCCGATGCTCACGCCCCTGGTATAAGGGCCGGATGGCCCTTAAATCCACCATCTACAAGGCGAACCTCTCCATCGCCGACATCGACCACGGCTATTACGCCGATCACGCGCTGACCCTCGCGCGCCACCCCAGCGAGACCGACGAGCGGATGATGATCCGGTTGCTGGCTCTCGCGCTCAACGCCCATCAGCTGCAGACCGTCTGCCAGGGTGACGGCACCATGGCCTTTGGCGCCGGACTCTCAGACCCCGACGAGCCCGATGTCTGGCTGCGCGACTTCACCGGCCGCACCCGGCTGTGGATCGAGGTGGGCCAGCCCGAGGAGAAACCGCTCGCCAAGGCATGCCAGAAGTCCGATGCCGTCATCGTCTATGCCTTCCACCACGCCGCCGAGGTCTGGTGGCGCGGCATTGAAAACAAGCTGGCTCGCCTGGACAAGCTGCAGGTCTGGCGGGTGCCGACCGAGTCGTCGCAGGCGCTGGGTCGCCTGGCCGAGCGCAGCATGCAATTGCAGGCGACCTTCCAGGACGGTGCGCTCACCCTCGGCAACGCCTCGGACAGCGTGCACATCGATCCCCTACGCTGGAAGTAGGTGCCCGCAGCCGCCGGCCCCGGCACATCAGTGGCGCTCGGCGTAGCGATTGAAGTGCCAGGCCGACGCATCCTGATCGTTCAGTTTTTGAGGCTTGATGCGACAAATAAAACCGATGGATGTTTGGTCTGGGCAAGGCGCAAACCGCAGCGATACTGTGTGGTATTGCGCAGCAGGAAAAATGAACCCAGATTGTTCATTAGGACGCGGGATGATGGCGAGGCGGCTGGCGAGGCAGTTTGGTCGCGGCTGAGGAGTGCATGGCCGGTGCCATGAACGACGAAGCGGCGGCCAAAATGACCGGCAGACGTCCGCCAGCACCCGCGTAGGTGCGCAGCACCGCCTAATGGACAATCTGGGATGAAGGCGGAGCCTCTTGCCAAACTGCCCCGCACCGCCGCGCAAAAGCCTTGATACTCGCCGTTTCACGATTTTCAGCCCCCGGCGCGCGCCGACCCCATCCGCATATCCCACCATGGCCCCTTCTTCGCTTTACGCCGACCGCCGCGCCCGCCTGGCTGCCCAGCTGGGTGCGGGCGGCATTGCCATCATTCCCACGGCGCCCGAGCGCCCGCGCAACCGCGACAACCAGTACCTGTACCGCCACGACAGCTACTTTTATTACCTGACGGGTTTTGGCGAGCCCAATGCCTGCCTGGTGCTCACGGGCGACGGGCACAGCACGCTGTTTTGCCAGCCCAAGGACGCGGAGCGCGAAATCTGGGACGGCTACCGCCTGGGCCCGCAGGCCGCGCCCGCGGCGCTGGGCGTGGATGCGGCCTATTCGTTTGCCGAGCTGGACGCGCGCCTGCCGCGTCTGCTCGAAAACCGCGCCTGCGTCTGGTATCCGTTTGCCACGCACGCGGGCCTGGCGGCGCGTGTGGAGGGCTGGCTTGCCGTGGTGCGCGCGCGCGCACGCTACGGCGCACTGTGCCCGGCGGCGCAAAACGACCTGTGCACGCTGCTCGACGAGATGCGCCTCGTCAAAGACGCGCACGAGCAGGCCACCATGCGCCGCGCGGCGCAGATCAGCGCGCGCGGCCATGTGCGCGCCATGCAGCGCGCGGCGCGCATGCTGCGTGCGGGTGAGGACGCGCGCGAGTACCACCTGGAGGCCGAGCTGCTGCACGAATTCCGCCAGCAGGGCGCGCAGTACCCGGCCTACGACGCCATCGTCGCCGCCGGCGCGAATGCCTGCGTGCTGCACTACCGCGCGAGCGACGCGCCGCTGCGCGCGGGCGAGCTGGTGCTGATCGACGCGGCTTGCGAGCTGGACGGCTACGCGAGCGACATCACGCGCACCTTTCCGGCCGATGGCAAATTCACCGGCCCGCAGCGCGCGCTCTATGACCTGGTGCTGGCCAGCCAGCAAGCCGCCGTGGCCGCCACACGCGCCGGAGCGCGCTTCGACGCGCCGCACGAGGCCACCGTGGCGGTGCTGGCGCAAGGGCTGCTCGACCTCGGGCTGCTCGACAAGCACAAGGTGGGCACGGCGCAGGACGCGATCGCAAGCCGCGCCTACTTTGCGTTTTACATGCACCGCACCAGCCACTGGCTGGGCATGGACGTGCACGACTGCGGCAGCTACGTGGAGCCTGGCGAAGTCGGCCAGACCAGCGTGCGCCAGGACCCGCTGTCGGGCGAGACCATCACCGAGCGCCCGAGCCGCATCCTGCGCCCCGGCATGGTGCTGACCATCGAGCCGGGCCTGTACGTGCGCCCCGCGCCCGGCGTGCCCGAGGCCTTCCACCACATCGGCATCCGCATCGAGGACGACGCCCTCGTGACCGCGCAGGGCTGCGAGCTGCTCACGCGCGACGTGCCCGTGGCAGCAGACGAGATCGAGGCGCTGATGCAAGGCGCCTGACGCACGGCGTCTCGTGCGCGTTGCATGACGCACCTTGTCTGGTGCCTGCGCGCCGGCGCCGGCGCGTGTGGAACAATGCCCGCATCGCCACTTTGCCCCGCCCCATCATGCCCGCACTGCGCGCCACCAAGATCGTTGCCACCCTCGGCCCTGCGTCGAGCACGCCGGAATTGCTCGAAGCCATGATCCGCGCCGGCGTCAACGTGGTGCGGCTCAACTTCAGCCACGGGCAGGCGCAGGACCACATCGAGCGTGCGGCCATGGTGCGCGCCGCGGCCCAGCGCGCGGGCGTGGAGGTGGCCATCATGGCCGACCTGCAGGGCCCCAAGATCCGCGTGGGCAAGTTTGCCAACGGCCGCGTGCAGCTGCAGCCGGGCGCGCGCTTCGTGCTCGACGCCGCGCGCACCGAGCCCGGTGACGAACACGGCGTGGGCCTGGACTACAAGGAGCTGCCGCACGACGTGAAGCCCGGCGACATGCTGCTGCTCAACGACGGGCTGATCGTGCTGCAGGTCGAGGCCGTGCATGGCGATGCGGTCGAAACCACGGTGAAAGTGGGCGGCGAGCTCTCGAACAACAAGGGCATCAACAAGCAGGGCGGCGGCCTCACCGCGCCCGCGCTCACCGCCAAGGACATGGAAGACATACGCACCGCGATGGGCTTTCAGGCCGATTACGTGGCGGTGAGCTTTCCCAAGACTGCGACCGACATGGAAATGGCGCGCCAGCTGTGCAACGTGGCCGGGGCCGAGTTCCGCCACAAGCCGGGCCTGATCGCAAAAATAGAGCGCGCCGAGGCCATTCCGCACCTCGATGCCATTTTGCGCGCGAGCGACGGCATCATGGTGGCGCGCGGCGACCTGGCCGTGGAAGTCGGCAACGCCGCCGTGCCCGCGCTGCAGAAAAAGATGATCCGCATGGCGCGCGCCTGCGACAAGGTGGTGATCACCGCCACGCAGATGATGGAGAGCATGATCCACAACCCCGTGCCCACGCGCGCCGAGGTCAGCGACGTGGCCAATGCCGTGCTCGACGGCAGCGACGCCGTGATGCTCAGCGCCGAGACGGCCGCGGGCAAGTACCCGCTCGAAACGGTGCAGCAGATGGCCACCATCTGCGCCGCCGCCGAGGCCTCCGAAGACCCGCTGCAGGACGCCGACTTCAGCGGCCACAGCTTCACGCGCATAGACCAGTCGATCGCCATGGGCGCGCTCTTTACCGCGCACCACCTGGGCGCCAAGGCCATCGTGGCGCTGACCGACAGCGGCGCCACGGCGCTGTGGATGAGCCGCCACCGCATCCACATCCCGATCTACGCGCTGACCTCCAAGGTGGCCACGCAGCGGCGCCTGGCCATGTACCGCAACGTGCGCCCGCTGCTGCTCGCCGACACCAGCGCCGACCGCGACACCGCGCTCGCGCAGGCCGAGGCGCACCTGAAAGCGCGCGGCATCGTGCAAAGCGGCGACATCTACGCCATCACCTGCGGCGAACCCATGGGCGCGCCGGGCGGCACCAACATGCTGAAGATCTGCCGCGCGCGGTAGGCCGCGGTAGGCGCCTGTCGGCCTTTGGGCATCGAAAGCGAAGCTGCGCCGCAGCGCGCGGGCGCCCGTCGCCCGTCGGCTACGCGCCCTCGAAGTGGAACACCGCCGTGCCCGCGCGCGCGTTGGGCAGAAAGCGCACGATGCGCCCGTCCTGCAGGCCGAAGGAATCCAGGATGCGCAGACGGTTCTTGCGCGCGAGCACCTCGAAGTCGGCGTAGGTGCCCACGCGGATGTTGGGCGTGTCGTACCACTGGTAAGGCAGGTGGCGCGTCACGGGCATGCGCCCGCGCAGCACCGACAGGCGGTTCGGCCAGTGCGCAAAGTTGGGGAAGGCGACGATGCCCGTGCGCCCCACGCGCGCGGTTTCGCGCAGCATGACCTCGGCGTTGCGCAGGTGCTGCAAGGTGTCGATCTGCAGCACCACGTCGAACGAACGGTCGCCGAACATCGACAGCCCTTCGTCGAGGTTGAGCTGGATCACATCGACGCCGCGCTGCACGCAGGCGAGCACGTTGGCGTCGGCGATCTCTACGCCGTAGCCGCTGCAGCCGCGCTCGCGCTGCAGGTACGAGAGCAGGGCGCCGCCACCGCAGCCCAGATCAAGCACGCGCGCGCCCTGCGGCACCAGGCAGGCGATTGCTTCCATGGTGGCCTGCGCGCTCATGCAAGCTCCTTCGCAATACTATCGAAATAAGAGCGCATTACGCTCATGTAGCGGGCGTCATCGAGCAAAAAGGCATCATGCCCGTGGGGCGCGTCGATCTCGGCGTAGCTCAGGCTGCGCTTGTTGTCGAGCAAAGCCTTGACGATCTCGCGGCTGCGCGCGGGGGCAAAGCGCCAGTCGGTCTTGAAGCTCACGAGCAAAAACCTGGCCGTCGCGGGTGCGAGGGCCAGGCTCAGGTTGCCGCCGAGGCGGCGCGCCGGGTCGAAGTAGTCGAGCGCGCGCGTGATCAGCAAATAGGTGTTGGCGTCGAAGTATTCGCTGAACTTGTCGGCCTGGTGGCGCAGGTAGCTCTCGATTTGGAATTCGATGTCCTGCGTGCTGTATTTGGGTTCGAGCCGGTCGCGCAGCTGGCGCCCGAACTTGGCGTTCATCACGTCGTCCGAAAGATAGGTGATGTGGCCGATCATGCGTGCGATGCGCAGGCCGCGCTTGGGCACCACGCCGTACTGGTAAAAGTGGCCGCCGTGAAAGTCCGGATCGGTGACGATGGCGCGGCGCGCGACTTCGTTGAAGGCGATGTTTTCTGCGGTGAGGTTGGGCGCGCTCGCCACCACCACGGCGTGGCGCACGCGCTCGGGGTATTGCAGCGACCACGACAGCGCCTGCATGCCGCCCAGGCTGCCGCCGAGCACGGCCGCGAGCCGTTCAATGCCCAGGCGCTCGAGCAGCCGCGCCTGCGCGTTCACCCAGTCCTCCACGGTGACCACAGGAAAATCCGCGCCGTAGATGCGGCCCGTGTCGGGGTTGCGGTGCATGGGGCCGGTGGAGCCGAAGCACGAGCCGAGGTTGTTCACGCCGATCACGAAAAAGCGGTTCGTATCGACGGGCTTGCCCGGCCCGACCATGTTGTCCCACCAGCCTTCGCTGTTCGGCTGCCCTTCGTACACGCCCGCGACGTGGTGCGAGGCGTTGAGTGCGTGGCACACCAGCACGGCGTTGGAGCGCGCGGCATCGAGCGTGCCGTAGGTCTCGTAGGCGAGGTGGTAGTCGCGGATGGACGCGCCGCTTTGCAAGGGCAGCACGTCCGGAAAGTGCATGGTCTGGGGCGTGGCGATGAACGACATAAAAAACCCGGCTGCGCTAAAAACAGGGCCGGGTCGGGAAGGTCGGACGAGTCTTTAGCAGCATTTGTAGAGCGCTCGCAAGCGGGGGCAAATCAGCGCTGGCGGCAAATATATACCAAAAGCCCTGCGGTGCCGTGCCTTGCCTGCGTCAGTGCGCGGGCCCCGTTGCAAATCCTCGCGATACCACCCGGTATCGCTGCAGTTTGCGCCTTGCCCAGACCCAAAAAACAATCTTGGATCAACCCAGATTGTTCATTAGGACGCGGGATGATGGCGAGGCGGCTGGCGAGGCAGTTTGGTCGCGGCTGAGGAGTGCATGGCCGGTGCCATGAACGACGAAGCTGCGGTCAAAATGACCGTCAGACGTCCGCCAGCGCCCGCGTAGGCGCGAAGCGCCGCCTAATGGACAATCTGGGATCAACCCAAACTCAACGTCTGACCAGCGCCAGCAAGGCCGCCAGCGGCAGTTGGGCGCGCACGGATTTTTGCGCCACGGACGCGAGGATTTTCCATTCGGGCTGGGCGCTGTCGCGCGGGATCGGCTCGCCCGGGGGCAAGCCGTCGCGCTTGAGCACCACGGCCACGGGCGGGGTGTTGGCGCTGGCGCCGCGGCGCAGTGCCACGGCGATTTCTCCGCTCGCCAGGCGCACGAAAGTGCCGGGCGGATAAATGCCCAGCGCCTTGATGATGGCCGCGCCGATCGCATCGGGCTGGCGCGTGGTGTCGAAGTAGCTCGCGCGCATGGCGGCCGCCACGTCCATGGGCGCGCGGGTTGCCCGCGGGGCGATGCGCGCAGCAAACTGGTCTGCGCGCTGGACCAGGCGGGCGAGTTGCTGCGCCTCGGGCGCTGATTCCAGCGGCCCCTCGAAATGCTGGTGGTGGCAGCGCACGGCCTCGAGCCAGACCGGGTCGGCCACGCCCAGCTGGCGCAGCAGGGCTGCGGAGCGCTCCGGGTGGTCGGCGATGGCGGCGATCTGCGCGGCGCTGAGCGGCTCGGTCTGCTGCGCCAGTTGGTCTTGCAGCGTGGTCATCGCGATGTTCATGGTCAGCGCGGCGCGGCCCACTTGCAGCATGCGCACGTCGGGCCAGCGCAGCACCTCATGCGCGACGATCATGCAGGTGCAGGCCACCAGCATCGCATGCGTGGCGCTGTACGTCGCCGTTTCTTGCGCCGACAGGTAGATGAGCGCGAACAGCGTGGCGTCCGGCGCCTGGATGCAGCTGCGTACCAGTGTGTCGTGCAGGTGCTTGAAGCGGTCACCAAAATTCTCCGCCAGGGGTGCGGCCAGCAGCCGCGTGGCGCGCAGTTGCAGGTCGGGCCAATCAGCGGGGCGCTCATCGTCCGCGCGTGCTGGGCTGGCAAAGCCCTCGGGGCCGACCGGTGCCGCTGCGATGGTGCCGAGCGCATGGCCGGACAGCAGCATTTTGTTCAGGTGCCCGAGATAGGCCTGGCGGGCTTCCCGGGATTCGTCCACGTCCAGCCAGAGGTTCACACCGAGGGCAAGAATGCGCCGTAGCTCCTCCTGGTGGCCGATCACGTAGCCTTTTTGCGCGAGCAAAACGCCGTCCTGCCCGCGCAGCGCAAAAGGCAAGGGCCGGCCGAGGGGGATCGCTTCAGGAGCGAGGGCAACGAGTTTCATCGGCGTGGATTATTTCGCACTGCCGTCTGATGCAAAGGCGGCAAAGGGCCGTGAGGCGCGGGCTATTTCGCGGACTTCATCGACCGCACGGCGAGGGCCATGCCTGTATTCACGAAGCGCATGTAGTATGTTTTTCGTAGCGCCTTGTGCTTGCCAAATAAGCCTCAAAGGGCAATTTGACCCCAAATTGTTGGGTGCGTCTCAAGCCCTTTCCTCGCCAGCCTCGAACACCGCGTGCCACAGCGCGAGGATGGCGTCGCACTGCGCCTGCATCGCGGCGGGGGCGCACTGCGCCGGGGCTTCGTCGAGCCGCGCGCGGTGCTGCAGGCGGCGCAGTTCGCGGTAGGCGTCGGCGGCGGTATGCCCCACGCCAGCGGGCAGCAGACCGGCCTGTTCGGCGCGCTGCAGCAAGGCAATGTTGCCCACGTTGTCTATCAGCGCGGGATGGGCCGCGGCGTGCGCGAGCACGAGGTATTGCACGGCGAATTCGGCATCGAGCATGCCGCCGGGGCTGTGCTTGACGTCGAACTGGTCTGCCGGCACGCGCTGCGCGGCGCGTACGCGCGCACGCATGGCGACGATCTCCTGGCGCAGCGCCTGGGCGTCGCGCGGGGCGGTGAGCACGGCGCGGCGCACGGCGTCGAAGCGCGCGCGCAGGTCTTCGCTGCCGAGCACGAAGCGCGCGCGCGTCATGGCCTGGTGTTCCCAGGTCCAGGCGGTGTTGCTGCCGCGCTGCTGCTGGTAGTCGGCGTAGGCTTTGAAGCTTGTGACCAGCAGGCCCGAGTTGCCGTTGGGGCGCAGCGCGGTGTCGATCTCGAACAGATCGCCCTCGCCGGTTTTCACGGTGAGCCAGTTGATGAGCTTGCGCACGAAGGCGGTATAGACCTCGGGCGCGCGTTCGTCCTCGTCGTCGAACACGAACACGATGTCCAGGTCGCTGCCGTAGCCCAGCTCTTTGCCGCCGAGCTTGCCGTAGCCGATGATGCCGAACCGCGGCAGCTCGCGGTGGCGGTTTTTGAGGCGGCTCCAGCACCAGTCCGAGGTGACGCGCAGCACGCTGTCGGCGAGCGCGCTGAGGTCGTCGGCCACTTGCTCCACGGTGATGCGGCCTTCCACGTCGCGCGCGAGGATGCGAAAGGTTTCGGCGTGGTGCGCGCGGCGCAGCAGGTTGAGCAGGGATTCGTCGTCGTCCTCGCCCGTGGATTGCAGTGCGGCGCGGCGCAGCGCGAGCTCGCGCTCGAAGTCGGCGGGCACGAAGCGCTCGGCGAGCAGCGCTTCGGACGCGAGCTCGTCGATCACGCCCGGGTGCTGCTGCAGATAGCGCGCGAGCCAGCGCGCCGCGCCCAGCAGGTGCAGCAGCTGCTCGTGCACGGCGGGGCGCTCGAGCAGCAGCGCAAGGTAGCTCTCGCGGCGCAGCAGTGGTTCGAGCCAGTCGATCATGCGCACGGCGGCCTGGGCGCTGGTGCGGCCTTCGGTGAGCCATTGCGCGGTGCGCAGCACGAGCCGGAACAGGCGCGTGCGCGCTTCGTCGCGCAGGGCCGCGATGCGCGGCAGCGTGCGCCACTGCGCCACGCGCTCGCGCAGCGCGGCGGGCAGCTGTTCGAGCAGGCCCTCGAGGTCGGGCGGTGGCGGCGCCTTGCCGTTGCCTGCGCCGCAGCTGCCACCGTTGCACGCGCGCTTGCCCGCGGCCTCCTCGTCGCCGCCGAGCAGGTGGTCGAATTCCTGCGCGACGAGTTCCCGGTGCGCGTCGAGCGCGTGCAGAAAAGCACAGCAATCGCCGTAGCCCATGGTCTGCGCGATCCAGGCCAGGTCATCGTCGCGGGTGGGCAGCAGGTGCGTCTGCTGGTCGTCGAGGTACTGGATGCGATGCTCGACGCGGCGCAGGAACACGTAGGCCTGCGCAAGCGCCTCTGCCGTGGTCTGTGGCATCAGCCCGGCCTGGGCCAGGCGCGGCAGGGCTTCGAGCGTGGCGCGCCGGCGCAGTTCGGGAAACTGGCCGCCGCGCACCACCTGCAGCAATTGCACGATGAACTCGATCTCACGGATGCCGCCGCGCGAGAGCTTCACGTCGTTGGCGCGCTCGGGGCGGCCGGCGCTGCGCCGCGTGGCGTGGTCGCGGATCTGGCGGTGCAGCGTGCGCAGGGATTCGAACACGTTGTAGTCGAGATAGCGCCGGAACACGAAGGGCAGCACCACGCTGCGCAGCTCGCGCAGTTCGGGGCAGGCCAGGCTGGTGCGCGGCGCCACGACGCGGCTTTTGAGCCAGGCAAAGCGCTCCCATTCGCGCCCCTGCACCTGCAGGTATTCTTCGAGCGCGGCGAGCGAGACTGCGGGCGGGCCGGAGTTGCCGTTGGGGCGCAAGGCCAGATCGACGCGGAACACAAAGCCGTGCTCGGTGGGCTCGCCGACCAGCTGGTAGATCGCCTTGACCGCGCGCGCGAAATACTCGTGGTTCGAGGTGCGGTTGCGCCCTTCGGCGTTGCCCGCGGTTTCGCCGTCCTGCGCATAGACGTAGATCAGGTCGATGTCGCTCGAGACGTTTAGCTCGCGCGCGCCGAGCTTGCCCATGCCGACGATCCATAGCGGAACTGCGGCGGCTTCGGGTCCGTCATCGGTGCCCAGCGGCCGGCCATGGCGCTCGTCGAGTTCTGCGCAGGCATGCTGGCAGGCGCGGTCGAGGGCGAACTCGGCGAGTTCCGTGGTGGCACGCGTGACGACGGACAGCGGCGCCTGGGCCTCGCAGTCGAGGCGGATCAGCCGCTCCATGACCAGCTGGCGCAGCACGCGCAAGGCCGTGCCCACGTCGTAGCCGCGCGCTTGCAGCGCCGCGAAGGCGGGTGCCAGCGTTGCGTGGCACGGCGCGCCGGGGGGCAGCAGCGCCAAGTCCTGTGCATAGCGCCGCTGCAGACGCTGGAAAAAACGCGAGTGCTGCGCCAAGCCAGCAGTGGGCGCGGCGATGTCAGGGCTGAGCGAGGAGGACGTGGACATGGCGAACGCGGCGTTCGAGAGGGAGAGGGGAAAGAGCGGGCACAAAGACGGTTTGCCAGCGAAACAAAAACACACGAGGCGAAGGTTTCGCACCAAGGAGCACGCCGGTCCTGCGGGTCATAATTTCGGCCACTTTACGCCCGCCAATGACCGCCGCCGCCGCACGCCCCACGCGCCTTATTCGCATCGTCGCCGCCAGCGCGCGCTGGACGCTGGGCCTGTTGCTGGCGTTCTGGCTGTTGCTGGCCATCGTGTGGGCGGGTTTGCATGGCTGGATTGTGCCGCGCATCGGGGACTTTCGCGCGTCCCTGGAGGCGCAGGCCACGCGCATCGTGGGGGTGCCTGTGCGCATTGGTGCGATCACGGGGCGCTCGACGGGGCTGATTCCTTCCTTCGAGCTGAGCGAGGTGGCGCTGCTCGACGCGCAAGGCCGGCCTGCGCTGCAGCTGCCGCGTGTGGTGTTGGCATTGTCGCCGCGCGCCTTGCTCACGCGCGGCTTCGAGCAGCTCTACCTCGAGCGCCCGCAGCTCGACCTGCGCCGCACGGCGGACGGCCGCATCCTGATCGGTGGCATCGCGCTGGCGCAAGGCGGTGGCGACAGCCCCTTTGCCGACTGGTTTTTCGCCCAGGCCGAGGTGCTCATCCGCGGCGGCACCGTGCGCTGGTTCGACGAGCAGCACGCGGCGCCCGCGCCGCTGGAGCTGCGCCAGGTTGACGTACTGCTGCGCAACCACGGCTGGCAGCACAACCTGCGCGTGGACGCCACGCCGCCGTCGGCCTGGGGCTCGCGCTTCACGCTCATGGCGCGCATGCGCGCCCCGCTGCTGCACCCGCGCGACGGGCAGTGGCAGCACTGGAGCGGGCAGTTGTTCGCCGATTTTGCGCACGTCGATCTGGCGCAGCTGCGCGCGCAGGTGCTTTCGGATGCTCCTGTAGAAGTAGCTAAAGGGGCAGGCAGCATGCGGGTATGGGCCGACATCGATCGTGCCATCCTGGTGGGCGGCGTGGCCGACCTGGCCTTGACCGAGGTGCACACCACGCTCGCGCCCGAGCTGCAACCGCTGGCCTTTGTCTCGCTGGGCGGGCGCATAGGCGGGCAGCGCCTTGCGGGCGGTTACACCCTGTTCACCGAAGGGCTGCGCTTTCGTACGGGCGACGGCCTCGCCTGGCCCGGCGGCAACCTGCGCCTGCAGCGTACCGCGGCCACGGACCGTGTGCCCGAATACACGCAGCTGCAGGCCGAGCGGCTGGACCTTGCGGCGCTCGCGCAAATCGGCATGCGCCTGCCGCTCGACGCCGGCGCGCGCGCAGCGCTGCAAAGCTACCAGCCGCAAGGCCTGGTGGAAAGCCTGCAGGCGAGCTGGCGCGGGCCGCTGGCCGCGCCCACGCAGTACCAGCTGCGCGGCAAGGTGCAGGGGCTGGCGTTCGCTGCCGGCGGCGACCAAGGCAGCGCCGCACCGGGCGCGCAGGCTGGCGTGCCCGGCGTGCGCGGCGCAGCGGTGGAGCTGGACCTGAACCAGGACGGCGGCAAGGCCGCGCTGGCGATCCGCGGCGGGGCGCTGGTATTGCCCGGCGTTTTCGAAGAGCCGCAGGTGCCGCTCGACTACCTGGACGCCGAAGTGCAATGGCAAGTCCAGCCAGTGCCGGCAAAAGGGCAAAAGCCCGCAGCGGCGCAGGCACCGCGCATCGCCGTACAGGCGCGCAAGCTGCGCTTTGCCAATGCCGACCTGCAGGGCGAGGCGCAGGCCAGCTGGCATACGCGCGAAGCAGCGCCTGGGCTTGCGGCGCAGGCCGGGGAAGGGCGTTTTCCGGGCGTGCTCGACCTCACGGGCAGCCTGGCCCGCGCCGACGGCGCGCGCGTGTGGCGCTACCTGCCCCTGGGCCTGCCCGAAGAGACGCGCCACTACGTGCGCGACGCCGTGCGCGCGGGCCAGGTCAGCCGGGTGCAGTTCCGCGTGCGTGGCGACCTGCGCCAGCTGCCCTTCAGCGACCCGCGGCAGGGCGACTTTCGCGTCACTGCGCACGTGACGAACGCCACCTACGCCTACGTGCCCACCACGCCGCCCGCCAGCTTGCCCTGGCCGGCGCTGACCGATCTGAGCGGCGAGCTGGTGTTCGACCGCGCCAGCATGAGCGTGCGCAGCGCGAGCGCGAGCTTTGCGGGCCTGCCCGGCCTGCGCCTGTCCAAGGTCGAGGCGCGCATCCCCGACCTGGACCACACCGTGGTCAGCGTAAGTGCCGACGCGCAGGGGCCGCTGCCGCTGCCGCAGCTGCTGCAGCTCGTGCGCAGCTCGCCGCTGGCGCGCCTGACGGGCAACGCGCTCGACCAGGCCGGCGGCACGGGCAATGCCGGCCTGCAGCTGCATCTGCAATTGCCCATCAGCCGCATCGAACAGTCCAAGGTGCAGGGCAGCCTCGCGTTTGCGGGCAACGAGCTGCGCATCACGCCCGACACGCCCCTGCTTGCGCGCACCCAGGGCAAGGTGCAGTTCAGCGAAACCGGCTTTAGCCTGGCGGGCGTGCAGGCGCGCGCCCTGGGGGGCGATGTGCGCCTCGAAGGCGGCATGCGCCCTGCGCCGAATGCTGCAGGCGAATCCCCCATCCAATTGCGCGCACAGGGCACGGCCACGGCGCTGGGCCTGCAGCAGGCGCGCGAGCTCGGCTGGGTGGCGCAGCTCGCGCGCCACGCGAGCGGCAGCGCCGCCTATAGCCTGAACCTGAACGTGCGCCGCGGTGTGCCCGAACTGCTGCTGAGCAGCAACTTGCAAGGCCTGGCCCTGGCGCTGCCCGCGCCGCTGGCCAAAGCCGCGCAGACCAGCCTGCCGCTGCGCTACGAAAACCGCTTGCTGCGCGAAGCCGAGGCAACGCCCGCTGGCGGGGTGGCACCGGTGCTGCGCGACCAGCTCACGGTAGAACTGGGCAGCGTGGGCACGGCCACCTGGCAGCGCGAACTGCGCGCCGGGCGCACGCGCGTGCTGCGCGGCGCCATCGCGCTCGGGCTCGCGGCTGGCGAGAGCCTGCCCTTGCCGGCCGATGGAGTGCAGGCCCTGGTGCAAGCCGACAGGCTGGATATCGACGCCTGGGCCGCGGTGCTGGAGCCGCTGGGTGCGAGCGCTGCCGGCACGCCCCCCGACAGCCAAGCCAGCCCGGGCAGTCCGGGCACCGGTTTGCCGGCCGCAGACACCCCGGCCGACTATTTACCCACGCGGTTTGCGCTGCGCACGCGGGAACTCAGTGCGCAGGGGCGCACGCTGCACCAGGCGTTGCTCGCCGGCACGCGCGAAGGCGGCGTCTGGCGCGCCAACGCGAGCGCTGACGAGCTCGAGGGCTACGCCGAATACCGTCCTGCCAGTGCACGCGAGGGCGCACGCGATGGCGGCACCGGTCAGCTCTACGCCCGGCTTGCGCGCATGCGGCTGCCGCCTAGCCAGGCCGCGCAGATCGAAGAGCTGTTCGCCGAGCAGCCCAGCAGCCTGCCCGCGCTCGACGTGGTCGTCGAAGACTTCGAGCTGCGCGGGCGCAAGCTAGGCCGCGTGGAGGTCGAGGCCCACAACCGTGGCGGCGATGGCGCCGCGCGCGAGTGGCGCCTGGCCAAGTTCAACATCACCGCCCCCGAGGCCAGCCTCACGGCCAGCGGTAACTGGGCGCTGCTGGGGGGGGCCAATGCCGGCAATTCCAGCGTTGCCGCCAGTGCCAGCCGGCAGCGGCGCACGGCGCTGAACTTTCGCCTCGACATCCGCAACGCCGGCGAGCTGCTCGCGCGCTTTGGCATGGAGCACGTGGTGCGGCGCGGCAAGGGGGTGATGGAAGGCCAGGTTGCCTGGACGGGCGCGCCCATGAACCCCGACTACCGCAGCATGAGCGGCCAGCTGCATCTGGATGTGCAGTCCGGCCAGTTTCTGCAGGCCGACCCGGGGCTGGCCAAGCTGCTCGGCGTGCTGAGCCTGCAGGCGCTGCCGCGGCGCCTGACGCTGGATTTTCGCGATGTGTTCAGCGAGGGTTTTGCGTTCGACTTCGTGCGTGGCGACGTGCGCATAGAGCGCGGCGTGGCCAGCACCAACAACCTGCAGATGAAGGGTGTGAACGCCGCCGTGCTTATGGAGGGCAGCGCCGACATGAACCACGAGACGCAGGACTTGCACGTGGTCGTGGTGCCCGAGCTCAACGCCATGACGGCCTCGCTCGTGGCCACGGCCATCAACCCCGTGGTCGGCCTGGGCAGCTTTCTCGCGCAGATGGTGCTGCGCGGCCCCTTGACGGAAAGAACCACGCGCGAATTCCACATCGACGGCCCCTGGGCCGATCCGCATGTGGAGCGCGTTGCCACCACGGCGCGCGACAAGCCCTCGCGCGAACCCGCACCCACGGCACCACCCGCAGAGGCGACCGTGCCCGCGCAGCCCGCCGCTGCGGACACGCCCGCGGCGCCCACCCCCGCTTCTCAGCCCCATTCCGCGAAAGGAGAGCCCTCATGAAAATCGCCGCCATCCAGATGGTCTCTGGCATCGACTGCCCGGGCAACCTAGCCGCCGCGCGCAGCCTGCTCGAACAGGCCGCGGCGCAAGGCGCAGAGCTCGCCGTGCTGCCCGAATACTTCTGCGCCATGGGCCGGCGCGACAGCGACAAGCTGCTGCTGCGCGAAACGCCGGGCGACGGCCCGATACAGGAGTTTCTCGCGCGCTGCGCACGCGAGCTGCAGCTGTGGATCGTGGGCGGCACGCTGCCGCTTTTTGCGAGCGACGCCGAGCACGTGCGCAACAGCACGCTGGTCTACGACCCGGCGGGGCATTGCGTGGCGCGCTACGACAAGATCCACCTCTTTCGCTTCGCCAACTGCCGCGAGCACTACGACGAAAGCCGCACCATAGAAGCCGGCACCGAGCCGGTGCAGTTCGAGCTCAGGGCGCGTTCGGGCGCGCGCTGGCGCGTGGGCCTGAGCGTGTGCTACGACCTGCGCTTTCCCGAGCTGTACCGCGCCCATGCGCGCGCCGGCGCCGACCTGCTGCTCGTGCCCAGCGCCTTCACCTACACCACGGGTGAGGCGCACTGGGAGATTCTGCTGCGCGCCCGCGCGATCGAGAACCTGGCCTACGTGCTCGCGCCCGCACAAGGTGGACAGCACGAAAACGGCCGCCGCACCTGGGGCCACAGCATGCTCATAGATCCGTGGGGCAGCGTGCTCGGCGCGCTCGCGCAGGGGCCCGGCGTGGTGCTGGGCGAGCTCAGCGCGCAGCGCCTGCAGGAAGTACGCGCGCAGCTGCCGGCGCTGGAACACCGCGTGCTTTGAGCTCCACACCTTTGCATGCGAGGGTGCCGCGCAGCAGCGGCTCGCCCTGGGGCAAAACCCGGATCACAGCGCCTTGCGCAGGTTGGTCGGGGCGATTTTGAGGGCTTCGCGGTATTTGGCCACGGTGCGGCGCGCGCACTCTATGCCTTGCTCCTTGAGCATTTCGGCGAGTTGGCTGTCGGACAGGGGTTTGGCGGGGTCTTCGGCCGCGACGAACTGCTTGATCAGCGCCCGCACCGCGGTGCTCGAGGCGTTGCCGCCGGTTTCGGTGCCCAGGCCGGAGCCGAAGAAGTATTTGAGCTCGAACGTGCCCTGCGGGGTGGCCATGTATTTGGCCGTGGTCACGCGGCTGATGGTGGACTCGTGCAGCCCCAGTTCGTCGGCGATGTCGCGCAGCACGAGCGGGCGCATGGCGATTTCGCCGTGCACGAAAAACGCTTTCTGCCGCTCCACGATGGCACGTGAGACGCGCAAGATGGTGTCGAAGCGCTGCTGGATGTTCTTGATGAACCAGCGCGCCTCCTGCAGGCGCTGCTGCAGGCCCTGGTGGTTTTCGTCGCCTTTGTGCTCGCGCAGGGCGCCGGCGTAGAGCTCGTGCACGCGCAGGCGCGGCATCACGTCGGGATTGAGCTGCACGCTGAACTGCGCGCCGCCGTCGTGGCCGCGGCCTGCAATTTTGCGCACGATCACGTCCGGGATGACCAGGTTGCGCTCCACGTTGGCAAAGCGCCGGCCCGGTCGCGGCTCGAGCCGCGTGATCAGGGCCATGGCGGCGCGGGTGGATTCCTCGCTGCTGGCGCAGGCTTGCGCCAAGCGGCGCACGTCGCGCTTGGCCAGCAGTTCCAGGGGCTGCGCGCAGATGCCCAGCGCGGTGTGCACGGTGTCCGCATCCGCAGCGCCTTCCTGCTGCAAGGCCTTGAGTTGCAGCGTGAGCGCCTCGGCCAGGCTGCGCGCGCCCACGCCCACGGGCTCCAGGCTTTGCAGCAGCCGCAAGGCCACGTTGAAGCGCTGCAGCAGTTCTTCAATGTCTTCGACGGCATCCGCGCCGGCCAGGGCTGCCGCGAGTTCTTCCAGCGAGTCTTCCAGATACCCGTCGTCGTTGAGGGACTCGATGAGGAAATACAGCGCCGCCTGGTCGAGCTCGGACAGGCGCAGCGCGCGTGCCTGGCGGTGCAAAAAGTCGGTCAGGGATTCCTGCGCGCGGGCCAGGTCGATGGCGTCGGTTTCGTCGCCATCGCTGTTTTGCTTGCGCGCGGGCGCGTCGCCGCCCCAGTCTGAGTCGTTGGCGGTCGGCTCGGCGCCCTCGGAATCCTCGCCTTGCCAGTCCAGCGTCCCGGCTTCGCCCGAGATTTCCACATCATTTTGCCCATCAGTCGCCGTGAAATCATCGCTTTTAGCTTCTGAAAGCGTAGCATCTTCAAAGGGCGCATCGAACTCTGGGGCGGGCGCTTCGGGCGGCGGCTCACCGGCTTGCGGGGTGGGTGGTTCGTCTTCCACGAGGCGTTCGAGGAAGGGGTTTTCGTCGAGCATCTGCTCGACTTCCTGCGCGAGTTCGAGCGTGGACAGCTGCAGCAGGCGGATCGATTGTTGCAGTTGGGGGGTGAGGGCAAGGTGCTGCGAAAGGCGCAGGGAAAGGCCGGGCTTCATGGCGCAGTATCCGGCGCATTGCACGCGGTGGTGGCCGGCGGTGTGAAGGGCGGTGCGAAGGGCGGTGCGAAGGGCGCGAGCATGGCGGTCACATGCGGAAATGTTCGCCGAGGTACACGCGCCGCACCTCGGCGTTGTCGACGATTTCGGACGGCGTGCCCTGGGCCAGCACCTGCCCATCGCTGATGATGCAGGCGTGGTCGCAGATGCCCAGCGTTTCGCGCACGTTGTGGTCGGTGATGAGCACGCCGATGCCGCGTCCCTTGAGAAAGCCGATGATGCGCTGGATTTCGATCACCGCGATTGGGTCTATGCCGGCAAAGGGCTCGTCGAGCAGGATGAAGCGCGGTTGCGTGGCCAGTGCGCGGGCGATCTCCACGCGGCGGCGCTCGCCGCCCGAGAGCGAGGGCGCGGGCGCGTCGCGCAGATGGTCCACGCGCAACTCCTGCAGCAGCCGGTCGAGGCGCTCCTGGATGGTCGCGGCGGAGAGCGGGCGTCCGTCGGGGCCGCGCTGTAGCTCGAGCACGGCGCGCACGTTTTCTTCGACGCTGAGCTTGCGGAAGATCGAAGCCTCTTGCGGCAGGTACGACAGACCCAGGCGCGAGCGCTGGTGGATGGGCATGTGCGCGATCGAGTGGTCGTCGATGCGGATGTCGCCGCCGTCGCAGCGCACCAGCCCCACGATCATGTAAAACGACGTGGTCTTGCCCGCGCCGTTGGGGCCCAGCAGCCCGACGACCTCGCCCTTGTCCACGCGCAAGGAAACGTCCTTGACGACCTTGCGGCTGCCGTAGGTTTTTTCGAGGTGCCGCACTTCCAGAAAGCCGCCAGGCTGGGCTTGCTGCGGCTTGGCCAGGTCGGCATCGCGCACTGCCGCGGTCATGGGTTTTCCAGGGTCTGGCTGGGGCGCAGGGCCGGCGCGCTGGCGGGTTTTGCGGGCACAGCTGCAGGGGGCTCCTTCGCAGGGGGCTCCTTGGGCGAGAGCATGGCGCGCACGCGCCCGCCCGCGGCCGGCGCAGCGCCTGCGGGGCGGTTGGCCGTCCTGGGCTGCCCATCGACGGTGAACAGGTCGGTGAGGTTGTTGTAGACGATGACCGCGCCCGACACCTCGTCGCTCAGCGTGGCGTTGCGGTAGCGGCGCAGTTCGGCGCGGCGGATGAAGCGCACGGTGTCGTTGCGGCCATCGTATTCGATGACTTCGCCTTCGCCTTCGATGAATTCATCGGGTGCGCCCGGCGGCGTGTCGCGCTTTTGGCGGAAAAAGGCGCGCTTGCCAGACTCTGCCGTGGCCACGCCATACTGGTAGCCGTCGGCGTCCTGGCGCACATCAACCTGTGCGCCGCGCAGCACCATGGTGCCCTTGGTCACGACCACATGGCCGGTGAACACGCTGGTTTGCTTGAGCTCGTCGTGGCGCAGCGCGTCGGCCTCGATGTTCATGGGCTTGCTGCGGTCGGCTTTTTCGGCCAGGGCCACGCCCGAAAAAGCCGTGGCGGCACTCAGCAAAAGAAGGGAGGGGAGCCGGTATTTCATAAAGGCATGGATCTTGCTTTTTTGCATTGTAGCCCGGTCTTCCCGCTGAGCGGAATTTCAGCCCTGGCGTGCCTGCGCGGCAAGGTGTTCGACGATTTTGAGCACGGTCTGCATGCTGCCGGCCATGGTGCCGTCGGTGTAGTAGCGCCCCGCAATGCCCATGGAGGGCACGCCTTCGACGCCGTAGGCATCCTGCAGCTGCGTGGCGCGGCGCACCTGGTTGGAGACGCCGAAAGACTGGTACATCTCCTTGAACTTGGCCGCGTCCACGCCCTGCTGGGCGATCCAGGCGAAGATGTCCTCGTCCTTGTTGAGCGGCTTGCGCTCCACATGGACCGCCTGAAATACCTTGGCATGCAGGGCGTCTAGCTTGCCCATTCCTTCGAGCGCGTAGTACAGCTTTTGCTGCGGCACGAAGCTCGCATTGAAGGCCACGGGCACGCGCCGCACGCTGAGAAACTTGGGCGCGCTCTTGAGCCAGGCTTCGAAGGCCGGCTCGAAGGCGTGGCAGTGCGGGCAGCTGTACCAGAAGAATTCGAGCACCTCGACCTTGCCCGCGGGCGCATCCGTGGGCACGGGCTTGGCGAGCTTGAGGTAATCCTTGCCCTCCCTGAAGGTGTTTTGCGCCCGGGCCGAAGGGGCCAGCGGCCCCATGAGGGTGAATGCCAGGGTGGATGCTGTGGACAGCGAAAACGCGCGGCGTTGCATGGTGAAGTCGCTCCAGTCGGTGTCAATGGGGGAAAGTCTATGAGCGCGGAATCGGCACAAGGTTCTGGCGCTGCGCAGGTTCAGTGCTGCACGCGCACCAGCGCCGAGTCCACGCCGGCCGCGGCCAGTTTGCCCTTGAGGTCCTCGGCATCGTCGCGTTTGGCAAAAGGCCCCACGCGCACGCGGAACACCGTGCGGCCGCTTTGCTCGCGTTCGCTCACTCGCGCCTCCCAGCCCAGCATGGCGAGTTTGGCGCGCTGGGCGTCGGCTTCTGCCTGGGAGCGGAAAGCGCCGGCCTGCACGAAGTAGTCGAAGGCGCCGCTGTCCGCAGCCGCGGCGCGGGCCGCAGCAAGCTCGCCCAAGGGGTCGGCGGAGCCGGCTTTGGCCTCGGCTTTGTCGGTGCTCGGTTTGCTGGTGCCGGGCTTGCTGGCGGCGGGTTTGGCGCTGGAAACGGTGGTCTCTGCATCGCTCGGCGCAGGCGCGGCCGTGGCGGCTGGCGTAGAGGCGGCTTGCGCGGACGGCTGCGTGAGCGGCGCCGGGTTCTTGCCGTAGAGCGGCGCGTTCGGGTCCCAGTTTTTGTTTTTCTGGTCTTCCTGCGCGTCCTGTCCCGGCGAGCGGATGACGCCCTTGTTCATGAAGGGCACGGGTACCTTGGTCACATAAACGGCCACGACCAGGGCAATGCCCAGGCCCACGACCAGGCCGATGATGAAGCCGACGATGGTGCCGCCGCGTTGTGGTTTGTGCATGTTTTGCCTGCCTACATTCTTTGTGGCGCCGAGACGCCGAGCACCGCGAGGCCATTGTGCAATACCTGCGCCGTGGCGGCGACGAGTGCCAGGCGGGCGCGCTTGACGGCTTCGTCTTCGACGAGGATGCGCTCGGCGTCGTAGTAGCTGTGGTAGCTCGCGGCCAGGTCGCGCAGGTAAAAGCTCACGTCGTGCGGCGCCTCGCTGTGCGTGGCGGCGCTGAGCATGTCGGGGTATTTGGCCAATTGCAGCATCAGCGCCTGCGCCTCGCGGCCTTGCAGGGGCGACAGATCGGCCTGCGCGAGCGTGGTCACGTCACCACCCCAGGCGGCGAGCACCGAGCAGATGCGTGCATGGGCGTATTGCACGTAATACACCGGGTTGTCGTTGTTCTGCGCCACGGCCAGATCGACGTCGAAGGTGTATTCGGTGTCGGGTTTGCGGCTGAGCAGGAAAAAGCGCACCGCGTCCTTGCTCGTCCACTCGATCAGGTCACGCAGCGTGACGTAGCTGCCCGCGCGCTTGCTGATTTTTACCTCCTGCCCGCCCTTGACCACGCGCACCATGGTGTGCAGCACGTAGTCAGGGTAGCTGGTCGGGATGCCGACCTCGAGCGCCTGCAGTCCGGCGCGCACGCGCGCGATGGTGCCGTGGTGGTCTGTGCCCTGCACGTTCACGGCCTTGGTGAAGCCGCGCTCCCACTTGGTCACGTGGTAGGCCACGTCGGGCACGAAGTAGGTGTAACTGCCGTCTTGCTTGCGCATGACGCGGTCTTTGTCGTCGCCGTACTCGGTGGTCTTGAGCCACAGCGCGCCGTCTTGCTCATAGGTCTTGCCCTTGGCGATCAGGCGCTGCACGGTTTGCTCGACGCGGCCGCTGGTATAGAGGCTGGACTCGAGGTAATACTGGTCGAACTTCAGGTCGAAAGCGCGCAGGTCTTTGTCCTGCTCGTGGCGCAGGTAGGCCACGGCGAAGTGGCGGATCGATTCGATGTCTTCGACGTTGCCGCTCGCGCTGAAGGCGCAGTCGTCGGCCTGCACGGTTTGCCGGGTGAGAAAGGCGTCGGCGATGTCCTGGATGTAGTCGCCGTTGTAAAAATTTTTGCTCTCGGGGTTGTCCGGGCCGGTGGGCCAGCACGGGTCGCCGGGCTTGAAGCCTTTGGCGCGCAACTGCACGCTGCGCGCGAGCGTCTGAATTTGCACCCCCGCGTCGTTGTAATAAAACTCGCGGTGCACGCTCCAGCCCTGCGAGGCGAACAGGTGGCACAGCGCATCGCCTAGGGCCGCCTGGCGCCCGTGGCCCACGTGCAACGGTCCCGTGGGGTTGGCCGAAACAAATTCGACGATCACGCGGCCGCCGTGCGCGGGCTGAAAGCCGTAGCGCGCACCGGTGGTCAGCACTTCGCGCACCACCTGCTGGTGTGCGGCGGGCAACAGGCGCAGGTTGATGAAGCCGGGCCCGGCGATCTCCAGGCTGCCCACCCAGCGCTGGAAGGCGGGCGCGGCGAGCAGCGCCGCGCGCAGTTTTTCCGCGACCTGGCGCGGATTGAGCTGCAGCGGCTTGGCCAGTTGCAGCGCGGCGGTGCAGGCGAGGTCGCCGTGCGCGGCCACCTTGGGCGATTCGAAGGCCGCCTTGGCGCCGGCACCGGGGGAAAGTTGTTCGAGCACAGCCGCCAGGTCGGCGAGCAATTCTTGTTTGACGGAAAGCATCGCGCGATTCTACGGGGCGCTCTGGCGCGACGGCAGGCGCGGTTGCCCGTGCCGCCGCGGATTCTGGCCAGCGCGCCGCTGTGGCGTTTGCAGCACGCGCGGGCAGGGCGGAGCGCTGCGGGACGTTGTGGGCGCGCCGGGGCTGTGGTGCAATGCGGGCCGGGGTGTCGTGCCCTGTTGACTCCTTTATCTACTCTTTCAGGAGAACCACATGAAACAGCTTCTTTCCATGACCGCGCTGGCCCTGGCCCTGGCGATGGGCACTGCCCACGCTGCCGACAGTGCCAGCGCCGCGGCCGGTGCGGCGAGCAAGCCCGCCGCTGCCCCTACTGCGCAGCAGGAAAAAATGAAGACTTGCAACGCCCAGGCCAAAGGCAAGAAGGGTGATGAGCGCAAAGCCTTCATGAAAGGGTGTCTGAGCAACAAGCCTGCCGCCGCACCCGCCGCTGCAGCCAGTCAAGCCGCCGCACCCCAATCCCAGCAGGAAAAGATGAAGGTTTGCAGCGCCGAAGCCAAGGGCAAGAAAGGCGACGAGCGCAAGGCCTTCATGAGCGAATGCCTCAAGAAATGAGCCTGCGCTTGTGAATGAAAAGGCCGGCCTGCGTCGGCCTTTGGTTTTTTGGAGGCCGTCCGTTTTACCAACCGCGCGCCCAGAACACGGCGATCACGGCAAGCGCGGGCAGCAGGTGCGACTCCAGCATGATGAGCCGGCGCACCGTGCGCACTGCGTCGGCATTGGGCAGCGCGCCGGTCGATTGCAGCGTGCGCTGCCAGCGGCGCAAGGCCAGCGTGGGCGCTACATGCAATGCCGCCATGAGCACGAACAGCGTCACCTTGAGGTGCAAGAGCGGCTGCGGCGCGTACCAGGCCGCCCCCTTGATGCCCCAGAACACACGCGCGAGCCCCGAGACCAGCACCACGAGCAGGCACACGATGTAGATCAGGTTCAGTCGGTTCAGGCGCTGCACCACGGCGGCGTTGAGCCATTCGATGCGGCACAGCGCCGCCTGGCCCGAGAGGAACACCGTCAAGGTCAGCACGGCCACCAGGTGCACGGCGGCCAGCAATGCTTCGAGGGTCATGGCGGATGCCCTTTCAGAGAAAAAAGCCCAAGGGATGGAGTCTTCAGACAGCCTGCCCGAAGAACCCCGGCTGGGCGTAATTGTGCTTGAGGAAGTCTATCCACAAGCGCAGACGCAGTGGCAGGTGCTTGCGTTGCAAAAACACCGCGTAAATACCGTTGGGTGGTGCGGCGTACGCAGCCAGCACCTCGACGAGCCGGCCCGCGACGATGTCGGCGGCCACTTCCCAGGTGCTGCGCCAGGCGATGCCGTGGCCCGCGAGGCACCAGTCGTGCAGCACCTGGCCGTCGGAACAGTCGAGCGGTCCGGTGGGTTTGACGTGCACGATTTCACCACCACCACCACCACCATTGGACGCCGGCATGCGAAACGCCCAGCCGCGCGTCTGCGCCGCCGCACTCGAAAGCGCCAGGCAATCGTGCGCCGCCAGTTCGCTTGGGTGCTGCGGCGTGCCGCGACGCTGCAGGTACTCGGGCGTGGCCACGCACAGGCGCCGGTTTTCGGCCAGGCGGATGCTCACGAGCGACGAGTCCGGCAAGTCGCCCACGCGCACCGCGCAGTCGAAGCCCTCGGCAGCCAGATCGAGCACGCGGTCGCTGAGCGACAGCGACATCGTCACCTCGGGGTGCGCGGCGCGAAATGGCGGCAGCAGCGGCGCGACGTGGCGGCGCCCGAAGCCCGCGGGCGCCGTGATGCGCACATGCCCTGCCGCGCGCAAGCCGCCCGCCGACACGCTGGCCTCGGCATGGGCCACGTCGGCGAGCAGGCGCTGGCAGTCTTCGAGAAAGGCGCTGCCCTCGTGCGTGAGGCTGATGCGCCGCGTGGTGCGCACGAGCAGTTTGACGCCCAGGTGCGCCTCGAGCGCGTCGATGCGCCGCCCGATCAGCGCGGGCGCCACGCCCTCAGCGCGCGCTGCGGCGCTCAGGCTGCCGCGCGTGGCCACGGCGACGAAGGAGGCAAACGCCTTGAGCTTGTCCATCCACTTTTCACTTTTGCAAAAAAGTTGCAGGTTTCGATATTTTCCGGGGATTTATGCGCGCAGACAAATCGAATACAGTGCCCCACTTTCGCACGCCGCGCAGCGCGCGCCCGTGTTTTGCTCCCTTTGGCAGAGAGGAACCCCCGATGACCGCACGCACTACCGTCCACCGCTTGCAGGTGGCCACCATCTTGTACGACTTCATCGAGCAGCAGGTGCTGCCCGGTACCGGCGTCGAGAGTGCCGCGTTCTGGCGCGGCCTCGATGCCATCGTGGCCGACCTGGCGCCCAAAAACATCGCTTTGCTGGCCGAGCGCGACCGCCTGCAGGCCGAACTCGATGCCTGGCACAAGGCCCACCCCGGCCCCATCCAGGACATGGCCGCGTACCGCGCCTTTCTCGAACGCATCGGCTACCTCGTGCCGCAGCCCGCGCAGGTGCAGGCGACCACGGCAAACGTCGATGCCGAGCTCGCCGCGCAGGCCGGCCCGCAGCTCGTCGTGCCGATTTTGAACGCACGCTACGCACTCAACGCCGCCAATGCGCGCTGGGGGAGCCTGTACGACGCGCTCTACGGCACCGACGTGCTGCCCGAAACCGACGGCGCGACCAAGCGCACGCCCGATGGCAAGGCCTACAACCCCGTGCGCGGCGCCAAGGTGATCGCCTACGTGCGCCGCCTGCTCGACGAATTTGCGCCGCTGGCGAAGGGCGCGCACAGCGAGGCCACGGCCTACCGCGTGGAAGGCGCGCGCCTGGCCGTGGCGCTGCAAGGCGGCGCCAGCACGGGGCTCCAAGACGCCGCACAGTTCGTCGGCTACCGCGGTGACGCGGCCCAGCCCAGCGCCGTGCTGCTGCGCCACCACGGCCTGCACATCGAGATCCAGATCAACCGCAACACGCCCATAGGCCAGAGCGACGCCGCGGGCGTGAGCGACGTGGTGCTCGAAGCCGCGCTCTCCACCATTCTCGACCTCGAAGACTCGGTGGCCGCCGTCGATGCCGAAGACAAGCTGCTGGGCTACAGCAACTGGCTGGGCATCCTGCGCGGCACGCTCACTGAAGCGTTCGAGAAAAACGGCAAGACCCTCACGCGCGGCCTCAATCCCGACCGCAGCTACACCGCACCTGATGGTCAAGGGACGCTGCGCCTGCACGGGCGCTCGCTGCTGTTCGTGCGCAACGTGGGTCATTTGATGACCAACCCGGCTATCCTCTACACCGCGGCCGACGGCACGGTCAAGGAGATTCCCGAAGGCATCATGGACGCCGTCGTCACCACCACGATCGCGTTGCACGACCTGCAAGGCCACGGCAAGCTGTCTTCGGGCGAGGCGCTGCGCAACTCGCGCGCGGGCTCGGTGTATATCGTCAAGCCCAAGATGCACGGTCCGGCCGAAGTGGCCTTCGCTGCGGAATTGTTCGGCCGCGTCGAGCAAGTGCTGGGGCTGCCCGACAGCACCGTGAAGCTCGGCATCATGGACGAGGAGCGCCGCACGAGCGTGAACCTCAAGGCCTGCATTGCCGCCGCCGCGAGCCGCGTGGCCTTTATCAACACGGGCTTCCTCGACCGCACGGGCGACGAGATGCACACCGCCATGCACGCCGGCCCCATGATCCGCAAGGGCGACATGAAAAACACCGCCTGGATCCAGGCGTATGAGAAGAGCAACGTGCTCGTGGGCCTGGGCTGTGGGCTGCGCGGCAAGGCGCAGATCGGCAAGGGCATGTGGGCTGCGCCCGACCTCATGGCGGCGATGCTCGAGCAAAAAATCGCCCACCCCAAGGCTGGCGCCAACACCGCCTGGGTGCCCAATCCCACTGCGGCCACGCTGCACGCGTTGCACTACCACCAGGTCAACGTCGCGCAGGTGCAGCAGGAGCTCGAGCGCATCGACGCCGATGCGCAGCGCGAAAGCCTGCTGCAGGGCCTGCTCACGGTGCCCGTCGCAAGCCAACCGAACTGGAGCGCGCAGGAGCGCCAGGAAGAGCTCGACAACAATCTGCAGGGCATTCTGGGTTACGTGGTGCGCTGGGTTGATCAGGGCGTGGGCTGCTCCAAGGTGCCCGACATCCACAATATCGGGCTCATGGAAGACCGTGCCACGCTGCGCATCAGCAGCCAGCACGTGGCCAACTGGCTGCTGCATGGTGTGGTGGGCAGCGAGCAGGTGCGCGCCACCTTCGAGCGCATGGCCGCAGTGGTCGACGGGCAAAACGCCGGCGATCCGCTGTATCGCCCCATGGCCGGCCATTTCGACACCAGCATGGCGTACCAGGCCGCGTGCGACCTGGTTTTCCAGGGCCTCACGCAGCCCAGCGGCTACACCGAGCCACTGCTGCACGCCTGGCGCCTCAAGGTGAAGGCGGCTTGAGCGGTCGCGTGTTTCCATCGCACCCGCCCTGCGCGCCCAGCAAAAATCGGGCGGCGTGGCAGCGGCGGGTCTGCGAAATCATGCTAGAATCTAAAACTCTTTGGAGGGGTGCCCGAGTGGCTAAAGGGGGCAGACTGTAAATCTGTTGGCTTACGCCTACACTGGTTCGAATCCAGTCCCCTCCACCACCAGCTATGGCGTGGTGGCGCTGGCGCCGCAAGGCAAAGGCGCTGCCGCGATGTGTGCAGGGTGTGCGGGAGTAGTTCAATGGTAGAACCCTAGCCTTCCAAGCTAATGACGCGGGTTCGATTCCCGTCTCCCGCTCCATTGGAAGTTTTGCGAGTGTTGAGTGTCGCCTTTGGGCGTCGCTCTTGCCCATGTGGCTCAGTGGTAGAGCACTCCCTTGGTAAGGGAGAGGTCGCGGGTCCGATTCCCGCCATGGGCACCATTTTTGGTGTGTCCAAGTTTGGTTGCGCCGAGTTTCGGTTGTTGTATTGATTCAAATATTTTTCGGAGTCCGNCACAGTGCTGTCGGCCAAGTTTGGCGGTGAAGCCAAGAAATACGACGAAATCGACGCAGCGCCCGAAGAAAAGGCACGCGGCATCACCATCAACACCGCGCACGTCGAATACGAAACCGCCAACCGCCACTACGCCCACGTGGACTGCCCCGGCCACGCCGACTATGTGAAAAACATGATCACCGGCGCGGCGCAGATGGACGGCGCGATCCTGGTGTGCTCGGCCGCAGACGGCCCCATGCCCCAGACCCGTGAGCACATCCTGCTGGCCCGCCAGGTTGGCGTGCCCTACATCATCGTCTTCCTCAAC
>NZ_JARGEL010000013.1 GCF_029211265.1 Extensimonas soli | reverse complement strand
CTGTTGGGGTCGTACCAACAGTTTGCCCGGCCGTCAGCTTCCTTCTCAGAATCATTGCATTGCCAGCGCCAGCAGCGGGCGCTCGGCTAAAGTAAGTGCCATTCGGGTCAGATTCCAATAAAAAGCCGCCTGGCAGAGATGGCGGAAAATTGGAATCTGACCCCAATTACATCAACCGCGCCCCCGCACCCAGGCAACGAAGCGCAGCCGGTATTCGGGCACCAGCCAGAAAATGGCGCCGGTCACCGCGGCGTTGGCCAGCCCGGTGAGCAGAAACAGCTGCGCAATGGAAAAGCCGCTTTGCAGCAACGCCCCGGCGATGAGCGCGCTGGCCACCATGAACAGTGCGTTCAGGATGTTGTTGGCCGCGATGATGCGTGCGCGGTGCGTGGGCGCGCTGCGCAGCTGGATCAGCGCGTACATGGGCACGCTGTAAAGCCCCGTGCTGAGGCTGAGCAGCGCCAGGTCCGCCATCACGCGCCAGTGCGCGGCCTGCGCCACGAAGCTGCGCAGCGTGTGCACCGCACCCGCGCCCAGATCCGTACCCCCGTCCGCACCAAGGCCCGCCGGCGGCGCCAGCCCGCGCGCGGCAAAGTAAAGATCGACGGCAAACACCGTCATGCCGATGGCGCCCAGCGGCACCAGGCCGATTTCCACATGCCGGTGCGAGAGCCTTTCGCACAGCAGCGAACCCATCCCTATGCCCACCGAAAACACCACCAGCAGCAGCGACGCCACCTGCTCGTTGCCGTGCAGCACCTCCTTGGCAAAGGCCGGGAAGTTGCTCAAGAACGTGGCGCCGAAGAACCACATCCACGAAATGCCCAGCAGCGAACGGAACACCAGCACCTGCGCATGCGCCAGCTTCAGGTTGCGCCAGGTTTCACTGACCGGGTTCCAGCAGATGCGCAGGCCCGGGTCGGTGGCCGGCGCCGCAGGGATGCGCTGCGCCGCCATGCGCCCGGCCAAGGCCAGCGCCACGCAGGCCACGGCCACGTACACATGCCCCCGTGGCGGCACCGCCACCAGCAGACCCCCAGCAACGTTGCCGAGCAAAATGGCCACGAAGGTGCCCGCCTCCACCACACCGTTGCCACCCGTGAGCTCGCGCTCATCGAGCACCTGCGGCAGGTAGGCGTACTTGACCGGGCCGAACAGCGTGGAGTGCAGCCCCATCAAAAACACGCAGGCCAGCAGCACCGGCAGCTGCACCGCCACAAAGGCCCAGGCCGTCAGCGCCATGATGGCGATTTCCAGGTTTTTGACCGCGCGCATCAGCGTGGCCTTGTCGAACTTGTCCGCGAGCTGCCCGCTGGTGGCCGAAAACAGCACGAACGGCAGGATGAACAGCGCCCCGATCACCACCCCCGCGAGCGCGGGCGGCAGCCACGCCACGTTCAGCTGGTAGGTCACCAGCACCGTGAGCGCAAACTTGAACAGGTTGTCATTGGCCGCGCCCGCAAATTGCGTCCAGAAAAACGGCGCAAAACGGCGCTCGCGCAGCAGGGCGAACTGGTTGGCCTGGCGGGGTCGGGAAGGGGTTGCGGTCATGGCAAGGGTATCGAAATGGTGGGGCAGGCTCTGGGGAAGTAACTCAACGGCCATGGCCCATTCTTCCGGTTTTCAACCTGCGCCGCTACCGGAATGCGTATCCAGCCAGTGCCGCCCTAGGGTGGTCAGGCGATAGCGCTGGTTGCGGCTACGTGGTTTTTCGGGCAAGGTCATCTCGACCATCCTCATCTCCAAAGCCGGCTTGAGGTAGGCCATACGAAAGTGCTCCTCTCCTTTCAGGCCAAGCGCAGACTGGATTTGCAGCCGAGACATCTCCCCAACCACGGCGCGCAACAGACGTTCGACTTCCCCTGTGACTTCCCCTGTGACTTCCCCTGTGACTTCCCCTGTGACTTCCCCTGTGACTTCCCCGCCACCCACTGTCGGGACAAGCGCCAGCGGATGGCGTGGCAGCCTGATCACGAACGAGAGGCGGTCGTCGTCCGTCTCGAACAGCGGCGCGGGCGAGCCATTGGCCGCCATTTCCTTCAGAATTTTCGGGATGCCGGTGGATCGCCCTTCGGTCATCTCCAGTTCCTTGAGAAACTCCCCAATCCGCCGATTCCGGTAGCGGCGACTGACAATACGCCCCGCCTGAAAGTCCTCCATCCGGATCGACCGATCCGGGCCGGGGAAGCTCAAGATGACCAGTTCCTCGTTGCTGATGCGCACCTCGATGGGCTCGCGCTCTTCGTAAGACCGGTGATAGACCGCGTTGACCAAGGCTTCCTCGATGGCGGCGTAGGGGAAGTTCCAGACCCGCGTGGCCTCGGCGCGGTCAGGATGCTTGATGACCGTCTCGCGCAGATAGTTGCGCTGGATGTAGCTCAAGGCCTCGCGCGTCATCCGCGCCAGCGGGCCCTTGAAAATCTTTTCCTCGAAGCGATCCCCGCCCGCGCCTTCGGGAAACCAGACCACATCGATCTGCACACCAGGGAAAAATCGCTCCGGCGTCTCATGGAAAAACAGCAAACCCACGTTCTTGGGCCACGGCGACTCGGTGGGTCCGCCGGCCACGTTCATCTGCCGAGCCAGTGCCTCGACCGATAACCCGGGTGCGTCCGCCGCCAATGCGCTGCCCACCTCCTGCAAGAAAGCCTGCATCAGGGGTTTGGACAGATCGTCGATCCGTGCCGACTGGTTGTAGCGGTCGTCGAACGGCACCTTGGCGGCCAGGCTCAACAATTCCTGCTCGGTGCCGCCCTTGGCCTCCACCGTGCTGCTGTAGCGGCGGATGTAATAGCGCCAGACCTTGTGCTTGGCCGTCACCGACTCCGGTGCCTTGTAGGGCCGGGTCTGTCCGCCCGGCGCCCACAGCACGATCAGCTTGCGGCCCCCGACTTGCTCAATGCTCAATATCGGGAAGTACGGCGGCTGGATCAACTGGCAGTGGGCCAGCAATTCCCTCTGGATTTTGTCGAGTTGGTTGTCGGCCAGCCCCTCCGGCGGGAATACCGGCTGGCCATTGGCGTCGCAATCCTGCCCGATCACCACATAACCGCCGCCAAGGTTTTCGAAGTCGTTGGCAAAGGCGCATACGGTGCGGATGATCGCGTCCGGGTTCCACCCGGTCTTGTACTCGATGCGTTCGCCCTCGACTGTGCGTTGGCGCAGCAGGTCATTGAGATTGATGGGAAGTTTCGTCATATCAAGGCCACATGCCGGCTATCCAGCAGTCTGCATCCGGCAAGCCGGAGAACACATTCTTGTGGTCGCACAAGGCGCGTGGCGGCTTGAGTGAAAAGAAGCCACCCAAGGCATGAAATATCGACGACTTGCCCGCACCGTTTTCGCCATAGACGAGCAGGTTTTTTGCCAGATGACGACGTAGCAACGCAGCCGCAGATGGCTGAACAAGATGTCGATATAGAAACCCTGATCGCCGACCTCGACATGATATTGCCGTCCGACGAACGCAAACCCCTGCCCCGGTTCCAGCAGGAATTTTTCCAGCTGGCCGATCAACCCGGTTTCCAGCTCGCGCTCGTGGAAGGGTTCTTCCAGCGTCAGAAAATCGAACAGATAAGGGTCTTTCAGCGTCTGCTGCACCAGGTCGGACTGGGGCGGCGACAGCCGTGCCGAGAAGTTGCTGGTCGCCTTACCCTGGCGGGTGTGGGCGGCGGTCTCGATCTGCATCAAAAGCACATTGCGGCTCCAGCCGTTGGTCAGCGTCGCCTCGGCGTACCACCGGCGGATGGCAATGTCCTTCACCTTCTCCATCAGCAGGGCGTGATGTCCCCACGGCAGAGACAACACCAGATCGGCCGCAAAAAGTGTCACCGCCTGTGGCACTTTTCCCTTGCCCGCCACTTGTGCCGCAGGCTGTGGCACAAATTCCAGCGCCCGGTATTCACGATAAAACGCCAGCATCCGCTTGATGTTGCGCTCGGAAAACCCCTTCACCTCCGGAAATTCGTTGCGAATATCCCGCGCCAGCCGGGGAATTACCGCCGCGCCCCAACCCTCGCTTTGCTGCCGTGCGTCCAGCATCTGGCCGATTTCCCAGTACAGGCGGATCAACTCGGCATTGACCGCCAGCATTGCCCGCGTCTGAGCCTGCCGGATGCGCTGTTTGATGTCGGTCGGCAGGCTGGGGTAGCGCGTGGGCGGCGGGGTTTTATCCATGATTACTCCCGCCCCTCGATGGTGCGCACCACGTCCAGAACTTGCAGGTCGAACAGCATGGCGTAGAGGGGGTGGCTGGTGGCGAAGATGCGCTCGGCCAATTCGTTGGTAGCGGTGACGAGTGCCCTGTCCTTGAGGCCGGCCCGCTTGCCGATGCCGGCTTTTTCGCAGGCGTCGAACAGGCGGATGTTGGCGCGATGCAGATCGTCGGGGATGCGACAGCCCCCAAAAACTCACCCCCAGTTGCTCACCCCAACGCAAAGCGCCACACCCCTTGTGCGTCGCGCGTGCGTGCCAGCTGCCCGGCGTACCAGAGGCGGTGCAGGTGCGCCACGGCCTCGCCCATTGCAAAAGTGGTCTGGTGCAGGTCGAGCTGGCGATGGAACAGCACGGGCAGCAGCTCGTGGGCCGTCACCGGGTGCTCGCGTGCCGTGACCAGCACGTCGGCCAGGCGCTCGCGGTGGTGCTCGTGCAGCTGTGCGATGCGTGTCTGCAGGCCCACGAAGGGCTTGCCGTGCGCGGGCAGCACCAGCGTGTCGGCGGGCAGCGCCTCGAAGCGGTCGATCGAGTCGAGGAACAGCGTGAGCGGATCGGCCTCGGGCTCGCCCTCATAGACGCTCACGTTGGTGGAGATGCGCGGCAGCATCATGTCACCGCTGATCAACAGGCCCAGCGCCGCGCAATACAGCGCCATGTGCTCGGGCGCGTGGCCGTAGCCGACGATGCAGCGCCATTCGTGTGCGCCTATGCGCAGCACGTTGCCGTCCATCAGGCGCCGGAAGGTCGGCGGCACGGCCGGCACGTGGCTGCTGTAGTAGCTCTTGCGCTGGCGGATTTTTTCAAGGTCGTCCGGGTCGCGCAGGCCGTGGCTCGCAAAGAACTGCGCCGAGCGCTCGGCGCGCACGTCGTCCACCACCGTGGAGTTGTAAAGCCCCGCCTGGTAATCGGTGGCGCTGATCCACAGCCGGCACTCGTGCGCGGGCGTGCTCCAGCGCTCGCACAGCCAGTGCGCAAGGCCGATGTGGTCGGGGTGCATGTGCGTGACGATCACGCGCAGAATCGGCAAGCCCTGCAGTTGGCTCGCAAACACCTGCTCCCAATCGGCGCGCGACTCGGCGCGGTCTATGCAGCAATCGACCACGCTCCAGCCGTCCTGGCCGTCGATGTGGTCGCGCAGCAGCCAGAGGTTGATGTGGTCGAGCGCATACGGCAAGGCCATGCGCAGCCAGAGCACACCGGGCGCCACCTCGATCGCACCGCCGCGTGGCGGCAGGCGGTCGGCAAGCGGATAGTGCAAGGCGCGTTCGAGTTCGGCGGCAGAGGGCATGGGCGGGGGCATGTGAGCGTGTGGACGGGGCACCGCGCCGCGGTGCAAGTCCTGTCGATTGTAGAAAGGATGCGCCCAGCGCGCTGTCCCCCACTTGCCAGCGCGCTTTGCGGGGCCGGCCACATTCCGAACCCCAACTGGCATTCGGGTGGGCCGAAGCCTCTCGGGCCGTTTCAGCCCTTGTGCACCAGCTTGATGATGCTCGAGAAGTCCTGCGCGCCGTAACCCGCGAGGCTGTGCGCCGCGTACAGGCCGCGCACCAGGCCGCCCAGCGGCGTCGCAGCCTTGACGGCGGTGGCGTTTTCTTGTGCGAGGCCCAGGTCCTTGAGCATGAGGTCGGTGCCGAAGCCGCCCGCGTAGCCCTTGGAGGCCGGTGCGTTTTCCATCACGCCGGGCCAGGGGTTGTATTTTTCGAGCGCCCAGTTCCCGCCCGAGCTGCGGCGCATGATCTCTGAAAGCACTTTGGGGTCGAGCCCGTTGGCCACGCCGAGCGCGATGGCCTCGCTGGTGCCGGCCATGAGGATGCCCAGCAGCATGTTGTTGCAGATTTTGGCCGTCTGGCCCGCGCCCACAGCGCCGGCGTGGAAGATGTTGCTGCCCATTTTTTCGAGCAGCGGGCGCGCGCGCTCGAGCGCCGCCGCCTCGCCGCCGACCATGAAGGTCAGCGTACCCGCAATCGCGCCGCCCGTGCCGCCCGAGACGGGCGCGTCGATGAAGTCGATCTGGCGCGCCGCCGCGGCTTCGGCCACTTTGCGCGAGGTGGCTGCGGCGATGGTCGAGCTGTCGATGACCAGCGTGCCCGCGCGCAATGCCGCGAGCAGGCCCGGCGCACGCCCGTCGCCGAGGAACAGCGCCTCGACATGCGGGCTCGCGGGCAGCATGCTGATGACCACGGCCGCGCCCTGCGCGGCCTCTGTGGCGCTGGGCGCGATCACCAGGCCCTCGGCGGCGAGCTTGTCGCACGCGGGTTTGGACAAATCGAAGCCGCGCACGCTGTAGCCGGCCTTGTGCAGATTCAGCGCCATGGGTCCGCCCATGTTGCCCAAACCGATGAATGCGATGTGCATGGTGAGGTCTCCTGAGTGCAAGTGGTGAAGTATGGGTTAAGTATCAAATAAGCCTCTAGCAGCCTGTCGGACTTTGGAATCGTCGGCTGCGAATGCGCCGCAGCGGCCCATTTTTTACCGTCTTCTTGCCCCATAGTCCCGTTATGGGGCGGCGAATCCGGCAAAAACTGGCCTCGCTGGGGCACCTTCTCGCTTTCGACGTCCAAAGTCCGACAGGCTGCTAGCCCTTGATAATCCTGCGCAAGAAGCTATCGAAATAAAAGCATTTCAAAAATTGGTCGGCGCGACAGTCAGCGAATCACCTCGGGCGCGTCGCCTTCGAGCATGCGCCGCGCGATGATCACGCGCATGATCTCGTTCGTACCTTCGAGGATCTGGTGCACGCGCGCATCGCGCACCAGGCGCTCGAGCGGAAAGTCGTTCAGGTAGCCGTAGCCGCCGTGCAGCTGCAGCGCCTCGTTGCACACGGCAAAGCCCGCGTCGGTGGCAAAGCGCTTGGCCATGGCGCAGTAGGTGCTTGCGTCGCGCGCGCCGGCGTCGAGCTTGGAGGCCGCCAGGCGCACCATCTGGCGCGCCGCGACGAGCTCGGTCGCCATGTCGGCGAGCTTGAACTGCAGCGCCTGAAAGCTCGCGATCGGCTTGCCGAACTGCCGACGCTCGTGCAGATAGCGCTGCGCGTGCGTGAGCGCACCCTGCGCCGCGCCGACCGAGCAGGTGGCGATGTTGATGCGCCCGCCGTCCAGGCCCTTCATGGCGATTTTGAAGCCCTCGCCCTCGCACCCGAGCAGGTGGTCGGCCGGGATGCGCACCTTGTCGAAGCTGATGGTGCGCGTGGGCTGGCTGTTCCAGCCCATTTTGTGCTCGCGCTTGCCGTAGCTGATGCCCGGCGTATCGGCCGGCACGGCAAAGGCCGAGATACCGCCCGAGCCCGACTGCGCGTCGCCCGTGCGTGCCATGAGCACCAGCATGTCGGTGCTGCCCGCGCCCGAGATGAAGGCCTTGCTGCCGTCGATCACCCACTCGTGCCCCACGGCCTCGGCGCGCGTCTTGAGCGAGGCTGCGTCCGAGCCCGCGCCCGGCTC
Source organism: Extensimonas soli (assembly GCF_029211265.1). Taxonomy (GTDB): domain Bacteria; phylum Pseudomonadota; class Gammaproteobacteria; order Burkholderiales; family Burkholderiaceae_C; genus Extensimonas; species Extensimonas soli. Next base: position 521,706 of record NZ_JARGEL010000013.1, on the reverse strand, counting down.
GGTCAGGCAGTACGAGGCGAGCTTTTCGCCGCGCGTGAGCAGCTGCCCCCAGTGCTCGCGCACGGCGGGCGTGGCCCAGGTGCCGAGCATCCAGGTCGCCATGTTGTGGATGGTGATGAAGGCCGTGGTCGAGGGATCGACGGCGGCCATTTCCTCGAACACCAGCGTGGCGTCGAGCCGCGGCAGGCCCAGACCGCCCGCGTTTTCGGGCGCGTACAGACCGCAAAAGCCAAGCTCGCCGGCCTTGGCGATGGCCTCGCGCGGAAAAATCCCTTCGGCGTCCCAGCGCGCCGCGTGTGGCGCGAGCTCTGCCTGGGCAAACTGCCGCGCCGTGTCGGCAAAAGCCCGCTGATCGTCACTCAGCTCGAAATCCATGGGGGTGCGTCTCCTCGTGGTGTGTACGGTTGCGTGGTGGCAAAAATTCAGTGTTTTTGCCACTTCAGGAAGGCAGGACGTGCGCTGGCAGCTATCAATAACGATGTTGCCGCCAGACGCCCTGCCCTGCCTGCCGCGCGCGTTCAGCGCAGGCTGATCGTGGTGTTCACGCCCTGCGTGGTGGTGCTGTCGTCGAACCAGCGCGCCGTGACGGTCTTGGTCTGGGTGTAAAACAGCACGACCTGCTTGCCATAGGGCCCGAGGTCGCCGAGCTTGGACGCGCGCGAACCTGTGAACGAGAAAATCGGCACGGGCACAGGAATCGGCACGTTGATGCCGATCTGGCCCACGTCGATGTCCTCCTGGAACTTGCGCGCCGCGGCGCCGCTTTGCGTGAAGATCGCGGTGCCATTGCCATGCGGATTCGCGTTGATGAATTCAATGGCTTCGTCGAGGCTGTTGGCACCGGCGATGCACAGCACGGGGCCGAAGATTTCCTGGTCGTAGATAGCCATGCCGGGCTTGACGCCCGAGAAGATGGTCGGGCCGACGAAATTGCCCTTGTCATAGCCGGGCACCTGCGGCTTGCGGCCGTCGAGTTCGAGCTTGGCGCCTTCGGCAAGGCCTTTTTCGATCAGGCCCTCGACACGCGCGAGCGCTGCGCAGGACACGACCGGGCCCACGTCCGTGCCCTTTTCGGTGCCTGCGCTCACCTTGAGCGTCTTGGCCTTGGCGACGATTTCGGGAATCCACTGCTGCGCCTCGCCCACGAGCACGGCCACCGACACTGCCATGCAGCGCTGCCCGGCCGCACCAAAACCCGCGCCCACGAGCGCATTGAGCGTTTGCTCCTTGTTCGCGTCGGGCAGGATGATGGCGTGGTTCTTCGCACCCATCATGCACTGCACGCGCTTGCCGGCCAGGCTGGCGCGGTTGTAGACATGCGTGCCCACGCGCGTGGAGCCGACGAAGGAGATCGCCTTGATGTCGGGGTGGTCGCAAATCGCATTCACCGCGGCCTCGCCGCCGTGCACCACGTTGAGCACGCCGGGCGGAATGCCGGCTTCGAGCGCGAGCTCGCACAGGCGCATGGTGACCATGGGGTCTTGCTCGGAGGGCTTGAGCACGAAGGTGTTGCCCGTGACGATGGCCATGGGGAACATCCACAGCGGGATCATGGCCGGAAAGTTGAACGGCGTGATGCCCGCGCACACGCCCAGCGGCTGCAGCAGCGTGTAGGTATCGACGCCGTTCGCGACGTTGTTGGCGAGCTCGCCGAGCTGCAGGTTGCCGATGCCGGCCGCGTGCTCGACCACTTCGAGACCGCGGAACACGTCGCCCTCAGCGTCAGGCAGGGTCTTGCCCTGCTCTGCCGTGAGGATCGCGGCAAGCTCGGCCATGTGCTCGCGGATCAGCTGCTGCAGCTTGAGGAAGATGCGCGCACGCGCGCCGATGGGCGTCTTGCGCCAGGTTTTGAAGGCCTCTTTGGCCGAGGCCACGGCGGCCTCGATCTCGTCGGGCGTGGCAAAGGGCACGCGCGCGAGCACTTCCTGCGTGGCAGGGTTGACCACGTTGCGCCATTCGGTGCTCTTGGACTCGACGAACTTGCCGCCGATCAGCAGCTTGACGGCGGGGGCCAGCGCGGCCACGTTGCTGGGTGCATTCATGCAAACATCTCCTTGATGAAACAGGGCAAAAACCGAGCGATCGTAACTGTGCAGAATTGTCGAGACAATAGACAATTGCGCGCAGCAGATTTGCAAAAATGCACAAGCCGCGGTCTGGCGTTGTTGGCCCACACGCCCCGCCGCAAAACCGCATCTACACCATCGCACCCGCACACCATGGACTGGGACAACCTGCGCTACTTTCTGGAACTCGCACGCGCGGGCACGCTGGTGGGCGCAGCGCGGCGCCTGGGTGTCGATCACACCACGGTGGCGCGGCGCATCCAGGGGCTCGAAAAACAGGTCGGCTCGGCGCTGTTCGCGCGCGAGGCCGGCGGCCACCGCCTGAGCGAAGCCGGGCGCCAGCTGCTGCCGCAGGTCGAGGCCATGGAAGCCGCCTTTCTGGCCGTGGAAAACGCCACGCCCGGCGTGCGCCAGGGCCTGCAAGGGCTGGTGCGCATAGGCTGCACCGAGGGCTTCGGCAACCTGGTGCTCGCGCCGCAGCTCGCGCGCTTTGCGCAGGCGCACCCGGGGCTGGTGGTCGATCTGCTCTCGCTGCCGCGCCTGGTGCACCTGTCACGCCGCGAGGCCGACATCGTGATCTCACTCGAACGCCCGAGCCGCGGCGCCGTGCTCGTGGTCAAGCTCACCGACTACCGGCTGCAGCTCTACGGCGCGCGCAGCTACCTCGCGCAGCATGAGCCCATCACGCGCACCGAGGATTTGCAGGGCCATCCCTTCATCAGCTACGTCGATGACCTGCTGTTCAGCAAAGAGCTGCAAATCCTCGACGAGCTGCACCGCCCGAGCCGCTACACGCTGCGCAGCACCAGCATCCTCGCGCAGTACGAGGCCGCACGCGCAGGCGCCGGCCTGGCCGTGCTGCCCGCCTTCGTCGCCGCGCAGGACGCGAGCCTGTGCGCCGTGCTGCCCGACGCGGCGCGCTTCACGCGCACCTTCTGGATGTCCATGCCCGCCGAAAACAAGCACCTCGCGCGCATGCAGGCGGTGTGGGATTTCGTGCGCCAGACGGTGCAGGCGCAGCAGGGGTTGCTATTGCCTGCGTAGCTGCTGGCACGCCTTCGCATCGTTGCGAGTAGAAGCTGGATTGCTGCGCTCGCAGGCTACTCCCACGGGTTGAACAGCTCCACCCCCATGGAAACAAAATCCGCTGTGTTGCGCGTCACCAAGATGAGCCCGTGGGCCAACGCGGTGGCTGCGATCAACGCATCGTGCGGTGGCGCGGGGTTGGGCACATGCAATCGTGCACAGTGCTGCACCACCGCCGCGTCAATGGGCAGAGTGCGCTCGGCAAACAACTTGCGCACACCGTCCAGCCAGCGGCGCAAGGCCTGTCCCTGCGGTGGGGTACGCCGCTCCAGCAGCTGCACGCCGATGTCGATCTCCATCCAGGAGATCACGCTCACGAATTGCACCCCCACCGGCACACTGGCAGCCCATTGCAACACCCGCTGATCGGCACCAGGCTTGCCCGTGCGCAACTCCGACAGCACATTCGTATCGAGCAAATACATCAGGGCGCACCACCCTCGGTCAGCCCGGCAATGCGGCGCGCCACCCCTGCGCCACCGCTGCGCTCAGGCAACTCCAGCTCAACGCCCTGCGGGGCTTCAATGGCGTGCATCTCCTGCAGCAGACTGGGGCCGCCGGCTTGCCCTGTCAGCCGGTAATACTCCTCGATACGCAGCACCGCCAGGGCAGGTTTGCCCCGCTCGGTGATGATCACCGGGCCCTGCTGCGCCGCCCGCTTGATGGCCGCCGCATTGCGGGCAAAAGTGCGGCTATTGATGGTGGCGATGGACATGCGCACCTCCGAAAATTGCATTGTCTGTATATTCAGACATTGTATACAGCAAGCTTGCGCAACGCGCCTGCGAGCAGCAGGGGTTGCTATTGCTTGCGTAGCTGCTGGCGCAGGCAGCGTGCCGTCAAAGCTGCTCTTTGATGTAAGACGGCCGGTCCATATCGACGATTTCGACGCTCAGCTGCACGAGCACGCCTTCGGGCCGCAGCGTGAGGCGGCGCAGCACGCCGGCCACGCGCTCGGCCAGGTCTTGCTTGGCTTCGGGCGTGCGCCCCGCCAGCAGGCGCAGCTGCGCGTGCACGAAGGCGCGCTGCGCGGGCTGCGTGCCGACTTGAAAGCTGCCCGTGCGCACGATGCGCGACTTGAGGTCGGCTTCGTGTGCGACTTCAGGGCTGGCCACGACGGCCGCGTTGAGCTCGGCCAACGCTTGCGCCTCGGGGAAGGCGGGCAGATTGGCGGAATATTCGACGATCAGGTGCGGCATGGGATCAATCCTGGGCAAACGAAGACAGGGCTATCCGTCAGCATTCGTCGGCGTTGTGCGCCTGCGCGGCCTGCGTGGGCACGTGGTCGCGCAGGCCGGTCTGGCGGTTCGCAGCATCGACGAACACGAGGTGCGGACGGTGTGCCGCCACCTGCGCCTCGGGCACCTGGGCAAACGCGGCGATGATGATCAGGTCGCCCACGGCGGCGCGGCGCGCGGCCGAGCCGTTGACCGAGATGATGCCGCTGCCGCGCTCGCCCTTGATGGCGTAGGTGATGAAGCGCTCGCCGTTGTTGATGTTCCAGATGTGCACCTGCTCGTTTTCGACCATGTTGGCGGCTTCGAGCAGGTCTTCGTCGATGGCGCAGGAGCCTTCGTAGTGCAGCTCACAGTGGGTGACGGTGGCGCGGTGGATTTTGGACTTGAGCAGGGTACGGTACATCGCGGTGGTTTCCGGGTGGTGGCAAGGGGCGCGGCGGGTGAAGTGCGTCAAAGCGCGTCAAAGCGCTTCAGTACGAAACCGGCGGCACGAGGACGGTGGGCGCGGCGGGCGCGGCCAGTTCGGGGTAGTCGCGACTGTAATGCAGGCCGCGGCTTTCGCGCCGCAGCTGCGCCGAGCGCACGATCAGGTCGGCCACCTGCACCAGGTTGCGCAGCTCGAGCAGGTCGCGCGTGACATGGAAGTGCGCGTAAAACTCCTGGATTTCGTCCTGCAGCAGGCTGATGCGGTGCGCGGCGCGATCCAGGCGCTTGTTGGTGCGCACGATGCCCACGTAGTCCCACATGAAGCGGCGCAGCTCGTCCCAGTTGTGCGAGATGACCACGGTTTCGTCGGCGTCGGTGACGCGGCTGTCGTCCCAGCGCGGCAGCGACGGAATGGGCGTGCGTGGCGCCGCGGCGATGGTTTGCGCGGCCGCGCGCGCGAACACGATGCACTCGAGCAACGAGTTGCTCGCCAAGCGGTTCGCGCCGTGCAGGCCCGTGTAGGCCGTCTCGCCCACGGCGAACAGGCCCGGCAGGTCGGTGCGCGCCGACAGGTCGGTGAGCACGCCGCCGCAGGTGAAGTGCGCCGTGGGCACGACGGGGATGGGCTCTTTGGTGATGTCTATGCCCAGCTCGGCGCAGTACGCGAGGATGTTGGGAAAGTGCTCATGCAAAAACTCGGGGCTTTTGTGCGAGATGTCGAGCAGCACGTAGTCGAGCCCGTGGCGCTTCATCTCGAAGTCGATCGCGCGCGCCACCACGTCGCGCGGGGCGAGCTCGGCGCGCGGGTCGTGCTCGGGCATGAAGCGCCCGCCGCCGGCCTGCGGCGGCAGCCGCAGCAGGCCGCCCTCGCCGCGCACGGCTTCGCTGATGAGAAAGGACTTGGCCTTGGGGTGGTACAGGCCCGTGGGATGGAACTGCACGAATTCCATGTTGGCCACGCGGCAGCCCGCGCGCCAGGCCGCGGCGATGCCGTCGCCTGTGGAGGTGTCGGGGTTGGTGGTGTAGAGATAGACCTTGCCCGCGCCGCCCGTGGCCAGGATGGTCTGCGGCGCGCGGAAGGTGATGACCTCGTCGGTATCCTCGTCGAGCGCGTACAGGCCCAGGCAGCGGTGCCCGGCAAGGCCGAGCTTGCGGCTTGTGACCAGGTCCACGAGCATGTGGTTTTCGAACAGCGTGATGCCGGGTGTGGCGCGCACCACGTCGATCAGCGTTTTTTGCACCGCAGCGCCCGTGGCGTCGGTGACGTGGGCGATGCGGCGCGCGCTGTGGCCGCCCTCGCGCGTGAGGTGCAGGTGCTCGCCCTCGAGCGTGAACGGCACGCCCAGGCCGCGCAGCCAGGCGATGGCCGAGGGCGCGTTTTCGACCACGAAGCGCGTGGCCGCGAGGTCGCACAGCCCGGCCCCCGCGACCAGCGTGTCCTGGATGTGCGCGGCAAAGCTGTCGTCGTCGGCCAGCACGGCGGCAATGCCGCCCTGCGCCCAGCTGCTCGAGCCGTCGAACACCGAGCGCTTGGTGAGCACGGCCACGCGGTGCGTGGGCGCGAGGTGCAGCGCGGCGGAAAGCCCTGCCAGGCCGCTGCCGACGATCAAAACGTCGAAGTCATGGGTAATCATGGAAAAAGAGCGTAGCGCAGAAAAATGGGACTGGCCGTCTGTCGGACTTTGGGAAAGCCTTCCGCCATTGTCAAGCCGGCCTATAGGCCAGGCGCACGTAAATCGGCGCAAAGGCTTCGGCTTGGGTGATTTCGATCAAAGTCTCCTTGGCCAGTTCAAGCAAGGCGACGAAGGTGACCACGAGCACGGCGCTGCCTTCGGCCGGCTCGAACAAGGATTCGAAGGTGACGAAGCGCTGGCCCTGCAGCGCCTTGAGCACGCGGCTCATGTATGCGCGCACGCTGAGCTGCGCGCGGCTGATTTTGTGGTGCTGCACGAGGCGCGCGCGCGCCAGGATGTCGCGCCACGCAGCTTGCAGGTCGGCCGCGTGCACGTCGGCAAAGCGCGGCAGCGCGCCGGGCTCGAACCAGGCGCGCGCCGGGAAAAAGTCCCGCCCCTGCTGCGGCAGCTCGCCCAGGTGCGCGGCGGCGAGCTTGATCTGCTCGTATTCGAGCAGGCGGCGCACGAGTTCGGCGCGCGGGTCTTCGGGCTCCTCGCCCGCGGCCTGCTTGCGCGGCGGCAGCAGCATGCGCGACTTGATCTCGATCAGCATCGCCGCCATCAGCAAATACTCCGCCGCGAGCTCCAGGTTGCGGCTGCGCACCTCCTCGACGTAACTGAGGTACTGGCGCGTGAGCTCGACCATGGGAATGTCGAGGATGTTGAAGTTCTGCTTGCGGATCAGGTACAGCAGCAGGTCGAGCGGCCCCTCGAAGGCTTCGAGGATGACTTCGAGCGCGTCGGGCGGAATGTAGAGGTCGGCCGGCAGCGCAAACAGCGGCTCGCCATACAGGCGCGCAAAGGCCACGGCATCGGCATCGACCGCGCCCGCGGATGCCTCAGGGTGCGCCTCAAGCAGCTGCTCGGCAGGCATAAGAATCTACCATTTTCATAGCTGCTAGCGCTTGCTACGTGAGGGCTAATGGCCTAAAACATGCTCAATGTTCGGGACTCGGCTCGGTTTGATAGACGTAGGGCTTCTGCGGCACAGCCGCGGCGCGGTACTCGCCCCACAGGCGTCTATCGACCTTTTTGTCCCACAGCAGGGAACGACCGGCGCGCTGCTGCTCTTCGAGCGCGGGCTTTTGCTGCTTGAGCTGCTGCAGAAACTGCGTGGCTTCGGACTGGTAATCAGGACGGCGGAAAAGCGACATGGCGTGGCAACCTTTGCAAGAAAACGATGATGAAAAACAGGCTCAATGCACGCGCATCCCCGGCTCGGCGCCGGGCCAGGGGTTGAGCACGTAAATGCCCGGGTGCGCCTTTTCGTCGGCGTGGCTCGCGGCAAGCACCATGCCTTCGCTGACGCCGAACTTCATCTTGCGCGGCGCGAGGTTCGCCACCACCACGGTGAGCTTGCCCACCAGATCGGCCGGCTGGTAGGCGCTGGCGATGCCCGAAAACACGTTGCGCAGCCGCCCCTCGCCCACGTCGAGCGTGAGGCGCAGCAGCTTGGTCGAACCCTCGACGGGCGCGCATTCGACGATTTTGGCGATGCGCAGGTCGATCTTGGCGAAGTCGTCGATGGTGATGGTGGGCGCGATGGGCTCGCCGCCTGGCGCTACGTCTGTGGTAGCTGTTTGGGGAGGCTCTTCCTGGGCTTGAGGCGCAAAAAGGGCTTCGAGCTGGGTGCGCTCCACGCGGTGCATGAGGTGTTCGTAGGCGCCGATCCGGTGCCCAGCGCCCAGCGCCTGTTCGGCGCTCGCGAAGGTCAGCGGCGCGATGCGCAAAAACGCTTCGACCTGCGCCGCGAGCACGGGCAGCACGGGCTTGAGCACGATGGTCAGCAGGCGGAACGCCTCGATGCAGGTGGTGCACACGTCGTGCAGGCGCTCTTGCAGCGCGGGCTGCTTGGCGAGCTCCCAGGGTTTGTTCTGGTCCACGTACTCGTTCACGCGGTCGGCGAGCAGCATGGTTTCGCGCAGCGCCTTGCCGTAGTCGCGCTCGGCGAGCAGCTCGACAATCGCGGGCACGCTGGTGCGCAGGTGGTCGAGCAGCGCGTCACCGTCGGCCGACACTTCCCCGAGCACGCCGTCAAAGCGCTTGGCGATGAAGCCCGCCGCGCGCGCGGCGATGTTCACGTACTTGCCCACGAGGTCGGCGTTGACGCGCGCCATGAAGTCGTCGGCGTTGAAGTCGATGTCCTCGTTGCGGCAGCTGAGCTTGGCCGCGAGGTAGTAGCGCAGCCATTCGGGGTTCATGCCCAGTTGCAGATATTTGAGCGGATCGAGCCCGGTGCCGCGGCTCTTGCTCATCTTTTCGCCGTTGTTCACGGTCAAAAAGCCGTGCACGAACACCTTGGTCGGCGTCTTGCGCCCCGAAAAATGCAGCGTCGCCGGCCAGAACAGCGTGTGAAAGTAGATGATGTCCTTGCCGATGAAGTGGTACTGCTCGACCTCGGGGTCGGCCATGAAGGCGTCGTAGTCCTTGCCGATCTTGCCGAAGTAATTTTTGAGCGAGGCAAGGTAACCGATGGGCGCGTCGAGCCAGACGTAAAAATATTTGCCCGGCGCGTCAGGGATTTCGATGCCGAAGTACGGCGCGTCGCGGCTGATGTCCCAGTCGGCAAGGCGGCTCTTGCCCGCCTCGTCGGGCACGAACCATTCGCGGATCTTGTTGAGCACCTCGGGCTGCAGGCGCCCGGACTCGCTCGTCCAGGTTTCGAGAAAAGCGCTGCAGCGCGGGTCGGAGAGCTTGAAGAAGTAATGCTCCGAAGTTTTGAGCACCGGCGTCGCGCCCGAGAGCGCCGAGTACGGTTTTTTGAGCTCGGTGGGCGCATAGACGGCGCCGCAGGCCTCGCAGCTGTCGCCGTATTGGTCTTGCGCGCCGCACTGGGGGCATTCGCCCTTGATGAAGCGGTCGGGCAGGAACATGCCTTTTTGCGGGTCGAAAAACTGCTCTATGGTCTTGGTGACGATCAGGCCGTTGGCCTTGAGGTCGCGGTAGATCGCCTGCGCAAGCGCGTGGTTTTCGGGGCCGTCGGTGCTGTGCCAGTTGTCGAACGCGATGTGAAAGCCGTCGAGGTACTGCTTGCGCCCCGCGGCGATCTCGGCGACGAACTGCTGCGGCGTCTTGCCGGCCTTTTCGGCGGCGATCATGATGGGCGCACCGTGCGCGTCGTCGGCACCGACGAAATACACCTCGTGCCCGTGCATGCGCTGCATGCGCACCCAGATGTCGGCCTGGATGTATTCCATGATGTGGCCGATGTGGAAGTTGCCATTGGCATACGGCAAGGCCGTGGTGACGAACAGTTTGCGGGCTGACATGCGGAAAATGGCTTTCGTGGCTGGCGGTGCAGCAAAGCAGGCGCGCGGTTGGCTCTTTGCGCCGTGGCAGAGAAACCCTGGATTTTAGGGCCCGCAGCAGCCGCGGCGCACAGCACCTCGCCGCATCGCGCGCCTCGAGCAACACCATGCGCCGCAGGTGTTTGCGCGCTCTGGGCACGGAGCGCGGACAATCGCGCCTTTCCTTCACCCTTGGCACTTTTCGGATTTTTCGCATGACCGTCCGCACTGAAACGCTTTTGCAGGCCCTCGCGCAGGTGCGCGACCCCCACACCGACCAGGACTACGTCAGCACGCGCGCGCTGCGCAATCTGCGCGTCGATGGCGGCAATGTGTCCTTCGAGCTCGAACTCGGCTACCCCGCGCAAAGCCTCGTTCCCGCCTTGCAGCAAAGCCTCGCAGCCGCGGCCCGCAGCGTGCCCGGCGTGCAGCAGGTGCAGGTGCAGATCACGAGCCGCGTGCAGGCACATGCGGTGCAGCGCGGCGTGCCCTTGCTACCCGAAGTGAAAAACATCATCGCCGTGGCCTCGGCCAAGGGCGGCGTGGGCAAGAGCACCACCGCCGCGAACCTCGCGCTCGCGCTCGCGGCCGAAGGCGCGCGCGTGGGCGTGCTCGACGCCGACATCTACGGCCCGAGCCAGCCCATGATGCTGGGCCTCAGCGGCAAGCCGCAAAGCCTGGACGGCAAAACCATGGAGCCGCTGCAAAACCACGGTTTGCAAGTCATGTCGATCGGCTTTCTGGTCGAGCCCGAGCAGGCCATGATCTGGCGCGGCCCCATGGCCACGCAGGCGCTCGAACAACTGCTGCGCCAGACGCACTGGCAGGGGCTCGATTACCTCATCGTCGACATGCCGCCCGGCACCGGCGACATCCAGCTCACGCTGAGCCAACGCACGCCGGTGACGGGCGCGGTGATCGTCACCACGCCACAGGACATCGCGCTGCTCGACGCGCGCAAAGGCATCACCATGTTCGAAAAAGTTGGCGTACCCATCCTCGGCATCGTCGAAAACATGGCCGTGCACGTGTGCAGCCAGTGCGGCCACGCCGAGCACATCTTCGGCGCCGAAGGCGGCAAGAGAATGGCCGCCGAATGCGGCCTGCCCTACCTGGGCGCGCTGCCGCTGGACCTGCGCATCCGCGAGCAAGCCGACCGCGGCCAGCCCACCGTGGTGGCCGACCCGACCTCCGAGGCCGCGCAAACCTACCGGCACATCGCGCGCAACGTGGCCGCACGCATCGCGCTGCAGGGCAAGGACTATTCGGCCAAGTTCCCGCCCATCAACGTGCAGCAAGGCAGCTGAAGGCCGCGCGCCCGCCACCGTCGGCGGGCGCCTCCTGCATGGGCGCAGAGAGATAATCCTGCCCGTCCTTCTCTCGCCCTTCTCTCGCCCTTCTCTTCACATCACCACCTGCCATGACCACGACCACCATCCGCCAGGACGACCTGATCGCATCCATCGCCGGCGCGCTGCAATACATCAGCTACTACCACCCCGCCGACTACATCGAGCATCTGGCCCGCGCCTACGAGCGCGAACAAAGCCCCGCGGCCAAGGACGCGATGGCACAGATCCTCACCAACAGCAAAATGAGCGCCATGGGCCACCGCCCGATCTGCCAGGACACGGGCATCGTCAACGTATTCCTGAAAGTGGGCATGGACGTGCGCTGGGAGGGCTTTACCGGCAGCCTCGACGACGCCATCAACGAGGGCGTGCGCCGCGCCTACAACGACCCGGACAACACGCTGCGTGCCTCCGTCGTGGCCGACCCGCAGTTCGAGCGCAAAAACACCAAGGACAACACCCCTGCGGTGATCTTCACCGAGATCGTGCCCGGCAACACCGTCGATGTCACCGTCGCGGCCAAGGGCGGTGGCTCGGAAAACAAGTCCAAGCTCGCCATGCTCAACCCCAACGACGACCTCGTCGAATGGGTGCTCAAGACCGTGCCCACCATGGGCGCCGGCTGGTGCCCGCCGGGCATGCTGGGCATAGGCATAGGCGGCACCGCAGAAAAAGCCGCGCTGCTGGCCAAGCAAAGCCTGATGGACGACCTGGACATGTACGAGTTGCAAGCCAAGGCCGCTTCGGGCGCAAAGCTCGACCGCGTCGAGGAACTGCGCCTGGAGCTGTTCGAAAAGGTCAACGCCCTGGGCATAGGCGCGCAGGGCCTGGGTGGGCTGACCACCGTGCTCGACGTGAAGATCGCGATGTACCCCACGCACGCGGCGAGCAAGCCCGTGGCCATGATTCCGAACTGCGCGGCCACGCGCCACGCGCATTTCGTGCTGGACGGCTCGGGGCCGGTCTATCTCGACCCGCCGAGCCTGGACCTGTGGCCCAAGGTGGACTGGCACCCCGACACCGAAAAGAGCAAGCGCGTGAACCTCGACACGCTCACGCCCCAGGAAGTCGCCAGCTGGAAACCCGGCCAGACCCTGCTGCTCAACGGCAAGATGCTCACCGGCCGTGATGCCGCACACAAGCGCATCCAGGACATGCTGGCCAAGGGCGAAAAGCTGCCGGTCGACTTCACCAACCGCGTGATCTACTACGTCGGCCCCGTCGATCCGGTGCGCGACGAAGTCGTCGGCCCCGCAGGCCCCACGACAGCGACGCGCATGGACAAATTCACCGAGATGATGCTGAGCCAGACGGGGCTCATCGCCATGGTAGGCAAGGCCGAACGTGGCCCAGTGGCGATCGAGGCGATCAAAAAGCACCGCAGCGCCTACCTCATGGCCGTAGGCGGCGCCGCCTATCTGGTCAGCAAAGCCATCAAAAAAGCCAGGGTGGTGGGCTTCGAGGATTTGGGTATGGAAGCCATTTATGAGTTCGACGTGGTGGACATGCCCGTCACCGTAGCGGTGGACTCCACGGGCACCAGCGTGCACACCATCGGCCCGGCCGAGTGGCAGCAACGCATCGCCACGGGCGAGTTCAAAGGCATTGGCATCGCCCAGGCCTGAAAGGCTGAGCGCACCCCGGGCGCACCACTTCATGCAGCCAGCGTCCATGCCTCTTGCCGAGCGTCCCATAGGCGTCTTCGACAGCGGCATCGGCGGCCTGAGCGTGCTGCGCGCGTTGCGTGCCGAGTTGCCGCACGAGCGCTTCGTCTATCTGGCCGACAGCGGCCACGCCCCCTACGGCGAGCGCGAGGCGCGCTTCGTCGCGCAGCGCACGCACGCGATCACCGCCTATTTGCGCGCGCAGCACCGCATCAAGGCCCTGGTGGTCGCATGCAACACGGCCACCGCCGCCGCCATCCACGAGGTGCGCAGCAGCCACCCCGACTTGCCGCTCGTGGGCGTGGAGCCCGCGCTCAAGCCGGCCGTGCAGCTGAGCCAGACCAGGCGCATCGGCGTGATCGGCACACGCGGCACCCTAGGCAGTGACAAATTCCGCAGGTTGCACGCCGCCCTCGCCGGGCAGGCTGAATTCATCCTCCAGGCCTGCGACGGCCTGGCCCATGCCATAGAGCGCAGCACCGAGCAACCCTTGTGCGCAGGCGCCGAAACTCCTGAAGTGAGAGCACTTTGCGCGCGCTACATCAGCGCTATGGGTCGATTTGGCACCGAAATTGGCGAGATAGACACACTGGTGCTCGGCTGCACGCACTACGTCTTTGCGCTGCCCACTTTGCGCGAGCTCGTCGGCCCGCAGGTGCAGATCATCGACACCGGAGCTCCCGTGGCGCGGCAGACCCGACGTTTGCTGGCGCAAGCTGCGGCACTGGCGCCGGAATCCTTGTCGGGAGATACCGCTGGTGCCGTGCAATTGCTGACCACCGGCGCACTGCCCCCCCTGCAAGCCGCGGCGCAGCGCTGGCTGCAACTGCCCGCGCAGCAGTGCGAGCGCGTCAACTTGGCTTGATACCGCAGGCGGGTGCGCGGGAATGTTCGGCAAGCTCAGTGCAAATGGCGCGGACGGCGTCCGCCGCCATGGCCGCCGCCCGGGCCGCGCGGCGGCTTGCTGATCTCTAGCGAATTGACGAGCGCATCGAAACGCTGCGTGAAAAGCTTGTCGATCTCGGCCACCACCCCGCCGAGCTCGGATGCGTCAAAGTGGCGCTCCATGAGGTTCACCACGTCCTGCACGAGCAGGTCGCGCTGCACCTGCATGATGGCCGCAGGCGTGGGGCCGACAAAGAGCATCAGAAAATCGTCACGCGCTTCTGTGCCGTCGTCTTCCTCTTCCTCGTCGAACTCGATGTCGTAAAAGCTCACCTCTATGGCTGCACCGCTCTCGGCGAGCTCGTTGAGGCCCATGCACAGGTCGTCGAGCGATTGGCGAAAGTCCTCATCCCCCTGCACCGTCCAGCACATCTGCAGCACATGTTCTTTGGGGTCGAACTGGATGCCAGGCTCTTCTTCGTAAAGGCTGGCGGCGCCATCAGCCAAGGAGCGCGCTCCGGCGTACTTCCACAGCGGCTTGAGCGCCTGTTGCAACTGCTCAAAGCGCACATCGGCCCGCAGAGACACCTGGCCGTGCACATGGATTTCAAAGGGAGCGTTGTAACTTGACATGATTTTCACCCTGGTGCCCCGAGCCGGGATCGAACCGGCACGCCCCTTATGCAGGTAAGCGGCGGATTTTAAGTCCGCTGTGTCTACCAATTTCACCATCGGGGCTCAGGCCGACAGCCACTGGCCATGGCCCAAGAAAAAAGGGAAGCCTGGGCTTCCCTTGCGATATTGGAGCGGGAAACGAGGCTCGAACTCGCGACCTCAACCTTGGCAAGGTTGCGCTCTACCAACTGAGCTATTCCCGCATGGTTTCCGGTGCACTCCGCCTGATCTTCTTTGCACACCTGGAACTCAAAATTATACTGCCATTTTCACGCCCTTGGACGCTGAAGTCCCTGGTCAGGCATCTTTCCGAACACCAATACCAGTGGAGGCGCGGGCCGGAGTCGAACCGACCTACACGGATTTGCAATCCGGTGCATAACCGCTTTGCTACCGCGCCCTGGGCTTTTGTGCAAAGAAACCCTGTCTCTTTTGCAGCATCTGGAGCGGGAAACGAGGCTCGAACTCGCGACCTCAACCTTGGCAAGGTTGCGCTCTACCAACTGAGCTATTCCCGCATTTAACCGAAGCCCGCCATTATATGCCGTTTGCTCCGTTGCGCCAGATTCTAACGTATTTGATGCTCAAAAAAGAAAAGGGCCGCACTCTCGCGGCCCTTTTCTATGCTTGACAACGCTGCAGACTCAATGCTTCAAGGCATCAGCCGTTCCCGTCACTGCTGCCGTTCCTGCCGCTGGCGCAATCAACGCGGCCTCCTCTTCGGGCAGAGGGCTGGGCTTGCGCTCCAAGGCCACCTCGAGCACCTTGTCAATCCAGCGCACCGGAACGATTTCCAGGCCGCTCTTGACGTTGTCTGGAATTTCCTGCAAGTCCTTCACGTTTTCTTCGGGAATCAGCACCGTCTTGATGCCCCCGCGCAAGGCTGCGAGCAGCTTTTCCTTGAGGCCACCAATGGCCGTGACTTCGCCGCGCAGGGTGATTTCCCCCGTCATGGCCACGTCACCGCGCACAGGAATCCCCGTGAGCGCCGAGACGAGCGCCGTGGTCATGGCGATGCCTGCACTCGGGCCGTCCTTGGGCGTGGCGCCATCGGGCACGTGGATGTGCACATCGCGCTTTTCGAAGGCTTCGTCACTGATTCCGAGCTTGCGCGCGCGGCTGCGCACCACGGTGCGCGCGGCTTCGACGGACTCCTTCATGACGTCCCCGAGCGAACCGGTACGGATGATGTTGCCTTTGCCCCGCATGGTCGCTGCCTCTATGGTCAGCAGATCGCCGCCGACCTCCGTCCAGGCCAACCCCACGACCTGCCCCACCTGGTTTTGCTCCTCGGCACGGCCATACGTGTATTTGCGCACGCCAAGATATTCGGGCAACTCATCGGGGCCGACCACGACCTGCGGCGTCAGCTTCTTGAGCAGCAAGCCCTTGACCACCTTGCGGCAGATTTTCGAGAGCTCGCGCTCGAGCGAGCGCACACCGGCCTCGCGTGTGTAGTACCGCACGATGTCGCGCACGGCCGCCTCGGTGATGAGCAACTCCTCTTCCTTGAGGCCATTGTTCTTGAGCTGCTTGGGCAGCAGGTAGCGCATCGCGATGTTGACCTTTTCGTCTTCGGTGTAGCCCGACAGGCGAATCACCTCCATGCGGTCGAGCAAAGCGGGCGGGATGTTCATGGAGTTGGAAGTCGCCACGAACATCACGTCACTCAGGTCGAAGTCGACCTCTACATAGTGGTCGGAGAACGCGTGGTTCTGCTCGGGGTCGAGCACCTCGAGCAACGCACTCGATGGGTCACCGCGGAAGTCCATGCCGAGCTTGTCGATCTCGTCGAGCAGGAACAACGGATTGCGCGTTTTCACCTTGGAAAGGTTTTGCAGCACTTTGCCCGGCAGCGCGCCGATGTAAGTGCGGCGGTGGCCACGGATCTCGGCCTCGTCGCGCATGCCACCCAGGGCCATGCGCACGTATTTGCGCCCCGTCGCCTTGGCGATCGATTGACCGAGCGAGGTCTTGCCCACGCCCGGTGGGCCGACGAGGCACAGAATGGGTGCCTTGACCTTGTCCACGCGCTGCTGCACGGCAAGGTACTCGAGGATGCGATCCTTGACCTTGTCGAGACCATAATGGTCTTGGTTGAGCACATCTTCTGCATACCCGAGATCGTGCTTGATCTTGGTCTTTTTGCTCCAGGGCATGCCTATGAGCACGTCGATGTAGTTGCGCACCACCGTGGCCTCGGCGGACATGGGCGACATGAGCTTGAGCTTCTTGAGCTCGCCCTCGGCCTTTTTGCGTGCCTCGGCAGGCATCTTGGCGCCCTTGATCTTTTTCTCGAGTTCTTCGAGGTCTGCGCCCTCTTCGCCTTCGCCGAGTTCTTTCTGGATGGCCTTGACCTGCTCGTTGAGGTAGAAATCGCGCTGGTTTTTCTCCATCTGGCGCTTGACGCGGCCACGGATGCGCTTGTCCACGTTCAGGATTTCGACCTCGCGGTGCAACTGCTCGAACAGGTTTTCGAGCCGCTCCTTGACGTCGGCAAGGTCAAGCACCGCCTGCTTGTTTTCGAGCTTGAGCGGCAGGTGGGCGGCAATCGTGTCGGCGAGGCGACCAGCATCGTCAATGCTCGCGATGGACGTCAAAATCTCCGGCGGAATCTTCTTGTTGAGCTTGACGTACTGATCGAACTCTTGCAGCAAGGCGCGCCGCAGGGCCTCAAGTTCGCTCGAATCCAGCGTCTCTTGCAGCTCGACTGGGGACACGGTAGCGACGAAATGGGTTTGCTCATCCGCGATGGAGTCAACCCTTGCCCGCTGCTGCCCTTCGACGAGCACTTTGACGGTGCCATCGGGCAGTTTGAGCATTTGCAAAATGGTGGAAACGGCGCCCATGTCGAACATGTCGCCCACCGCAGGCTCATCCTTGGCTGCGGCCTTTTGCGCGACCAGCATGATGCGCCGGTCGGACTCCATGGCCAGCTCGAGTGCTTTGATGCTCTTGGGGCGGCCCACGAAGAGCGGGATCACCATGTGAGGAAAAACCACCACGTCACGCAAGGGCAGAAGTGGCAGGTCCAGGGGTGTGGCGGGGAGCTGTTTGTATCCGGACATATGAATCCTTATCGAATGTGATCGAATATGGCCTGGGCCTGGGGATTTTCAATCCCCTGCGCAACCTGCCACTGAACGCAAACCAGCCCAAAGAACCAAGGTCGCCTGCTTGTCAGCGGCCAGGGCCGCTCTCAGGCCTTTTTCGCAGCCTCGCGATAAACGAGCAGAGGCGGCTTGTTTTCTTCGATCGTGTTCTCATCAACCACTACCTTCTCGACATTGCTCATGTTGGGCAATTCGAACATGGTGTTCATGAGCGCCTGCTCGAGAATGGAGCGCAGGCCACGTGCGCCGGTCTTGCGCGCGAGGGCCTTGCGGGCGATGGCCTTCAGGGCGGTGGGGCGCACCTCGAGCTCCACCCCCTCCATGGAGAGCAATTGGCTGTATTGCTTGACCAGCGCATTCTTGGGCTCGGTCAGGATGCGCACGAGCGCGTCTTCGTTGAGTTCGGCGAGCGCGGCCACTACGGGCATGCGGCCCACGAGTTCGGGGATCAGGCCGAACTTGATCAGGTCTTCAGGCTCGATTTCGGTGAACACCTCGCTCAGGGAGCGCTGCTTCTTGCTCTTGACCGTGGCACCAAAGCCTATGCCGGAAGCCTCGGTGCGGCTTTCGATGACTTTTTCCAGCCCGGCAAACGCGCCACCGCAGATGAACAGGATATTGGTCGTGTCGATCTGCAAAAAATCCTGGTTCGGATGCTTGCGCCCGCCTTGCGGAGGCACGCTCGCCATCGTGCCCTCGATGAGCTTGAGCAGTGCCTGCTGCACGCCCTCGCCCGAAACGTCGCGTGTGATGGAAGGATTGTCGGATTTGCGCGAAATTTTGTCGATTTCGTCGATATAGACGATGCCGCGCTGGGCGCGCTCGACGTCGTAGTTGCAGCTTTGCAAAAGCTTTTGGATGATGTTTTCCACATCTTCGCCGACGTAGCCCGCCTCGGTGAGCGTGGTCGCGTCGGCCATCACGAAGGGAACGTCGAGCACGCGCGCCAACGTCTGCGCCAGCAGCGTCTTGCCCGAGCCCGTGGGGCCGATCAGCAGGATGTTGCTCTTGGCCAGCTCCACCGCATCCTTGCGCGCTTTGTCCTTGTGGCGCAGGCGCTTGTAGTGGTTGTAAACGGCCACGGCCAGGGTGCGCTTGGCGATGTCCTGGTCGATGACGTACTGGTCCAGGTTGGCCTTGATTTCGGCCGGCGTGGGCAAGTCCTTGCGCCCTTCGCGCGCAAGCTCGTCCACGGGCAGTTCATCGCGAATGATCTCGTTGCACAGGTCTATGCACTCGTCGCAGATGAAGACCGACGGGCCGGCAATGAGCTTTTTCACTTCATGCTGACTCTTGCCGCAGAAAGAGCAGTAAAGCGTTTTTTCGCTGGAAACGCCTTTTTTATCGGCCATGGAACGATGCCTTGTAACAAAATCTTGGAATGATGATAACCAAAACGAAGCGGCTACTCCCAAGGGAAATGCCGCAGTTCAAGCTTAGCCGCGCTTGCTGATGACCTGGTCCACAAGCCCATAGTCCTTGGCCTCATCGGCCGTGAGGAAATAGTCGCGCTCGGTGTCGCGCTCGATTTTTTCGAGCGGCTGGCCGGTGCGCTCGGCCAGGATGTTGTTGAGTTGCTCGCGCGTCTTGAGGATTTCGCGGGCGTGGATCTCGATCTCGGTCGCCTGGCCTTGCATGCCACCCAAGGGCTGGTGGATCATGACCTTGGAATTCGGGAGCGTGAAGCGCTTTCCCTTGGCACCAGCAGTCAGCAAAAAGGCCCCCATGCTTGCCGCAAGGCCTATGCACAGCGTGGAAACATCCGGCTTGATGAAATTCATGGTGTCGAAAATTGCCAAACCGGCACTCACCGAGCCGCCCGGGGAATTGATGTAGAGGGAAATGTCCTTTTCCGGGTTTTCGCTCTCGAGGAACAGCAGCTGCGCCACCACCAGATTGGCCGTCTGGTCATTCACCGGACCCACCAAAAAAATGACGCGCTCCTTGAGCAGACGAGAATAAATATCGTAGGCGCGCTCGCCCCGGCCAGATTGCTCTATGACCATGGGGACCATGCCCAAACCTTGTGTGTCCAACGCGCTCATGTGTTCTCCTGTGATAGAGGCATACTGTACCCAGAAAATGAATTGGGGCTTGTGCCAGCTTGCACAAGCCCCACGCAAAAATCAAACCAGGATCAGCCCTGCTGCCCCATCAGGTCGTCGAAGGACAGCGTTTTTTCCGTGACCTGCGCCTTGCCGAGCACGAAATCCGTCACGTTGTTTTCGAGCACCAAAGCCTCGACGGTGGTCATACGCTCAGGATTCGAGTAATACCAGCGCACGACCTCTTCGGGGTGCTCGTAGCTCGAGGCCAGCTCTTCGACATGGGCCTTGACCTGCTCGGGCTTGGGATCGAGCTGGTTGGCTCGCACCAGTTCAACCACGATCAGCCCGAGGCGCACGCGGCGCTCGGCTTGCTCACGAAAGATGTCGTCGGGCAGTTGGGCCTGGAACTTTTCGACGTCCTTCATGCCGCGCTGTTTGAGGTCGGCCAGCATGTCTTCGCGCAGGCGGGCGATTTCGGCATCTACGCTGGCTTTGGGCAAGTCGAGCTCGGCCTGCGTCACCAGCAGGTCCATCACGGCCTGCTTGTTGCGCGCCTGCAGCCGCGCCTTGACTTCGCGCTCGAGATTTTTGCGGATGTCGGCGCGCAGACCCTCGATACTGCCGTCGGCAATGCCCAGCGAACGCACGAAGGCTTCATCGATCTCGGGCAGGTGCCCGGCCTCCATCTTTTTGACCGTGACCAGGAAGTCGGCCGTCTTGCCGGCCACGTCCTTGCCGTGGTAGTCCTCGGGGAAGGCAAGCGGGAAGGTCTTGCTTTCGCCGACCTTCATGCCGCGCACGGCGTCTTCGAATTCCTTGAGCATCTGGCCTTCGCCGATGATGAATTGGAAGTCTTCGGCCTTGCCACCTTCGAAGGGTTCGCCGTCGATCTTGCCTTCGAAGTCGACCGTGACGCGGTCGCCATCCTGCGCTACAGCATCGAGTGCGCGCTCGGCAAAGCTGCGCCGCTGCTTGCGCAGAATGTCTATGGTGCGGTCGATCGCGGCTTCGTCCACTGCGGCGGTGAACTTCTCGAGCTGCGCTGCGGACAGGTCGGCGATTTGAACTTCAGGGAACACTTCGAACACGGCGTCGAACGCAACTTCGCCCTCAGGGGCGCCTTCTTTTTCGGTGATGCGCGGCTGGCCGGCGACGCGCAGGTTGGCCTCGTTGGCGGCGCTGGTGAAGGCCTCGCCGACCTTGTCGTTGATGACTTCGTACTGCACCGAGTAGCCGTAGCGCTGCGACACCACGCTCAGCGGCACCTTGCCGGGGCGAAAGCCGTCCATCTTCACGGTGCGCGCCAAGCGCTTGAGGCGGTTTTCGACTTCGGACTGGATGCTGCTCATGGGCAGGCTGAGCGTGATCTTGCGCTCGAGCTTTTCAAGGGTTTCGACGGTGACGGCCATTTTTATTCCTCGTGGGGCTGTGCAAGTGCAGCGGCTTCGCAGTGCATGGAAAATGCCGCAGATCACACATGGATGGTGCGCGGGGGGGGACTCGAACCCCCACACCATTGCTGGCGTCAGGACCTAAACCTGGTGCGTCTACCAATTTCGCCACCCGCGCGGTTTACAAACGAACAGGCGGCAGGCAATGCCAGCCGCCTCTCTGTGAATCGGTCAACTGGATATTTTAGCCTGAGCGCGCATGCAGCTTATCCCTCAGCGCAGGCCCCCGATGCTTTGGCGGACAATCGCCGCGTGCCTCCCCCTTCAGCGCCCATCACCCACTACGAGAACTTCCCCGTCGCCTCGCTGCTGTGCCCGCCGCGGCTGCGACCGGCGATTGCGGCGATCTACCACTTCGCGCGCACGGCCGACGATATTGCCGATGAAGGCCACACCTCGGCCGCCGAGCGCCTTGCCGACCTGTCCGCCTATGCCGCCGAGCTGCACGCCGTGGCTGCGGGCCAGCCGCCGGCGCCGCGCTGGGCGGCGGTGTTCGGCCCGCTGCAGTGGGCATTGCAACGCCACCAGCTGCCCGTGCCCCTGCTGGCGGACTTGCTCGACGCCTTTCGCCAGGACGTGGAAAAAACCCGTGCCGGCACCGGCTACGCCAACCGCGCCGAACTGCTCGATTACTGCCGCCGCTCGGCCAACCCGATTGGGCGGCTGCTGCTGCACCTCTACGACGTGCACGACGCCGCGGCCCAGCAAGAGAGCGACGCCATCTGCACGGCGCTGCAGCTCATCAACTTCTGGCAGGACTTGAGCGTCGATATTCCGCGCGGGCGCTACTACCTTTGCGCCGCAGACTGCGCGCGCCACAGCGTGCAGCAGGCGGATGTGCTGGCCCTGCGCCTGACGCCGGAAATATCGAATTTGATAGCTGATTACGCAGACTGGACGGGCGCTATCATGCAAAAAGGCATGAAACTCGTGCACCGTGTGCCGGGGCGCATGGGCTGGGAGCTGCGCCTGGTGGTGCAAGGCGGCCTGCGCGTGCTGGGCAAGGTGCAGGCGCTGCGCGGCGCAAGCTTGCACACCCGCCCGCGCCTGCGTGCCTGGGATGCCGCGCCGCTGGCGTGGCGCGCGCTGCGCATGTGAACCGCGCCGCGCCGCACTTTGCGCTTGGCGGCTTATTGCAAGCGCGGATGCTCGGTCGCAGCGTGCAGTGCCGCAGGAGCCGGGGAGGCGGCACGGGGAATGGATCCTGCAGAAAGCCGGCCAGTTGCCCGGGCCGCCATACCCTCGGCCCAGCCCCCGCCTTGCGCTTCGAGCTTGAACGCCGCCGCGAGCGCCGCGAGCTGGCGCGCCTGTTCCTGCAGAGCGTTCGACGCGGCCGAAGTCTGCTCGACCAGCGCGGCGTTTTGCTGCGTCACGCTGTCGAGGTGCGTCACGGCCTGGTTGATCTGCGCGATGCCACCCGATTGCTCGCGGCTCGCCGCGGCGATCTCGCCCACGATGTCGGACACGCGCTGTATGCCCGCGACGATCTCCTGCATGGTCTGGCCGGCCACGCTGACCTGCTCATTGCCGGCGCCGACCTTTTCGACCGATTCGGAAATGAGCGCGCGCACCTCTTTGGCCGCTTCGGCGCTGCGGCCTGCCAGATTGCGCACCTCACTGGCCACCACGGCAAAGCCGCGCCCCTGCTCACCCGCGCGTGCGGCCTCGACCGCGGCGTTGAGCGCGAGGATGTTGGTCTGGAACGCGATGCCGTCGATCACGCCGATGATGTCGGCGATCTTGCGCGAGGAATCACTGATGGCTTCCATGGTGTCCACCACCTGCGCCACGACCTGGCCGCCGCGCCGGGCCGCGTCGGTGGCCGAGGCGGCGAGCTGGCTCGCCTGCTGCGCGTTGTCGGCGTTGTGCTGCACGGTGCTCGCGAGCTCTTCGGTCGCGGCGGCCGTTTGTTCGAGCGAGCTCGCCTGCGCTTCGGTGCGGCTGGACAAGTCCTGCGTGCCCGCCGCGACCTGCGACGCGGCGCTTGCCACCGCGTCCGAGCCAACGCGCACCTGGCCGATCACACCGCCAAGGTTGCGGCGCATGGTCTCTATGTGGCGCAAAAGCACGCCGATTTCGTCCTTGCTGTCGTCATCCACCGCATGCGTGAGGTCGTTACGCGCAATCGCACCGGCCACGTCGCCCGCCTGGCGAAAGCCCGAGCGCAGACGACCAAGTGTCGTCAGCGACAGGTAGGAGGCAGCGCTACCACCCAACACCGTGGCCAGAGCAAAAAAGATCAGTGAGAATTCAAACCGATCCTGTGCGCGCTGGGCCGCCTTTTGCGCGCGCGCTGTCTGGTAATCGCGCAAGGCCCTCAGAGTTTGCCCCACCGCCTCACCCTCGTTGCGTCCCGCTGCAAGAAACTTCGCCATGACCTGCGGACTGAAGTCACCCGCGGCGATGGCGCGTATGGCTTCATCGAGTTTGTCTCGCCAAGCCGCGCGCGGGCCTTGCGTGGCCGCAAAAAGCTGTTGTTCCTGCGGGTCGCTGATACCTGCCTCCAGCGCCTTGATCTCCTCATTGGCCTTGGCGCGCGTCGCCGCGATCGCATCAAGGTGCTCATTCACGGGATGGTCATGCACGGCGGCCAAAGGACTGTCGGGTGCATGCTGGAAGGCAAGCAGCACCTGCAGGCGGTTTTGCACCGTGTAGGCAATCGATCCCTCAGCCAGCAAGGCCCGTCGCATGGCCTGCTCGTGCACCTCCTTGAGGCTGTCGCGTGCATTTATTAACCCCCAAAGACTCACAGCCAAAACCAGAACGAAAGAGACCCAATAAATGGCAATGAAGGAAGCAAACCTGGTGGTGATGCGGATGTTATTGAGCATGGTTCCTCACAAGAAATATTCATGACACATTTTTTTACCAACACCACATCCTAGCCCACTGGGGCGGCCTGCGCCATAGGACTATCCCAAAAAAACATATCCGTGATGGTTCATGAAGACGCGGCACGATGGCGCGGCAACTGGCGCGGCCGTTAGGCTGCTGCTGAGAGCGCATGGGACAATCCCCAGCCCATGACGCCGCAGCAATACGTCCAACAGCAGGCCCTGGCCTCGGGCAGCAGTTTTTACTACGCTTTTTTGTTTCTACCCCGCCCGCGGCGCGCGGCGATCACGGCGTTTTATGCGTTTTGCCGCGCGGTCGATGACGTGGTCGATGAGGTTTCGGACGCGGGTGTGGCGCAGACCAAGCTCGCGTGGTGGGAGGGCGAGGTCGCGCGCACTTTTGCGGGCCAGCCCAGCCACCCGGTGATGCAGGCGCTGCTACCCCACTGCAGCGTGTACGGCATAGAACCGCGCCACCTGCAGGCCGTGATCGAGGGCTGCCGCATGGACCTGGAGCAAACGCGCTACCTCGACTTTGCGGGCCTGGCGCGCTACTGCCACCTCGTGGCCGGCGTGGTGGGCGAGGTGGCGGCGCGCATCTTCGGCCAGACCGAAGCGCGCACCACCGAATATGCGCACCAGCTGGGGCTGGCGCTGCAGCTCACGAACATCATCCGCGACGTGGGCGAGGACGCGCGGCGCGGGCGCATCTACCTGCCCGTGGCCGAGTTGCAGCAGTTCGACGTGAAGGCGCACGAGATTTTGCAGGGCCGGTACTCGGAGCGCTTCACGGCGCTGATGCGCTTTCAGGCCGAGCGCGCCGAGCGCTGCTACGCCGAGGCGCTGGCGCTGCTGCCCGCGGCCGACCGCGCCACGCAAAAGCCCGGCCTGATGATGGCCAGCATCTACCGCACGCTGCTGCGCGAGATCGCCCATGAAAACTTTCAGGTGCTGCACCAGCGCATCCAGCTCACGCCGCTGCGCAAGTTCTGGCTCGCCTGGAAGGTGCAGGCGCTCGGGCGCATGTGAGCCCGATGGCAAAGCCTGTGGGTCCGATCGCAAAGCCCGTGCGCCGCAAGATTGCCATCGTCGGCGCCGGCTGGGCCGGCATGGCCGCGGCCCTGGCCGTGGCGCAGGCCGGGCATGAAGCTATCGTTCTGGAAGCTGCTCAGGCAATCGGTGGAAGGGCTAGATCCCTATTTGACCCCAAAAACCCAGGCTGGCCGCTGGACAACGGCCAGCACATTCTGATCGGCGCCTACGGCGAGTGCCTGCGCCTCATGCGCCTCGTGGGCGTGGCGCCCGAATCCGCACTGCTGCGCCTGCCGCTCGCGCTGCGCTTTGCCGACGGCAGCGGCCTGCAGCTGCCCGACCTGCCGCCGCCCTGGGACGCGCTCGCGGGCATCGCCACGGCGCGCGGCTGGCGCTGGCGCGACAAGTGGGCGCTGCTGCGCCTGGCCGCCGCGTGGCAGCGCCGCGGTTTTGCCTGCGCGCCGCACGCCACGGTGGCGCAGCTGTGCGCAGGGCTGCCGCAGCAGCTGCGGGAAGACTTCATCGCACCGCTGTGCGTGTCGGCGCTCAACACGCCCGTGCACGAAGCCAGCGGCGCAGTGTTTTTGCGCGTGCTGCACGACAGCCTGCTGGGCGGCCGCGGCGGCTCGCACCTGCTGCTGCCGCGCACCGACCTCGGCAGCCTGTTCCCCGAGCCCGCGGCGCGCTGGCTGCGCGCGCACGGCGGCGCGCTGCACACGGGGCGGCGCGTGCAGCGGCTCGTGCGCGAGGATGCAAGCGGCATGGGTGCCAGCGTGGCCGCAGGCTGGCTGCTCGACGGCGAACGCTTCGACGCCGTGGTGCTGGCCACCTCGGCGGGCGCGGCGGCGCGGCTCGTGCATGCTTGTGCGGACACGGCCCCCGCCGCCGAGCGCCCCGCGCTGCACGCCTGGGCAGCCTGCGCGCAGGCGCTGCGCCACACCGCCATCGCTACCGTGTATGCGCAATGCACCGCGCCGGACGGCAAATTTGTATCCACCGCATCCGCGCGCACCACCGGCCGGGGCGTGCTGCCGCAGCCGCTGCTCGCCCTGCGCAGCAGCGCCGCGCAGCCCGCGCAGTTCGTGTTCGACCGCGGCGCGCTCGGCGGGCCGCCGGGCTTGCTGGCTTTCGTCGTGAGCGCGGCGGACACGTCCGACACCACGCGCGTTGAAATGGAACGGCAAGTGCTCGCACAGGCGCAGGCGCAACTCGCACACCTCCTGCCGGGCCCGCTGCACGCCGTGCAGACTGTGGTCGAAAAACGCGCCACCTTCGCCTGCACGCCCGCCTTGCAGCGCCCGCCCGCGTGCGTGCTGCCGGGCTTGTGGGCCTGCGGGGACTACGTTGCAGGCCCCTACCCCGCCACGCTCGAAGGGGCTGTGCGCAGCGGCACGGCGGCGGGGCGGCAAGCCGTTGCGTGCTTGCATGGAGTTAGCGCTGAAACCACCACTGAATGATGAACTTGGCCACAAAGCCGACGAAACCCAGGCCCAGCCCCAGAAACAGCACGAACGTGCCAAAGCGCCCGGCCTTGGACTCCCAGGCCAGGTGGCCGATGATGAACAGCATGAACAGGATGAACGCCCCCACCCCGTAGGTGAGGAAGAAGCTCGCGAGCTGCTCCTCGGTATAGCCAAAGATCACGCGCGCACCTCCTGCCCGCCGTTTGCGGGAGCGTTCAAGGAAGCGCGCGGCGGCAGGCTGGACGCATCCACCAAATCGCGGTACGCATGCCAGCTCGCATGTCCGAGCATCGGAATGACCGCGATCAGGCCCAGCATCAGCGAGCCCATCCCAAGCAAGGTGAAGCCCACGATCAGCACCGCCCAAAACGCCATGGGGCCGGGGTTCGCGACCACCACCTGCCAGCTCGTGAGCACGGCCTGCGGCAGGCTCGCGCGGCGGTCGAGCAGCAGCGGCATGGACACCACGCTGGAGGCAAAAATCGGCGCCGCGAGCAGGCTGCCGAGCGCAAGCCAGAGCGCAAACAGCGTGCCATCGGGTGCGAGCACCACGTGGCGCATGAAGTCCATGGGCGTGTGTATGGGCACAGGCGCCAGCAAAGTGATGAGCGCCGCCGAAACCAGCACCCAGCCCGTAGCCGCGAGCGACAGCAAAATACCGAAGCGCACCAGGCACCAGTAACTGCCATCCCACACGCCGCGGTGGCTGCGCTGCCAGCTCAGCCAGATCGCGCGCACGGTGGCAAAGTGGGCCGGCTCGCCCCGCTCGAGCGCGCGGCTCAGCGCATAAAGGCTGGTTGCCAGCATGGGCGCGACGAGCAAGAAGCCCGACAAGGCCCCGGCCAGCAGCCAAAAACGGTCGTGCGCCACGGCCACGATGAGCGCGCCGAACAAAGCCAGCGCCAGCCCGTGCGCAAAGCTCACCCAGCCCGCACGCGCCATGTCGCGCCAGCCGAGCGCGAGCCACTGCAATGGCTGCATCCAGCCAATGGTGCGCACGGCGGGCAAAGGAGGCGGGTGGAACAAAGGCATGGCGACCTCATTGCAAACGGGGCAAAAATAAACACGACTTACGCAAATCGGGCTCAGGCAAGGCGCTCGCCCCATGGCAAAACACTTTATTGCATCCTTGTTTGCGTAAGTCCAGAAATCAGGACGAAACACCGTGGAGCGCTGGCACCGCCACGGGCACCCCCGCGAGCAGCCGGCACAGCGCCGTCAGGTCGGGCACGCTGGCGTGCGGCGCGTGCTCGGGGCCGTGCGGCCAGGGTGCGCCGCTGCGGTTGAGCCACACCGCCTGCATGCCCGCGCGCAAGGCGCCGAGTGCGTCCAGCGTGGCGTCGTCGCCCACGTGCAGCACGGCGGCGGGCGGCACGTCCAGCGCCTGCGCGGCGGCGTGGAAGATGCGCGCATCGGGCTTGGCCACGCCCACCGTTCCCGCGGCGATGGCTGCACGAAAGTGCCGGCCCACGCCCGTGCGGTGCACGTCGGCGTTGCCGTTCGACACCGCAACGACGGCAAAGCGCGCCGACAAGAATTCCAGCGCCGCATGCGCATCGTCGTAAAGCTGCACGCGCTGGCGCGCCAGGTAAAACACCTCGAAGGCCGGCTCGGCCAGGGCCGAGTCATCGCCCGCGGCCAGAAAAGCGCGGCGCAAAGTCTCGCGCCGCAGGCCGCCGAGGTCGTGGCGCAGGTCGGGGCGATCCTGCTCCACCTGCGCGCGCAAGGCTTGCGCGGCCGCAGGGCGCGCGTGCAGCGCGGCGGTGGCCGGCGCATGTTCGGCGAGCCAGGCGCGCAGCGCCGCCTCGGCCCCCGCGATGGTGGGCGCCACGGGCCAGAGGGTGTCGTCGAGGTCGAGCGAGACGGCGCGGATGCGGGAAGGGTCGAGGGCGGCAGGCATGGGCGGACAGGCTGGGGCAGGCGGAGGATAACGCAGCCGCCGGCGCAGCAACAGCGCCTTTGCCCTTGCCGGCGCCATAGCGACGGACGCCGGGACTGCACCAACGCGAGCCGCGGCGCTACCGCAATGGAAGCAGCCATTTCTTTGCCGCAGCTTCAGATTCGCTTCATGCCCACGGCGTATCCTTTGCCTTGCCATCAAGGAGTTGCCATGAAGAACATCCAACGCCTGTACGCCGCCGTGCTGCTGATTTTGCTGGCGCTGTGGCTCATTGCCGACCCGCTGCTCGTGCAGCCTTACAGCTTTTTCGGCCTGCGCGGCTCGCTCGTGCAGGGCACGGGCATCGTGGCCCTGGGCGTGATGAGCGTGGGCATGATGCTTGCACTGCGGCCCGTGCGCATAGAGCCCTTTCTGGGCGGGCTGGACAAAACCTACCGGCTGCACAAGTGGCTGGGCATCACCGCGCTGGTGGTGGCCGTGCTGCACTGGCTCTGGGCCAAGGCGCCGAAGTGGCTGGTCGGCTGGGGCCTGCTGGAGCGGCCCGCACGCCAGCCGCGGCCTGAGCCGGCCAGCGAGTTGCTGCGCTGGATGCAGGCACAGCGCCACCTGGCCGAGTCGCTGGGCGAATGGGCGTTTTACGCGGCCGTGATCCTGATCGGGCTGGCGCTGGTCAAGCGCTTTCCGTACCGCTATTTCTACCAAACGCACCGGCTGATGGCCGTGGTCTATCTGGTGCTGGTGTTCCACGGCCTCATCTTGCTCGACACGGGCTTTTGGCGCTCGCCGCTCGGGCCCGTGATGGCGCTGCTCATGGCGGGCGGCACGGTGGCCGCCTGCGTCTCGCTGCTGCGCCGCGTGGGGCTACGCCGCCGGGCCGTGGGCGAGGTGGCGCAGCTCGTGCGCCACACCGACAACCAGGTGCTGCAGGTGGCCATCCAGCTCAAAGACCGCTGGGCCGGGCACGAGGCCGGGCAGTTTGCCTTCGTGACCTTCGACGACGCCGAAGGCGCGCACCCCTTCACCATCTCCTCGAGCTGGCGCGGCGACGGCCGGCTGGTGTTCCTCATCAAAGGTCTGGGTGACTACACCAGCAAGCTGCCAGACACCGTGAAAGTGGGCGACGTGGTCAAGGTCGAAGGGCCTTACGGACGCTTCAAATTCGAGTGCAGCCACCCGCGCCAGATCTGGGTCGCGGGCGGCATAGGCGTCACGCCCTTCATCGCCCGGCTGCTGGCGCTGGCCGACGCGCCCGCGCTGCGCACCAAGACCGTGGACCTTTTTTACAGCACCAGCGCGCCCGATGAGAACTTTTTGGCCAAACTGCGCCAGGCCGCAGCAGCCGCCCAGGTGCAGCTGCACATCCTGATCAGCCCGCGCGACGGCCGGCTGGACGCCGAGCGCATCTGCCAAACCGTGCCCGACTGGCAAAACGCCAGCATCTGGTTCTGCGGCCCGGCGGGCTTCGGTGCAGCGCTGCGCAGCGGCTTCACGGAGCGCGGGCTTGCGCCCGACGACTTTCACCAGGAATTGTTCGAGATGCGCTGAGCGCAGCCTGCTCCCCGCACCACACCGGCCCTGCCCGCCCAAACCCAGGCAGCGCAAGGCCATTACCCGCCCCGCGGCTGGGCCCGGCGCGCCATGCCACAAAATACCCGCATGGCACGCTTTCAACCCGAACCTGCTTACACCCACGGCCAGGCTGCGCGCACGGCCGTTTTGCTGTGCAACCTGGGCACGCCCGACGCGCCCACGGCGCCCGCGGTGCGGCGCTACCTTGCGCAATTCTTGAGCGACCCGCGCGTGGTCGAGATTCCGCGCTTCGTCTGGTGGCCCATCCTGCACAGCATCATCCTGCGCACGCGGCCGGCCAAGTCGGCCGCCAAATACGCGAGCATCTGGACGCCCGAGGGCTCGCCACTGCGCGTGTGGTCAGACAAGCAGGCCACGCTGCTGCGCGGCTGGCTGGGCGAGCGCAGCAGCCAGGTACTGGTGCGCGCGGCGATGCGCTACGGCAACCCCTCGATTGCCAGCCAGCTCGACGCACTCAAGGCCGAAGGCGCCACGCGCATCCTGATCTTGCCGCTGTACCCGCAGTACGCGGGCAGCACCACGGCCAGCGTGTTCGACGCCGTGCACGCCTGGGCCGCGCGCACGCGCTGGGTGCCCGAGCTGCGCCTGGTGCAGCACTACCACGACCACCCTGCCTACATCGAAGCGCTCGCGCGCCAGGTCGAAGCGCACTGGAAAAGAGAAGGCCGCGGCGAAAAACTCGTGTTGAGCTTTCACGGCGTGCCCGAGCGCACGCTGCACCTGGGCGACCCCTACCACTGCGAAGCGCGCAAGACCGCGCGGCTGCTGGCCGAGCGCCTCGCGCTGCGCGCCGAGCAGTACCAAGTCACCTTCCAATCGCGCTTTGGCCGCGCGCGCTGGCTCGAACCCGCCACCGAGCCCACGCTGATCGCACTCGCGCAAGGCGGCGTGCGCCGCGTCGATGTGCTGTGCCCCGGCTTCACCAGCGACTGCCTCGAGACGCTCGAAGAAATCAACCAGGAAGCGCGCGCCGCCTTCCTGCAGGCCGGCGGCCAGGAATTCCACTACATCCCCTGCCTCAACGACAGCCCGCCCTGGATCGCCGCCCTCGGCCAGATCGCCGAGCAGCACCTGAGCGGCTGGCCCACGCAAGCGCCAGACGCCGAACACCAAGCCCAGTCCCGCGCGCACGCCCGCGCCGGAGGCGCCCCCGAAGGGCCTTGCGCTGGCAAGCCTTGAAAAACGGCCTTCTCGCTAATGTATTGATAGCTGCTAGCGCTTGACAGATAAGGGCAAAGTGCCAATTTGACTCAAAATTTACGGCAAGCGCCCAAGCGGCGCCGGCCACGCGGGACAATGCGGGCCTGTGCGCAGGATTACGCCATGACCGCCCATGACCACTGAACAGCAAATCGAGCAAGCGTTCATCGCCACGCTCGGCGACCTCAAATACACCTATCGCCCCGACATCCGCGACCGCGCCGCGCTGGAAGCCAACTTTCGCGCCAAATTCGAGGCGCTCAACCGCGTCAAACTCAGCGACGGCGAATTCGCCCGCCTGCTCGATAGCATCGTCACCCCCGACGTCTACAGCGCCTCCCAGACCCTGCGCAGCATCAACAGCTTCGAGCGCGACGACGGCACGCCGCTCAACTACACGCTGGTCAATATCAAGGACTGGTGCAAGAACGACTTCGAAGTCATCCACCAGCTGCGCATCAACACCCACAGCAGCCACCACCGCTACGACGTGATCCTGCTCATCAACGGCGTGCCGGTGGTGCAGATCGAGCTGAAGACGCTGGCCGTCAGCCCGCGCCGCGCCATAGAGCAAATCGTCGATTACAAAAACGACCCCGGCAACGGCTACGCCAATACGCTGCTCGCCTTCATCCAGCTCTTCATCGTCAGCAACCGCGCGGATACCTGGTACTTCGCCAACAACAACGCCCGGCACTTCAGCTTCAACGCCGACGAGCGCTTTTTGCCCATCTACCAGTTTGCCGCCCCCGACAACAAAAAGATCACCCAGCTCGACGCCTTCGCCGCCAAATTCCTCGCCAAATGCACGCTCGGCGAAATGATCAGCCGCTACATGGTGCTGGTGGCCAGCGAGCAAAAGCTCCTGATGATGCGGCCCTACCAGATCTATGCCGTCAAGGCCATCGTGGACTGCATCCACCAGAACTGCGGCAACGGCTACATCTGGCACACCACCGGCTCGGGCAAGACGCTCACCTCGTTCAAGGCGTCCACGCTGCTCAAAGACAACCCCGACATCGACAAATGCCTGTTCGTGGTCGACCGCAAAGACCTCGACCGCCAGACGCGCGAGGAATTCAACCGCTTTCAGGAAGGCTGCGTCGAAGAGAACACCAACACCGAAACCCTGGTGCGCCGCCTGCTCTCGGACGACTACGCCGACAAGGTCATCGTCACCACCATCCAGAAGCTCGGCCTCGCGCTCGACCCCTCATCTGCCAACAATGCCAAGCGCAACTACAAAGCGCGGCTCGAACCGCTGCGCAAGCGGCGCATGGTGTTCATCTTCGACGAATGCCACCGCTCGCAGTTTGGCGAGAACCACAAGGCCATCAAGGAATTCTTCCCCAACGCGCAGCTCTTCGGCTTCACCGGCACGCCCATCTTCGAGCAGAACGCCAGTTATCAGCAGATCGAAGGCCAGGAGGCCCGCTACCGCACCACCGAGGATATCTTCCAGCGCTGCCTGCACCAATACACCATCACACACGCCATCGAAGACCACAACGTCCTCAGGTTTCACGTCGATTACTACAAGCCCGAGGGCCAGCATGCGCCCAAGCCCGGCGAGGCGCTGACCAAGCAAAAGGTGGTCGAAACCATCCTCGCCAAGCACGACGCCGCCACCAATGGCCGCAAGTTCAACGCCGTGCTCGCCACCGCCAGCATCAACGACGCCATCGAATACTTCGAGACCTTCGGGCGCATCCAGGCCGAACGGCAGGCGCAAGACCCCGACTTCAAACCGCTCCACATCGCCTGCGTGTTCTCGCCGCCTGCCGAAGGCAACAAAGACGTGGCGCAGATTCAGGAAGACCTGCCGCAAGAAAAGGCCGACAACCAGCAAGACCCCGAAGGCAAAAAAGCCGCGCTCACGCGCATCATCGCCGACTACAACGCGCGCTTTGGCACCAACCACCGCCTGGCCGACTTCGATCTCTACTATCAGGACGTGCAAAAGCGCATCAAAGACCAGCAGTGGCCCAACGCCGACCTGCCGGCCGCGCAAAAGATCGACATCACCCTCGTCGTGGACATGCTGCTCACCGGTTTCGACTCCAAGTACCTCAACACCCTGTACGTGGACAAAAACCTCAAGTACCACGGCCTGATCCAGGCGTTTTCGCGCACCAACCGCGTCTTGAACGACAGCAAGCCCTACGGCAACATCCTCGACTTTCGCCAGCAGCAGGGGCCGGTCGAAGAAGCCATCGCGCTCTTCTCGGGCGAAAAAATCGACAACCCGCGCGAAATCTGGCTCGTCGAACCCGCGCCCCAGGTCATCGAAAAACTGCAGGCCGCCACGCAGCAGCTCGCCGAATTTTTGCGCTCGCAGGGGCTGGAGCCCACGCCCGAGGCCGTGCCCAACCTCAAGGGCGACGCCGCGCGCGCCCAATTCATCAGCCTGTTCAAGGAAGTGCAGCGCCTCAAAACCCAGCTCGACCAATACACCGACCTGGAGCCCGAGCAAAAAATCCAGATCGAGGCCATCATCCCGCCCGACACGCAGCAGAGCTTTCGCGCCCACTACCTCGAAACCGCGCGCCAGCTGCGCCAAAAGCAGAGCCAGGACACCGCCCCGCCCGAGGTGCAGCAGCTCGACTTCGAATTCGTGCTCTTTGCCAGCGCCGTCATTGACTACGACTACATCATGGCGCTCATCGCCCGGCTCACCGGGCAAAAGCCCGGCAAGCTCACGCTGAACCGCGAGCAGCTCATCGGCCTGATCCAGTCCGACGCCAAATTCCTCGACGAGCGCGACGACCTCGCCGACTACATCCGCAGCCTGCCCGTCGGTGAGGCGCTCGACGAAAACGCCATCCGCGCCGGCTTCGAGCGCTTCAAGGCCGAGAAAAAAACCCGTGAACTCGCCGAACTGGCCGCGCGCCACGGCCTGCCCGCGCCCGCGCTGCAAGCCTTCGTGGACGAAGTGCTGCGCCGGCGCATCTTCGACGGCGAGCGCCTGTCTGAACTCTTCGCCGCGCAGAATCTCGGCTGGAAGGCGCGCACCCAGGCCGAACTCAAATTGATGGCCGAACTCGCGCCGCTGTTGCGCAAACTCGCGCAAGGGCGCGAGATTTCGGGGCTGAGTGCGTATGAGCAGTGAGGAGGCGGGCGCGATGAGCGAAGAAAACACCCAAAAGTCGGCGCTGGTGCCGCGGCTAAGGTTTCCGGAGTTTCGGGAGGCGGGGGAGTGGGAGGAGAAGAGTATTGGTGATTCGTGCGAATCATTTAGCGGTGGTACGCCAAGCACAATAAATAAGGATTTTTATGGTGGCGATATTCCATTTATTAGATCAGCAGAAATCGATAAGAATAAAACAGAGCTTTTCTTGACCATTGAAGGACTGAACAATTCCGCAGCAAAAATGGTTAAAGTGGGCGACATACTCATCGCCTTGTATGGAGCTAACAGTGGCGATGTTGCTTTGGCAAGAATAAATGGAGCCATCAATCAAGCCATTCTTTGCTTGAGGCACGAAACTAACAATATTTTCGTTTACCAATACTTGTCGATCAAGAAAGAATGGATTATCACAACCTTTCTCCAAGGCGGACAAGGAAACCTTTCAGGCGACATCATCAAGGGAATTAAATTATTTTTCCCGCTGCCTGACGAGCAACAAAAAATCGCCGATTGCCTGTCGTCGCTGGACGAACTGATCGCGGCGGAGGCGAACAAGCTCGACGCCCTCAAGACCCACAAAAAGGGCCTGATGCAGCAGCTTTTCCCCGCCGAAGGCGAAACCCTCCCCCGCCTGCGCTTCCCCGAGTTTCGGGAGGCGGGGGAGTGGGAGAGTAAGCCACTAGGCAAAGTGTGTGCCGTTCTTCAGGGATACGGATTTCCTGAGGCATTGCAGGGCAGGAATCACGGGAAATATCCATTCTGCAAAGTGAGTGATGTTTCGCGGGCCGTCGCCGAGAACGGAGGATTGCTCACGACAGCAGTCAACTATGTAGATGAAGATGATTTATCGACATTAAAAGCAAAATGCGTCCCGATGGGCGCGACCGTATTTGCCAAAATTGGTGAAGCACTTAGGCTAAATCGACGTGCCTTCGTTCAAAAGGAGTGTTTGATCGACAATAACGTCGTTGGGCTGAAAGCCATTTATGGTATTGCGGACGACCATTTTGTCTATATCTTGAGCCAACTAATTGACCTTAATAAACATTGCGGTGGTGCAGTTCCATCCGTTAATAAATCCACCTTGGAAGCGATAGAGGTCATTATTCCCGCACCCCCCGAGCAAAAGCGTATCGCCGACTGCCTCGCCGCCCTCGACGACCTCATCGCCGCCCAAACGCAAAAAATCGAGCTGCTCAAGCGCTTCAAAAAGGGCCTGATGCAGCAGCTCTTCCCGGTGCTGGACGAGGCGCCGGCATGACGGACAAAAACCGAAAACGGCAGGGATCGGTCGAGAAAACCACCCCGGCTCAGCCGGCCCAACTAGAAGGCTTTGCGCCTCTGCTGGGCACCCTGCGCCAGCTCATTACCGATGCGCGCGTGCAAGTGCTGCGGGCGGTGGATGCGGCACAGGTGCAAACCTATTGGCACATTGGGCGACACATCGTGGAGTACGAGCAAAGCGGTGCGCAGCGGGCAGCCTATGGGCAGCGCGTGTTGCCGCGGCTGGGGCAGGCCCTGTCGGCCGAATTCGGGCGGGGATTCGATGCGACGAATTTGCGGCACATGCGGGGGTTCTATCTGGCGTTTCCCATTCGCGACGCACTGCGTCGCGAATTGAGCTGGACGCACTATCGCCTGTTGCTGCGGGTGGATAGCGCCGAGGCCCGCCAGTGGTATGCGCAAGAGGCCGCCGCCCAGAACTGGAGCACGCGGACGCTGGAGCGGCAAATCGGCAGCCTGTATTACGAGCGCCTGTTGCTGAGCCAGGACAAGGCGGCGGTGCGTGCCGAGGTGCAGGCAAATCTGGAGGCGCTGGCGCCCTCGCCCCGTGCCTTTGTGCGCGACCCGGTGATGTTGGAGTTCCTGGGTCTGCCCAACACCGGGCGCCTGCTGGAAGCCACGCTGGAAACGGCGTTGATGGACAAGCTGCAACAGTTTTTGATGGAGCTGGGCAAGGGCTTTGCTTTTGTGGCCCGGCAACAGCGCATCAGCACCGAGACACAGGACTTCTACATCGACCTGGTGTTCTACAACTATCTGCTCAAGTGCTTTGTGCTGATTGACCTGAAAACCGGCCCGCTCACCCACCAGGATGTGGGGCAGATGGACATGTATGTGCGCATGTACGACGAGCTGCGCCGAGGCGAGGGCGACAACCCCACGGTGGGCATTTTGCTGTGCGGCAGCAAAGACCAGTCGGTGGTGCGCTATTCCGTGCTCCACGGCAGCGAACAGCTCTTTGCGAGCAAATACCGCTTGGTGTTGCCCAGCGAGGAAGATCTACGCCTGGAGCTGGAGCGTGACCGTGAAGCCCTCGAAATTCAAAACAGCCTTCGTGACGAAGACGAGAAACCATGACCGATCTCGAAAAACAAAAGCTGGGCAAGACCCTGTGGGCCATCGCCGACCAACTGCGCGGCGCGATGAACGCAGACGACTTCCGCGATTACATGCTGGCCTTTCTGTTCCTGCGCTATCTGTCGGACAACTACGAGGCCGCGGCGCAGAAAGAGCTGGGGCCGGACTATCCCGTTTTGCCCGAGGGCGAGCGGCGCGCGCCGCTCGCCGTGTGGTATGCGCAAAACCCCGGCGACACGGCGGCGTTCGAGAAGCAGATGCGCCGCAAGGTGCATTACGTGATTCGGCCCGAATACCTGTGGTCGAGCCTGGCCGAGATGGCGCGCACGCAGGATGCCGAATTGCTGCACACCTTGCAAAAGGGCTTCGATTACATCGAGAACGAATCGTTTGCCAGCACCTTTCGCGGGCTGTTTTCAGAGATCAATCTGGGCTCGGACAAGCTGGGCAAAACCTACGCCGAGCGCAACGCGCAGCTGTGCAAGATCATCAGCGAGATCGCCAAGGGGCTGGCGGAGTTTTCCAAGGGCAGCGACACGCTGGGCGATGCGTATGAATACCTGATCGGCCAGTTTGCCGCCGGCAGCGGCAAGAAGGCGGGCGAGTTCTACACGCCGCAGCCGATCTCGAGCATTCTCTCGGCCATCGTCACGCTGGACGGGCAGGCGCCGGAAACCGGCCCGCGCCCGCACCTGGAAAGCGTGTACGACTTTGCCTGCGGCTCGGGCTCGCTGCTCTTGAACGTGCGCCACCGCATGGGGCCCCAAGGTCACGGAGGCATCGGCAAGATTTACGGGCAGGAGAAGAACATCACCACCTACAACCTCGCGCGCATGAACATGCTGCTGCACGGGGTGAAGGATTCGGAGTTCGAGATTTTTCACGGCGACACGCTGACCAACGAGTGGGACTGGCTGCGCGAGACCAACCCGGCCAGGCAGCCGAAGTTCGACGCGGTGGTGGCCAATCCGCCTTTCAGCTACCGCTGGGAGCCGACCGACGCGCTCGCCGAGGACATGCGCTTCAAGAACTACGGGCTGGCGCCCAAGTCCGCCGCCGACTTTGCCTTTTTGCTGCACGGCTTTCATTACCTCAAGCCCGACGGCGTGATGGCCATCATCCTGCCGCACGGCGTGCTGTTTCGCGGCGGGGTCGAGGCGCGCATCCGCACCAAGCTGCTCAAGGACGGCCACATCGACACGGTGATCGGCCTGCCGGCGAATCTGTTTTTCTCCACCGGCATTCCGGTGTGCGTTCTGGTGTTGAAGAAGTGCAAGAAGCCGGACGACGTGCTGTTCATCAACGCGGCGGAGCACTTCGAGAAGGGCAAGCGGCAAAACCAGCTTTTGCCCGAGCACATCGACAAGATCGTGGACACCTACCGCTACCGCAAGGAGGAGCCGCGCTACGCGCGCCGGGTGGGCATGGCGGAGATCGAGAAGAACGATTTCAACCTCAACATCTCGCGCTACGTGAGCACATCCGTGGCGGAGGAAGCCATCGACCTGGCAGGAGTGCACGCCGAGCTGCTGGCCGTCGAAGAAAAAATCGGCGCTGCGCGGCAGCGGCATAACCAGTTTTTGGCCGAGCTGGGTTTGCCGCCGCTACCTTGAGGCGCAAACTGGGCCTCCGCAGCGCGCCTTCCGGCCGCCCGGCAGACGGCGCACGCGCTGCCAGGCCCCTGCGCCACACTCCCAAAATGCTATTTATTACGTAGCTGCTTGCCATGTATTCATAAGCACTACAAGCCAATTTGTTCATCATTTTCTGCTGCCCCGCAGCCAGCTCCACCCCATGACCACCCGCCTTCTCGCCCCCCATGAACTGCGCCTGCGCATCGCCCCCGAGTCGCTCGGCTTTGCCAGCACTGCCGAGTTGCAAGACCAGCCCCTGCCCTGGATCGGCCAGGAGCGCGCGCAGGCGGCGGCGGCGTTTGGGCTGGCGATGGAGCAGCCCGACTACCACCTGTTTGTGCTGGGCGAAACGGGCAGCGGGCGCAGTACCTTGCTGCGCCAGGCCATGCAGGACGCGGCGGCCAAGCGCCCGGTGCCACCCGACTTGTGTTACTTGCACGACTTCGACGCGCCCGAGCATCCGCGCGCGCTGCGCCTGCCTGCGGGCCAGGGGCGGCAGCTGCGCCAGGCCATGGCCGAGATGACCAAGGCGCTGCAGACCGAAATCCCCAAGCGCCTTGCGGCGG
Source organism: Extensimonas soli (assembly GCF_029211265.1). Taxonomy (GTDB): domain Bacteria; phylum Pseudomonadota; class Gammaproteobacteria; order Burkholderiales; family Burkholderiaceae_C; genus Extensimonas; species Extensimonas soli. Next base: position 483,032 of record NZ_JARGEL010000013.1, on the reverse strand, counting down.
CCGACTACAAAGCCGAGGTGGAGCGCATCGAACGCGACTGGCACGCGCAGGAGGCGCAGGCTTTTGCCGCGCTCGATGCCTTTGCCGAGGCGCGGCACTTTCGCCTCACGCGCGAGGACGGGCGCATGGTGTTCACGCTGCTGAGTGCGCGCGGCCAGCCGCTCACCGAAGAGGAGGCCCACGCCCTGCCGCGCGAGCGCCGCGCCGCGATCGAGGCCACCGAGCAGGAGCTGCGCGCCGAAATCGCGCGCTTTCTCGACACCATGCGTCCGCTCGAACTCGCGCGCGACGAGGCGCTGGCCAAGCTGCGGCGCCAGACCATCGCGCCCGTGGTCGAGCGCCACCTGCAAGACATCCGCCGCGACCTCAAAAAGCAGATCAAGGACGCGGTCAAGCTCGGCCGCTGGTTTGACCAGATCGAGCGTGAGCTGCTGGCCGAGCTCGACCTGTTCGAGCCGGCGCAAGCCGGCGCCGAGCCTGGCAGCGCCGAGGAGGAGCGCAAGGCCGCGCTCGAAGACCTGCTCGCGCACTGCCGCGTGAACCTTGCCGTCGATAACGCAGACCGCAGCGGCGCCCCCGTGATCGTCGAGGACAACCCGCAACTGCGCAGCCTTTTTGGTAGCGTCGAGTACCAGGCCGAATCGGAAATGCTGGTGGCCGACTTTTCCAACATCCGCGCGGGCAGCCTGCTGCAGGCGCACGGCGGCTTCTTGCTGCTGCACCTGCGCGACCTGCTCGGCGACGAGGGCCTGTGGGAGCGGCTGCGCCGCTTTTTGCGCAGCAGCCGCCTGCAGCTCGAGGAAGGCGGCGCGACCGTGCCCGGCCCGCTGGTGGCGATTGCGCTGCAGCCCGAGCCGGTCGATGTGGAAGTGAAGATCGTGCTGATCGGCTCGGTCGAGGAGTATTACGCGCTGCAGGAGGGCGACCCCGAAACTTCGCGCCGCTTTCGCGTGAAGGTGGACTTTGCCGAGCGCTTTGCCGCCACGCCCGAAACCTACCGCGCGAGCAGCATCTTCGTCGCGCGCAGCTGCCAAAAGCACGGCCTGCCGCACTTTGGCGCGCCGGCCGTGGCGCTGCTGCTCGAACAAAGCCACCGCGAGGCCGAAGACCAGCGCTACCAGAGCGCGCTGTTTGCGCACACCGAGGCGCTGGTGCTCGAAAGCGCGGCGCTGTGCCGCGCGCGCAGCAGCACCCTGGTCGAGCCGCCTGACGTGCTGGCCGCGCTGCAGACGCGCACGCTGCGCCACAACTACCCCGAGCAGCAGATGCACGAGTCGATCGCCGATGGCGAGCGCCTCATCAGCGTGCAAGGCGCGACGCTGGGGCAGGTCAACGCGCTCACGCAGATCGACCTGGGTGACTACCGCTTCGGCTTTCCGGTGCGCATCACGGCGCGCACCTATGCGGGCCACGAGGGGCTGCTGAACATCGAGCGCGAGGTGGACATGTCCGGCCCCATCCACGACAAGGGCGTGCTGATCCTGCACAGCTACCTGATGGCGCTGTTCAGCCACATGGCACCGCTGGCGCTGCACGCCTCCATCGTGTTCGAGCAGGAATACGGCGGCATCGAGGGCGATTCGGCCTCGTGCGCGGAGCTGTACGCGCTGCTTTCGGCGCTCTCGGGCCTGCCGCTGCGCCAGGGTATCGCCGTGACGGGCGCGCTGAACCAGCGCGGCGAGGTGCTGCCCGTGGGCGGCATCAACGAAAAGATCGAGGGCTGGTTTCGCACCTGCGCGCACGCCGGGCTCGACGGCACGCAGGGCGTGCTGATCCCGGCGCGCAACCAGCGCCACCTGATGCTCGATCATGAAGTGCTGCAGGCCGTGGAGCGCGGGCAGTTCCACATCCACACCGTAGAGCACGTGAGCGCCGGCATCGCGCTGCTGACCGGCGTGCCCTCGGGCATGGAGCCGAGCGTGGGGCCAGACGCAGGGCCAGGCGCAAGGACGGAAATGGAGCCGGGCCTGGAACCCGGCGGCGCCGCCACCGTGCTCGCGCGCGCCGAACAGACCTTGCTGGCCTACCGGCGCGCCTGCCGCCAGGCCATGACGGCGCTGCGGCCGCGGCGGGGCGCAAACCCACGGGCGCAGCAACGTGACCAAGGGTAAACCCTAGGTTTGCGCACTCAGGCTGATAGACTCGCGCGGCCATGGCGCGGCACGCAACGAATCGTCGGCAAGGCGGCGCACAGTCCGTGGCCTCTTCTACTCCAGGACCCCAACCCATGAGCCCCACCGACCGCATCCAATGCCCTGCCCTGCAAGCCAAACTCATGAACGCCCGCGAAGCCGCTGCGCTGATCCCCTCGGGGGCCAACGTGGGCATGAGCGGCTTTACGGGCGCGGGCTACCCCAAGGCCGTGCCGCAGGCGCTGGCCGAACTCATGGCCGAGCGCCGCGCCGCGGGTGATGCGCAGTTTCGCATCGGCCTGTGGACGGGTGCCTCCACCGCCCCCGAGCTCGACGGCGCGCTCGCGCGTGTCGAAGGCATAGACCGGCGCCTGCCCTACCAGTCCGACCCGACCTGCCGCAAGCTCATCAACGCGGGCAAGATGTATTACACCGACATGCACCTGTCGCACGTGGCGCAGGCGGCGTGGTTTGGTTTTCTGGGCAAGCTCGACGTGGCCGTGGTCGAGGTCGCGGGCATCCTGCCCGACGGGCGGCTGGTGCCGTCCTCTTCGGTGGGCAACAACAAAACCTGGCTCGACCAGGCGGACAAGATCATCCTCGAGGTCAACACCTGGCAAAGCGCCGGCCTCGCGGGCATGCATGACATTTACTACGGCACGCGGCTGCCGCCGCACCGCAAACCCATCCCGCTGACCGACCCGAGCGACCGCATCGGCGAACCCTACCTGCGCTGTGACCCTTCCAAGGTGATCGCCGTGGTGCACACGCACCAGGCCGACCGCAACACGAGCTTCAGCGCGCCCGACCCCGTGTCGGAGCAGATCGCGGGCCACATCATCGACTTCCTGCAGCACGAGGTCGCCCAGGGCCGCCTGCCCAAGGAACTGCTGCCGCTGCAGTCGGGCGTGGGCAACATCGCCAACGCCGTGCTTGCGGGGCTCAACCGCGGACCGTTCGAGCAGCTCACGGCCTACACCGAGGTGCTGCAGGACGGCATGCTCGACATGCTGCGCTCGGGCAAGCTGCGCTTTGCCTCGGCCACGGCGCTGTCGCTGAGCGCCGAGGCTGCGGCCGACTTCAACGCAAACATCGACCACTACCGCGAGCGCATCGTGCTGCGTCCGCAAGAGATCAGCAACCACCCCGAACTCGTGCGCCGCCTGGGCGTGATCGCCATGAACGGCATGATCGAGGCCGACATCTACGGCAACGTGAACTCCACGCACATCATGGGCTCGGGCATCATGAACGGCATCGGCGGCTCGGGCGACTTCGCGCGCAACGGCTACCTGTCGATCTTCATGACGCCCTCGCTGGCCAAGGACGGCGCGATCTCGTGCATCGTGCCCATGGTCTCGCACGTGGACCACACCGAGCACGACGTGCAGATCATCGTGACCGAGCAAGGCCTGGCCGACCTGCGCGGCCTCGCCCCGCGCCAGCGCGCCACGCTGATCGTCGAGCGCTGCGCGCACCCGAGCTTCCGCCCGCAGCTGCTCGACTACATCGAACGCGCCAACAAAGGGGCGCCGAGCCTGCACACGCCGCATCTGCTCGAAGAAGCGCTGAGCTGGCACGTGCGCTACCTGCGCACCGGGCACATGTGAGTGCGCAGCCAAATTTTGAGCAAAAATGGCTTCAAGCCAAGATTCCATAAGCGCTAGCAGCTTCTTTTTTAGAAGCATTTTGCGGCCGCCGAACGAGCGCGACACGTGCCCATGTGCGCAGCCGCCAGCGCAAAACCCGTGCTTGCCGCACAATTCGCAACACATCGCCGCCCCGCGCGGCCAGAGCCCGCGGTGCAACAGGGCAGTTCGTCACGTGCAAGGTCTTGGGGCAGAGGGTCTGCGGCTTTTTTGCTTCAGCGGTTCCCGGCATCTCCTTGCGCCGCGGCCTTGGGGTTGGCGCAACGCGCTGTGCCGTGATGCCACCCGCACCCCCGCCCCGCACGCGCTGTCCGCCTTTCAATTGCCGAATCGAAACCGTTTGCCATGCCTTTGAGCCCTCCTTCCTGCCCCCGTACCCTGCAACACACCCGCACCGTCGTCTACCACGGCTACCAGCGCGAAGATGGCCTGTGGGACATCGAAGGCGAACTGCAGGACGTCAAACCCATCGCCACGCGCAACCTGCGCACGGGCGGCATGCGCCCTGCCGGCACGCCCATTCACCACATGTGGCTGCGCGTGACGGTGAACAACCAACTGATCGTGCAAGCCATCGAAGCCTCCATGGACAGCGTGCCGGTGGCCGAATGTCCGCAGGCCGCCGCGGCGCTGCAGAAAATGGTGGGCTGCAGCATGGGGCGCGGCTGGCGCCAGGCGATCCAGCACAACCTTGGCGGCGTGGCCAGCTGCACGCACCTGCGCGAGCTGCTGTTCAATCTCGCCACGGCGACCTTCCAGAGCATCTCCGAGAGCTTTGCCACCACCCACCCCGACGAGCCGCCGCGCTTTCTCGACCAATGCGTAGGCTGGGACCGGCGCGGCAGCACCGTGCGCGAGCACTATCCGCGCTTTTATATCCAGCCAGAGCACGCCGCGGAAGTATCCACACCAGAACGTGCCGACGTGAATGCCGTGGCGCCCGCGCCGCAATGACCAGACAAAAGCCGCACGAGCCGGGAAAACCCTCACTGATGCCCTGAAAGGAGACAGACTGATGAAAAAACACCTCTTAGGCCTGGCGGCCATGTTGCCCCTGCTGGCACTGGCGGCAGATGGAATGGACATCATGCAAAAAGGTGGCGCCAACCCGGCAGCCCCACCATGTATGACCTGCCACGGCGCCGACGGCAAAGGCATGGCTGCCAGCGGCTTTCCACGCCTGGCTGGGCTGCCCGAAGCCTACATCACCAAGCAGTTGGCTGATTTCAAGGCAGGCCGGCGTAAAAACCCCGTCATGCAACCCGTTGCCGAGGCACTGACTGATGCAGAAGTCGCCGCCGTTGCTCGGGCCTACGCCGATATGTCAAAGATCAATGTCAAAGCCGAACCAGTCGCACGGCCCGAACCCGGCACAGGTGCTTGGCTCGCCCTGCGCGGCGCCTGGGAACGGAACATTCCCGAATGCGTGCTGTGCCACGGCCCCAATGGCGTGGGCGTAGGCAGCGTGTTCCCGCCGCTGGCAGGGCAATCAGCGCTTTACATTGAGAATCAGCTCAACGCTTGGCGCGGCACGCCGGCCACGCCTGCCACGCGCAAGACCAAAGCCGTGCCCGCAGTGCCTCCCGCGCGCGCGAACGACCCTAATGGTCTGATGGCTCACATTGCACAAAGCCTGACATCGGCCGAAGTCAAAGCCGTCGCGGAATTTTTCGCCGGACTCGGCGAAACCGAAGAGCCCTTCGACGCCAGCCAGCACCACCGCCTGCGCTGAACATGTCGGCGCCTGATTGCAAAAAAGGATTCCAGCCATGAGACAACCATTTTCCTGCCTGCCCATGCTCCGCCAATGGGGCCTTCATCGGCGTTTTCATGCACCCTTGCTGCTCATGCTGGCCGTTGGCATTGCACACGCGGCAGACAGCACCCATGCGAATCGTCCTGCCAGCAAGACGGCCTCAGCACCGGCCCCATCCGCCAGCACCAAGGCCCCCGCGAGCACGCCTTATTTCCAGCCGCCTCCAGAGTCGAGCATCCCTTCGAATGCCTTTGGTGACCTGGTGCGGCATGGGCAGGACTTGTTCATGAACACCAAGGCTTTGCTGCCCAATTACGTGGGCAATGACCTGAATTGCGTCAACTGCCATCTCGACCGCGGCCGCAAACCCAATTCGTCGCCACTTTGGGCCGCCTACAACATGTACCCCGCCTATCGCAAGAAAAACAACAAGGTCAATACGTTCGTCGAGCGCATGCAGGGCTGCTTCGAGTTCAGCATGAACGGCAAGGTGCCCGCGGCCGACAGTGAGGTCCTCGCCGCCCTGGCGACCTATGCCTATTGGCTCTCCACCAACGCTCCCATTGGCAAGCCTCTGGAGGGGCGCGGATTCTCCGAGCCGCCCCCACCCAAAGGCGGATACGACATCGCGCGTGGCAAGCTCGTCTATGAAAAACAATGTGCGCTGTGCCATGGCGCCAACGGTGAAGGGCAAAAAGTGGGCGGCACAACGGTGTTTCCGCCACTGTGGGGGGCGCACTCCTACAACTGGGGGGCAGGCATGCACCGCATCAACACGGCAGCAGGCTTCATCCAGCACAACATGCCCCTGGGCAAGGGTGAGACTTTGAGCGGCCAGGAGGCCTGGGACGTGGCCGCCTACATCAACTCGCACGAGCGCCCGCAAGACCCGCGCCTGGTCAATGGCGACATCGATGAAACACGCAAACGCTTTCATGCTGACGACGGCATCAACTTGTACGGCGTGGAAGTCAATGGCCACAAGTTAGGCCAAGGCGTGAAATAGCCCACGACTTACGCAAATCGAGGTTAGGCAAGGCGCTCGCCGCATGGCAGAACACCTCGCTGCATCCTTGTTTTCGTAAGTTCCATCAGCCATCACCCGCGCATCGGCATCGTGTAGTCTCGATGCGCCATCGAGGCGCGACAGATAGCCCGTCGGCAGCGGGGCGACTGGAGCCCCACATTCGTCCCCTCGTCTGTCTCAGCGCTGCAAGTCCGCCGTGAGCTCACGCAAGGCGGCTTCGTCCAGCGTTTCGCGCTTGAGCAGCTCGTGCGCGCAGCGCTCGAGCACGGGGCGGTTGCGCGTGAGGAGGTCGGTGGCCGCATCGAACGCCTGCATCACGATGGCGCGGATTGCTTCGTCGATCTGCTGCAGGGTCGCCTGGCTCGCCTGCGGGCCGCTCGGGCCAAATTGCGGCAGGTCGAGGAACTGCGCGCGCGGCGGCTCCCAGGCGACGTAGCCTAGCGATTCGACCATGCCGTAGCGCGTGACCATGTCGCGCGCGATGTCGGTGGCCTTGGCCAGGTCATCCGAGGCGCCCGTGGAGAGCTGCCCGAACACCAGCTTTTCTGCCGCGCGCCCGCCCAGCAGCACCGAAATCTTGTGCTCCAGCTCGGGGCGCGTCATCAAGAAGCGATCCTCCGTGGGCCGCTGCAGGGTGTAGCCCAGGGCGCCAATGCCGCGCGGGATGATGGACACCTTGTGGATCGCCTGATCCTGCACCAGCGCCAGCGACACCAGCGCATGCCCCATTTCGTGCCAGGCCACGACTTCACGCTCGTGCGGGTTGAGCACGCGGTTTTTCTTTTCGAGCCCGGCGACGATGCGCTCGATCGCGGCCGTGAAGTCGGCCAGCGTGACGAGCTCGGCGCCGCGCCGCGTCGCACAGAGTGCGGCCTCGTTGCACAGATTGGCCAGGTCGGCGCCAGAAAAGCCCGTGGTCAGCGCCGCCACCTGCTCCAGGTCGAGCGCCGGATCGAGCTTGATCTTGCGCACGTGCACCTGGAGGATTTGCACGCGCCCGTTTTTATCCGGCCGATCGACGAGCACCTGCCGGTCGAAGCGGCCCGCGCGCAGCAGCGCCGGGTCGAGGATTTCGGGGCGGTTGGTCGCGGCCAGCAGCACCAGGCCCGAGGAGCTGTCGAAGCCGTCGAGCTCGACGAGCAGCTGGTTCAGCGTCTGCTCGCGCTCGTCGTGCCCGCCCACGAGGCCCGCGGCGCCGCGCGCGCGGCCCAGCGCGTCGAGCTCGTCGATGAAGATGATGGCCGGCGCCTTGGCCCGCCCCTGCTCGAACAGGTCGCGCACGCGCGCCGCGCCCACGCCCACGAACATTTCGACGAATTCCGAGCCCGAGATCGAGAAAAACGGCACCCCGGCCTCGCCCGCGACGGCCTTGGCGAGCAGCGTCTTGCCCGTGCCCGGCGGACCCACGAGCAAAATGCCCTTGGGCAGGCGCGCGCCCAGCCGCCCGTAGCCCTTGGGGTCTTTGAGAAAGGCCACGACCTCCTGCAGCTCGGCCTTGGCCTCATCGACGCCGGCCACGTCGGAAAAATGCACGCCCGTGTCCTGCTCCACGTACACCTTGGCGCGGCTCTTGCCGATGCTCATGAAGCCACCCATGCCGCCCTGCTTTTCGGCAATGCGCCGGAACACGAAGTACCACAGCGCCAGAAACACCGCCGCGGGCGCCACCCAGCTGATGATGTCGCGCAGCAGCGTGCTTTCGACCACGCGCGTGTAGGGCACGTCGTACTTCGACAGGCGCGCCGCCAGGTCGGGCTCGACGCGCGTGGCCACGAGCACCGTCTTGCCGTTCGCCTCGGGCTGCTTGAGCCGCCCCGTGAGCGTGCGCTCACCGATCACCACCTCGGCCACCTTGCCATCGGCAAGCGCCTTTTCAAACTCGCTGTAGGGCACGGGCTCGATCTGGCGCGTCTGCCAGATCGACTGCAGCGCAAACATGGCCAGCAGGGCGATCAGCCAATAGGTCGCATTCCAACGGTGTTTGGAATCCATGGTTCGCTCCTCTTTGTGGTTTTTCGCCCCGAAAAAATGGAGGCCGGTCATCGTAACTGCAAGGCAGGTCGCCCTCGATAGCGCGCTTCCCCACCATGAGACAGTACCACCGGCATGCCTCAGCACCCTACAGAAACATGTGGATATTGGGTTTTTTCATCCGCCAAAGCTCCCCGCCTGCTGCTATGGTTCGCCACTTGCCGCGTGTTTGACCAGCCTTCTTCAGACGCCGCCGCCCTTCCTCCTCGCCTCGCACCCCCCCATGACAGCCCCCACCACGATCCAGCTCATAGGCGCCGCCCTGTTCGGCCTGGCCGTGCTGCACACGTTTTCGACCAAGCTCTTCGAGCACCTTGCGCACACGCAGCCGCGGCATGCGGGCATCTGGCATCTGCTGGGTGAGGTCGAGGTGGTGTTCGGCTTCTGGGCCATGGTGTTGATGCTGTGCATGTATGCCCTGCTGGGCACGCACGAGGCCACGGCCTACCTGGAGTCGCGCAATTTCACCGAGTCCATGTTCGTCTTTGCCATCATGGTGATCGCGGGCACGCGGCCGGTGCTGGAGCTTGCCGGGGCCAGCGTGCGCCTGGTGGCGCGCTTTGTGCCGCTGCCCGATGGCATGGCGATGTATTTCCTCGTGCTGGCCTTCGTGCCGCTGCTGGGCTCGTTCATCACCGAGCCCGCTGCCATGACGCTGGCGGCGTTGATGCTGCGCGACCTGCTGTTTGCGCGCGAGGTGTCGTCCAAGCTGAAATACGTGACGGTGGGCGTGCTGTTCGTGAACGTCTCCATCGGCGGCACGCTCACGCCGTTTGCCGCGCCGCCCGTGCTCATGGTGGCCACACCCTGGAACTGGGACTTGTGGTTCATGCTGGGCCACTTCGGCTGGAAGGCGGCGCTGGCCGTGGTGTTCAACGCCGCTTCGGCGATGCTGCTGTTTCGCGCCGAGGTCGCGCACATGTCCGCCAAGCCTGCGCGCAAGCAAGCCCGCGTGCCGCTGTCCGTGGTGCTGGTGCACTTGCTGTTTCTGGCGCTGGTGGTGGTGTTTGCGCACCACCCCACCGTATTCATGGGCCTGTTTCTGTTTTTTCTGGGCTTTACTGCGGCGTACCCGCAGCACCAAAACCCGCTGATCCTGCGCGAAGCCCTGCTCGTGGCCTTTTTCCTTGCGGGGCTGGTGGTGCTGGGCGGCTTGCAGCAATGGTGGTTGCAACCCGTGCTCACAAGCCTGGACTCGGATACCGTGTTCTTCGCAGCGGCGGCGCTCACGGCCATCACCGACAACGCTGCGCTGACCTATCTGGCCACCTTGGTCGAAGGGCTGAGCCAGGACTTCAAAATCTCGCTGGTTGCCGGGGCCGTCACGGGCGGTGGCCTGACGTTGATTGCCAACGCCCCCAACCCCGCCGGCGCCGCCATCCTCAAGGAAAAGTTCGCCGACAACGCCATCCACCCGCTGGGCCTGCTGATCGCCGCCCTGCCGCCCACGCTCGTGGCCGTGCTGGCGTTCCAGGTGCTGTGAGCCCAGATTGTTCATGAGGAAATTGGGGTCAGATTCCAATTATTCCTTCGCCCCATCACCTCCGCCAATAATTGGAATCTGACCCCAATTACTCCCAATTACTCAAGTTCTGCCCTTATGCCGAAGGCCGAGCACAGCGAAGGCCTGTGTGGTATCCCCGCCCTTCTGTATGCGCCGAGGAGCGCAGCGCCCGGCGGGAAAAGGCGCGCGATTGTTTGAGCGAAGCGAGTTTCGCGCGACCCCGCCGGGTGCGAGCACCGCAGGTTGCCCTGACCGCCACCAGGCGGGCAGGGACGCAGACAGCAGGGTCGCCTTCTTTTGCCTTCTTTTCTTGGCGAGACAAGAAAAAAAGAAGGTGCGCCGCCGGGCGCACATCCCGGCACCCGCCCTGTGCCCCATCCCCCGTGCCCGAAATTGGAATCTGACCCCAATTTCCTATGACCCCAATTTCCTACAGTGCCTCGTCCACACGGTCATTGGCCGTGCGAATACTGCAGCAGGGCGTTGATCAGGTACAGACCGAGCAGCGCGATGCTGGCCCAGCTGCCCAGGTGCAGCACGCGCGAGACAGGCCGGTACGCCAGCGCCACCACCACGGCGCCGCTCATCACGCAGGCGCACAGCGCAGACAGCACGTGGATGGGCGCCACGTGCAGATACAGCACCCCGGGGCGAAAGGCGATGTCGTCTATGGCCAGGATCAAGATGTCGAACAAATTGCTGCCGAGCAGGTTGCCCACGGCCAGGTCGATGGCACCTATGCGCACGGCCCCCCAGGTGGTGGCAAGCTCCGGCACCGAGGTCGCCATTGCCACGAACAAGGTGCCCACGAAGGAATCCGACCAGCCCATGATCCGCGCCAGCTCCACGCCGATCAGGGGCAGCCAGATGCCGCTGCCCACGATCACCATGGCCGCGAGCGCATAGCCGGTCAACGCCACTTTGAGGGATATGGCGGGGCGCTGCGCCTCGGCCGCAGGGCGATTGCGCTGCTCTGCGAGGTACATGGTGCGCATGGCCAGGGCATACAGTGCCAGCAGCACCAGACTGCCCCAGCTGACATGGCCCGCGCTGGGCAGAAAGCCTTGGGTGCTGGCCAACATCACCAGCGCTGCCATGGCCAGCAGAATGGCGCCAAACCCCGCCGACAAAATGTGCCCGCCACTGGCCACGGCGTACAGGGCGCCGCGGCGATAGACCACATCCGCCAGCGCCAGGATGGCCAGGTTGAACACGCAACTGCCCAGGACGTCGCCCGCCGCCATGTTGGGAGATTGCGCCACCGTGACTGCGCTCAGGCCCGTCACCAGCTCCGGCAACGAGGTCACAGTGCCTACCAGAATCACGCCCACCCAGCTGCGCGACAGGCCCGTCCACGCCGCGATCGCATCGCCATAGCGGATCAGGCGCACACCGGCAAAGCCGATCACGACCACGCACAACGCGAATTGCAGCCACACTTCCAACCATGCAGGCATGACGTCTCCTCTCTCGGCCAATGCCGGGGGAGTTTAGAGCCTGCACCATTGCCTGACCGATTCGCTTGCCCCTGCGCGCAGCAGCGCGCTCCGGATCAGCATCAAATCGGGACTTTGTGCAGAGATCACGTAGGCTATCAGCTATCTATTCAATAGTGCACCACAAACGCCGCCATGATGCTGCGCTGCACCGGCGCGCCGTAGGACTGGATCACGGGGCTTTGGCGCGCGCTGCTCGCGAGCTTGCCCCATGAGAAGTCGAGCGCCACGCCGGTGTGTGCGCTCGTGGGCACGAAGGCCTGGTAGTCGAGCGTGTATTGGCTGGCTCCGCGCCCCGGCGCGTAAGGGCTCTGGCCCAGCGCCGCGGCGCTGGCCGCATCGAGCCCGAAAAAGCGCCGCATGCCCCGGCCGTTCATGCCCTCCACGCTGCCTTTGATGCTGTGCTCGACGTAGCCCAGGCGCGGCAAGTCCCATTCGGCATACAGGTCGCCATAGACCACGCCCGTGGCCTGGAGGTCGCGGCGCCAGCGCAGGCCCAGGCTCAAGGGCTCCATGGGGGCGTATTCGAGATAGACGCCGGCCTGAGCCGTGGTGTCGAACGTAGGCAGTTGGGACGCGGCGCTGCCCAGGTCGTGGCGCGAGCGGCCCCAGGTCAGCGTGCCGACCAGGCCGCCGTGCCAGTGCTGGCCGTGCAGCAAATCCACGCGCAGGCCGTCGGTGGTGGAAAGCTCGACGCGGTCCTGCCAGTTCAGGTCCACGTAGGGAATGGGGATGGTGCGCTGGCTCTTCGCGCCCAGCCAGCGCGGGTAGCGCTGCGCGCCCAGGCCCAGCGTGTAAGCAAACGGCTCGGTTGGCGGCTCGGCTGCCTGCGCGGTGGTGGCGGGTTCGCTGCCGGACTTGGTCTCGTCGGCCGCTGCGGCACCGTCGGCGCGCGCTGGAACTTGTAAAAGAATAGCTGCCAGCGCAAGTCCGGCCTGCGTTACGGCACTAAATGACTGTAAACGGGCAAGCATGGGCAGGGTTGACTTGGCGGCGCAGGCGGTGAAGAAACACAAAAACGGATGCAGCACACTAACTGTGCCCAGCCTTCAAAATGCCTACGGGCGCAGGGTCTGCGGGGGCATTGGGGACTTTGGGCACGTCGGCGGCCCTGCGCGCGATACTCGCCGGCCATGTGTGCCGCCCTGCCCTGCGCGCCGTCCGTGCCGTCTGCATCTGCCGAGGCGCCCGCCGACGCACCCACCTACGCCTGCGCGCTCGAGCCGCCGGGGCTGCTCGGGCATTTTCTGGCGCACCCGCCCGAGGGCTTTTCAGCGCGAACGTTTGCGGGCGGCGTGCCCGGCTTCGTCGCCGACTTCGACTTGCTCACCACGGCCGACGAACAGCTGCTCGCCACCTTGGCCCAATGGCCGGGCCAGCGCGCACTGCGGCGCCTGCTGACCTGGCGCACCTGCTTTGCGGGCAGCACGGTGAGCGAGTATCTGCCCCTGCCCGCGCACACCACACAGCACACCGCGCCCGCGGCGCTGGTCAGCGCCCTGCTGCAAGACTGGCAGCGCAGCACGCGCCTGCTGATCCTCAAGGACATCGCGCTGCCCACCGAGTTGCTGCCCGAAGACGAAGCCCGCTACGCCGGCGCCTTGCTGCAGGCCTGTGCCGCGCAGGGCTTCGTGATCGTCGAGGGCCAAGCGCTGGCTTATGTGCCCATCGACTTTGCGAGCGAGGACGAATACCTCGCGCGCCTCTCGAGCGGCCGGCGCAAGAACATCCGCCGCAAACTGCGCGCGCGCCAGGGGCTGCACGTGCAGGTGCTGACCACGGGCGATGCCTGCTTTGCCGACGAAACTTTGCTCGCGCGCCTGTACGCGCTGTACCAGCAGGTCTATGCGCAAAGCGAGCTGCACTTCGACCGCCTCAGCGCCGGGTTTTTCCGCGCCGTGCTGCAGGATGCGGCGCTCGACGGGCGCATGTTTTTGTACGCCACGGCAGCGGGCGAGCTCGTGGGCTTCAACCTGTGCTTCGTGCACCGCGGCATGCTGATCGACAAATACATTGGGCTCGATTACGCCTTGTCGCGCCAGCACAACCTGTATTTCGTGAGCTGGATGGAAAACCTGGCCTACGCGCGCACGCACGGCCTGCGCCACTACGTCGCAGGCTGGACCGATCCGCAGATCAAAGCCTACCTGGGCGCGCGCTTTGCGCTCACGCAGCACGCCGTGTACGTGCGCAACCCGCTGCTGCGCGCCGCGCTCGCGCGCCTCGCCCACTGGTTCGAGCGCGACCACGCCTGGTTTGCCGATGAAGGCCATGAGCTCCACGAACGCCGATGACCACCGATGACCGCAACCACCGCCCTGACCGCTCCCGCGCCGCTGGTGCTTGACCTCGACGGCTCGGTGCAGGGCATCGACGGTGTGGCCGGCATGGGGCCGGCACTGCGCGTGCCGCTAGGAGCCTGGCAAGAGGCAATGCGCTTTGGCTGCGGCTGGCGCTGCTGGGCAGCCTTCTGCGCGCACGCCGAGGCACTGCTTGACGCGCTCGTGCCTGCAGCGCACGGTACGGTGCTGCTGGGCAGCGGTGACTTTCACCACCTGAGCCACTGGCTGCTGCAGCGCGTGCCTGGCAGCGCACCCTTCGACGTGGTGGTGCTGGACAACCACCCCGACAACATGCGCTTTCCGTGGGGCATCCACTGCGGCTCGTGGGTGCACCACGCAGCGCGCCTGCCGCGCGTGCGCCGCATCGACGTACTCGGCATCGGCTCGGGCGACGTGGGCTGGCGCCACGCCTGGGAAAACCACCTGCTGCCGCTCGCGCGCGGCAAAGTGCGCTACTGGAGCGTGGGCGTGGACCTGCGCTGGACGCGCGCGCTCGGCCCCGGCGCGGCCTGCCGCAGCTTTGCCACGCCCGCGCAGCTGCTCGACGCCTTTTGCATGGAACTGCACGCGGGTGACGCGCCCGTGTACCTCTCCATAGACAAGGACGTGTTCAGCCCCACGGTGGCGCACACCAACTGGGACCAGGGCTGCTTCGACCTGCCCGCAGCCCTGCGCGTGATCGCGGCGCTGCGCGGGCGTATCGTGGGCTCGGACATCACGGGCGAGGTCTCGATCCACCCCTACCGCACGCGCTGGAAGCGCTGGCTCAGCGCGCTGGACGCACAGCCGGCCATCAGCGCGGCGCAGCTGCAGACTTGGCAGGAGGAGCAGGCGCAGGTGAATCAAAGCTTGCTCGCGGCGCTCGCGCAAAGCCGCATAAGCTATTGACAAAATAGCTGCCAGCGCTTGATATACCTACCTTGGAGGGCGATTTGGCCAAATTTTTGGGTACATGCACCTTTCGCTGCCGACCCCAAGCTTTTCTTAAGTATCCGTCCCTAGCATGACCTTCAACCCAGATTGTCCATGAGGCGGTGCTTCGCACCTACGCGGGCACTGGCGGACGTCTGACGGTCATTTTGGCCGCGGCTTCGGCGTCCATGGCACCGGCCATGGACTTCTCACCCGCGACCAAACTGCCTCGCCAGCCGCCTCGCCATCGTCCCGCGTCCTCATGAACGATCTGGGTTCAACGCAACGATGTTCGGAGGTCAACCATGCCAACCACCCTGTGTCCTCAGCGGCGCAAACCTGAAACCATGTCCACGCAGGAGCTCGTCGAAGTGGCCTGGGTGCGCAAAGACGAGCCGGGTGCCGAAGCTGTGGGGCGCTTCGTGCAGGCCATTTACCTCGAGCGCTATGGCGCGCGCATCGCCTTGCCGGCGGGGCCTTTTCTGGTGCTGCGTGACCCGCACGGCCGCGTGCGCGCCGCATTGGCACTGCGGCGCGGACAGGCGCCGTTTTTTCTCGAACACTACCTGGACGCACCGGTCGAAACCGTTTTGCCCGGCGCCAGCGCAGCGCGCGAGACCATCGTCGAAGTCGGCAGCCTGGCGGCGGACATCACCGGCGGCGCGCGTGCGCTGGTGGTGACGCTGACGGCCTTTCTTGCCGCGTGCGGCATGCAGTGGGTGGTGTTCACGGCGCGGCGTGAGCTGCGCAACACCTTTGCACGGCTGGGCATTGAGCTGCATGCACTGGCGCCGGCGCAGGCCGAACGGCTGCCCGGCGGCGGGCGCGATTGGGGCACGTACTACGCGGACGACGGCGCGCCGCAGGTCATGGCCGGCGCCGTGCCGCAGGGCGCGATGGCGGTGCGCAAGGCGGTGGGCGACGTGCCGGCGCCTTTGCTTGCGCTGTGGCTGCGCGGGCTGGCGCTGGGCTGCGGCCTGGGTGCGCAAGACCTCGCGCGGAGAGCCCAATGTCCGCATTGATCGACGCCTTGCAGCACTGGGCGCGCGTGCAGCCGCATGCGGCGGCGTGGGAAGGCGCGGCGCTCACGCTCGACTTCGCTGCGGCTGCGCAGCAGGTTGCCGCATGGCAGGAAAAGCTGCTGCCCCTGCGCGGGCGCGGCATCGCGCTCGCGCTCGACAATTCACCGGCCTGGGCCGTGTGCGATCTGGCGGCGCTCGCGGCGCAAGTGCCCGTCGTGCCGCTGCCGGGGTTTTTCTCGGCGCAACAGCTGGGCCACGTGCTCGCCGACTCCGGCGTCGAAGCCGTCGTGACGGACAGGCCACAAGCCTTCGCCGCCTTTGGTACGGGCGCGCCGATCGTCGCGCTGGGCGAAGTGGCCGGCGTGCCCTTGTGGGCCGTGCCTTTGCAACCCACGGCGCCGCCCTTGCCGGCAGGCGTTGCCAAAGTGACCTACACCTCGGGCACCACGGGCACGCCCAAAGGCGTGTTGCTGCGCCGCGAGGCCCTGGAGGCGGTGGCCCGGTCGCTGGTGTGGGCCGCAGGCGTCGGCGCGCAGGACCGGCACCTTGCCGTGCTGCCGCTGGCCGTGCTGCTGGAAAACGTGGCCGGCCTGTACGCCCCTTTGCTCGCGGGCATGACGACGGCGCTCTGGCCGCTGGCCGACGTGGGTTTGCGCGGCGCGGCCGAGGTGGACGCCGCGCAGCTGTGGCAGGCGCTGCAGCGCGCGCGCCCCGGCACCGTGGTGCTCACGCCGCAGCTGCTCGCCGCGCTGGTGGCGCAAGTCGAGCAGCGCGGCCTGCCCACCCAAGCGCTGCACTTCGTGGCCGTGGGCGGGGCCAAGGTGCCGCTGCGCCTGCTCGAGCGCGCGCAGGCCGCGGGCCTGCCGGTGTTCGAAGGTTATGGCCTGTCGGAATCGGCCTCGGTGGTGGCCGTGAACCGGCCCGGCGCCGCGCGCATGGGCAGCGTAGGCCAGCCCTTGCCGCACGCCCAGGTGCGCGTGGCTGCGGACGGCGAGCTGTGGGTGCGCGGGGCGGTGTGTGCCGGCTATTTGCGGCAGGCCGCACCAGCGCTGGACGCCGGCTTCTGGCCCACGGGCGACATCGGCGCTTTTGATGAGGATGGTTTCCTGTTCCTCACGGGGCGCAAGAAAGACATTTACATCACGGCCTTCGGGCGCAACGTGGCCCCCGAATGGGTCGAGGGCGAGCTCACGCAGGTGCCCGGCATCGTGCAGGCGGCCATGTTTGGCGAAGGACGTGCGCGCAACGCCGCAGTGCTGCACACGAGCCTGGAAGACGCGGCGCTCGCCAAGGCGCTTGCCGCGGTGAATGCCCAGCTGCCAGATTACGCCCAAGTGCACGCCTGGGTGCGGGCGCAAGCACCTTTTTCCATAGCAAACGGGCAGCTCACGCCCAACGGCCGCCTGCGCAGGCCGCAGATTCAGCAAGCCTACGCCGCGCAGCTGGCGCAGGCATGGTCTGACGATGAAGGAGCACTCTGACATGGGTTTTTATGCCGAACTGCTGGCCGGTACCGAGGCCGAACGCGCGGAATTCCTCGCGATCCCGCTCTTTTCCGCCGCCGTCGCGGGCCAGGTGAGCCTGGCCACGTACCAGGCGTTTTTGACGCAGGCCTACCACCACGTCAAGCACACCGTGCCCTTGCTGATGGCCGTGGGCGCGCGCCTGCCGGAGCGCCTCGAATGGCTGCGTGAAGCGGTGGCTGAATACGTGCGCGAAGAATACGGCCACCAGGAATGGGTGCTGGACGACATCCGCGCCTGCGGCGGCGACCCCGAAGCCGTGCGCCACGGCGCGCCGGCGCTCGCCACCGACCGCATGGTGGCCTACGCCTGGGACACGGTGATGCGGCGCAACCCGGCGGGCTTTTTCGGCATGGTGCTGGTGCTCGAAGGCACGAGCGTCAACCTCGCCACGCGCGCTGCGCGGGCCATCCAATCGGCCCTGCAGCTGCCCGATGCAGCGTTTTCGTACCTCACGAGCCACGGCGAGCTGGACCAGAGCCACATCGGCTACTTCGAGCACCTGATGGAGCGCCTCGACGACCCAGGCGACCAAAGCGCGGTGCTGTGGTGCGCGCGGCAGATGTACGGTTTGTATGGCGACGTGTTTCGCAGCGTGCTGCAGGCGCCGCAGGCATGAAAACCTTTTTTTGAGGAGGCCCCATGGAATTGCGCAACAGACGGATATTGCTCACGGGCGCGAGCGGCGGCATAGGCTCGGCGCTGGCGCAGCGCCTCGCGGCAGCGGGCGCGCGCCTGGCGCTGGTCGGGCGGCGGCACGAGGCCCTGGCGCGGCTCGCGTCCGGCCTGCCGGGGGCGAGCATCGTGGTGGCCGATCTCGCCACGGCGGCCGGCTGCCGCGCCGCGGTCGAACAGGCCAAGGCGTCGCTCAGCGGCGTCGATGTGCTGGTGCACCTCGCAGGCCAGGGGAGTTTTCGCTGCTTCATCGACGAAGACGCCGACGCCATGGAGCAGATGCTGCGCACCAATTGCGCCTCGGCGATGTGGCTCGCGCAGGCCGTGCTGCCGCAGATGACGGCACGCGGCGACGGCCAGCTGGTTTTTTGCGGCTCGGTGCTGGGTGCGCTCGCGTTGCCGGGCTACACCGTGTATGCGGCGAGCAAGTTTGCGCTGCGCGGCTTCAGCGAAGGTCTGCGGCGCGAGCTTGCCGACAGCGGCGTCAGCGTGACTTACGTGGCCCCACGCGCGGTGCGCACGGCACTCAACCCGCCCGAGGTTTACGAGATGGCCAAGGCCACCAGGATGGCGGTCGATACGCCCGAGGCCGTGGCCGAGCAAATCCTCGCCGCAATGCGCCGCGACGCCCGCGAGGCGGTGCTCGGCTGGCCCGAATCCTGGTTCGTGCGCCTCAATGCGCTGTGGCCCGCGCTGGTGGACAGGGCCATGCGCAAGCAGGCCGAGGTGGTGCGGCGTTTTGCCAAACCGCACCCCACGCAGCAAGCGCAGCCAGAGCAGCAAACGTCGTAACCCATTGCAAAGGAGCAAAACATGCCATCCAAACGCCACGCCATCGGGGCATCGCTCATGGTAGCCCTGTGTCTGGGGCTTTCCACTGCGGGCCACGCCGAAGACACCGCAGCCAGTCCGACAGCGGCAGCGGCGATAGCGGCCGCCACGACGCCCGAGCAGGCCGTGCGAACCCTGCAGCAGCAATGGGCCGTGGCCAACTACCAGCGCCAGGGCAAGGAGCGCGTCAAGGCGCTCGAAGCGCTGGCCGAGCAGGCGCGTGAAGCCGCAAAGCGCTTTCCAGACCGCGCCGGCGTGCTTACCTGGGAGGCCATCTGCCTGGCCACCTACGCGGGCTCCTTGCAGGGCTTGAGCCAGTTGCGCGCCATCGGCCTGGCCAAGGAAGCGCGCGACCGCCTGCTCGAAGCCGAGGTGCTCGACCCGAGCGGCTTTGGCGGATCGATTCCGACCTCGCTGGGCAGCCTGTACTTCCAGGTGCCCGGCTGGCCGCTTGGTTTTGGCGACGATGAAAAAGCCGAGCAATACCTGAAGAAAGCCCTCGCGATCGACCCGAACGGCATCGACGCGAATTATTTCTACGGCCTGTTCTTGATGAAGAAAAAGTCCTACCCCGAAGCCAAGGCCGCGCTCGAAAAGGCGCTCGCCGCGCCGCCGCGCCCCGACCGCGCACTGGCCGACGAAGGGCGCCGCAAAGAGATCAAGGCCGCCTTGGCAGACTTGGCGCAAAAAACAGGCGCCAGCGCAAACTGAAGCCATGCGTTTGCTGCTCGTCGAAGACGACGCCATGCTGGGCGCGGCCGTGCAGACCGGGCTGCAGCAGGAGGGCTACGCGGTCGATTGGGCGCGTGACGGCGCGGCGGCCCAGGCCGCGCTGCGCAAGGAGCGCTTCGACCTGGTGGTGCTCGACCTCGGGCTGCCGGCCATCAGCGGCATCGACGTGCTGCGCTACGCGCGCAGCATCGGCATGACGGCGCCCGTGTTGATCCTGACGGCGCGCGACGCCGTGGCCGACCGCGTCGCGGGGCTGGACGCGGGTGGCGACGACTACCTGACCAAGCCCTTCGACCTCGAAGAGCTGGCCGCGCGCCTGCGCGCCCTGCTGCGGCGCGCAAGCGGACGCTCGGACAACGTGATCCAGTACGGCGATCTGGTGCTCAATCCGGTGGCCTGGACGGTGCACCTGGCCGGCGAGCCGGTCGATCTGTCGAGCAAGGAATTTTCCTTGCTGCATCTGCTGCTGCAAAACATGGGCAAGGTGCTGACGCGCGAGCGCATGGAGAAAGGCCTTTACGGCTGGCAAAGCGACATCGACAGCAATACCATCGAAGTCCACGTGCACCACCTGCGCCGCAAGCTGCGGCGCGAATACATCGTCACGGTGCGCGGCGTGGGTTACATGATTCCACTGCAAGTTCCCCAGCCTACCCCATGATTTCGATCCGCCGCCGCCTCACGCTGGCCATGCTGGGCGTGTTTTTGCTTGCATGGCTGCTGCTGATCGGCATCGTGTTCTGGAACGCCCGCGCCGAGATCGAAGACCTCTACGATGACCGCCTGAGCAAGATCGCGGGCGTGATCACGGGGCTGGCCTACCACGAGCTCAGCGACGAAGAAGAGCCGCCAGAGAAGGTGTTGCAAGGAGTTTTCAGCGAGCGCCTGGTGCGCCTGTACGACGGAGAGGCCGCTTTTCAGCTGTGGTACCGCGGGCGCCTGCTGGTGCGCTCTTCCGCAGCGCCGCAGGAGCGCTTCAGCGATGCCCCCGGCTTCGCCAGCGTCATGCTGCAGGGCACACCCTGGCGCGTGTTGCAGCAGGCGCACCCTTCGGGGCTCATCACGGTGTATGTGGGCGAACCCATGGCCGGGCGCGTCGCCCTGGTGCGGCATGTGCTGGGCGAGCTCGTGGGGCCGCTGGCCCTGGCGCTGCCCGTGCTCGCGGTGCTGGTCTGGGTGGGCATACGGCGCGGCCTCGCGCCGCTCGCGCAGACCGAGTGCGAAATCGTGCACCGCACGCCCGCGCAGCTCACGCCCATATCGCTGACGCGGGTGCCGCAGGAAATCCACGGCGTCGTCGGCGCGCTCAACCAACTGCTCGAAGCCCTGCAGGCCGCCATGGCGCGCGAGCGGCGCTTCACCTCGCACGCCGCGCACGAGTTGCGCACGCCGCTCGCGGTACTCAAAACGCAGGCCCAGCTGGCCTTGCGCGCCGACGAGGGCGCGCCGCGCGAGCACGCCTTGCAACAGCTCTTGCAGGGCGTGGACCGCGCCACGCGCGTGGTGTCGCAGCTGCTCACGCTGACGCGGCTCGACCCCGAGGCCACCGGCGCGCTGCGCGCGCGGGTCGATCTGCGCGCCGTCGCCACAGACGTGGTGGCCGAACTGGCCCCTTTGGCGGTGGCCAAACACGTGGAGCTGGGCGTGGATGGCGAGGGCGAAATGCCGGTGCATGGCATCGCCCTGGGCTTGACGATCCTGGTGCGCAATCTGGTGGACAACGCGATCCGCTATTCGCCTGCGGGCGCCAGGGTGGACGTCGCGCTCAGCGCCGACGCGCACGCGGTTCACTTGATGGTTTCCAACCAGGGGCCAGGCATCCCGCCCGAAGAACGCACGCGCATTTTCGAGCCGTTTTACCGCCCGGCCGCCAGCCCGCCCGGCGGTGCAGGGCTGGGGTTGACCATCGTGCAGCGCGTTGCCACCTTCCACGAGGCGCGCATCCACGTAGGTGCCGGCCCCCACGGGCAGGGGACGCGTTTCACGGTGGTGTTTCCGCGCCCAAGCGGGCACACCGATCAGGCAAACCGCTAACCCAGGCGCGCAAACTCCACCCGCACGCGAATGCCGCGGCCACTTGCAGTGTCGAGCAACTGCAGGCGCGCGTGGTGGCGCTTGGCGACTTCTCGCACGATCGCCAGGCCCAGGCCCGAGCCGGTGGCCTGCACGCCGCGGCCGCGAAAGTACGGATCGCCCACGCGCGTGCGCTCTTCGGGCGGGATGCCGGGCCCCTCGTCCTCGACCTCCAAAAAGGCTGCGCCGCTCGCGGCGTCGGTGCCGCAGCGCACCGTCACGCGCCCGCCTGCGGGGCTGTATTTGATGGCGTTGTCGATCAGATTGCCCAGCAGCTCCTGCAGCATCCAGCGCGAGCCCAGGCACTGCACCGGGGCCAGCTCGAAGTCCAGTTCCACACCGTGGCGCAGCGCGTGGTCGAGCCAGTTCGAGGCCGCATCTTCGAGCAGTTCACCCAGGTCCACGGGGTGAAAGTCGTGCACCGAGCTCGCCTGTTCGGACGAGCGTGCAAGCGTGAGCATCTGCTGCGTGCAATGCGCGAGATCGTCGATCGCCGCGTGCATGCGTTCGAGCCGCTCGCGCACTGCGGGGCCCGCGTCCATCGCGGCGAGTTCGAGCTGCGCCTGGATGCCCGCGAGCGGCGTACGCAGCTGGTGCGCCGCGCCCGAGAGGAACACCTGCTGCTCGGCCACGGCGCGCTCGAGGCGCTCGAGCATACGGTTGATCGCCGTGACCAAGGGCAGGATGTCGGCCGGCGCGCCATCTTGCGGCACGGGGGTCAGGTCGGCCATTTCGCGCTGGTCGATGGCCGCGCTCAGCGTGCCCAGCGGCTGCAGCGCCCGGGTGATGCCGCGGCGCATGAGCCAGGTCATGACCACGAGCAGCAGCACGTTGGGCCACAGCGTGTCGAACAGAATGCTCAGCGTGTTGGCGCTGCGCTTGTGGTTGGTTTCGGTCACGAGCACGCGGTTTTCGAAGCCCTTGGCGCGGTGGCGCAGGTCGATCAGCCGCACCTCCTGCCCCGCCACCACGGCATCGTCGAAGTCGGGGTCGGGGTCGTCGAGGTCGGGCGGCGCGCGCTGCGCCAGCAGCGGCAGCAGCGCCGGGTCGCCGACCAGCAAACGGCCCTGCGCATCGACGACGAGGAAGTGCACCTCGTCTTCGGGGTCGGCCTTGAGCAGGGCTTCGGCCTCGGGGTCGATGTGCTTGACCAGGGCCTCACGGCTTTCATCCTCCTCGTCGGGCGTCATGCGCGTGGCCAGCGCGATCGCGGTCTTGTAGAGCACGTTGTCTTGTGCCTGCTGCGCCAGATCGAGCGCGTTGTAATAGTCGAACACCGCGCTGATGGCCACCAGCACGAGCGCCGGCACCAGCGCCGAGCGCGTGAGCCGGCTGCGCAGTGTTTCACGCTTTTTCGGTTGCATCTTGTTCGATTTCCAGGCGGTAGCCTATGCCGCGCACGGTGCGCAGCAGCACGCCGCTGCCGTCGAGCTTGGCGCGCAGGCGGCTCACGTAGATTTCCACCGCGTTGCTGGTGATTTCCTTGTCCCACTCGCTCAGGCTCTCGGCGAGCTTGTTTTTGCTCACCACGCGCGGCGCGGCCAGCAGCAGCGTCTCGAGCACGGCCCATTCGCGCCCCGTGAGGTGCAGCGGCGCATCGGCGAGCGTGGCCTCGTGCGTGGCAGTGTCGAGCACCAGCGCGCCCAGGCGCAGGGCCGATTGCGCATTGGCCTGGCTGCGGCGGATCAGCGCCTGCGCGCGCGCGATCAGCTCGGGCATGGCAAAGGGTTTGACCAGGTAGTCGTCGGCACCCAGGTTGAGCCCCTTGACGCGGTCTTCGAGTGCGTCGCGCGCGGTCAGCATCAGCACCGGCACCTTGTTGCCCGTGGTGCGCAGGCGGCGCACCATCTCGAGCCCGTCGATGCCGGGCAGACCGATGTCGGCCACCACCAGGTCGAACGGCGTCAAGCGCAGTGCGTGCAAGGCCGGCTCGGCCGCCGTGAGGTGGTCCAGCGCGTAGCCCGCGCGGTGGAACACCTCGCGCAGGCCGTCGGCCAGCATGGCATCGTCTTCGACCAGCAGGATTCTCATGGTGATTCTCGTCTTCGTGGTGCAGGTGAGGATAGGGGCTGATAGTGGCTGCGATAGTGGCTGCGCACATCAGCCTAGACAGCGCTCGAGCTCGGCCATGATGCACGCAAAGCCTGCATCGTCCAGCCAGGGGCTGTTGCTGATGGTCAGCATGCGCGCGGCCAGGTCGCGCGCGTGAGGGCAATGCTGCGCAGGTAGCCAGGGGCGCAGGTAAGCGTAGTCGGGCAGCGCGTGGATGAACAGGCGCGTCACGCCGAGCCCGCGCGGCCACAGCGCCGCGAGGGCCACGTCGCGCTGCGCGGGCGTGGGCAAAAGCAGCATGAAAAACGGCCAGAGGCCTTGCGCGGAATCGCCCGCCACCGTGCCGCGCTGCGCCGTGTCATCCCCTGCAGCGTCGGCCGGCGCAACCCCCAGCACCGTCACGCCCGGCAGGCGCGCGAGCTGCGGCAGCCGCCGCTGCGCCTGGCGCGCCAAAGCCGCTTGAAACGCCGGCAGCCGGCGCAGCGCCCGCGCGCCCACCGCGCGCCGCCACGCGCCCACGGGGTGCAGCGGAATCGGCAAGTCGAACACGTCGCCCACGGCCTGCGCGAGCTGCCCGCGGCGCACGGCGCGGCGCAATGGCAGGCCATAGACGTAGGGCAACATGCGCGGCCGGTAGCACAGCGCCAGCCCCAGCAGCTGCAGGCTGCGCCAGGCCTCGAAACCCCAGGCCGGCGTCTGCAACTGGCGCGCGGTGGCGGCAATCTCGGCGCGCAGCGCGGCATCGCGTGCAAGCCAGGCGCCGCCCTCGTACAAACTCAAACCCTTGCCCGCGGCAAAGCTGAAAAAGCCCGCATCACCGGCCAGCCCGACGCTTTGCGTGCCTTCGGGCGCCTCCACAAGCGCCTGAGCATACGCCTGCGCCTGCACGCGCGCCCCGAAGGCCTGCGCTGCGTCTTCGACGACGAAAGCGCCCGCCGCGCGCGCCACGGCCAGCACCGGATCGAGCCGCGCCACACGCCCGCCCAGGTGCGTGGGCAGCACGGCCAGCGTGTCGGGGCCGCACAACGCCGCGAGATGATCGAGATCGAGCTCGAAGCTGCCCGGCGCCACGTCGCACACCACCGGTTGCAGGCCGCACTGCACCACCGCCAGCACCACGAGCGGGCAGGTGTAGGCCGGCACGATGACCTGCCGGCGTGCACGCAGGCGCCGCAAGGTCTGCAGGATGAGCACCAGCGCCGCACTGCCAGAGGCGCTGATGCCGACTTCTTCAACTCCTAAAAACTGAGCTGCCAGCGCAGGTAGATCGGTCACTAGGAGCCTATCGGACTTTGGAATCGTCGGCTGCGAATGCGCCGCAGCGGCCCATTTTTTGCCGTCTTCTTGCCCCATAGTCCCGCTATGGGGCGGCGAATCCGGCAAAAACTGGTCACGCTGGGGCACCTTCTCGCTTTCGACGCCCAAAGTCCGACAGGCTCCTAGCGGCCCAAAAAGCTCTGAAACACGCAAAGGCAGCCCGGCCGTGGGCGGCACCTCGCGCGGCAAAAAACCAGGCTCAAGGCCGGGCCGGCGCATGCGTGCTCTCCCCGAGCGCGAGGCACACCACGCCCGCGATGATCAGCCCCGCACCGAGCAGCTGCAGCGCGCTGAGCGCCTCGCCAAACACCGGCACCGAGAGGATCATCACGCCGATGACTTCGAGGTGCGAGGCGGCGAACGCCGGGCCTATGGGCGCGTGGCGCAGCAGCGTCATCCACGTGACGAAGGCGCCCAGGTAGCCCACGATGGCTCCGTACACCCAGGGCTGCAGCAGCACGCGCAGCACCCAGGCCGCATCGGGCGCAAACGGCGCCGCGTGCAGCGCCGTGAGCTTGAAGCACACCTGCGAAAAGGTGTCGAACGCGATCAGCGCCACAAAGCCCAGCAGATAAAAGCGCTTGAGCGACATCAGCCCAGCCCCACCACGGCCACACCGGCGGCGATCAACCCTATGCCCAGCAGGCGCAAGCGCGTGAAGTGCTCGTGAAACAGCCAGCGCCCGCCCAGCATCACGACCACGATGCTGACCATGCCCAAAAGCACGCCCTGCGCGAGCGGCACCACGGACAGGAATGCGAGCCACACCAAAAACTCGCCCGCGAAGCAGACCACGCCCAGCCAGATCCAGGGCCGCGCGAGCATGTGCCGCCAGCGCGCCCAGCCGTCGGCCGCGCCGGGCTCTACGGCCGCCCGCTTGAAGGCGAGCTGCCCGCCCGCGTCGAGCACGGTGTTCGCCACCCACAACAAAAAGACCTGCATGCGCGCCCACATTTCCCGTTGCAAAACCCCGCCATTGTGGGCAGCGCGCGCAGGCGCGCCAAGGCAATCCAGTACGCAGCCACAGGGCTCTGGCGCCGTCAGGCAAATGAAGGCGCGACCTTTTTACGCTGCCTCCCCTGACACACAGGAAACGCAGGAGAGCGAATGATTTTCGTGATCGACTTCGATGGCACCGTGTCCACGCAGGACACGGTGGACCAACTGCTCGCGCAGCACGCAGACCCAGCCTGGCAGGAGCTGGAAGACGCCTGGCTGCAAGACCGCATCAGCGCCGTGGAGTGCATGCAGGGCCAGATCCGCCTGGTGCGCGCCGACGCCCGCACGCTCGCGGCGTTTTACCGCAGCATGCGCATAGACCCGAACTTTCGCGCGTTCAGCGAGCATGTGCGCAGTTTCGCGGCGCTGGCCATCGTGAGCGACGGGCTCGACCAGGCCATCCACGCCTGCCTGGGCCGCCACGGCATCTCCGAGCTGCCCGTGTACGCGAACCACCTCGAGCGCATCCTGCCCGACCGGCTTGAGCTGCACTTTCCGCTGCGCCAAAGCAGCTGCCAGGCGGGCAATGGCGTGTGCAAGTGCGCCGTGGCGCAAGACCTTGCGGCGCAGCACGGCGGGCCCACTGTGCCCATCGTGCTCGTGGGCGACGGCAAGTCCGACGCCTGCCTGGCGGCGCGCGCCGACATCGTCTTTGCCAAGGGCTCGCTGATCGAACACTGCCGCGCGCAGCAGATCGCGCACACCCCGTTCGAGACCTTTGCCGACGTGCTGCGCGTGGTGCGCGGCTGGCCGCAGGCCCGGCCCTTGCCCGTGGCGGCGTGACGTCTTCATGGTTTCACGGCTGCGTCAGCCTCCCAGCCACGTCCTGACCTTCATTTTTGATAGCACATTCCGTATGAAAAACCCCGCCCCGATGACCGAAAAGCCCCTGACCCTGCTCGAAAAAGACGCCCTTTACTGCTCCTGGGGCGACACCGTGCACTACGCCGACCCGCCCAAGGTGTTCAGCTCGTGCGAAGGCTCGTACCTCTACGACGAACAAAACACACCCTACCTCGACCTGCAGATGTGGTATTCGGCCGTGAACTTCGGCTACCGCAACCCGCGCCTGAACGAAGTGCTCAAGCGCCAGATCGACACGCTGCCGCAGCTTGCCTGCCAGTACCTGCACGCCGAAAAGGTCGAGCTCGCCGAGACGATCTGCCAGTACGTGGAGCAAAAATACGGCGTCAAAGGCCGCGTGCACTTCAACGTGGGCGGCGCGCAGGCGGTGGAGGATTCGCTCAAGATCGTGCGCAACGCCACCGGCAAGAATTTGATGTTCGCCTTCATGGGCGGCTACCACGGCCGCACGCTGGGCGCCTCGGCCATCACCTCGAGCTACCGCTACCGCCGCCGCTTCGGGCATTTCTCCGACCGCGCGCAGTTCATCCCCTTCCCCTACTGCTTTCGCTGCCCCTACGGCATGAAGCAGGAAAGCTGCGGTATGTATTGCCACAACGAATTCGAAAAGCTGTTCGAGACCGAATACAACGGCGTCTGGGACGACAAGGCCAAGCAGGCCGAATATGGCGCGTTCTACGTCGAAACCATCCAGGGCACGGGCGGCTACGTGATCCCGCCCGAGGGTTACTTTCCAAAGCTCGCCAAAACGCTCAAGGAGCGCAACATCCTGCTCGTGGTCGATGAAATCCAGATGGGCGTGTACCGCACGGGCAAGCTCTGGTCGTGGGAAAACTTCGGCATCGTGCCCGACGTGTTCATTTTCGGCAAGGCGATCACCAACGGGCTCAACCCGATCTCGGGCATCTGGGCGCGCGAAGAGCTCATCAACCCGCAGGTCTTTCCGCCCGGCTCCACGCACTCGACCTTTTCATCGAACCCGCTGGGCACGGCCGCGGCGCTCGAAGTGCTGCGCATGACGCAGGAAAAAGAGCTCGAACCCGAGCTGCGCGCCAAGGGCGCCTACTTTCTGCAAAAGCTGCAGGAACTCAAAGCGCGCTGGAAGATGATCGGCGACGTCAGCGGCATGGGCATGGCGCTGCGCATGGAAATGTGCACGGCCGACGGCTACACGCCCAACCGCCAGCTTGCCGACCGCATCTTCAACGAGGGGCTCAAGGGCGACCTGTCGCTCGACGGCAAAACCTACGGGCTGGTCCTGGACATCGGCGGCTACTCCAAAAACGTGTTCACCCTCGCGCCCAGCCTCACCATCACGCGCGCAGAAATCGACCTGGGCCTCGCGCTGTTCGAGCAACTGCTGCAGCGCTGCGGCGCGCAATGACCATGGGGACTATCGGGCTGATTTGCTGAGGAGACCCCCATGACCGACGCCGCACTCCAAACCCTGCTCGGGCCCAACGGCTTTTATTTGCCACGCGGCAGCAGCGCTGTGCTGCTGGTGCACGGGCTGACCGGCACGCCGGCCGAAATGCGCGACTTTGGCCGCCAGCTCGCGCGCCAGGGCTTGTCGGTGGCCTGCCCGCAACTGGCCGGGCACTGCGACAGCGTGGCCGCGCTCAAGGCGAGCCGCTGGGAAGACTGGTACGACAGCGTGGAGCGCTGCTTCGAGGCGCTCGCGCAGCGCCATGCACAGGTGTATGTGGCGGGCCTGTCGATGGGCGCGCTGCTGTGCCTGCTGCTCGCGCAGCGCCAGCGCACGCGCGTGGCGGGCCTTGCGCTGCTCTCGCCCACGTTTTTCTACGACGGCTGGAACATGCCCAAGCTGCGCCAGACGCTGTTTTTGCCGCTCATCCTCTACAGCCCGCTGCGCTACGTGTTTGCCTGGCAAGAGCCGCCGCCCTACGGCATCAAGGACGAGCGCGTGCGCGCCATGGTCACGGCCGTGCTGCAAAAGCGCGACAGCCAGGCCGCCGACAAGGTGGGCCACTTCAAAACCCCCGCCACCGTGATCTGGCAAAGCCGGCGCCTGATCCGCGCCGCGCGCCGCTGCCTGCCGCAGGTGCAGCAGCCCACGCTGATCGTGCACTCCACCGAAGACGACATGGCCAGCATCCGCAACGCCTACCTCGTGCGCGACGAAATCGGCGCGCGTCGGGTGGAAACCTGCTTCGTCGATGACTGCTACCACGTGCTCACGCTGGACAAGCGCAAGCACGAAGTCGCCACGCGCGTGGCCGGCTTTTGCCACGGTGCGCGGCCCGCCAGCGAACACCTGCCGCAGTACCTGTATCCCCTGCACGCCAAGGCCGCGTAGGTAAGATGCGCGGCTTTGCACTCAACCCAGGTTGTTCATGAGGACGCGGGATGATGGCGAGGCGGCTGGCGAGGCAGTTTGGTCGCGGGTGAGCAGTCCATGGCCGCAGCCATGGACGCCGAAGCCGCAGCCCAAATGACCGGCAGACGTCCGCCAGCGCCCGCGTAGGTGCGCAGCACCGCCTCATGGACAATCTGGGTTCACCGCCGCCCATGACCCCAGCCATCGAATTCGCCCCCGGCCTCACCGTGCGCGGCATCCAGCCGCCGCTGCGTCTGGCCAACTACCGGCTCATCGCCTTTGACATGGATTCCACGCTGATCAACATCGAATGCGTGGACGAGATCGCCGACGCCGTGGGCCGCAAGGCGGAAGTCGCAGCGATCACCGAAGCCGCCATGCGCGGCGAGATTGCCGACTTCAAAGAGAGCCTGCGCCGGCGCGTGGCCCTGCTGCGCGGGGTGCGCGTGGCCGACATGGAACGCATCTACGTCGAGCGCCTGCGCCTGAACCCGGGTGCCCAGGAACTCATCGCCGCCGCCAAAGCTGCGGGGCTCAAAACCTTGCTGGTCTCGGGCGGCTTCACATTTTTCGCCGAGCGCGTGGCTGCACGGCTGGGCATGGACTATGTGCGCGCCAACGTGCTCGAAGTCGAAGACGGCCAGCTCACGGGGCGCATGGTCGATCAGCCCTGGGGCGACATCGTCGATGGCGCCATGAAGCGCGACACCCTGCTGGCCACCTGCGCGCAGCTGGGTTGCACAGGCGCGCAGGCCATTGCCGTGGGCGACGGCGCCAACGACCTGCCCATGATGGCCGCCGCGGGCCTGGCCGTGGCCTACCACGCCAAGCCCGTGGTGCGCGCGCAGGCCCACGTGGCCATAGACGAAGGCGGGCTGGACCGATTGCTCGAAGTCGTGCGGCCTTGAATTGCTTCTTTTTCGATAGCTTCTAGCGCTTGTCCATCAATCGTTAGAGGCCAATTTCATTCAACCCAGATTGTTCATTAGGACGCGGGATGATGGCGAGGCGGCTGGCGAGGCAGTTTGGTCGCGGGTGAGAAGTCCATAGCCGGTGCCATGGACGCCGAAGCCGCGGCCAAAATGACCGGCAGACGTCCGCCAGCGCCCGCGTAGGTGCGCAGCACCGCCTAATGGACAATCTGGGTTCAAATCTTCTCCGCAGGGCATCCATCTGCCTTCCGCCCTGCCGCACCGGCTCCGCTCGTGAACGGCATCGGCAAGGCTTGCACGCCCTGCCACACTTGCGGCTCGGCCACCAGGTCGGCCAGCGTCACGCCGTCGAGCACGGCCAGGTAGGCGGCAAGCGCCTGCTCGAGCACGCCTTGCAGGCGGCAGCGCCCGCGCAGGCGGCACTGGTTGCGCTCTGCGTCGAAGCATTCCACCAGCGCAAAATCCGTCTCGGTGGCGCGCGCCACGGCGCCCACCGTGATCACCTGCGCCGGCTGCAGCAGGCGCACCCCGCCGCCGCGTCCGCGCGTGGTGTCGAGCAGCCCGCGCGCCGACAGCTCCTGCACGATCTTCATGAGGTGGCTGCGCGAAATGCCATGCACCTCGGCGATCTCGGTGATGGTCACGGGCTGCGCGCGCTCGGCATGGATGGCGCAGTACATGAGCACACGCAGGCTGTAGTCGGTCCACTGGGTCAGGCGCATAAAACTTTAGGGTGCGTCAAGCAAAAGATGAACATTGCATGAATTTTATGGCATAAAATATTCACACATCGTGCATCTTTAGGAGTTCATCCATGCAAGCCACCCTCTCCAGCACCACCACCGCAAGCGCTCCCGCGCTCAGTGCCGACCTGCCGATCGGCCAGATCGCCGTGCAGTGGCCCGGCGCGACCGCGATCTTTCGCCGGCTCAAGCTCGATTTTTGCTGCGGCGGCCAGCAAAGCCTGCGCAGCGCCGCTGCGGGCAAAGGGCTGGACGCCGAGGCCGTGCTGGCCGAAATCGCCCCGCTGCAGCGCAGCAACGCATTGCCCGAAGCCACGGCGCCCGGCGCGCTCATAGACCACATCCTCGCGCGCTACCATGAAGTGCACCGCGCGCAGCTGCCCGAGCTGATCCGCATGGCGCGCCGCGTGGAGGCCGTGCACCGCGCGCACCCGCAGGTGCCCGCGGGCCTGGCCGACCTGCTCGAAGCCATGGAGGCAGAATTGCTCTCACACATGCAAAAAGAAGAGCAAATTCTTTTCCCCATGCTGCGCGCAGGCGGCGCGCCCTTCGTCGGCCAGCCGATCAGCATGATGCGCAGCGAGCACGTGGAGCACGGCGCGGCGCTGCAAAAGCTCGCCGCGCTCACCAACGACGCCACGCCGCCTGCAGCCGCCTGCAACACCTGGCGCGCGCTGTATGCGGGCATCGCCCAGCTCGGCGAAGACCTGGTGGCGCACATCCACCTCGAAAACAACGTGCTGTTCCCGCAGTTCGAAGCCGCTGCCGCGCCGGGCTGCGCCTGCCATTGAAATTCTTTCACCATGTCCGCGACCGCCTCGCCACCCACACCCCCCACGCAAACCGCCGACATCCGCAGCCTGGTGCACGGCTTTTACGCCGAGGCGCGCCAGGACCCGCTGCTCGGGCCGGTTTTCGAGAGCGCGTTGAAAGACCGCTGGGACGCACACCTCGCACGCATGGTGGACTTCTGGAGCACGGTGCTGCTCGGCAGCAAAAGCTTTCGCGGCGACGTGTTCAAAAAACACATGGCCCTGCGCGGCCTGACACCCGCGCATTTCGCCGCCTGGACGCGGCTGTGGCAGCAGCACACCGCGCGCTGCCTGCCCCCGGCCCTCGCCGAGCAGGCCCAGCGCGCGGCGCACGGCATCGCGTGCCAGCTTTATACGGGCTACTTCAACGAGCGCCCCGCCTTTGCTCCGCCGCCGCACAGCCATGGCGGGGACGAGGCAGCCCACTCAATGCGCTAACCGCCCCGCCTCCAGCCGCAGCACGCGCTCGCAGCGCGCCGCGAGGCTTTCGTCGTGCGTGACCACGATGAAGGCCGTGCCCTGTTCGCGCGCCAGGTGCAGCATGAGTTCGAACACGGTGTGCGCCGTGGCGCGGTCCAGGTTGCCGGTGGGCTCGTCGGCCAGCACGCAGGCCGGGCGCATGACGAGCGCGCGCGCGATGGCCACGCGCTGGCGCTCGCCGCCCGACAACTCCGCGGGCCGGTGCCGCAGGCGCTCCTGCAGGCCCACGGCGGCCAGCACCTGCGCCGCCTGCTGCTGGCTCGCTGCCACGGGCTGGCGCCGGATGCGCAGCGGCATGGCGACGTTTTCGAGCGCGCTGAATTCGGGCAGCAGGTGGTGGAACTGGTAGATGAAGCCCAGGTAGCGGTTGCGCAGCTGCCCCTGGCGCTCGGGTGTGAGTGTGGCCAGGTCGTGCCCCAGCAGCTCGACGCGGCCCGCCGTGGGCGCGTCCAGCCCGCCGAGCAGGTGCAGCAGCGTGCTTTTGCCCGAGCCCGAGGCGCCGACGATGGCCAGCGTCTCGCCCGCGCGCACCTGCAGATCGACGCCCTGCAGCACACGCACGTCGAGCGGCCCCTCGGTGAAGCGCTTGGCCAAGCCCGTGGCCTGCAGCACCAGCTGGCCGAGCACGGGCGGGGCAAACGAAAGTGCATCCGATTTATTCATAGCGCAGCGCCTCGGCCGGGTTCATGCGGCTGGCGCGCCAGCTCGGGTACAGCGTGGCGACGAAGGCCAGCACGAGGGAAATCAGCACGATGGGCACGATGTCGCCGCTTTGCGGATCGCTGGGCATTTTGCTGATGAGGTAGATGTCCTGCGGCAAAAAGCGCGCGTGGAACAGGCGTTCGAGCGCGGGCACGATGACGTCGATGTTCAGCGCCACGGCCAGCCCCAGCACCAGGCCGCTGAGCGTGCCTATCACGCCCACCAGCGCCCCCTGCACCATGAAAACGCCCATGATGCTGCGCGGGCTTGCGCCCAGCGTGCGCAGGATGGCGATGTCGGCGCGCTTGTCGGTCACGGCCATGACCAGCGTGCTCACGAGGTTGAACGCCGCCACGGCCACGATCAGCGTGAGGATGATGAACATCATGCGTTTTTCCATCTGCACGGCGGCGAACCAGGTGCGGTTTTGCTGCGTCCAGTCGCGGATCAGCAAATTGCCGCTGAGCGTTTGCGCAAGCTCCTGCGCGACTTCGGGTGCGCGATGCAAATTTTGTAGCTTGAGACGCACGCCCGTCGGCCCTTCGAGCCGGAAAATTCGCTCGGCATCGTCGATATGCAGAAACACCAGCGCCGAGTCGTATTCGTAATGCCCCGAAGAAAACGTGCCCGCCACCGTGAGCTGCTTGTAGCGCGGCACCACGCCCGCGGGCGTCACCTGGCCGGCGGGCGCAACCAGCGTCACCACGTCGCCCACGTCCACGCCCAGCGCGCGCGCAAGCTCGTGCCCCAGCAGCACGCGAAACTGCCCGGGCACGAGCTGCGTCAGCGCGCTGCCGCGCAGCGTCTGCGCCAGGTCCGTCACCTGCGGCTCCAGCGCCGGGTCTATGCCGCGCACCATCACGCCTTTCATGTCCTCACCGCGCGCCAGCAGTGCCTGGGACGCTACGAAAGGCGCAGCACCGAGGACTTGCGGGTTGCGCCGCGCCTCGGCCATGGTGCGCGCCGGATCGGGCATGGCGCTGCCGCCGGGGGCAAAAATTTCGATGTGCGGCACCACGCTGAGCATGCGGTCACGCACGTCGCGCTGAAAGCCGTTCATCACGCTCAGCACGATGATGAGCGCCGCCACACCGAGCGCAATGCCCAGCATGGAAACGCCCGAAATGAAGGAAATGAAGCCGTTGCGGCGCGTCGCGCGCCCCGCGCGCGTGTAGCGCCAGCCCAGGGCCAACTCGTAGGGAATGTTCATGGTCAGCGCGGATTGTGGCATCCCGTCCCGCACAATATCGCCCCATGCCTGCTGCCTCGCATCTGCTCATCCCGTACGCGCTCAGCCCGGCCCCAGGTTGCACGCAGGTTCTGCC
Source organism: Extensimonas soli (assembly GCF_029211265.1). Classification (GTDB taxonomy): domain Bacteria; phylum Pseudomonadota; class Gammaproteobacteria; order Burkholderiales; family Burkholderiaceae_C; genus Extensimonas; species Extensimonas soli. The sequence continues at coordinate 448,763 of NZ_JARGEL010000013.1, read as the reverse complement.
AGCGCTGGACCTGCCCATGCTGCGCGCACTGCTGCAGCGCCTCGCGCCCGGCGCCTCACTCGCGGGCACGCCCCAGAGCCTCTCCATGCCGCACGAGCGCGCCTGGGCGCAGGCGCTCGGGCTGCCCAGTGAAGACGGGCGCATTCCGTGGGCGGCCTGGCGGCGTGTGGAACAAGGGCAAGCGCCGGGAGCGCAAGCCTGGGCCTTCGTCACCCCGTGCCTGTGGCACATAGGCGCAGACCACGTGACGCTCAGCGACCCCGCCGCGCTGCGCCTCGACGAAGCCGCCTCGCGCGCGCTGCTGGACATCCTCGCGCCGTGGTTTGCCGAAGACGGCATCACGCTGCATTATGAACAGCCCACGCGCTGGCTCGCGCAAGGCGCGCTGTTTGCCGACCTGCGCACCGCCGCGCTCGAGCGCGTGCTCGGGCGCGACGTGCGCCATTGGCTGCCGCCGCTGGCGAGCTCCGAGGCCGCGCGCCGCCTGCAGCGCCTGCACAGCGAGGTGCAGATGCTGCTCTACACCCACCCCTTCAACGCTGCGCGCGAGGCGCAGGGCCTGCCGGCCGTCAACGCCTTCTGGGTGCACGGCGCGGGCGCGCTGCCGGCAGACTGGCACATGTCCCGCGCAGCCACGGCCGCCGCCCCCACCACCCTGACCGTGGCCGAAGACCTGCGCGCGCCCGCGCTGCGCGAAGACTGGCACGCCTGGGCCGCCGCCTGGCAGCAGCTCGACGCCGGGCCCCTTACCGCACTGCACGCGCAAATGCAGCGCGGCGCGGCCGTGCAGCTGACGCTGTGTGGCGAGCATGGCGCCCTCAGCTTCGGCCCGGCACGGCGCAATTGGCTGCAACGCCTTCAGAGCGTTTCTCGGCCTTTGCGCCTATCTGACCTGCATAAAGCGCTATGAAAATCATTAACAGAGAAATCCCCCCGCGTGCCGTCTGGGCACTGGAGCAGGCGGGCGTGCATCCGCTGCTTGCGCGCCTGTACGCGGCGCGCGGCGTGCACAGCAAGGACGAGCTCGACGACGGCCTGGCGCGCCTTCTGCCGCCCGAGGGCCTGCGCGGCATCACGCAGGCGGCAACACTGCTTGCCGACGCCATCGCGCAAGACCGGCGCCTGTGCATCGTGGCCGACTACGACTGCGACGGCGCCACCGCCTGCGCCGTCGGCGTGCGCGGCCTGCGCCTGTTGGGCGCGCGGCACGTCGATTACCTCGTGCCCGACCGCGTGACCGACGGCTACGGCCTCACGCCGCCGATTGCCGAGCGCGTGCATGCGCGCGGTGCCGACATGCTCATCACCGTGGACAACGGCATCGCCAGCGTCGAAGGCGTGGCGCGCGCCAAGGCGCTGGGCCTGGCCGTGCTCGTCACCGACCACCACCTGCCAGGCCCCGCGCTGCCGCCCGCGGACGCCATCGTCAACCCCAACCAGCCCGGCTGCAGCTTCGAGAGCAAGGCGCTCGCGGGCGTGGGCGTGATGTTTTACGTGCTGCTTGCGCTGCGCAGCGAATTGCGCGCGCGCGGGCGTTTCGACGCCGCGAGCCAGCCGCGGCTCGACGCGCTGCTGCCGCTCGTCGCGCTGGGTACCGTGGCCGACGTGGTGCGGCTCGACGCGAACAACCGGCGCCTCGTGGCGCAAGGCCTCAAGCGCGTGCGCGCGGGCCAGATGCCCGCGGGCATGGCGGCGCTTTTTCGCGCGGCGGGGCGGCAGGCGCAGGCGGCCAATACCTTCGACTTCGGCTTTGCGCTCGGGCCGCGCATCAACGCCGCGGGGCGCCTGGCCGACATGACGCTGGGCATCGAATGCCTGTTGACCGACGACCCGGCGCGCGCCGACGAACTCGCACAGACCCTGGACGCCATCAACCGCGAGCGCCGCGAAATCGAAGGCGACATGCGCACGCAGGCCTTCGCGCTCGCCGAAAACCTGTTCGACGCCGCCGAAGCACCGCCGCCTGCGGTGAGCGTGTTTGACCCGGATTTTCATGAAGGCGTGGTCGGCATCGTGGCCTCGCGCCTCAAAGACAAGCTGCACCGCCCGACCTTCGTGTTCGCCGCGAGCGCCGCGCCGGGCAAGGAGCATGAGCTCAAGGGCTCGGGCCGCTCCATCCCGGGCTTTCACCTGCGCGACGCGCTGGACCTCGTGGCCAAGCGGCATCCGGGCGTACTGCTCAGGTTCGGCGGCCACGCCATGGCCGCGGGATGCACCATCGCCGAGGAGCATTTCGAGCGGTTCGAGCAAGCATTCGCGCAGGTAGCGCAGGAGTGGCTGGAGCCGGCCACGCTCACGCGCCAGCTCGAAACCGACGGCCCGCTCGCGCCCGAATACCGCCGCGCCGAACTCGCCGACGCGCTGCAGCGCGAAGTCTGGGGCCAGGGCTTCGCCGCGCCCGTGTTCAGCGAAGAACTCGAAGTGCTGGGCCAGCGCCTGGTCAAGGAAAAGCACCTGTCGCTCAAGCTCAAACACCAGGGCGAACCGGTCGATGCCATCTGGTTCGGCCGCACCGAACCGCTGCCCGCACGCGCGCTGCTGGCCTACCGGCTCGACGTGAACGAATGGCGCGGCGAGCGGCGCGTGCAGTTCGTGATCGAAGGGGCGCAGGGCTGAGCCGCTGCGCAGGGCGCGGCTGACAACCCGTCCTGCAGCGCACCGCCCTCAAAGACGCGCAAACGGATCGACTCTGGACGCCAGCGTCTGCGCGCCGGGCTCGGGCATGGCGGCTGGGCGGCGTGGTGGATCGGGGGCCTCGTAAACGGGCGCTACGGGCAGCGGCGGCATGCTGCGGCCGTAGATGCGCTGCACGCGCTCTGCGAGCGGCGGGTGCGAATCGAGCCAATGCGCGAGCAGGTGCCTGGAGGGCAACTCCACCAGCAGCATGTGCTGCACCACGGGGTGCGCGAGCCCTATGGGGGCCACGCGCTCGTGCGACACCGGCGCAGCCTGCCCGGCCGCCTGCCATTGCGCCAGCACCTTGCGCAGCACGCCGCCCAACCCGTTCTTGCTGCGCGTCCATTGCACTGCGCGCGCGTCGGCGAGGTATTCACGCTGGCGCGAGACGGCGGCCTTGAACACCCGGCCTGCGAGCCAGCCAGCGAAACCGACGACCATCACCAGCGAGCCAAAAAACACCCCCAGCGCTCCGTAGCCGCGCAAGTGGTCACCAAAGCCATGCACCAGTTCGAGGCCCTGCACCATGCCCGCGAGCTGCATCTTGAGGTAGGTGTCGCCCTCGTACAAATGGCTCAGCTCGTGCGCAACCATGCCCTGCAGTTCCTCGCGCGTCAGATAGTCGAGCGCGCCCTGGGTCACGGCAACCACGGCGTCGGCAGGTTCCCAGCCCGCGGCAAAGGCATTGATCACGTCGGCGCGGGGCAGCACCATGGCCTGGGGCCGGGGCATGTGCGCGGCAATGGCCAGTTCGTCGATGATGTTGCACAGGCGCTGCTCGGCATGCGACACCGCGGGCCGCGCCTCGCGCGCGCCTATGCGCTCGGCCAGCCTGACGCCGCCAGCGCGCAGGTTGGAAATCTCGAGCAGCCAGCCCCCGAGCACCAGCAGCAGCGTCACCCCCACGTTGACCTGCGCAAAGCCCAGCGGAAAGGGCAAGCGCAGGTGCAGCATCCAGCCCACGCCCAGCCAGGCCAGCACCAGCGCGCCATGCACGGCCGCGGCCAGCGCGAGCACGGCGAGGGCAAACGCCAGCAGCAGCCGGCGCGTGCGCCTGCGTGCATCCTCCTGGTGTTGCCAGAAATTCATCCCGGATTGTCCACGCGCGCTCTGCGCTCAGGCTACAGGCTCAGAACTGCACCTTGGGCGCAGCGCGCTCTTCTTCGCTGCGCGTGGACTGGAGCATGGGCGCCACCGGAAAGCTCAGCAACCTGGCCACGATGAGCGCCGGGAACCTGGTGGCCTGGTCGTTGAATTCGAGCACCTGGTCGTTGTACGCCTGGCGCGCGAAGCCCAGGCGGTTCTCGGTGCTCGTGAGCTCTTCGCTGAGCGACTGCATGGTCACGTCGGCTTTGAGTTCGGGGTAGTTTTCGGCCACCAGCATGAGGCGCCCCAGACTGCTGCCCAAGGCATTTTCGGCCGCGGCCAGCGCGCCCATGGCGGCGGCGCTGGCAGGCGCGGCGTGCGCAGCCGCCGCCGCACTTTGCGCCCGGCCGCGCGCCTGGATCACGGCCTCGAGCGTGGCGGCCTCATGGGCCAGGTAGCGGCGCGCCACCTCGACCAGATTGGGCACCAGGTCGTGCCGCCGCTTGAGCTGTACGTCGATCTGGGCAAACGCATTGGCGATGCGGTTGCGCGACTGCACCAGCCGGTTGTAAATGGCAACCGCCCAGACCCCGAGCACCACCACGATGCCCACGGCAATCATTGCACCTTTTGACATGGCCCCTCCTCCTATTCCGGGCTGCATCATAGGGCAGGCAAAAGTCAAATCATGCAGCGGCACCCGGCGCGCGCCGCCGGAACATGAACGAGCCTTCCATGGTCAACGCCATTTCATTGTGCTGATTGAACATCTCCCACTTGGCGCGCGTCAGGCCGATCTCGGGGCGCGAGCCCATGGGGCGCGCCCCGATGATGTGCAGGCGCAGTGAGAGCGTGTCGCCGGGGAACACCGGTTTGAGCCAGCGCAGATTGTCCAGCCCCGGCGAGCCCTGACCCGCAGCCTGGCCCAGAAAGTGATCGACGGTGAGCCGCATCGCCATGCTGCAGGTGTGCCAGCCGCTCGCGCAGAGCTTGCCGAACATCGATTGCGCCGCCGCAGCATCGTCGAGGTGAAAGGGCTGTGGATCGTACTGCTGGGCGAACGCGATGATTTCCGCGCGCGAGGGTGTGACGCTGCCAAGGTCGAGCATCGTGCCCACGGGCAGGTCTTCCCAGTAATACTTGATGGCTCTGGGTGCGGCGGCGGAATCGTTTGCGGGCTGGTTCACGGGCTTTCTCCTGAAAAAAACGGAAAAGAAATAACAAGAGCCTATTTCAGCAGGCTCTAAGCTTGCCATAGCGCCGCGGCAGCGCACAAGCACATGCGCGACGCATCACCCGCCTTTGTTGCGCATCCAGTCGGCCGTATTCATGAAGCTCTCATGCAAACGCGCGCGCAGCGCCTCGGGCACGCCGGTTTCGCGCATGGCCTGGTCCATGCAGGCAACCCACTGGTCGCGCTCTTTGATGCCAATGGCAAAGGGCAGGTGGCGCGCACGCAGGCGCGGATGGCCGAAGCGCTCGGTGTAATACGCCGGGCCGCCAAGCCAGCCGCACAAAAACCAGAACAGCTTTTGCCGCGCGCTGCCCAGGTCGCTGCCATGCACGGCACGCAACTGCGCGTAGGCCGGCTCCAGGTCCATGAGGTCGTAAAAGCGCTCGACCAGCGCGCGCACCTTGTCCTCACCGCCCAGCCATTCGAAGGCCGTCGTGACGTTTTCGGGAATTGTGTTTTCCATAAAAAAAGGCCTCTACTGCTGCTGCAGTCTGCACAGCAAGCTATCAAAATGGGGTGCGGTTTGCGCCCCAGACACCAACCATCACCTACACTTGCCGCGCATGCCGACAGCCCCACGACCACCATCGAACACGACCACCGACCCAGGCGCCTGCCCCTGCTGCGGCCGCCCCAACCAGTGTGCGCAGGCGGCACGAACCGGCACACAAAACTGCTGGTGCATGACGGCAAGCATCGCGCCCGAGGCACTGGCCGCCGTTCCTGCCGCACAGCGCGGGAAGGTCTGCCTGTGCCCCGAGTGTGCGGCAGGCCGTTTTTCTTGACGGCGTCTAATTCCAACTCCAACGCGGGGTGCAACTTATCATAGCCCGCACTTTCCCGGCTTCGGCGCCATCGCCTTGCGCCGCGCCCTTTCTTCGGTTTTGGTTTTTTCCACCCGCCACCCATGTGCCAGCTGCTCGGCATGAATGCCAATACGCCCACCGACCTGAACTTCAGCTTCACCGGCTTCACGCAGCGCGGCGGGCGCACCGACCAGCACGCGGACGGCTGGGGCATCGCATTTTTCGAGGACAAGGGCCTGCGCCACTTCGTGGACCCGCAGCGCGCGGTCGATTCACCGCTGGCCGACTTGCTGCGGCGCTACCCTATTCATAGTTGCAACGTCATTGCCCACATCCGCAAGGCCACGCAGGGCCGGGTGGCGCTGGAAAACTGCCACCCCTTCGTGCGCGAGCTCTGGGGGCGCTACTGGGTGTTCGCGCACAACGGCGACCTGAAAGACTTTCGCCCGCGCCTGCACGCGCACTTTCACCCCGTAGGCAGCACCGACAGCGAGCATGTGTTCTGCTGGATCATGCAGGAGCTCGCCAAGTCGCACGCGGGCGTGCCCAGCGTCGCCGAGCTCACGCTCACCCTGCGCGAACTGGCTGCGCGCGTGGCGCCGCACGGCACCTTCAACTTTCTGCTCTCCAACGGCCAGGCACTGTGGGCGCACGCCTCCACGCAGCTGCACTATCTCGAACGCCGCCACCCCTTCACGCAGGCGCACCTGAGCGACGAAGACCTGAGCGTGGACTTTTCCGCGCACACCCAGCCCAACGACCGCGTGGCCCTCGTCGTCACGGCCCCGCTCACCACCGACGAGACCTGGACACCCATGGCGCCGGGTGAGTTGCGTGTTTTTGTGGATGGTGCAAGCGCATAAGACCCTACTTCGGCAGGGAACAAGCCCCATGCCCAGCCGCGCCGCCGCTTCGTTGACAAACCTCGCCCCCCATCCCATATAAAGAAGACGCTGCAAGGCGATCTCGGCCGCTTGAGGCGCACCGTGCCAAGATTGACGGCCTGGACGCGCCCAGCCCGCTCACCGCAGGCTGCCTTGCAATCCCCTTCCTCAGGAGCTTATGCATGGAGTTCAAAGACTATTACAAGATCCTTGGCGTCGAACCGACGGCCACGGCCGATGAGGTCAAAAAGGCCTACCGCAAGCTGGCGCGCAAGTACCACCCCGACGTGAGCAAGGAGCCCGACGCCGCGCAGCGCATGAGCGAGGTGAACGAGGCCAACACCGTGCTCTGCGACCCCGAAAAGCGCGCGGCCTACGACGCCCTGCGCCAGCAAGCCGCGCAAGGGCCGGGGCACGACTTCCGCCCGCCGCCGAACTGGGACGCGGGCTTCGAATTCTCCGACCTCGGCGGGGGCGACGGCTACGCGGGCGATTTCAGCGACTTCTTCGAGCAGCTCTTTGGCCGCGCAGCTCGCCAGGGGCGCACGGCCCACGGCGCACACGGCGCGCGCCACGGCTTCGGCAGCGCCGCGCAGCGCGGCAGCGACCACCACGCCAAGATCGAGCTCGACCTGCTCGACGCCTACCAGGGCGCCGAGCGCATGCTCTCGCTGCACGGCGGCCGGCTCGACGCCCAGGGCCATCTGGTGCAGGAAGAGCGCACGCTGCAGGTCAAAATCCCCAAGGGCGTGCGTGAAGGCCAGCTCATTCGCGTGCCGGGCCAGGGCGCACCGGGCACAGGCGGCGGAGCGGCGGGCGACCTGTTCCTCGAAGTGCACTTCAAGCCCGACCCGCGCTGGCGCGCCGAAGGCCGCGACGTTTACCAGCAAGTGCCCGTGGCGCCGTGGGAGGCCGAGCTCGGCGCGAGCATCGAAGTCGCCACGCCCTCGGGCACGGTCGAAGTCAAGGTGCCCGCAGGCTCCAGGCCAGGGCGCAAGCTGCGGCTCAAAGGGCGCGGCATCCCGGGTAACCCGCCGGGCGACCTGTACCTGGAGCTGAACGTCGCGCTGCCACCCGCACGCACCGAGGCCGAGCGCGCCGCCTACACAGCCTTCGCCCAAACCTTCCCCCGCTTCAACCCCCGCCAAGGAGCCTGAACATGAGCACGACTTCCCGCCTGCCCACCCATGCCACCGTGTTGCAAGCCCTGTCTGCAGAGCTGCTCGACGATGGCGTCTGGCTGAGCCTCGAAGAGCTCGCGCGCAGCTGCCGCATGGGCCCCGACTGGGTGCTGGAGCGCCTCGAAGCCGGCCTGCTGCCCGCGCACGCGCAGCAAGGCCAATGGCACTTCGCCGGCGCCGCGCTGCTGCGCGCGCGCCGCCTCGCGCAGCTCGAGCGCAGCTTCGACGCCGACCCGCAGCTGGCCGCACTCACCGTGGACTTGATCGAAGAAGTCGCCGACCTGCGCCAGCGCCTGCAGCAGATGCAGGCGCAGATGCAAGCGCTCTTCGAGGCGGTGGACGCTGGCTGAGCGGCACCCTTGCTCGCGCGCCCGCCTACACCGTGCCCGAAAATGCCGGCGGCACGAAAGCCCACGGACTGGCGCCACCGGCCACCGTCGTCTCGCATCCACGGAAACACGCTGCAAACCCATGGACCACGCCACCCTCTCCATCCTGCGCGACCGCCACCCGGCCTGGCGTCTGTTGGGATCAAAGCACGCGCCGCTGGTGGCGTGCTTTTTGCACCGGGTGTTCGTGGCGCCGAACGTGCGGGTGATGAGCGAAGCCGATTTGGCCGAAGCCCTGGAGGACGAGCTGTTCGCCCTGCGCGAGCAGCTGGGGCCGGAGGCGTACCCCAGGGGCGCGCCGGAGTATCTCAACGACTGGGCCGCGCCCGACAAGGGCTGGCTGCGCAAGTTCTACAAGCCGGGCACGGACGAGGCGCAGTTCGACCTGACGCCGGCCACCGAGAAGGCCATCGCCTGGCTGCTGTCATTGACCGAGCGGCCGTTCGTCGGCACCGAATCGCGATTGCTGACGCTGTTCGCGCTGCTGGAGCAGATCAGCGCCGGCACCGAGGCCGACCCTGCCAAGCGGCTCGCCGACCTGCGCAAGAAGCGCGACGCGCTCGACGCCGAGATCGCCCGCGTGCTGGCTGGCGACGTGCCGCTGCTGGACGACACGGCGGTCAAGGACCGCTTTCAGCAGTTCCAGCAACTGGCGCGCGAGCTGCTGGCGGACTTTCGCGAGGTCGAACACAACTTCCGCCGGCTCGACCGCAAGGTGCGCGAGAAGATCGCCCTGTGGGAAGGCGCCAAGGGCGCGCTGCTCGACGAGATCATGGGCGAGCGCGATGCGATCGGGGACTCCGACCAGGGCCGCAGCTTTCGCGCCTTCTGGGACTTTCTCATGTCCAGCCGTCGGCAGGAGGAACTGTCCGAGCGGCTGGATCAGGTGCTGGCGCTGCCTGCCGTGGCTCAGCTTGCGCCCGACCCGCGCACGCGCCGCGTGCACCACGACTGGCTCGAAGCCGGCGAGCACACGCAGCGCACCGTGGCACAGCTGTCGCAGCAGTTGCGCCGCTTTCTGGACGACCGCGCGTTTCTCGAACACCGCCGCATCCTCGATGTGCTGCACGGCATCGAGCGCCACGCCCTTGCGCTGCGCGATGCCGTCCCGGCCGGCGCGGTGATGGAGATAGCCGCCATGGGCGCAGACGTGGAGCTGCCGCTCGAGCGGCCGCTGTTCACGCCGAGCCTGAAACCGCGTCTGGCAGACCTTGCGCTTGAAGCAGGCGCGGACGACATCGACACCGCCCGCCTGTTCGATCAGATCGTGGTGGACAAGGCGCGCCTGCGCGCCACCGTGCGCCACGCGCTGCGCCGCCAGCCGCAGGTCACCCTGCACGAGCTGCTGGACGCCGCGCCGCTGCAGCAGGGCTTGGCCGAACTCGTAGCCTATCTGGAACTCGCGCACGCCGGCGCAGGCAGCGAAGCCCTGGAGGGCCTGCACGCGGTGGTGGACGAGGCCGTAATCGAACCCATCCGCTGGCAGGCCCGCGGCGCGGACGGCGCGCCGGTGCTGCGCCAGGCGCGACTGCCGCGCGTGATCTTTGCGCGCTGAACCATGCCCGAAATCGCCATGCCCCTGTCTGAAACCTGGCCTCCCCCTGACGCTGCGGAAACCGCGCCCGAGACTGTTCCGCCGCTCGTGCCCGAGCTGTCGCAGCTCATGATCCACCTGCTCAAAGGCGTGCTTTACCGCGACGACGACGAGCGCCTGTGGGTCAGCCTTTTGCGCCTTCAGGCGCGGGTGCGCGAGCAGGCCGCCGTGCTGTTGCTCGAGCTGGTACTCGACGAGGCCGAGGGCCACGCCTTTCTCAAAAGCCGCCCCGAGGCAGACGAATCCGACGGCGCGCCGCGTCTGCCGCGCCTGGTCGCGCGCCGACCACTTTCTTACCCCGTGAGCCTGATGCTGGCGCTGCTCAGAAAGCGTCTGGCCGAGTTCGATGCCGACGGCGGCGAGGGCGTGGGCACCCGGCTGGTGCTCTCGCGCGAGGAGATCGCCGAACTGCTGCGCGTGTTCCTGCCCGAGGGCAGCAACGAGGCACGTCTGATCGACCAGGTGGATGCAACCATCGCCAAGGTGGCCGATCTGGGTTTTTTGCGCCGGCTGAAGTCCACCGGCGCGAGCACGTCGCCTGCCGCGCAAAGCCCCGCCCACTACGAGGTGCGGCGCATCCTGAAAGCTTTCGTTGATGCACAGTGGCTGGCCGATTTCGAGGCGCGCCTGGCCGGCTACCGCACGGCGCTGTCAGACGCCAAGGCGCCGGGCGCAGCGCGCGCACCTGCGCGGGAGAATGCCGATGTCTGAGGCACCGACACTTGCCCTGGACTTCGTGGGCGACGACAGCCGCGTGGGCTTTCGGCTGCAACGGCTCGAAGTGCTGAACTGGGGCACCTTCGACCAGCGGGTCTGGCGCCTGGAACTCGACGGGCACAACGGCCTGCTCACCGGCGACATCGGCTCGGGAAAGTCCACGCTGGTCGATGCCATTACCACGCTGCTGGTGCCGCCGCAGCGTGTCGCCTACAACAAGGCCGCAGGTGCCGAGAGCCGCGAACGCTCGCTGCGCTCCTACGTGCTGGGCCACTACAAGAGCGAGCGCAACGAGGTCACCGGCACTGCCCGCCCAGTGGCGCTGCGCGATGCGTCGAGCTATTCGGTGATCCTGGGCGTCTTCCGCAACGAGGGCTACGACCAGGCCGTGACGCTGGCGCAGGTGTTCTGGCTGAAGGACCCGCAGGGCCAGCCCGCGCGCCTGTTCGTGGCGGCCGAGCGGGCACTCTCCATCGCCGACGACTTCAGCGGCTTTGGCAGTGACATTACCGCCCTGCGCAAGAAGCTGCGCGGCGCGGGCTGCGAGCTGTTCGACAGCTTCCCGCCCTACGGCGCCTGGTTTCGCCGGCGCTTTGGCATCGAGCACGAGCAGGCGCTGGAGCTGTTCCACCAGACCGTCTCTATGAAGTCGGTAGGCAACCTCACCGACTTCGTGCGCAGCCACATGCTGGAGCCCTTCGACTCGGGGCAACGCATCGAGGCGCTGATCCGCCACTTCGACGACCTCGACCGCGCGCATCAGGCCGTGCTCAAGGCCAAGCGGCAGGTCGAGCTGCTCACGCCACTGGTGGAGGACGGCCGCCGCCATCAGGCGCTGGTCACCGAGATCCAAGGCTGGCGTGAGGCGCGCGACCAGCTTCGGCCGTACTTCGCCCGGCTCAAGGGTGAGCTGCTGGACCGCCGCCTCGGCCTGCTGGCGCAGGATGCCGCCCGGCTCGACGCGCAGATCGAGCATCTGGACGCGCAGCGCGAAAGTGAACGGCTGGAAGTCGCCCGCCTGGAGCGGGCCCTGCGCGACAACGGCGGCGACCGCCTGGAGCAGCTGGCGGCAGAGATTCGCCGTCTGGAACAGGACAAGGAACAGCGCCAGAAAAAGTCGGACCGATTCCAGGCACTGCTGGCGCGCATCGACGAGGCGGCGCCGGCCGATGAGGCCGGCTTTCTCGCCGTGCAGCAGAGCATTGCCCAGCGTGCCGAGGATTTGCGCGAGCGCATCGCCGACCTCGACAACCGCACGAGCGAGGAGGACTTCGCCTTCCGCAAGGGCCGCGAAGAGCACGCCGCCTTGTCCGACGAGATCGACAGTCTCGAGCGGCGCAAGAGCAATATCGACGCCGCCCAGGTGCGCATCCGCGACGCGCTGTGTGCGGCCCTCTCGATCGGTGAGGATGAACTGCCGTTCGCCGGCGAGCTGATCCAGGTGCGCGATGACGAGCGCGACTGGGAAGGCGCCGCCGAGCGGTTGCTGCGCGGCTTCGGTCTGTCGCTGCTGGTGCCGGATGCGCACTACCGGGCCGTGGCCGACTGGGTGGACCGCCAGCACCTGGGCGCGCGGCTGGTGTACTTCCATGTGCGGCCGCGAAAGGCGGCCCAGGGTGCGGCCCTGCATCCGCAGTCGCTGGTGCGCAAACTCGTCATCAAGCCGGATTCGCCGCACTACGAGTGGCTGGAGCAGGAGCTGCGCCAGCGCTTCGACGTGGCCTGCTGTGAGACGGGCGAGCAGTTTCGTCGCGAGGCGCGCGCCATCACGCGCGCCGGTCAGATCAAGGACCCGAGCGGACGCCACGAGAAGGACGACCGCAGCCGCATCGACGACAAGAGCCGCTACGTGCTCGGCTGGAGCAACTCCGACAAGCTGCGCGCCTTGCGCGACCAGCGAGAGCGGCTCGAACACAAGCTGGCCGCGCTCGGGCAGCGTATCGGCGAGATCGGCCAAGCGCGCGCGGAACTGCAGGGTCGGCTGGAGACGCTCGCGCGGCTGGAGGAGTTCACCCGCTTTGCCGACATCGACTGGATGGGCCTGGCCCGCCAAATCGCCGCACTCGCCGAGGAGCGCGCGCGGCTCGAGGCCGCATCCGACACTTTGCAAGAACTCACCCGTCAGCTCGAGGCGGCGCACGGGCGACTCGCGGAGGTGGAACGCCAGCGCGACGCCGTCCGCGACCGGCGCGCCGCGGTCGCCACCAGGCAAGAAGCGGCGCAAACGGCGCGCGATCAGGCCCGCACCGTTTGGGCCGACGCGCCGCTGACCGCGGCGCAGATCGAGCGTCTGGACGGCTGGCGTGCGCAGGCGCTGGGCGAGCATCAACTCACGGTCGAATCCTGCGACAACCGCGAGCAGGAGGTGCGCAAATGGCTGCAGGAGCGCATCGACGCGGAGGACAAGCGCCTGGCGCGCCTTGCCGAGCGCATCGTCAATGCCATGCGCGGCTTCAAGGAGGCGTTCAAGGCCGAGACGGTCGAGATGGACGTGAGCCTAGCGGCGCTGCCAGAGTACGAGCGCATGCTCGCCGGCCTGAAGGGCGACGACCTGCCGCGCTTCGAGGCGCGCTTCAAAGAGCTGCTCAACGTCAACACCATCAACGAGATCGCCAACTTCAACGCCCAGCTGGCGCGCGAGCGGGAGACCATCAAGGAGCGCGTCGAGCGCATCAACCAGTCGCTCGCCGCCATCGACTACAACCCCGGACGTTTCATCAAGCTCATCGCGCAGCCCAGCCCGGACGCCGAAGTGCGCGACTTTCAGCAGGACTTGCGGGCCTGCACAGAGGGCACGCTCAGCGGCTCGGCCGACGAGCAGTATTCGGAGGCCAAATTCCTGCAGGTCAAGGCCATCATCGATCGCTTCCGGGGCCGGGAAGGGCTTGCGGACGCCGACCGGCGCTGGACAGCCAAGGTCACCGACGTGCGCAACTGGTTTTTGTTTTCGGCCAGCGAGCGCTGGCGCGCCGACGGCGCCGAGTACGAGCACTACACCGACTCGGGCGGCAAGTCGGGTGGGCAGAAAGAAAAACTCGCCTACACCGTGCTGGCCGCGAGCCTGGCCTACCAGTTCGGGCTGGAATGGGGCGCGGTGCGTTCGCGCAGTTTCCGCTTCGTGGTGATCGACGAGGCCTTCGGGCGCGGCTCGGACGAGTCCGCGCAGTACGGGCTGCGCCTGTTCCAGCAGCTCAACCTGCAGCTGCTGATCGTCACGCCGCTGCAGAAGATCCACATCATCGAGCCCTACGTGGCCAGCGTCGGCTTCGTCCACAACGAGGGCGGGCGCGACTCGCGCCTGCGCTGCCTGACGATCGAGGAATACCGCGCTCAGAAGACGAGCGCCGAAGCCGCGCCCGCGCCGCGCGCGGCCGTGCCATGAGCTGGAGCACGCCCGCCGAGCTGCGCGCGCAGCTCGAGCGGCTGTGGCAGCGCGGCGACCTGCTGCGCGCTGCGGTGGCAGACGGCATTGCCTGGCCGCTGCGCCTGGCGCTGAAAGCCCCCGGTGCCGCCGATCTGACCGAGCGCTTCGAGGCCGTGCGCGCGTGGCTGCGCGCCCTGGCCGACACGCCGCACGTGCGCATCGAGTGGCGCGAGGTCAAACACCGGGTACAAGGCGCACAGCGCCTGCCGGCCGCCGTGTGGATAGACACGCTGGACGACGCCCTGGCCCTGATCGGCAAGGCGCGCCAAGCCCAGCGCTTTCAGGCACTGTGGCAGCACACGGCGCGCGTACAGCCCCCGCTGCTGCCTTGGCTGTCCCGCCGCCCGCTGCAGGCGCTGGAGCTGGCCGACCGCTGGGAGCACCTGCTGGCCGTGGTCGCATGGCTCGAGTCGAACCCGCGCCCCGGCGTGTATCTGCGCCAGGTCGATGCACCGGGCGTGGACAGCAAATTCATCGAAGCGCACCGCAGCGTGCTCGCCGAACTGCTCGATCTTGCCCTGCCGCCTGCGGCCATCGACGCGCGCGCCATCGGCGTCGCCGGCTTTGCGCGCCGCTTCGGCTTTCTGGACAAACCCGCGCGCATTCGCTTTCGCCTGCTCGATCCGGCGCTGCCAAGCCTGCCCGGTCTTGGCGAAGCCGACCCTCTGCCCGACATCACGCTCGACGCGGTGAACTTTGCCCGCCTCGCCCTCTCGGTGGAGCACGTGTTCATCACCGAAAATGAAACCAACTTTCTCGCCTTTCCGCGGGCACCCCGCGCCCTCGTGGTGTTCGGTGCCGGTTACGGCTGGGAGGCGCTCGCGCAGGCCACCTGGTTGCACGGCTGCCGGCTGCACTACTGGGGCGACATAGACACGCACGGCTTTGCCATCCTCGACCAGTTGCGCGCCCACTTCCCGCAGGTGGGCTCGTTCCTGATGGACAGGCAAACGCTGCTTGCGCACCGTGCGCACTGGGGCGAAGAAACCGACCCCATCCACCACGACCTCACACGCCTCACCGCCGAGGAAGCTGCCGTGTACGAGGACCTGCGCGGCGACCGCCTGCAAACCCGGCTGCGGCTCGAGCAGGAGCGGGTGGGCTTTGGTGCCGTACAAAAAGCGTTGGACGCGCTTTTGCAGCGGTGCGGTTGAGCCCGAGCCTGAACCCAGGCCCACCGGGCTGCTCCCTGTGCCCCCGATCACTGCGCCATTTCGCGGGGCGCTCTCCACGGTATCCTCAAGCCGTGAACTACGCACAGCTGCTTTTCCCCGACTTTTCGCTGATTCTGTTCGGCTACCTGCTGTGCCGCTTCACGGCGCTCGACCGCTCCATCTGGCAGCCCGTGGAGAGCCTGGTGTGTATTACCTGCTCTTTCCGGTGCTGCTGTTTCACTCCATCCTCAAAAGCCCGATCGAGCTGCACGCCACCGCCAACCTGCTCGCGGCGGGGGTGCTTTCGGGGCTCGCGGGCATCGCGCTGGCCTACAGCCTGCCGCACTGGCCCTGGCTCGGGCGCCATATCCCCCGGCGCGACCACGCGGCGAGCGCGCAGGTGGCGTTTCGCTTCAACTCCTTCATCGGCCTGGCCCTGGCCGAGCGCCTGGCCGGAACGCAAGGGGTGCTGTTGATCGCCGTGCTGATCGGCGTGTGCGTGCCGATTTTCAACGTGGCCGCGGTTTGGCCCATGGCGCGGCATGGCGAGCGCGGCTTCGTGCGCGAACTGCTGCGCAACCCGCTGATCATCGCCACCGTCACCGGGCTCACGGCCAATCTGCTCGGCTTGCGCATTCCCACCTGGCTGGAGCCCGCCGTCGGCCGCGTCGGCGCGGCCTCGCTTGCGCTCGGGCTGATGTCGGCGGGCGCGGGCATGCAGCTGGGCCTGTTGCACCGCGGCAAGCTGCTCGCTGCCGGGGTGCTGGGCATACGCCACCTGCTGCAGCCGCTGATAGCCAGCGTGCTTGCGCGCCTGTGGGGGCTGGACGCGCTGCAAACCACGATACTGCTCGCCTTCACGGCCCTGCCCACAGCCTCCACCTGCTACGTGCTGGCCGCGCGCATGGGCTACAACGGGGCTTACGTGGCCGGACTGGTGACGCTGTCCACCCTGCTCGGCACGCTGAGCCTGCCGTTTGCGCTCGGCGTGCTGCGCGGGGCTTGACTTTGGATTCAGCTCTCAACCGCCCTGCGCGAGCGCCCAGACCACGTGTTCGCGCACCAGCGGGCTTGCGTGGCCAGAGCGTGCCTGCAGCGCCGCGCGCATCGCGGCCTGTTCCTCACCCGGCAATGCGTCTGTGCGGCTGCGCAGCGCATTGCCCAGCGCCACCGCGATGTTGCGCAGCCAGCGCTCGTGCCCGATGCGGCGGATCGGTGAGCCTTCGGTACGGCGCAAAAACGTGGCTTCGTCCCAGGCGAAGAGCGACACCAGCCGCTGCCCCGTGAGCTCGGCGCGCGCGTCGAAGTCTGGCAGGTTGCTGCGCCGGGCAAACTTGTTCCAGGGGCAGACAAGCTGGCAATCGTCGCAGCCGTAAATGCGGTTGCCCAGCAACGGGCGCAGTTCGATCGGGATCGCGCCCGGGTGTTCTATGGTCAGGTAGGAAATGCAGCGCCGTGCGTCCAGCCGGTAGGGCGCGACGATCGCCCCCGTGGGGCAGGCGCTCAGACAGGCGCTACAACTTCCGCAGTGCTCAGGCACGGGCTGTGTGGGTTCAAGCGCCAGATCGGTATAAATCTCGCCGAGGAAAAACATCGAACCCGCGGCGCGGTCGATCACAAGTGTGTGCTTGCCGCGCCAGCCCAGGCCACTGCGCTCGGCCAGCGCGGCCTCGAGCACCGGCGCCGAATCGGTGAACACGCGGTGGCCAAACGGCCCTACGGCCGCGGCGATGCGGTCACAGAGCTTTTGCAGGCGCGCGCGCAGCACCTTGTGGTAGTCGCGCCCACGCGCATAGAGCGAGACCACGCCCTCCTGCGGCCGTGCCAGGCGCGCCCATTCGACGGTGCGCCAGTCCTGATCGCCCTCAGCGCCATCCTTTCCCTCATTGCCCTGCACAGACAACCCGCCTGCTTCCGCGCGCGGCAGATAATCCATGCGCGCCGTAATCACGCTCACCGTGCCCGGCACCAGCTCGGCCGGGCGGGCACGCTTCAAGCCATGCGCCGCCATATAGTCCATCGTGCCGTGGAACCCTTGCGCGAGCCATTGCACTAACCCGGACTCGGACGCGGACAAATCGACGCCCGCCACGCCGATTTGGGAAAATCCCAGCTCGCGGCCCCACGTCTGGATTCGAGGAACGATTTGACTGTCACACCCCATACCGAGCGGATTGTAGAAAGCACGGCAGGCGCTGCAGCGCACAGCGGCGCCCTCGCCTGCCTCTGGCGCACCGAGGACGACACCGCCGCCTTCGCGCAGCAGCTTGCGGCGCAGTTGCAGGCGCTGCCGCCCGACGCCAGCGTCTTCATCACGCTGCATGGCGAACTCGGCGCAGGCAAGACCACGCTGGTGCGCCATCTGCTGCGCGCACTGGGCGTGCAGGGGCGTATCAAAAGCCCGACCTACGCCGTGGTCGAGCCTTACGAATTGCCGGGTCTGCCGGTGTGGCACTTCGATTTTTACCGCTTCAGCGACCCGCGCGAGTGGGAAGACGCCGGCTTTCGCGACATCTTCGCAGCCCCCGGCCTCAAGCTCGCAGAATGGCCAGAAAAGGCTGCAGCGCTTATTCCTTCTGCGGATATAGCTATCCATATAGAAGCAATCGACGACACCAGCAGGCGCGCCACGCTGCAGGCCGCAAGCGCTATCGGGCAGCACCTGCTGCAAGACCTGTGTGCATCGCCATGAAGTCTTCACACCCTTCGCCCCCTTCGCATCGGTCGCCCTCTTCCACGCCGCCATTCCCGCGGCGCACGCTGCTGCAGGCTGGCAGCCTGGTGCTGCTGCTGGGCGTGCAGCAGATCGCGCGCGGCGCCACCATCGTGGCCGTGCGCGTCTGGCCCGCGCCCGAGTATTCGCGCGTCACCATCGAATCCGACGCGCCGCTCGTCACGCGGCAGACCTTCGTCACCGCACCGCCGCGCCTCGCGGTGGACATCGAAGGCATAGACCTGAACCCGGCGCTGCGCGAGCTCGTGGCCAAGGTCAAGGCCGACGACCCGAACATCGCCGGCATCCGCGTGGGCCAGTACGCGCCCAACGTGGTGCGCCTGGTCATAGACCTCAAACAAGAAGCCCAGCCGCAGGTCTTCACGCTCCCCCCCGTGGCCGCGTACCAGCACCGGCTGGTGCTCGACCTGTACCCGGCGCGGCCCGTCGACCCGCTCGAAGCCTTGATTGCCGAGCGCCTGCGCGATGCACCGGCCGCCCCCCAAAGACAGGGGCAGACCGCCGCCGCGGCAGCCAAACCTGCCACACCGTCGACCGCATCCGCTGGTCAGCCGTCTGCCCCACCCTCAGCGCCACTGCAACCCGCCACCCCCGCCAGCGCAGCGCGCCCCCCGGTTGCCATGACGGCGCAAGCCGCATCGGACCCGCTGGGCCAGCTCATCACCGAGCGCACGACCCGCCCCGCCTCAGCGCCCGCCGCGACGCCCGCACCCGCAGCGCCGCCTGTCACTGTGGCGGTAGCGCCTGCAACCGCTGCGGCCCAGCCCACTGCACCCACGGCCACATCCGCAGCCCCCACCCCGTCCACCCCCACGCGCAGCAGCACCGGTGCGACGGCGCGCCAGACCGACCGCATCATCATCGTCGCGCTGGACCCGGGCCACGGCGGCGAAGACCCCGGCGCCAGCGGCCCCGCGGGCACGCACGAGAAGGACGTGGTGCTGCGCATCGCCTTCTTGCTGCGCGACCGCATCAACGCCACGAGCGTGAACGGCAACCCCATGCGCGCCTTTCTCACGCGCGACGCGGACTTTTTCGTGCCGCTGGGCACGCGCGTGGAAAAGGCGCGGCGTGTGCAGGCCGACCTATTCATGAGCATCCACGCCGACGCCTTCACCACGCCAGCCGCGCGCGGCGCGAGCGTGTTCGCCCTGAGCCAGAGCGGCGCCTCGAGCACCGCCGCGCGCTGGCTGGCGAACAAAGAGAACCAGGCCGACCTGGTCGGCGGCCTGAATGTGCGTGCACGAGACCAGCATGTGCAACGCGCCCTGCTCGACATGAGCACCACGGCGCAGATCAACGACAGCCTCAAGCTCGGCAGCGCGCTGCTGGGCGAAATCAGCAACGTGGGCCAGCTGCACAAGCCGCGCGTGGAACAAGCCGGCTTTGCCGTGCTCAAGGCGCCCGACATTCCCAGCGTGCTCGTCGAAACCGCCTTCATCAGCAACCCCGACGAAGAGGCGCGCCTGCGCAGCCGCGAATACCAGGAGCGCCTGGCCGACGCGCTGATGCGCGGCATCCAGCGCTACTTCGCCAAAAACCCGCCGCTCGCGCGCAGCCGCTCGGTCTGAATGGTGAAGCTCTCGCCAGGGCAACTGCCCCGCCGCCACTCTCTCCGCCAACCATGGCTTCATGTCATCCCTACGTCACGAAAACACGATGCAATGGGTTTTTAACATGTGATTACATTCGCCATGTTCCTGCGCAAAACCGAGAAAGCACGGCTGGAGCTCTCCCCGGGCGTGCGCACCCTGAGTCTGCGAGAGCGCTCCTTGCTGCTGCTGGCCGAAGGCAAGCGTGCCGCCGAGTTGCACGCCTTGCACAATGGCATGGGCGCCGAGCTGCTGGACAAGCTCATCGCCGAAGGCTATCTGATCGCCGAAAAGATCGCCGAAGCCGTCGAAGCCGTCGAAGCCCAACTACAGCCGGCCCTCTCCGTGCCGCAGTCCACGGCCAAGCCGGCAAGTTCGGCGCAGGCACTGCGCTCGCTGCCGGCGGCGCGCATGTACCTGTTCGACATGTGCGAACGCATGTTTGCGCGGCGCGACCCGGCATTGGCCGACACCTTCCGCGAGGCCCTGCGCAACGCGCGCGACGTCGAAAGCATGCTCCACGTGGGCGCCGCCTTGATCGAAGAAGTGGTGCAGATGGCCGGCCATGAACGCGCGCAAACGATACGTGAACGCCTCAAAGAGCTACTGCCCGAGGAACACGCCGCCCCCTTGGGCACTTGACGCCCGTTCACTCCACCGCGCGGCGCAAGGTCTCCATCACCGGGCGGCGCAGCACCTCACGCAAGCTCCACCAGCCCGCCGCCAGCGCGAGCAGCGCACCGGCCAAGGCGCCCGCCAGCGGCACCCAGACGGGCGCCGTCCAGGCAAAGTCGAACACGTAGTGCGCAAGCGCCCAACCCACGGCGAGCGCCGCCACGCTCGCCAGCAGCCCGGCGAGCAGCCCCACCCCGAGCAGCTCAGCGCGCTGCACCGCACGCAGCAGGCGCGCGCTCGCCCCCAGCGCGCGCAAGATGGCGAATTCGCGCGCCCGTTCCTCGCGCGTGGCCGAGACTGCGGCAAACAGCACCACGAGCCCGGCTGCGAGCGTGAAAACGAACAAAAACTCCACCGCGGCGATCACCTGGTCGAGCACACGCTGCACCTGGCCTAGCGTCTGGCTCAGGTCCACGGCGGTGATGTTCGGAAACTCGCGCACGAGCGCGTTGTCCAAGCCCGCCAGCGCTGGCGCGCGAAAAGCGGCCAGATAGGTCGCGGCCACGCCTTCCAGCTGATCGAGCGGGTAGAGCACGAAAAAATTCGCGCGCATCGAACTCCAATCGACCTTGCGCACGCTCGTGATGCGCGCCTCATTCTGCACGCCGGCCATGTCGAAGCGCAGCCGGTCGCCCAACTGCAGCCCCAGGGTCTTGGCGAGTCCTTCCTCCACGCTGATCGCGCCCGCCTCCTGCGCCACCCAGCGGCCCGCGACCAAGACGTTGTGCGCGGGCAAGCGGCTCGTGTACGAGAGGTTGAACTCGCGCTCGACGAGCTGCCTGGCGCGGTCTTCGGTGAAGCTGTCCGAGCCCACGGGCTGGCCGTTGATGGCCACGAGCCGCCCGCGCACCATGGGGTACCAGTCGTACTGGCGCACGCCGGCCGCATGCAGCCGCGCGCGAAACGCCTGCGCCTGCTCGGGCAGGATGTTGATCACGAAGCGGTTGGGCGCATCGGGCGGCGTGGCCTGACGCCAGCTGCTGATGAGGTCGGTGCGCAACAACACCAGCAGCACCAGCGCCAGCAGCCCCACCGCCAAACTGCTGATTTGCACCACCGTATAAGCGGGGCGCGCCGCGAGCTGGCGCACGGCCAAAATCCACCAGCGCGGCGCTGTGGCCGTGCGCACCCACGCGCGCAAAAGCCGCACCGCCCCCCAGCCCAGCACGGCAAACAGCAACACCGCGCCGGCAAAACCGCCCACGGCGATCAGCCCGAGCTTCAGGTCGCGCCCCACGGCCAGCAGCAGCGCGGCAAAGCCCAGCGTGCCCACGCCCAGCACACCCAGCGACGCCGGCCTCAAGCCCCCCACGTCGCGCCGCAGCACGCGCAGCGGCGGCACCTGCGCCAGTTGCAGCACCGGCGGCAGCCCGAAAGCCAGCAGCAGCGTGAGCCCCATGCCCAGCCCAAACGCCACGGGCCACCAGCTCGGCGCGGGCAGGCCCGATTCCACCAGTCCCGCGAGCAACTGCACAAAACCCAGGTGCACCGCGTAACCGAGCGCCACGCCCAGGCCGCTCGCAAACAGGCCCAGCAGCGCAAATTCCATGCAATAAGCGCCCGCGATGCTGCGCTGGCTCCGGCCGAGCACGCGCAGCAGCGCCGCCGTGTCCAGGTGCGCAGCGGCAAAACTGCGCGCCGCCAGCGCCACCGCCACGGCCGAGAGCAAGGCCGCGAGCAGCGCCACGAGGTTGAGGAACTTGTCCGCGCGCTCAAGCGTCTGGCGCATCTCGGGGCGGCCCGTCTCCAGCGTCTCCAGACGCACGCCGCGCACACCGGGCTGCTTCAGCGCGGCCTCGGCCCAGCGCACGAAGTTGCGCACCGCAGCGGGCGGCCCGGCCACGGCAAAGCGGTACGTGAGGCGGCTCGCGGGCTGCACCAGGCCCGTCGCGGGAAGATCGGCCGCCGCGATCATGGCGCGCGGCGCGAAGTTGATGAAACCGGCCCCGCGGTCGGGCTCGAAGGCG
Organism: Extensimonas soli; assembly: GCF_029211265.1. GTDB lineage: Bacteria > Pseudomonadota > Gammaproteobacteria > Burkholderiales > Burkholderiaceae_C > Extensimonas > Extensimonas soli. Next base: position 426,650 of record NZ_JARGEL010000013.1, on the reverse strand, counting down.
ATGGTGTGCGTGATGCGAAAGCGCGCATCGCCCAGCAGCAGCGCGTCCCCAAGGCGCAGCCCGAGTGCTTCGAGCAGCGCCGCATCCACCCACACCGTGCCGCGCGCGGGAATTTCGCGCGTGCTGCGCTCCGGCCCACCCTCTTGCGCCACCACGCGCAGGCTGCCGCGCAGCGGGTAGCCAGGCTCCACGCTCTTGAGCGCCACGAGCTTGCTCGCCCCGCCCTGCGCATCGTCGGCGCGCGCCATGGTGGCAAAGCTGATGCTGGTGACCGAGCGCAAACCCAGCGCCCGCGCGCGCTCGGCGAACGCGGCAGGCGTAGGGTTGTCGCTCACCACCACGGCGTCGCCGCCGAGCAGCTGCAAGGCATCGCGCTGCAGGCCGCGCTGCAGCCGGTCCGAAAAAAAGCCCACGGCACAAAGCGCCGCCACGGCCAGCGTCACGGCCACCACCAACAGCCGCAGCGAACCCGCACGCATATCGCGCCACAAGGTGCGCCAGCCCAAACGCAGAAAAGACCAGTCCATGGCGCGCAACGATAGCGCAAAGGGGTTTCGGAACGGGCGCCTGCGGGCATTCGGGCCTGCAAAAGCGCGCCGCATAATGCCGCACATGAAGCAACTTTCTTCCTCCGAAGCCGGCAGCATCACCCGCGTGGCCGGCATCGAAGTGGGCCACTTCACCGACCCGCGCCGCCCCACGGGCTGCACCGTGGTGCTCGCGCGCGCTGGGGCCGTGGGCGGTGTGGACGTGCGCGGTGCGGCGCCGGGCACACGCGAGACCGATTTGCTCGAACCCGGCAACCTGGTCGAGCAGGTGCACGCGGTGCTGCTCACGGGCGGCAGCGCCTGGGGGCTGGACGCCGCCAGCGGCGTGATGCGCTGGCTCGAAGCGCAAGGCATAGGTTACGACGTGGGCGTGGGCCGCGTGCCGCTGGTGCCCGCGGCCGTGCTGTTCGACCTGCCCGTGGGCGACATGCGCATCCGCCCCGACGCCGCCGCGGGCTACGCCGCCTGCGCCGCAGCCAGCGCACTAGACCCGCCCGAGGGCAACGTGGGCGCGGGCGCAGGCGCCACCGTGGGCAAGCTGTTTGGCCTGCAGCGCGCGATGAAGGGCGGCGTGGGCACGGCCTCGGTCACGGTCGATGGCGTGACGGTGGGCGCGCTGATCGCCTGCAACGCGCTCGGCGACGTGCTCGACCCCGACAGCGCGCAAATTCTGGCCGGCGCGCGCACGCCCGACGGCCGGCATTTGCAGGACACGCGCCGCACCCTGCTGCAAGGCGCGCTGCACCAGCCACCGCTGGGCGGCAGCAACACCACCCTGGGCGTCATTGCCACCGATGCCCTACTCACCAAGGCGCAGGCCCGGCGCCTCGCCCTGACAGCACACGACGGCCTCGCGCGCTGCATTTACCCCGTGCACACCCCGTTCGACGGCGACACCTTGTTCGCGCTGGGCACGGGTCTGGCCGGCAAAAGCCTGGACATGCTGACCCTGTGCACCCTCGCCGCCGAAGCCACCGCCCGCGCCACCGTGCGCGCCGTGCTCGCGGCGCAGGCGCTGACCATTGCAGACCTGCGCCTGCCCTGCGCGCATGACTTGACGCGGCCGGGCTGAGGCTGAGGGAATGGGAGGAGACTCCAACTTCCCCCAGGCGCTCCCCTGCAGCCCCCTGAAACAATCTGCGCAAAAACCGCCAGGCTCGCGCCGCGGTGCTTGCGCCCGTCGAGCCACACCCGACAAGCTGCGAAAATCCTCCCTTTCGCAGGCCAGAAGCATGTCGTACGCAGTCAAAGAGATTTTTTTCACCCTCCAGGGCGAGGGCGCCCAGTCCGGCCGGGCGGCGGTGTTTTGCCGCTTTGCGGGCTGCAATCTCTGGAGCGGGCGCGAAGAAGACCGCGCCACCGCGGTGTGCCGCTTTTGTGATACCGACTTTGTCGGCACTGACGGCAGCGGCGGCGGCAAGTTCGCTACCGCCGAGGCTTTGGCCGATGCCATTGTCGCCGCGTGGGAAGCGCCGGACACGGCGCGGCGCTATGTGGTGCTGACCGGCGGCGAGCCGCTGCTGCAGGTGGATGAGGCACTGACCATCGCCCTGCACGCGCGCGGCTTCACCATCGCCGCGGAGACCAACGGCACGCTGCCGGCACCGCCCGGGCTGGACTGGGTCTGCGTGAGCCCCAAGGACCAGGCTGAAGTGGTGCTGCGGCAGGGCAACGAGCTCAAGCTGGTGTACCCGCAGCCAGGCGTGGACCCGGCGCAGTTCGAAGGCTGGGCCTTCGAGCACTTTTTCCTGCAGCCCATGGACGGGCCGCAGCGTGAACACAACACCGCGCAGGCCATCGCCTATTGCCAGCGCCACCCCCAATGGCGGCTGGGCCTGCAGTCGCACAAGATGATCGGAATTCGATAATGCACGAGATCAGCCAGCGTTTTTTCTTTGATGCCGCACACACCTTGCGCCGTGAGATCGAGGCCGAGGGCAGCCGCCGCGTGCACGGCCACACCTACCATGCCGAAGTCGCGGTGCGCGGCGAACCCACAGCGCACAACGGCATGGTGATGGACCTGGGCTATGTGCGGCGCGAGGTCAACCTGCTGCGCGAGAAGCTGGACCACCACTTCCTCGACGACGTGCCGGGCCTGGGCATCCCCACGCTGGAAAACCTCTGCACCTTCATCTGGAATGAACTCAAGCCCAGGATTCCCGGCCTCGCGGCCGTGACGGTGGAGCGCCACGCGATCGGCGACAGGTGCGTCTATCGGCCTTGATCTGAAGAGTCCAGACCGTGGAATTGGGGCACGACTTACGCAAATCGGGGTGAGGCAAGGCGCTCGCCCCATGGCAAAACACTCTGCAGCATCCTTGTTTGCGTAAGTCCAGTGGGGGCAAGATTCAACCCAGATTGTCCATTAGGCGGCGCTGCGCGCCTACGTGGGCGCTGGCGGACGGCTGACGGTCATTTTGGCCGCAGCTTCGGCGTCCATGGCACCGGCCATGGACTTCTCACCCGCGACCAAACTGCCTCGCCAGCCGCCTCGCCATCATCCCGCGCCCTAATGAACAATCTGGGTTCAAATTTTTCCTGCGCCCCGGTCGGACGGCCGATCATTGCAATTCAGCCTCTCTCACCCCGCGTTCGCAGGAATCGGCGCCAGCGGCGGCGTCACGTCGCCGCATTGGGCGCGGTGGCGCAGGGCGTGGTCTATGAGCACGAGCGCGAGCAGGGCTTCGGCGATCGGGGCGGCGCGAATGCCTACGCAGGGGTCGTGGCGGCCTTTGGTGATGACCTCGGTGCTGTGGCCGTGGATGTCTATGGACTCGCGCGGCGTGAGGATGGAGCTGGTGGGCTTGATGGCCAGGCTGACTTCGATGTCCTGCCCCGTGCTGATGCCGCCGAGCACGCCGCCCGCGTTGTTGCCACGAAAGCCCTGCGGCGTGAGCGCGTCGCCGTGCGTGCTGCCGCGCTGCGCCACGCTGGCAAAGCCCGCGCCGATTTCCACGCCTTTGACGGCGTTCAGCCCCATCATGGCGTAGGCGATGTCGGCGTCGAGCTTGTCGTAGATCGGTTCGCCCAGGCCCACGGGCACGCCGGTGGCCTGCACGCGGATGCGCGCACCGCACGAGTCGCCGGCCTTGCGCAGCGCGTCCATATATTCTTCATAGCGCGCAACGTCGGCCACGGGCGCGAAAAACGGGTTTTGCGGCACGTGTTCCCAGCCCTCGAACGGGATCGGCAGCTCGCCCAGTTGCGTCATGCAGGCGCGGATGTGGGTGCCCCAGCGCAGCGCGAGCCATTTCTTGGCCACGGCGCCCGCGGCCACGGTAGGCGCGGTGAGGCGCGCCGACGAGCGCCCGCCGCCGCGCGGATCGCGGATGCCGTATTTTTGCCAGTAGCTGTAGTCGGCGTGGCCGGGGCGAAAGCTCTGCGTGATCTCGTGGTAGTCCTTGCTGCGCTGGTCGGTGTTGCGGATCAGCAGTGCGATCGGCGTGCCCGTGGTCTGGCCCTCATACACGCCCGAGAGGATTTCGACGCGGTCTGGCTCGTTGCGCTGCGTGACGTGGCGGCTCGTGCCGGGGCGGCGCCGGTCCAGGTCGGCCTGGATGTCGGCCTCGGCAAGCGGCATGCCGGGCGGGCAGCCGTCGATCACGCAGCCTATGGCCGGGCCGTGGGATTCGCCGAAGTTGGTGACGCAGAAAAGGGTGCCTAGGGTGTTGCCGCTCATGGGCTGCGATTATCCGCGAGCCCGGTGGCCCCGAAACGGCCATGAAACCGCCGCAAAACGGCCTTGCGCGGCGCGCCAATCACTATTGCAAAGAGAGCTGCTTACGCAGACTGCATGCGCGCCAGAGGCCAATTTGGCTTATAAAAAAGCTCAGGCCGCAGGGCGCGCGTCGTCCTCGGGCCAGTCGCGGATGTAGGCCTTGAGCATCTTGTTTTCGAAGTTCTGGCTGTCCACCACGGCCTTGGCGACGTCATAAAAGCTGATCACGCCCATGAGCATGCCGCGCTCCATCACGGGCATGTAGCGCGCGTGGCGGTCGAGCATCATGCGGCGCACTTCGTCCATGTCGGTCTCGAGCGTGCAGGTCAAGGGGTGGTCGTCCATGGCCGTGCGCACGCGCATCTGGCCCAGGCTGCCGGCGTTGTTCGCCAGGGTCTGGATGACTTCGCGGAAGGTGAGCATGCCCACGAGGTCGCCGTGCTCCATCACCACGAGCGAGCCTATGTCTTTCTCGGCCATCACGGCCACGGCCTGGGCCAGCGGCTCGTCCGGGTGGATGGTGTAGAGCGCATTGCCCTTGAGGCGCAGGATGTCGCTGACTTTCATGGTGTGTGTTCTCCGCAGGGCGCGGCTGCCGCCGTGCTGCGGCCCATGCCGCAGCCACCCATTTCACAGCGAATGTTAGCCCACAAATCGACCACAATCGCATCCGCACTTTCCCCCACTACCACTCTCTCGCGGAGACTTGCATGCCTGGATATTCCGACCCCGGCTTCGACACGCTGGCGCTGCACGCGGGGGCTGCGCCCGACGCGGCCACCGGCGCGCGCGCCGTGCCCATCCACCTGACCACCTCGTTCGTCTTCGAGTCCAGCGACCAGGCCGCTTCGCTCTTCAACCTGGAGCGCGCCGGCCACGTCTATAGCCGCATCAGCAACCCCACGAATGCCGTGCTCGAAGAGCGCGTGGCGGCGCTCGAAGGCGGCGTGGGTGCTATCAGCGTGGCCAGCGGCCAGGCCGCGCTGCACCTGGCCATAGCCACGCTGATGGGCGCGGGCAGCCACATCGTCGCGAGCACGGCGCTCTACGGTGGCTCGCAAAACCTGCTGCACTACACGCTGCGGCGCTTCGGCATCGAGACCACCTTCGTGCAGCCCGGCGACATCGACGGCTGGCGCGCCGCGGTGCGCCCGAACACCAAGCTGTTTTTCGGCGAAACGGTGGGCAACCCGGGCCTGGACGTGCTCGACATCCCCACGGTGAGCGCGATCGCGCACGAGGCGGGCGTGCCGCTGCTCGTGGATTCGACGCTCACCACGCCCTGGCTCATGCAGCCGCTCGCGCTCGGCGCCGATCTGGTCTATCACTCGGCCACCAAGTTCCTCTCGGGCCACGGCACGGTGGTGGGCGGCATCGTCGTCGATGGCGGCAGCTTCGACTGGGACGGCCCCCGCGCCGCGGGCAGGTTCGCCGAGCTCACGCAGCCCTACGACGGCTTTCACGGCATGGTGTTCAGCGAGGAAAGCACGGTGGGCGCGTTTTTGCTGCGCGCGCGCCGCGAAGGCCTGCGCGACTTCGGCGCCTGCATGAGCCCGCACACCGCCTGGCTGATCCTGCAAGGCATAGAAACGCTGCCGCTGCGCATGGAGCGCCACGTGCGCAACACCGAAAAAGTGGTCGAATTCCTTGCCGCGCACCCCTTCGTCGCGCGCGTGGGGCACCCGCTGCTGCCCAGCCACCCGAGCCACGCGCTCGCACAAAAGCTGCTGCCGCGCGGCGCGGGCGCGGTGTTCAGCTTCGACCTCAAGGGCAGCCGCGCACAGGGCAAGAAGTTCATCGAAACGCTCAAACTCTTCAGCCACCTGGCCAACGTGGGCGACTGCCGCAGCCTGGTGATCCACCCCGCGAGCACCACGCACTTTCGCATGAGCGACGAGGCGCTCGCGCAGGCCGGCATCGCGCAAGGCACGATCCGCCTGTCGATCGGCCTCGAAGACCCCGCCGACCTCATCGACGACCTGCAGCGCGCCTTGAAGGCCGCAGAAAAAGCCGGAGCCTGAGCATGTACCTGCAAGTCCAAGGCCACCCAACCTATTGCTACACCGGGGGCAAAGCCTTCGACCCCGCGCAGCCCACCGTCGTGCTGATCCACGGCGTGCTCAACGACCACAGCGTCTGGCCGCTGCAAAGCCGCTACCTCGCGCACCACGGCTGGAACGTGCTCGCCGTCGATCTGCCCGGCCACTGCCGCAGCACGGGCGAAGCGCCCGCAAGCGTGGAGCAAGCCGCAGAATTCATCATCGCGCTGCTCGACGCCGTGGGCGCGCCGCGCGCCGCGCTCGTGGGCCACAGCTGGGGCTCGCTGATCGCGCTCGAAGCCGCCGCGCGCCTGCAGGAGCGCGCGAGCCACCTGGTGCTCGTGGGCACGGCCTACCCGATGAAGGTATCGAGCGCGCTCATCGAAGCCTCGCTGCACGACCCCGAAAAAGCCCTGCGCATGGTCAACGTGTTCTCGCGCAGCACGCTCGCGCCGCCGCCCTCGGTGCTCGGCCCCGGCACCTGGATCTTCGGCGCGGGCATGGCGCTCGGGCGGCGCGTGCTGCAAAGCAACCCGCAGGTCAACGTGTTCCACCGCGGCTTCGTCGCGTGCGACAGCTACACCGGCGGCGAACAGGCCATGGCGCAGGTGCGCTGCCCCGTGCTGTTTCTGCTCGGCGCACTCGACCAGATGACCTCACCCAAAGCCGCGCAAAGCCTGATCGCCACCGCCCGCCAGACCGGCCAGCCCGTGCAGGTGGTGAACCTGCCCGTAGGCCACCACCAGATGACCGAAGCCCCCGACCAGACGCTGGACGCGCTGCGCGGGTTTTTGGGGTGTTGAGGATTTTGAATGAAATGGGCCTCTAGAGCTGATGCAGCAAGCGCTAGGCGCTATTCTTTTTAATAGCGGTCAGATTCCAATTATTTCTGCGCCCAAGGCCTCTCCAGAAACCCATAAAACCCACTCCAACGCCTACCCAGCAAGCGTTTCCAGCTACTCTTTCAAAAGCACATCCGCGAGCATCAACTCATCCAGTTCCGCCCGCTGCCACAAGGCCTCCACGCTGGGCGTGCGCTCCAGCAGCAGGCGCTGCAGCAAGGGGGCAAGCGGCGTGCTCTGCACCTCGGCGAGCAGCACGTAGCGCAGTTCCACGAGGTTGGGGGCACCGCTGCCGTCGGGGGCGGGGTCGCTGACCTGGCCGACCCAGTCCAGCGCCTGCAAGGTTTCGAGCACGGGTTCGAGCTGCAGCGCGTCCACGCGCAGCCGGCGGGCGAGTGCGCTCAGGCGCAGCCCCTTGGCGGGCTGCCCGCGCACCGCATGCAGGGCCTGCAACACCTCCACCGCGAGCTGAAACGCCCAGCCCGCGCCGCCGCGCCGCGCCACGCCCATAAGCACCACGGGCAGGTACGCGGCGACCACGGCGCCGAACAGCACGATGAGCCAGGCCACGTAGATCCAGAGCAAAAAAATCGGCAGCGTGGCAAATGCGCCGTAGATCACCGAATACGTGGGCACCTTGCTCAGATACAGCGCCAGCAACTTTTTGGCCAGCTCCATGCCGACCGCAACGAACAGCCCGCCGGCCCAGGCGTCGCGCCACTTCACGGGCGTGTTGGGCACATAGCGGTACAGCGCCGCCATGCCCGCCGCAAGCATGAAAAACTGGATCGAGTCGAACAGCAGGCGCACGCCGGCGGGCAAGGATTTGGCCAGCCCGCCCGAGACCGACATCACATACGAGGTGAGCGCCAGACTCGCCCCCAGGGCGAGCGGCCCGAGCGTGAGGCCGGCCCAGTAGATGAGCACGCGCTGCGTGAGCGGGCGCAGGCGCCGCACGCGCCAGATGGCGTTGAGCGTGCCGTCTATGGTCAAAATCAGCGCAAGCGCCGTGACCAGCAGCATGCTGAAACCCGCCACCCCCAGGCGGCTGGCCTTGGCAGAGAACTGCGTGACGTAGCCCAGCACCTGGCGCGCAATGCTTTCAGGCACCAGGCTCTCGACGAGCCAGCGCTGCAGCACCTTCTGCAACTCGGCAAACATCGGAAAGGCCGTGAACACCGCGAGCGCCACGGTGACGAAGGGCACCAGCGCGAGCACGGAGGTAAAGGTCAAACTGCCCGCTGTGAGCGCGAGGTGGTCTTCGTGAAAGCGCTCGCGCAGCGTCTGCAGCGTGTTGCGCCACGGAAAATGCGCGAGCCCGCTCGAAATGACACGCATGCGCGCCAGCGCCGCCTGGAAGGACAAGTTCATGCCCGATATGATGCCAGCCCGATGACCGCGCCCGCCCCCACGCCCCCCTCTGCTCCCACCACCATTTCTTCGCTCCCGCACGCAGCTGGGGCACCTGCCGCGCCCGACCCCGCCGTGGCCGCCACGCGCTGGCTCGCCGTGGGCAGCCTGCTGGCGCTGATCGTGCTGTGCCTGGCCTGGGAGCTGGCGCTCGCGCCGCTGCGCCCGGGCGGCTCGTGGCTCGCGCTCAAGGCGCTGCCGCTGTGCGTGCCGCTCGCCGGGCTGCTGAAGCACCGCATGTACACCTACCGCTGGCTGAGCCTGGGGTTGTGGCTGTATTTCATCGAAGGCGTGGTGCGCGCCTGGAGCGACCGGCCGCCGGGCAACTGGCTTGCGCTCGGCGAAGTGGTGCTGTGCCTGCTGCTTTTTGTCGCGTGCGCGCTGCACGTGCGCCTGCGTCTGCGCAAGGCCCGGACTGCGGCTGCAGCCCCCATGGCTTGATTTTTGTCTGCCGCAGGACGATCCATGTCTGACTTGCTCCACACCCTGCGCCAGATCGTCGGCCCCGCCGAAGTGCACAACGAAGGCGACCTCAGCGCCTGGGAACAGGACTGGCGCCGGCGCGCGCGCGGCAAGGCGCTGGCCGTGGTGCGCCCGGCCAGCGCGCAGGAAGTTGCCGCCGTGGTGCGCGCCTGCGCTGCCGCGGGCACACCCATCGTGCCGCAGGGTGGCAACACCGGCCTGTCGCTGGGCGCCACGCCCGATGCCTCGGGGCGCGAAATCGTGCTGAGCCTCACGCGCCTGAACGCCGTGCGCGCCATCGATCCGGCCAACCTCACCCTCACGGCCGAAGCCGGCTGCCTGCTACATGCCGTGCAGGCCGCCGCGGCGCAGGCCGGACTGCTGTTTCCGCTCTCGCTGGCCTCGGAAGGCAGTTGCACCATAGGCGGCAACCTGGCCACGAACGCCGGCGGCACGCAGGTGCTGCGCTACGGCAATGCGCGCGAGCTGTGCCTGGGCCTCGAAGTGGTCACCGCGCAGGGCGAGGTCTGGAGCGGCCTGCGCGGCCTGCGCAAGGACAACACCGGCTACGACCTGCGCGACCTGTTCATCGGCAGCGAGGGCACGCTGGGCATCATCACCGCGGCCACGCTCAAGCTCTTTCCGCGGCCCGCGGCCCAGCTCACCGCCTGGGCCGCCGTGCCTTCGCTCGCGCACGCCGTCACGCTGCTGGGGCTCGCGCACCAACATCTGGACGCGGGACTCACGGCGTTCGAGGCCATGGGCCGCTTTGCGCTGCAACTGGTGCAGCAGCACCTGCCGCAGCTGCGCGTGCCTTTCGTCGAGCACCCCGACGCGCCCTGGTGCGTGCTGCTCGAAAACTCCGACAGCGAATCGGCTGACCACGCCCGCGCGCGCTTCGAGGCGCTGATGGAGGCCGCGCTGGCGCAGGGCTGCATCAGCGACGCCGTGGTGGCCGAAAACCTCACGCAGGCGCAGCAGCTGTGGCAGATCCGCGAAGGCATCCCGCTCGCGCAGGCCAAGGAGGGGCTCAACATCAAGCACGACATCGCCGTGCCGATCTCGCGCATCGCGGACTTCGTCGCGCACACCGACGCGCTGCTCGCGCGCGCGTTGCCCGGCGCGCGCCTGGTCACCTTCGGGCACCTGGGCGACGGCAACCTGCACTACAACGTGCAAGCGCCGCAGGGCTGCGACGCGCAAGCCTTTTTGCAGGCACATGAAGCACACGCCAACGCGCTCGTCTACGACGCCGTGGCGCAGTTCGGCGGCGCGTTTTCGGCCGAGCACGGCGTGGGCGCGCTCAAGGTGGCGCAACTGCAGCAATACCAGTCCCCCGTGGCGCTGGGGCTGATGCGCACGCTCAAACGCGCGCTCGATCCGCAGAATGTGCTGAATCCGGGGCGGGTTCTGGAGTAGCGCCCCGCTTCGGGCACTCCCGCCCAGCCGGCGATAATCGCGGGCTCGAACGTCCGCCATGCCTACTGCATCTTCCTCTTCTCCCAGCGCCCGCACTATTGCGCCCCCAGATGGCCGCGCCATTTTTTGGCTGATCGCCGGCTTCACCCTGCTGCGCCTGTGCATGGCGGCCACCGTGCCGCTGCTGCCGCAAGAGGCCTACTACTGGACCTGGAGCCGCTTCCCCGATCTGTCGTACTTCGACCATCCGCCGCTGGCAAGCCACATGATCTGGCTGACCACGGCCGTGGTCGGCTCCACGGTGTTTGGTATCAAACTGGCCGCGGTCGTGTGGTCGCTGGGCTGGAACCTGCTGTGGGCCACGCTGCTGCAAGACCTCTGGGGCGACCGGCGGTTGACTTTCTGGTCGCTGCTCGCGCTCAACCTCAGCCTGATGTACGAGTTCTACGGCTTTGGCCCCTCGCCCGACGGGCCGCTGATGTTTTTCTGGCTCGCCACGCTGTGGGCCATTTGGCGCCTGAGCGTCACGGGCCAGGCGCGCTGGTGGTACGTGGCCGGCCTGTGCCTGGGGCTGTCCTGGCTGGGCAAATACGCGGGCGCGCTGCTCGTACCCATCACGGTGCTTTACCTGCTGGTTGTGCCGCGCCTGCGCCACTGGCTGGCCACGCCGCACCCGTATCTGGCGCTGCTGCTGGCCTTGGCGGTGTTCTCGCCCGTGGTGCTGTGGAATTTGCAGCACGACTGGGCTTCGATCGCGTTCCAAAGCAGCCGCCGCGTGGGCGAGATGGATCGCTTCAAGCCGCGCTTTTTCCTGCTGCTGGTGTTCACGCAGTTCGTGGTGCTCACGCCCTACCTGTTCTGGCTGGCGCTGCGCGGCCTCGGCAGCGGCGTGCGCGCGGCGCTGCGGCGCACGCTCGATGCGCAGGGCTGGCTGCTGCTTTTGAGCGCGCTGGTGCCGCTGCTGCTGTTCACTGCCGTGAGCTTTCGCACCAATTCCAAGGTCAACTGGCTCATGCCGGCCTGGTGGGCGCTGGTCGTGCTGGGGCTGCGCGCACTGCTAGGAGCCTGTCGGACTTTGGGCGTCGAAAGCGAGAATGTGCCCCAGCGAGGTCAGTTTTTGCCGGATTCGCAGCCCCATAGTGGTGCTATGGGGCAAGAAGCCGGTAAAAAATGGGCCGCTGCGGCGCATTCGCAGCCGACGATTCCAAAGTCCGACAGGCTCCTAGCGCAACTGGCCACGCAAGCGGCCAAGCTACGCCAGCTGCGCTGGGGGCTGGGCTCGTCGGCGGCGCTGCTGCTCGCGCTGGGTGCGGCCGCGCAGGTGCCCAATCTGCCGCTGCCGGGAGATCTCAACATCTGGAGCGGCTGGAAGGACGCCGCCGCGCGCATCGACCAGATCGAGGCCGAGCTGCACGCGCAGGGGCAAAAGACTTTCGTGTTTTCGCCCTCGTACAAGTCGAGCTCGCTGCTGTGGTTTTACAACGCAGGGCAGGATCGCACCTATGCGCAAGACATTTACGGCGAACGCGCCCTGCAGTACGACTATTTTCCCCGCCCCGACGACCTGCGCGGCGCCACGGGCCTGCTCGTGACCTCCGACATGCCGCAGACCGGCATAGACATCGACAAATTGCGCCCCTATTTCACGCACATAGAGCGCATTGCCGTGGTCGAATCCTCCCAGCTGCAGCAAGACACCCGCCGCATCGAAATTTACCGCTGCACCGGCTACCGCGGCCACCCCAAAGGCCCACACTGAGCCACTGAGCCACTGAGCGAGAGCGCCACCCACCACATGCCACAGCTTTCCATCGTCGTCCCCACCTTCAACGAAGCCAGCAACGTCACCGAGCTGCGCGACCGTGTCGCGCGCGCGCTCGAGGGCGTCGGCTGGGAAATGATCTTCGTCGATGACGACTCGCCCGACGGCACCGCCGACAAGGTGCGCGCCCTCGCACAGTCCGACGCGCGCGTGCGCTGCCTGCAGCGCATAGGGCGGCGTGGCCTGGCCTCGGCCTGCATCGAAGGCATGCTGGCTTCGTCCGCCCCGGTGGTCGCGGTGATGGACGCCGATTTGCAGCACGACGAGCGCCTGCTGCGCGCCATGTTCGAGGCGCTACAGAAAGACGCGAACCTCGACGTGGTGGTCGGCAGCCGCTATGTCGAAGGCGGTGGCATTGGCGCCTGGAAGCAGTCGCGCGCCTTCCTGAGCCGCCTGGCCACGCGGTTGAGCCGCAGCGTGCTCAAGGCCGACCTCAAAGACCCGATGAGCGGCTTTTTCATGATCCGCCACGCGGCGGCGCTGCGCTGCATTCGTCAGGGCATGTCGGGCGTGGGCTTCAAAATCCTGCTCGACCTGTTCGCGAGCTCGCCCACGCCGCTGCGCTATCTCGAGCTGCCCTACCAGTTCCGCCAGCGCTTTTCCGGCGAGAGCAAGCTCGACACCACGGTGGCGTGGGAATACTTCATCATGCTGCTGGACCGCTTTTTCGGCCGCGTGGTGCCCATACGCTTCATCGCGTTCACGCTGGTGGGCGGCTTCGGTCTGCTGGTGCACCTGCTGGTGCTGTCGGTCTGCTTCAAGCTGCTTGCGATGCCGTTTCTGTGGGCGCAGACCGCTGCCACGCTGGTCGCCATGACCAGCAATTTCGTGCTCAACAACCTGCTCACCTACCGCGACATGCGCCTGCGCGGCTGGCAGCTGCTGCGCGGCTGGATCAGCTTTACGCTCGCGTGCAGCGTGGGCGCGCTCGCCAACGTGGGCATCGCCGCCTGGCTGTTCAGCCAGCAGGCATCGTGGGTGCTCTCGGCCTTTGCCGGCGTGGCTGTGGGCGCGGTGTGGAACTACGCCATCACCGCCATCTACACCTGGAACAAGCCCAAGGGCGGCTGAACGGCTCGGCATGTGCTGGCCCGCACCTGCCTGCAAGCCACACTCGCGCCCGCACATGCTCCGCCCCAACGCGCCGCGGAGCCCCCAGGCGGCAACGAACAGGCACGCCCCCGCACATGGGCCACTGGCGTATAAGCTCATGCGCAAATGTTCGTTCTACGCGGCGCAAACGGCGGTAAAAATCGCCCTCTTCCCCCATTCCCTCCCACGCCGCCATGAAACTCGAAACCCTCGCCGTCCACGCGGGCTACAGCCCCGACCCGACGACCAAGTCCGTCGCCGTGCCCATCTACCAGACCGTGGCCTACGCCTTCGACAGCGCGCAGCATGGCGCCGACCTGTTCGACCTCAAGGTGCCGGGCAACATCTACACGCGCATCATGAACCCGACCAACGACGTGCTCGAAAAGCGCATTGCGGCGCTCGAAGGCGGCATAGGCGCGCTGGCCGTGGCCTCGGGCATGGCGGCCATCACCTACGCGATCCAGACGCTGGCCGAAGCGGGCGACAACATCGTCTCGGCCAGCACCCTTTACGGCGGCACCTACAACCTGTTTGCGCACACCTTCCCGCAGCAAGGCATCACCACGCGCTTTGCCGACCCGCGCGATCCGGCCGGCTTTGCGCGCCACATCGACGCACGCACCAAGGCGATCTTCGTCGAGTCGATAGGCAACCCGCTGGGCAACGTGACCGACATCGCCGCGCTGGCTGACGTGGCCCACGCGCACGGCGTGCCGCTGATCGTGGACAACACCGTGCCCAGCCCCTACCTGCTGCGCCCGATAGAGCACGGCGCCGACATCGTGGTGCACTCGCTCACCAAATACCTCGGCGGCCACGGCAACAGCCTGGGCGGCGCGATCGTGGACAGCGGCAAGTTCCCCTGGGCGCAGCACCAGGAGCGCTTCGCGCGCTTCAGCCAGCCTGACCCGAGCTACCACGGCGTGGTCTATACCGAGGCCCTGGGCCCGGCCGCCTTCATCGGCCGGGCGCGTGTGGTGCCGCTGCGCAACATGGGCGCGGCGCTGGCGCCGCTCAACGCCTTCCTCATCCTGCAGGGCATAGAGACGCTCGCGCTGCGCATGGAACGCATCTGCGACAACGCGCTCGCGCTGGCGCGCTACCTGCAAAGCCACCCCAAGGTCGAATGGGTGCGCTACGCGGGCCTGCCAGACCACCCCGACCACGCCATCGCGCAGCGGCTCATGGGCGGGCGCGCGTCGGGCATCCTGTCGTTCAGCCTCAAGGCCCAGGGCGGCGACGCGCGTGCGGCCGGTGCGCGCTTTCTCGACGCGCTGCAGCTGTTCACGCGCCTCGTCAACATCGGCGACGCCAAGTCGCTCGCCACGCACCCGGCCTCGACCACGCACCGCCAGCTCAGCCCCAGCGAGCTCGAGCAGGCCGGCGTGAGCGCAGGCATGGTGCGCCTGTCGGTCGGCATAGAGCACGTGGACGACCTGCAGGCCGACCTCGCGCAGGCGCTCGACAAGGTATGAAAAAGTGAGCTGCCAGCGCTTGTCAGATCTTCTTAAAAGCTCAATTTGGCTTTATACCGTCTTGACAAGCGACTTGGTATATACCCGGTAGGTGCCTATGCCGCGCGCGACGAGTTCGCCGTCGAGCGCGTCGCGCGTGACCTTGACCGAGACGTAGGCCAGCGTTTTGCCGATGAAGTCGGGCGTGCCGCTCGCGTACAGCACGCCGCTGTCGATCGCGCGCATGAAGTCCACCGTGAGCGTCGCGGTCACGGTGGAGCGGATCAACAGCTCGCTGCCCGGAATCTGCCGGTCGATCAGCACACGCCCGCCGATCGCATCGAGCAAGGTCAACGGCACGCCGCCGTGCAGCACGCCATGCGGATTCAGGTGGTCGCGCCGTATCGGCAGCGTGAAGTATGGCCCGCGCTCGCCCTTCAAAATGTCGTAGCCCACGAGCTGCTGGAACGGCCCGTGGAAATACGCAGCCGAAGTTGCTGGGCTGTTGCTTGCGCTCATGCGCCGTTGACCTTGAAGTAGTCGGGCTTGCCGGCGGGCCAGAAATCGCCCCACAGCAGCATACCGCCCTCGACGTTGAGCACTTCGCCCGTGATGAACTTGCCCGAGGGCCCGGCCAGATAGACCACGGCCTCGGCAATGTCCTGCACGTCGCCGGGGCGCATCATGGGGTTGCATTGGTAGAAGGTAGGGACGTTTTCGTCGCGGTAGTTGTTGAAGCCGTTGCTCTCTATCGCGCCAGCGCCTATGCAGTTGAGGCGGATGTTGTGCTCGGCCCATTCGATGGCCAGCGTGCGCGAGAGCGCGATCACGCCCGCGCGCGAGGCGGCGGTGTGCGCCATGCCCGTGAGGCCGCGGTCTATCGCCGCGGTGATGTTGATGATGTTGCCGGGTTTGCCCTGCTCCACCCAGCGCTTGGCGGCGCTTTGCATCATGAACCAGCTGCCGTTGAGGTTGGTGTCTATGACCGCGTTCCAGCCCTTGATGGGGAAGTCCATCGCGTGTGCGGCAAACTGCCCGCCCGCGTTGTTGACCAGAATGTCCAGGCCGCCGAAATGCTCCCACACGGCACCCATCAAAGCATCGACCTGCTCGGGGTCGCGGATGGTCATGGGGTAGGTGAACACCTCGCGCCCCGAGAGCGCGCGCAGCTTTTGTGCACTGTCTTCGAGCTTTTCGGCATTGCGTCCGCAGATTGCGAGCGTCGCGCCAAGGCGCGCAAACAAAAAGGCGATGGCCTTGCCTATGCCGCTGCCCGCGCCCGACACCAGCACCACCTTGCCGGCAAACAAGTCATCGCGGTACACCGTGGGCAACGCGGCAAGGGCCTCGTCGCCGGGGCCGAATTTGGGTTGAGTCGTGTCTTGCGTGTTCATGCGGTCACCTTGAAATAGTCGGGTTTGGGGATGGTCCAGACCTCGCCCCAGAGGACGCCGCCACCATCGACGGTGAGCAGTTCGCCCGTGATGAACTTGCCGCTGGGCGCGCTCAGATAAACCACGGCCTCGGCAATGTCGTGCACGTCGCCCACGCGCTTCATCGGATTGGCGGCCGAGAAGGACTTGACGGCTTCCTCGGAATACTGGCGAAAGCCCGTGCTCGCGATCGCGCCGGGCGCGACGCAGTTGATGCGGATGCCGTACTGCGCCCACTCCACCGCCACGGTCTTGGAAAGGTAGGTCACGGCCGCACGCGCCGCGCAGGTGTGCGCCACGCCCGGCATGCCGCGCTGGAAGGTGGCGACGATGTTCACGATGTTGCCCTGCGTGCCCGTGTCGCGCCAGCGTTTGGCCATGGCGTGCATCATGTACCAGGTGCCGTTGAGGTTGGTGTCTATCACCGCCTTCCAGCCCTTGGTGCTGAAATCCAGCGCACGCTGCGGAAACTGGCCGCCGGCGTTGTTGACCAGCACATCGACGCGCCCGAAGTGCTGCCACACCGCATCCATCAATTGCTCGACCTGCTCGGGGTCGCGGATGCTCATGGGATGCACGAGCACATCGGGGCTGCCGAGCTTGCGCAGCCATTCGGCGCTGGCCTCGAGCTTGGCCACGTCGCGCCCGCAGATCGCGAGCCTGGCGCCCAGGCGCGCGTACAAAAAGGCGATGGCCTTGCCAATGCCGCTGCCCGCGCCCGAAACGAGCACGACTTTGTCGTCGAAAAGCCCAGGGTGATAGACCGTGGGCTGCTGGGCCAGGGTTTCGTCATCGAAACCGAAGGTGATAGGGGGTGCTGTCATGAAGAGCCTCAGAAATCTCAGAAACGGAAAATCCCATAGCGGGGGGGTCGGCAATGGGGAGCGTTGGCTGCACGAGCATACGGGATTATCCAACTCTAACTAGCGTTTGATTGTTTTGCGCAAGGGGAAACCCTTGTTTGCTGCCCAAAACCAGCTTTGACGGTGCGCAAATATCCTTCAAACGCCATCGCAAATAACCAAAATATCTCAAAGTTTATTTTTTAAGCATTGACTTGGCATTTATTGCCTCCCAGAATCCGCCTCTCTTCGGACGCAGTCCGTGCGACTTGCCTCCACTGCCCCACTTGGCTCTGTGCTCGTTTACCACCAGCCCAGCCAAAGACCGGCGCAGCAAACCAGCGATGCGCGTGTATCGCGGCGCCTCAGATGCCTCGCCCGCCCTGCGCATGCAAGGCACATGGCGCCCGCTTCATCTAGGAAAGGAATAGTGATGACAGCGTTCCCTCGTTTCATCTCTGGCACCAAGACCTTCGTCAATGACGTGGTCGAAGGATTTTTTGCCATCACCCACAACGGTCTTGCGTTGCTTGGCTTGGCCGTGGCCTGCATGGCCATGGTCGCTGCAAGCCGGCCCGATCTGCGCGTGAGCGCCGAGGCTCAGCTGTTCGACTGGCTGCGCACCCGCCATGTCGTGGCGCAAGAGCAGGAGGCCCCTGCCGTGGCCGACGCGGGCGACCGTGCCCTGGCCATCAACCCGCACACCCTGCCCAAGGAGCAGGCGGCCATTGCCTTTTGGCTCAGCAAAAAGTACCGCGTAGCACCGGAGCCCGTCAGCGCGCTGGTGGCCCAAGCGTATGACGTGGGCCTGCGCACCAAGATCGAGCCCACCCTGCTGCTCGCCGTGATCGCCGTCGAGTCGAGCTTCAACCCCTTTGCCCAAAGCGCCGTCGGCGCGCAGGGCTTGATGCAGGTGATGACGCGCACGCACACCGACAAATACGAAAACTTTGGCGGCCACCTCGCGGCTTTCGACCCGCAGGCCAACCTGCGCGTGGGCGCCAAGGTGCTGCAGGAGTGCATCCAGCGCGCCGGCTCGGTCGAGGGCGGGCTGCGCTACTACGTGGGCGCGGCCAACCAGGAAGACGACGGCGGCTACACGGCCAAAGTTCTGGCCGAGCAGGCGCGCCTGCGCCAGATCGCCGGCCGGCGCGGGGCGGTTGCGGCCGCGCCCAAGCAGCTTGCAGCACGTGCACAGCCGCAGCCCGCGCCGATACGTCCCGCGGGGGATGCCACGGCACGCAACGACGAAGGCGTTGCTGCAGCGCCGGCGCAGTCCTGAGCGCGCCTTGACAGCGACCCCGGCTTTGCGACGGGCCAGCGCCCTGCTCGGCTACACTCGCGGCGTACGCAACTGGCGATAGGCGCGGCCGCCGGCACACAGGCAGCCGCCGCTGACGTGGAAATCAAACTTGTCAACCACGGGGAAGCGTACCGCCGGGGCCCCCGGTGCCAAGCCGTTCGCCTGGGCAGTCCTTGTCAGTGCCGCAAAACGCCGTTTCGTGGCGCAAAGTGCAAGGAAGTCGCTTTCATCCAAAGACTGCCATGTACCACCGCAACATCCTCGTCGAACACACCGACCCCGAAGTCTTTGCTGCTATCCAGGCCGAAAACCGCCGCCAGGAAGAGCACATCGAGCTGATCGCCAGCGAAAACTACGCCTCGCCCGCCGTGATGTGGGCGCAAGGCACGCAGCTGACCAACAAATACGCCGAGGGCTACCCCGGCCGCCGCTACTACGGCGGCTGCGAGCACGTCGACGTGGTCGAGCAGCTGGCCATAGACCGCCTCAAGCAGATCTTCGGTGCCGAAGCCGCGAACGTGCAGCCGCACTGCGGCGCATCGGCCAACGAGGCCGTCTTCCTCGCCTTCCTCAAACCCGGCGACACCGTCATGGGCATGAGCCTTGCCGAAGGCGGCCACCTCACACACGGCATGCCGCTGAACATCAGCGGCAAGTGGTTCAACGTGGTCTCCTACGGCCTGGACGCCAAGGAAGCCATCGACTACGACGCGATGGAAAAGAAGGCCCACGAAACACGGCCCAAGCTGATCATCGCAGGCGCCTCGGCCTACAGCCTGCACATCGACTTTGCGCGCTTTGCCAAGGTGGCCAAGGACGTGGGCGCGGTCTTCATGGTCGATATGGCGCACTACGCGGGCCTGATTGCCGCGGGCGTCTATCCCAACCCCGTGCCGCATGCCGATGTGGTCACCTCGACCACGCACAAGAGCCTGCGCGGCCCGCGCGGCGGCATCATCCTGATGAGGGCCGAACACGAAAAAGCCATCAACAGCGCGATCTTCCCCGGCCTTCAGGGCGGCCCGCTGATGCACGTGATCGCGGCCAAGGCCGTGGCCTTCAAAGAGGCGCTGCAACCCGAGTTCAAGACCTACCAGCAGCAGGTGGTGACGAACGCGCGCATCGTCGCCGAAACGCTGACCGAGCGCGGCCTGCGCATCGTGAGCGGCGGCACGCAAAGCCACGTGATGCTGGTCGATCTGCGCTCCAAGGGCATCACCGGCAAGGAAGCCGAGGCCGTGCTCGGCGCCGCGCACATGACGATCAACAAGAACGCCATCCCCAACGACCCTGAAAAGCCCATGGTGACGAGCGGCGTGCGCATAGGCACCCCCGCAATGACCACGCGCGGCTTCAAGGACGAAGAGGCGCGCCTCACGGCCCATCTGGTGGCCGACGTGCTCGACAAACCGCGCGACCCTGCCAACATCGAAGCGGTGCGCGCCAAGGTGCACGCGCTCACGGCGCGCTTTCCGGTCTATGGCTGAACGCGGCGCAGCGCAAGCATGAAATGCCCTTTCTGCGGCCACCAGGAGACGCAAGTCGTCGAAACCCGCGTGGCCGAGGATGGCGGCTTCGTGCGCCGCCGGCGCCAGTGCGCTGCGTGTGAGCGGCGCTTTACCACCTACGAGCGCCCCGAGGTGACGCTGCCCACCATCATCAAAAAGGACGGGCGGCGCACCGAGTACGAGCGCGCCAAGCTGCTCGGGTCGTTCAAACTCGCGCTGCGCAAGCGCCCCGTGAGCACCGAGCAGATCGACAGCGCCATCGAACGCATCGAAGAAAAACTGCTGAGCCTGGGCCAGCGCGAGCTGCCCTCGAACCAGCTTGGCGAGCTCGTGATGCGCGAGCTCAAAAAGCTCGACAAAGTCGCCTACGTGCGCTTTGCGAGCGTGTACCGCAACTTCGAAGACGTGGATGCGTTTCGCGCCGTCGTCGATGAAGTGGACAAGTAGCTCATAAAATAATAGCTTCCAGCGCTTGATCTACAAGCGCTGGAAGCCAAATTCATCCAAATTTTCCGGCGCCCTGGCGCGGTGCGCTCACAGCGCCTGCGCGAGCCGGCGCACGCCTTCCTCGATCTTGGGCAGGTCCGCGGTCGCGAACGACAGGCGCAGCGTGGCGCGGTCAGGGTTGGCGCAGTAAAACGGCGCGCCCGGCACGAAGGCCACGCCCTTTTCGATCGCGCGTGGCGACAGCTCTTGCGCGTCGGCGATCTTGCCGCCGGCCCCGGTCAGGCGCGCCCAGATGAACAAGCCCCCTTGCGGCGGCACGAAGTCGATCGCATCCGCCAGCTCGCGCCGCAGTGCCTGCCCCATGGCGGCGGCGCGTTCGGCATAGACCTTGCGCACATGGGCCAGCGTAGCCGGCATGCGGCCCGCGCGCAGGTAGTGCGCGGCCGTGGCCTGGGCAAAGGTGCTGGTGTTGGCGTCGCTGAACTGCTTGCACATCACGGCCTTGGCGAGCAACTCTGGCGGCGCAATCAGCCAGCCCAGACGCAAGCCCGCGCTCAGCACCTTGCTGAGGCTGCCGCAGTGCGCAAGCCACTCGCGGCTGCCCGGCACCTGCGCCGAGAGCGCGAGCAGGCTGGGCGGCGGCGGCGCGTCGAAATACAGGTCGCCGTAAGGGTCGTCCTCGACGATCAGGCACTGGTACTGCACCGCGAGCTCCAGCACCCTTTTGCGCCGCGCAAGGCTCAGCGTCGCGCCGCTCGGATTGCCGTAGGTCGGGATCAAATACACCATTTTGGGCCGGTGCTGCGCCATCAGCTGCTCCAGCACGTCGGTCTGCACACCCTGCGCGTCTATGGGCGCGCTCACGAGTTGCGCGCCAAACAGCCGAAAGCACTGGATGGTGGCCAGAAAAGTCGGCCCCTCGACGATCACCTTGTCGCCAGGGCTGATCATGGTCTTGGCGAGCAAATCAAGCGCCTGCTGGCTGCCCGTGGTGACGATGAGCTGCTCGGGCGCCACATCCTGGGCGCCCTTGCCCGCCATGAAGCTGGCCAGCTGCTCGCGCAGCGCCGGATAGCCCTCGGTCGCACCATATTGCAGCGCGCCGCCGCCGTCTTCCGTCAGTGCGGCATTCACCGCAGTGCGAATGCCCTCGACGTCGCACATCGCGCTGTCGGGAAAGCCCCCCGCAAAGCTGACGATGCCGGGCTTGCCCAGCAGCTTGAAAAGGTCGCGGATGGCGGACGTCTCCACCTGGTTCAGACGGTCGGCAAATTGCATGGCGAAAACACTCCAACGAACGGGAAAGCGCCATTGTCGCAGCGCGCCACAGCGCTGCACGGCATAGTGCAGCACGCCTCAGCATGCTGCAGCGCATGGTGGCAGCCCCTACACTCGCGCCATGACGCCCGCGCAGATTGAAGCCTTTTTTGCCACGCTCCAGGCCGACAACCCCACGCCGCGCAGCGAGCTCGAATACACCACGCCGTTCGAGCTGCTCGTGGCCGTGCTGCTGTCGGCGCAGGCCACCGATGTGGGCGTGAACAAGGCCACGCGCCGCCTGTTTTCCGTGGCCAACACGCCGCAAGCCATTGCCGCGCTCGGCCAGGAGGGGCTGGAGAGCCACATCCAAACCATAGGCCTGTACCGCAGCAAGGCGCGCCACCTGCTCGAAACCTGCCACATCCTGGTCGAGCGCCACGGCGGCGAGGTGCCGCGCACGCGCGCCGCGCTCGAAGCCCTGCCCGGCGTGGGGCGCAAGACCGCCAACGTGATCCTCAACGTAGCCTTTGGCGAGCCCACCATCGCCGTCGATACGCACATCTTCCGCGTCGGCAACCGCACCGGCCTCGCGCCGGGCAAGACGCCGCTCGAAGTCGAACGCAAACTGCTCGAGCGCGTGCCGCCCGCATACCTGCAGCACGCGCACCACTGGCTGATCCTGCTCGGCCGCTACGTCTGCCAGGCGCGCAAGCCGCGCTGCTGGGAATGCAAGGTCGCGCGCTGGTGCGACTACGCGCCCAAGACGCCGGCACCGCAGCGATCGGCCTGAGCCCCGCCTCCACACAGCTGGTGTCTCACCGCTCCAGCCAGTTCTCCACCAACAGCCCCGGAACCCGGGCGAACTCTCCAACGTTATTGGTCACGAGCGTGAGGCCGCTGCTGCGCGCGTGGGCGGCGATGTGCAGGTCGTTGACGCCTATGGGGGTGCCTTTGCGTTCCAGGGCGGCGCGGATGCTGCCGTAGTGGTAGGCGGCCTCGGGTGGATAGGCGAGGAGCGTCAGGCGGCTGGCAAAGTCTTCCACCACGCCGAGGTTGCGCGCGGGGAGTTGGCTTTTTTCTGCGCCGTGGATCAATTCGGCGAGCGTGATGACCGAAATGGCCATGCGGCCGTGGTGCTGGTTGAACACTTCGCGCACCTGCGGTGGCCGGTGCTTGATCACGTAGATCGCGATGTTGGTGTCGAGCAGGTAGCGCAGCATGGCTCAAAGCGCCTCGCGCTCGGCCTGGGTTTGCGATGCACGCTCGGGCAAAAAATCGTCGCTGGGCAGTGGGGTGGACTGGAAAAAGCTGTCCCACGCCTGGTCGATCGGCGCGATCACGCGCTCATTGCCCACGGCGCGCACATCGACGCGCTTGACGTGGTCGGGCAAACGCAATTCGGCCGGCAGGCGAACGGCCTGGGTGCGGTTGTTGGTAAAGACGGTGCTCGTGGTCATGGTAACGACTCCTTGTTGCCATACACGCTGAATATATACAAGCCCCGTGAAGCGCACAATGCCGCACCCGTGGCCGCGTGGCGCGCAGCGCGTGCGAAAATCGCCGCCCACTGGCGCAACCGTTGCCAACCCCGCTGGAAGTCCGATCTGGGAATTCCGGCCGCCCAGCCCCATCTGGGCACGCAGGCATTGCAAGCCCATTCCACCTTCAAGACTTGAGAAAAGACCCCCATGGACGCAGAACGCATCAACCAGATTGGCAACACCCTCAGCGAGCTCAGCGCGCGCACCGAGGATTTACGGAGGTATCTTTGACTTCGATGCCAAGTTTGAACGCCTGAGAACCGTCAACGCCGCGCTCGAAGACCCGGCGGTCTGGAACGACCCCAAAAAGGCCCAGGAGCTGGGCAAAGAGAAGAAAGCGCTCGATGACGTGGTGCTCACGCTCGAGCGCCTCACGCGCGAGCTGGCCGACAACACCGAGCTGTTCGAGATGAGCAAGGCCGAGGGCGACGAGGCCGGGCTGCGCACCATCGAGGCCGAGGCCGCCAAGCTGCAGCCGGCGATCGAGCAGCTCGAATTCCGCCGCATGTTCAACAACCCGGCCGACCCGCTCAACGCCTTTTTGGACATCCAGTCGGGCGCGGGCGGCACCGAGGCCTGCGACTGGGCCAGCATGCTGCTGCGCCAGTACCTCAAGTACGCCGAGCGCAAGGGCTTCAAGGCCACGGTCGAAGAAGAAACCCCCGGCGACGTGGCCGGCATCAAGAGCGCCACGGTGAAGATCGAGGGCGAATACGCCTACGGCCTGCTGCGCACTGAAACCGGCGTGCACCGCCTGGTGCGCAAGAGCCCGTTCGACAGCGCGGGCGGGCGCCACACCAGCTTTGCGAGCGTGTTCGTCTACCCCGAGATCGACGACTCGATCGAGATCGACATCAACCCCGCCGACGTGCGCACCGACACCTACCGCGCGAGCGGCGCGGGTGGCCAGCACATCAACAAGACCGACTCGGCCGTGCGCCTGACGCACATCCCCACGGGCATCGTGGTGCAGTGCCAGGACAGCCGCAGCCAGCACAGCAACCGCGACGTGGCCTGGCGGCGCCTGCGCTCGCGCCTGTACGACCACGAGATGCGCAAGCGCATGGAGGCGCAGCAAAAGCTCGAGGAAACCAAGACCGACGTGGGCTGGGGCCACCAGATCCGCAGCTACGTGCTCGACCAGAGCCGCATCAAGGACTTGCGCACCGGCGTCGAAATCAGCAACACGCAAAAAGTGCTCGACGGCGACCTCGACGCCTTCATCGAGGCCAGCCTCAAGCAGGGCGTTTGATACCTGCATTTTTTAAGCCTTTTTGCCCTCCAGCCAAGATACCACCTGCACAAGCAGCTATCAAAACCAATGCAATGGAACCCGCCATGCGTGAAGCCCAAGCCACCGTCACCCGCCGCGAGGACTACGCCCCGCCGCCTTTTTGGATCGACAGCGTCGATCTGAGCTTCGACCTCGACCCGGCCAAGACGCGCGTGCTCAATCGCATGCGCGTGCGCCGCAACCCCGACGTGCCCGCGCAGCCGCTGCGCCTCGACGGCGAGGAGCTGAACCTCGCGCGCGTGCTCGTCAACGGGCAGGGCACCAGCTTCAAGATGGACGCCGGCCAGCTCGTGCTCGAAAACCTGCCCGCTGGCAGCGAGCCTGTGGAGCTCGAAATCTTCACCACCTGCGCGCCCGCCAAGAACACCCGGCTCATGGGCCTGTACGTGAGCGAGGGCACCTTTTTCACGCAGTGCGAGGCCGAGGGCTTTCGCCGCATCACCTACTTCCTCGACCGCCCGGACGTGATGGCGAGCTACACCGTCACGCTGCGCGCCGACAAGGCCGCGTACCCGGTGCTGCTTTCGAACGGCAACCTGGTCGCGCAGGGCGAACTCGAAGACGGGCGCCACTGGGCCCAGTGGGTCGATCCGCACAAAAAGCCCTGCTACCTGTTCGCGCTGGTCGCGGGCAAGCTCGTGGCGCGCGAGCAGCGCATCCGCAGCCGCGCGGGCACCGAACACCTGCTGCAGGTCTATGTGCGCCCGGGCGACCTCGACAAGACCGAGCACGCCATGCACTCGCTCATGGCCGCGATCGCCTGGGACGAGGCGCGCTTTGGCCTGCCGCTCGATCTGGAGCGCTTCATGATCGTCGCGACCAGCGACTTCAACATGGGCGCGATGGAAAACAAGGGCCTGAACATCTTCAACACCAAGTTCGTGCTCGCCAACGCCGCCACGGCCACCGACGCCGACTACGCGAACATCGAAAGCGTGGTCGCGCACGAATACTTCCACAACTGGACGGGCAACCGCGTCACCTGCCGCGACTGGTTCCAGCTCAGCCTCAAAGAGGGCCTGACGGTGTTCCGCGACCAGGAATTCAGCCAGGACATGGCCGGCAGCCCCTCGGCGCGCGCCGTCAAGCGCATCGAAGACGTGCGCGTGCTGCGCACCGCGCAGTTCCCCGAAGACGCCGGCCCCATGGCGCACCCGGTGCGGCCCGACAGCTACATCGAGATCAACAACTTCTACACCGTCACGATCTACGAAAAAGGCGCGGAAGTCGTGCGCATGATGCAGACGCTGGTCGGCCGTGAAGGCTTCGACGCGGGCATGAAGCTCTACTTCGCGCGCCACGACGGCCAGGCCGTGACCTGCGAAGATTTTGCGCAGGCCATCGCCGACGCCAACCCCGCAAGCGCGCTCGCGCGCCACCTGCCGCAGTTCAAGCGCTGGTACAGCCAGGCCGGCACGCCGCGCGTGCGCGCGCAGGGCGCGTGGGACGCCGCGGCGCGCAGCTACACGCTCACGCTCACGCAAAGCTGCCCGCCCACGCCGGGGCAGCCGCACAAAGAGCCCTTCGTGATCCCGATCGAGCTCGGCCTGCTCGACGCCGCCGGGCACGCGCTGCCGCTGCAACTCGCGGGCGAGGACGCGCCCCACGGCACCACGCGCACGCTGGTGCTGACCGAGCCGAGCCAGAGCTTCACCTTCGTGGACATCGACGCCGCGCCCGTGCCCTCGCTGCTGCGCGGCTTCAGCACGCCCGTGATCCTCGAAGACGAGGCGAGCGACGCGCAGCTGCTCACGCTGCTCGCGCACGACACCGACCCCTTCAACCGCTGGGAGGCAGGCCAACGCCTGGTGCTGCGCGCCGCTATTGCAGCAATAGCTACTAGTGCCCTGCAGACAAGCGCCAGCGGCCCATTGGATGCACAAATTCTGCCCACATCGCTGGTCCAGGCGCTGCGCGAAGTGCTGCGCCACCCGCAGCTCGACGCCGCCTTCAAAGAGCTCGTGCTCACGCTGCCCGCCGAGAGCTACATCGCCGAGCAGCTCGATGAGGTCGATCCGCAGCGCGTGCACGCCGTGCGCGAAGCCATGCGATTGCAGCTCGCGCTCGCGCTGCAGGCCGACTGGCAATGGGCCTGGGAGCAGCACCAGACGCCGGGCGCGTACCGCCCCGACCCCGTCTGCGCTGGCCGCCGCGCGCTCAGCAACCTTGCGCTGCACATGCTGTGCCTGGCCGCGCAGCACCAGGGCGATCAGGTGTGGCCGGGCAAGGCTTATCAGCGCGTCAAGACGGCCACGAACATGAGCGAGCGCTTCGGCGCCTTGAGCGCGCTGGTCGCGAGCGGGCACGAACTCGCCGCGCCTGCGCTCGAGCGCTTTCATGCACTGTTCAAGGACGAGCCGCTGGTCATCGACAAGTGGTTCGCGTTGCAAGCTAGTGCGCCCGACCGCGGCGGCCAGGTACTGCCCATCGTGCGCCGGCTCCTGCAGCACCCCGACTTCCACCTGACGAACCCGAACCGTGCGCGCAGCCTGATCTTCAGCTACTGCATGAACAACCCCGGCGCCTTCCACCGCGCCGACGCCGCCGGCTACCAGTTCTGGAGCGAGCGCGTGCTCGCGCTCGACGCCATCAACCCGCAGGTCGCCGCACGCCTGGCACGCGCGCTGGACCGCTGGAAGAAGCTCGCCGAGCCCTGGCGCAGCGCCGCACGTGAAGCGCTCGCGCGCGTTGCCGCCAAGTCCGAACTCAGCGCCGACGTGCGCGAAGTCGTCGGCCGCGCGCTCGCCGAGGAATAATCCGGCATTCCGTAGAACATCCAGGGAGACTTTGCATGACCCCACACATCAGCCTCACGCGCTACCTGATCGAGCAGCAGCGCGAAGCTGGCAAAATCCCCGCGCAGCTGCGCCTGCTGCTCGAAGTCGTGGCACGCGCGTGCAAGCGCATCAGCCTGACCGTGAACAAGGGCGCGCTCGGCAGCGTGCTCGGCAGCGCCGAGAGCGAAAACGTGCAGGGCGAAGTGCAGAAAAAGCTCGACATCATCGCCAACGAAGTGCTGATCGATGCCAACGAGTGGGGCGGCCACCTCGCCGCCATGGCCAGCGAGGAGATGGACGCCATCTACGTCGTGCCCAACCGCTTCCCCAAAGGCGAATACCTGCTGCTGTTCGACCCGCTCGACGGCTCGAGCAACATCGACGTGGACGTGAGCATAGGCACCATCTTCAGCGTGCTCAAAATGCCCGAGGACGACCGCGGCGTCGATGAAGGCGACTTTCTGCAGCCCGGCCGCCAGCAGGTCGCCGCGGGCTATTGCATCTACGGCCCGCAAACCGTGCTCGTGCTCACCGTGGGCGACGGCGTGGCCATGTTCACGCTGGACCGCGAGCAAGGCTCCTTCGTGCTCACCGAAGAAAAGCTGCGCATCCCCGAGGACACCAAAGAGTTCGCGATCAACATGAGCAACATGCGCCACTGGGCCCCGCCCGTGCGGCGCTACATCGACGAATGCCTGCAAGGCAAGGACGGCCCGCGCGGCAAGGACTTCAACATGCGCTGGGTCGCGAGCATGGTGGCCGACGTGCACCGCATCCTCGTGCGCGGCGGCATCTTCATGTACCCCTGGGACCAGCGCGAGCCGAGCAAACCCGGCAAGCTGCGCCTGATGTACGAGGCCAACCCCATGGCCTGGCTGGTCGAACAAGCCGGCGGCGCCGCCACCAACGGCCAGCAACGCATCCTCGACCTCCAACCCAGCCAGCTGCACGAGCGCGTGAGCGTGATCCTGGGCTCGAAAAACGAGGTAGAGCTCGTCACGAGCTACCACACGGCGCTATAATGCCGGGCTTCGCCGGAGTAGCTCAGTCGGTAGAGCAGCTCATTCGTAATGAGAAGGTCGGGGGTTCGATTCCTCTCTCCGGCACCAGCTAAAAGAATAGCAAACAGGCCGCATGTTTTCTTGGACATGCGGCTTTTTTATTGCCCTGCTTGCGCGTGAGCCCGTGTCACGCACTATGTGGCACTACGCAGCACTGCGTGGCACGATCAAAGCGTCCAGCGCGAGCACCCCTTGCCCGCGCGGCAGCACGAGCAAGGGGTTGATGTCCATGCTCTCAATCGCATCGGCGTGCTGCGCGGCATAGACGGACAGCGCCGCGATGGCAGAGGCCAGCGCCTGCACGTCGGCCGGGGGCTGACCGCGCACGCCGGCCAGCAGCACCTTGCCGCGCACCTCCTCGATCATCGCGCGCGCCTCGGCCACGCCGAAAGGTGCGACGCGAAAGGCCACGTCCTGGAACGCCTCGACGAACACGCCGCCCATGCCGAACATCAGCACCGCGCCAAACACCGGGTCGTGCGCCACGCCGAGAATCGTCTCCACGCCCGGCGGCGCCATCTGCGCGACCACGACGCCGTCGATGCGGGCCGCGGGTGCATGTGTGTGCGCACGCTCGCGCAGCGTGCGAAACGCCGCGCGCACTTGCGCTGCGTCACGCACGCCGACGATCACGCCGCCGATTTCGCTCTTGTGCGCGATGTCGGGCGAGGCGATTTTCAGCACCACGGGGTAGCCAAACTCCTGCGCCACGCGCACTGCCTCGTCTTCGCTCGCAGCCACGCGCTCTTGCACCACGGGGATGCCCGCGCTCGCGAGCACCGCCTTGGCCTCGACCTCGTTCACGACCTGCGCGGGCGGCGGCAGCGCCCCGGCGGGCAAAGGCGGCGGTGCGTCGGCTGCGCCGCGCTTTTGCAACTGCTGCCCGTAGTGCACGAGCGCCCCGGCGGCCCGCACGGCGCGCGTGGGCTCGTCGAACAGCATCACGCCTGCCTGCTCGAACATCTGCCGCACCTCGGGCGAGGCGAGCATGGTCGCAATCACCGTGCGGTCTGGAAAGCGCTGCAGCACGGTCTGTAGCTGCTCGAGAATCCCGCGCCCCAGCTCCGTGACCTGGCCAACGCTAGAGAGAAAGGCCACGATCACGTCGTACCGCCCCTCTTGCAGCATGACCTCGAAATTGCGCTCGAACAGCGTCAGGTCGTTGACCAGCTGCGCCGTCATATCGACGGGATTGCGCGGCCCGCAAAACGGCAGCAGGGCCTTGAGGCGGCGCTGCGCATCCTCGGGCATGGGCGGCATGTCCAGACCCACGTCGGCGGCCACGTCGGCCATCAAGGCCCCGACCCCGCCCGAGACCGTGAGCACACCGAGCCGCCGGCCCTGCGGCAGCGGAGCCGGCGACGCCGCCGCGTAGGAGGTATCGAAAAACTCGTCGATGCTGCGCGCACGCAGCACGCCGAACTGGCGAAACACCCCTTCATAGACCTGGTCGGAACCCGCAAGCGACGCGGTGTGCGATGCCGTGGCATGCGCGCCCGCCTCCGAGCGCCCCACCTTCATGATGACGACGCGCTTGCCGCGCTCGCGCGCCAGCGCCAGGGCGTGGAACAGCCGCTCCTTGTCCGCCGCCGCCTCGAGGTAGCCGGCGATCACCTGCGTTTCTGCGTCGAGCGCAAAGTGCTCGATGCAGTCGGCAACATCGACATCACACTGGTTGCCGGTGGTGATCCACAGGTTCAGCCCCAACCCGCGCTGGCGGATCAGCGACAGGCAATAGCCGCCGAAGGCACCGCTTTGGCTGACCACGCTGATGCGCCCCGGCACGAGGCCAAAGCCCGCAGCACTCGGCGTAAAAGTGCCCAGCAGACGCCGCCGCACGTTGATCAGGCCCATGCAGTTCGGCCCCACCACGCGCATGCCGGTGCGCCGCGCGAGCGCGCTCATCTCCTCCTGCCAGGCCACGCCCGGGCCGCCGACCTCGGCAAAGCCCGCACTCAGCACGACCGCCCCGCGCACGCCATGCGCAGCGCAGTCTTCGAGCGCGGCGAGCACCGCCGGCGCCGGCACCGCGACGATGGCCAGGTCCACCGCATCGGGCACTGCGGCCACCGCAGGATAAGCTTGCAGGCCCTGTATCTGCGGTGCCTTCGGATTGATCGGATACAGTGGGCCGTCGAAGCCGCTTTTTTTCAGAAAGTCGAGCGGGCGCCCACCGATCTTGGTTGGGTCGGACGACGCGCCGTAAATGGCAATCGCGCGCGGATCGAACAAAGGGGCGAGGGATGGCCTGGCGGCTGGGGGTGGCATCGTGCTGTCTCCTTGGCTTTGTTGGTATGCGATGGTTTATACACCGCGCATCCATTTTTTGCCAAAACCCGAGAGAAAGGAGACCGCAGCCGTCCAGTACCCATGAATGGATTACATCCAATGCAACGCATATTCCATCAACAACCATCACATTTACAAGGAGCAAATAGATGTTCAGCGGAAAAGCACTCGAAAACAAGGTCGCCATGGTGACAGGCGCGGCGCAGGGGATAGGCGCCGGCATAGCGCGCGCTTATGCTGCGCAAGGTGCCAAAGTGGCCGTCGTGGACTGGAATGGCGAAAAGGCGCAGGAAGTCGCAGAGGAAATCCGCAAGCAGGGCCAACATGCGATTGGCGTGGCCTGCGACGTTTCAGACCGCGCCTCTGTCGATGCCGCCGTGGCCGAAATCGCGGGCAAACTCGGCCCCGTGGACATTCTCGTCAACAACGCCGGCATCACGCGCACCGCGATGCTGCACAAAATGAGCCGGCACCAATGGGATCAGGTCATCAACGTGCACCTTGGCGGAAGCTTCAATTGCCTGCAGGCCGTGGTCGGCGGCATGATGGAGCGCCAGCGCGGCTGGATCATCAACACCGTGTCCTCCGCCGGCATTCTGGGCACCATAGGCCAGATCAATTACGGCTCCGCCAAAGCGGGGCTCATAGGATTCACCAAGTCCGCCGCGCGCGAATTGGCGCGTTACAACATCGTCGTCAATGCCGTCGCACCCGGCGCCGCGACACCCATGACGGAAACCATCCGCACGGACGAGCGCTTCAAAGACCGTTACCTCGAACGCATCCCGCTCGGCCGCTGGGCCGAACCCGAAGAAATTGCGCCGGTGTTCATTTTTCTCGCGTCACCCGGTGCGAGTTATGTCACAGGGCAAATCGTGGGCGCGGATGGCGGTATGTCCATCCACTGAAATAAATATATCTGAATTCGTGAAAATAAAAACCATAAAACGAATTCAGATATTTTTTATAGGAGACATTGCATGATAGATCTCAACGCGCGTTTGGACGATCTCGATACTGAAGACAATATGCTGCGCCACGCCGCAGCCGATTATTTTGCCCAGGATGGCAATGGCCGCGGAATGCGTGAATGGCGCGGCAAGCCGCCCGGTTTCGACAAGGCCCGCTGGCGCGAGATGGCGGCCATGGGTTGGACGGGGTTGCGCTTGCCGCAGGCCTTGGGCGGCAGCGACGGCACCCTGCTGCAGGCGACGCTGGTGTTGGAGCAGGCGGGCAAGGCCCTGGCGCCCGAGCCCCTGATCGCCGCGGCGTTCATGCCTGCGGCCGCCTTGCTCCATGGCGACAACCCTGCCCTGCAAGCCGCATGGCTGCCGCGCCTGGCCCAAGGCGAATGCACGCTCACGCTGGCCTGGCAAGAGTCCGAGTCCGACCAGGACGGCAGCAACCCCACCCTGCGTGCCCATCCAAGCGGCGACATTTTTGTGCTCGAGGGCTGCAAAAAATACGTCGCCGCCGCCGCAGCCGCAGACGCCTTCATCGTCTCGGCTCGGGGGCCGCAGGGCGACACCCTGCTGTTTCTGGTCGAGGCCACGGCATACGGCCTCACGCAGCGCCCGCATGCGCTGGTGGACGGATCGAGCTGGAGCGAACTCGAATTCCACGGCCTCCAGGTCAGCGCGCAAAACCTCGTGGCCGGGCCGAAAACCGCCGCCCTGGCGCTGCAGCGCACGCTCGACGAGGCGCGCATTCTGGCCGCCGCCCAGATGCTCGGCGTGATGCAGCGCGCGCTCGAGATCACCATGGACTACCTGCGCACACGCGCGCAGTTCGGCCGCCCGATCGGCAGCTTTCAGGCCTTGCAGCACCGCGCCGCAGACATGCTGATCCAGACCGAACTTGCCCGCGCCGTGCTCATGCAGTGCGTGCAAAACGCCGATGTGCTCGGTAGTACGTCGGCAGACACCACGCTGCGCGCCAGCGCCGCCAGCCAGGCGCAAGCACGCTGCACGCACGCAGCGATGCACATCACCAAAGAAGCGATCCAAATGCACGGCGGCATTGGCTATACCGACGAATGCGACATCGGCCTCTACCTCAAGAAAGCCATGGTGCTCTCCAGTTGGCTGGGCAGCGCCCACTGGCACCGCGCGCGCTATGGGGCGCTGGCCCCGCTCGAGGCGGATGAGGACAAGGCGCAATCCCAGGTCATCGGCAGCGGGGAGCACGCCGTTTCCATTGCCGAGCTACGCCGATGGATCGCCGAAAACTTTCCGCCCGAGTGGCGCTATCCCCCGAGCCGCCTGAGCCAGAAAACGGCCAAACCCTGGCACGAAAAGCTCTACGCCAAAGGATGGGCCGCACCCAACTGGCCCAAAGAATACGGCGGCATGGGCCTGAGTGCTTACGAGCAGGTGCTGTTCCAGAACGAATTCGACCGGCACGGCATCAACCTGGCGCCCAACCCGGGGCTGACCATGCTCGGGCCTTTGCTGATCCAGCACGGCACGGAGCAGCAAAAGCGCGAACACTTGCCCAAGATCCTCTCGGGCGAGGTGCGCTGGTGCCAGGGGTATTCGGAGCCGCAGGCAGGGTCGGACCTGGCCGACCTGCGCACTTCGGCAGTGCTCGACGGCGACGAGTTCATCGTGAACGGGCAAAAAATCTGGACCTCGTTCGCGCACGAGGCCGACATGATCTTCATGCTGGTGCGCACCGATCCCAAGGCCAAGAAGCAGGAAGGCATCAGCTTCTTGCTCGCCGACATGCGCGCACCCGGCATCACGGTCAAGCGCATTCGCAACCTCGGTGGCGGCGAAGAGTTTTGCGAGACTTTTTTCGACAAGGTGCGCGTACCACGCAGCAATCTGGTGGGCGCCATGAACGCGGGCTGGTCCATGGCCAAGTCGTTGCTGGGTTCCGAAAGAATCACCATTGGCCATCCGCGCAATGCGCGTGCGCCGCTGCTGCGCCTGCATGCGCTGGCCGAAACGCGGCAGCGCTTGCAAGACCCTGTCTGGCGCGCACGCTTCGACGCCCTGCGCCTCGACGTCGATGACCTGAACGCCTTGTTCGTGCGCTGCGTCGATGTGCTGCGCCGCGGCAAAGACCTGGGCGCCGAAGTCTCCATGCTGAAAATCTGGGTCACCGAAACCACGCAGCGCATTTCCGAACTGTTGCTGGACACCGCCGCAGAAGACGGCGTGCAAAACGCGTCCGTCGCGCTGGCCCATGGGGGCGCGGTGCACCCTGCGAACGTGTTTTTCGTCGCACGGCCAGCGACGATCTACGCCGGGTCGAACGAGATCCAGCGCAACATCCTGGCCAAGGCCATCCTCGAGCTGCCAGGTTGAGCGGCGCGGTTCATCGCTCCTGTGGCACGACGCGCTGCACCGCCGGCGCGTAGCCATGGTTCAGCGGGCCGTGGCCGTGGCCGGTGCGCACTTCGGCCCCGGCGGCAATCGCGCCGAGCACGTAGGCGCGCGCCTGCTCCACCGCTTGCGGCAGCGCAAGACCGCAGGCCAGATAGGCTGCCAGCGCAGACGAGAGCGTGCAGCCGGTGCCGTGCACGTTCTGGCTTGCAATGCGCGGCGACTCGAAAGACTGGCGCAGACCATCCCGCGTGGCGAGCCAATCGATCACGAACTCGCCCGCCAAGTGCCCCCCCTTGAGCAACACGGCAGGCGCGCCCAAGGCCAGCAGATCCGCCGCGGCGCCTTCGAGTGCGCCCGCGCTCGCGAGCGGACGCCCGAGCAGCCAAGCAGCCTCGTCGAGGTTCGGGGTGATCACCTCGGCCAGCGGAAAGAGCTCCGCCACGAGCACGGCCACAGTCTCCTCGGCCATCAGGCGGTCGCCGCTCGTGGCCACCATGACGGGGTCGAGCACCACATGCGGCATGCGGTGCCGGCGCAGCGCCTCGGCGACCACGCGCACGACTTCGGGCGCGTGCAGCATGCCGATCTTCACGGCATCGACGCCTATGTCTTCCACCACGGCGTCGATCTGCGCGCGCAGCATCTCGGGCGGCACGCCATGGATCGCACGCACACCTTGCGTGTTCTGGGCCGTGAGCGCGGTGATGGCCGTCATGCCATAGCAGCCCAAGGCGCTGAAGGTCTTGAGGTCGGCCTGTATGCCCGCGCCGCCACCACTGTCGGAGCCCGCGATGGAGAGCACGCGCACGTAGCTGCAAGAAGCATGGTGGGCAGAAGACGCAGAAGAAGCTGACGAACGCATGATGGAAATTATGGTGGATGCGCCAAGTCAAGCGGCGCAGGGTTTGGCTGTGCTGTAATTCTTTTCTCCTGGACGAAACGGAAGTGTCACGCGCTTTGGGATTGGCGTGGCCGAGATGGGCCCCAGCTGGCGTGCGGGTTTCGCGTTTTGCAGCGTGCGGCCTTGACCCGTTTCGTCCTCTGCGAGACGAAGCCATGCCATCCTCTTCTTCCATCGTCATTCTGGGCGCGGGCCTCATGGGCCGTTTGCTCGCGGTCGAGCTGGCCCGCGCAGGCCATGCGGTCGAGGTGTTCGACCGCGGCGGCCCGCAGGCCGAACATGCGGCCGCCACCGTGGCCGCCGCCATGCTCGCGCCGCTGGCCGAATCGGCCGTGACCGAGCCCAGCGTGGTGCGCATGGGCCAGTACGCACTCAGACGCTGGCCCGCTTTGCTCGGCGCGCTCGAGCAGCCGGTGTTTTTCCAGCAAAACGGCACCCTCGTGGTCTGGCACCGGCAGGATGCGGCCGAGGCGCAGCGCCTGCGCCGCGTCTTCGACTCCACCCATGCCACCCTCCCGGAACTACCGGCGCCCGAGGCGCTCGACGCGGCGCGGCTCGCGGCAGCGGAGCCAGCGCTCGCCGATCGGTTTGCCCAGGGTCTTTATCTGCCCGGCGAGGGCCAACTCGACAACCGCCAGCTGCTCGCGGCCCTCGCGCAGGAAATGCAGCGTCTGCAAGTGCGCGTCCATTGGCACACGCCGCGCGAAGTGGGCGACTTCGCCCCCGGCACGCCTGGCCAGCCCGATTGGCTGATCGACTGCCGCGGCCTGGGCGCGCGCGCGCAATGGCCGGCGCTGCGCGGCGTGCGCGGCGAAGTGCTGCGCGTGCATGCGCCCGAAGTCACGCTGCAGCGGCCGACGCGGCTCGTGCATCCGCGCTATCCGATCTATATCGCACCCAAGGAGGAGCATTTGTTCGTGATCGGTGCTACGGAGATCGAATCCGAGGACCTTTCGCCCGTGAGCGTGCGCTCGGCCCTGGAGCTGCTCAGCACCGCCTACACCGTGCACAGCGGCTTTGCCGAGGCGCGCATCCTCGAAATCGCCACGCAGTGCCGCCCCACCCTGCCGGACAACCTGCCCGCGATCCGCTGCAGCGCCCCGCGGCTGCTCGAAGTCAACGGCCTGTACCGCCACGGCTACATGATCGCGCCGGCCGTGCTCGACGCCGCGCTCGAATGGCTGCACACGGGGGCATCGCCGCTCGCCGAGCGCCTGGGCCTGCACATCGTGCACACTGCCACCCCTGCCCGTGCTGCTTTCGCGACACCATGAACGTCCTCATCAACCGCATTCCGCACACCCTGCCCGAAGGGGCCACTGTGGCCGACGCCATTGCGACCATTGCCGCGCGTGCTCCTTTTGCCGTAGCTGTCAACACCCGTTTCGTGCCTCAGTCGCGCTATGCCGAGCAGCGCTTGCAGCCAGGCGACGAGGTCGAGATCATTGCGCCCGTGACGGGCGGCTGAAATGCTGCAAACCATGACCCCAGCCGACGCGCCACCCACCCCCAACTCCATCCTGGCACCCGCCGACGCCGCTGCAGATGCCCTCGTACTGTATGGCGAATCGTTCGCCAGCCGGCTGCTGCTGGGCACGGCGCGCTATCCTTCTCCTAGCGTTCTCGAGGCCGCAGTGCGGCGCGCGCGCCCGGCCATGCTCACGGCCTCCCTGCGGCGCCAGGGCAGCCAGGCGGCCGAGACCGGGCGCGGCTTTTGGGAGTTGCTGCGCGCGCTGCAGGTGCCCGTGCTGCCCAACACGGCCGGCTGCCACAGCGTGCAGGAGGCCATCACCACGGCGCAGATGGCGCGCGAGGTGTTCGACACGCCCTGGATCAAGCTCGAACTCATTGGTGACGACTACACCTTGCAGCCCGACACGTTGCACCTGGTCGATGCCGCCGCGCAGCTGATCCGCGACGGCTTCAAGGTGCTGCCCTATTGCACCGAAGACCTGGTGCTGTGCCAGCGCCTCGTCGATGTGGGCTGCGCGGCCGTCATGCCCTGGGCTGCGCCCATAGGCACCGGCCGCGGCCCCGTGAATCCTTATGCGCTGCAATTGCTGCGCGAGCGCCTCTCGGTGCCCTTGCTCGTCGATGCGGGTCTGGGCCGCCCGTCGCACGCCTGCCAGGTCATGGAGTGGGGCTACGACGGCGTGCTGCTCAACACCGCCGTGGCACTGGCGCAAGACCCGGTCGCGATGGCCGGGGCGTTTGCCGACGCGGTGCGGGCCGGGCGCAACGCTTACCTGGCCGGCACCATGGCCGAGCAAGCATCTGCGCAACCCAGCACCCCGGTGCTCGGCACCCCTTTTTGGCACCAGACATGAGCACCACCCCAGACGACATCGACCGCATGGCGCAAGACATCGTGCGCCACCACGCCACGACCTTTGCCGGCTTTGCCCCCCAGCCAACGCCTGCTTCCGACACGCAGGAGCCGGTTTATCAAGCAGCCTTGCAGGCCTGCAGCACACTCGGCTTCATCGCTGCCGACGCGCTTTGCCTTGCCCGCGCCTGGCAGGCGCGCACGCAGCGCACCGGCCAGTTCAGCGCCGCCGACTGGCCCGACGACCCGCGCGACTTCGGCCTGCGCCTGCGCAACGGGCCTCACGTCTTTGCCGCCTGCCCCATGCAACTGGGCCTGTACGCCGTGCTGCCCGACGCCACCTGGGTGCAGCGCATGGCGCATGCAGGCGTGCCCACGGTGCAATTGCGCTTCAAGTCCAGCGACCCAGCGGCGATCGCGCGTGAAGTCGCTGCTGCCGTGCAGGCCGTGCGCGGCACGCCGGCGCGGCTCTTCATCAACGACCATTGGCGCGCCGCGATCGAGGCTGGTGCCTACGGCGTGCACCTGGGGCAGGAAGACCTGGATGCGCTGCAGCTCGAAGATTTGCAAACGCTGCGCGCAAGCGGCATGCGCCTGGGCGTGAGCACCCACGGCTACGCCGAGATGCTGCGCGCCGACGCGCTAGGGCCGAGCTACATCGCACTCGGCGCGGTGTTTCCAACCACGCTCAAGGCCATGGCCACCGCGCCGCAGGGGCTGGGGCGCCTCGCAGCCTATGCCCGGCTGCTGAAAAGCTATCCGCTCGTGGCCATTGGCGGCATCGGTGCCGAACAGTTCGCGCCGGTGCTCGCGACCGGCGTAGGCGCTATCGCCGTGGTACGCGCGCTGCTCAACGCCGCCGATCTTGATGCGGAGGCACAGAAATTGATGGAGCTGATGGCGGCAGCACTGCGCTGAAAGACGCTGCTGCGGACAGGGGGCAGAAAAGTCGCACCGCCAAGCCGCGCGCACGCCCGTTACTTTGATTTCGGGCCGTCCTTGTCCCGGCTCCATTCGACCCGCGCCTCGAACTTGTCACTGGCCGCGCCAAACCCTACGGGCTGGTCAGGATGCGGCGGCGCCGTCACGGGAACGGGCGGCAGGTCACTGCGCGTCACGGGCGGCAGATCGGACAGGTCCAGGTCGAGATCGGGCCCAGTCCCCTTGGATCGGGCCGGCTGCGCAGCCATGGCACCAAAATCGAAATCGATGTCCAACGGGGCCGCGGCTTTTTGCACGGAAGCGGCCGCTGGCTTGGCCATGGACTCAGCGCCGGCGCCCTGCGACCGAGGAGCTTCTTGCGCGGCCGGAGACTTCGGCGCCGGCGAGGAAGCTGTTTTTGCCTTTGGTTTGGCTGCCGTGCGCGCGCTCGGGGGCGTCGTCTGCACGATGGAGAGCAGAAGCAGCAAGTCATCAAAAGCTGCCAGGTCAAAGGGCTCCGCACCCGTCCCGCCGTCGCGCTCGAACAAGTAGTGCTCGAGCAAACCTTCCACATCTGGCGTGGCCCACGCAGCCTCGATCGATTCCAGCGCCTGCGGATAGTGCTCCAGATTTTTGCCAGGGCGACCAAACTCTTTGAAACCGGGCACGCTCGCGTTGAAGTAACGCTGAAACTGCGCGCGCAAGCGCTCGAAATCTTCTGCGCGGCCAAGCACATGGTAGAGCTGCAAAAGCTCCAGGTACGCCAACGGAGAGGTCTCCTCGTGCTCGGCGATGTGCTTTTTCAGCACATCAACGGCCTGCTCGTGCTCGCCCACCGAAATGAAGAATTCGGCCTGCTGCTGCACATCGAAAAGCTCCTCGGGGTGAACGATATGCGCCGCCGTATGCCCAGACGAAAACTCCAACGAAAAATCTATGGGAACCGTCAAAGGCCCTGTACGCGATTCCACATCCTGCCTTTGGGACATGTCCAAAAGCTGGGGCGCAAGAGGGGCAGCATGCTCTTTTGCTGCAGAAGGCACGACTTCTTGTGCATCCTGGCTGCCGTGCACCGAAAGCGGCATGGCCCCTTGCACTGCAGCCTTGTCGGCGGCACCACTGCGCCCCCCCGCAGCGACTGCATCGCGCCAGGACTCTACCGCGCGTTTGGCCTCTTGCCGCGCCCGCTGCCAGAACCAAGTCAAAGTCAGCACCGCCGCCGCCAGCAAGCCCAGCAACGCATAGACCCACGCGGCCGCAAAACGCTCTTTTTCCATGGCGTCGAGCCGCCGCTGGAGCTGGGCCACACCGGTCTGCTGCTCCGCGGAGCGAGCGCGCAAGGTGGCGAGTTCGGCCTCGAGGGCATGCATGCGCTCGGCGTCGCTTTGCACGCCCGCGCCGGAAGCGTTCAGCGCCTTCCAGCTCGCTGCTGCCTCTGCCCGTTGCGGCGTGGACGCCAGCGGCGGCGCAGACGCCAGTTCGGGCGAAGAGCGCAAGGCCGCAGGAGCGTCTGCCCCCAGCCCTGCCCCCAAACCATCGAGCGGCTCCATCACCAGACGCGAGCGCGCAGGCGGTGCAGTGACTGGTGCCGAGGCGACAGGGCGTGCCTGCGCGGCAGCCTTGGGTGCCTGCGGGGGTGGGCGCTCCCGAACTCTGACGGGGCGCGCCGCCGGCCGGGCTGCAGGGCGTGTTCTGGGTTTGGCGCTGGGGATGGAGCCGTCGGCAGGAGACGAACGCGCGCCGGCGGCACCTGCCGCAGTGCTTGCCAGTAGACCCGCTTCACGACCATCAGCCTGGGACTGTGGTGGCGCGATCCGTGCAATATCCACGGGCGCCGAAGAACTCGCCCCCACGGGCAGATCCGCCAAAAAGGTGTACGTGCGCGACACCTTGCCAGAACAACCGGCCGAGAGCTTGACCTGAACCACGGGCTCATCCACGGCAATGGAGGCGCGCACCCGTACCGCCGCCGCACGTCCTGGCATTTCGGGCAAGGGCAAAACCCGAACTTTCTCGTTTGCTGTGGGCACATCACCGACAAGCAATTCGGCCGTGACGCACGAGGACGCCACACTGGTGCCCGGATCCGGCTCCACTTCGAAAACCAGATCGACGGGCGCACCCAACAGCACGGTACCCTTGGCTGGCCCCAGCGAAAGGGCCGCAGCGCTGCCTGCCAGCAGTATTCCGCCCACTCCCACAATGGTGTAACGCATTTTCACGTGAGTTTCATTTTCTTTGCGCGGATTCTGGCACACAAATACTTTGGCACAGGCTCGCCATAATCATGTGGCGAAAAAACCATGCCCATAGGAGACCCGCCATGCCCGCAGAACTTTGGAGCCGCAGCCAGGGACAGACCTTGATTCTGACTATACACAACCCCGAATCGCGCAACGCGATCGAGCCGGCCATCTACGCCGCAGGCATAGAAGCCCTGAACGTCGCCGAGCGCAGCCCCGAAGTGCGCAGCGTGCTCATCGCCGGTTCTGATGGCATGTTCTGCGCGGGCGGGAATTTGCGCCGGCTGCTCGCCCAGCGCCAGACCACGCCCGAAGTGCAGGCGCAGGGCATAGAAGGGCTGCACCAGTGGATCAGCACCATACGCGCCTACCCCAAGCCCATCATCGCCGCAGTCGAAGGCGCTGCCGCGGGCGCGGGGTTCTCGCTCGCCCTGGCGTGCGACCTGATCGTCGCCGCGCGCAATGCGGTGTTCGTGATGGCCTACAGCAACGTCGCCCTGTCGCCCGACGGCGGCGCGAGCTGGAGCCTTGCGCACGCCTTGCCGCGCCAGCTCGCGAGCGAACTGCTGCTGTGCGGCGCACGCATCACCCCCGAACGCTTGCATGCGCTCGGCGTCGTGAACCGCCTGAGCGAGCCGGGTGGCGCAC
Source organism: Extensimonas soli (assembly GCF_029211265.1). Taxonomy (GTDB): domain Bacteria; phylum Pseudomonadota; class Gammaproteobacteria; order Burkholderiales; family Burkholderiaceae_C; genus Extensimonas; species Extensimonas soli. The sequence continues at coordinate 385,712 of NZ_JARGEL010000013.1, read as the reverse complement.
TCGCGGATGCCCTGGCGCTGGCCGAAGAGCTCAATGCCCGCGCGCCCAACGTGCTCGCAAGCTGCAAGGAACTGCTCACCGAAGCGCCGTTCACCCCGCTGGCCGCGCAGCTCGACCTCGAACGCGCACATTTCCTGAAAAACCTGCACCACCCGAATGCGGGCACGGGCATTTCAGCCTTTCTCGAAAAGCGCCAGCCGCAGTACGAGTGAACACCGGTGCGAACGCGCCGTGCCGCCAGCGTTCGCGCACGCAGGCCGCAAAGGGTCACCTTCGCGACAGCACCACCAGCCGTAAGTCACCCACAAGACAGACTATGGACGAGCCGATTCTTACCATCGAGGAACGAGAGGCGATCAATTCCGGTCGCTGGTTTTCCTCGCTTTCCCCTTCGCTGCGCCACGACATACTCCGATGCGCCTACGTCAAACGCTTCCAGGACGGCGGCTTGATTGCCGCGCGCGGCGATCCGCCCCACGAGTGGATCGCCTGCGCGCGCGGCGCCGTGCGCGTGAGCTCGACCTCGCTTTCGGGCAAGCAGATCACGCTGACGTATGTGGAGCCGGGCATCTGGTTTGGCGACGTGGCGATCTTCGACGGCGACCAGCGCACGCACGACGCCTACGCGCACGGCGACACCACCATCCTGTGCGTGGCCAAGGCCGATTTCAAAAAGATTCTGGCCGCGCACGTGGAGTTCTACGAAGCCATGCTGCGCCTGCACGCGCGCCGCATCCGCCAGCTCTACGGTCTGGTGGAAGACCTCAACACCTTGCCCCTGCGTGCGCGCCTGGCCAAGCAGCTTTTGCACCTGGTGCGCAGCTACGGCATCCCCAGCCTTGCGGACGGCAGCGAGATGCGCATCGGCCTGCAGCTCGCGCAGGAAGAACTCGCGCAGCTGCTCGGCGCCTCGCGCCAGCGCGTGAACCAGGAGCTCAAGGGCATGGAACGCGAGCACATCATCCGCATCGAGCCGGGCGGGCTGGTGGTGCGCGACCGCGCGGCGCTGATGCAGATCGCCGAATCGATCCAATGAAACCATCACACCCACCATGGAGACAGCCTTGAGCCAATACGAGCCATTTGTCGGCACGCGCCCCGTCGCGCCCCAGCACAGTTTCGACGTGGCTGCGCTCAGCGCCTGGCTGAGCGCGCACCTCGAAGGCTTTCGTGGCCCCGTGCAGGTCGAAATGTTCAAAGGCGGGCAGTCGAACCCCACCTACAAGCTGGTGACGCCCACGCAAAGCTATGTGATGCGCGCCAAACCCGGGCCCGTGGCCAAGCTGCTGCCCTCGGCGCACGCGATCGAGCGCGAGTTCGCCGTGATGCGCGGCCTCTACGGCACCGACGTGCCCGTGCCGCGCATGTACGTGCTGTGCGAGGACGAGTCCGTCATCGGCCGCGCTTTTTACGTGATGGAATACATGCAGGGCCGCGTGCTGTGGGATCAGTCGCTGCCGGGCATGAAGCCCGCCGAGCGCGGCGCCATCTACGACGCAATGAACCGCGTGATCGCAGCCCTGCACACCGCGCCCTACGCCGAGCGCGGCCTGGCGAACTTCGGCAAGCCCGGCAATTACTTCGAGCGTCAGATCAGCCGCTGGAGCAAGCAATACCAGGCCTCGATCACTACGCCCATCCCCGAGATGGACCGCCTCATGGAGTGGCTGCCCGCGCACATGCCGGCGAGCGCGCGCGACGACAGCCACGTCTGCATCGTGCACGGCGACTACCGGCTCGACAACCTCATGTTCCACCCTAACGAGGCGCGCGTGATCGCGGTGCTCGACTGGGAGCTTTCCACGCTCGGCCATCCGCTGGCCGACTTCAGCTACCACTGCATGTCTTGGAACATCCCGGCCAACCTGTTTCGTGGCATCGGTGGGCTGGACCTCGCAAGTCTGGGCATTCCAAGCGAAGACGAATACATCCGCCGCTACTGCGAGCGCACGCGCATCACCACGCCCGAGGCGCTGCGCGCCGACTGGAACTTCTACATGGCCTACAACATGTTCCGCATCGCCGCGATCCTGCAGGGCATCGCCAAGCGCGCCGAAAGCGGCACCGCGTCCAGCGACCAGGCCAAGGCCTCGGGCGCGGGCGCACGTCCCATGGCCGAACTCGCCTGGTCTTTCGCGCAGCGCGGCTGACGCCTCGGTTGTCACTTTTTTCACTGGAGACCCACCATGGACTTTGACTATTCCCCAAAAACCAAGGAATTGCGCGCCAAGCTGCTGCAGTTCATGGACGATTACATCTACCCCGCCGAAAAGGATTGCGCCGCAGAACTCGCGGCCAACACCGCGGCAGGCAAGCGCTGGACGCCGCTGCAAACCATAGAAAAGCTCAAAACCAAGGCGCAGGCCGCCGGTTTGTGGAACCTGTTTCTACCCGTCGATACCGCCGAAGTCTCCGGCTACCGTGGCGCAGGGCTCACCAATTCCGAATACGCGCCGCTGGCCGAAATCATGGGGCGCGTGCCCTGGGCGAGCGAAGTCTTCAACTGCTCTGCGCCCGACACCGGCAACATGGAAACCATTGCGCGCTACGGCGACGCGGCCGCGAAAGAGCGCTGGCTCAAGCCGCTGCTCGAAGGCAAGATCCGCTCGGCCTTCGCGATGACCGAGCCCGCCGTGGCCTCGAGCGACGCAACGAACGTCGAGACGCGCATCGAGCGCCAGGGCGACGAATACGTGATCAACGGGCGCAAGTGGTGGATTTCGGGCGCGTCCGACCCGCGCTGCGCGGTGTTCATCACCATGGGCAAGACCAACCCCGATGCCCCCAAGCACTCGCAGCAAAGCATGATCCTCGTGCCTGCCGACGCGCCCGGGCTCAAAATTTTGCGCCCGCTCAACGTGTTCGGCTACGACGACGCGCCGCACGGCCATGTCGAGATGGTGTTCGACAAGGTGCGCGTGCCGGCGTCCAACATTCTGCTCGGCGAGGGTCGCGGCTTCGAGATCGCGCAGGGGCGCCTGGGGCCGGGGCGCATCCACCACTGCATGCGCCTGATCGGCCTGGCCGAGCGCGCACTCGAGCTGATGTGCAAGCGCACGAGTTCGCGCATGGCTTTCGGCAAGCTGGTGTCGCAGCAAACCGTGACGCAAGAGCGCATCGCCGAGGCGCGCTGCAAGATCGACATGGCGCGGCTGCTCACGCTCAAGACCGCGTGGCTCATGGACGTGGCGGGCAACAAGGTGGCCAAGACCGAAATCGCGATGATCAAGGTCGTGGCGCCCAACATGGCCTGCCAGGTGATCGACTGGGCGATCCAGGCGCACGGCGCCGGCGGGCTGTGCGACGACTTCCCGCTCGCCTATGCGCACTCCACGGCGCGCACGCTGCGCTTTGCCGACGGCCCCGACGAGGTGCACCGCAACGCGATCGCCAAGTGGGAGCTGGGCAAGTACGCGCCCGCCCTGCGCGACACGCCGCCGCCCGTCACGCGCGGCTGTTGATAGCACGCTCCGAAGCGCGGGGGCCGTCGTCGCTCAGATATGCCCCCAATACAGCAAGGCATCGCGCCCTTCGACGGACAGCGTGACCTTGGCGCCCACGGGCAGCAGCACTTTGGTCGGCACATGGCCGAACGGCAGGCCCGTGAGCACGGGCACGTCGATGCGGCTGCGCAGCCCATCGACCACCGACTGCAGCTTGTAGCCCTTGTCGTGCGGCGCGAGCTTGTAGCCCGTGAACTGGCCCAGCAGCACGGCCTTTTGCCGCGCCAGCACGCCCGCGTAGAGCAGCTGCGTGAGCAGGCGCTCGATGCGGTACGGGTGCTCGTTCACGTCCTCGAGGAACAGAATGCCGCCCTGCACCTGCGGGAAATACGGCGTGCCCACGAGCGACGCGAGCACGGCCAGATTGCCGCCCCACAGCACGGCGTCTTCCACGAGCAGTTCCGCATCGTGCGCCTGCGCCGCCGCCGTGGCGGCTGCCGCACCGCGCTCGCGCGGCAGGCGCCAGCCCGCGCCCTCGCCCTGGCCTTGCAGCAGGTCGTCGAAGCAGGCAAGCATGATCTCGTCGGGCTCACCTGCCACGCCAAAGTCCGCCGTGAGCGCCGGGCCGGCCCAGCTCACGGCGCCGGTCTGCGCCAGCAGCGCGCTTTGCAAGGCCGTGAAGTCGCTCATGCCAACGAAGCGCGTGCCGCGCGCCACGGCCTGCGCCACTTCGGCGTAGCGTATGCCGGGCAGGATGCGCGTGAGGCCATAGCCGCCGCGTGCGATCAAGGCCACATCGGCACCGCTGGCTGCGGCGCGGTGCAGCGCGGCCAGGCGCGTGGCGTCGTCGCCGGCAAAGCGCGTGTCGCGCGCGAGCGCGTCGGGATCGACCTCGACCGCGTGGCCGAGCGCACGCAGGCGCGCGACGCCGCGCCGGAACGCCGCCTTGTCATTCACCGCGCTCGAAGGCGCATAGATGTAGATGTGGCGTGCACCGGGAACATGCGCGTCGTGGTCATGCGGCGCATGCTCGGCAGTGCGGGTGGCGACGTGGGCGGCGTTGGAATGGGAGGAATGCGCGGGAGACAAAACGCTCGGCCCCGGCGGGCCGCTCCATGGAAAAGATCAGGCGGCGAAGTATTCCACAGCCTGCGCAGCCAAGGCGGCGCCGGGCTCGAAAGCGCTTGGAAGGCACAGCACCCGCTGTTGCGGCAGTGCGCCCTTGCAGGCATCAGCGGCAGCAGCGGGCAGGTGCTCATTGCGCCAGGCGCGCAGCGCCGCGCAGTAGCCGCGATCGGGAAACGGCGCGTCGTATGCGGCCCCATCCTCAGCTGCTGCCGCGCTCGCAGTTTGGGCGTACGCATCGGGTGCGACGTCACCCGACGCAGGTTTTACATGGCGGGCCAGCCAGCGGCCCGGCGCCGCCGCGGGCAACTTGTCGCCCCAGCTTCCCTGCAAAACCAGCACGCCCTCGAAGCGTCCGGGCAGCGCCTCGAGCAATTCCGGCCCCAGCCAAGCCGCCGTGCCGTGCAGCACCAACACGGCCCGTGTGATGTCCAGCCGCTCCACCAGCTCCTGCAGTACCTGGCGATGCCACGGCAAGGTGTGCAGTTGCTCCTTCTTGGGCTTGTCGCTTTTGCCAAAACCGATCAGGTCGGGCGCGAGCACGCGCTCGCCCGTGGCCAGGAACACCGGGATCATGTGGCGGTACAGGTAGCTCCAGCCGGGGCTGCCGTGCAGACACAGCCAGGTGCGCGCCGCTGCGGGGCTGGCTTGCGGCCCGAGGTCGAGGTAGTGCAAGCGCAGGCCGCCCAGCGCGGGCAGGTCGCTGACATAGCGCGGCGCCCACGGGTAAGCGGGCAGATTGGCAAAGCGCTCGGGTGGCGTGCGCAAGGCATCGTCGCGCAAAGGGTGCGCGGCCACAAACTGGGCGCGCTGCTGGCTGCGCCGCGCCGCGAAAAAACCGCGCAAAAGCGCTGCGCATTCCTGCGCGAGCACGCCGCCTTGCAGCTGCGTTTGGTGGTTGAGTGCGGGTTGGGCAAACAGGTTCAGCACCGAGCCGGCGGCACCGGTCTTGGGGTCGGCGGCGCCAAACACCACGCGGGCCAGGCGCGCGTGCAGCATCGCGCCGCTGCACATCGCGCAAGGCTCGAGCGTGACGTAGAGCGTGCAGCCCTCGAGCCGGTAGTTGCCCAGGCGCTGCGCCGCGGCGCGCAGGGCGACGATCTCGGCGTGCGCCGTCGGATCGTGCGCGGTGATGGGCGCATTGCGCCCCGTGGCGATCAGCGCGCCCTCCTTGACCACGACGGCCCCCACCGGCACCTCGCCCGCCTGCGCCGCCGCCTGCGCCTGCGCCAGCGCGAGGCGCATCCAGTGCGCATCCTGCGCACGCATGTCGAATGCTCCCATATCAGTAGCTTCCAACGCTTTAAAAATAAGGGGAAAATGTCAATTTGGCTATGATTTTCAGGTCAACGGGCGTCCTCCGGCATGGGCCGGGGCTGTATCAGTTCCTGCACCTGCTGCTGCACTTGCCGCTCCACTTGGCGCGGCGTCTGCGCTGCAGCGCTCGGCTGCGGCGCAGACGCAGACTGGGCCGCTGGCGATGGCCCCCGCAGCGCGGCAAACTGCTGGCGTGCCAGCAAGGCCACCAAAGCCATCGCGACGAGCAGTGCCAGTAAAGTAAAAACACTTCGCATCTTTTCGACACCCCAAAAAACATTACCAGATTGCTACAACAGCCCCCATGTATCTTGACAAGGCTGTGTCAGCCTTTGCGGCACGTGCTGCGTTAAGCAGCTACCCTCAGGAGTTTTTCATGCGCAACATCGCGATTCTTTCCGCTCTGGCCCTCATGGGCACAGTGGCCGCGGCCCAAGAGCAAGCCCGGGTGATCTCCTCCACCCCCGTCATTCAGCAGGTGGCCATCCCGCAGCAGGTGTGCCGCAACGAAACCATCTACAACGGCAACAGCCAACCCTCGGGCGCGGGCGCAGTGCTCGGCGCGCTCGCGGGCGGTGCCGCTGGCAACACCATTGGCAACGGCAGCGGACGCGCCGCGGCCACGGCGGTGGGCATCATAGGCGGCGCGCTGCTCGGCAACACCGTGGAAGGCAATGCCCATCCGGCGCAGCAGAACGTGCAGCGCTGCACCACCGAAACCCGCTACGAAAACCGCACCCTAGGCTACGACGTGGTCTATGAATACGCCGGACGCCGCTACACCACGCGCACGCCCACGGACCCCGGCCCCACCATTCCCGTCATGGTCCAGCCGGTGATCAACACGCCCCCGCCGGCCAACTACCCCGCGCCGACACAGCAGGCGCCCAGCTACTACCCTCCGGCCTCCGGTCCGCAAGAGACGTACACGCCCGCCCCCTTGTCTTACTACCAGCCTTATTCCCCGTCGTGGACGCCGTGGTATGCGGCCATGCCCGCCATCTCGCTGCAGTTGGGCTATGCCAACATCCGCTCGGGCGGGCACTGGCACCGGCACTGAGAGGCTGAGCTGCACATGGCGGAATAAAACGCCGCCCGCGTTCCCGCCCACGCCCTACCACCAAAGCGCGCAACGGCCGTGCGCACGCCCTGGCAGCGAGCCTTGGCTTGCAGCCGTGGCTGCCCCCTCCCCTACAATCGCGCGTTTGTTCTGCTCTTTGTTTTGCGCCCCCATGACCACCGAGAAAATCGACGGCGTCAGCGTCGCCACCCAAGCCAGCGTCTATTTCGACGGCAAGTGCATCAGCCACGGCATCACGCTGCCAGACGGCACGCGCAAATCGGTGGGCGTGATCCTGCCCGCGACGCTCACCTTCCAGACCGGCGCACCCGAAACCATGGAATGCGTCGCAGGGGGCTGCGAATACAAGCTTGCGGGCAGCGACACCTGGCTGCGCTCGGGCCCCGGCGACACCTTCAGCATCCCCGGCAACTCCTCGTTCGACATTCGCGTCGGCGAGGCCTATCACTACATCTGCCACTTCGGCTGAAACCCCAGCACCCGTTCCATCCCATGGCCACGATTCTCCAAGACCTGCCTGTCGGCCAGAAAGTCGGCATCGCCTTCTCGGGCGGCCTCGACACCAGCGCTGCGCTGCTCTGGATGCAGCGCAAGGGTGCCCTGCCCTTTGCCTACACCGCAAACCTCGGCCAGCCCGACGAGCCCGACTACGAAGCCATCCCGCGCAAGGCGCTCGAATACGGCGCCCAAAAGGCCCGCCTGATCGACTGCCGCAAGCAGCTCGCGCACGAAGGCATCGCCGCACTGCAGGCGGGCGCCTTTCACATCTCCACCGCGGGGCTGACCTATTTCAACACCACGCCGCTGGGGCGCGCCGTCACCGGCACCATGCTCGTGGCCGCGATGAAAGAGGACGACGTCCACATCTGGGGCGACGGCAGCACCTATAAGGGCAACGACATCGAGCGCTTTTACCGCTACGGCCTGCTGACCAACCCGGCCCTCAAGATCTACAAGCCCTGGCTCGACCAGAAGTTCATCGATGAACTCGGCGGCCGCAAGGAGATGAGCGAATTCCTCATCGCCAACGGCTTCGACTACAAAATGAGCGCCGAAAAGGCCTACAGCACCGACAGCAACATGCTGGGCGCCACGCACGAGGCCAAAGACCTCGAATACCTGAACAGTGGCATCCGCATCGTCAACCCCATCATGGGCGTGCCCTTCTGGCGCGACGATTGCAAGGTCTTGGCCGAAGAAGTCAGCGTGCGCTTCGAAGAAGGCCAGCCCGTGGCGCTGAACGGCGTCGAGTTCGACGACCCGGTGGCGCTGATTCTCGAAGCCAACCGCATCGGCGGGCGCCACGGCTTAGGCATGAGCGACCAGATCGAAAACCGCATCATCGAAGCCAAGAGCCGCGGCATCTACGAAGCCCCCGGCATGGCGTTGCTGCACATCGCCTACGAGCGCCTCGTGACCGGCATCCACAACGAAGACACCATAGAGCAGTACCGCATGAACGGCATGAAGCTCGGCCGCCTGCTCTACCAGGGCCGCTGGTTCGACCCGCAGGCCATCATGCTGCGCGAAACCGCGCAGCGCTGGGTGGCGCACGCCGTCACCGGCACGGTGACGTTGGAGCTACGCCGCGGCAACGACTACTCGCTGCTCAACACCGAAAGCCCCAACCTCACCTACCACCCTGAGCGCCTGACCATGGAAAAGGGCGAGTCCATGTTCTCGCCGCGCGACCGCATCGGCCAGCTCACGATGCGCAACCTCGACATCGTGGACACGCGCGCCAAGCTCGGCATCTACACCCAGACGGGGCTGCTCGCGGCAAGCAAGGATTCACCCCTGCCGCTGCTGGGCAATGAATCCTGATCGCCAGCAGCGTCATCGCCTGCGCCAAAAAACCGCCTTCGGGCGGTTTTTTTATAGTCTTTTTGGGCAATAGCGCTTGATACAAAAGCGTATGCAGCTCTTATTAAAAGAGCATTTTCGGTCACACCACCACGGGCTCAGGCTCCAGACGAATGCCAAAGCGCTCATAGACGCTGGTCTGGATCGCGCGCGCCAGCGTCATGACCTCGCCGCCGGTCACGCTGTCCTGGCCCTGCCCGCGGTTGACCAGCACCAGCGCCTGCTTTTCATACACCCCGGCCTTGCCTATGGACTTGCCACGCCAACCGCAGGCATCGATCAGCCAACCCGCTGCCAGCTTGAAGCTGCCATCGGGCATGGGGTAATGCACGATCTTCGGGTCGCGCGCGATGATGTCGGCGCACTGTTCGGGCGTGACAGTCGGGTTCTTGAAGAAACTTCCCGCATTGCCCAGCGCCTGCGGATCGGGCAGTTTGGCGCGCCGGATGGCGCAGACCCACTCGAACACCTGCTGCGCCGTGGGCTGCGCAATCCCTGTCTCGATGCTGCGGCGCTGCAGGTCGAGGTAGCCCAGCTCTGCCTTCCAGGGCTTGGGCAGGCGCAAACGCACGCGCGTGATCACGGCGCGCCCGGCCAGCCCCATGCCGCGCGGCAGGCCACCATCATTCGCCATCGCCGGGGGCGGCGCGTGCTTGAACACCGAGTCGCGGTAGGCAAAACCGCACTGCGTGGCATCCAGGGTGAAGCACTGCCCGGTGACCAGGTCCACGGCGTCGAGCGACTCGAAACGATCCTGCAGCTCCACCCCATAGGCGCCAATGTTTTGCACCGGCGCCGCGCCCACGGTGCCGGGAATCAGGGCCAGGTTTTCCAGGCCGGGCATGCCGTGGGCCAGCGTCCAACGCACACAATCGTGCCAAAGCTCACCCGCCCCAGCCTCCACGATCCAGGCTTGTGGCGTGTCTGCGAGCAGGCGCAAACCTTTGACTTCCACCTTCAGCACCACCGCTTTCACATCCCCCGTGAGCACGATGTTGCTGCCACCGCCCAGCACGAAGAAAGGTCCGCGCCGCAATTCTTCGTGCGCCAGCAATTGCAAAATGTCATCAACGCAGCGCACATGCACCAGGGTCTGCGCGCGCGCCGCGATGCCAAAGCTGTTGAAGGGCTGCAAAGAGCAGTTTTTCTCGACTAACATAGGGCGATTTTCGCATTCCGATGATGCGCGCCGCACCTCAGCCTGCGCAGCAACTCTCCCCAACGACCCACCGAGAATCACCATGCCATCCTTTGACACCGTGTGCGAGCCCAACCTCGTAGAGGTCAAAAACGCCGTCGAGAACACCGCCAAGGAAATCGCCACCCGCTTCGACTTCAAAGGTACCTGCGCCGACATCGAACTCAAAGACCAAGAAATCACGCTGCTGGGCGACGCCGAATTCCAGCTCACGCAGATCGCCGACGTCCTGCGCGCCAAGCTCACCAAGCGCGATGTGGATGTGCGCTTTCTCGACATGGGCGAGGTGCAGAAAATCGGCGGCGACAAGGTCAAGCAAGTCGCCAAAGTGCGCAGCGGCATAGAAAGCGAGCTGGCCAAAAAAATCCAGCGCCTGGTCAAGGACAGCAAACTCAAGGTGCAGGCGTCCATCCAGGGAGAATCGGTGCGCGTCACAGGCGCCAAACGCGACGACCTGCAAGCCGTGATGGCGCTGCTGCGCAAGGAAATCGCAGAAGTTCCCTTGTCTTTCAACAACTTCCGCGACTGAAATGCAGCTCTTTGGGCGCCACGCCCTGCGCTTTCTCGCCGCGGTGGCTATCTGCTCCAGTGGCAGCCTTCTTGGCGTGACCGTACAAGCCGAGCAGGCGGTGGCCTTGTCCGGCATTCTGGGGAGCAAGGCACTCCTGGTCATAGACGGCAACCCGCCGCACAGCATGGCGGCGGGCGAAGTTCACCAGGGCGTCAAGGTGCTCTCCGTCGGGCGCGATGACGCCGTGGTAGAAGTCAACGGCCAGCGCCGTAACCTGCGGCTCGGAGAGGCCCCTGTGAGCGTGGGCAGGCAGGGCGGCAGCGGCCGGCGCGTCACCCTGCTCGCCGACGGACGCGGCCATTTCGTGGGCAGCGGCACCATCAGCGGACGCAGCATGGACTTCGTGGTGGACACGGGAGCGTCCACGGTCGTGATTGGCCGCCCCGACGCCGAGCGCCTCGGCTTGGACTACCAAAAAGGCCAGCCCGTGCGCTTGAGCACCGCAAACGGCATCGCGCAGGGCTGGCGCATCAAGCTGGACTCCGTGCGTATTGGCGACGTCGAGGTTTTCGGCATCGAAGCCATCGTCACGCCCCAGCCCATGCCCTACATACTGCTCGGCAACAGCTTCCTCGAAGAATTCCAAATGACCCGGATGAACGACCGGATGGTGCTGGAAAAGCGCTGAGTCACTGGCCTGCCAACACCCATGTCACCACCAACTGCCTGGAGCCACCGCGGCCACGATGGCGAGTACGAGGACTTGCTCGGCCTCTGGGCGGACCTGGAATCCGCCCTCGCAGTCCTGCTGTCTGCGCCCGCGCAAGTGCTGCACTTCGCGGACAAAGTGCGCCAACTCGACCGGTGGCTGCAGGACCTGATGGCGCATGACACCGACGCGGGGCTCTACCTCATGTTTCAACTCGCCAGCACCTCCACTGCTGGCTACAGCACCTCGCATGCCCTGGTGTGTGGCACGCTGTGCCACGTGCTGGCGCAAGAGCTGCAGCTCGGCAAGTCTGAGCGCGACAGCCTGGTGCATGCGGCACTGACGATGAACATCGGCATGACTGCGCTCCAAAACGAGTTGGCGCAACAGCGCGAAAAACCCAGCGCAGCACAGCAAAACGCCATCCGTGAGCATGCACAAAATGGGCGCAAGCTGCTCGAAGGCTTGCACATCCAAGACGAACTCTGGCTGCGCGTGGTGCAACTGCACCATACCCCGCTCCCCTCTTCGAGCCAGGCCCTGCCCACACAAGCGCCCCCAGAACGACTCGTGCGCATCCTGAACACCATAGACCGCTACGCCGCGATGATCAGCCCGCGCCAGACCCGCGCTGGCCGCAGCATCACAGAGTCGGTGCGCGCCATTTTCAGCCGCAGTGCAGAGGCCACAGACGAGGTCAACCGCGCGCTGGTGCGTGCGCTCGGCCTGTGTCCGCCAGGTGTTTTTGTGCGTCTGGACAATGGTGACACCGCGCTCGTGCTGCGGCGCGGCACAGCCACCAGCCATCCCATCGTCGCCAGTTTGCTGGATCGCAGCGGAAAGAATTACCCGAAGCCGTCGATTTACGACACGGCGGGCGGCAAACCGCGCATCGAATCCTCGCTACCGCGCGCCACAGTGCTGTTGAAACAGGATCACAGGACGATGGTACGCCTGGGTCTTTATGCCGCGCAGCGCAGCCTGGAGCTCGTCACGCCGCACCCCACTGCAGCGTTTCCTTGAGTGCTTGCGGCACCGCCCACGGGATCACGGGAATGCCTTCCGCGCGCAATTGCGCGGCATCCTCTGCGGAGGCTTGTCCGCGGATCGCCCGCTCCTGAGCCTCACCGCTCTGCATACGCCGCGCCTCCTCGGCAAACCGGTCCCCAACGTCTTCGGTATGCGCCATGATCTTGCGCGTGAGCGCCAGCCAGGCGCCCTGCAAAGCAACAGACCCGCCCTCGTGCGAGGGCTCTGCTGCAGGCAGCGTTCCTGCGTCAGGCGCCCCTGCAGCGCAAGGCGCTTTGGCACCAAGGTTCAAGCGCGGAACACTGAGCTGCTTCTCCACACACGTGTCGCCACACAAAGGGCATTGCACCAGACCCCGTTGCATTTGCTCCTGAAAGTCAGTTTCGGAAGCAAACCAGCCCTCAAAGCAGTGACCTTGCCGACACTTCAGGTCAAGCACCTTCATGGCGATGCAACAGATAACGGTAAACGAAACCCGGAAACGCGAGTGTCAAAAACAAGGCCCCCGTCACGGCATAAAACTCCCAGGCCTGCGGGCTTATCTGACCCAGGCGCCTCTCCAACAGCAAGGCCAGTGCACCCACGGCAAAATACAACACGAGCAATTCCAGGAGCCGCAGCCACAAGGTCTTCTTTCCTCCCGCCCGCGGGCCGAAAAAGAAATAACGCTGGCTCAAAAACGGCAAATTGGCCGCCAATGCAGCGGCCAATATCACCAGCCATATCGATGAAGTCTGGCTCATGAGGGAATGAAAGCCCAAAAATCAGGTGACCAGGGCGCGCAACACGGCATCCGAGCACAAAGCCATCAGCCCGCCGGGCAACAAGCCAAGCAAGAGCAGTAGTGCACCATTGAGCGAGAGCACCACCCGCACATCCGGGCCCGCGGACACGCTCGTGGCCGTTAGCGGCGCATCGAAATACATCACCTTGATCACCCGCAAATAATAGAAAGCGCCGATCAACGACATGATGACTGCAAACACGGCCAAAGCAATATAAGGCGCCTGCCCCGACGCGATCAAGGCCTGCAAAACCGCAAGTTTTGCATAAAAACCCACCAGAGGCGGAATGCCCGCCAAAGAAAGCATACAGATTGCCATCACCGCTGCGTACAAGGGGCTGCGCTGATTCAGGCCCGCAAAATCGGAAATCTCCTCACTCTCGAAGCCTTCACGCGCCAGCAGCAAGATCACGCCAAAGCTAGCCAAAGTGGTCAAGACATAAGTCACCACATAGAACATGGCGGAGCTATAGGCCGTTTGCACCGCAATGGCCTCCACCTGGCCATTCACCACGCCCGACAGCAAACCGAGCAGAACGAACCCCATCTGCGCAATGGTGGAATAAGCCAGCATACGCTTCAGATTGGTTTGCGCAATCGCGGCCAAATTGCCCAACAGCAAAGAAGCAATCGCCATGATCGCCAGCATCTGCTGCCAATCGATCGCCATAGGCAAAAGCCCATCCACCAGCAAGCGAATGGTGATCGCAAATGCCGCAAGTTTGGGGGCCGCACCAATCATCAGAGTGACGGCCGTAGGTGCACCATGGTAGACATCAGGAATCCACAGGTGGAACGGCACCACGCCCAGTTTGAAAGCCAGACCACTCACCACGAACACCAGCCCGAAAACCAGTACCTGATGGCGCACCTGGCCCGAAACGACCGCCTTGAACACCTGGCCAATGTCCAAAGAGCCCGTCGCGCCGTAAAGCATGGACAAGCCATACAACAAGAAACCACTGGCCATGGCGCCAAGCACGAAATATTTCATGGCGGCCTCTGTCGCCCTGACATCGTCACGTCGCAGCGCAACGAGCGCGTAACTCGACAAGGTAAGCAACTCCAGACCAAGGTAGATCACCAGCAGATGATTGCCCGAAATCATGATGAACATGCCCAGCAAGGCAAACATCGACAAGGTGAACAGTTCGCCGCCGCGCAACATGTCTCGATCGGCCGCATAGGAGCGGCCATAGACCAATGTCACCATGACCGCGATCGTGGCGAAGCACTTGAGCCAATTTCCCATGGCGTCACTGACCACCATGTTGCCAAAGCCGTAAAACGTGCTTCCGTTGCGCGCGTACATGGCCTGCAACCCAGCCACGACCGCCAGTGTCAACAGGGTCAGCACGTAGGTCCCGGTGCGGCGGTGGCTGCGCACCCCCAAGTCAACCAATGCGATCACGCACGCCATCACCAGCAGCACAATCTCTGGGTAAACGGCAAGCCAGCTGATGTTATCAATCATCTCGAATCTTTCGGTTCAGTCTTGTCAGTTCAGCTTGGACAGGGCCACATGGCGCAGCAGTTCTGTGACGGAAGCATTCATCACGTCGGTAAAGGGGCGGGGGTACACACCCATGGCCAATACCGCCAAAGCGAGCAATGCCAGAATCAAAAACTCCCGGCTCCCGATGTCGCTGAGGCTGCGCACATTTTCATTGGCAATCGGCCCCAAATACACCCGCTTGAACATCCACAAGGTATACGCCGCACCCAGTATGAGCGCTGTAGCCGCGGTCAGGCCAATCCAGAAATTCGACTGCACTGCGGCAAGAATCACCATCCATTCGCCGACGAAGCCCGCCGTCCCGGGCAAACCGCAGTTGGCCATGGAGAAAAGCAAAGCAAATGCGGCGAACCTGGGCATGGTATTGATGACGCCACCATATGCAGCAATTTCGCGGGAATGCACGCGATCGTACAAAACGCCGATAGCCAGAAACATCGCACCCGACACAAATCCGTGGGCAATCATTTGCACCAAACCGCCCGAAACTCCGAGCTCATTGAACACGAAAAAGCCCAACGTCACAAAACCCATGTGCGCCACCGAAGAATAAGCCACGAGCTTTTTCATGTCGGTCTGCACCAGGGCCACGAGTCCCACGTAAACGACCGCAATCAGTGACAGCGCCACCATCAACCAGGCCCACTCATGCGCGGCGTCCGGGGTGACAGGCAGGGAGAAGCGTAAAAAGCCATACGCGCCAAGTTTGAGCATGATGGCGGCAAGCACTGCAGAACCGCCCGTCGGCGCCTCCACGTGCACATCGGGCAGCCAGGTGTGCACCGGCCACATGGGCACCTTGACTGCAAATGCCGCAAAAAACGCGAAAAACAACAAGGTTTGCGCCGTGGCACCCAATGGCATCTTGTGCCAGGTGGCGATATCGAAACTACCACCGGACTGGTTGTAGAGGTAGATCAGCGCCACCAGCATCAGCAGGGAGCCGAGCAAAGTGTAGAGGAAGAATTTGAAAGCGGCATAGATTTTGTTCGGCCCACCCCAAATACCAATGATGAGGTACATGGGAATCAGCGTCGCCTCGAAAAACACGTAAAACAACATGCCGTCGAGCGCAGAAAAAACGCCGATCATCAGGCCCGAAAGAATGAGAAAGGCGCCCATGTATTGGTTCACACGCTCCGTCACCGACTCCCACGAGGCAATCACCACGATCAGCGTAATGAACGCCGTAAGCGGCACGAACCAGAACGAAATACCGTCCAAGCCGAGATGGTAGTAAACGTTGAAGCTTTCGATCCAGATCGTCTTCTCGACGAACTGCATCGCTGCGGTTCCAAGCTTGAACCCATCGTACAAGGGCAAAGTCACCAAAAGGCCCAGCAACGCGCCCAGCAAGGCAAGCCAACGCACGGCGGCCACCTGCCCTTCACGCCCCATGGCCAGCAACAGGGCGCCAAAACCAATCGGCACCCAAATAGCAAGACTCAACAATCCCATTTTCCTTTTTCTCCTACTTGTTGAGCCAGACAAAATACGTCATGAATACGAAGACGCCCAAAATCATGAACAGCGCATAGTGGTAAATGTACCCAGACTGCACCCAGCGCACGACACCTGCCGCCCAACCCACGATTTTCCAGGAGCCATTCACCACGGCGCCATCGATGATGGCACGATCGCCGCCTTTCCAGAGAACCGTACCCAGAATTCTGGCGGCGCGCGCAATGATGTTCTCGTTGATCCAATCCAGGTAATATTTGTTGTCCATCACAACGTAAAGCGGATGCAGACGCCGCTTGATCGCTGCGGGCAAGGCCGGGTTCACCAGATACATGTAGTAAGCAAGAGCGACACCCGCCAAGGCAAGCCAAAATGGCGCCGCTTGCAGCCCATGCAATGCCATGGCAACCGGCCCATGGAACGCTTCCGCGAGCTCTGCCATTGCGGGATGCTTCGCAAGATCAATGAAGATGGCGTCTTTGAAGAAATCACCGAACAGCATAGGCCCGATGAACAAGAATCCTGACACCACCGAAGGAATCGCAAGCAACACCAGGGGTACCGTCACCACCCACGGGGACTCGTGCGGCGCATGGTGGTGTGCATCATGCCCGTGCGCATGTGCATCCTCCGCGTGCGCCTCGGGATTCTGGTCATACCGCTCTTTGCCATGAAAGACCAGAAAATAGAGGCGAAATGAATAAAACGCCGTGATGAAAACCCCTGCGAGCACTGCGAAATGCGCAAATCCTGCTGCGGGCAAGTGGCTTGCGTGCACGGCCTCGATGATGCTGTCTTTGGAATAAAATCCGGAAAAGAAAGGCGTACCGATCAGCGCCAGAGATGCCAACAGAAAGGTGATCCACGTGATCGGCATGTATTTGCGCACGCCGCCCATCCAGCGAATGTCCTGGTTGTGATGCAAGCCCATGATGACCGAGCCTGCACCCAGGAACAGCAGCGCCTTGAAAAACGCATGGGTCATCAAGTGAAATACCGCCACCGAATAAGCGGACGCACCCAGCGCTACCGTCATATACCCTAGTTGCGACAAAGTGGAATATGCCACCACGCGCTTGATGTCGTTCTGAATGATGCCCAGCAGACCCATGAACAGGGCCGTGATGCCCCCAATGATGAGGATGAAATTGAGCGCAGTATCTGAAAGCTCGAACAATGGCGACATGCGCGCGACCATGAAAATCCCCGCCGTGACCATGGTGGCCGCGTGAATCAGCGCAGAGATGGGTGTCGGGCCTTCCATGGAATCCGGCAGCCACACATGTAAGGGAAACTGCGCACTCTTGCCCATGGCTCCGATGAAAAGACAAATGCAGATCACGGTGATGAGCATCCAGTCCGTTCCCGGGAATCCCAATTCCGCCAGCGCCTGCGCCTTGGCAAAAATCTCGCCGTAATTCAACGTGCCTGCATAAGCAGCAATCAAACCAATTCCCAAAATGAATCCAAAGTCGCCCACCCGGTTGACCAAAAAGGCCTTCATGTTGGCAAAAATGGCAGACGGCTTGTTGAACCAGAATCCAATGAGCAGGTACGAAACCAGTCCCACTGCCTCCCAGCCGAAGAACAGCTGTAGAAGATTGTTGCTCATGACCAGCATGAGCATCGAGAAGGTGAACAGGGAAATATAGGCAAAAAATCGGTCGTAACCTTCGTCTTCCGCCATGTAGCCTATGGTGTAAATATGCACCATGAGCGAAACGAAGGTCACGACGACCATCATCATCGCCGTCAAGCTGTCCACCCAAAAACCCACCTCCATCTTCAAGCCACCCGCCACCATCCAGGTGTAGAGGGTTTCATTGAAGCGCGCACCATCGAGCGCCACGCTCTTGAGCGTCATGACCGACAGAATGAAGGCCACGAGCACACCCAAAATCGTCAGGCCATGGCTCAGGTTGCGGCCAATTTTGTTTCCGCCCAAGGAGGTGCCGAAAATACCTACCAGCACGGAGCCAGCGAGCGGCGCCAAAGGCACGGTCAGAAGTGTGGAAGCAGAAAGGGTTTGACTCATTCTAGAGAACCTTGCGTAGGGCTACGACTCAACCCTTGAGGGTATTGAGATCTTCCGCATCGATGCTGGACTTGTTGCGGAACAAAAGCACCAGGATGGCCAGACCGATGGCAGACTCGGCCGCAGCCACCGTCAGAATGAAAAACACGAACACCTGCCCGTGCATGTCGCCAAGGTAATGCGAGAAAGCCACGAAGTTGGTGTTCACCGCCAGCAGCATGAGCTCTATGGCCATGAGCAACACAATGAGATTTTTGCGATTCAAGAAAATACCGATCGCCGCGAGCGCAAAAAGCATTGCCCCCAGTGAAAGATAATGCCCCAAGGTCAAGGTCATGCTTTTTTCTCCTCGCTCGGCACATCATTGGCCGACGCAGTTTGCTGGGTTGCCGCGATCTTCAACACTTGCAGCCGATCCGCAGCACGCACATGCACCTGCTCGGAGGGATCTATTGCCTTGCTGTCTTTGCGCTGACGCAGCGTCAAGGCGATAGCGGCAAGCATGGCCACCAAAAGTATGACGGCAGCAATTTCAATCGGGAAAAGATACTCCGTATAAAGCAGCTTTCCCAAGGCCTTCACATTGGATGCCTGTACCGCGTGCCCTGCCGCGTCCACGACGACAGACGCGGGCCTGGGCTCCTCGACGCCGCGAAAACCGCCCATCAGCACGGCGGCCATTTCGAGCGCGATCAGCGCACCCACCGTCACCGCCAAAGGAAAATGATTCCAAAACCCCTTGCGCACCGCATCGATACGGATGTCCAGCATCATCACTACAAAAAGGAATAGCACCATCACCGCACCCAAATACACGAGCACGAGCGCAATGGCGAGAAACTCCGCCTTCAACAACATCCAAAGCCCCGCCGCCTGAGCAAAGGCCAGTATCAAATACAGCACCGCATGCACAGGGTTGCGCGCCGTCACCACCCGAAAGGCCGCAAACAGCAGCACGATCGAGAAAAAATAGAAAAAACCAGTCTTGGCGTCCATGAATCGGTTCTTTATAGAAAGTCTGGTCCAGTTTTGTTGGTCGCGCCGCTTCAGCGGTATTTTGCGTCTGCAGCTTTGGCCGCAGCAATTTCCGCCTCATATTTGTCGCCCACGGCCAGCAGCATCTCTTTGGTGAAATACAGGTCGCCGCGCTTCTCGCCGTGGTATTCGAGAATATGGGTTTCGACGATCGAATCGACCGGGCAGCTTTCTTCACAGAACCCGCAGAAAATGCATTTGGTCAAGTCGATGTCGTAGCGCGTGGTGCGACGAGTACCATCTTCACGCTGCTGCGATTCGATGGTGATGGCCATTGCAGGGCACACGGCCTCGCAGAGTTTGCAGGCGATGCAGCGTTCCTCGCCGTTTTCGTAGCGGCGCAAAGCGTGCAGCCCACGAAACCGAGGTGACAGCGGCGTCTTCTCCTCGGGATATTGCACAGTAACCTTGCGGCGAAACGCATAACGCCCCGTCAAGGCCATGCCCTTGAACAATTCGACGAGCAAAAAGCTCTTGAAAAAATCCTTGAGCGAAAAAGGTGTAGCAGCAACAGCAGCCATTTGTGTCCCCGCTTACTTCCAGATATTCCAGGGCGAAAGCAACCACGCGCCAACGACGAGCAGCCACACCAGCGTCACTGGAATGAATATCTTCCACCCCAGACGCATGATCTGGTCATACCGGAAACGCGGGAAGGTGGCGCGAATCCAGATGAACATGGAAACCACGATGAAAGTCTTGAGGCCCAGCCAGATCCACCCAGGAATGGCATTGAAAAATTCGGTGTTGATGGGCGAGAGCCATCCGCCGAGGAACATGAGCACCGCAAGAATCGATACCAGCCACATGCTCGCGTATTCGGCCAGGAAAAAGATGGCAAAGCCCATGCCCGAGTATTCGACCATATGCCCGGCAACGATTTCCGCCTCGCCCTCGACCACGTCGAATGGATGCCGGTTGGTTTCGGCAACGCCGGAAATCAGATACACCATGAACATGGGCAACAGTGGTAGCCAGTTCCATGACAAAAACGCCAGCCCCATGTCCGCAGCCATGCCACGGGACTGCGCCATGACGATGTCCGTGAGGTTCATGCTGCCGGAAACCATGATGACCACGAGAAAGCAAAAACCCATGGCGATTTCATAGCTCACCATTTGTGCCGAAGCACGCAGTGCACCCAGAAAGGCATATTTCGAGTTTGACGACCAGCCCGCGATGATCACGCCATACACCTCTATGGACGTGATGGCCATCATCAACAACAAGCCCGCATTCACGTCAGCCAAGGCCACGTGCGGGCCAAATGGAATCACCACCCAGGCCGCGAGCGCAGGCATGATGGCCATGACAGGGCCGAGCACAAAAAGACCTTTGTCAGCCGCTGCCGGCTGAATGATCTCTTTGGTGAGCAACTTCAGCGCATCGGCGATCGGCTGCAGCAAGCCCATGGGGCCCACACGATTGGGGCCATAACGCACCTGCATGAAACCCAACAGCTTGCGCTCCCACAGCGTAAGGTACGCGACTGCGAGCAGCAGCGGGATTAGCACGGCGACGATCTTGAGCAGGGTCCAGACAACGGGCCAGCCGGCGTGCGTCCACCAGCCCTGGCCACTCAAGCCCAGCCCCGCGTTGTAGAGCGCATCGATCATGCTACGCCCCCTTCCCTTGCGCAGCGCGCATCGGCGGTGCGCTGCAACGCTGGAGCGCGGCGCACCAAGCCGTCGAGTTGGTAACTGGATGCCACCACCGGTTCACCTGCAGCGCTAACGGCCTCACCCGCGTGGGCAGGCTGATTGCTCAACGCGGAGGTGGCAATGACGGGCTCTTGCCCAACCGGGGTCTTGGTTGCGAGCATCAACACTTCCTGCGAAGACTCGAACTCAAATCCTGGTAGTTCGAGCATATTGGCCAGCACACGCAACACTTTCCAAGCGGGGCGCGTCTCGCCCAAAGGCCGCACCACCGCATGAAAGCTCTGCAAGCGCCCTTCGGCATTCACAAAACTCCCCGAGGTTTCCGTGAACGGCGCGATCGGAAGAAGCACGTCGCTGAACTCCATGTTCGCCTTGAAGGGGCTCATGGTCACGACCATGTCTGCGGCGTCCAAAGCGGCAATGGCTTTTGCACCCGCTGCGGAATCGAACACGGGCTCGGTGTTCAGCAATAGCACAGCTTTCAGCCCCCCTGCGAGCATTTGTGTGGCATTTTTGCCACTCTGCAAGGGCTGGGCACGCACGAATTGCGCTCCGACGGTGTTGGCGGCTTCGGTGAGGTATCCGACGGAAGCGCCCGTTTGTGCGCCTATCCAGTGCGCGAGTGCCAACAAGCGCGAGGCTTGCGCATGGTGCGCTGCGGCATTGCCCAGCAGCACGGCCTTGCGCTCGCCACCGAGCAGCGATTGCGCGATTGCTTGCGCTGTAACGTCAAAAGAAGCGCTGGCGCCCTCTGGCGGCGGCACCCCTTTTGCCTCGGCGATCACCGCAGCCACCTGGGCCAATGTCTGCACCCAGCCGGCTGCTGGCTGCAACAGCGTATGGGCCACCGGCATGGCCCAATCGTGCTGCAGGGCATTGATCGCACTGACCACGCAACCCTGGCGCGTTGCCTGACGGATGCGCTGGGCAAAAAGAGGATGGTCTTTGCGCAAATTGGAACCAACCACCAAAACACGCTGGAGCTTGGAGAGCGATGCGATCGAGGTGCCGAGCCAGCGCACACCCGCGAATGGCGGGAACTCCGCATGGCGCAAACGATGGTCTATGTTGTCACTGCCCAGGCCACGCACGAGCTCTGCGGCGAGATGGAGCTCTTCGAGCGTGCTGTGGGGGCTGACCAAGGCGCCTATGCTCGTGGCACCGTGTTTTTTCTTGATGTCTTGCAGACCATTCGCCACATATTCGAGCGCCGTCTGCCAGTTGACCTCTTTCCAGACACCCCCCTGCTTGAGCATGGGCTGGGTCAAGCGCTCTGCACTGTTGAGCGCTTCGTAGGAAAACCGGTCACGGTCGGCGATCCAGCATTCGTTGACTTCTTCGTTCTCGAAGGGCACGACGCGCATGACCTTGTGGTTTTTGACCTGCACGATCAGGTTTGCACCCGTGGAATCGTGCGGGCTGATGGACTTGCGACGCGAAAGCTCCCAGGTGCGTGCGCTGTAGCGAAACGGTTTGCTCGTCAAGGCACCGACGGGGCAAATGTCTATCATGTTGCCCGACAGTTCCGAATCGACCGTGCTGCCGGATACCGTGGTGATTTCGGAATGCTCGCCACGGTGGATCATGCCCAGCTCCATGACGCCGGCGATTTCCTGGCCGAAGCGCACGCAGCGCGTGCAATGGATGCAGCGGCTCATCTCCTCCATGGAGATCAGCGGTCCCACATCCTTGTGGAACACCACGCGCTTTTCTTCCTCATAGCGCGAGGCCGAACCGCCGTAGCCCACGGCCAGGTCTTGCAACTGGCATTCACCGCCCTGGTCGCAAATCGGGCAGTCGAGCGGGTGGTTGATGAGCAAGAACTCCATCACGGATTTTTGGGCCTTGATGGCCTTCTCGCTCGTGGTGCGCACGATCATCCCTTGCGTGACCGGCGTCGCGCACGCCGGCACGGGCTTGGGCGCTTTTTCCACGTCCACGAGGCACATGCGGCAATTGGCCGCGATCGAGAGCTTCTTGTGGTAGCAGAAATGGGGAATGTAGGTGCCTGCCTTTTCGGCCGCATGCATCACCATGCTGCCTTCGGCGACTTCCACTTTCTGACCGTCCAGTTCAATTTCAACCATATTCGTTCTCGCGATCAGGCAGACGCAGAGTTGACGGAAACAGCACCCTGCCCAGCCTTGTTGCGGATCTTCGCTGCAAACTCGGGACGGAAATGTTTGAGCATGGCGCGCACCGGCATGGCCGCGGCATCGCCGAGCGCGCAAATCGTGCGGCCCATGATGTTTTCGCCGACCGAGTCGAGCAGCTCCAGGTCACCCTCCCGGCCTTGCCCTTTGTGAATGCGATCGACCAGGCGCCACAGCCAGCCCGTGCCTTCACGGCAGGGCGTGCATTGGCCGCAGGATTCGTGGGCATAAAAGTAAGACAGGCGCAGCAGGCTTTCGACCATGCAGCGCGTGTCGTCCATCACGATCACGGCGCCCGAGCCCAGCATGGAGCCCGCTTTGGAGATGGAGTCGTAATCCATGGTGCACTCCATCATGACGGCTGCGGGCAGCACCGGCGCCGAAGAGCCTCCAGGGATCACGGCCTTGAGCTGACGCCCCTTGCGCACACCACCCGCCAATTCGAGCAGCTTGGCAAAGGGCGTACCGAGTGGAATTTCGTAATTGCCGGGATTTTCCACGTCGCCACTGACAGAAAAAATCTTGGTGCCGCCATTGTTGGGCTTACCGCACGCCAGATAGGCTGCGCCACCGTTGCGGATGATCCAAGGAACCGCGGCAAAGGTTTCCGTGTTGTTGATCGTCGTGGGTTTGCCGTACAGACCGAAACTCGCCGGGAACGGCGGCTTGAAACGCGGCTGGCCTTTTTTGCCCTCGAGCGACTCGAGCAGGGCGGTTTCCTCGCCGCAGATGTAGGCACCAAAACCATGCGCAGCGTGCAACTGGAAGCTGAAGTCGCTGCCCAGGATGCGTTCGCCCAGATAACCGGCGGCACGCGCCTCTTCGAGTGCGGCTTCGAAGCGCTCGTACACCTGAAAAATCTCGCCGTGGATGTAGTTGTAACCCACGCTGATGCCCATGGCATAGGCCGCGATGATCATGCCCTCGATGACGGTATGCGGGTTGTAGCGCAGGATGTCGCGGTCTTTGCAGGTGCCCGGTTCGCCTTCATCGGAGTTACACACCAGGTATTTCTGCCCTGGGAACTGGCGCGGCATGAAGCTCCATTTGAGGCCCGTAGGAAAGCCCGCACCACCGCGCCCGCGCAGGCCAGACTCTTTCATCGTGGCAATGACCTGGTCCTGCGTGAGCCCTTCGCCGCCATCCTTGCCAAGAATTTTGCGCAAAGCCTGGTAGCCGCCGCGTGCTTCGTAATCCTTGAGGCTCCAGTTGCTGCCGTCCAGCCCGGCGTAAATCTGCGGGTTGATGTGGCGCCCATGGAAACAGGTCTGCACGCCTGTGGCTTGGAACTGCGCCAGAATTTGTGCTGCCGTAGTCATGGGCGCTCCTCGGCCTGGCGCAGGCCATCGATCAATTGGTCGAGCTTTTCGTCGTCCATGAAACTGCACATGGTGCGGTCGTTGACCAACATCACCGGTGCGTCGGCACAGGCGCCCAGGCATTCGCATTGCTGCAGCGTGAACATGCCGTCGGCCGTGGTTTCGCCCATCTGGACACCCAGCTTTTGCTCCAAATGGTGCAGCGCCTTGAGACCGTCACGCAACTGGCAGGGCAAATTGGTGCAGACGTTGAGCTTGAAACGACCCACCGGCGCCTGGTTGTACATGTTGTAGAAAGTGCTGACCTCGTGCACGGCGATGGTGGGCATGCCAAGGTATTCGGCCACGTCCTGCTCGGCTTCAGGGCTCACCCAGCCCTGCTCCTGCTGCACGATGGACAGGCAGGCCATCACCGCCGATTGCTTTTGCTCGGCAGGATATTTGGCCACTTCGCGCGCAAAGCGGGCTTTGGTCGCTTCAGAAATCATCGGTCAATCTCTCCGAACACGATATCCAGGGTGCCTATGATGGCCACGGCGTCGGCGAGCATGTGGCCGCGCGCAATTTCGTCGAGTGCGGACAAGTGCACGAAGCCGGGCGCGCGGATCTTCAACCGGTACGGCTTGTTGGCACCGTCGCTCACGAGATAAATGCCAAATTCGCCTTTGGGGTGCTCGACGGCCGCGTAGGCCTCGCCTTCGGGAACGTGGAAGCCTTCGGTGAAGAGCTTGAAATGGTGGATCAGCTCTTCCATGTTGGACTTCATGGACTCGCGCGACGGCGGGGCCACCTTGTGGTTGTCGGTGATCACCGGGCCGGGGTGGGCGCGCAGCCAATCGACGCACTGCTTGATGATCCGGTTGGACTCGCGCATCTCGTGCACGCGCACAAGGTAGCGGTCGTAGCAGTCGCCCGTCTTGCCCACGGGGATATCGAAATCCATGCGGTCATAGACTTCGTAAGGCTGCTTTTTGCGCAAGTCCCACGCGATGCCGGAGCCTCGCAACATGGGGCCGGTCATGCCCAGATTCAGTGCGCGCTCGGGCGTGACGACGCCGATGCCTACGGTGCGCTGCTTCCAGATGCGGTTGTCGGTCAGCAGGGTTTCATATTCATCGACGCACTTCGGAAAGCGCTGCGTGAAATCATCGATGAAGTCGAGCATGGAGCCCTGGCGGTTGCGGTTGAGTTCCGCGAGCTCCTTGGGCCCCTTGATCTTGCTGACCTTGAATTGCGGCATGCTGTCGGGCAGGTCACGATAGACACCGCCAGGACGGAAGTACGCTGCGTGCATGCGCGCGCCGGACACGGCCTCGTACATGTCGAACAGATCTTCGCGTTCGCGAAAGGTATAGATCAGGATCGTGGAGCTGCCGCAGTCGTTGCCGTGCGATCCCAGCCACATCAGGTGGTTCAAAAGGCGCGTGATTTCGGCAAACATCACGCGGATGTATTGCGCACGCAGCGGCACCTCAATGCCCAACAGCTTTTCGATCGCAAGGCAGTAAGCGTGCTCGTTGCACATCATGGACACGTAATCGAGCCGGTCCATATAGGGCAGCGACTGAATGAACGTCTTGTGTTCGGCGAGCTTTTCGGTTGCGCGATGCAGCAGGCCGATGTGCGGGTCGGCGCGCTGCACGACTTCACCGTCGAGTTCGAGCACAAGCCGCAGCACGCCGTGCGCTGCCGGGTGCTGGGGGCCGAAGTTCAGGGAATAGTTTTTGATTTCAGCCATGGTGGATCACAAACGGCGTGCCGCGCCCAGGCCGGCGTATTTGTCTTCACGGACGATGCGCGGCGTGTTTTCGCGCGGCTCGATCGACACGGGCTCATAAACCACCCGGCGCCGCTCCTCGTCGTAGCGCATTTCGACATGCCCCGAAAGCGGAAAATCCTTGCGGAACGGATGACCGGCAAAACCGTAGTCGGTGAGGATGCGGCGCAGGTCGTCGTGCCCTTCAAAGACGATGCCATACAGGTCGAACGCCTCGCGCTCAAACCAGTTGGCCGAAGCCCACAATTGCGAGACCGAGGGCAGCACCGGAAGATCGTCGTCCGGGCAGCGCACCTTGACGCGCACGCGCTGGTTCAGGCTCACCGACAGCAGATGCGCAACGATGCCAAAACGCGGGCTTTCCTGCCCGGCAAAGTCTGCATAGTCCATGCCGCACAAGTCGATGAGCTGCTCGAAACGACAGCTTTCGGCCTCGCGCAGGCGCTGCATCACACCAAGATAGTCAGCGGCCGACACTTGTACCGTGACTTCTCCGAGGCGAACGGAGATGCTGCGTGCGGCGTCGCCCAACACGCTAGCGATGGTTTCCTGGAGCTGTTCGGGCCGAATGGCTACTTCTGTCATCGTCAACCCTTCAAACCCGTGCGATGGTGTTGGTGCGGCGGATTTTCTGCTGCAACTGGATGATGCCGTAGAGCAGCGCCTCGGCCGTGGGCGGACAACCGGGCACGTACACATCGACCGGCACGATGCGATCACAGCCGCGCACCACCGAATAGCTGTAGTGGTAGTAACCACCGCCATTGGCGCAGGAACCCATGGAGAGCACCCAGCGCGGCTCGGCCATCTGGTCATAGACCTTGCGCAGGGCGGGCGCCATCTTGTTGCACAGCGTGCCAGCGACGATCATCAGGTCAGACTGGCGCGGACTGGCACGAAACACCTCGGCCCCGAAACGCCCGATGTCGTAGCGCGCAGCCGCCGCGTGCATCATCTCGACGGCGCAGCAGGCCAAGCCGAACGTCATGGGCCACAGCGAACCCGTCTTGGCCCAGTTCACCACGGCGTCGTAGCTCGTGGTGACGAAGCCTTCTTTCATTACGCCTTCAATCATCAGATCCGTCCTCGTTGAAGCCTGTCGCGCTCATTCCCAATCGAGGGCGCCTTTTTTCCACTCGTAGACAAAGCCCACGACAAGGATGGCCAGAAAGATCACCGCAGCGATGAAGCCGGTCAAGCCGACTTCGCGCATCACCACCGCCCAGGGGAAGAGAAAGGCAACCTCGAGGTCGAACAGAATGAACAGGATGGCGACGAGGTAGTAGCGTACATCGAACTTCATGCGCGCGTCTTCGAACGCCTCAAAGCCACACTCGTACGCAGAATTTTTGGCCGGATCGGGCCGGTTCGGCCCCAGCACATAACCCAGCACCAAGGGGACGACACCGATGGCGATGCCGACCAAGATGAACAACAAAACGGGGAGGTATTGATCGAGGTTCATCTTGTGGATTTGCTCACCGTTGTAGCCGCACCCGCTAAAACTCGACAGACGCGAGCAGCAGGTGGGTTTTGTATGGTGCCGTCGGCGAGACTCGAACTCGCACAGCTTTCGCCACTACCCCCTCAAGATAGCGTGTCTACCAATTTCACCACGACGGCGGTTTTTGCTGCCCGGATGGCTTGAGGCTTGCGCTCCGGACAGACGTAAATTCTAACCCGGAAAAACCCTCATTCGCTGGCTCCGGGCGGATTTTGCTGCAGATTATTTGGTGGGAATCTGCGCCGCCCCGGAGGCTGCTGCAGCAGGCGCGGAGGCTGCAGCGGACGCTGGAGCTGCGGGCGCAACGGGCGCGACAGCGGCGGATTCGAGCACGCTGTTGGAGCTCGTGGGGCGCGCATTGCCGAAATAGGCCAGCGCCAGCGTGGCGGCGAAGAAGATGGTCGCCAGCACCGCCGTCGAGCGAGAGAGGAAGTTGGCACTGCCGCTGGCGCCGAACAGGCTGCCCGCACCGCCGCTGCCGAAGGCGGCCCCCATGTCCGCGCCTTTGCCATGCTGAACCAGCACCAGGCCGATCATGCCCACGGCCGCGAGCATCTGCACGACCAGTATCACGTTGACGAGCACATTCATTCTTTTTTACTCCGTTTTCAATAGCTTCTTGTGCCTGATTTACTTGGCTGAAGCGATGATTTGCAAGAAATCGGGCGCTTTCAGCGAGGCACCACCGATCAGGCCGCCGTCGATATCGGGCTGGGCCAGCAGGGCTGCAGCGTTGGCGGCGTTCATGCTGCCGCCGTAGAGCAGGCGGATGCGGTCGGGTTGCTCGGTTGCGGCCGCAAGCTGGCTGCGCAGCACGGCGTGCACCTCCTGCGCCTGTTCGGGCGTGGCCGTGAGCCCCGTGCCTATGGCCCAGACAGGCTCGTAGGCCACCACGATTTCGCTGATGCAGTGGCCGTTCAGGTGGATCACCGCGGCAAGCTGGCGCTTGACCACGGCTTCGGTCATCCCGGCCTCGCGCTCCTGCATGGTTTCGCCCAGGCAGACGATGGGCGTGATGCCCGCGGCCAACGCCCGCTGCGCCTTGATGGCGACGAGGGAGTCGTTTTCATGGTGGTATTGGCGGCGCTCCGAATGCCCGACGAGCACGTAGCGCACGGAAAAATCCTTGAGCATCGCCGCGGACACCTCGCCGGTGTAGGCGCCGGCCTCGTGCGCCGAAACGTCCTGCGCCGCCACGGCCAGCGGCGCGCCGGCGGTGAGCGTCTGCACCTGCGCCAGATACGGCGCGGGCACCGCCACGGCAACGTCGCACGAAGGCGCCTGCTGCGCCATGCCATCGCGCACGGCGCGCAGCAGCGCCTCGTTGCTGGCCAGGCTGCCGTTCATCTTCCAGTTGCCTGCAATGAGCTTCTTTTTCATGTTCACCACGTCAAAACGATCTTGCCGATATGTTGGTTGGACTCCATCAGTGCATGCGCTTGCGCGGCCTCCTCTGCCGGGAAAGCGCGGTGCACGACGGGGCGAATCTTGCCCGCAGCGATGAGCGGCCAGACGCGCTCGCGCAGTGCGCGCGCAATCGCGCCCTTGAACGCCACAGGGCGCGGGCGCAGCGTGGAGCCCGTGATGACGAGCCGCCGGCGCAGCACCAGGGAGGCATCGAAACTGCTTTTGCTGCCGCCTTGCACGGCGATGATGAGCAAGCGCCCATCCTCGGCCAGGCATTCGACCTCGCGCGCGACGTAATCGCCCGCAACGATGTCGAGGATCACGTCCGCGCCCTTGCCTTGCGTGAGGCGCAGGCACTCGGCGGCGAAGTCCTGCTGCTTGTAATCGATCGCGTGGCTCGCGCCCAGCTCAAGGCAGGCCTGGCATTTTTGCGCGCTGCCTGCGGTGGCGATCACCGTGGCGCCGAAAGCGCGCGCGAGCTGGATCGCCGTGACGCCTATGCCGCTCGTGCCGCCTTGCACGAGCAGGGTTTCGCCGGCTTGCAGGCGACCACGGTCGAACACGTTGCTCCACACGGTAAAAAACGTCTCGGGCAAGGAGGCCGCCTGCGCGTCGCTCAAGCCCTCGGGCACGGGCAGGCACTGCGCCACGGGCGCGACGCAGTATTCAGCGTAACCCCCACCGGCGACCAGGGCGCACACGCGGTCGCCCACTTTGAAACCCGCTTCGGCCAGCGCGGCGGGGTCACCCGCTTCGATCACGCCTGCGACTTCGAGGCCCGGCAGATCGGACGCGCCGGGCGGCGGCGGGTAATGCCCTTTGCGCTGCAGCACGTCGGGCCGGTTGACACCGCTCGCACGCACATGGATCAGCGCCTCGCCCGGCCCCGGCTGGGGCTGCGGACGTTCGGCCAGACGCAGCACTTCAGGCTTGCCAAACGCGGAAATTTCTACGACACGCATACAAAAACCATAGCAATTTTGTATGGATGAAAAATGCTGCTAACGCTTATTAATCAAGCGCTAGCAGCTCTTATAAGATGAGCGAAAAGCTCAAACTTCTTCGGATGGCTCGCCTTCGCTCGCAGCTTGCGGCGCAGGCGCACGGCCGGCACCACGACCGCCCTCACGGCGTTCGCCACGTTCGCCTCGCTCAGCGCGTTCTCCGCGCTCGGAGCGCTCGCCATTGTCTGCGGCGGGCCGGTCAAGGAGCGCCCGCATCGACAGCTTGACGCGCCCTTTGTCGTCGGTCTCAAGCACCTTGACCTTCACGATCTGGCCCTCGCTGAGGTAGTCGCTCACGCGTTCGACGCGCTCGTTGGCGATCTGGCTGATGTGCAGCAGCCCGTCCTTGCCCGGCAGCAGGTTGACCAGCGCGCCGAAGTCCAGAATCTTGACCACTGGCCCTTCATAGACCCGGCCCACCTCGACCTCGGCCGTGAGCTGCTCGATGCGGCGCTTGGCCTCCTCGGCCTTGGCGCTGTCGGTCGCGGCGATGGTGATGGTGCCGTCTTCGGCGATGTCGATCTGCGTGCCGGTTTCCTCGGTCAGCGCGCGAATCACGGCGCCGCCCTTGCCGATCACGTCGCGGATCTTCTCGGGGTTGATCTTCATGGTGAAGAGCTTGGGCGCAAAGCTGCTGACCTCGGTATTGGCGCCCGCCATGGCGCCCTGCATCTTGCCCAGGATGTGCATGCGCGCTTCCTTGGCCTGCGCCAGCGCCACTTGCATGATCTCTTTGGTGATGCCCTGGATCTTGATGTCCATCTGCAGCGCCGTGATGCCGCCCGTGGTGCCTGCCACCTTGAAGTCCATGTCGCCGAGGTGGTCCTCGTCCCCGAGGATGTCGGTCAGCACGGCAAAGCGGTTGTCTTCCTTGATCAGGCCCATGGCGATGCCGGCAACATGCGCCCTCAGCGGCACGCCCGCGTCCATCAAGGCGAGACAGCCGCCGCAGACCGAGGCCATGGACGAGGAACCATTCGACTCGGTGATTTCGGACACCACCCGCATGGTGTAGGGAAATTCGTCCTTCGCGGGCAGCACGGCCGTGAGCGCGCGCTTGGCCAGGCGGCCGTGGCCGATCTCGCGGCGCTTGGTGCTGCCCATGCGCCCGACTTCGCCGGTGGCAAACGGCGGCATGTTGTAGTGCAGCATGAAGCGGTCTTCGTACTCGCCCAGCAGCGCGTCGATGCGCTGCGCGTCGCGCTCGGTGCCCAGCGTGGCCACGGCCAGCGCCTGCGTCTCGCCACGCGTGAACAGCGCCGAGCCGTGCGTGCGCGGCAGCACCGAAGTGCGGATTTCGATCGGGCGCACGGTGCGCGTGTCGCGCCCGTCGATGCGCGGCTCGCCCGCGAGGATCTGGCTGCGCACGATGCGCGCCTCGATCTCGAACAGCAGGCCCTCGACCTTCACCGGGTCGAATTCCAGCCCGGCTTCGCGCAAATCGGCCATGACCACGGCGTAGGTCTCGCGGCAGGCCTGGGTGCGCGCCTGCTTGTTGCGGATCTGGTAGGCGGCGCGCAGGCGCTCTTCGCCAAATTCGGTCACCTTGGCGATCAGGGCCTCGTCGCGCTGCGGCGGCTGCCAGTCCCACAGCGGCTTGCCGGCTTCGCGCACGAGCTCATGGATGGCATTGATGGCGATGTTGCCCTGCTCGTGGCCGAACACCACGGCGCCGAGCATGATCTCTTCAGACAACTGCTGCGCCTCGGACTCGACCATGAGCACGGCTGCTTCGGTGCCGGCCACGACCAGGTCGAGCTGGCTTTGCTTGCGCACCGTCTGACCGGGGTTGAGCACATAGGCGCCGTTGACATAGCCCACGCGCGCGGCACCGATCGGGCCGTTGAACGGGATGCCCGAGATGGCCAGCGCCGCACTCGTGGCAAGCAACGCGGGAATGTCGGCATCGACCTCGGGGTTCAGCGAAAGGGTGTGCACGACCACGTGCACCTCGTTGAAAAAGCCCTCAGGGAACAGCGGACGGATCGGGCGGTCGATCAAGCGGCTCGTGAGCGTTTCGTACTCGCTGGGCTTGGCCTCGCGCTTGAAAAAGCTGCCCGGAATCTTGCCCGCGGCATAGGCTTTTTCGATGTAATCCACCGTGAGCGGAAAAAAGTCCTGTCCCGGCTTGGACGACTTGGACGCGGCCACCGTGGCCAGCACCACGGTATCGTCCATGTTGACCAGCACGGCGCCGGTGGCCTGGCGGGCGATCTCGCCCGTCTCCAGCGTGACCTGGTGCTCGCCCCACTGAAAGGACTTGGTGATTTTGTTGAACAGACTCATAAGTGCTCCAAATTAAATAGCTAAAAGCGCATATCCATCAAGCGCCAGAGCCTCATTCAGAACACGATGCCATTCCAGTGACCCTGCCCGCCCGGCGCCGGGCCAAGGCCATTGGAATGACACAGCTTCGCTCTGCAGTGTGGCTCCGAAGCAAAAAACGCCTGAGCTAGCGCATGACTAACCCAGGCGTTCGATGCATACGATACGAATTACTTGCGCAGCCCCAGCTTGGCGATCAGCGCGGTGTAGCGGTCGGCGTCCTTGGCCTTGAGGTAGTCGAGCAGCTTGCGGCGGCGGCTCACCATGCGCAGCAGACCGCGACGGCCATGGTGGTCCTTGGCGTGGGTCTTGAAGTGCGGGGTGAGTTCGTTGATGCGCGCAGTGAGCAGCGCGACTTGAACCTCGGGGCTGCCGGTGTCGTTGGCAGCACGGGCGTTGGCCTGAATGACTTCGGCCTTGATGGAAGATGCGATCATGGGTTTTCCTGAAAGAATCGGGCGCAGACGATGGGCAACAGCCCTTGCAACCCGGGTTTGAACTTGCGCCAGCGGCCGGAACGAGCCACGCGGCGTGCGTTTTGCACCATGCAAAACCTGTGGATTATAGCGGCCCAATGCGCTGGCCCATTGCCTGCGTGGGCCCAAAGTAGTAATGTCCCCTTTGGCCCCCTTACCCTCTGGGTTCAACGAGTTTCGATAAGTTTCGATAAGAAAGGATGCCCATGCGACCATCCGTTGTGCTTGACATGAAGCGAAGTGCAGTGCGCGAAGCGGTAAGCCGCTTCCGCACAGCGAACCCGCGCGTCTTCGGCTCGGTGCTGCATGGCACCGACCAGGACGGCAGCGACATTGATCTGCTGGTCGATGCGCTGCCTGGCGCAACACTGTTCGACCTGGGCGGCTTGCAAGATGAACTGGAATCACTGCTCGGCATTCACGTCGATGTGCTGACCCCGACCGATTTGCCGCCGAAGTTCCGAGCCAAGGTGCTCGCGGAGGCGCAGCCGGTATGAGTGAAAACCGCCTGCCCGACTACCTCGACCACATACAGCAGGCCGCAGCCGATGCGTGCGGCTTCGTAGAGGGCTTGGCCAAAGAGGATTTCCTTGAGGACAAGCGAACCCAGCAGGCCGTCATCATGAGCCTCATCGTCATCGGCGAGGCTGTCACGAAGGTGATGGATGGCTATGCCGAGTTCGCTCAGGCACACGGGCAAGTGCCGTGGCGCAATATGCGCGGTATGCGCAACCGCATCGCCCACGGCTACTTCGACATCAACCTCGATGTGGTGTGGGACACCGTGCAGACAGCGCTACCGGAATTACTCAAGCAACTGCCCTCAGTGCGCCAAGATGCCGACGACGAAGACCGCAACGCACAATGATCGGCTGGTGGATCGTCATAGATGAGCCTCTCTTTTCGGTGCATGTCTCGTGCAGAAATCACGCGGATCAGCGTTCCGGCCTGCCGCGCGAACCATTCACACCGGCACCCCCTTGCACTTGCAGCCACCCCTTCAACCGCTCCACCCCCTGCACCAAACGCGCTGGATCGTGCGAAGCGAAGCACCAGCGCAGCCAGCCTTGGGCCTCGGGGCCGAAGGCGTTGCCCGGGGCCAGGCCCAGCCCAGCCTCGGTGACCAGGCGCTTGGCCGTGGCGAGGGAATCGTCGTGCCCGTGCAGGCGAAAAAACGCGTACATGCCGCCCAGCGGCGTGGCCACTTCCACGCCCGGTAGCGCCTGCAGCAAAGGCAGCAGCGTATCGCGGCACTTGCGCAGGTGCGCCACCACGCGCGGCGTGATGGCGTCGGCGTGCTGCAGCGCCGCGATGCCCGCGCGCTGCGTGAACACGCTCGTGCACGAAGTGTTGAATTCCACCAGCTTGCCCACGTGGTGCACCGCGGCAGGCGGCAGCACCAGCCAGCCCAGGCGCCAACCCGTCATCAAAAAGCTCTTGGAAAAGCTGTGCACCACCACCAGCCGGTCGTCGGGCTCGGCCAGGTCGAGGAAGCTCGGCGCGCAAGCCTTTGGCGAGGGCGCGTAATACAGGCGCTCGTACACCTCGTCGGCCAGAATCCAGGTGCCCGTGCGGCGGCAATGCGCGAGGATGGCGCGCTGCTCCTCGGGGCGCAAAGTCCAGCCCGTGGGATTGTTCGGTGCGTTCAGGATCAGCAAGCGCGTGCGCGGCGTGATCGCGGCCAGCAAGGCATCCAGGTCGAGCGCCCACGCGCCCCCCGGCTGCGGGCGCAGCGGCACGCACTGCAGGCGCGCGCCCATGATCTGCGGCTGCGCCGTCAAGTTGGGCCACACGGGCGTCACGGCGACCACCTCGTCGCCCGCATCGACGAGCGCCTGCACGGCCAGCATCAGCGCATTCACGCCGCCCGAAGTCACGACGACGCGCTCGGGCGCCACGGGACGATGCAGCTCGCTCATGTACGCGGCGATCTCTGCGCGCAACTCGGGCAGGCCCAGGTTGTGCGAATAAAACGTCTCGCCCCGCTCTATCGAGGCTACGGCCGCCTGGCGCACCACCTCGGGCGTGCCCTCGTCACTCTCGCCAAACCAGAACGCCAGCACGTCGCTGCGCCCCAGGCCGGCGTTGGCCACTTCACGGATACGGGATTCTTCGAGGTTCAAAACGGCTTGGCGCATGGCAGTATGTGCAGTGGAACAGTCCTCTATCCTATCGGTTGCCATTCACACTTCACACTCAACTTTTTGGAATGCCCATGTCCTCTACCACGCATAAACCTGCAAAAGATATAGCACGTCACGCACGCTGTTCCTCGAGAAATGCCCTTTTTGCCTTGTGTTTTGCTTTGAGCCTCAGTGCCCTGCCCCAGGCGGCTCTCGCCGCGAGCAAAAAATCCAGTTCGGGCGACGCGACGACCAGCGTGGGCAACACCAGCACGGCACGCAAGAAAAACCACAGCGTGCGCATCACCCACCAGCGCAGCCCCAGCGAAGAAACCACCGCCGAGCGCGACCGCCGCCTGTACCGCGAATGCCGCGGCATGCCGAATGCGGGGGCGTGTTTGGGGTACACGCACAAGTGAACCGGGCCAGCAGGCCGCTAAAAACGGTCTCGCCCGCGAATGCGCGCCAAAACGCGAAGGTCTGGTCCGACTCGATCCTGCGCCTTAAATTCGAGCTCCTGCGCCTGCGCCAGGGCGGTCAGTTCACCCAGTTGTGCCATCCCGGCGCCTGCGCCTAGGAGCTTGGGCGCCAGATACACCAGCAACTCATCGACCAACCCGGCGCGCAGCAAGGACCCGTTGAGCTTGTAGCCCGCCTCGACGTGCAGCTCATTCACCTCGGCACGCAGCGCAAGGTCCGTCAGCATGGCCGCCAAGTCCACCTTGCCGTGCGCATCGGGCAACGTGATGACCTGCACCCCACGCTCCTCCAGTGCCTGTTTTTTTGCATCATTTTGGCTTGCAGTGAAGATGTAGGCACCACGATCAGCTATGAAAATCGATGCATCCAGCGGCACCTGCAAGGCGCTGTCCACCAGTACCAGCGCAGGCTGCCGCTCCGTGGGCACCTCGCGCACATCGAGCCGCGGATCGTCGGCCAGCACCGTCCCTATGCCCGTGAGCACGGCGCAGGCCCGTGCCCGCCAGGCATGGCCGTCGCGGCGCGCCTCGGGCGAAGTGATCCACTGACTCGCCCCATTGGGCAGCGCCGTGACACCATCGAGCGATGCCGCCACCTTCATGCGCACCCAAGGCGTCTTGCGCACCATGCGGCTGAAAAACCCCAGGTTGAGCTCGCGCGCAGCTTCTGCACCAGGGCCGACCTCCACCTGCACGCCCGCAGCACGCAATCGCGCAAAGCCCTGCCCTGCCACACGCGGATTGGGATCGGTGATTGACGCCACCACTTTGGCAATGCCAGCCTCGGTCAAGGCATCGCAACACGGCCCCGTGCGCCCCTGGTGCGCGCACGGCTCCAGCGTGACGTAAGCCGTCGCCCCTCGCGTCGAATGCCCCTGCGCCAGGGCATCGCGCAGCGCCATGATCTCCGCATGCGGCCCGCCCGCCCGTTGCGTGGAGCCCCGCCCAATCATGCGCCCCTGCGTATCCACCAGCACACAGCCCACGCGCGGGTTCGGAGACGTGCGCAGCAAGCCCTGCTGCGCCAGGGCGAGTGCCTCGAGCATGGGAGGCGGGATAAAAGACAAGGCACCTGCTGCCATCACAACCCTCTTTGACACCTGGCCCAGCAATTCAGCGTACCGCCGTTGATTCCTGCAGCCTTGACCGATACGCTGAAGGGATCTCTGCCCACACCTTCTCTCGCATGACCGGGGGTGCTGCAGCCAGCGCGGCCCGATAAGCCTGCAAGGCCTTTTCTTCCTCATGCACAGAAGGAGAACTATAGATATTCCCCAGTTTCATCCAACCATCCATCGCACGTGCCGGCCATGCGCTGATGCCCGCCTGCAATGCCTGGATAGATAAAGTCCAATCCTGATTGCGTATTCCCAGGGTATAGGCGGCCTGCACAAGGTCCGGATCGACAAAACCCTTTTTCAGTAATTCCATGGCGCGCACGGCGGCCTGCTGCTCGCGGCCGGTCTTGCTCAACAGAATGACTTCCAACGAAAGCAGCGACGGCGCCGCAGGCTGCAGCGCTTGCGCGCGTTGCAGATATTCCTGTGCCTTGGCGTAGTCCCCCGCGTAAACGTGCGCACGCGCCACATTCGCAAGCAAGACCACTACGTAAGGCCGCGAAGAAAGGACGGACTCCCAAACCCAAAGAGCATTCTTCCAGTCGCCCCAACCTGCCATGGCATCGGCAGCGATCGGGGTGAGTTTGCGATAGTGCGGATTGATGGAGATGCCTTCACGCAGCAATTGCAGCATTTGCGTCTTCAATGGCTGCCAGCGCGGGTCATTCGGATAGCCGGATTTCGCGATGGTCAGAGCAATTTTGGTGGCCTCGATCAGTTTGGTTTCACATTCGATAGCCTGCTTCGCGATGTATATGGCGACTCCACTACAAATTGCCGTGATGCACAGGAAGAAAACGACAAGACCTTCCTTCCAGACCCCCAAGCGCACGCACCAGCGAGGCAGGTATTCAAGCCTCACATCCGATGCTGCTAGAACGGATAAACTCAAAGCAAACAAAGCACCAGTACCCGCCATGCGCCAGGGAAATCCTGCATTGCTGACCAGGAAGAAAACCAGCAAACTGGACAATGTCAACGCACGCAAAAGCGCTTCGCTGGCCCCAGCAGCAGTTGCCCCGGAAATGTGCAGGGTGCGATAAGCCGCCCACCCCAAATAGGCCAATAAACCGGCCAGCACAGCTACTCCGAATACGCCATACTCGGCGAGCAGCTGCAAAAATTCATTGTGGGCGTAATAATCGGTCTCGAGTTGGCTGCCGGCTTCCTGGTAACGCGGAATGTGCACTTCCCATGCACCCGCACCCACACCCAAGAATGGGTTGGCCTGGATCATCCTCCCGGTCGCCCGCCACAGCCGCGCCCGAATGGAAAACGATCCGCTGCGGTATTCATCCGCATCCGCCATCGAGATGGAACGCTTGACAGCACGCTCAATAGCGCTGTCTCTGTGCACCCCCACTATCAATGAAGCATTTGCCGTAGGTATGCTACCAAGCGCAAAAACCGAAGCCCCCAACACGCCAGCGAGCGCCAATCCACGCCCCATGCTCCACCCGACCGAAACCACCCCATGACGATAGCGCACCACCAAAATGGGCAGCAAAACCGTCAGCAACGCAAGCCCCAGCAAGGCAGATCGTGTTCCCGCCATCATCAGGGCCACGACGTTGAAAGCCAAAGAAAACGCCAGCAAAAAAACCGATGTCTTGTCGCGCACTCGGGTCAGCAGCAAAACAGAAAACGGCAAAGTGCAAACCACGAATTCCGCAAAAAAGTTGCGATTGACGAAAGTCGATGCAGGGTTCGGACCCTGGGCAAAAAATTGCCAGTCATACCAGAACTGCAACGCTGCCCATAGTGAGGCCAGGACGGCACCAAGATGAATGCCCCAGGCAAGCAAGGCAACCCGCCTGATCGTCCAGACGTTCATGCCTAAAAACACGATCAGGCCAAACATGAGCCAGCGAATTGCCTCCACGCCCCCAAGGTAGGCATGCGACCAAACCATGCTGCCCAACGCATAAAACGCCAAAGTCGTTGGAAAAATCAACAAACCATGCCATTGGACGGTCTTTGCCCCCAGGACACGCAGGCGCCAAAAATAAAGGAAAGCTGCCGTCAAAACAAAAAAAGCCACACCCGCGGATTTGAGGGTATCTTGCAGAGGCGCTTCATGCCGCGCGCCCATGGCAGGCACCACGACCATCATCAATGCGAGTGACAGAGCGGCCCCATCGACTCGAAATTTAGTCAAATGCCAGCGTTTTGCGGGGAAAACGAACGCGCCGCCGATAAAAGTGTCATTCCGCAAGGGCAAAACGCACACTCATTTCCAGCACTTGTCGCGCAAGGCAGCATTGCCGGCAACGCCACCCACTATAACCCCTCTTACTCCTGTCGAGGTAAGGGAAAAAATGCCGCACTCGTCGGTAGCTGCCTGTCTGCCAGAAATCGGAGCCATTGTCAGAGTGTAAGCATTCACGGTTACCGTGAACGTAGGGCTCCCCACACTAGTGATGCTGGTGTTGAGCTGATAAATCGCCGTTCCATCGGATGGCGAAACCGTCAAGTTCGCGGGGATATCGGCCGCCACGCTATTATTGCTGCGATCCGTACTATAGCTATCGTTTGCTGCATAAAACCGTTGCATGAACTGTGCAACCTGCATCAACTGGGTGCGTGCATCCGCCCGCCGCGCACGCGCCACGTAACTGGTATAAGCCGGCAAAGCAACCGCTGCGAGAATTGCAACGATGGCTATGGTGATCATGAGTTCAATCAGGGTAAAACCTTTGAGCCTCAAACGATATGACTTTTCCATACAAGGCAAAAAAAAGGACATTCCACATACTCCCGACACAAAATCATTTCAAAACAGGTTTTGGCCTGTATCCAGTCACCCAGATTTCCTGAATCTGATCCTGTGCAGAATGGTTGTTGCGTGATGTAGTGAAGCGAATCGTCATTCGAGGCTTCAGAGATTTTTCATCCCCAATCCCAGATCGAAGATGCACCACGACTGGCATTGCCTGGAAATGGTAATTCACCCCATCCACGACCAATATTCTCTTGGAGAAATCAACCGCATCCACGACTCCACCACGTTCCACGATCCCAACTGAATTTACATCGTAGGGATTTGCAGCACTTTCTCCGGGCAGCGTCACAGCAGACGCAACCTGAATCCAGGAAAACAAAGAAAAAATAATCAGTAAGGACAAACGAAGTGCGCGCATTTCAAACCTCTTCGCCATTTTGCAACGACAAGATATTTTTAATTTATTGATAAAGATAAATCTGGCGCCAGGTTCTCTTTACGTTACTTGGCAATATAGGCGGGGCTGGAGGGCTGCAGATAAGCGTATTATTCGGACCCAAAATACATCCACCGCCACCTCCACCTCGAAAACTGCCGCCTGGCGCAGTAGAAAGCGGCGCGGATGTATGTACGATAGTGCGCCAATCACCATTGGGCAATTGAAAGAGAACCGGGGCACTGGCCAACACATTGCCAAGAAATATCCCAGAAACAGCCCCAGTAGTCGCATAATCGGCTACACCGCCGGTCTGCGCCTTGACGACGTACTCCCAACTGCTTCCACCTGGATCGCATTTGGTACTGCTCGGAATATTCGTTGTAAACACCACATTCGTCAAATACGCGGAGGGCTGAGTGTTGATACGTTCTCCTGAAGTAGGCAGATCAATATACCAACCTTTCTTGGTGGTGTAATCTACCAAATTACTGGAGACAGTACGGGTTGAACCCGAAGTAGTCACCGTCTGCTGTACCAAGCTGGAACGCAATGGGTCTGGAATAGTAGTCAACGAATCCTTGAGCCCATACATGGTCTGCGCCTGGGTCGTGGAGACGTCCGAGTTACCAAGATATTCGCCCGTACCTACCAGCACCATGCGCGTCCCGTCACTGAGCTTTTTCAATGTCGGTGCCGTGGTAATGGGTTGAACCACGTTGCTGGCATCCTTGAGTGTCGCAAATTTTGCCACAGACCAGCTCGATGATAACGACCCCGTCAAGTCAAAGCGCCACACGTTACCCTTCAGGTCACCACCATAGACATACTCGATGGTATTGTCGCTGGCCATGGAAACACTGATTTGCGCCAAGCCGCATGGATTCGCCGCAGGCGTAGTGGTACACCCGGTGGTCGCAAGATCAACAATCAAGTTCCCGTTTCGCGGGTTGACAACGAACAAATGGCCCAGGCCATCACCACCACTGTCCCCAGCATTCGTGCCATTGTTATAACCCGAGGTCACGAGAACCACCCATCCCTTGGCCGTTGTTTTGGCGATGATGGGTTTTCCGAAAGAATAACCCATGTTTTTAGTGGCAGCAGTACGCGCCGTCGCGTCAGAGATGCTGTTCGGAAATTCCCACAAGGCCTTGCCTGCCGCATCTGCCTCGCTGCTGGCCACTGGGTTTGTTACATTCAATGCGTAATAACCACGCCCACCCTTCGCCAACCCGCCTACGAGGATGGTGCGCCAATCGCCACCACTGGTAACACCATCGGTATTATTGAAATCCACGTCTGCCGTCACTGGTGTGCCGTCCACATAATATTTATGAACAAATCCGTTCTTGGAACTCAAATTATTCAAATTTCCCATGACCATGTTCGGAATATAGGCCCATGCTTCTGCGCCGGTATCCGCCCGAAACGCGTGCAGCATGCCATCGTTCGCCCCTTGAAAAAGCACCCTGGTGCGCGAAGCTTGGCTCGTCTTGAAGCT
The DNA here is from genome assembly GCF_029211265.1 of Extensimonas soli. Lineage (GTDB taxonomy): Bacteria > Pseudomonadota > Gammaproteobacteria > Burkholderiales > Burkholderiaceae_C > Extensimonas > Extensimonas soli. The sequence goes on along the minus strand of NZ_JARGEL010000013.1, from coordinate 344,597 downwards.
GGCGTAACCGGTATCCGTGTAACTGGCATTGGGTTCACGCACCAGCACAGGTTCGCTGTTGATGAGATCCCCAAGCAGGTGGGCCCGCGGTCTGTATGTACCCGCTGATTCACCTGAACGGTCACCACGCAGATAAGCGAGCACCGCGGCTCCATCTGCGGGCGTCACGCTGGGAGTATTGAGCAAGGTCTGCTGCGCAGCGCTCAATTTGGTTGGAGTGCTTGCCGAAGTGGGTTGAAACTGCACCCCGCCCGTGCTTCCAGGGCTGTCCGTTGCCGTCACGATGAAGCGATCGCCAGACGTGCGCAAATCCAGTTGCGCACCGGCTGAGCCTGCGCTCCACAAAGACGTACTGCTGGGCACCCCGGTGCTTGTATCCACGGCATTGGCATACAAATCTCCAGTCCAGGTGCCGGAGTTATAGCTCGAGGCATACGACGCATTGTCCGTCGCAGTCACACGAGGGCTGGTCATCGTGACAGCTGCAGCCGCCCCCACCTTGGCCGTAATGTCGTCCGAAATCTGCGTAATGGCATTCTGAAACGAGACCGCATCGTTCGCCGGGATGGCCTTGCCCGTACCACCGTTGTAGGCCATGGAGTGCATCACCGCCATCGCATTCGCATTGGCCACCGTTTCGCCCAAAGCGACCACATACGTTTGCACATCGTATTTACCTGTGACGCTGCCAGTGCCATCCGGATTGGTAGAGGTTTTCGCCGAAACTGACGTCGTGCGCAGATCTTTGGCCGCATTGATGGCATTGGTCGCCGCAGTACCGAAACTCCCTGTCGTACAGGCATTGGTGCTCGTGCTCCAGACGCAGGTATTGGCACGATCCGACGCAGAATACAGATTGCCGCTGGTGTCGCCTGTAGGCAAACCGTCTGTCACCAACATCACGAAATTCTGCTGACAGGAATATTGAACCGGACTGGTCTTCCCGCCGAAGGAAGAAGAAAAATATGTCTTGGACGATTGCAATGAACCCAGCAATGGCGTAAACACCGCACCGTTCTTGACTTCGCCCGTAGCGCTATTGGTTTCATTACCCAGGAGAGACTGCAGTTTATTGTAATGTGTTGTCGAATCTGCAGCCACAGGCTCATTCAATACGCCCGCACCCGTTATATCTGCAATATATCCCCAGCCGCGCGGCATATAAACCTGGCGAGTGATCGGAGGATTATTTGAAAGATAACCTGCATCCGTAGGTGTAAAGCTCCAGGTACCCTGACCACCGGTAAATTGACCCGAATTCCAAGAATTCACTAGATTATGTCCAGTATATACATTATAACTCGTCCCGGTGCCCGCAGTCAGACCCCAAAGTCCTGTATATACGCCCGTAGTGTATAAAACATCCAGAATATCGAAATCATCCCCTGATTTATCGTAGGTAACGTAAAGCCCACCCGAGAATGGCTGTGGGTTGGCGATGCAGTTCCTCCCTCCATTGCTGGCGGAAACCCCAACCGTCGGCGGATTACCAGCCACAAATCCCACACAATCATTCGTGAATACCATTCCAGCATTGGAACCTAGATAATACGCATAGGTATTCCGCAAAGCCGGTGTCCCGCTCATGGCATACGTCATCAAGCCCCAGTTGAAGGAAGATCGGTACGTGGTAATGGCATTGCGCATGACGGATCGGCCAATGTTGCCGCGGGTATTGGGGTCGTTTCCGGAAACCAGCGTCCCGCCCATGTACGCATCCATGGACTGGGAGTTATCGTATATCACCAACACATTCGGCGTGACCATGTTCGAAACGGCCATGGGTACGTCGGCGATGTCGGTGGATGCGGCCTGGACAGACGCCACCATAAGACCCAATAACAAGGCCAGAGCAATCGATATGGCCGATGTGCATCTGGCGAAATATGGTGGCATGTACATGGTCAAACCCTTGAAAAAGCGAGGAGACTTTGTAGCCACCGGAAGAGGAAAACGCTTTTGCACGTGAATTCCTTTCACTGAATATCTATCGTTGATTGAAGCCATACGACAGTGCCAAAGGGGCGGGTGCGATTGGCGTCGGCAGCGGGCACTTCAGGCCCAAAACCGCGGGCCGTGATGAGGAAGGATGCTGGTACACCTGCAGGCGGCGTAACCCCCGTCAATGATTCCACCATACATTCAGGCGGCCTTTTGAATGTCGCCGTCCCCCCCACCAGGGTCGATGGAAGCACGAAAGCAGCACTCGTGGAAGTATCCCAATTCGTCGCGCTCTGCCATTGAATGGCTGTGGTATTCCAACGCATTTGCGCCTGGCCCAAACCTTGCGCGTCATACATGGCTTCTGGTGATGTCGTATCCCCACCAAGATTACGTACCAACTTGATCGCAGATGCCTCACAATGTCGCAAGGCGATTTCCGCCGCCTGCGTCGCGAGTTCTCCGGTACGCACATTGGCCGACACGTTTTCAGAAGAACCGACATTGCGTATGCTGGTCACCGCGAGCAGCGAGATAACTACCAGTAAAATCAATGCAATAATCAATACCACACCACGCTGCCGAGACGTATGTCCCCCACGTTGGTATGGCTTGCAAGCCGGACGGAATGAATGCCTCAAAGCAAAACACATATTAGAAATTTTCTATGTCAAGACTAACGTCGGCGATTACGCAATACCACCGTCGAGGTATAAGCTCTGCGCAACCGCAAATCCGGTGCAGTCACATTGGTATTGCCCTGACAGTCATCATATTTTGCGGCATTGGCATCTGGCGCAACGGGGTTCTCGCTGCGCACGAGCACGCAAATCCGTACCGTAAGCACCTTACCCCACCGCTGCTCAATGGGCAGGATTGAAAGGTTGGCATCATTCACGATGTCATATGCGCTCAGATAGCCAGCCACTGTAGCTGTCGTTGACGTATTCGACGCACTCACCGTACCATAGGTAAACTGCAAATCTTCCACATTTTCCACCAGTGGCTGCGGCGTACTGGCGCCGCCATTGCCCTTGCAGTACAAACTGGGCAATCCGGAAGTGGGCGTTCCAAGATAAAAGCGGTTGTCGGCCACCGCATAGGTTGCCGTCGTTGCTGTACCGGATGGAAATGTTACCGTGACCGTTCCTAATGCATTGCCAAGACAATCGGTAGCCGCACCTGCGTTGGTTGCCACAGTGTTGAATTGGTCAGCTTCATAATTGACAGCGATTGAATCCGGCAAGGTGGATGTTCCAGCACAAGCCAATCCATCAAGCGTGGCCGTGGCAGTGATGTTGCTGAAATTGCCATCACACCCTCTTATCGAAAAATTCGACAATGTAAACGTGCCAGGCAAGGTCAACGTTCCTGGATAGGTGAATGTCGCGCCACCAACGTAACTCGTACTATAGACCGGGTTGTAGCGGAAACTCGAATTCCTGTCCGTTCCATGCAAAGGGTTATCCCCGGCCATGCGGATCTGTTGCGCCAAAATGCTCAGCGCAGCCTGCGCATCTTCGTTCATGCGTGCTTGCGCTTCCGCCATTCTCGCCGCACTTGAAGAACCGAGGTAAGCAGAAATCACGGAAATCACGATGATGAGTCCGATCGTCAAGGACACCATCAACTCTATCAGGGAGAACCCCCTGACATAGCCATGGAACCGAAAATTACCCTGGCGTTTCATGGAGTGCATTTCATTCCACACGGAATCTGACATAAAGACACCGGGGTGCCGGATTTGTATAAAGTGCAGTTGCTTCTGCTGGGCAATTATCAGAAGTCCCAGGATCAAGAGCGGCAAAAGTACTTGGTTCCTGCCATACTATCCATAAGTCCCCAGAGCCATTTTGCACACAGGGATTTGGATCGCATTTCATGATCATGTCTCCAGCGGGAAGTTGGCGGCGTACTGCACGCCGGACAGCTGCGACATCCATCGCGGCCAGCGTAGTCTCCGTACAACTGGAGTAATTGCAATCGGACAGCGCAATATCGGCAAAAGACCAGTCGGATGTCTCGTACAAACCAACGGCATATGAACCACTGACAAATGCATTGGGATTTGCGCGAATACGCTCCACATAACTTGCGGCCAGATTTGTCGCGGTCGCTCGATAAGCAGATAATTTAGGCATTTGGACCGCAAATGACAGCATACCCCCCAGCGAAAGCAATCCAAATGCCAAAATGACAACCGCAACCAAGACCTCGATCAACGTAGCCCCGGATTGTGCTTGCCTTGTTTGATCGTTCATCTTTTTCAGGAGCATGATGCGTACCCATCCCCGGCAACTCTTACGCGACCAGACAAACTCACACAAACTACGCGCTGCGTGGTATTTGGAAAATTTCCACCTCCAAATTGCAAAGTAGTAGTTGAAGCCAAATTTTGCAAGCGACCTGTACCCGAAAAAAGAAATTTGGTGGAATTCGCTTCGACGATGGAATCGACAGATGTAATCGGCGACTGCACGCGCAAAACAGGATCCGTGGAAGCTGCGGTTCTGGTGCCATTACCATCTTGATCATAAAAAATGATCCAACCACTCACCCAACCATTACCGCCTGGCCCTGACCCGGATCCGCACGCCGGACTTGCAGCTTCAGGAGCATCGCTGCGGCACATGATGACCCGCCCCCCACGCTTTATGGCCTCACTGCGCGCGTAGCGCATGTCGGCCATGAAGGTGTTGACAGCATTCGAGATGGCGTTTGACTGGATGATCGACTTGAACGAAGGTGCAGCGAGAGTGATGAGGATGGCAACAACTGCTATCGCTACCATCAACTCGATCAGCGTAAAACCCGCATCAAACGGTGCCGCAGGGTGCTGTGAAGGATGCTTATCCATATGGCAATTATGGTGACAAAAAGTTCAGTTGTGTGTCCGCCGGTGCCCTGTCCGTAGCCGCTCGTCAGTTTCTCCCCATCTATGCTGGCTCTATGGTTCACACCAAACCCTGCCACAATCCTCCCCATGTTCACAGGCATCATCACCGGCCTAGGCCGCATCACCTCCGTGCAAGCGCTGGGCGACTCGCCCACCCATGGCAAGCGCCTGACCATCGCAACCCCGGCGCACTACCTCGACGACGTGGGCCTGGGCGACAGCATTGCGCTCAACGGCGCCTGCATGACCGTGACCGCGCTGGACGCGCCGCAGCAGCAGTTCAGCGTCGATGTTTCGGCCGAATCGCTCGCCAAGACCACGGGGCTCGACGCCCCGGGCCCCGTGAACCTCGAAAAAGCCCTGCGCGCCAACGACCGGCTCGGCGGCCATTTGGTTTCGGGCCACGTCGATGGCATCGGGCAGGTGTGCCACTTTGCGCCCGTGGGCGAAAGCTGGGAGCTGCGCATCCTGGCGCCGCAGGAGCTCGCGCGCTATCTGGCCTACAAGGGCTCGATCACCGTGAACGGCGTGAGCCTGACCGTGAACCGCACCGCCGACCTGCCAACGGGCTGCGAGCTCAGCATCAACCTGATCCCGCACACGGTGCAGAACACGGCCTTGCAGTATCTGCAGGCCGGAGCGCGTGTGAACCTTGAAGTGGACTTGATCGCGCGCTACGTGGCGCGCATGCTCGAAGCGCCACCGCCTGCGCGCGCCGCTTGAGCGCAGGCGTGTGCCTGGCTCATGCGCTCACGAATTCAGAGCGAACACTCAATACCCACCGCTGAGTTTTGCGCTTTTTCGTACATTTCACCGATGGCGGCGGCATGCGCAAAGCCTGCTTCGCGGAAGGCTTGCAGCACCGCGCCCAGCGCCTCGGGCGCACAGCTCACGAGCAGGCCGCCGCTGGTTTGCGGGTCGGTGAGCAAATGGCGCATCCATGGCGGGGCGGCTTCGGGCCACTGCACCTGCGCGCCGTACGATGCCCAGTTGCGGCCCGACGCGCCCGTGACCACGCCTTGCGCGGCAAAGCCCTGGGCCGCGGCAATCAAGGGCAGTTGCGCCAGACGCAGGCGCGCCGACAGGCCCGAGCCGCGGCACACTTCAAGCAAATGCCCGCCCAGACCAAAGCCGGTGACGTCGGTCATCGCGTGCACGCCCGCGAGCTCGCCCAGCGCCGCGCCCACGCGGTTGAGCTGTGTGGTGTGGCGCAGCATCTCGGCGTACCCGGCTTCGTCCAGCAGCCCTTGCTTGAGCGCGGCCGACAGCACGCCCACGCCCAGCGGTTTGCCCAGCACGAGCACGTCACCCGGCTGCGCATCGGCGTTGCGGCGCACGCGCCCGGGGTGCACCAGGCCCAGCGCGACCAGGCCGTAGATAGGCTCGAGCACGTCGATCGAATGCCCGCCCGCAATGGGGATGCCGGCGTCGCGGCACACTGCCGCCCCGCCTTCAAGCACGCGGCCAATGACTTCGGGCGGCAACTTGGCGATGGGCATGCCCACGAGCGCGAGCGCCAAAATGGGGCGCGCGCCCATGGCGTAGATGTCGGAGAGCGCATTCGTGGCGGCAATGCGGCCGAAGTCGTAAGGGTCATCGACAATGGGCGTGAAAAAGTCCGTCGTGGCCACCAGCGCCTGCTCGGCGTTCAGCCGGTACACGGCCGCGTCGTCGCTGGTTTCGGTGCCCACGAGCAGCTCGGGCGGCACCAGGCCCTGCGGCGCACGTGCCAGAATCTCGCTGAGCAGGCCCGGCGCGATCTTGCAGCCGCAGCCACCTCCATGCGCAAATTGCGTCAGTCGAATGTTTTGTAACTCCGTCATAGTGCCAGTCATTTTGCCAGCCCTTGCTTTTGCGCCATGGCCATGAACCAGCGTGGCCCCGTTTCCGTGGATGCGCTCCACCGCTTCGATGCCATCATCGACGCACGCTCGCCGGCAGAATTTGCGCGCGACCACATCCCCGGTGCCATCAATTGCCCCGTGCTCGATGACGAAGAGCGCCGCATCGTCGGCACTCTTTACAAACAGCAAGGGCCTTTCGAGGCGCGGCGCGTGGGCGCGGCCATGGTGGCGGCCAATCTGGCGCACCACCTGCGCACGCAGTTTGCCGAGCGCCCGGCGCAATGGCGTCCGCTCGTGTATTGCTGGCGCGGCGGTCTGCGCAGCGGCGCTATGGTGACCTGGCTGCGCATGGTGGGCTGGGATGCCCAGCAACTGGCGGGCGGCTACAAGACCTGGCGCCGGCACGTGCTGAAACAGATCGAAACCATGCCGCCACAGCTCGACCTGCGCGTGCTCTGCGGCCCCACGGGGAGCGCCAAAACGCGTGTGCTGCAGGCGCTGGCGGCGCAAGGCGCGCAGGTGCTGGACCTGGAAGCGCTCGCGCAGCACCGCGGCTCGGTGCTGGGCGCCCTGCCCGGCGTGGCCCAGCCCACGCAGACCGCCTTTGAAACCCGGCTCGCACATGCCATGCAGGCGCTGGACACGCGCCGCCCCGTCTACATCGAAGCCGAAAGCGCACGCATAGGCTGCCTGAATGTGCCGCAGCCCCTGGTGCAGCGCCTGCGCGCCAGCCCTTGCATCGAAATCCAGGCCGACACGCCCGCACGGCTGGATTTTTTGCTGCGTGATTACGCGCACCTGGGCGATGATCCCGCGCTACTGGCCGAGCGGATCGCGGCACTCAAGGAGTTGCACGGCAAGCAGGTGATCGCACGCTGGCAAGCCTGGGCGCAGGAGCGCGCCTTGGCGCCACTGTTTGCCGAGCTGATAGCGCTGCACTACGACCCGCTGTACGCGCGCTCGCAAAACACCCACCTTTACCAATGGCCGCAACGCCACACTGTGAACACGGAGGCCCTCACGCCAGCGCACATAGACACACTGGCGCGGCAGATTCTCGCCCTGGAAACAGCTGACCGACAGCTGACTAACGCAGCGCCGGGCGTGGCATGCGCGGGCGCAGGTCCGGCACGACCTTGAGCTCCAGCGTTTCATCACCGCGCTGCACGGCGAAAGTGCTAGGTGCCCCCGGCTTGAGCGCCGCGACCATGTTGAGCAGCTCGGGCACGTGCGAAACGGGCTTTCCGTCCACCTGCAAAATCACGTCGCCAGGGCGTATGCCCGCGCGCGCGGCCGGCCCGCCCTGCAGCACGCCCGTGATGATCACGCCCCGGTTCGCCCTGACGCCGAAGGTCTCGGCCAGTTCGGGCGAGAGCTCGTTGGGCTCCACGCCGATCCAGCCGCGTGTCACCTGGCCCTCTTTGACGATGCCCTCGAGCACCTGCCTGGCCGTGGCCACGGGGATGGCAAAGCCTATGCCCATGCTGCCGCCCGAGCGCGAATAAATGGCCGTGTTGATGCCCACGAGGTTGCCCTGCACGTCGATCAGCGCGCCGCCTGAGTTGCCCGGGTTGATCGCGGCATCGGTCTGGATGAAGTTTTCAAACGTGTTGATGCCGAGCTGGTTGCGCCCCAGTGCGCTCACGATGCCGCCCGTGACGGTCTGGCCGACGCCGAACGGGTTGCCTATGGCCAGCACCTGGTCGCCCACGTCGAGGCTGTCGGAATGGCCCAGCACGATCACGGGCAGTTTGTCGAGGTCGATCTTGAGCACGGCAAGGTCGGTGTCCGGGTCCGTGCCCACCACGCGCGCGCGGCTGCGGCGCCCGTCCATGAGCGAGACGTCGATCTCGTCTGCGCCCTCGACGACGTGGTTGTTGGTGAGGATGTAGCCCGTCGCACTGACGATGACGCCACTGCCCAGGCCGATTTGAGTCTGGTTGGGCACGTCACCAAAGAAAAACCGGAACCACGGGTCGTTGGCCCGTGGAATGCGCACCGCTTTGCTCGTGGTGATGCTCACCACCGCCGGCAGCGCCTTGTGCACCGCGGCGCGAAAGCTCCCTGTCGGGGGCGCAGTGCTGGTACTGGGCGGCGCCTCGAGCAGCGCCACACCAACCCCCGACGACCAGGGAGCTTGCCGCACCCAGCCTGGCTGCAAGGTGGCGACGACGAAATACAGCGCGACGCATACCGTGACGGTTTGGGCAAACAGCAGCCAGAAACGTTTCATCGTGGAAGTTCCAAAAACATAGTGAATGCAGCACGCCTATTGTCGCTCAGGCAGGGAATCGATAATGCGCGAACACGCCGCATACGCCAGCTACCACAATCATGAAACGCCCCACCCCCTCCAAAAGAATCCACCTGGCCCGGCAGGGGGTGGTTTATTCACTGATTTTGTGCTCGCTGATCCTGGGCTTGGGTGGTATGGGTTTTTGGATGCTCGACCCCCAGGTCGAAACCTTTTCCGACGGTTTGTGGCTTGCCTTCACCACGGCCGCGACGGTGGGTTATGGCGACCTGGTTCCGAGCACCCATTTGTCGCGCGTTTTTGCCGTCATCGTGGTGCTGCTCGGGCTGGCCGTGCTATCAATCGCCACGGCCTCGCTCGCGGCGATCTTCGTCGAAAAAGAAGTCGAGGTCGAAGAAAATCAGTTGGAAAACGACCTGATGCAGGAACTCATCCAGTTGCGCGAGGATGTGCGCATGCTGCGCACCGAGGTGCGCGCACTGCGCGACGAGGCGGCGGAGTAGCGCCGGGAGACCCCAAAAACCGGGAAACGGTCTTCGCAACGCCTGACTCAGTCGTGACGGCCGTGCCCGTTTCCACGGCCGTGACCATGACCACCCTCACGGTCATCTCTCCATCCTCGGTCATGCGGATTCCCACGAGGTCCAGGACCATCGTGACGATAGGCGGGAGGCGGTGGACCGTATGCACGCGGAGGCCGATGCGGCGGCTCTTTCACGAAATACACCGGCTGATCGCATGCGGCGTAGCGGGAGCAGTATCGGCCCCAGTTCTTTGCATGGCCCGGCGGCACATACAGATAGATTGGCGAGCGCGGCACCAGTACGGTTGGACGCTGGATGATCATCGGTTGGGGGTAAATCACCGCGGGCGGCGGCCCGTTGCCGATATCGATGCGACCATAGACACCCGGCGACAGCTCGCCGCCGACGGTCGCGTTGATATAGGTCTGCGCGTGGGCACCATGGGCCACTGCCAGAGCCGTTGAAGCCAATGCGCCGGCCCATGCACGGCGCACAAAAAATCGAAGCTTCACAATATTCCTCCCAAAAAAGTGATTGCCGCCGTTTGTAGCAAATCAGGCCCGCACACAGGCACCACGGCGCATAAAGGACGTAACTTTGTGTGCTCTCAGCCAAGCAGGCGCGCCAAAGTCAGCAAGGCCAGCAACAGCAGCCAGACGACCACCGAGCGCCACACCAGGCCGACCACGCTGCGCAAGTGGCCGAGTTCAGCCTCGCGGCCCGGCGTGCTGCCGCTGTCGTCCATGTCCGCATCGGCCTCGAAGTCCTGCAGCGACGGTGCTTCGGCGCGGGTTTTGAGCGCGGCGCCGCCCAGACGCACGTCGATCGCCCCTGCGGTGGCCGCCAGGATCACGCCGTCATTGTCGTTTGGGAAATGCTGCGCGTAAAAACGCCAGCCCTCCACGGCCTCCTCGAAGTCACCCACCACGGCAAAGCTGAGCGCGGTCAGGCGCGCCGGTAGCCAATCGATGAACGCCCAGGCCTGCATTGCCGCACGTTGCAGGGACTCGCTCGCCGGCTGGACGAGGCTGACGCTTTTGTCGCGCCAAAAGCGCGCGACGAATTCGGCCATGCGATAGAGCACGGCCCCCGCAGGCCCCAGACCGAAAGCCGCCAGGATGGAATAGCAGGCGAGCACGCCAAACACATGACAGTGCGCGGCCAGCACCGAATACTCGAGCACGTGGCGCACGATTTCGCTGCGTGGCAAGTCGCCCACATCGACTTGCTGCCACTGCGCCAGACGCGCGCGCGCCGTGTCTTCGTCGCCTTCTTCCAGAGCGTCACGAATGCGCGTGAAATGGTGGCTGAACTGGCGAAACCCCAACGTGACATAGAGCACGGCCACGTTCCACAGCATCGCCACGGGCCAGCCCACCCACTCGAGCAGCAGCCAGTGCACGAGCAACGCCAGCAATGCGGGCGGCAATACCGTGAGGCTCCACACCACCCAGCCATGATGGGCTTTGCCGGCGTCGAAGTTGCGGCCTACGGCCAAGACCCAGGCGCGCAGCGCGGCATGGATGGGGTTGCTACGGGCGAGCGGGCGCGCCTGCTCGATCAGCAAGGCCAGCAAAATGGCGAAAAAGCTCATGGGCCGGAATCATACTGAGGTCGGATGTACGCTCTGCGCCGGCCACGGTCACGCCATCAGAAACCGGTAAAAATTGCGCAGCATGCCCGCCGTTGCGCCCCAGATGTAAAAGCTTTTGCTTCCATATTCATAGGGCATGGAGAACCATTCACGCCGGATTCCGCCCAGGTCGTACACATGGCGCCGATGGTGCGCCGGGTTCAGCAAAAATGCCAGCGGCACCTCGAAAACCTCGGCCACCTCATGCGGGTTGGGCTGTAGCTGGCCGGGCGGCTGCACCAGCGCCACCACGGGCGAGACGGCAAAGGCCGAGCCCGTGATGTAGGTCGGCAGCAAACCCAGCACTTCGACGACGTCGGGCAGCAGCCCCACCTCTTCCTGCGCCTCGCGCAGGGCGGTGTGCACGAGCGAAGCATCTTCGGGATCGACACGCCCGCCCGGAAAAGCCACCTGCCCCGAATGCGAAGACAGGTGCGACGTGCGCTGCGTGAGCAACACCGTCGGCTCTTCGCGCAAGACGATGGGCAGCAGTACCGCGGCCTGCGCCAGCGGCCGGTTGGCAAACACCGGCTCCTGCGCCACTTCGGGCGTCCACTGCGGCGGCTTGGCAAAGCGCGCACGCAGAGCCTCGGGTGTCTGCAGCTGCGCGGGCACGGCGGGCAGGTGGGCATCGATACCGGCAATGGGAACCTGGCGCGGATCAAAACCGGGCTGGGTCAAGGAAGGCGCGCGCGCGGTGGAAGGGGATGATTTGGAAGAAGTCACGGCAATGAGTCAATAAGCCGCAGCACAAACAAAAAGCCGCTACAGCACTCACTGTAGCGGCTTGTTTGCAATCGCGCCTGCGGCTTATTCGGCGACTGCAGCGCTGGCTGGGGCCTTGCGTGCGGGCAGCTTTTCCTTGATACGGGCCGACTTGCCGCTGCGCTCGCGCAGGTAGTAGAGCTTGGCACGGCGCACGTCGCCGCGGCGCTTGACTTCGATGCTCGCGATCAGCGGGCTGTAGGTCTGGAAAGTGCGCTCCACGCCTTCGCCGCTGGAGATTTTGCGCACCGTGAAGCCGCTGTTGAGGCCGCGGTTGCGCTTGGCGATGACCACGCCTTCGTAGGCCTGCACGCGCTTGCGCGTGCCTTCGACCACGTTGACGTTCACGACCACGGTGTCACCGGGGCCGAATTCGGGGATTTTTTTGTTGAGGCGGGCGATTTCTTCCGCTTCGAGGATTTGAATCAGGTTCATGTGTGCCATCCAAGGATCATGTCCGCGCCACAAGCGGCTTGCGTCGGGATTGACGTTTCAAGGTTCTGCAAGAGGAATCCATGCGAATTTGCTGCAGCATTGCAGCAAGCTCCCTGCTCACAAAACGGCCGGACAGAGGATCGAAAAGCCCGCGATTATAGCAAGTCCGCTGCGTTTTCTTGCTGGTTTTTTGCCAGAACGGCTTCATCCGCGGCGCTCAGGCGTCCGGCCGCGCGCGCCGCGGCGATCAGGTCGGGGCGGTGCCTGGCCGTGAGGTTCAGGCGCTGGGCGCGCCGCCAGCGCTCGATCTCGGCATGGTGGCCCGACAGCAGCACGGCGGGCACGGTGCGACCGGCCCAATCTTCGGGGCGGGTGTAGTGCGGGCAGTCGAGCAGCCCGTCGAGCGCCTGGCTGAAGCTGTCATAGGCGTGGCTTTGTGCGTCGTGCAGCACGCCGGGTTGCAAGCGCGCCACGGCGTCGAGCAGCGCCATGGCGGCGATCTCGCCACCCGAGAGCACGAAGTCGCCCAGGCTGATCTGCACATCGACATGCGCGTCGATGAAGCGCTGGTCTATGCCCTCATAGCGGCCGCACAGCAAGATGGCGCCACTGCTGGCGGCCCAGTGCTCAACCTGCGCCTGGTTCAATGGCTTGCCTATGGGAGAAAACAGCACAACGGGTGCCCGCGCGCCTTCCTCTTCATGGCGCGCTGCGCGGATCGCGGCAAGGCAGCGCGCAAGCGGCTCGGCCAGCATCACCATGCCCGGCCCGCCGCCGAAGGGCCTGTCATCGACGCGCCGGTACATGCCCTCGGCGTAGTCGCGCGGGTTCCATAGGCGCACTTGCACCTGGCCACTGGCATAGGCGCGGCGCGTCACGCCGCCGGCCAAAAAGGGCGCGAACAGTTCGGGGAACAGGGTGATGATGTCGAAGCGCATGCGGCACTCTGGCAGCGCTGCCAGATGCTTTTCAATAATCGGGCTGCCAATCGACAAAAATGCGCCGCGCCGCGAGATCGACCCGATCGACGTAGGCCGCAACGAAGGGAATCATGCGCTCTAGCGCTTTGCCCTCTTGCTGGTAGCTCAGCACGAGCACGGTTTGAGGGCCCGTGGAGAGCAGTTCGCGCACTTCGCCCAGCTCCACGCCTTCACGGTTGACCACGGTCAGGCCGAGCAGATCGACCCAGTAGTATTCGTCGGCGCCGGTGCTCGGGAAACTGGAGCGCGGCACGAAGATGCGCGCGCCGCGCAGGGCTTCGGCGGCGTCGCGGTCAGGAATGTCCTGCGCCCAGGCGACGACGGTGTCTGCGTGCTCCTTGGCTTCGCGGATGCGCAACAGGCGCGTACCCTCGAAGCCGCGCACACCGCGCTCTGCGGGCAGCAAGTACCAGCGCTTGGACGAAAACAAGGCTTCAGGCGTGGCGCTGTAGGGCAATACCTTGAACCAGCCCTTCACACCCCAGGCGTCCGCGATACGCCCGACTTCCACGGCGTCGGCAGGCAAGTCAACCAAATCGAGCGGCAATGCGGCGGACATAATTGAAAAGGGAAAGAGGCCCCTGAAAACGAAAAAACGGGCCCGTCAGCCCGAGCCAACGGCGCCCGCTGCGCGTGCCAAAGATCAAGCAGCCTGCTTGGCAGCTTGCTTGATCAGGCGATCGACCGTGGGCGACGCCTGCGCACCCACGCTCTTCCAGTAGGCCAGACGGTCCTGTGCGATGCGCAGGCCCTCTTCGCCTTCCTTGGCCACGGGGTTGTAGAAACCCAGGCGCTCGATGAAGCGACCGTCGCGGCGCACGCGCTTGTCGGCGACCACGATGTTGAAGAACGGACGGCCCTTGGAGCCGCCGCGGGAGAGTCGAATGACGACCATGTTGATTTATCCTCGGGGTACAAAAGCTCGCGCAAGACCCATGCCCGGGCGCGCAAAGCCTCGGTGTTTGCTGCCATCGGCAAGGCCTAACCCTAAACCTTGACCGGCTGCAGCGGCTGTGCAGCGTTGAGACACGCAGCATGACCACCCGGTCAGCCACACGCTGCAAAGCCGACGATTATATCCACTTCGACCGTTCATGCCCTCCAACGTTCATGCCCTCCAAAGTCCGATAGGCTCCCTGGGAGATGGCGACCGCAGTTCCCCGGAATAATCACGCACCATGACTGCACAAGCACCCAAAACCAAGAACAAAACCCTTGCCGCCTGGCTCGCCTTTGTGGGCGGTCCGCTGGGGCTGCACCGTTTTTACCTGCACGGGCTGGGCGACTGGCTCGGCTGGCTGCTGCCCATTCCGACGGCGCTCGGGCTCTATGGCATAGAGCGCGTGCAGCAGTTGGGGCAGGACGACGTGCTGAGCTGGCTGCTGATTCCGCTGCTGGGCTTCACGATCGCGGGCTGCGGGCTGCGCGCAATCCTGTACGGACTCATGACGCCAGAGAAGTGGAATGCACGATTCAATCCCCAGGCCGCGCCCGACGCCGCGCCGGGGCGCACGAACTGGTTCACGATCTTCGCCATTGCAGGCGCGCTGATGGTGGGCACGGCGGTGCTCATGGCGAGCATCGCGTTCAGCTTCCAGCGTTATTTCGAGTACCAGATCGAAGAGGCACGCAGCATTTCGCAGTGAACGCGAAAATACCAATGAAAAGTGCCTGTAGCGCTTATCCATCAAGCGCTACAAGCTATCAATAGAAAAGCGTCCGTTCAGTAGAGCTGCAAGCTCAGCCAGTACGCAATGGCTGCGACGAAGGCGCTCGCCGGGATGGTCAATATCCACGCCCAGATGATGTTGCCCGCCACGCCCCAGCGCACCGCGCTCGCGCGTTGCGTCGAGCCTACGCCGACGATGGCGCCCGTGATGGTGTGCGTGGTCGAAACCGGAATGCCCAGCGCCGTCGCGAGAAACAGCGTCAGCGCCCCGCCCGTTTCCGCGCAAAAGCCGCCCACGGGCTTGAGCTTGGTGATGCGCTGGCCCATGGTCTTGACGATGCGCCAGCCGCCAAACATGGTGCCCAGGCCTATGGCCAGATAGCAGCTCACGATGACCCAGGTGGGCGGCGCTGCATCGGTGGCCGAGGTGTAACCCGTGGCGACCAGCAGCAGCCAGATGATGCCCATGGTTTTTTGCGCGTCGTTGCCGCCATGCCCGAGGCTGTAGGCCCCCGCCGACAGCAGCTGCAGGCGCCGAAACCAGTGATCGATGCGGCTCGGGCGCATGCGCCGGCACACCCAGGCGACCAGCACCATCATGAGCGAGCCGAGCAAAAAACCGAGCAGCGGCGACACGAAGATGAACAGCACCGTCTTGAGGATGCCCGCCCCGATCAACGCGCCCGCGCCGGTCTTGGCCATCACTGCGCCGACGATGCCGCCGATCAGCGCGTGCGAGGAACTGCTCGGGATGCCGTACAGCCAGGTGACGACGTTCCACGCAATCGCCCCCACGAGGGCGCCGAACACCACATGGGTATCGACCACCCCCGGCTGCACGATGCCCTTGCCAATCGTGGCGGCCACGCTCAGGTGGAACACGAACACCGCCACGATGTTGAAGAATGCCGCGAACAACACCGCCTGCGCGGGCTTGAGCACACCGGTGGACACGACGGTGGCAATCGAATTGGCGGCGTCGTGAAAGCCGTTCATGAAATCGAACAGGATCGCGAGCGCGACCAGCAGAATCACCACCCAAAGGGCCGTCGGAACGGTTTGCATGCGCCTTGGCTCCCCTGCCCTGCTCAGGAGTTTTCGAGGACGATGCCCTCGATGATGTTGGCCACGTCCTCGCACTTGTCGGTGATGGTTTCGAGCAGTTCGTAGATGGCCTTGAGCTTGATCACCTCGCGCACGTCGGGCTCCTCGCGGAACAGTTTGCTCATGGCGCTGCGCATCACGCGGTCGGCGTCGCTTTCGAGGCGGTCGATTTCTTCGCAGGTCTTGAGCGCGGCCTCGGCCACGGCGGGCTCGGCGATTTTTTCGAGCAGGTGTACGGCGTCGCGCAGGCGCTCGCAGCACTTGACGCTCAGATCGGTGAGGCGCGAGATTTCGACCGTCATGTGGCGCACGTCATAAAGCGCCATGGTCTCGGCCGAGTCCTGGATCAGGTCGGCCACGTCGTCCATGGTGTTGATGAGCGAGTGGATCTGCTCGCGGTCTATGGGCGTGATGAAGGTCTTGTGCAGGTTTTTGTTGACCTCGTGCGTCACGCGATCCGCGGCGCGTTCGGCATTGTCCACGTCCTGGTTGTATTTTTCACGCAGCTGCAGGTCGTTGTAATTCGCGACCAACTGGGCAAAGGCATGGGCAGCCTCGACGACGCGCTCGGCATGCTGGTCGAACATCTTGAAAAAATTGCCTTCGCGCGGCAACAGCTTGCCAAACAGCATGGGGGTGCTCCAGGGGTGCAAATACGCACGCCTCATCCGCCCGGGGCGGGCCAGAATGACGACGGCTTCGTGACAAATGCGTGACAAGCGAGTTTACCTGCACACCCACTGCCCAAAGCCCCATGGCGATGCACCTACCCCGAGGCATCAAGCCCCACGAAAAACGAAATACACCGCGCCCACCATACACAGCGCCGCCCAAAGGTAATCCCAACGCAAGGGCTGACCGAGGTAAAACACGGCGAACGGCATGAACACCGTGAGCGTGATGACCTCCTGCAAGATCTTGAGCTGCCCCACGTCGAACCGGGTGAAGCCGATGCGGTTCGCCGGCACCTGCAGCAGGTATTCGAACAAGGCAATGCCCCAGCTGACGAGCGCGGCCATATACCACGGTGCGGACGCAAGGTTCTTGAGATGCCCGTACCACGCAAAGGTCATGAAGACATTGCTGGCCACGAGCAGCAGCACGGTCTGCAAGGGGACGGGCAGGGACGGGAAGAAGTGCATTGTTTTCTTAGTGTAGTGTTTGATGCTTGATGCGACAAATAAAACCGATGGATTTTTGGTCTGGGCAAGGCGCAAACCGCAGCGATACCGGGTGGTATCGCGAGGATTTGCAACGCGGCCCGGGCCGAAAAGACGCGGTTTTATGTCGCAGATAGCGTCGAACACTACATTAGTTCATGAACAGGTGCTTAGCGGCGCAGACGCTGCAACAGCCCCGCGGTCGAGGCATCGAGCCCTGTCGCGTCGCCGCTCGCGAGGCGCGGCTCCAGGTCGCGCGCGAGCACTTTGCCCAGCTCCACGCCCCACTGGTCGAAGCTGTTGATGCCCCACAGGCTGCCGCTCACGAACACACGGTGCTCCTGCAGCGCGAGCAAGGCACCGAGCGCGGCGGGCGTGAGCGCGTCGAGCACGATGAAGGTGCTGGGGCGGTTGCCCGGAAAGTCGCGGTGCCCGTCGCCCACCACCTTGCCCTGCAGCAACGCCTGCGCCTGCGCCAGGGCGTTCGCGAGCAGCTTTTCGTGGTGGCCCGGCAGCGGGTGCGTGGGCGTGCGCACGGCGATGAATTCGAGCGGCACCACGTCGCTGCCCTGGTGCAGCATCTGGAAAAACGCGTGCTGCCCGTTGGTGCCGGGCTCGCCCCACAGCACGGGCGCGGTGGCGAGCGCAAGCGGCTTGCCGTCCAGCCCCACGCGCTTGCCGTTGCTTTCCATTTCGAGCTGCTGCAAATACGCGGGCAGGCGCCGCAGGCCCGCGTGGTAGGGCGCGATGCAGCGGCTCGTGAAACCGTAGAAATTGCGATACCACACGTCGAGCAACCCCAGGCGCACGGGCAGGTTGGCCGCCAGCGGCGCGCTGCGAAAGTGCTCGTCCATCGCGTGCGCGCCCGCGAGCAGTGCGCGAAAGCCCTCGGCGCCAATGGCGATCGCAAGCGACAAGCCAATGGCCGACCACAGCGAATAGCGCCCGCCCACCCAGTCCCAAAAGCCGAAGGTGGTGGTGATGCCCAGCGCGCGCGCCGCTGCTACGTTGGTAGTGAGCGCCGCAAAATGGCGCGCCACCTCGCGCCCGCCCTGCGCGGCAAACCAGGCCAGCGCCGAATGCGCGTTGGTCATGGTCTCCACGGTCGTGAAGGTCTTGGAGGCGATCAGAAACAGCGTGCGCTCGGGGCGCAGCGTTTGCAGCGTGGTGTGCAGCTCGTGCCCATCGACGTTCGAGACGAAGTGAAAACGCTTGCCCGCGATGTGCTGCGCCTCGAGCGCGAGCACGGCCATCTGCGGCCCGAGGTCGGAGCCGCCGATGCCGATGTTGACCACGTCGGTGATGGCCGCGTCGGCGCGCTGCGCCTCGGCGTAGGCCAGCACGGCGTCGAGCGTGGCGTGCACCTGCGCGAGCTCGTGCGCCACCTGCGGCAAGTCGCCCGGCAGTGCCAGCCCCTTGGGGCGGCGCAGCAAGGTGTGCAGCACGGCGCGGCCCTCGGTGGTGTTGATGGGCGCGCCCGCAAACATCGCATCGCGCCGCTCGGCGAGGCGGCACGACTGCGCGAGCGCGAGCAGCAGCGCCTCGGCCTCGCGGCTCCAAAGGTTTTTCGACAGGTCGGCGAACAGGTGCGGCGCCTCCTGGCTGAAGTGCGCAAAGCGCCCGGCATCTTCGGCAAAGGCGCGGCGCAGGTCGAAGGCGCGCCCCTGCGCGGCAAACAAAGCCTGCAGGCGCGGCCACTCGGGCGCCTGGTCGCAGGGCAACGAGGGCGGCAGAGAGCTCGTGGGGGTCATGGTCAAAAAGCACTCCAAGGCTTATGGATAGGGCGCAAGCAGCTCCTGTTTTGCGAACATTTACGGCGCGCAAGGACATCGCTTGGCGCTACAGGTGCGTGCCACATGGCAAGGTTACACTGCCCCGCAGGGCCTTTCGTGACGGATGGCCGCACGCACAGGAGCACCCCATGGGATTCGACCTCGTCTTGTTCGGCGGCACGGGCGATCTGGCCTGGCGCAAGCTCATGCCGGCTTTGTTCCAGGCTTTTCGCCACGGCACGCTGCCCGCAGGCGGGCGCATCATCGCCGTGGCGCGCGACACGCTCAGCGACGAACAATACCGCCGCCTGATGTACGAGCGCTTCGACAAGGTCGAGCTCGCCAAACGCCCCACGCCCGATGAATTTGCGCGCTTTGCGCAGCTGCTGCACTACCTGCGCATGGACTTGTCGCAGCCGCAGGACTATGCGCAGCTCGCCACGCTGCTGCAGGCACGCCAGGCCGACACCGTGGTGATGTACGTGGCCACCGCGCCCAGCCTTTTCACCACCGTGTGCGAGCAGATCGCCGCCGCGGGGCTCAACGGCCCGGCGACGCGCGTAGTGCTCGAAAAACCGCTGGGGCACGATCTGGCCTCGAACCAGGCCATCAACGCCACCCTGCGCCGCGTGCTGCGCGAGGAGCAGGTCTTTCGCATCGACCACTACCTGGGCAAGCCCTCGGTGCAAAACCTGTTTGCGATGCGCTTTGGCAACGCCTTGTTCGAGCCGCTGTGGCGGCGCGAAACCATTGCGAACATCGAGATCACCATCGCCGAAGACCTGGGCGTGGAAACGCGCGGCGCCTTTTACGACCAGACCGGCGCGCTGCGCGACATGGTGCAAAACCACGCGCTGCAACTGCTGTGCGCGATCGGCATGGAGCCGCCGATCAACGCCAGCGCCAACGCCATCCGCGACGAAAAGCTCAAGGTGCTGCAATCGCTCAAGCCCTGGGACGAAACGACCATAGGCCAGAACGTGATCCGCGGCCAATACACCGCAGGCATGGTGCACGGCCAGCCCGTGCCCGGCTACCGCGAAGAAAAAGGCGTGGCGCCCAACAGCAACACCGAAACCTTCGTGGCGCTGCGCACCGAGATCATGAACTGGCGCTGGGCCGGCGTGCCCTTTTACCTGCGCACCGGCAAGCGCCTGGCCGAGCGCAGCGCGCAGATCATGGTGCACTTTCGCCCCGTGCCGCACCACATCTTCAAAACCCCGGCGGACGCGGCCAACCGCCTCGTGATCCACCTGCAGCCGCAGGACGGCCTCGACTTGCGCCTGCTTGCGCAGGGCGCCACGCAAGCCCAAAGTGCCGAAACCATCCTCACGCCGGCAAGCCTGAACCTCGACTTCACCCAACGCTTCGGCGCCGAGCGCGTAGGCGCCTACGAGCGCCTGCTGCTCGACGTGATCGCGGGGCGCCTGAACCTGTTCGTGCGCAGCGACGAGCAGGAAGAAGCCTGGCGCTGGGTCGAACCCATCCTCGAGCACTGGCGCCGCGACCCTACAGGCCCACGCCCCTACGCCGCCGGCACCTGGGGCCCGAGCGCTGCGAGCGCCATGATCGCGCGCGACGGGTTTTGCTGGAGTGAAGAGGTTTGAGCGCGGTGGGCCCAAGAGGAGGCGCCGCGCCCCTGCGCGGATGCTCGCGAGGGGAAACTCGAAATTGGGGTCAGATTCCAATTATTCAAAAAAGATAGCTGCTCACGCTTGTTGCATATAGGCTAACTGCCAAAAAGACCTCAATTTCTAGCGCACTGCGGCCGATCGAGCGCGCGCGCGGCGCCGTACAGCGCCGGGGCCGCGTCGGGGTTGATGACCCAGCATGGAATGGGCGCCAGATACGCCTGAAAGCGCCCCTTGGCCTCGAAGCGGGCGCGAAAGTTGGATTGGTCGAACCACGCGCCCAGGCGCGGCACGATGCCGCCGCCCAGATACACGCCGCCGCGCGCGCCCAGCGTCAGCGCCAGGTCGCCCGCCACCGTGCCCAGAAAGCCGCTGAACAGCGTGAGCGCCTGCAAGGCCAGCGCGTCGCCCGCGTCGAACGCCAGTGCCGTGACATGCTCGGGCTGGCTCACGTCTGTTCCGCCAAACATCGAGCGCTCGCGCAGCGCGTGGTACAGATCGACCAGCCCCTGCCCACTGAGCACGCGCTCGGCCGACACATGGCCGTAGCGCCGCTGCAAGATGCATAGCAGCTCCCATTCGAGCGGCGTCTGCGCGGCCAGCGTGGCGTGTCCGCCTTCGCCCGCGAGGGGAATATCCATGCCGCCCGGCGCAAACACCAGCCCCGACACGCCCAGCCCCGTGCCCGCCCCGAGCAGCCCCACGGCTGTCCCCGCGACCGGCGCGCCGCCGCCGACCTGGCGCAGCATCTGCGGTGTGAGCAGCGGAATGGCGAGCGCGAGCGCCGTGAAGTCGTTGAGCACGACGAGCCGCCGCAGCCCCAGCGCCGCACGCAACGCGCTTTGCGAAAAGCTCCAGTCGCGGTTGGTCATGCGCACCGCGTCGCCCGTCACGGGGTTGGCGATGCCCAGCGCGGCTTCCTCGGGCATGGCGATGCCCGCCTCGGCCACATAGGCGCGGATCGCGGCTTCGAGCGAGGCAAACTGCGCGCACGGCCGCACCCACAGGTCGTGCAAGGCGTCGCCGGGCCCTGCCTGCCAGGCCAGACGGATGTTGGTGCCGCCGATGTCGGCGAGCAAACGCATGTGCACCATAGTTTCCCTTTCAAAAACCTGTCGAATGCGGGCAGCCCCACGCGCCCGGCGGCTGCACCAGGGCAGCCCCGAAATCGTCCCGCACGCCTGTTAAACTGCCGCCCAGCCACCACTGGCGGGATGCCGCGTGCCTCCGGTTGCAGGCTGCCGCGCAAAGGTCCGCCCTCATCCTACGGCCCCTTTGGGCACAGTGTGTACCACGCCCGCGCCCGCCATCCGACTTTTGCCGCCACCGCCAGCGCCGCGCCGCTCTCCCTTCTGCGCAAATCCAGCCTTATGGAACTCCCCTTTCTCCCCTTTTCGCGCCCCAGCATGGGCGAGGCCGAGATCGAGGCCGTCGCGCAGGTGCTGCGCTCGGGCTGGATCACCACCGGCCCCAAGAACCAGGAGCTCGAACAGCGTTTTTGCGCGCATTTCGGCTGCCAGCACGCGGTCGCCGTGAGCTCGGCCACGGGCGGCATGCACCTGGCGCTGCTCGCGCTGGGCATAGGGCCGGGCGACGAGGTGATCACGCCGTCGCAGACCTGGGTGTCCACGCTCAACATGATCTGCCTGCTCGGCGCCACGCCGGTGTTCGTCGATGTGGATCGCGACACGCTGATGGTCGATGCTGCGCGCGTCGAGGCCGCGATCACGCCGCGCACGCGCGCCATCGTGCCCGTGCACTACGCGGGCGCGTCGCTTGACCTGGACCCGCTCTACGCCCTCGCGCACCAACACGGCATCCCCTTGATCGAAGACGCCGCGCACGCGGCCGGCACGCTGTACCGCGGCCGGCCCGTGGGCGCGCAGGGCACGGCGATTTTTTCGTTCCATGCGATCAAGAACATGACCTGCGCCGAAGGCGGCATGTTCGTCACCGACGATGAGGCGCTCGCGCAAAAGGTGCGCATGCTCAAGTTCCACGGCCTGGGCGTCGATGCCTACGACCGCCACACGCACGGGCGCAAACCGCAGGCGCTGGTGCAGCAGCCGGGCTTCAAATACAACCTGGCCGACCTCAACGCCGCGATCGCGCTGGTGCAGCTCGAACGCCTGACGGCCATCAACGCGCGCCGCAGCGAGATTGCCGCGCAATACCTGCAGCGCCTGGCCGCATTGCCCGTGCAGCCGCTCGCGCTGCCGGCCTACGCGCAGCAGCACGCCTGGCATCTGTTCATCCTGCGCATAGACGCCGAGCGCTGCGGCATCCACCGCGACGGCTTCATGCAGGCGCTGCAAGAGCGCCAGATCGGCACGGGCATCCACTTCATCGGCGCGCATCTGCACACCTGGTACCGGCAACAATTCCCACAGGTGCAATTGCCGCACACCGAATGGAACTCGGCGCGCCTGTGCTCGATCCCGCTGTTTCCGGACATGACGCAGGCCGACATCGACCGCGTGGTCGGCGCCATCGAAAGCATCGTCGCATGAACACGCTCAAGCCCTACCCGATTGATTGCGTCTCGGTGGTCATCCCGGTCTATAACGAGCAGGAAAGCCTGCCCGAGCTGCTGCGGCGTACCACGGCAGCCTGCGCGAGCCTGGGACGCGACCATGAAATCGTGCTGATCGACGACGGCAGCCGCGACCGTTCGGCCGAGATGCTGCTCGAAGCCGCCGCCGCGCCGGGCAGCCACGTCGTCGCCGTGATCCTGAACCGCAACTACGGCCAGCACGCGGCCATCATGGCGGGCTTTGCACAGTGCCGCGGCGACCTGGTCATCACGCTCGACGCCGACCTGCAAAATCCGCCTGAAGAAATTCCGCGCCTGGTGCAGCAGGCCGCGCTGGGCTACGACGTGGTCGGCAGCGTGCGCCAGAACCGCCAGGATTCGGCGCTGCGCCGCTGGCCCTCGCTGCTCATCAACCTGGCCGTGCGCCGCGCCACGGGCGTGGGCATGAGCGACTACGGCTGCATGCTGCGCGCCTACCGCCGCAGCGTGGTGCAGGCCATGCTCGCCTGCCCCGAGCGCAGCACCTTCATCCCGATTCTGGCCAACAGCTTTGCACGCCACACGACGGAAATCGAGGTCGGCCACGCCGAGCGCGAGCACGGCACGTCCAAGTACGACTTTTTGCGCCTCATCAACCTGATGTTCGACCTGGTCACCTGCATGACCACGGCGCCGCTGCGCCTTTTGAGCCTGGCCGGTGCGGGGCTCGCACTGCTGGGCTTCGGCTTCGGGCTGCTGCTGCTGGTGCTGCGTCTGGTTTTTGGCGCGCAGTGGGCGGGCAACGGGCTGTTCGTGCTGTTCGCCGTGCTGTTCTTCTTCAGCGGCGTGCAGCTTTTGGGCATGGGCATGCTGGGCGAATACCTGGGGCGCGTCTATGACGACGTGCGCGCCCGGCCGCGCTTTTTCATCGAACGCATAGCACGCGGCGCACTCACCCCTACGTTGCCAGCACCGGCGCCGCCACCGTCTGCCGCTACCGAAACCGCCACGAACGTCGGGGCGAATGCCCCTGCCCCTTGCTGCACTCCACCCTCTTGCGGGTCTTGAATCCATGAGCCTCAACACCATCGTTTTCGCCTACCACGACATCGGCTGCGCCGGCATCGAAGCCCTGCGCGCCGCGGGTTACACCATTTCGGCCGTCTTCACGCACGCCGACGACCCGAAAGAAAACCGCTTTTTCGGCTCGGTTGCGCAGCTGTGCGCGCGTTTGGGCATCCCGGTGCATGCGCCCGAAGACGCCAACCACCCGCTGTGGATAGAGCAGGTGCGCGCGCTGCAGCCGGACTTCATTTTTTCGTTCTACTACCGCCACCTGCTCGGCGCGGAACTGCTCGCGAGCGCGCGCTGCGGCGCGTACAACCTGCACGGTTCGCTGCTGCCGCGCTACCGCGGGCGCGCGCCGGCGAACTGGGTGCTGGTGAACGGCGAAACAGAAACCGGCGTGACCCTGCACCGCATGGTGCAGCGGCCCGACGCCGGCCCCATCCTCGCGCAGCAGCGCGTACCCATCGCCGACGACGACACGGCCTTCACGCTGCACGGCAAGCTGCGCGAAGCCGCGCGCGCACTGCTCGACGCCGCGCTGCCCCGGCTCGCGCGCGGCGAGCTGCCCGAAGTGCCGCAAGACGAAGCGCAGGCCAGCTACTTCGGCCGGCGCACCCCCGAAGACGGCCGCATCGACTGGAGCCGCCCGGCGCGCGCGCTGCACAACCTGGTGCGCGCCGTGACCCAGCCTTACCCGGGCGCGTTCGCGCCCGTGGGCGAGCGCAAGCTGATCGTCTGGGCCTCGCGCGTGGTGCCCGGGGCGCACGGGCGTGCGCCGGGCACGGTGCTCGGCACCGCACCGCTGCGCATCGCCTGCGGCGAAGATGCGCTCGAAATCGTCGCGGGCCAGCAGGGCGATGCGGGCCTGTACCTGGCCGGCCCGCAGCTCGCGCAGGAGTTCGGCCTGGTCGAAGGCTCGCGCCTGCACGCGGCCTCGGCCGGCCCGCAGCGCAAGACGCGCGTGCTGATCCTGGGCGTGAACGGTTTCATCGGCAACCATTTGTCCGAGCGCCTGCTGCGCGACGGGTGCTACGAAATCTATGGCATGGACATAGGCTCGGACGCGATCGAACGCCTCAAGAGCAACCCCGACTTCCACTTCGTCGAGGGCGACATCAGCATCCACACCGAGTGGATCGAATACCACATCAAAAAGTGCGACGTGGTGCTGCCGCTCGTCGCCATCGCCACGCCGATCGAATACACGCGCAACCCGCTGCGCGTGTTCGAGCTCGACTTCGAGGAAAACCTCAAACTCGTGCGCCATTGCGTCAAGTACCGCAAGCGCGTGATCTTCCCCTCGACCTCCGAGGTCTATGGCATGTGCACCGACGAGCGCTTCGACGAGGACAAGTCCAACCTCGTGGTCGGGCCGATCAACAAGCAACGCTGGATTTATTCGGTCTCCAAGCAGCTGCTCGACCGCGTGATCTGGGCTTACGGGCAGCAGGGCCTGCGCTTTACCCTCTTTCGCCCGTTCAACTGGATGGGGCCGCGGCTCGACCGGCTCAACTCGGCGCGCATCGGCAGCTCGCGCGCGATCACGCAGCTGATCCTGAACCTGGTCGAAGGCACACCGATCCGCCTCGTCGACGGCGGCGCGCAAAAGCGCTGCTTCACCGACGTGGCCGACGGCATCGAGGCGCTCGCGCGCATCGTCGAAAACGCGGGCGGGCGCTGCGACGGGCAGATCATCAACATCGGCAACCCCGACAACGAGGCCAGCATCGCCGAGCTCGCCCACGAGCTGCTGCGCCAGTTCGAGCAGCACCCGCTGCGCGGTCACTTCCCGCCGTTCGCGGGCTTTCGCGCCGTGGAGAGCCGCTCGTTCTACGGCGCCGGCTACCAGGACGTGTCGCACCGCAAGCCCAGCATAGACAACGCGCACCGCCTGCTCGGCTGGAACCCCACGGTGCCCATGCACGTGACCATCGAAAAAACGCTGGACTTCTTCCTGCGCGAAGCGCTGGCCGAGCCCGGCATGCTCGCCGCGCAAGAAGAGCGCGACGAGCCACCCGCACAGGAGGCGCGGAGCGCCTGATGCCGGTCGGCCTGCGCATAGACGTGGACACCTACCGCGGCACGCGCGAGGGCGTGCCGCGCCTGCTCGACCTGCTCGCGGCCGCACAGGTCAAGGCGACGTTTTTCTTCTGCGTGGGGCCGGACAACATGGGGCGGCACTTGTGGCGCCTCGTCAAGCCGCGCTTTTTGTGGAAGATGCTGCGCTCCAAAGCCGCGAGCCTGTACGGCTGGGACATTCTGCTCGCAGGCACGGCCTGGCCCGGCCGCCCGATCGGGCGCGACCTGGGCGCCTTGATGCGCCGCGCCCAGGAAGCCGGGCACGAAGTGGGTCTGCATGCCTGGGACCACCACGCCTGGCAGGCGCACGCGGGCGACTGGAGCCGCGCGCGCCTCGCGGCCGAATACCGGCGCGGGCTCAACGCGCTTTCCGACATTCTGGGCCGGCGCGTGGACTGCTCGGCCGTCGCCGGCTGGCGCGCCGACGAGCGCGTGGTCGAGGTCGAGCAGGACTTTGCCTTGCGCTACCACAGCGACTGTCGCGGCCAGAGCCTGTTTCGGCCGCTGCTCGAAAGCGGCCAGCCCGGCACGCCGCAGATTCCGGTCACGCTGCCCACCTTCGACGAAGTCGTGGGCCCGCAGTGCGCGGCACCCGATTTCAACGACTTGATTTTGAGCCAAATCCGGCCTGAGCCCGCACCGGGCTTGCCGTCTGCGCTACAGGTTTACACGATCCACGCCGAGGTCGAAGGCATCCTCATGGCCCCTGCTTTTGCCGAACTGCTGCGCCGCGCGCAGGAGCGTTCCATCACCTTCGCGCCGCTCGGTGCGCTGCTGCCCGCCGACTTGGCCACGCTGCCCACGGGGCGCCTCACGCGCGGCAGCATTGCGGGCCGCGAGGGCTGGCTGGGGGTGCAGGCATGACGCCGCGCCGCGCTGCGCTCGCGCTGGGCGCCGTCTTTGCGCTGTTTTTCCTCATGCCGCTGGGGCTGCACGGGCTGTGGATTCCCGACGAGTCGCGCTACGCGCAGATCGGGCAGGAGATTTTGCGCAGCGGCGACTGGATCGCGCCGCATTTTCTGGGTCTGCGCTATTTCGAAAAGCCCATAGGCGGCTACTGGCTGATCGCGCTCAGCGAAGCGGTTTTTGGCGAAAACCTGTTCGGCGCGCGCTTTGCCTCGGTGCTGGTCACGCTGCTCACCACGCTGCTGCTCTACGCTTTCGCGCAGCGCCTGTGGCGCGACGCGCGCACGAGCATTGCGGCGGCGCTGGTTTTTCTGAGTTTTGCGCTCGTCGCCGGGCAGGCGGGCTACAGCAACCTCGACCCGCAGTTCAGCCTCTGGGTCACGCTGGGCATGGTGGCACTTTACTTCGCTTTCGAGAGCGGCTCGCGCGCGTCACGCCTGCGTTGGTGGGCTGTTTTGGGCCTGGCCTGCGCGCTCGGCTTCCTGACCAAAGGGTTTCTGGCCTTCGCGCTGCCGGTGCTCGTCGCGCTGCCCTACGCGCTATGGCAGGGCCGCTGGCGCGTGCTGCTGACCTGGGGGCCGCTCGCCGTGGGCGTGGCGCTGCTCGTGTGCCTGCCCTGGGCGCTCGCGGTGCACTGGCGCGAGCCCGATTTCTGGAACTTCTTTTTCTGGAACGAGCACGTGCGCCGCTTTGCGAGCGCCACCGCGCAACACATGCGGCCGTGGTGGTTCTTCGTGCCCATCGTGTTTGCCGGCGCCCTGCCCTGGGCCGCTTTGCTGCCGCCCGCGCTGCGCCTGGCCTGGGGCCAGCGCGGTGAGCGCGCCACGGCCTTCATGCTGCTGTGGTTTGCCGTGCCCTTCGTGTTTTTCAGCCTGAGCAAAGGCAAGCTGCCGACCTACATCCTGCCGTGCTTTGCGCCGCTGGCCTTGGCCCTGGGGCGTTACGTGGTACAGGCGTGCACGCAGGGGACTGCGGGCTCGGTGCGCGCCCTGCGCGTGAACGGCGCGCTCAACCTGCTGATAGGCGCTGGCGCCGCGGCGGCGCTGGTCTGGCTGCAGATGCACGAGCCCCTGTACCCTGCGGGCGAGGGCTGGGGCCTGGCGCAGATCACACTGGTGCTTGGCTGCTGGCTGCTCTGCGCCGCGCTGCAGTGCTGGCAGCCGCTGCGCCATTGGGCGGCGCCGGCCTTCGGCGTGTGGGCGTTTTTCGCGCTCGTGCCCGCCGCGCTGCCGCTCGCGCTGGTGCACAACAAAATGCCCGACCAGCTCATCCTCGCACACCGCGAAGCGCTGCGCGGCGCACACACGCTCGTGAGCGACGACGTGGGCACGGCGGCGGCGCTTGCCTGGCGGCTTGCGCGCACCGACGTGGTCATGCTCGACTCGCAGGGCGAATTGCGCTACGGCCTGTCACAGCCCGACGTGCAGGGGCGCTACGTCACGCGCGCCGATTTTCCCGCCTGGCTCGCGCAGGCGCGCCGCAGCGGCCCCGTGGGCATCGTGCTGCGCCTGGACGACGCCGAAGAAGATCCGCTGCTTGCGCTGCTGCCACCTGACGCCCGCATGCACCGCGCGGGCCGGCTCGTGATTGCCGTCGTTCCATGAGCTGGATGCTGCTGCTGGGCGCCTGCCTGCTGACCTGCCTCGGGCAGATCGCGCAAAAATACGCAGTGCTGCACTGGCAGGGGCGCGCGCTGGGCGTCTGGGCCAAGCTCACATCTCCATGGCTTTTGCTCGCTTTTGGCAGTATGGGCGCGGGCTTGCTGCTATGGCTTTTGCTGCTGCAGCGCATGCCCGTGGGCCTGGCCTACCCCATGCTGAGCCTGAACTTCGTGTTCGTCACGCTCGCGGCGCGCTGGCTGTTCCATGAGACCGTCGATGCGCGCCACTGGGCGGGCGTCGCGCTCATCATGGCGGGCGTGGCACTGCTCGGGGCGCAGGCATGAAGCAACGCAAAGGCGCGGGCAAGGGCTTGGGCCTGGCGCTCGCGAGTACGCTCTTGGTCAGCGCCGCGCAGCTCGCTTTGCGCTGGGGCATGGCGCGCCTGCCGCTGCCTGCCGATGGGCTTGACGCGTGGCAGGCGCACACGCTCGATGCAGCCGCGCTCGCCAGCGTATGCTTTGGCATCCTGGCCTACGCGCTGTCCATGCTCTGCTGGCTGGGCGCGCTGCAGCACCTGCCGCTGTCGCGCGCTTACGCCTTGCTCAGCATCAGCTACGCGCTGGTGCACCTGGGCGCGGCGCTGCTGCCGGGCTGGGGCGAAGCGCTGAGCGTGGGCAAGGCGCTGGGCGTGGCGCTGGTGGTCGGCGGCGTGCTGTTGATCCACGCACGGCCTGCGGCACCTGCGACACCTGCGGCATCAACGCACTGATTTTTTATTTCGACACACTCACCATGAAACTCACGATCTTCGGCACCGGCTATGTAGGACTGGTGCAAGCGGCCGTCATGGCCGAAGTCGGGCACGATGTGCTCTGCATGGACATAGACCAGGCCAAAATCGAGCAGCTCCAGCAAGGCCAGGTCGGCATCTACGAGCCCGGCCTCGCGGAATTGGTGCGCGAAGGGGTGGCCGCGGGCCACTTGCGCTTCACGCACGACGTGGCCCAGGCGGTGCAGCACGGCGCGGTGCAGTTCATCGCCGTGGGCACGCCGCCCGGGCCCGACGGCGGCGCCGACCTGAGCGGCGTGTTCGCCGTGGCGGAGGGCATTGCGCGCCACCGCAGCGAGCCGGTCATCATCGTCGAAAAATCCACCGTGCCCGTGGGCACGGGCGACCGGCTCAAGGTGCACATCGAAGCGCAACTCGCGCACAGCGGCAAGCGGCTCGAATTCACCATCGTCTCGAACCCCGAGTTCCTCAAGGAAGGCTCGGCGCTCAACGACTGCCGCCGCCCCGACCGCATCATCCTCGGCAGCGAAGACGAGGACGCACTCGACCTGATGCGCGAAATCTACGCGCCCTTCAACCGCAACCACGACCGCATCCTGTGCATGAACCTGCGCAGCGCCGAGCTCACCAAGTACGCGGCCAACTGCATGCTCGCGACCAAGATCAGCTTCATCAACCAGATCGCCGAGCTCGCCGAAAACCTGGGCGCCGACATTGAGGCGATCCGCAAGGGCATAGGCGCCGACCCGCGCATCGGCTACCAGTTCATCTACCCGGGCTGCGGCTACGGCGGCTCGTGCTTTCCGAAGGACATCAAGGCGCTGATCCACACCGCGCAGGAAGCCGGCTGCGGCAGCGACCTGCTGCAGGCCGTCGAAGCCGTGAACGAGCGGCAAAAGCACAAGCTGTTCCAGCGCATCCATGCCTATTACCAGGGCGACCTCAAGGGCCGTACCTTCGCGCTCTGGGGCCTGGCCTTCAAGCCCAACACCGACGACATGCGCGACGCCCCGAGCCGCGAGCTCATGGAATCGCTGTGGGCCGCGGGCGCCAAGGTGCGCGCCTACGACCCCGAGGCCATGGCCGAGGCACAGCGCCTCTACGGCCACGACGAGCGCCTGGCCCTCATGGGCACGCCCGAAGCCGTGCTGCCCGGCGCCGACGCACTCGTGATCTGCACCGAGTGGCAGGTGTTCAAGGCGCCGGACTTCGAGCTCATCAAGCGGCAGCTGCGCGCGCCGGTGATCTTCGACGGCCGCAACCTCTACGACCCGCAGCGCCTGGCGCGCAAGGGCATCCACTACTTCGCGATCGGCCGCGGCGAATCGCTGCAATTGCCGCTGCCGGGGCGTGCGCGCGTGCTCGCGGACTGAGCATTTGATCCGTCAAAACAAACACCCCTGCCCGCGCGCGAGCGCCGGGCGGAACTGGCTGTAGTCGAGCTCGAGCGGCGTGCGGTTCAAGCCCAGGCGCCGGCACGCGAGCGCAAAGCGCTGGCGCAGCAGATCGCCCCAGTGGCCGCTGCCGTGCATGCGCGTGGCAAAGCCGCCGGCGTAACTTTTGCCCTCTCGACGTGCTTCGGCGCTGATGCCGTGCAGGTCTTGCACGCGCGCCATGATGCGCGCCGCGCGCTGCGGGTAGTGCAGCTCCAGCCACTCGCGAAACAGCGCGTCGAGCTCCCAGGGCAGGCGCAGCACGCTATAAAAAGCGCTGCGCGCCCCGGCTGCATAGGCGGCGTCGAGCACCTGCTCCATGTCTTCGTTCAAAAACGGTATCTGCGGCGCCACGCTCACGCCCACCGGGATACCCGCCGCGGCCAGGGTGGCAATGGTACGCAGGCGCCGGTGCGGTGCTGCGGCACGCGGCTCGAGCCGGCGCGCAAGGTCCGCGTCCAGCGTGGTCAGCGTCACATACACCGCCACGAGGCGCCGCTCGGCCAGCGGCGCGAGCAAGTCGATGTCGCGCTCCACACCGCTGCTCTTGGTGATGAGGCCGAACGGGTGGCGCGCCTCGCGCAGCACCGCTATCAAGCCGCGCGTGAGCCGCAGCGTGCGCTCCACGGGCTGGTAGCAATCGGTGGCCGAACCGAGGCTCAGCGCGCTGGGCACATGGCCGGGGCGCGCGAGCTCGCCTCGCAGCACTGCGGCGATGTTGGTCTTGGCGACGATGCGCGTCTCGAAGTCCAGCCCCGGCGAGAGGTTCAGGTAGCTGTGCGTGGGCCGCGCGTAGCAGTAGATGCAGCCGTGCTCGCAGCCGCGGTAGGGGTTGACCGAGTAGATGAAGGGAATGTCTGGCGAATCGTTGCGGCACAAGGCGCTGCGCGCGCTCTCGTGCAGCACCTCGGTCGCGGGTGGCGCCGCCTGCGCGTCTTCGCTATCTGCTTCATGCGCATCGCCGGGCCAACCATCGTCCGCCCCCGCGAGCCGATCGCGCGTGTCGCGCGCAAAGCGGTGCGCAATGCGGCTCGCCGCCCCGCGCCCGCGCACCGCCTGCAGCGGCACGCGTACTAGCAGCCTGTCGGACTTTGGAATCGTCGGCTGCGAATGCGCCGCAGCGGCCCATTTTTCACCGTCTTCTTGCCCCATAGCACCACTATGGGGCTGCGAATCCGGCAAAAACTGGCCTCGCTGGGGCACATTCTCGCTTTCGACGCCCAAAGTCCGACAGGCTGCTAGCGGCGCAGGTTCGTCAGCGCGTTCGTCGATGCGATCTTCGGGTTGCATGCTGTATGAATATACAGCAACCCTGCTGCGATGACCGCATGCTGCGGTGCGAGATTCACGATCGACTACAGTGCCGCCCTCTGTTTGTCCGCATCACGAGGAGGTCAACGAAACCATGGCACGCAGCAAACCGCAAATCATCCTGTCGTCTCTGGACTTGGAGCGCATCGAAGCTGTTTTGGCTGCCTTGCCTGCAAGCGTCTTTCCCGGCAAGGCGGAATTGCAAGCCGAGCTCGATCGCGCCGATGTGGTGGCGCCGCAGGCCATCCCTCCCACCGTCGTCACCATGAATTCCACCGTGCGCTTTGCGATTGCCGAAACAGGCAAGGAGTTTTGTCTCACGCTCGTTTACCCGCGTGACATGGACGGCAGCGCGGATCGCATTTCCATTCTTGCCCCCGTAGGCGCTGCCTTGCTCGGCCTTTCCGTGGGCGACGAGCTGACCTGGCCCGGGCCCGGCGGCAAAACGATGACGGTGCGCGTGCAAGAAGTCGTCTATCAGCCGGAGCGCGCGGGCGAGTTACATCGCTGAGCCGGCCCCCATCAGCCGAAATTCCCCGCGAACGACGCCAGCCACCCCACGCCCAGCAAACCCGCCTGCCAACGCAGGATCGCCGGCCACGAGATGCTCTGCTTTTCGATGCGCTCGTACATCAATCGCCCCGCCGCGAGCGACAGCAGCACGGCCAGCAGCATGCCCAGCGCATTCCAGCCGGGCGCATCGGGCCACAGCGTGGTCACGACGGCGTTCACGGCGAGGCACACGGCAAAGTGCAGCAAAAAAACCGAGTACGACATTTGCCCGATCCGGTTCAGGGCCGGCACACCTTGCCACTGGCGCAAAGCCGGCGTGCGCATGGCCCCTGCGAGCGCCAGTGCCGTAACCAAAGCCACTGCGATGCGCGGGCGAAATTCCACCCCCAACGCAGCCACACCCAGCGCCGCCATCATGAACAGCCAGGGCCGCACGCGCGGCGCATGTGCGGCCCAGTAGGCCATCATCCCCAGGCCGTAAGCGCCCCAGAAATACACCGCCCAGGCGTCGAGCTGCGGCAGGCGGTTGAAGACCAGCAGCGACACCGCCACGCCCGCTACCACCGCTGCCTGCCCGCAGCGCGCCGCATCGATCCGCCCGTTGCGCCCGGCCCAGGCGCGCACGACGGCAAACAGCAGCACCGCCAATGCAAAGAGCTGAAAATCGATGGCCACGTACCACACGCCGGCCGAGAGCGCCTCATAGCCCAGGACATCCTGCAGCAGCAAAGCGTTGGCAAGCAACTGCGCAAGATCGGGCTCGGCGGGCACCGAATGGTGCTCCAGCCACGGCCGCACCAGCGCCGACACGAGCACCGTGGCGAGCAAGGCCACGGCGTAAGGCACGACCAGCCGCCCGAAACGGCGCGCCACCTGCTGCCAGGCAC
The DNA here is from genome assembly GCF_029211265.1 of Extensimonas soli. Classification (GTDB taxonomy): domain Bacteria; phylum Pseudomonadota; class Gammaproteobacteria; order Burkholderiales; family Burkholderiaceae_C; genus Extensimonas; species Extensimonas soli. The sequence continues at coordinate 310,889 of NZ_JARGEL010000013.1, read as the reverse complement.
TTGTAAATCGCGCCACGCCTTGTGGCGCGAGGCTGGCCGCAGCCAGATAGCCGCCCAACACCAAAAACACCTGTACGGCCATGCGCCCATGGCTGGAAAGCCAGGCCAGCAAGCGCGGCGCGAGCGGCTCGGCAATGTCCGACATGGGGCCGTAAAACGCGAGGTGGTGGGCGACGATGAGCAAACAGGCAAGGCCCTTGAGCACGTCGATCAAAGGCGCGCGTGAGGATGCAGCAGACATGGGTGGATGAGACATTCAGCAGCGCAGGCCGAAGCGAGGCTCCCGGTCAAAAGAAAAGCGGGCGATTTTGCGCCCTTGCTCCTTTTTTTACTTGACCGGCGTCACAAATCCTGGCGCAAGACTCAGGGTTTTCCCCAGACCACGGACTGCGAACTGAAAGAAAACTGAAAGCAGTTTGCGGCTAGATTGCGCGCGATGCGATTTCCGCGCAACGAATCCGAGGAGCAGCTTTCATGACCGCCCTGGACCAAACCGTCTTTCTGTGGCTCAACCTGGGGCCCCAAACGCCCTCGTCGGTGTTGAATCTTGCGCTCTTTGCCACGCAGTATCTGCCCCACTGGCTCGTCGCCACGTCGCTCACCGTGGCCCTGGTCGGGCGCCAAGGTTGGCGCGGGCAGGCCTGGAGGGTTTTGGCCAGCATCGCGCTGGCCGTGCTGCTGGCCCATTGGATCAAGCAAGCGGTGCAAATCCCCCGTCCCTTCACGCTGGGCCTGGGCATCCAATGGCTGCCGCATGGCAAATCCGCCGGCTTTCCGAGCTCGCACGCGGCCATGGCGATGGCGTTTGCGGCTTCGGCTTGTCTGGCGCCCATGCCGTGGGCCATGCGCGCCTTGCTGCTCGGTGCGGCCCTGCTGCTCAGCTGGAGCCGCATCGCGCTGGGTTTGCACTTCCCCTCGGACGTACTGGCCGCCTGGTGCGTGGGCGCGGCCAGCGCCTGCGCGGTGCAAGCCCTGGCACATGCTTTCATCCAACGCATCCGGCGCAGCACGCGCATGGCGGCGACCAACGGTTCAACCCAGATTGTTCATTAGGGCGCGGGTTGATGGCGAGGCGGCTGGCGTGGCAGTTTGGTCGCGGGTGAGAAGCCCATGCCCGCAGCCATGAGCGCCGAAGCCGCGACCAAAATGACCGGCGGGCGCCCGCCAGCGCCCGCGAAGGTGCGCAGCACCGCCTCATGGACGATCTGGGTTGATGTCGCAGAGAGCGTCGAACACTGCACCAGGAGCCTGTCCGACTTTGGAATCGTCGGCTGCGAATGCGCCGCAGCGGCCCATTTTTTACCGGCTTCTTGCCCCATAGCACCACTATGGGGCGGCGAATCCGGCAAAAACTGGCCTCGCTGGGGCGGATTCTCGCTTTCGACGCCCAAAGTCCGACAGGCTCCTAGTGCAGTGTTTGATGCTTGATGCGACTAATAAAACCGATGGATTTTTGGTCTGGGCAAGGCGCAAACCGCAGCGATACCGGGTGGTATCGCGAGGATTTGCAACGCGGCCCGGGCCGAAAAGACGCGGTTTTATGTCGCAGAGTGCGTCGAACACTGCACTAGCCCACACGCCCTCACTGAAACGCTACTTCGGCAAAGCTGCGCAGCTTGCGGCTGTGCAGGCGCTGCACGCCGGCGGCGCGCAGGATGTCGATGGCGTGCATGCCTATGCGCAGGTGCTGATCGACGCGCTCGCGGTAGAACTGGTTGGCCATGCCGGGGAGCTTGATTTCGCCGTGCAGCGGCTTGTCGCTCACGCACAGCAGCGTGCCGTAGGGTACGCGGAAGCGAAAGCCGTTCGCGGCGATGGTGGCGCTTTCCATGTCGAGCGCGACGGCGCGGCTCTGGCTGAAGCGGCGCTGCGGCGTGTTGCCGGGCAGCAGCTCCCAGTTGCGGTTGTCGGTGCTGGCCACGGTGCCAGTGCGCATGATGCGCTTGAGGTCGGCGCCGTGCACCTGCGTGACTTCGGCCACGGCCTGCTCGAGCGCGACCTGAATCTCGGCGAGCGCCGGGATCGGCACCCACAGCGGCAGGTCTTCGTCGAGCACGTGGTCTTCGCGCACGTAGGCGTGGGCGAGCACGTAGTCGCCCAGCTGCTGGCTGTTGCGCAGGCCCGCACAGTGGCCCAGCATCATCCAGGCGTGCGGGCGCAGCACGGCGATGTGGTCGGTGATGGTCTTGGCGTTGGCCGGGCCCACGCCAATGTTGACCATGGTGATGCCGCTGCCGTCGGCGCGCACCAGGTGGTAGGCGGGCATTTGCGGCAGGCGCGGCGGCGCGGCGCCGCGCTCGTCACCGGGCTCGGGCGGCAGGCCCACGCGGCGTGTGACCACGTTGCCGGGCTCGACGAAGGCGCAGTAGCCGCTGTCGGGCCGCGCCATTTCGGCGTGCCCGAGGCGGATGAATTCGTCGATGTAGAACTGGTAGTTGGTGAACAGCACGAAGTTCTGGAACCACTCGGGCAGCGTGCCCGTGTAGTGACGCAGGCGGTGCAGCGAGTAGTCCACGCGCGGCGCGGTGAAGAGCGCGAGCGGCCTGGCCTCGCCGGGCACGGGCTCACAAGTGCCGTTGGCGATGCCGTCGTCCATGGCCGCAAGGTCGGGCAGGTCGAACAGGTCGCGCATGCGCAGGCGGCGTTCAGGGCTCAGCGCGCCTTCAAAATAATCGTCTTCGGCGAACGAAAAGTGCACGGGGATGGGCTGCGTGCTCGTGCCCACTTCGAGCGCCACGCCGTGGCTCTGGCGCAGCAGCTGGAACTGCTCGAGGTAGTAGCGCGCAAACAGGTCGGGGCGCGTGAGCGTGGTTTCGTAATGCCCCGGCCCTTCGACGAAGCCGTACGCGAGCTTGCTGTCGGCGCGCGCCACCGTGTCCACGTGCAGGCGCACGAAGGGGTAGCAGGCGCGCACGGGCTGCGGTGGCGTTTCGCCGGCCACGAAGCGCGCCATGGCGGCGCGCAGGTGGTCGATCTGCTGTTGGTAGATCTGCTGCACCTGCGCGAGCGCGGCGGCCGGGTCGGTGTGGCGGGTGGGGGCGATGAAGGCGGGAGGTTCAAACATGGTGGTATTGTCCACGCCCGCGGCGCCGTTCCGTGCGTGCATGGGGCGGTGCCGCGGGTTGAGATGAAAGGCAAATGGTGATGGAGACTTCGAACAGCCTGACTTCGGCCTGGGCGGCGCTGGCGAGCGCGTTTGGCTGCGGTTTGCTCATGGGCATAGAGCGCGAGCGGCGCAAAGGCACCGGGCCGCACCGCGCGCTCGCCGGCGTGCGCTCGTTCACGCTGGCGGCCCTGGCCGGCGCGGCGACCGCCATCCTGGCCATGCCGGCATTGCTGGCCGTGGGGGCGCTGTTCATGGCAATTCTGGGCGCCACGGCCTATGCCAAGGACCGCTCGGGCGACCCGGGCGTGACCACCGAAATCGCCCTCTTTCTCGCCTACGTGATCGGCGCCATGTGCACGCAGGACCAGCTGCTGGCCGCGGCGCTGGCCGTGGCCGCCACGGGCTTGCTTGCCGCGCGCGAGCGCCTGCACAGCTTCGCCAACACCTGGCTGCAGCCCGGCGAGGTGCGCGGCGGCCTGATCCTGGCTGCCTTGATCCTCATCGTCGCGCCACTGATGCCCGACCGGCCGCTGTGGGGCGAGGTGCTGAACCCGCAGCTGCTCGTGCGCCTGCTCGTGGTGCTGCTTTTGATCCAGTCGCTCGCGCACCTGGGGCGGCGGCTGCTGCAGGCGCGCCAGGCGCTGGCCCTGTCGGCGCTGGCTTCGGGCTTCGTCTCGAGCACGGCCACCATCGCGAATCTGGGGCTGGAGCTGCGCGCAGGGCGCGGCACGCTGCGCGCGCAGGCGGGCGGCGCGGTGCTCTCGTGCGTGGCCACCATGCTGCAGATGCTGGCCGTGGCCGCGACCATTCAGCCGGCCTGGCTGGCGCAGTTGGCGGCGCCGGCGCTGGCTTCGGCGCTGGTGGCCGGTGTGTACGGCAGCTGGCTGGCGCACACGGGCCTGGCAGACGTCAGCGAAAAACCGGCCGCGCAAATGCCTGCCGACACGCCCATGTTCCGCCTGCGCGACGCGCTGGTCATCGCCGTGCTGCTCACGGCCGTGCAGGCCGGCGTCTATGGTCTGGGCCTGTGGCTGGGCGACGCAGGCATGATGACCGGCGCCCTGCTCGCGGCGCTCGCCGACGTGCACTCGGTCATTGCCGCGCTGCTCGCGCACGGCGCCCCCGGTACGCCCGCGGCGCCCCTGGTCGCGCGCACCCTGATGGCGGCCATGCTGGTGCATGCACTGAGCAAGAGCGGGATGGCGCTGGCCAGCGGCGGCCCCCGCTACGCGCTGGCGGTGGCGGCCGGCGTACTGGGGCACACCCTGGTGTTCGTCTTGGGTCTATGGCTTATGTGAGGCCTGTGCGCGCCCTAGCAGCCTGTCGGACTTTGGAATCGTCGGCTGCGAATGCGCCGCAGCGGCCCATTTTTTACCGGCTTCTTGCCCCATAGCAGCACTATGGGGCGGCGAATCCGGCTAAAACTGGTCTCGCTGGGGCACCTTCTCGCTATCGACGCCTAAAGTCCGACAGCCTGCTAGCCGCCATTCCTGTTCGAGCCAGTCGAGCACCGGGTACGCGCCCGGCAGCACCGGGCTGACCTGCAGAGGAAAGTGCTGCCAGGCCATGGTCTGGCCCTCGCGCATCTCGAAGTCGCCGCTCCAGCGGTACACCTTGCACCAGTGCAGGCGCACGAGTGCGTGCGGGTAGTCGTGCTCGGTCACGCGCCAGACGCTCGCCGGGCCTATGGTGATGCCCAGCTCCTCGTGCAGCTCGCGCCGCAGCGCCTGCTCGACGGTCTCGCCTGCTTCGATCTTGCCGCCCGGAAACTCCCAATAGCCCGCATAGGGCTTGCCGGGCGGGCGCGTGGCCAGCAGCAGCGCGCCGTCGCCCCGCAGCAAGATGCCCACGGCGACTTCGGTGTGCGCGCGTTGCGGCTCTTGCGGCCTGTTTTGCGCCGCGCCCTCCGCTGGGGCTGGGGGCTGCGGCGCCGGCTCAGGCTCAGGCATTGCTGACACCATGGCGGCCCGCAAAATCGCGCGCAAACTGGTAGGCCACGCGCCCGCTGCGCGAGCCACGCTCCAGCGCCCACACCAGCGCCTCGGCGCGTGCGGCCTCTATGGCCGACTCCGGCACCCCGAGCGCCGCGAGCCACTGGCGCACGATGACCAGGTATTCGTCCTGGCTGAAGGGGTAAAAGCTCACCCACAGGCCGAAGCGCTCGGAGAGCGAGATTTTTTCCTCGACCACCTCGCCGGGGTGCACCTCGCCGTCCTCGCCGTGCTGGTAGCTGAGGTTTTCCTTCATGTATTCGGGCAGCAGGTGGCGGCGGTTGCTGGTTGCGTAGATCAGCACGTTGGGCGTGGCCGCGGCCACCGAGCCGTCCAGGATCGACTTGAGCGCCTTGTAGCCGGGCTCGCCCTCCTCGAAGCTCAGGTCGTCGCAAAAGACGATGAACTTCTCGGGGCGCGCGGCCACCACCTCGACGATGTCGGGCAGGTCGGGCAGGTCGCTCTTGTCCATCTCGATCAGGCGCAGGCCCTGCGCGGCAAAAGCGTTCAGGCAGGCCTTGACGAGCGAAGACTTGCCCGTGCCGCGCGCGCCCGTGAGCAGCACGTTGTTCGCGGGCCGGCCCTGCACGAACTGTTCGGTGTTGCGCACGATTTTTTCTTTCTGCGCGTCGATTTCCTGCAGATCGGACAGGCGCATCGCCGCGACGTGGCGCACCGGCTCGAGCACGCCGTGGCCGTTGCTGCGCTTGCGGTAGCGCCAGGCGATAGCGGCGCCCCAATCGGGGGCCGAAAGGGGCTGGGGAAGAATGGACTCTATGCGGGCAATAAGCTGTTCGGCGCGCACGAGCAGATGCTCGAAATTTGGATTCATTTTGGCCTCCAGTGTAGTGTTCGACGCTATCTGCGACATAAAACCGCGTCTTTTCGGCCTGGGCCGCGTTGCAAATCCTCGCGATACCACCCGGTATCGCTGCGGTTTGCGCCTTGCCCAGACCAAAAATCCATCGGCTTTATTGGTCGCATCAAGCATCAAACACTACACTCGCGCTTATGGTTCAAGCGCAAGCAGCTATTTAAAATATAGCAATTTCAAGAACGGTAGTCGGCGTTGATGCTCACGTATTCGTGGCTCAGGTCGCAGGTCCAGACCGTCTCGGCCGCCGTGCCGCGCCCGAGCCGCACGCGCACGGTGATTTCGCTTTGCTGCATCACGCGCTGGCCGTCCTCCTCGCGGTAGTCGGGGTGGCGCCCGCCCTGCTGGGCCACGTGCACGTCGTCGAGGTACAGGTCTATGCCGCCCTGGTCGAGGTCGGCAATGCCCGCGTAGCCCACGGCCGCGAGGATGCGGCCCAGGTTCGGGTCGCTCGCGTAGAACGCCGTCTTGACCAGCGGCGAATGCGCGATCGCGTACGCCACCTTGCGGCATTCCTCAGCGTCGCGCCCGCCTTCGACGCGCACCGTGATGAACTTGGTCGCGCCCTCACCGTCGCGCACGATGGCCTGCGCGAGCTTTTGCGCCACCTCGCGCAGCGCGGCGAAAAGCGCCTGCCCCTCGGCGCTCTCTAGCGAGGTGATGGGCGTGTGCTGCGCCTTGTTGGTGGCCAGCACGATGAAGGAGTCGTTGGTCGAGGTGTCGCCGTCTATGGTGATGCGGTTGAACGAGGCCTCGGCGAGCGCGTGCGCGATTTTGGGCAGCAGCGCCGGTGCGATGCAGGCGTCGGTCGCCAGAAAGCCCAGCATGGTCGCCATGTTCGGGCGGATCATGCCCGCGCCTTTGCTGATGCCCGTGACCGACACCGTGGCCGCGCCCAGGCGCAGCTGCGTGCTGAAGGCCTTGGGCACGGTGTCCGTGGTCATGATGCCTTCGGCGGCGCGCGCCCAGTGGCCTGGCGCCGCGTCGGCGAGCGCCGCGGGCAGCGCCGCGATGAGGCGCTCGTGCGGCAGCGGCTCCATGATCACGCCCGTGGAAAAAGGCAGCACCTGCGCAGGTGCAATGTCCAGCAGCCGAGCGAGTGCGATGCACGTGGCCTGCGCGCGCACCATGCCGTCGGCGCCCGTGCCCGCGTTGGCGTTGCCGGTGTTGATGAGCAGCGCGCGGATCGGTTGCCCGCCCGCAAGGTGCGCCCGGCTGATCTGCACGGGCGCGGCGCAAAAGCGGTTTTGCGTGAACACGCCCGCGACGCTCGTGCCCTCGTCGAGCAGGAACAGCGTGAGGTCCTTGCGCGCGGCCTTGCGGATGCCGGCTTCGGCCACGCCGATGCGCACGCCCGCGATGGGCTGCAGCTCGGCGGCGATGGGGGGCTGAAGGTTCACGGGCATGGGGGCTCCTCTTTCTTCAAAAACGCTGGAAAAACACTGCACGCCGCGCCGCTGCAACCAGCCATGCGGACGCGCTCAGCTCAGCTCAGCTTGCCGTGGCACTGCTTGTATTTCTTGCCGCTGCCGCAGGGGCAGGGGTCGTTGCGCCCCACGCGCACGCCCGGCGGCAGCGTGAGCGGCGCGCTTGCTGCCGGCGTCTCTTGCGTGACCTCGACCGCGCCGGTTTCGGTGGGCGCGGTGTAGGTGACGTTGGCGATGTGCTCACCGCGGCTTTCGAGCTCCTCTGCGGCGGCGTCGAGCTCGCTGCGCGACTGCACCTGCACGGTCATGAGCGTTTTCGTGACCTCGTTCTTGACCTGCTCGAGCATCTGGCGGAACAGCTCGAAAGCCTCGCGCTTGTATTCCTGCTTGGGCTGCTTTTGCGCATAGCCGCGCAGGTGGATGCCCTGGCGCAGGTAGTCGAGCGCCGCGAGGTGGTCGCGCCAGTTCGAGTCCAGGCTTTGCAGCAGCACCATGCGCTCGAACTGCGTGAAGTTTTCGCGCCCGATCTGCTCGACCTTGGCGTCGAACGCCGCGTGCGCGGCCTGCAGCACTTTTTCGAGGATGTCCTCGTCGGTGATGGCCTCGGACTGCGCCACTTCCTGCTGCAGCGCGAGCGGCAGCTGCCACTCCTGCGTGAGCGCTTTTTCGAGGCCCGGCAAGTCCCACTGCTCTTCGACCGAATCGGCGGGCACGTACTGGCGCACGAGCTCGGTGAAGCAGTCCTCGCGCATGGCGCGGATCACGTCGGAGAGGTCGGCAGCGTCGAGGATTTCGTTGCGCTGCTGGTAAATCACCTTGCGCTGGTCGTTGGCCACGTCGTCGTATTCGAGCAGCTGCTTGCGCATGTCGAAGTTGCGCGCCTCGACCTTGCGCTGCGCTGATTCGATGCTGCGCGTGACGATGCCGGCCTCGATCGCCTCGCCGTCGGGCATCTTGAGCCGCTCCATGATGGCCTTGACGCGCTCGCCCGCGAAAATGCGCATCAGCGCGTCGTCCAGGCTCAGGTAAAAGCGCGACGAGCCGGGGTCACCCTGGCGCCCCGAGCGGCCGCGCAGCTGGTTGTCGATGCGGCGGCTTTCGTGGCGCTCGGTGGCGATGATGCGCAGGCCGCCGAGCTCCTTGACCTTGTCGTGGTCGCGCTGCCAGTCGGCGCGCAGCTGCGCGATGCGCTGCTGGCGCGTGGCTTCGTCGAGCGCTGGGTCGGCTTCTATGGCCGCGACCATTTTTTCGATGTTGCCGCCGAGCACGATGTCGGTGCCGCGCCCGGCCATGTTGGTGGCGATGGTGATCATGCCGGGGCGCCCCGCCTGGGCGATGATCTCGGCCTCGCGCGCGTGCTGCTTGGCGTTGAGCACCTGGTGCGGCAGGCCCTCTTTCTTGAGCAGCTCGGCGATGAGTTCGGAGTTTTCGATCGAGGTCGTGCCCACGAGCACGGGCTGGCCGCGCTCGTGGCAGGCGCGGATGTCCGCGATGGCCGCGGCGTATTTTTCGCGCGTGGTTTTATAGACGCGGTCGAGCTGGTCTTCGCGCCGGCTTGGCCTGTTGGGCGGGATGATCACGGTCTCGAGGCCGTAGATCTCCTGGAACTCGTAGGCCTCGGTGTCGGCCGTGCCGGTCATGCCCGCGAGCTTTTCGTACAGGCGGAAGTAGTTCTGGAAGGTGATCGACGCCAGCGTCTGGTTTTCCGCCTGGATGTTCACGCCTTCCTTGGCCTCCACCGCCTGGTGCAGACCCTCGCTCCAGCGCCGGCCTTGCATCAGGCGGCCCGTGAATTCATCGACGATGGTGACTTCGCCGTTTTGCACCACGTAGTGCTGGTCGCGGTGGTAGAGATGGTGTGCACGCAAGGCCGCGTACAAATGGTGCATCAGCGTGATGTTGGCCGGGTCGTAGAGCGACGCACCCTCGGCGATCAGTCCGCGGCTGGCCAGAATGCGCTCGGCCGTCTCGTGGCCCTGCTCGGTCAGGTACACCTGGCGCGATTTTTCATCGACGGTGAAGTCGCCCGGCTTGATCACGCCCTCGCCGGTGCGCGGGTCTTCCTCGCCCTCCTGGCGCACCAGCAGCGGCGCGATCTCGTTCATCGCGCGGTACAGCGCCGTGTGGTCTTCGGCCTGGCCGCTGATGATGAGCGGCGTGCGCGCTTCGTCGATCAGGATCGAGTCCACCTCGTCGACGATGGCGTAATGCAGGCCGCGCTGCACGCGGTCGTGCGCCTCATAGACCATGTTGTCGCGCAGGTAGTCGAAGCCGTATTCGTTGTTCGTGCCGTAGGTGATGTCGGCGCGGTAGGCAGCCTGCTTTTCCTCGCGCGGCAGGTGCGGCAGGTTGATGCCCACGCTCAGGCCCAAAAACTCGTACAGCCGCCCCATCCACTGCGCGTCGCGCTGCGCAAGGTAGTCGTTCACGGTGACCACGTGCACGCCCTTGCCGGTCAGCGCGTTCAGGTACACGGCCAGCGTGGCCGTGAGGGTCTTGCCCTCGCCCGTGCGCATTTCGGCGATCTTGCCGTTGTGCAGCGCCATGCCGCCGAGCAGCTGCACGTCGAAGTGGCGCATCTTCATCACGCGCTTAGAGCCCTCGCGCACCACGGCAAAGGCTTCGGGCAGCAGCTCGTCGAGCGAGGCACCGCGCGCGAAGCGCTCGCGGAACTCCTGCGTCTTGGCGCGCAAGGCCTCGTCCGACAATTTCTCGAGCTCGGGCTCCAGCGCGTTGATGCGCGCAACCGTCTTGCGGTATTGCTTGAGGAGCCGGTCGTTGCGGCTGCCGAAGATTTTGGTGAGGAAGTTGGTGGCCATGCGCACGGGGCCGCTGCATCTGCGTGGGGCAAAAATACGAGGCGGCCGGTATTGAATAGGGGTTTCGGGCAACGCCGCAAGCCGGGGTTTGCAAGTGCCTTAAACCCAGATTGTCCATGAGGACGCGGGATGATGGCGAGGCGGCTGGCGAGGCAGTTTGGTTGCTGCTGAGGAGTTCGTGGTGGTGCCACGAACAACGAAGCAGCGGCCAAAATGACCGCCAGACGTCCGCCAGCACCCGCGTAGGTGCGAAGCACCGCCTAATGGACAATCTGGGTTCAACCCACAGCGGCAAGCGGCCCATGCCGGGACGGCGATTTTAGGGCTTAATTTTGTCGGCATTTTTTTGTGCCCCAGCCTGCCCCTTGGCAACTCGCTAGCCCTGCGCGCGCCACTGCGCCGCCATGGCTTGCAGCCACTGGATGAAGGCCGCCAGGGCCGTCGAAGGCGCCTGGGCCGGATGGATCAGGTAGTAGCTGCGCTCGGCGCGCAGCGGCTGGGCGCAGGCCACCACGAGTTCGCCGCGCGCGAGCTCGGCCTCTATGAGCAGCGGGGGGATCAGCGCCACGCCCAGGCCCTGCGCCGCAGCGACGGCCAGCATGGAAAAAAGTTCGTAGCGCGGCCCGTCGAGCGCATGCGGCGCATCCACGGCCATGGCTTCGAACCAGCGGCGCCAGCCGGCGGGGCGCGTGCTTTGCTGCAGCAGTGGCAGTTGCGCCAGCACGTGTGCGGCCACCGGCTGGTAGGCGCGCCCCGGGTCACGCTGCGCCGCGGCTTCGAGCAGGTGCGGGCTGCACACGGGCAGCACGTCTTCGTCCATGAGCCAATGCGCCGTGATGCCAGGCCAGTTGGCGACCTGCTCGGGCGTGCCGGCATACAGCGCGGCGTCGAAGGCGGTGTCGGCAAACAGAAAAGGGCGTGTGCGCGTGTCTATGTGCACCACGATGTCGGGGTGCTGCTGCGCGAGCTGCGGCAGGCGCGGAATCAACCAGCGCGTGGCAAAAGTGGGCACGGCCGCGAGCGCCAGCGTGCCGCCCGCGCCCTGGTGCGCCATCAGGTCCAGCGTGTCGCGCTCCAGCCCCTGCAGCCAGCGCGCCACCTGGCGCGCATAGTGCGTGCCCGCGGGCGTGAGCACCACGCCATGGCGTGTGCGCCGAAACAGCGCCACGCCGACGAAGTCTTCCAGCGCGGCGATCTGGCGCGACACCGCGCTTTGCGTGAGCGCGAGCTCCTGCGCCGCGCGCGTGTAGCTTTCGTGGCGCGCGGCGGCCTCGAAACAGGCCAGCGCTTGGGTCGAGGGCAGGTGGCGGCGCATGCGGCGAGTATTTCATAAGTTCACAAACAGCATATCTGCATGCCAAGATTGCGCTTGCCCCATCAGCTTCATGCGCCTACCATGGGCATGCTGCGGCGCGCCGTCCACATGGCATGCGCAATGCGCACAAAACCTTTTTTCTTTTTCTACATCCCCCGGAGACCCCATGGCCCACGCCCCCTTTCACTGGGACGACCCCTTCTTGCTCGACCAGCAACTGAGCGCCGACGAGCGCATGGTGCGCGACGCCGCCGCGGCGTACTGCCGCGACAGGCTCGCGCCGCGCGTGCGCGACGCCTTCCGGCACGAAAAAATGGACACCAGCATCTTCCGCGAGATGGGCGAGGTCGGCCTGCTCGGCCCCACCATCCCAGAGCAGTATGGCGGGCCGGGGCTGAATTACGTGGCCTACGGCCTGATCGCACGCGAAATCGAGCGCATCGACTCGGGCTACCGCTCCATGGCCAGCGTGCAAAGCTCGCTCGTGATGGTGCCCATTGACGAATTCGGCACCGAGGCGCAAAAGCAGAAATACCTGCCCAAGCTCGCGTGCGGTGAGTGGATTGGCTGCTTCGGCCTGACCGAGCCCGACCATGGCTCCGACCCCGGCAGCATGGCCACGCGCGCGACCAAGGTCGCGGGTGGCTATCGCCTCAAGGGCAGCAAGATGTGGATCACGAACAGCCCCGTGGCCGACGTGTTCGTGGTCTGGGCCAAGGAGGTGAGCGAAAGCGGCGCCGTGGGCCCGATCCGCGGCTTTGTGCTCGAAAAAGGATTCAAGGGCCTGAGCGCGCCCGCGATCCATGGCAAGGTGGGGCTGCGCACCTCGGTCACGGGCGAGATTCTCATGGACGACGTGTTCGTGCCCGAAGAAAACGCCTTCCCCACCGTACAGGGCCTCAAAGGGCCGTTCACCTGCCTCAACAGCGCACGCTACGGTATCGCCTGGGGCGCGCTGGGCGCGGCCGAGTTCTGCTGGCACACGGCACGCCAATACACGCTGGACCGCAAGCAGTTCGGCCGCCCGCTCGCGGCCAACCAGCTGATCCAGAAAAAGCTCGCCGACATGCAGACCGAGATTGCCCTGGGCCTGCAAGCCTGCCTGCGCATGGGCCGCATGAAGGACGAAGGCACGGCCTCGGTCGAGGCCACCTCCATCATCAAGCGCAACAACTGCGGCAAGGCGCTGGACATCGCACGCCTGGCTCGCGACATGCTCGGCGGCAACGGCATCAGCGACGAATTCGGCGTGGCACGCCACCTCGTGAACCTCGAAGTGGTCAACACCTACGAAGGCACGCACGACATCCACGCGCTGATCCTGGGCCGCGCGCAAACGGGCATTGCGGCGTTCGCGAACTGAACCTGCGGGACGCCCATAGGCTGCACTACATCTTCTGGTTTCAGCATCTTTTTGGCTCCAGGCCCTTATTCAACCACCATGAGCAGCTACTGAAAGAGAAGCTTCTCATGGGTGCAGGCCCGCACGCACACTAGAATCGCACTCCGGCACACATTTGTTTCAATGTGTGATCCATTCCGCGAAGGACCGCCATGAAAACCGTGCAACAGGAAGTCGACGAGCGCACCCACCTGACCAGCTCGAACCAGTTCGAGCTGTTGCTGTTCAAGCTGGGCAAGGACAAGGTGCTCGGCCAGTCGGAGCTGTTCGGCATCAACGTCTTCAAAATCCGCGAGATCGTGGCCATGCCGGAGATCACGCCGATCGCCGGGGCCTCGCCCTACGCGCTGGGCGTGGTGAACCTGCGCGGCCAGGTCATTCCCGTGTACGACCTGCCCGCCCTCGTCGGCTGCACGCCGGAAAAGCTCAACATCCTGCTCGTGACCGAATACGCGCGCAGCACGCAGGCCTTCGCCGTCGAATCGGTCGAAGACATCGTGCGCCTCGACTGGAAGCAGGTGCTTTCGGCCGAGGCCAGCGGCGCCGCGGGCAAGCTCGTGACCAGCATCGCGCGGCTCGACGGCAACAAGGATGGTTCACGCCTGGCGCAGGTGCTCGACGTCGAAGCGATCCTGCAGATGGTCTCGCCCGGCGCGACGGCAGACGTGGACCCCAACCAGGTGGGCGAGCGGCTGCAACTGCCGCCCGGAGCCATCGTGCTCGCAGCGGACGACTCCTTCGTCGCACGCTCGCTGATCGAGCAGGAGCTGCAACTGCTGCACGCCCCTTGCGAGATCACCAAATCGGGCAAGGAAGCCTGGGATCGGCTCAACGCCATCGCCCAAAGCGCCGCCGCCGAAGGCAAGAGCGTGCGCGACAAGGTGGCGCTGGTGCTCACCGACCTCGAAATGCCCGAGATGGACGGCTTCACGCTCACGCGCAACATCAAGCAGGACCCGCGCTTTGCCGGCCTGCCCGTGCTCATCCACTCCTCGCTGTCGGGCTCGGCCAACGAAGACCACGTGCGCAGTGTGGGCGCGGATGGCTATGTGGCAAAGTTCGCTGCGCAGGAGTTGGCACAAGCCATACGCCGCGTGATCACCGCAAGCTGCTGAGGCGCGCACAGAATAACCGCAGAGTCCACTCTCCGGCCTTGAGCATGCCACTTTCCCGGCCTCCTGCGCGCACACTGCCACAGCCGCTTGCAGGTGCGGCACGCACGGCGTATCTTGGTTTCGCGCTGGCCTTTGCGGCGGCCCTGCTGCCACTGGCTACCGCACACGCCCAGGTGCTGCGCTGCACCGATGCGCGCACGGGCGCCGTCACCTACACCAACGACGTCTGCCCCAGCGGCAGCAGCGTGCGCGAGGTGGAGCCGCGCAAGACGCCCGAAGAGATCGCGCGCGAGCGCGCCCAGGCCGCCGAGGCGCTGCAGCGCAAACAGCAGCAGTTGCAGCTCGAATCCGCCGCCCAGGCCCAGGAGGAGCGGCAAAAGGCCCTGCAAGAACGTGAGCGCGAGCGCGCCGCGCAAGCCGCCAGGCCCAGCGCGCACGACTACGCCCATTCGGCAGCCTGCGCACGCTCGCGGCGCAACCTCGACGTGCTGGCCAGCAGCCTGGGCAGCACTTACGAAGACCAGGCGCGCCTCGAAGCCGCGCAGCGCCAGATGGACTTGGACTGCCTAGGCCCCGAGGGCTACGCCGAAGTGGAAAAGGCGCGCGCCCTGCGCCCCGAACCCAGCGTGCCGCCGGTGATCGTCGTGCCGCAGCGCCGCCCAGGTTATCGACCCAACCACCCAGAGCCATCGCCAACGCCGCCGCAAAAACCCGGCGGAGCCTTCCAATGCGACGTGTTCCGCTGCTGGGACGGCAAAGGCAACGTGTATCCGGTACCGCGTTGATGCTACTGATAACGAAGCTTCTTGCGCAATACAGATAAGGCTTGACGCACAAAACGGCACCAAATCTCGAAAAAATGCGCCTGCCGTCAGCACGCCCACTGCCGCTACCCGCCGCGCAAACCCTCGGCCACGCTGGGATAGCGCAGGCGCAGGCGCAGCTCGTGCAGCAGGCGCCGGTTTTCGAGGCGGCGCGATTCGCTCATGAAGCTCAGCAGCAGCGCTGATAGCTGTTCCTGCGCCGCACTGCGCGCCAAGCGCGGTGGGCGCGGCAGGCCGTACAGATCTGCGGCAAGGTCGAAATAGTCGCCCATCTTCATCGGCTGCAGGTCGCACACATGGTAGGCGCGCTGCGGCCTGCCGCGCCATAGCGCCGCGAGGCAGGCGCGCGCGAGGTCGTCGGCGTGGATGTGGTTGGTGAACACGTCATCCTGCGGCGCGAGCGCGGGCGTGCCCTTGCGCAGCCGTGCCTCGGGCGTGCCGCCTGCGCGATCGGGGGCGTAGATGCCCGGAATACGCAAAATGCTCGTGCGCACCCCCGCGCGGCCCAGGTGGCGCACCGCACGCTCGGCATTCGCGCGGCGCTGCGCGCGCGCCGTGGCCGGCGCCAGCGGGCGCGTCTCGCGCACCCAGGCTCCCGCGCAGTCGCCGTACACGCCGCTCGTCGAGGCATAGACGAGCGCCCGCGGCGGCGTGCGCAGCCGCAGCACGCGCACCAAGGCCTCGGTGCGCGGATCGCTCCACCATGCCGCCGCACCCTCGGCAGGCGGCGGCGCGAGGTGCAGCACGTGCGTGGCCAGGCCCGCGAGGCGGCGCAGCGTGGCCGGCGCGTCGAGGTTGCCGAGCAAGGGCGTGATGCCTTGCGCGCGCAGCTCGGCCACGCGCTGCGCGCTCGAGGTCAGCGCCAGCACACGCAGGCGCGGCGCCCCGGCCTGCGGCGTCGTGCCCCGCTGCGCGCCGACCACCTCACTGCGCAAGGCACGCACCACGCGCAGACCCACGTCGCCACAGCCCACGATCAACAGCCGCGCACGGCGAAAACGCGCGGGCAGCGCGCCCATGGGGCGTGGAACGGCAAGTCTTTGCATGGCAGCGGTGATCAGCAGGAAAAAGTCAAATTTGGAGAGGCCACGGCACAATCTTGCCCCGTCGCCCTGTTGGGCATATTGTTCCCGAGGATCACCCCACATCATGACGACCCCAGCCTCATACCAGATCACCGTGCAACCCAGCGGCCGGCGCTTTTCCGCGCAGACGGACGAATCCCTCCTGAACGCCGCGATCCGCGCCGGCGTGGGCCTGCCCTACGGCTGCAAGGACGGCGCCTGCGGCTCGTGCAAATGCAAAAAGCTCAGCGGCAGCGTCGTGCATGGCCCGCACCAGGACAAGGCCCTGAGCGCCGCCGAAGAGGCCGCAGGCTTCGTCCTGACCTGCTGCGCGCAGCCGCGCAGCGACGTGGTGCTGGAGTCGCGCCAGGTCACCGACGAAAGCGCCTTTCCGGTCAAGAAAATGCCCGTGCGCGTGGCCGCGCTCGAGAAAAAATCGCCCGACGTGATGCTGCTGCGCCTGCAGCTGCCCGCGGCCGAGCCGCTGCGCTACCACGCAGGCCAGTACCTCGAATTTCTGCTGCCCGGAGGCCTGCGCCGCGCGTACTCGATGGCAAACGCGCCGCACACGCTGGGCACGCCGCCGCACGTGGAGCTGCACATCCGCCTCATGCCCGGCGGCCACTTCACCGAGCAGGTCTTTCACACCCTCAAAGAAAAAGACATCCTGCGCGCCGAGGGGCCGTTCGGCAGCTTTTACCTGCGCGAGGATTCCGGCAAACCCATCATCCTGCTGGCCTCGGGCACGGGCTTTGCGCCCATCAAGGCCATCATCGAACAATTGCAACACCAGGGCAGCACGCGCCCCGTCACGCTCTACTGGGGCGGGCGCCGGCCGGTCGATTTGTACCTCGACGACTGGGTGCGCGCGCGCCAGGCCGAAATGCCGCAGCTGCGCTACGTGCCCGTGGTTTCGGACGCGCCGCCCGAAGACGGCTGGAGCGGCCGCACCGGCTTCGTGCACCAGGCCGTGCTCGACGACTTTGCCGACCTCTCGGGACACCAGGTCTATGCCTGCGGCGCGCCCGTCGTGGTCGAGTCGGCGCGCACTGCCTACTGCGCCGAGCGCGGCCTGCCGCCCGAGGCGTTTTACGCCGACGCCTTCACCTCCGAGGCGGACAAGCACGCCCAAGCCGCATGACACCAGCCGCATGACGTTATCCGACTGACACCATCCCCCGCCTCACCCCGCCCCGCCATCACCGAGACTGCAGGAGCCCGCCCATGCCCAGCACCCGCATCGCCCTCGTGTCCGACATCCACGGCAACCTGCCCGCGCTCGAGGCCGTGCACGCCGACCTGCGCCGCCGCGGCGCCGACCTGGTGGTGAACCTGGGCGACAGCCTGTCCGGCCCCTTGCTCGCACGCGAGACGGCGCAGTTCCTGCAGGCCCAGGACTGGCCCACGGTGGCGGGCAACCACGACCGCAACCTGATCGAACAAAGCCCGGCGCAGCTCGCCCCGCCCGACGCCTGCGCCCATGCGCAGCTCGGCGCGCAGGAGCTCGCCTGGCTGCGCACGCTGCCCGCAACGCTGCGCGAAGCAGACCTGTTCTTCTGCCACGCCACACCGCAGCACAACTGCAGCTACCTGCTCGAAACCGTGCTGCCCGGCGGCGCCGTGCGACTCGCCAGCCAGAGCGAAATCGCGCAGCGGCTGGCCGAGGAGCGCGCCGCGTTCATCGCCTGCGGCCATACGCACTTTCCGCGCGCGGTGCGCACGGCGGCGGGACAATGGATCGTCAACCCCGGCAGCGTGGGCCTGCCCGCGTTCGAGGACGACAGCCCCTGCCTGCACCGCATCGAAACCGGCGCGCCCGACGCACGCTACGCCCTTGCCGAGCGCACGGCACAGGGCTTTAGCGTCGCGCTCATCAGCGTGCCCTACGACCACCGCCCCATGGCGCAACTGGCGCGCAGCTGCGGCTTCGCCGACTGGGCCGTGGCTTTGGAGACCGGTTACATGAAATACCCGGAGACGGCGCGCTGACGGCCTTTCGGCGCCTGGATCTATCTTCCGGCAGGGCAAGCCATCGGCGCCCGCTCGCGTCGAAGCCACCGGCACAGACGTGCGACACGTTGGGGTGCGTCTGGATGTCCACGTTGATGAAACCGCGGCCGGTCATGACCACGCAGGCCTTGTCTGCAGCAATCTCATTGTCGTTGGGCGTGCGGCCTACGGTTTGCAGCACCCGATCCCGCAAATTCACCGAAAAGACATCATAGGCAATGTGATACACATAAAAAATGTGAAGTATGTTCTCGATACCGATGTCATCGTGGCCGCCGTGCGAAGCCCCAAAGGCGCGTCAGCGGCGCTGATTCGTGCGTTACAAGCCGGGCAGATGCAGGTAGCTGCCAGTGTGGCCTTGTCTGTGGAATACGAAGCCACCTGCACCCGAGCCGAGCATGTGTTGGCAGCCGGTTTGCAGACCATCGACGTGGCGGATTTTCTGGATGCCTTGGCGACTTTGATCGAGCCGACAGAGATTCACTACCTGTGGCGCCCCCAGGTACGCGACCCGGCAGACGATATGGTGCTGGAGGCAGCGGTCAATGCGATGGCTGATGCCATCGTCAGTTTCAATGCCAAAGATTTTGGCAATGTGCCCCAGCGCTTTGGCATCGAAGTCTTGCTGCCGCGCGATGCGCTGACCCGGGTTCGCGCATCGCAACCGTGATGTAAAGGAGTTGACCATGGCCGATACCACCACCTACCCCCTGCGCTTGCCCCACTCCATCAAAGCCGCGGCCGAGAATCTGGCCCGTGCAGAAGGCATCAGCATGAACCAGTTCATAGCCACGGCAGTGGCCGAGAAATTGTCAGCACTGAGCACGGCCGATTTCTTTGTGCTACGCGCCCAACGCGCCAAGCCGGATGCCTTGGACAAGATATTGAATCGCCAAGGGGGCGAGCCCCCGCGTGCGGGCGATGAGCTGCCTTGAGCCCCCATAAATGACAAACCGCCCGAACCGTCACCTGTTCGAGTTGCCCTTGGGACAGGCGATCGGCGCCCCCGCGGCGTCGAAGCAGCTCACACTGCGCGTGACGCCTTCGCCCTTGGTGTAGCTTTCCGTGGCAGTGAACGAATTGCCGGTGCTCGCGCTGCTGCCGCTGGTGCTGCGGCTTTGCGTCACGTTGCCACTGGCGTCGCGCGTGGCGCTGCCCTGGCTTTGCACGCTGCCCTTGGCGCCGCTCGCGTCGAAGCCGCTGGCATGGTTCATGGAACCGTCGGCATTGCGCGTGGTCTGCCCCGCGCGCCGCAAGCTGCCGCCGTTGGCACCTTGGTAGGCCGCGCCGCTGGTGGCGCGCGCATTGCCTTGCCCGTCGGTGACCACGCGGTGCCCGCGCACGCCTTTGCCGGCCTCGCCCCTGTGGCCGACCACGGCGCCCTGGGTCACGCCACCTTCGGCATTGCCGTGCGCATAGCGCAGGCGCCCGGCATGGACGGGGAGCGTGATCGCCGCACTCAGGCACAGCAGGCAGGCCGCGCGCAGTGCGGCAGGGGGTACGGATGGGTGCAGAGTCAACATGGAAAACTCCTCAAATCAATCAAAGACACCCGCCGCCCGGCACGAGGCCGGCGCGGCAGCCCTGCAGGCAGGTCGCCCGCCCAATCACCGGGGCGACCGGCGACCGCACTGCATGGCGACAGTGTGAACGCAGCTTGTGAGACAGCCATGTCGGCCAAGGGGGCGATCGTGGCAATCCGTGGCGCAAAGCGGCTTTTGTCATGCTTTGTCATGCTTGCGTGAAGCGGCGCCCTGCCCTACCCGCTGCCGCCGCGCCCATCACTGTGCCCGTTATTGCGCCGTGCCAGTCACATACGCCTTGCGAATGAGGCGGCCGCACTGCGCGGAGGCATAGCCCTGATTGCTGCCCGACCCGTCCTCGCGCGCCAAAATGCCGTAGTAGGTGAGGGTGCTGTCGATCCACGGGTAGAAGCCGAAGGCACCGGCGGAACTGAACGCGCCGTCACCAATGCCGGGCGCGTCCTCGACCCAGTGGCCGACGCTGTAGCTCCATGCCTCGGCAGAGATCGGCGAATAGTCCGCCGTCGCGCAGCTGCCCGGCTGGGTGCAGGTCTTCTGGTCGCCCAGCAGTCCGGCGATCCTGAGTTGCCGGTTCAGTATCTTGCGCAGGAACACGGCATAGTCCTGCGCCGACATGATCGCGCCGCCGGCCAGCAAGGGGCCGTTGAAACTCGACGTGATGCCCAGCGTGGTCCGATAGGCGCTGGCCACTGCGGCGCCGGTCATTCCCCCCATGCCGTTGTCAACGCCCCAACGCTGGAAGTGGCCCGAATCGTAGTTGAAGCGATCCAGTTTTGCCGCGGTATAGGTGTCGTTGTTCAGCATCCTGAAGCACGACTCGACGGTCGCATTCGGCAGGCAGCCACCGTGCATGCTCGCGTAGCCGGACAACATATGCGTCGCCCGCGTGTCGTCTGCCGTCAGCACGCCGGCGCGGACTTCCGCCACGTAGGCACCGAACAGCCACTTCGAGGCGGATGCGATGTTCATCTGCGTGGTCGCCGTGTAGGTCGAACCGATGGCACCACTGACGATCGCGCCGCTCTTGTCGCCGAGCTCGTAGTAAAACGGAGCCACCGCCGTGCAATACGCATTCGAGGCGGCGGTTCGCTGGGCAGCGGCAATGCGCGCCGACGGGTCCGGCGAGGGGTTTGCGTCCCCAGCGTCGCTGCCGCTGCCACCGCCGCTGCCATCGCTGCTGCCGCCGCCACCACAGGCCGCAAGGAGCGCGGTGATGGACAACACCCAGAAGACTCGCTTCGTTACGGCAGGCATTCGATCCCCCTTGCTGCTTGGCAAGCGGGCATCCACGGACTTGTGCAGGGTACACATGGAAAAGGCTCCTGAGAGATAGATCACCGATACCCGCCGCCCGACACGAGTCCGACGCGGCAGCCCCGCAGGCTAACCGCCTGACCGGCGACCGCACTGCATGGCGCCAGTGTGCGCGCACCTCGCGCGGCTGCCATGTCGGCCAAAAGGACGATCGTGGCAATCCGTGGCGCAAAGCGGCTTTTGTCATGGTTTGTCATCTTTGCACGGGCCCGTGCGCACTGCGGCCCGATACCATGGGCACCCAGCCACCTGCCGCCCCGCCCCTGCACCCATCCTGCACCATGCGAGACGCCCCCCGCATCCTGATCACCGACGACGAGGCCGAGTTGCGCGCCCTGCTGCAGCGCTATCTGAGCGAGCAGGGCCTGCAGGTGCGCGCCGTGGGCGACGCGGCCAGTGCAGCCCGGCTGCTGGCGCGCGAGCGCTTCGACGTGCTGGTGCTCGACGTCATGATGCCCGGCGAAGACGGCCTGTCGCTGTGCCGGCGCCTGCGCGCCGCGGGCGAGACCATCCCCATCCTCATGCTCACCGCGCGCGGCGATCCGGTGGATCGCATCCTGGGGCTGGAAATGGGCGCCGACGATTACCTGCCCAAGCCCTTTCAGCCGCGCGAGCTGCTGGCGCGCGTGCAGGCCATGGTGCGCCGCCAGCGCATGCTCGGCGCCCACGGCGGGCCGCTGGGCGAAGCGCCCGTGGTATTTGGCGACTTCACCCTGCATGCAGCGCAGCGCCGGCTCGAAAAGAACGGGCAGGCGCTGCCGCTGACGACGGGGGAGTTCAACCTGCTGCTGGTACTGGCCCAGCACCCGCACCGGCCGCTCGGGCGCGACCGCCTGATCGAGCTCACGCGCGGGCGCGAGCACGAGGCCACCGAGCGCAGCATAGACGTGCAGGTAATGCGCCTGCGCAAGCTCATCGAGGCCGACCCCGGCGCCCCGCGGCACATCCAGACCGTGTGGGGCATAGGCTACGTCTTCGTGCCCAACCCGCACGCGCAAGATGCTGCGGCCCACAGCGGGCGGGCGGGCTGAAAGCCGGCGATGCCTTGGCCGCCTCGCCCGCACCTGCCGCGCACGCTGTTCGGGCGCAATCTGCTGCTTATCGTCGCCATCATCTTCCTGAGCCAGCTCGGCAGCGCCTGGCTGTACCGCGAGCTGGTGATCAAGCCGCGTGTACGCCAGAACGCCGAAGCCACGGCGCAGGACCTGCTGGCTTTGGTCGATGGCTTGCAGGCCCTGGCGCCGGCGGAGCGCGCACGCTTCGTAGCGCGGTTCAATGCCCATGTCCATGCCAAGCTGCGCGCGCAAGACCCCACGCCAGCGCCGCGCGAGCGCCTCACGCCGCTGGAGCAGACCTTCGTGCAGGAAGTGTCGGCGCGCCTGGCGCTGCAACAGCACGACCTGCTGTGGCGGCGCATGGGCCGGGACTGGCTGGCGGTGCGCGTGCGCCTGGGAGACTGTCGGACTTTGGGCGTCGATAGCGAGAATGCGCCCCAGCAAGGACAGTGTTTGCCGGATTCGCAGCCCCATAGTGGTGCTATGGGGCAAGAAGCCGGTAAACAATGGAGCGCTGAGGTGTATTCGCAGCCGACGACTCCAAAGTCCGACAGTCTCCTTGATGCAGAGGAATACTGGATCGAGCTGCCGTCCCTGCAGCGCCGGCGCGGCTGGCCCACGGCATGGCTGCTGGGCAGCGCGGCCACGGGGCTGCTGGCGCTGCTGGGCGCCTGGCTGATTCAGCGGCGCATCAACCGGCCGCTGAACGCGCTGGTGCAGGCGGCCGGTGCGCTCGGGCGCGGCGAGCGCCCCGCGTCGCTGCCCGAACAGGGCCCCGCGGAAATCGCCACCGTCGCGCGCAGCTTCAACGCCATGGTGAGCAGCCTCGCGCGCGGCGAGCAGGAGCGCCGGCTGATGCTGGCCGGGCTGTCGCACGACCTGCGCACGCCGCTGGCCAAGCTGCGCCTGGTGGCCGAGCTGCTGGCGCCCACGGGCGCGGACGCGCAGCTCATCGACAGCCTGCACCGCAATGTCGAAGCCCTGGACACCCTGCTTGCACAATTTTTGGACTTCGTGCGCGCCGACAGTCCGGCCCACGACGGCAGTGCCTGGGAACAGGAAGCGCTGATGCCCTGCAACCTCAACGAAGTGGTGCACCAGGCCCTGCAGGCCTGCCACTTCGATCCCGAAGGGCGGCATACGCATCTGGCGCCCGAAGCCTTGCACCTGCCGCTGCGCCGCCAGGCCATGCTGCGCCTGGTGGACAACCTGGTGGCGAATGCCGAACATCACGGCGCGCCGCCCGTGGAAGTGGCCACCGGCCGCACCGCCGATGCCATCTGGCTCGAAGTGCGCGACCGCGGCCCGGGCATCGCGCCGCAGGACGTGGAGCGCCTCAAGCAGCCCTTTGCGCGCGGCGACAGCGCACGCGGCGGCCCCGGCGGCGCCGGCCTGGGGCTGGCCATCGTCGAGCGCATCGCACGGGCGCATGGCGCGTCCTTCACATTGTTGCCACGCACGGGCGGCGGAACCATCGCGCGCGTGTGCTGGCCGCTGCCCTCCGTTGCATCCGCTGCATCCGCTGATGCGCCCTTCCCTTCCCAAACCCTTGACTGAGGAGCCCTCGATGCCTGCACACTCTTGGTTGCAAACCGCCTCGCTGCCGCGCGCACGCCGCGCCCCGCCAGGCAGCCTGTGGGCTGCCGTGGCGCTGGGCGCGGCGCTGCTGGCCGCGGCCCTGCCAGCGCCTGCCGGCCCCTTGCGTGCCTGGTTGGGCGGCGAGCGTGGCGGTGGCCAGCAGGCGTCTTCGTCGCGGGCGGATGGCGCGCCAAACGGGCGCATGCCCAGCGATGTGGCCGATGTAGCCCATGTGGCCCATGAGGCGTATGGCCCGGACGCGGCGCAGCGCTTTGACGTCTATCTGCCCGTCCAGCGCAGCGCGCGCCCGAAAATCCTGCTCATGGTGCACGGTGGTGGCTGGCGCATCGGCGACAAAACCTCGCCCGGCGTCTGGGAGCCCAAGGTGCGGCACTGGGGCGCGCTGGGCTGGATCGTCGTGAGCACCAACTACCGCATGGTGCCGCAGGCCGACCCGATCGAGCAGGCCCGCGACGTTGCCCGTGCGCTCGCCAAAGTGCAGCAGCTTGCGCCCGGCTGGGGCGCCGATGCGCACGATGTGGTGCTCATGGGGCACTCGGCGGGCGCGCACCTGGTGATGCTGCTCACGGCTGCGCCGCAACTTGCCCGCGAGCAGGGGGCCGCGGCCTGGCGCGGCACCGTGTCGCTGGACAGCGGCGCGCTGGACGTGCCCGCAATCATGAACCACCGGCACCCGCGCCTGTACGACCAGGCCTTCGGGCAAGACCCGGACTTTTGGCGTCAGTCCTCGCCGCTGCAGCAGCTGGCCGGGCCCATAGCCCCCACGCTGATCGTGTGCTCCACGCGCCGGCAGGATGCGTGCCCACAGGGCCAGCAATTCGCTGAACGCGCCGCGCAGTTCGGCGCGCGCGTGCAGGTGCTGCCGCAGGCACTGTCGCACATGGACATCAACCGCCTGCTGGGCGAGCCCGGCGCCTACACCGATGCGGTGGATGCGTTTCTGGCGCGCTTGTGAGCGGGCAGACCGCCCGTTCGCCCGCTTTCACCCGCTTTCACCCGCTTTCGGCCCACCCGAGGCACCCCTGCGTGCAGACCGCCTCACGCGGCGCGCACGTCCTCCACCACCTGCCCGGCCTCGAGCGTGATGCGCCGGCGGCACTGCGCGGCGATGCGCGCGTCGTGCGTCACGAGCACCAGGGTGGTGCCTTGCTCGCGGTTGAGCTCGAACATCAGCTGCATGACTTTTTCGCCGGTGGCGAAGTCCAGGCTGCCCGTGGGCTCGTCGGCCAGCAGCACCGCGGGCTGCACGACGAAAGCCCGCGCGAGCGCCACACGCTGCTGCTCGCCGCCGCTGAGCAGCTTGGGGTAGTGGCGCAGGCGTTGCGCGAGCTCCACGCGCGCGAGCATCTCGGTCGCGCGCCGGCGTGCGTCGCGCTGCCCGGCGAGCTCCAGCGGCAGCATCACGTTTTCGAGCGCCGTGAGGTGCGCGAGCAGCTGAAAGCTCTGGAACACGAAGCCCACTTTTTGCGCGCGCAGTGCGGCGCGTGCGTCCTCGTCGCGCGCGAACAGGTCTTGGCCATCGAGGCGCACCGTGCCGCGCGTGGGCGTGTCCAGCCCGGCGATCAGCGCCAGCAGCGTGCTCTTGCCCGAACCCGAGGCGCCCACGATGGCCGCCGTCTCGCGCGGCGCAAGGCAAAAGTCCACATCCCGCAAAATGTCGAGCGTGCCGCTCGAATCCGTCACCGACTTGCTCAGGTGCTCCACGGCCACCATGGGCTCGGCACTGGGGCTGGGGCTGGGGCTGGGGCTGGGGCTGGGGCTGGGGCTGGGGCTGGGGCTGGGGCTGGCACCGGAGCCGGCAGCGTGGGGCAAAGGCGGTAAAGAGGGCGCGGCTTGGGTCATGAAATGATGAAAGGTTGGGAATGAGGATTCGCACTCTGCATCGACGCGACTTTATCCTGCACGCGGGCGCTGCCGCGGCTGCGGGGCTTTTCGGCGTGCCAGCGCGCGCTCGTCAGGCTGCTCCCGCGGCCGCACACAACCCGCCCAAAGCGCCGGCACGCGCGCCCGTGATCCTGGTGCTCGGCGACTCGCTGAGCGCCGAATACGGCCTGCCGCGCGGCAGTGGCTGGGTGGCGCTGCTCGAGCAAAAGCTGGCGCAGGAAAAAACCGCCGCCACCGTGCTGAACGCAAGCATCAGCGGCGAAACCACCTCGGGCGGACGCGCGCGCCTGCCGGCGCTGCTTGCGCAGCACCGACCCAGCGTGGTGGTGATAGAGCTCGGCGGCAACGACGCGCTGCGCGGGCTGGCGCTTGCGCACACCGAGGACAACCTCGTGGCCATGGTGCAAGCCGCGCAGCAGGCGGGCGCGAAGGTACTGCTCGTGGGCATGCAGGTGCCGCCCAACTATGGCGCCGCCTACACGCAGCAATTCGCCGCGCTGTTTCCCAAAGTGGCGCGTGCGCACAAGGCGGCGCTCGTGCCCTTTTTGCTCGCGGGCGTGGCCGACGGGCCCGACCCCACGGCCGCATTCCAGCCCGACCGCATCCACCCGAACGCGCAGGCGCAGCCGCGCCTGCTGGCCAACGTCTGGCCGCAGCTCGTCAAGTTGCTGCGCTGAATCCAGCGCCCGTGCTTGCTGGCGCAGGCGCCACCGCGGCGCGGTAGGCGTGCCAGCTTGCATGGCCCAGCACCGGGCCCACCAGCAGCAGACCCGCGCCCCAGATCGACAGCGAGGCCACGACGAGCGCCGTGATCAAAGCGCCCCACAGCAGCATGACGCCGGGGTTTTCGGCAACCACGCGCATGCTCGTGATGCCGGCCGTGAGCGCGTCGGTGTCGCGGTCCAGGATCATGGGGATGGACACCACCGTGCACGAAAACACCAGCGCCGCGAACGCCCCGCCCACCACGGTATAGACCGCGACGAATTCCCAGTTGCGCGGGTTGAACACGGCCTCGAACACGCCGCTCGACGAGGGCATGCCAGTGTCGAAAAACACCGCAAACACCACGAGCGAGGCGCGCCCCCAGAGCAGCTCGAGCACGATCAGCACGAGCACCAGCATGCCCATGCTGCCCATGTGGCTGTCCCAGCAGGTGATCGACTGCCCCAGGTCGGGCGCGAGCCCCGCTTCGCGCCGCCGGCTCGTGTCGTAGAGGCCCATGGCCAGAAACGGCCCGACCAGCAGGCAGCCGCTTGCGAGCGACATGGTGTATTCAGGCTCGTTGCGAAACACCCAGCCGAGCAGCAGCGCCATGCACCAGAAACAAAAGCCGTAAAACAGCGCAATGCCGGGCGCAGCACGCACGTCCTGCAAGCCCTTGAGCAGCCAGCGCAGCGGGTCGGCCCAGCGCAAGGGCTGCAGCGTGATGGCATATGCGGGCTGGGCGGCTGGGGTGAGGTCGGAAGTGGCGGGGGATTCGTTCATCGGAGCCTCCTGCAATAGAGATGCTCCAAAGTAAAACCTTCGCCGCCGCTACGCCATCATGGAAAACCCTTGCTTTAGATCAAACACCAGAACGCTTTGGTCGGCTATAGCGGCGGCAGCGCCTGTGCCAGGGCTTGCTGCAAGTCGCGCTGCAAATCCGCCACCGCTTCGAGCCCGATGGAAAAGCGCACCAGGTGCCCCGGCTGCAGGTGTGGCGCCGCGCGGCTGCGCATGGCGGCGAGCTCATAGGGCACGACCAGGCTGATCGGCCCGCCCCAGCTGTAGCCGATTTTGAACAGGCGCAGCGCATCGCAGAAGGCATCGACCTGCTCGGCGCGATAGCGTGCGTCGAAAATGATGCTGAAAAGGCCCGCAGCCAAGCCTGGATCAGCGCTTGTAGCTACTTCCTTCGTAGCATCCTGCACCACCCCGCTGGCGCCAGCGCAGAGCGCGCGCCAATGCGCGTGCCCCGGTGCGCCCGGCAGTGCCGGGTGCAGCACCTGCACTACCTGGCTTTGCTGCGCGAGCCAGCGCGCGAGCGTGCGCGCCGCCACGTCGTGCGCGCGGTAGCGCAGCGCCAGGCTGGGCAGCGCGCGCAGCACGGCCTCGGCGTCGTTCGCGCCCACGCCCAGCCCCAGGTGCATGTGCGTGCGCTGCAGCCGCTGGTGCAGCGCCGCGTCGCGGGTGACGATGCTGCCCATGAGCACGTCGCCGCCGCCGCTCGGGTACTTGGTCAGCGCGTGGATGGAGATGTCCGCGCCTAGGAGCCTATCGGACTTTGGAATCGTCGGCTGCGAATGCGCCGCAGCGGCCCATTTTTCACCGTCTTCTTGCCCCATAGCACCACTATGGGGCGGCGAATCCGGCAAAAACTGGCCTCGCTGGGGCGCATTCTCGCTATCGCCGCCCAAAGTCCGACAGGCTCCTAGGCTGCCGCCATCACGCAGCAAGTCAAACGGCGCAAAGGCCAGGCCCGCGCCCCAGGTGTTGTCGAGCGCGCAGCACACGCCCTGCGCGCGGCAGATGCGCACCAGCGCAGGCAGGTCAGGGAACTCCATGCTCACCGAGCCCGGCGCTTCGAGCCACACCAGGCGCGTGGCCGGCGTGATCTGCGCGGCAAGGTCGGCCGCGTCCAGCGGGTCGTACAGCCGGTAGCGCACGCCAAAGCGCGCGAGCTCGCCGCGTGCAAATTCCTTGTTCGGGCCGTAGGCGTTGTCGGGGATCAGCACCTCGTCGCCCGGCTGCAGCAGCGCCAGGCCCACGGTGCTGATGGCCGCAAGGCCGCTGGGCACGAGCAGGCAGTGCAAGCCGCCTTCGAGCGTGCACAGGCGCTCTTCGAGCGTGAAGGTGGTGGGCGTGCCGTGCAGGCCATAGGTGTAGCCGCTCTTGTCCTTCCACTCGCGCGAGCGCAGCGCGGCCACGTTCGGGAAGATCACCGTCGAGGCCTTGAACACGCCCGGCTGCGGCGCGGCAAAGCCCGGCGGCGGCGTGTAAGGGTGGTGGATGAGGTGCGTCGTCAGGTCTTGGCGGTCTTGCATGACGGGCATGGTAGCGCGGCTTGGATAATCGCAGCCCATGGCATGGATCACCTTATTGAACGCACAGCTCGCCTTCGGGCACGTGGCCCTGTTGGACCACGCAGACTTTGCCCTCGAAGCGCGCGAGCGCGTGGGCCTGATCGGCCGCAACGGCGCGGGCAAATCGTCCCTTTTGAAAATCCTCGGCGGCCTGATGCAGCCCGACGACGGCACGCTGCAGGTGCAGCAGGGCCTGCGCGTGGCCTACGTGGCGCAGGAGCCGCAGCTGGACGCGCACGACACCATCTTCAGCGCCGCCGCGGCCGGCCTGCGCGACGTGATCGCCGCGCGTGAGCGCTACCTGGCGCACGAAGCCGGGGTGGACCTGGACGCGCTGCAATCCTTCATCGAGCAACACGACGGCTGGAACTGGGAGCAGCGCGTGCAACAGACGCTGCAGCGCCTGCAGCTCGAGCCCGAGGCGCGCATCGCCACGCTCTCGGGCGGCATGAAAAAGCGCGTCGCGCTTGCGCAGGCGCTGGTTGCGCGGCCCGACGTGCTGCTGCTCGACGAGCCCACCAACCACCTCGACCTCGACGCGATCGAGTGGCTCGAAGAGCTGCTGCTCGCCTTCCCCGGCAGCGTGGTCACGATCACGCACGACCGCGCCTTTCTGGACCGCATCGCCACGCGCATCGTCGAGCTCGACCGCGGCAAATTACGCTCTTACCCCGGCAATTTCGCGCGCTACCAGCAACAAAAAGAGGAGCAGCTGGCGCAGGAGGCCACCATCGCCGCCAAGGCCGACAAGCTGCTCGCGCAAGAGGAAGTCTGGATTCGCAAAGGCGTGGAGGCGCGCCGCACGCGCAGCCAGAGCCGCATCCACCGCCTGGAGCAGCTGCGCGCGCACCGCCAGGCCCGGCGCGAGGCCGTGGGCAATGTGCGCATGGACGTGGCCAGCGGCAGCGGCGGCTACCAGGGCAAGATCGTGGCCGAGCTGCAGGGCGTGTCCAAATCGTTTGGCACGCGCTGCGTGGTGCGCGACTTCAGCGCGCTCATCTTGCGCGGCGACAAGGTCGGGCTGATAGGCCCCAACGGCGCGGGCAAGACCACCTTGCTCAAGCTCATCCTCGGTGAACTGCAGCCCGACGCGGGCCAGGTGCGCCGCGGCGCGAACCTGCAGGTTGCCTACTTCGACCAAATGCGCGCCGCGCTCGACCTCGACGCCACGCTCGAAGACTTCATCAGCCCGGGCAGCGAATGGATAGAGATCGGCGGCCAGCGCAAGCACGTCAAAAGCTACCTCGGCGACTTTCTGTTCGCGCCGGCGCGCGCGCACTCGCCCGTGCGCTCGCTCTCGGGCGGCGAGCGCAACCGCCTGCTGCTCGCGCGATTGTTCGCGCGGCCCGCGAACGTGCTCGTGCTCGACGAGCCCACCAATGACCTCGACATCGACACGCTGGAGCTGCTCGAAGACCTGCTGGCACGCTACGACGGCACGGTGTTCCTCGTGAGCCACGACCGCACCTTTTTGGACAACGTGGTCACCAGCACCATCGCCTACGAGGGCGACGGCCGCTGGCGCGAGTACGAAGGCGGCGTGCAGGACTGGCTGCAGCAGTCGCAGCGCAGCCGCGCGCTCGCGCCAGCGGCGGCCCCGGCACCCGGCTCGGGCGGCGCCTCCAAAAATTCGAATGAAAATGCCTCTCAAGGCACAACCAGCAAGCGTGAGCAGCTACCGAAAAAGAAGCTGAGCTACAAAGACCAGCGCGAGCTCGAACAGTTGCCCGAGCGCATCAGCGCGCTCGAGGCCGAGCAAAAAGCGCTGCAGGACGAGCTCGCCGACGGCAGCCTCTACACGCGCGACCCGGCCCGCGCCGCCGCCGCGCTCACGCGCATCAGCACGATCGAAGACGAGCTCATGGCCGCGCTCGAGCGCTGGGAGAGTTTGGCGGGCTGAACGAGCGCACGCTGTGATGAGCAGTTCCAGCAATTCGGCACCCTGCACAGTGCCACCGCCAACCACCGCAGGCGCCGCGCCCCTCACCGGCCTGGCACTCACGGGTGGTGGGGCGCGCGCGGCCTACCAGGTGGGCGTGCTCGGCGCCATTGCCGCGTTGCGCCGTGCGGCCGGCCAGACGCGCAGCGGCAACCCCTTCCCCATCCTCGCGGGCACTTCGGCCGGGGCCATCAACGCCGCCGTGCTCGCCAGCGGCAGCGACCACTTCGACACCGCCGTGCGCCGCCTCACGGACACCTGGCGCAGCTTTCATGCCACGAGCGTCTACCACGCCGGTGCCTTCGAGGCGCTGCGCGCCGGCGCGCGCTGGGTGTCGCTGCTCTCGCTCGGCTGGGCGCTCACGCGCTGGCGCCAGCGCCAGCCGCACTCGCTGCTCGACAACGCCCCACTGGCCGCATTGCTGCGCGCCCAGGTGCCCATGGAGCGCCTGCCCGACCTGTTGCAAGCCGGACACCTGCGCGCGCTCGCCGTCACCGCGTCCAGCTACACCAGCAGCCAACACATCACCTTTTACGACGCCGCCACACCCATGCCGCCGTGGCAGCGCGCACAGCGCCGCGCCGTGCACACGCGCATCGGCGTGGAACACCTGCTTGCCTCGTCGGCCATTCCGTTCCTCTTTCCTGCAGGGCAGGTGCGCGTGAACGGCAGCACGCACTGGTACGGTGACGGCTCGATCCGCCAGATCGCCCCGATCTCACCCGCGATCCACCTCGGTGCCGAGCGCATCCTCGTGATCGGCGCCGGCCGCGCGCACGAAGCCGATGCGGCAGGCACCCACCACGCGCACCCCGCCGCGCACACTACCCCAGACACCGCCCAGCGCGCGCATGCCGCCGCACGCCAGAACGACGCACCCTACCCTTCCCTCGCCCAGGTCGGGGGCCACGCGCTGTCGAGCATCTTTCTCGACGCGCTCTGGGCCGACATCGAGCGCATGCAGCGCATCAACCACACGCTCTCGCTGGTGCCACCCGAAGCGCGCGCGCAAAGCCCGCTGCGCCCCATAGACCTGCTGGTGATCGCCCCCTCACAGCCGCTCGACGCCCTGGCCACGCAGTACGTGGGCGAGTTGCCCGCCTCGGTGCGCGCCCTGCTCGGCATCCTGGGCGTGCAGCCAAACGACCCGCGCACCGGCGCACTGGCCAGCTACCTGCTGTTCGAGCCCGGCTACACCCAGGCGCTGATGGCGCTCGGCTGGGACGACGCCATGCGCCAGCGCACGGAAATTGGGGCGTTTTTTGGCTGGGCGCTGCCTAACGACCCAAAAGTCCGACAGGCTCCTAGTCCAACCCAGCCTCCAACCACATATCGTTGAAGTTGTCGCCCACGCCCCAGCCGACGTTCTGCCCCAGTGCGCGCACCTGCTCCAGCCGGGCAAGAAATGGCGCACGCCGCGCCTCGGGCAAGGCCAGCACGTGCCTCAGCGCCTGCTCGAACATACGCTCCAGCGCGACGTAAAAGCCTTCGTCCTCCATGCTATAACCGGCCAGAAAATCGAACACTTCTTCGCAGTAAAACACCGCCAGCTCCGCCAAGCCCTCGGGCTGGCCCAGCGCCTTTTTGTAGTCGCTGATGGCTTTCTTGGCCTTGGCCACAGACAGCGGCTTGCGGTAGTCGGCAGGGTTGATCCATTGCGTGATCGTCGCCTTGTAAGGCCTGAGCGGGTCGTCGCCCAAGGCAAAGCGGGTGTGCAGAAAAGCCTGGTTCTCCTTGCTGGCCGCGTACATGTCTTGCACCAGCCCGACCAGCCCGGCGCGCTCGAGGTCGGCGAGCCTGGCCTTGACATCGCTCCAGCTCGGGGTGGTTTTTTTCGTGCCTGTGCTCGATTTCGTCATGCAAGTTTCTCCTCGATCCAATCCCAGCGCTTATCTTTGACCATCACGAAGCGGCAGCGCCCTTGCGACAGGCTGGCCCACAGGCCGCCAATCAGGCGGTCATCCTCAAACTCCATTTCACCCATTGCAAGCGCCTCACGCGCCCTGCGCGCCGCTCTCTTTGAGCAAGGGCAACAAGTCCTTGAACGCCGGGTGTTCGCAGCTGCGCAGCCATTCGAAAGCGACCATTTCGGTAGTCACGAGCTCTGCACCGGCCCCGGCGAGGCGATCGAAGGCGGCGTCGCGGTTGCGCTCGGTGCGAGAGCCGCAGGCGTCGGTGACGACCCAGACCTCGAATTCGTCCTCGAGCAGGTCGAGCGCGGTTTGCAGCAGGCACACATGCGCCTCGCAGCCCGCGATGACGATGCTGCCGCGCGCGGGCGCGGCCTGTGGCGGCTTTTGCAGGTGCCGCGGCAGGCTGCGCGCGTTGCCCGCGGGGGCTTTGGCGGGCGGGCGCAGCCATTCACCCAGGCCTTCTTCGACCGCGCTGAAGTGCATCTTGGCAAGGGTCTGCTGGCACAGCGCGCGCAGCGCGGCGTCGTTCGCACCCAGGCGCGAGGGGTTTTGCTCGGTGCCCCACACGGGCACCTGCAGGCGCCGCGCCACCTGCGCAAGCAGCCGTGCACGCGCGAGCACAGCGGCACCTTCAAAAATGGCGGGCATCAGGCGTTCCTGGTAGTCCACCAGAACGAGTTGGGAAGTAGAGGCGTCTAGGAGCATGGGAAGCGGGGTTTGCGGAAAAAAGGTGGTGATTCGCTGCCGCAGTGGCTCAGGCCTTCCAGCCGTCCACACTGGCCAAATAGGGTGCGTTGCCACGCTTGGCAGTGGGAACAGTGCGTGCATCACAGCCCCATCGACCGAGGTGGCGCCGGCAGCGCACAGCAGGCGCGCGGCCTGGGCGAGCGTGCAGCCGGAGCTGGGCAGGTCGTCGAGCAGCACGACGCCCTCAGGGGCGAAAGACTTCCTCCAGGCTGGCGGCATCCAATACGCGGTCGCCCCACTGCTCCAGCTGCACTGCCGTCGCCCCGGCGATCCGCCCGACGATGTCGCTGGGCAAAGTGCCAAAACGGCGCGTCAGCTGACGCTGCAGCAGGAGGGCTTCGCCCTTCTCGATGCCCTTCTCGATGCCCTTCTCGACACCTTTCTCTATGCCTTTTTCAAGCCCTTTTTGCTCGTACTTCTGAGCCCATTGGTCAAAGCGTTCTGCCAGCGTCATTTTCAACTCCTTCAAGTCTTGCACCTTGGGCAGCACCAGAGTGTGCTTGCTCTGGCGCAAGAGTACCGCATGGATCCAGATCGCAAAAGTGCGCTTGAGCTCCGCATTGCCTTGCAGCATGTCGTTGAGCACGTCGATCAACTTCAGCAGCGCTTGTTCGTTTTCCGGGTGCTCGAAGCGGATGATGGCTGCCACGAGGTTTTTCAGCTCCGCAAGGTCCGCTTCGGCGTACTGGTTTTCGTCGATCAGCAGGTATTCGAGCTTGGGCAGATATTGGGACACCAGGCCGGGGGCTTTGGGGATCAGCGTGGCGATGTCGGTGGCGGCCGTCCATTTGGCGTCGCCGTTGTAGAGCACGATGGGCAGCACGGGCGGCAGCCTTTTGCCTTCGAGCGCTTCGCCGCGGCGGATCAGGTCTTGGTACAGCAGGCCCACGTAGGTCCTGATGCGCACGGCCATCCAGGCATCGACGCTGCTTTGGAATTCGATCAGCAGGTACAGGTAGACCCACTCGCCGTCGGCCTTGACGCGCCAGACGACGTCGTCGGCGCGCTGGCGCAGGTCGTCGGTGATGTAGCTGCCGGGCA
The DNA here is from genome assembly GCF_029211265.1 of Extensimonas soli. GTDB lineage: Bacteria > Pseudomonadota > Gammaproteobacteria > Burkholderiales > Burkholderiaceae_C > Extensimonas > Extensimonas soli. The sequence goes on along the minus strand of NZ_JARGEL010000013.1, from coordinate 276,841 downwards.
TTTTCTCGAGCGTGGAGTAGTCCAGGCTGTGCAGCCATGCGTCCGGGATGAAGCCCAGCACCAGGTCGCGCACGACTTCGGGCGCGGAGAACAGCAGCTTGTATGAGGCGTCGTCTTCGGTGGGCATGGGCGGCATTCTATGGATGCACGGCGAATGGGAAGGCGCAGCGCCGCATCAACACGACTTACGCAAATCGGGGTCAGGCAAGGCCCTCGTCCCAAGGCAAAACACTTTGCTGCATCCTTGTTTGCGTAAGTCAAGATCAAGATCAAGAGCGCGCCAGCACCTCTCGCAGTGCCCGTGCCAGCGGCCCCGCCATGGAGACGGCGTTGCTCGGATGCGGAATGCAGTCGGTGCTCCAGACTTCGCTAACGCCGGCTTGCGCAAGCGTTTGCAGCGCGTCGCCGACGAACAGCGCATGCGTCACGGCCACGTCGACCGATGCGGCGCCGGCGGCGCGCAGCAGGTGCGCGGCCTGGGCGAGCGTGCGGCCGGTGCTGGCCATGTCGTCGAGCAGCACCACGGCGCGGCCTTGGAGGGCGTGCGGTGCGAGATCGGGCAAGCGGATGCGCACCGCGCGGTCGCCGTGGCGCTCTTTGGTGCACACGGCGTGCGCAAAGCCGTGGCGCGCGGCGGCCTGGGCGATCCACTGCGCGGATTCGGCGTCGGGGCCGACGAGCAAGGCGCCGGGGCGGCGCTGCGCGATCAGGTCGGACAGCGCCTCGGCGCCGCTCAGCGCCACGGCCACAGGCGCGGGCACGGCGTCCTGCAGCCGCGCCACGCGGTGCAGGTGCGGATCGACGGTGATGAGCGCGTCGCACAGGCCCGCGAGAAAGCGCCCCACGATCTGCTGGCTCACGGCCTCGCAGGGGGTGAAGGCTTTGTCCTGCCGCATGTAGCCCAGATAAGGCGCGACGAGGACGATGCGCCGCGCGCCAAGGGAGCGCGCCGTTTGCGCCGCGAGCAGAAGCTCGATGAGCTTTTCGTTCGGCCGGTGCAGGCTGCGCAGCAGCACGACCTGTTCGGGCAGGCGCCCTTGCGCGTCCACGGGCAGGCGCAGCTTGAGCTCGTCGTCGGGGAAGCGGTGGCGCTCAATGCAGCGCGCAGGCAGTTCCGCGGCCTGCGCGAGGCGCTGCGCGGCTTCGGCTTCATCATCAAAATACAGCAGACAGGCAGGTAAATCCATGGCAGGGCGCTATCAAAAACAGATTGGCAAGCGCAGCAGCGCACGCAGGGCCGGCGCTCAGAACTCGACGAAGGCCTGGGGCACCTCGTCCGCCGCGCCTATCGTGTAGCCGCTGCTGCGGCCGCTCGCCTGGCGCGCAAACTCCAGGTCGGCCGGGTAGCTCGCATGCACGCGGTACAGCGGCGCACCTGCGGCGACCTGGTCGCCGAGCTTGTGCAGCAGATCGACGCCGGCCTGCGGCACCTTGGGCGCGCCGGCCAGGCGGGCGATGCGCGCGATCTGGAAGTTGTCTATGCCCGTGACCACGCCGGCCTGCGGCGCGCAGACTTCGAACGTCAGCGCGCCGAGTGCGGGGCGCTGGTAGTCGAAGTGCTTGCTGCCCTGCGCCTCGATGATGGCGTTCATGCGCGCGAGGGCGCGGCCCGAGTCGAGGATGTCGCGCGCAATGCCAAAACCATCGCCGCCGCGCACGTCGGGGTCGAATTCGATGACGCGGCCCGCCAGGCGCAGCGCCTTTTGCCGCAGGTCGTTGGGCGCGGACGGGTCGTTTTGCAGCACGCGCATCACGTCGCGCGCCTCCAGCACCGGCCCCACGCCGTTGCCGATGGGCTGGCGCCCGTCGGTGATGACTACGTCCAGCGTCAGCCCCATGCGCCGCGCCACGTATTCGAACAGGCGGCGCAGGCGCTGCGCCTCGGGCATGGAGCGCACCTTGGCCGTGGGGCCAATGGGGATGTCGAGCACCAGGTGTGTGGAGCCGGCCGCGACCTTTTTCGACAGGATGGAAGCCACCATCTGCCCCGGCGAGTCGATGGCAAGCGGCCGCTCGACCGAGATCAGCACGTCGTCGGCGGGCGAGAGCCGGGCCGTGCCGCCCCAGGCCAGGCAGCCGCGGTAGTCGCGCACGATCTCGGCCAGGCCCTCGAGCGGCAGTTCGACTTCGGCCAGCACTTCCATGGTGTCGGCCGTGCCCGCGGGCGAGGTGATGGCGCGCGACGATGTTTTGGGAAACAGCATGCCGTGCGCCGCGACGATGGGCACCACGAGCATGCTGGTGCGATTGCCGGGAATGCCGCCGATGCAGTGCTTATCGACCACCAGCGGCTCGTGCCAGTCGAGCCGCCGCCCGCAGGCGACCATGGCGTCGGTGAGGAAGTACACCTCCTCGCGGTCGAGCTCGTCGCGGTTGCAGGCCACGACGAAAGCCGTGAGTTCGATCTTGGAATAGTGGTGCTCGGCAATGTCGCGCACGATGGCGCCGAAGTCGGCACGCGAGAGGCGCTCGCCCGCGAGCTTGCGAAACAGCGCGCCCATCGATTCGGGCGGCTCGGCCTGCGCCACGCTCGCGAGGTGCCCGTTGGCCACGCCAAGCTGGGCAAAGGCGTCTTCGGACAGGCCCAGCTCGTTGCTGCCCACGATGGCGTCGTCATCGACCACGTTCAGCGTGGCCAGGATGTGGTTGCCGTTGGCATGGACCTCCACCTTGGAGAGCGCCTGAAAGCCCTCGGCACGATAGACCGCGCAGTCGCGGTGCAGGAAGGCGACGTTTTCCTGCCAGGTATCTATGGCCACGCGGCGCAGCGCGAGCTGCGAGTGCGGCGAATCGGGGTTGGCGGAGGCGGGGCGTGGGACGGGTTCGGTGACTTCGACGTTCATGGGGCTATGGCAGGGCGGCGCGGGCAAATGCGGCGACTATACAAAACGCCCTGCGCGGCCCGGGCACGGCATCCACTCGACCGGACCTCGCCCCGGCCTCGCGCCGCCACCGCTGCGGCCAGGCCCCCGATTCATGATGAAATATGCCTCTAGCCTCCGTCTATCAAGCGCAAGCAGCTATGCTTACAGAAGCATCCACCTCACCAATTCACCTCACGCTCGGGCGTGGCGCCGATCTGGTGGATGGACAAGTCGGCGCCGTCGAACTCCTGCTCCTGGCTCAGGCGCAGCCCCAGCAGCCGCTTGAGCGTGCCATAGACGAGCCACCCCCCGAGCGCCGCCCAGGTCACGCCCAGCAGCGTGCCCATGAGCTGCGCGCCCAGGCTGACGCCGCCCAGGCCGCCCAGCGCCTTGCTGCCGAAGATGCCCGCAGCAATGCCGCCCCAGGTGCCGCACAGGCCGTGCAGCGGCCACACGCCGAGCACGTCGTCGATCTTCCAGCGGTTTTGCGTGCGCGTGAACATGTGCACGAAGATCGCCCCCGCGACGGCGCCCACCACCAGCGCACCGAGCGGATGCATGAGGTCCGAGCCCGCGCACACGGCCACCAGACCCGCGAGCGGGCCGTTGTGCACGAAGCCGGGGTCGTTGCGCCCGAGCAGCAGCGCCGCGAGCGTGCCGCCCACCATGGCCATGAGCGAGTTCACCGCAACCAGGCCGGAGATTTTGTCCAGCATCTGCGCACTCATGACGTTGAAGCCGAACCAGCCCACGATCAAGATCCACGCGCCCAGCGCCAGAAAAGGGATGCTCGACGGCGGGTGCGCCGACATCGCGCCGTCCTTGCGGTAGCGGTTGCTGCGCGCGCCCAGCAGCAGCACGGCCGGCAGCGCAATCCAGCCGCCCACGGCGTGCACCACCACGCTACCCGCAAAGTCGTGGAACTCGGCGCCCGTATGCCGCTGCAGCCAGGCCTGCACGCCGAAGTGCTGGTTCCACGCAATGCCCTCGAAAAACGGATAGACCAGGCCCACGATCACCGCCGTGGCAAGCAACTGCGGCCCAAAGCGCGCGCGCTCGGCGATGCCGCCCGAGATGATCGCGGGAATGGCCGCCGCAAAGGTCAGCAGGAAGAAGAACTTGACCAGCGCATAGCCATGAAACGCCGCAAGCTGCTCGGCCCCGACGAAAAAGTGCACGCCATAGGCCACGCCGTAGCCGACCAAAAAATACGCCACCGTGGAGACGCAAAAGTCCACGAGGATTTTCACGAGCGCGTTGACCTGGTTCTTGCGGCGCACGGTGCCCAGCTCCAGAAAGGCAAAGCCCGCGTGCATGGCCAGAACCATGACAGCACCGAGCAGGACGAACAGGGTGTCGGCACCCTGGGGAATGGTTTGCATGCAATGACCTTTTTGAAATCTATGCTCTGGTTTGGTGCAAGAAAAACGCGCCGGAACCCGGCGCACCAAAGACAAGCAAAAACCGGGCCGGAGTGGAGCCCAGCATCTCTTTGCTTGCACCATCTGCGCACCAGCATGCCCGCCAGCACGGCGTAGTACGCACGCCCAAGACGCAAACCGCGGCGCATGCCCCATGTTGGCGAACTTCTGCAGCGGGATTGCACCATGCTGAGGCAGCGCTGCCGTGTGCGGCCTTCATTGCCCTGTGCCTATCGCCGTGATTGGAAGTTTCGAATGGCCGCCGCAGCCACCCCGCCCTACCATGCTTCCCAGATTGCTACTGCGCGCCACGGTTCATCGTACGGACTTTGGGCGCGGCGACGATCTGGGTTTTTCGGGGCTTGCTCGCAGGCCCATTGCAAACTTTCTTTTGGAGATTCATCCCATGAGCGCAGAAAAAATGGCGGCTGCGGGCAAATGCCCGGTGGTGCACGGTGCGGTGACGCAAGTCGGCATGTCCACCATGGAGTGGTGGCCCAAGGCCCTGAACCTGGACATCCTGCACCAGCACGACACCAAGACGAACCCGCTGGGTGCGGACTTCGACTACCGCAAAGCAGTCCAAAAACTCGACGTCGCCGCACTCAAGAAAGACCTGCTCGCGTTCATGACGCAAAGCCAGGACTGGTGGCCCGCCGACTGGGGGCACTACGGCGGGCTCATGATCCGCATGGCCTGGCACTCCGCAGGCACCTACCGCACGGCCGACGGCCGCGGCGGCGCGGGGCACGGCAACCAGCGCTTTGCGCCGCTCAACTCCTGGCCCGACAACGCCAACCTCGACAAAGCGCGCCGCCTGCTCTGGCCGATCAAGAAAAAATACGGCAACCAGCTCAGCTGGGCCGACCTGATCGTGCTCGCGGGCACCATGGCCTACGAATCGATGGGGCTCAAGACCTACGGCTTTTCGTTCGGGCGCGAGGACATCTGGCACCCCGAGAAGGACGTTTACTGGGGCTCTGAAAAAGAATGGCTCGCGCCCAGCGACGCGCGCTACGCCAAGGTCGATGACCCCGCCTCGCTCGAAAACCCGCTCGCCGCGGTGCAAATGGGCCTGATCTACGTCAACCCCGAAGGCGTCAACGGCAAGCCCGACCCGCTCAAGACCGCGGCGCAGGTGCGCGAAACCTTTGCGCGCATGGCCATGAATGACGAAGAAACCGTGGCCCTCACGGCCGGCGGCCACACCGTGGGCAAAGCGCACGGCAACGGCAACCCCGCGAACCTCGGCCCCGCCCCCGAAGGCGCCGACATCGAAGACCAGGGCCTGGGCTGGGTCAACCACGTCACGCGCGGCATAGGCCGCGACACCGTGACCAGCGGCATCGAAGGCGCCTGGACCACGCACCCGACGCGCTGGGACAACGGCTACTTCGACCTGCTGCTCGGCTACGACTGGTGGCTGCAAAAATCCCCGGCCGGCGCCTGGCAGTGGGAGCCCGTGAACATCCGCGAAGAAGACATGCCCGTGGACGTGGAAGACCCGACGATTCGCTGCAAGCCCATCATGACCGACGCCGACATGGCGATGAAGTTCGACCCGGCGTACCGCAAGATTTCCGAGCGCTTCCACCAAGACCCGGCGTACTTTTCAGAGGTGTTCGCGCGCGCCTGGTTCAAACTCACGCACCGCGACCTGGGCCCCAAGTCGCGCTACATCGGCCCCGACGTGCCCAAAGAGAACTTGGTGTGGCAAGACCCGGTGCCGGAAGGCCGCAAGGATTACGACGTGGCGGCCGTCAAAGCCAAAATCGCCGCGAGCGGCCTGTCCATCAGCGACATGGTCGCCACCGCCTGGGACAGCGCACGCACCTTCCGCGGCTCGGACAAACGCGGTGGCGCCAATGGTGCGCGCATCCGCCTTGCGCCACAAAAAGACTGGGCTGGCAACGAGCCCGAGCGCCTTGCGCGCGTGTTGGCCGTGCTCGAACCCATCGCGGCCCAGGCCGGCGCCAGCGTGGCCGACGTGATCGTGCTCGCGGGCAATGTGGGCATAGAGCAAGCTGCCAAGGCCGCAGGCGTGGCCGTGGACGTGCCCTTTGCGCCGGGGCGCGGGGACGCCACGGCCGAGATGACGGACGCTGCCTCTTTCGCCGTGCTCGAACCGCTGGCCGACGGTTTTCGCAACTGGCTCAAGAAAGACTACGCCGTCACGCCCGAGGAGCTGCTGCTCGACCGCGCGCAACTCTTGGGCCTCACCGCGCCCGAGATGACGGCCTTGATCGGCGGCATGCGCGTGCTCGGCACCAACCACGGCGGCAGCCGGCATGGCGTGTTCACCGAACGCGTGGGCGCGCTGACGAACGACTTTTTCGTGCACCTGACCGACATGGCCTACACCTGGAAGCCTGTCGGCAGCAACCTCTACGAAGTGCGCGAGCGCAAGAGCGGCGCGCCGAAGTGGATGGCCACGCGCGTGGACTTGGTGTTCGGCTCGAACGCCATCCTGCGCGCCTACGCCGAGGTCTATGCGCAGGACGACAGCCGCGAAAAATTCGTGCATGACTTCGTCGCGGCCTGGACCAAGGTGATGAACGCCGACCGCTTCGACCTCGCGTGACGAAACCGCGCCGACTCAAAGCGGGCTGCTAAAATGCCCGCCGCGATGAACGCCTCGATCCACCTCGACTCCAGCCCCCGCCCGAATGTTGTGCGGCGGGTGGCTCGTTGCATCGCACCCCCCTCTCACACCCCCATTACGACGACCAAAAAAGGCTGAACCCAGCCGGTTTCGTCGTGCGCCGCCTTCCGGAGCCTGACGAGCCGGAAGGGCCCAGCAAACAGCATATTTATTGTTTGAAAGGCGCAAAAATGAACATCGGTAATCTCGTGGGCCTCGTCGGCTGGCGCGGCATGGTCGGCTCGGTCCTGATGGATCGCATGCAGGCGGAGGGCGACTTCGACCTGATCGAGCCCGTTTTCTTCTCGACCTCCAACGCCGGCGGCGCGGCCCCAGCGATGGCCAAGAACGAAAAGACGCTGCAGGATGCGCACGACATCGATGCGCTGAAAAAGTGCGACATCATCCTCACCTGCCAGGGCGGCGACTACACCACCGAAGTCTTTCCGAAACTGCGCGCCGCGGGCTGGAAGGGCCACTGGATCGACGCGGCAAGCACGCTGCGCATGAAAGACGATGCCGTGATCGTGCTCGATCCGGTGAACCTGCCCGTGATCCAGAACGCGCTCGCCAAGGGCGGCAACAACTGGGTCGGCGGCAACTGCACGGTCAGCTGCATGCTCATGGGCGTGGGCGCGCTCTACAAGGCCGGCCTGGTCGAATGGATGAGCACGCAAACTTACCAGGCCGCGAGCGGTGGTGGCGCGCAGCACATGCGCGAGTTGCTGACCCAGTACGGCACGCTGTACTCCGAGGTACGTGACTTGCTCGCCGACCCCAAGAGCGCGATCCTCGAAATCGACCGCAAGGTCATTGCCAAGCAGCGTGCCCTCACGCCTGCCGAGACTGCCAACTTCCAGGTGCCCCTGGGCGGCAGCCTGATTCCCTGGATCGACAAGGACCTGGGCAACGGCATGAGCCGCGAGGAATGGAAGGGCATGGCCGAAACGAACAAAATTTTGGGTCAGGGCGAGGGCTTCGACACTCCGGCCATCCCCGTCGATGGCTTTTGCGTGCGCGTGGGCGCGATGCGCTGCCACAGCCAGGCACTGACTTTCAAGCTGAAAAAAGACGTACCCGTGGCCGACATCGAGGCCATGATCGCCGCAGACAACGCCTGGGTCAAAGTCGTCCCCAACCACCGTGAAGCCACGCTGCAGGACCTGACCCCCGTGGCCGTGACGGGCACCCTCACCATCCCCGTGGGCCGCATCCGCAAGCTCGCGATGGGCCCCGAATACCTGGGCGCCTTCACGATCGGCGACCAGTTGCTCTGGGGCGCCGCGGAGCCGCTGCGGCGCATGCTGCGCATCCTGCTGCAGGCTTGAGAAGGTGTGATCGAATCCGCTGCGCCAGCGGATACAGATGTTTACCAGGCGTTGCCTGCTGACAACGCCTGCTCCCGCCTGGCGTACGGGCAAACATCACGTGCAGAACCCATGCACCATGCAGACTTGCCAGGGCCATGCATTGCTGCTATGGTTCTTGCAGCCTGGTTGTTCTAGGGAAGCCTTCCTTCCGCTGGATGGAGCCAAGTCCAAGAAGCAAACCGCCACACCACACCACTTTTGCTGATGAACTCCATGCATCGTTGGAAACTTTCCGCCCTGGCAGCCGCTGCCACACTGTCGCTTGGCTTGTACAGCAGCGATGCATCGGCCCTTGCCCTGGGGCGCCTGAGCGTCAAGTCGGCGCTGGGCGAACCCCTGCGCGCCGAAATCGATCTACCCCAAGTCACGGAAGAAGAGGCGGGCAGTCTGCAGACACGGCCGGCGTCTGCGGAAGTTTTTCGTGCCCAGGGGGTGGAGTTTTCGCCCTTGATGAACGGGGTGCAGATCGTGCTGAAGCGTCGCCCCGATGGCAGCGCTTTTTTGCTGGTGACGAGCTCTCGCACCGTGAACGATCCGTTTCTCGATCTGGTGCTCGACGCCTCCTGGAGCGCGGGCCGACTGGTGCGCAACTACACCATTTTGCTCGACCCCCCGGTATCGCACCGGGCGCCCCCGGAAGTCACCGCGGCGGCACAGCTGCCTGCCCCATCTTCGCAAACAGCCGCTGCCCGTGCTACGGCCGCAGGCACCGGTCCGACCAGCACGGGTAGCTCTGCTGCGCGAGACCGCGCACGCCCGGTGCAACCCGCGCCGGCCTCTGCTGCGGACACAGGAAGCATCACGGTCCGCCCCGGCGACACGGCCAGCCGCATTGCCGAAGCGCATCGCCCGGCGAGCGTTTCGCTGGACCAGATGATCGTCGCCTTGCTGCGCTCCAACCCGAACGCATTCATCGATGGCAATGCCAATCGCATCAAGGCCGGTGCCGTGCTGCAATTGCCCGACGAGGCGGCCGCGCAGTCTGTCGCGCCCGCGCAAGCGCGGCAAATCCTGGCTGCGCAAAGCCGCGACTTCAACAGCTTCCGCCGCAAGCTGGCCTCCGCAGCCCCCAAAACCGACGTCGCGCCTGCGCAGCGCTCCGCCAGCGGCAGCGTGCAAGCCGTGGTCGAAGACAAAAAGCCCGCGGGCGCCGGCCCGGACAAATTGCTGCTCTCCAAAGATGCTGCACCCGGCCAGAAATCGGCGGAAGACCAGCTGGCCAAAGAAAAACAGGCCCGCGAAACCTCCACGCGGGTCGCCGAGCTGTCCCAAAACATCGCGGAACTGAACAAACTCAATGCGGCATCTGCAGGCAACGCCGCGCCTGCGGCTGCAGCCGCCTCCACAGCGGGCACGGCCAGCCCCGCAGCAATGGCCTCCGCCCCGAAGGAAGCCGCCTCCGGGGCCGCCATCGCAAGCGCCGGCCTGGCGCCCGCAGAGCAGGCCTCCGCCGCCTCTGCCGCCGCGCCCACTGCCAGTGCTGCACCCATCGCGGCCGCATCCGCTCCAGCCTCCAAACCCACGCCCGCGCCTGCGCCGGTTCCAGAATCCGGCTTCGTCTCCAGCCTCCTCGAGGAGCCCCTGCTGCCCGCCGCGGGAGGTCTGGCGGTCTTGCTGCTCGGCTATGGTGCCTACCGTGTGGCGCAACAGCGGCGCAAAAAGGAAAGTCTGGACAGCAGCTTCATGGAAAGCCGCCTGCAGCCCGACTCCTTCTTCGGCGTCAGCGGTGGCCAGCGCGTGGACACCGCCAGCAGCGACATGAGCACGGGTGCGTCCTCCATGGCGTACTCACCCAGCCAGCTCGACGCCGTCGGCGACATCGACCCTGTGGCCGAGGCCGACGTCTATCTGGCCTATGGCCGCGACCTGCAGGCCGAGGAAATCCTCAAGGAAGCCTTGCGCCACCATCCCGAGCGTGTGCCCGTCCACGTCAAGCTCGGCGAGATTTACGCCAAAAGGCAAGACCGCAAAGCCCTGGAAGCCGTGGCTACCGAGGTTTTCAAACTCACCCAGGGAGAAGGGCCCGACTGGGCGCGCATTGCCGATCTGGGCCGGGCGCTGGAGCCTGCAAACGCGCTGTACCAACCGGGCGGCGCGCCCAAGGCTGCCACGCAACTCGGCGCCACAGCAGACGCCATCCCCAGCTCACTTCCCAGCGCTTTCCCCAGCACTTTTTCGGGTACTGCTGAAGCATCGGGGGCTGCCTTGCCCGAGCTGGACCTTAACCTGGACGCAGTGGAACCAACGCACGCAGCCAGCCCAGCCACCCCAGCGCCCGCGATGTCCGACGGTCCAACTGCCGCACTGGCCTCTCCGCACGACGCCCAGAAAGATGCTTTTGACCTTACCGCCACAGCAAGTGAGGCCGCTGCACCGCCAGACTCGGGAGTGGCGGCGGAGCATTTTTCCGCGGCCATGGCAGAACCTCCGGTCGCCCCAGCAGAGGCCGCAGCTGAAGCAGCGCCGCAGCAGCCCGCCCCGGACGCAGAACCCATGCTTGCCGAACTCGATTTTTCCACCGGCGACCTGGACTTGCTGGCAACGGCACCCACACCTCTTGGTGGAACGGTGGAAACATCCGCTCCCGAACCGATGGCATTCGACCTCGGCGATCTGTCGCTGGACCTGGACACAAGGCCTGCCAGCGCGGAAGCCCCCACGCCCAGCACGGGCGCCGAAGCCGAACCTTCGGCGCAAGATCCGCTGGCGACCAAACTTGCGCTGGCGCAGGAGTTCCACTCCATTGGCGACACCGAAGGCGCACGCGAGCTGATCGAGGAAGTGCTCGCCGAAGCCTCCGGCACGCTGAAAGAACGTGCACAACGCCTGCTGAATGAAATCGGCTGAGTTGCTGAGGCTGCCCGTACCTGTCGCCTGCCAGAGCGCGCTGCACAGCGATCTTTTCTTGCCCGCCGGATGAGGATCGCGCTCGGCGTCAGCTACAACGGCCAGGCCTATGACGGCTGGCAAAGCCAGCCTTCGGGCAACACCGTGCAGGACAAGCTCGAAGCCGCGCTTGCGCGCTTTGCCGCACAGCCCGCGCCAGTGCGCACGCTGTGCGCGGGCCGCACCGATGCCGGGGTGCATGGGCTCATGCAGGTGGTGCACTTCGACACGCCGCTTGCACGCACGGCGTTTTCGTGGGTGCGCGGCACCAACACCTTTTTGCCGCCCGACATCGCCGTGCAATGGGCGCAACCCGTGCCCGACGCCTTCCACGCACGCGCCAGCGCGGTGGCGCGGCGCTACGCCTACGTGCTGCTGCAGTCGCCCGTGCGCCCCAGCGTCGAAGCCGGGCGGGTCGGCTGGGTGTTTCAGCCGCTGAACCTCGCCGCGATGCAAGAAGCGACCGAATACCTGCTCGGCGAGCACGATTTCAGCGCCTTTCGCGCCGCAGCCTGCCAGGCCAAATCGCCCGTCAAAACCCTGCAGCGCATCGCGATCTCGCGCCGCGGCGCAACGCCGGCAACGTGCCCCGCCAGCGCCGACGCAGCCGCTGGGGGCGGATGGCAGCCCTGCTACTGGCGCTTCGAGTTCCAGGCCGACGCCTTCTTGCACCACATGATCCGCAACATCATGGGCTGCCTCGTCGCCATAGGCCAGGGCAGCCAGCCGCCGCAGTGGATGGCGCAGGTACTCGCGGCGCGCTCGCGCAGCGCCGCCGCGCCCACCTTCGCGCCCGACGGCTTGTATTTTCTGGGGCCGGTCTATGCGCCGCACTGGGGCCTGCCTGAGCGCAGCCCTGCGTATGATTGGCTGCCATGAGTTTTGCTACCGACCTGTCCAGCCAGCCGTTTCAATCCCTGCGCCCCGCCGCACAACGCACGCGCATCAAAATCTGCGGCCTCACGCGCGAGCAGGACGTGGATGCGGCCGTCGCCGCTGGCGCGGATGCGATCGGCTTCGTGCTCTACCAGAAAAGCCCGCGCTACGTGGCGCCTGAACGCGCCGCAGCCTTGGCCAAGCGCCTGCCGCCTTTCGTGACGCCAGTGTTGCTCGTGGTCAACGAAAGTGCTTCTTTTGTGATAGCTTCTTGCAACCTTGTGGCGGGCGCTATCGTGCAATTTCATGGAGATGAGACGACCGAGGAGTGCTGGGCCGCAAGCGGCTGCGGCGCCCGCCCTTACCTGCGCGCGGCGCGCATCCCTATCGGCGCGCAGGCCGCGCAGTTCGACCTCGTAGAATACGCGCAGCAACATTCTCGCGCCCAGGCCATTTTGCTCGACGCCCACGTCGAGGGCTATGGCGGCGGCGGCAAGGCATTCGATTGGTCACTCCTGCCACCAAACGTCAACGCTCACCTCGTTTTGTCTGGTGGACTCACGCCTGCAAACGTGATCGATGGCATCGCCCAGGTGCGCCCACGCTGCCTGTCGCTGGCCGTTGACGTCAGCTCGAGCGTGGAACAGGACGGCCCCGATGGCCGCCCCCTCAAGGGCGTGAAAAGCGCCGAAAAGATCCACCGCTTCGTTGTCGCCGTGCGCGCGGCCGATGCCCAACTCGCCAACAGCACCCATGTCCAGTTACCAGCAACCTGATGCCTCGGGCCACTTCGGCCCCTACGGCGGCAGCTTCGTCAGCGAAACCCTCACGCACGCCATCGACGAGCTGCGCCAAGCCTACGCGCGCTACCAGAACGACCCCGATTTTTTGGCCGAATTCCACTACGAATTGCGCCATTTCGTGGGCCGCCCCACGCCGGTCTATCACGCCGCGCGCACCAGCCGCGAAATGGGCGGCGCGCAGATCTACCTCAAGCGCGAAGACCTCAACCACACGGGCGCGCACAAGATCAACAACGTGATCGGCCAGGCCATGCTCGCGCGGCGCATGGGCAAGCAGCGCATCATCGCCGAGACCGGCGCAGGCCAGCACGGCGTGGCCACGGCCACCATCTGCGCGCGCTACGGGCTCGAATGCGTGGTCTATATGGGCGCCGAAGACGTCAAGCGCCAAAGCCCCAACGTCTATCGCATGAAACTGCTCGGCGCGACCGTGGTGCCCGTGGAGTCGGGCAGCAAGACGCTCAAGGACGCGCTCAACGAAGCCATGCGCGACTGGGTCGCGAACGTGGACGACACCTTCTACATCATCGGCACCGTGGCCGGCCCGCACCCCTACCCCATGATGGTGCGCGACTTCCAGAGCGTGATTGGCAAGGAGTGCATAGAGCAGATGCCCGCCATGCTCGTCGCGCAAAATGCACTCTCGGGCCAGCCCGACGTGGTCGTGGCCTGCGTGGGCGGCGGCAGCAATGCCATGGGCATCTTCCACCCCTACATCCCGTATGAAAACACGCGCCTGATCGGCGTCGAAGCTGCGGGCGCGGGGCTCGACACGGGTCGCCACGCGGCCTCGCTGCAGCGCGGCAGCCCCGGCGTGCTGCACGGCAACCGCACCTACATCCTGCAAGACGCCAACGGCCAGATCATCGAGACGCACAGCGTGAGCGCGGGCCTGGACTACCCCGGCGTCGGCCCCGAGCACGCCTGGCTGCAGCAGATCGGGCGCGCCGAGTACGTGGGCATCACCGACCAAGAGGCGCTCGCGGCGTTCCACTACCTGTGCCGCACCGAGGGCATCATCCCCGCGCTCGAATCGAGCCACGCCGTGGCCTACGCGATGCAGCTGGCCAAGACCATGCGGCCTGAGCAATCCATCCTGGTCAACCTCTCGGGCCGCGGCGACAAGGACATAGGCACGGTGGCCGACCTTGGCGGCGCCGACTTTTTCTGCCGCCCAAGCTGCCAGGGGCAAAGCGTGAAAGGCAGTGAACACAGTGTCAAAGTAGCCAAATGAGCCGTATCGAAACCACTTTTGCCGCGCTGCAGGCGCAAGGCCGCAAGGCGCTGATCCCTTACGTGACCGCAGGCTTTCCGTTTGCCGACATCACGCCGGCACTGATGCTGGGCATGGTCGAGGCCGGTGCCGACATCATCGAACTGGGCGTGCCTTTTTCCGACCCCATGGCCGACGGCCCCGTGATCCAGCGCGCCGGCGAAAAAGCCCTCGCCCTGGGCGTGGGCATGGCGCAGGTGCTGCAGCATGTGCGCGAATTCCGCAAGCACAACGACAGCACGCCCGTGGTGCTCATGGGCTACGCCAACCCGGTCGAGCGCTACGACCAGCTGCACGGTGCAGGCGCCTTCGTGCGCGATGCGGCAGCCGCGGGCGTCGATGGCGTGCTCATCGTCGATTACCCACCCGAGGAATGCGCCGAATTCGCCGCGCAGCTGCGCGCGCAGGGCATGGACCTGATCTTTTTGCTCGCACCCACCTCGACCGAGCAGCGCATGAAGCAGGTCGCGGCGGTGGCGAGCGGCTATGTCTATTACGTCTCGCTCAAGGGCGTGACCGGTTCGGGCGCGCTCGACACCGGCGCCGTCGGGCAGATGCTGCCACGCATCCGCCAACACGTGCACATCCCCGTGGGCGTGGGCTTTGGCATCCGCGACGCGGCCAGCGCGCAGGCGATCGGCCGCGTGGCCGACGCCGTCGTGATCGGCAGCCGCATCATCGAGCTGATCGAGCCCCAGCCCTACGAAAAAGTCGTACCCGTGGCCGTGGACTTTCTGCGCCCGATCCGCAAGGCGCTGGACGCCGCATAATCCCCTCCCCGCCTGCAAAGGAGCACCCCATGTCCTGGCTCGAAAAACTCCTGCCCGCCAAAATCCAGCAAACGCCTGCCAAAGAACGCCGCCAGATGCCCGAGGGGCTGTGGATCAAGTGCCCGAGCTGCGAGGCCGTGCTCTACAAGACCGACCTCGAACACAACCTCAACGTCTGCCCGCAATGCGGCCACCACCACCGCCTTGGCGCACGCGCGCGCCTCAACGCCTTTCTGGACGCCGAAGGCCGCTACGAAATCGGCCAAGAGGTGCTGCCCGTGGATGCGCTCAAGTTCAAGGACAGCCGCAAGTACCCCGAGCGCCTCAAGGAAGCGTTGGAGCAGACCGGCGAAACCGACGCGCTGGTCGTGATGGGCGGCGCCGTGAAGAGCATCAACCTCATCGCCGCGTGCTTCGAGTTCGAGTTCATGGGCGGCAGCATGGGCAGCGTGGTGGGCGAGCGCTTCGTGCGCGGCGTGGAAACCGCGATCGAGCAGAAAGTGCCCTTCGTGTGCTTCACCGCCACGGGCGGCGCGCGCATGCAGGAGGGCCTGCTCTCGCTCATGCAAATGGCCAAGACCAACGCCGCGCTGGGGCGGCTCGCGAAAAAAGGCCTGCCCTACATCAGCGTGCTCACCGACCCGACCATGGGCGGCGTAAGCGCAGGCTTTGCCTTTTTGGGCGACATCGTGATCGCCGAGCCCAAGGCGCTGATCGGCTTTGCCGGCCCGCGCGTGATCGAATCCACCGTGCGCGTAACCTTGCCCGAGGGTTTTCAGCGCGCCGAGTTCCTGCTGCAAAAAGGCGCGCTCGACTTCATCTGCGACCGCCGCGAGCTGCGCAACGTCGTCGCTTCGAGCCTGGCCATGCTGCAGCGCCTGCCAAGCGACGCGGTGGCCTGACGCGCCCATCGCAAAGACTCCCGAAAGATGAGCTGCCAGCGCTTGTCTATCAAGCGCTGACGGCCATTTTCATCTTAAAAGCACGCTGGCCTGCACATGCCCGAGCACGATCAGGGCGATCTGCAGCAGCACCAGTGCCACGAGGGCCGACCAATCCACGCCGCCCAGCGGCGGAATGATGCGCTGCAAGGGCCGCAGCACGGGCGCACACAGCCGCGCGACCACGTCGGCCAGCGGCGCGCGCGCCGGCATCCAGCTGAGCACGGCAAACACGAGCAGCAAGCCCATGAGCCCCGTGATCGCCACGCGCACCAGGCCGAACAAGGCCAGCCACAGCAGCCAGACCCAGGCCACGCCCGCGCCCATGAGCAGCCACAGCAAGCCATACTGCGCCAGCTGCAGCAGCAGCGCCGCCACGAGGCTGGCCCAATCCCAGCCACGCACCGCGCGCAGCACGCGCCGCAGCGGCAGCACCAGCCAGTCGGACAGCGCCATCACCACGCGCCCGAGCGGATTGGCAAACGACACGCGCTGCCACTGCATGTAAAAGCGCAGCAAGCACGCGCCCGTCAGCAGGCCGCCGACGAGGTCGAGCAAAAAAGTGGCAATTTCGTACAACATGGACAACCCGGAAAAAGAAACGCTGCGTGGGATGATAGCGGGCACAATGTTCGGCCCATGACCCAACACCTCACCCTCTCCTCGCTGCCCCTGTTTCCGCTGGGCGCGGTGCTTTTCCCGGGCGGCGAACTGGCGCTGCGCGTGTTCGAGGTGCGCTACCTCGACATGGTGCGCAAGTGCCAGCGCGCCGCGGCGCCGTTCGGCGTGGTCGCGCTGCGCGCCGGGCATGAGGTGCGCCAGGCCGGCGCACCCGAGGAACAGCTCTGCGAAGTAGGCACGCTCGCGCACATCGAACAGCTCCAGACGCCGCAGCCCGGGCTGATCACCTTGCGCTGCCGCGGCGCCGAGCGCTTTCGCATCCTGCACTCTCAGCGCCTGCCGCATGGCTTGTGGGTTGCCGACGTGCAACAACTGCCCGCCGACCCGCCCGTGGCGATTCCGCCCGACCTCGCGCACACGGCCACGGCGCTCGCCCAGCTCCAGGACACGCTGCACGTTCGCACTGCGCAAGACGCCACCGCGCTCCACCCCACGGCAGCACAGCTCAACGACTGCGGCTGGGTCGCGAACCGCTGGGCCGAGCTGCTGCCCGTGCCGCTCGAGCTCAAGCAAAACCTGATGGCGCTGGACAACCCGCTGGTGCGGTTGGAGTTGGTGGGTGACCTGCTGCAAAAGCTGGGCATCGTGCAGTAGCCGCCGCCCCGCGCGGCGCGGCGGCTGAGGCTGTGCCTGCCAAGGCTTGCGATTTTTGAGTGTTTTTGGCCTTTTGCCCTGATAAATAAAGCGCAAGCAGCTATTGTTTTTGTATTAGCCGCAAGCGCAGCGCCCGGGTCTGAAAAGCCGCTCAACGCGGCCGGTATTCCGGCACCAGCGTCTGCAGCCAGGCGCGCAGGGCCGCGGCGTCGGGCGCGGGGCCGGCCTGTTGCAGCCATTGCTCCACCACCTGTGCGGCGAGCCCGCCATCGGCGCCGAGCTTGGCCACGCGCAGCTTGGGGTGCGGCGTGGGTTCGGTGGTTTCGTCGTCGGCGAGCAGCTCTTCGTAGAGTTTTTCGCCCGGGCGCAGGCCCGTGAAGGCAATCGGCACCGCGTCCTCGGTCTGGCCCGACAGGCGAATCATCATGCGCGCGAGTTCGACGATTTTGACCGGCTCGCCCATGTCGAGCACGTAAATCTGGCCCGAGCGCCCCATGAGCCCCGCCTGCAACACGAGCTGCGCCGCCTCGGGGATGGTCATGAAGTAGCGCACCATCTCGGGGTGCGTGACCGTGACCGGCCCGCCGCGCGCGATCTGCGCCGCAAACAGCGGCACCACCGAGCCGCTTGAGCCCAGCACGTTGCCAAAGCGCACCGCCACGCACTGCGTGCCCGGCCACTGCGCCGCCACGCCCTGCAGCACGCGCTCGGCCAGGCGCTTGCTCGCGCCCATGACGCTCGTGGGGTTCACCGCCTTGTCGGTGGACACGAGCACGAAGCGCGCCGCCCCGACCTCGCCCGCCACACGCGCGGCGTGCAGCGTGCCGAGCACGTTGGTGCGCAGCGCCTCGACCTCGTTGCCGTCCTCCATCAGCGGCACATGCTTGTACGCCGCGGCATGGAACACCACGGCGGGGCGGTGCTGCGCGGCAATGGCGCGCAAACGTTCGTATTCGCGCACATTGGCCGTGTAGTAGAGCCCCTGCATCTGCGGGTGCGTGGCGCGCAGCTCCTGCTCGAGCTGGTAGATGGCGATTTCGGACATGTCCACGCACACCAGCCGCGCCACGCCAAAGCGCGCGATCTGCCGGCACAGTTCGGCGCCTATGGAGCCACCCGCGCCCGTGACGAGCACCGTCTGCCCCGCAAACAGCTCCGACAGGCCGCGCACGTCGAGCTGCACGGGCGCGCGGCCTAGCAGGTCTTCGAGCTGGACTTTGCGCGGACCCTCGGTACCAGCACTCAGCCAATCGTCGGGCTGCGGCAAGGTGAGCAGGGTTAAGCCCCCCTCCACCGACTGCAGCAAGGCATCCCGGCGCGCTGCCGAACCCGGCAGACTCGCCACCAGGGCCGTACGCACGCCCATCGCGCGACACGCCTGCGGCAGTGCCGACAGGTCGCCCAGCACAGGCAGGTTTTGCAGCGAGCGCCCCTGCTCCGCAGCCAACGGCGACACGATGCCAACCACCCGCCATTGGCTGCTGCCCTTGAGCGCGCGCAGGGCCGCCGCCGCCTCGTTCAGCGTACCCACCACCAACAGCGGCCGCCCCGTGCGAGCCGCCCCCTCGTGCCGCTCGAAATACAGACGCTGCCCAACCCGCGCCGCACCCAGCAGCAGCAGCGCCAGCAAAGGATGCAACAGCAGCACGGAACGCGGAAAATCCGCAACGCGCGCCATAAAGATCAAGGCCGCCGTGAGCACCGCGCCCAGCAGCACCGCCCCCACCAGGCGCCGCAACTCGGGCAGGCCCGTATGGCGCCACACCTGCCTATACACCCCCAGACCCCACAAGGCCGCGGCATGCGCGGGCAAGGCCAGCACCGCGCCATGCAGCGCCACGCGCAGATATTCGTCGGGTATATCCAGATTGAAGCGCAGCCAGAACGCGGCCCACCAGGCCAGGAGCACGAGCAGGAGGTCCAGCGCCAGGGGCAGGAGCGCGCTAAAGGACAGTTTGGGGCGCACAACGCCCATTTCAGCCACCCACAGACATCAACGCACGGCGCAAGTGCTCTATTACTCTGTCTTGCTGTTCCGCAGACATGTTCGAGCCCGAAGGTAAACAGACCCCCGTACGGAACAAGCGCTGCGCAACGTCCTCTGATGGCGCATGGGCAAAAAACGGTGCACCGGCAAACAACGGCTGCAAGTGCATTGGTTTCCAAACGGGACGCGCCTCTATACTGTGACGCTCCAAGGTTCGCATGATGGCTTCACCGATCGTCGGTTCGTAGGCGTCAATAGTGAAACAACTCAGCCAGCGCGTACTGCACCAGCCTTTGGGCTCGGGCATCCAGTGCACGAAAGACAGATCGCTGAGGGCCGCACGATACCGCTCAAACACTTGCCGACGCTGCGCCACACGCTGCTCCAAAACACGCAATTGTCCGCGCCCAATTCCAGCGAGCACATTGCTCATGCGATAGTTGAAGCCCGTTTCCTTGTGCTCATAGTGCCGAGCAGGCTCACGCGCCTGAGTGGCAAGCTTGCGGGCGCGGATGATCAGTTCAGCATCTTCAGACACCAGCATGCCGCCGCCCGAAGTGGTGATAATTTTGTTGCCATTGAACGAAAAAATACCCACTCGGCCCCAAGTCCCGCTTGCGCGGCCCTTGTAACGCGCACCCAACGATTCCGCAGCGTCTTCAAGCACTGGAACGCCATACCGGTCACAAATTGGCACCAGCGCGTCCATGTCAGCACTCTGGCCATAGAGATTAACAATGATCACGCAACGTGGTAGCCGCCCCGCAGCCTTTGCCCAGGCAAAGGCGCGCTCGAGCGCCGCCGGAGACATATTCCAAGTGTCGGGTTCGGAGTCAATGAACACAGGCTGCGCGCCACAGTAAAGTATGGGGTTGCAGCTGCCGACGAAGGTGAGCGACGAGCAGAACACCGTATCACCCGGCTGCACATGCAGCAGCAGCAACCCCAGGTGAATTGCCGCGGTGCCCGAACTCAGGGCCGCAGCATGGCCCACGCCCACATGGGTGGCGAGTTCCTTCTCGAAAGCATCGACGTGCGGCCCGAGAGGCGCAATCCAGTTGGTGCGGAAGGCCTCCTCGACGAAGGCTGTCTCCTCCTCTCCCAGATGGGGCGACGATAGCCAGATGCGCTGCGAGAGCTCGCGCCGAGTGACTAGGTCGCGCACATGGCCCTCTGCATCGCAGACGGGCACATGGTCGATCGCGTGCATGTCCATGAGACGCAGCAAGACCTCGGCGCCCGCATTCTCATCGGCCACCACGGGCGGCTTGGTCGGCAGCGCGGAAACCGGCATCTGCGTCGCCAACGCAGCAAGCACGGCACGGCGCAGATCGCCATCGGTCACAGTGCGCAGGAGCCGGCCCGAGGCGTCAACGACGAGCAGGATACCGCTCCCCATCTGATTGAGGCGAGCGAGCGCCTCACCCCAGGGCGTATCGGGTGGCAGGCACAAAGGCGTAAGGCTGTCATTCATCGGGCGACGTTCTCAATACGTGTTGACTTTCTCGAGCAGGTCCGCCGCCAACGGCGTCTCGACCAGCAGGCGGATGATGCGCTCGACTGCATGCCCGTCACCGTAAACGTTGGTGGGGGAAGATCGCCCATGGAGCAGCGCCTGCCGCAACGCTCCTTCGATCGCCAGCACGTCGACCCTGCAGTCCCGGGTATTGGCATTGCGTTCACGGCATCGCTGCCGGTCGCCGATGTTGACCACGGGGGTGCCGAGCGACGCCGCCTCGATGATGCCCGAGGACGAGTTACCCACCAGCACCTCGGCGTGGCGCAGCGCTTCGAGGTAATGTTCGCGCGCAAGGTGGGTGATACGAACGAGCCGATCGCCGAGGCGCGCCGTAGCCGCGTCCAGCGCCTGCAAGATGCCGCCTGAGCCCGCATCGGCATTGGGTTCAAGCCAGACGAGATGCAGGTCGTGCTCGCCCGCCACACGCTCAAGCGCCTCAGCCAGTGCATGGGTCTGAGTGGCCGCGTCGTGCATTTGCTGCACCACCGGGTGAAACAACACCAGGGCATAACGCGCGCCAGCCCCAAGGCCGAGACGCGCGAGCGTCTGCTCGCGCGGTGCGTCGAGCACAGCGCCAAGCCCGTCGAGGCTGGGCGCCCCGGTCACCCACACGTGCTCGGGCCGCTCGCCCAGGCGAATCACCCGTTCCCGCGAGGTTGCGGTGGCGACGAAGTGCCAGTGGCTGAGCTTGGTGATGGCATGGCGCACCGGCTCATCGACCGTGCCCGAGCGCTCCCCCCCATGCAGATGCACATTGGGAATGCCCAGATGCAGCGCAGCGATGGCACCAGCAAGCATTTCGCCGCGGTCGCCGACGAGGAGCATCAGGTCAGGGTGTTCGCGTTCGAGCACCTCAGTGAGCGCCACCACCATTTGACCAATGCCGCGCGCCATGGCCGCAGGGCTGCGCGATTCGACCTCGGTCGGGATGCGCGCAACGATTGGCAGGCCACTCGCCTCAATCTCGCGCACCGTATCGCCGAACGCCGGGCTCAGGTGCATGCCGGTGACGGCCAGCTTGAGCTGCAACCCCGGATGAGCATGGATGCGTGCGAGCACATCCGCCATCAAGCCAAAATCGGCGCGGGTGCCCGTGACGTAGAACACACTGCGGGGTGCGATCGGAACGCTCATGGTGCAAGCTGCTCCATCGTAAGCGTCGTCCAGGCCGCTACCGGGCCCTGCAGCCGCCGCCCGGGCAAGAACGCGAGCGCCGATGGCGGCAGGCCTGTGCCGGGCCGGCGCAAAGCGAGGTCGGCCGCGCCGAGCACGTGGCCTGCAGGAAGATCACGTATAACGACCACGCTTCGCCTTGCGACATCGCGCGTGTTCGCCTCAATGGATTGCGGCCGCTTCACTCCGTCGCCCAGCATGGAACTGACCATGCGGATGCCCGCCACCAGTCTCGTGAACTCAGACGGGTCGGCGGACGCGCTGTGGTCGGGGCCGGGCAGGTTTTGGTCGAGCGTGAGGTGCTTTTCGATCACCTGCGCGCCCAGCGCTACGGCAGCCAGCGCTGCCTCGACACCTTGGGAATGGTCCGAATAGCCCACGGGCAGACCCGTGGCCTGTGCGAGCGTCAGAATTGCGCGCAGGTTGAGTGCGTCAGCAGGCGCGGGATAGGCCGAGGTGCAATGCAACACCGTGAGCACAGGCGCAGTGTCGCCGACGTGGCTCGTGGCTGCCCAGCGCGCGCGGATCCAGCCCAGCGCCTCGTGCACCTCACCGAGCGTGGCCATGCCGGTGGAGACGAGCAACGGCAAACCGGCGTCGGCCGCGCGTTCAAGCAGTGGCCGGTTGGTCAACTCGCCCGAGGGCAGCTTGAGACGCCGCACGCCGAGGGTGACAAGTTCGTCGACGGCAGCCTCCGAAAAGGGTGTCGAAAAGAACTCGATACCGATCTGCGCGCAATGCTCAGCGATGCGCGCGTGAGCATCAAAGTCGAGTTCGAGCGCGCGGATCATTTCGAACTGACTCGTCGCTCCGGTGTTGGTGCGCTGGTAGTCAGCCGTCGCAGCGCTCGGCGTCACCACGTCCTCCGCGCGAAAGGTCTGGAACTTGACCGCGTCGGCACCTGCGGCGCGGGCGGCGTCGCAGAGCGCGAGTGCGAGATCGAGACGGCCGTTGTGGTTGACGCCGGCCTCGGCAATGATGAACACGTCGGGCATGGATTCAATCCTCGGAATCGGGGTTGAGCGTGTGCCGGTACAGCCAATTGGCGAGTTCGAGGTCAAACCGGTCATCAATGTCGACCGAACGCGCGCGCGGCATGGCATAGGCCCGCACAGGGACGCTCCAGAAACCGTCTCGCACGGCGCGCGCGATGGCTGCGCGCTGCCAGACATAAATCGCGCCATTGAGCCCCCAGACGGTCGGCGCATCCTGCCGCCGCGCGAAAGCCGCGGGTTTGGACAGTGCAAGCGTGCCGTCGGGCTGCGCCTCGACCAGCGTGTAGTAGGGGTTGTGCGAAGGCTCAGTGACGCTCACGACAAGTTCAGCAGCGGTCTCGGCGAACACGGCCAGCGCGCCGGCAATGTCTTCGGCGGTGCGCAGCGGCGAGGTGGGCTGCAGGTCAACCACTGTGGCAATAGCGAGGCCCGACGCTTCGAGGTGCTGCAAGAGGTGTTCGATGACCGGGAGCTTGCTCGCCTCGTCGGAAGCCAGCTCCGTCGGTCGCCGGTAGGGCACGATGGCCCCTGCCGCCTCGGCCACTGCCGCGATTTCCTCATCGTCCGTCGAAACATACACCCCGGTGATCTGGGCGCAGGCCTGCGCTTGCTCAATGCTGTGCACGATGAGCGGCTTGCCCGCGAACGGCTGCACATTCTTGCGCGGCAAGCCCTTGCTACCGCCGCGCGCGCAGATGGTGGCGATGGTGAGGCTGGTCACGTCGACGCCTTTCTCCCAATGACAACCCATTCGATGTGTATCTTTTGGCGGCCTTCCAGGGTTCGCGATGCCTGCTCGACACTCACCAACTCCCACGACGCAAACAAGAGGGGCAAATCGGACTCCGTTGCAAATCGAGCTATGCCTGTGCCCGAGAATGGCCCCTCCGAGCAACGCCATGCGTGATGACCGCATGCCTCACCGGTCCCTTCGCCCCAAGTCCCTGAAGCCGGAGTTCGAGCATAGAGCCACCCACCAGGCCGACACACTCGATGCATTTCAGCGTAGACCTCGCAGGCCGATGCATGGTCGACACACATGACGGCGTTACAGTCGACCACCGCGTCGAACGTGTCGGTAGCCCACGGCATAGGTTCACACATGTCGCCGACACGCAAACATTCTTCGCTCACGACGCGATTCCATCCAGGCACCTCCAGATCGAGGCGGGAACGAGCCCTTCGGCAGCCCGCTTCGGTACCCTCCAATCCCGCAACAGAATATCCCTCGCGGGCGAAGTACCAAAGATTGGCGCCAGTTCCGAAGCCAACCTCCAGCACCCGCACATCGCTTCGAGGCTGCCGATGGCCTAGCCGCTGTGCACCGAACCGAACGAGGTCCTCGCTGGGGTATCGCCCCCATGCGCGCTCGGTAAAAATTTCTTCCCACAATGGATCGCGCGTCATGAATGCTCCACATGAATGCTGATTAGTCCAGCAGCACTCGTGGCGGCGGCGTCTCGAGACTGTACCCACGCTGCGCCGCGAGCGCCCAATAGGTTTCGGGGTCATGAACCGCTTCGCCGACATAAAAGCTTCGAGTGATCCGAGAAAACCCAAGTTTGTAAAACAACAAAGAGTTGTCTTCTCTCGTATCCGTCCCCCCGCCGAGATAAAGCCAATCGAGCCCCTCAGACTGCGCCGCTTCCGCTGCAACGCATTGCATCAAATAAGGCGTGCCAATCGACTTTCCGCTTGGACTGCTGGCACCGAGGTGATACTCCGCAACACAGCCTCCGAACAAGTAAATACCCGCCGAGAGCCACTCCCCATCCAGTTCGCAGATCAACAGGCGGGACTGCTGCAAAAGACGGATCGCTTCGAAGTATGAATTTTGGAACAGGTAGAACGGCTGCGCGCCCATGGCAACCATCGCCTCAAGGTAAAAGCGGCCAAATCTTTCCCAGTCGAGGGCGTTGCGGCTCCAGCGTGTCAGCACCGCATGCCGCCGCGCGCGGCTGATTTTTCTTTTTGTCAGCAGGTTGAAACCCGCGCTGATCTCCCCGCAGCGAAGGTCTATCGACACCGTTTGCCGATTCAGGTGCACGCGACCGAAAAATGCCGCTTCAGAGGCCAAATGCGGATGAAAACGTCCCAACTCAGCCACAACTCCATGCTCGCAACACCACTGCTGCCAGAACGCCCATGCCTCCTGAAGCCATTCGCGATCCGAGCACGTGGTTAGGATGCCACCGTACCCATAGGGCGAAATGGCACCTCGCCAATCCGAACGGCCCAAAAAGGGCTGCAAGTGCACCGAGGTCATCCATTCAAACTCGCAACACTCAAGAGCCACGTGGATACACCGCAACGCCGAACTTCTCCTCGCGTCGGCAGCTGCGAACGCCGGACTCACACTGGCAACTTGCAAACTCGGCGCAAGCCCCTCGAACCGCCGCTGCGCCTCGTTCAGTTCGATGACGCGAAGCCTCATGAGCCCGTCCCTCCCAATTGGAGTCGTAGCGCAACATTCAACACTGCATCGGTGGCAGAAAGAGCCAAGTCGCTCGGCGGATTCTGGTCCTTGCTCAGCCCCATCAGTGGCCCCGACCATGCACTTCCCAATTCATCCCACCCCACGGTTCGGGTGGCCACGCCCATACGGTCAAACGGACTCAACCCATCGAGGATGGAGCCTCGTATCTGCGTAACCGGCCGTCCGGCAAGCGCCGCTTCGACGCCGACCGTTGAAACCGTCACCAGCACCTCGTCACCCGCGTGCAGCCAGGCGTGCAACGGCACCTCAGCGCCGGCTACGCGGATGCGCGGGTGCGCGAGGGCGTCAACCACGTCGACCGGCGGCTCGCTGGGGTGGCGGCGCAACCAAAGCGCGAGCCGCGGGTCACCCCGGACCGTTTCGATCAGACGCTGCTCGATGCGCCGCGGCCACTGCGGGTCGCCAACGGCGGTGATTCCCGGGACGCGCTCCGGCTCGGGCGAGGTGGCGAGCAAAAGCACGTATTTCCCATCGAACCCCGCCTCACGACGCAGCCCGGCGCCCAGCGCGGGCAGCGTAGGGTCGCTCAGGCCATCAAAGGCGGGGTTGCCCGTGACGAAGACCTGCTCCGGCGGACGCCCTGCAGCGACGAAAGCCGCTCGCACCGCCCCGTTCAAAACACAGAGCGCGTCGGCATAGTCGGCACGGACGAGGCGCTCGCGCTCCCAGATGCCAAAGAGGTCGAGCAGACAAAGGCTAGGGATGCCAAGCGCGCGGGCGGACTCGATCGCAGCCTGCTCCGCGCGCGGCGAGTTGGTGGCGAGCACCAGCGCCGGTTGCACCCGCCGCAATGCCCGCTCGAGGACAGTAAGCGGCAGGAAGGCCAGGCGACCATAGCGCGCGTAGCGCTCGGCAGCCTCGACCGGGCCGTGCCGTTGCTCGAGATCGGTGTAGGACAGGCCCAGGTAGGCCACCGATTCGTCCCGCTCGGCGGCCTGCATGGTGAGTTGATCTGCAAGCCGCTCACCAACCGCGAGCGCGAGGTGGTCACCGGGCTCGAGAAGGTCACGAAAACCGAGGGTGGGCACTCCCCGGGCGCGGGCGATTGGCGCCGCCGTGGTGAGCGCAAGCATCAGCGGCTCGGCCACACCCAGAGCGCGCACGCGCTCAGCCACGGGCAACAGGGCCCGGACGTGCCCGCCGCCATAACAGACGAACAGCCAGATAGGCCGCTGCTTCATGCGCGATCCTCTCCGGTCGGCGCCATGCCTGGCCCAAGTCCCTGGGTCTGCGCCCACAACGCCAGCGCGGCCAGTGCGCGCAACTCGCGCGTGTAGTTGACGCTGCCGGATCGGTGCTTTTCCAGCATCAAATCTATCTCTTTCACTTGAAAAGACTGCATAAGCAGCTCACTATTTTGAAGTAGGTTGCGCAGCCAGGGGTAGCATTCCGTGCGGAACCAGTCGCCTATGGGTACGGTGAACATCTGCTTTTTGCGGTAGGCCAGATCTTCGCCGATCAGCGGGGCCACGGCGCGTTTGAACCAGTGTTTTTTGTCGCCATCCGGCGCCAGCTTGGTCGCGCCGCGGGCGCGGAAGGCAAATTCCATCAGGCGCCAGTCAAGGAAAGGCGTGCGCGCCTCCAGGCCCACGGCCATGCCCATGCGGTCGGGCTTGACCAGGTTGTTGCCGCTCAGCAGCAGTTGCATGTCCAGGTACAGCGCCTGGTTGATGCGGTCGAAGTGCTGCGCCTCTTGCAGCCAGGGCTGCGCAGCGGCGCTGAAGCTGTCCAGTCCTTCGAGCCGTGCGCGCACCTCGGGGCGGTACAGCGCGTTCTTGGCTGCAGGGGTGAAGAGCGAAATGCTGTCGAAGTAGCTACGCTCGAATGCCGGCTGCGGCAGGGCCAGTGCGTCGGGCCGGGCGAAGAACTGGGCGTATTTGTCGTAGCCCGCAAACAGTTCATCGCCGCCGTCGCCGGTCAGCACCACTTTCACGTGCCGCGCCGCGAGTTCGCTCACGCGCAGCGTGGGCATGAAGGATGCGTCGCCGTGCGGCTGGTCGAGCTGGTGCAGCACCTGTGGCCAGCGGCTCAGCATGTTGAGTTCGGCCATCTCGCTGGTGTGCGTGCAGCCAAAGCGCCTCGCCGCCAGTTCGGCATGGGCGGATTCGTCATAGCGCGGATCGGCAAAGCCGATGCTGAAGCTGCGCACCGGCGCCTGCACATGCCGCGCCATGAGGGCGACGATGGTGCTCGAATCCACCCCGCCCGAGAGAAAGGCGCCAAAAGGCACGTCGGCGCGCAGGCGGATGCGCACGGCGTCGTCGAGCAGGGCCAGGAATTCTTCGGCCCAGTCCTCGAAGCACTGCTCGCGCTCGCGCTGGTCTGCCAGGCTCCACCAGCGCTCTGTGTGCACGTGGCGGCCGCGCGTGTATTTGTGCCAGGTGCCGGGCATGAGGTGGCGCACGCCGGCGTAGGCCGTCCAGGGCGGCGGGATGTAGTTGAAGCTCAGGTAATGGTGGATTGCTTCCAGGTCGATAGCTGCTCGTGCTTGCCCTGCAAGCGTTTGCGGCCAAAATGCCTTGATTTCTGAAGCAAACAGCAGCCGCTGCCCGTCGTCGGCCACGTACAGCGGTTTGACGCCGATGCGGTCGCGCGCCAGGTACAGCGCATCTTCGCGCGCGTCGTCGATGGCGATCGCAAACATGCCATTGAGGCGGCGCAGGCAGGCGATGCCTTCGCGCTCGTACAGGCGCAGGATGACTTCGGTGTCGGAGTGTGTGTGCAGCTGCACGCCCTGTGCACGCAGTTCGGCGGCCAGTTCCACGTGGTTGAAGATTTCGCCGTTTTGCACCACGGCGATCCGGCCGCAGTCGCTCACGAAGGGCTGGTGCCCACCGGCGATGTCGATGATCGCCAGCCGCCGGTTGCCCAGGGCCACACCGCGCTGCGGCTGGTGGTGAATGCCCTCGTCGTCCGGCCCGCGGTGCGCGAGCGTGCGCGCCATCGCATGCAGAGCCTCGTGCGGCAAGGCGCGCCGCGCCCGATCCCAGTAGCCGAAGATGCCGCACATGGCCTTATGCCTTCCTCACGACGTCGCTATGTTTGCGGGACACAGCCCGCTGGAGGCTTGGCATCAAACCGCCGCAAGCATCAGATGCCCGACTTCCGCCTTGGCAGGTCGCACCTTGATTTCAATGTCGTAGCCCAGCCGCGTAAGGCAATCCATCAGTTTGCGCTCAGACAGGTTGGTGAAGTCGCCGCGCATCATGTCGGAAACTTTGGGCTGGGTAATGCCCATCCGTTTGGCAGCTTCCTGTTGTGTCAGACCACGGCTGCGCATGGCTTTCCTGATCTCGATGACAAGACCCATTTTGATCTTGAGTTTTTCGGCATCAGCCAAGCCAAGGTCGGCAAACACGTTGCCTGAGCCTTGGCGCACTTCAACGCCATCGACAAGTCGAGTTTTCATTTCCGCGCCCCCTTTACATACGCTTCGGCAATTTTCAGCCTTGCCTCGATGATCTCCATGTCCTCCTTTGGCACGGCAATGCCGCGCTTGCTTTTTTTCTGGAAGCAGTGAAGGACAAACACTGCTTCGGCAAACTTGACGGTGTACACGGCACGGTAGGTGCCGCCTGCATCGTCTTCCACCACCTCCAGCACCCCAGCACCACCAAAGCCTTTGAGCGCCTTGGCCGCGTCATGCTTGTCACCCGCCTGCGCCAACGATAAGGCAAAGCCAAAAAACCGTCGAACGTCCGCAGGCAGAGTCATCAAGTCTTTGTAGCTGCTGCCGATCCATTCAAGAGGCCTTTCGTTTCCGAGCATGAC
Source organism: Extensimonas soli (assembly GCF_029211265.1). Classification (GTDB taxonomy): domain Bacteria; phylum Pseudomonadota; class Gammaproteobacteria; order Burkholderiales; family Burkholderiaceae_C; genus Extensimonas; species Extensimonas soli. The sequence continues at coordinate 247,779 of NZ_JARGEL010000013.1, read as the reverse complement.
AAAATATATATGAACAGGTATATAAAGTCAATCTTCGATCTTTTATGGCGCCTCGTGCGGCAAGGCGCGCCGCGCCCGATCCCAGTAGCCGAAGATGCCGCACATGTTCAGTTTCCCCCTTTTCCTGACAGGCGTTTGAGCGTCAGGAGCAGGATTTTCAGGTCGAGCCAGCAAGAGGCTTCGCGCGTGTAGCGCAGGTCGGCGGCCAGGCGCTGCGCCTCGGTCGATTCGGATCGGTACAGCGCCTGCGCGAGGCCGGTGATGCCGGGGCGCACGCTGCAGCGCTGCGCCCAGTCGGCGTCGGAATACAGCGCGCGCTGCGCCGGCACGTCGGGCCGCGGGCCGACCAGGCTCATCTCGCCCCGCAGCACGTTGCACAGCTGCGGCAGCTCGTCGATGCTGGTGCGGCGGATGAAGCGCCCCACGCGGGTGATGCGCGGATCGTCGGTTTGCGTGAAGTAGGGGCCGATGGCCGCGGCATTCTGGACCATGCTGCGGAATTTGAGCATGCCGAAGGGCTCTCCGTGCAGCCCCAGCCGGGTCTGGCGGTACAGCACGGGGCAGCCGCTTTCGAGCACGATCGCCAGCGCCGCCAGCAGCAGCAGCGGGCTCAGCAGGCACAGCAAAAGCAGCGACAGGGCCACGTCCAGCAAGCGCTTGCAGCTCATCATTTACGAAGCATTTCCTGCGCTGCAGGCTGGGCCGCGGCGATCGCAGCAATGCGCTCGGCGATGCGTGCGCGGTCGGCCTGTACCTGCTGCGCCGTGCGTCCGGCGAGCGCGGCCTCGGCCTGTCGCAACTCGGCAATGGCTTCCTCGAGGGTGGTCGGCGCGTCGCTGCGGTGAAAGGTGCGCGAGAGGATCACGGCTTGCGAGCCCAGGCGCAGGTGCTCGGCCAGCACGTCGCGCCCCGGCAGCAGCCCCTCGTCGAGCCGCGCAAGCCCGCCGAAGCCAAAGCGCAGGCCCCGCTCCCGCGCCTGTGCCGCCACGGGCTCGAGCAGGCCCAGCGCCAGCGGCTCGAACATGAAGCGGCAGCCGAGCTCGAGGTGCAGGTCGTTGAGCCCGACGAACACCTCACACAAACCGGGCGTGGCTACCCACGCCTCGAGCGAGCGCAGCGCGCCCGCCGTCTCCAGCAATGCGACGATGGGCGCACGCCCCGCGACCAGGGCGCTGAAAGTGCGCAGCTCAGTGGGCGTGTGGAACATGGGCAGCATCAGCCAGTCGGCCCCTTGCGCCAGCACGGCATCGACTTCTCGTGCACTGCCAGAATGCAGGGGATTCACCCGCACCATGAGGCGCGCCTTGTGCGCTTTGGAGCCAGCGTCTTGCGCGTGAAACGGCGCCTGATCGAGGGCGCAACGCATGCGGCCCACGTCGTCCAGGGTGTGCGTGCTGATGAACGTGCTGCGCCCGGCCTGGCGCTCGGCCTTGCCGTGGCGCTCCAGATCGACGAACATGCGCATGCCCGGCAGCGCAGCGCAACGCCGCGCCAGCGCGGGGTCGTTGGTGATCTGCAGAAACTCGATCATGAGGGCGGGATTATGACCGCAAGGCCTCACGCAACTGCGGCGCCCCGAACCAGCTTGCAACTATCACAAGAATAGCTGACCATGCTGAACAGACAAGCATGAATGCCTGATTTCTTCCAAAGTCCCGCACCAGCGCCGCGCGCCCCAGATCGCCCATTGCCGCAGCCCACCACTGGGCGGCGCAGGCCAGGGCGAGCAGCACCGCCAAAGGCACCAGCATGGCACGCACGGGCAGGCACTGGCGCGCCACCGGCCCAAGCCCCCACCAGGCGGCCAAGGCCACGCCGCAAAACAGGATATTGAGCAAACCCATCAGCGCACGCCCTTGGTGCAGGCCCGCCGCGCCTGCCAGCAACAAAACGGCCAGCGCCAACGCGTACGCCCACACCGCCAGGCGCAGCCGCCCCAGCGTGGCCAGCACGGTCAGCGCCACGGCGGCCAACGCCTGCGGCAGCAGCCCCCACGCCCCCGTGGCCCCCCACGCGGCCACTTGCGCGAGCGCCCCGGACTGCATGCGCCCCCAGCCGAACAGCAGGCTGGCCAGCGCCGGCGCGCCGACGACCAGGGCCGCCGCCGCGGCGCAGGCCAGCGTCCACGCCAGCGCCAATGAACTGCGCACGGCCTGGGCCATGGCGGGGCTGTGCAGCCCGTCGGGCACCTCGGGCGTGGCCGCTTGCGCATGCGCGCGCGCGATCGCAGGGAAGGCCAGCGCAGCCACGAGCTGTATGGCCAGCACCAGCGGCAGTTCGACCAATTTCCAGGCGTAATTGAACACGGCCAGAGTGCCTGCGCCTGCTGCCGAGGCCAGGCTGCGCGCGACAAAAGGCAAAGTCAAAGGCAGGCCCGCGGCCAGTGCCGCCCACAGCCAGCTGTGCCAACCCGGGAGCCCGACCGGCTTGGGAAGGGTCGGCGGCAAATGCGCCGCAGGCTCATCCACCGCAGCCACCAAGGCAGGCCCGGATGCCGCCACAGGCGCGCGCTTCGGCATCCTCGCCCGGTGCAGGCGCCAGCCCTGCCAGGCCAGCCGCAGCAGCATCGCGGCCAGCAAGCTCGCGCCCAGCAGGTTACTGACACCCTGCGGCACACCCTGCGCGCCACCCTCGCGGGCAAGCAGAAGCAAGGCCGCGATCACCACGGCGTTCACCACCAGATTGGCGCTGTAGAGCCCGACGAAATCACACTCGTGCTGCAGCCGCGTGCCCCAGAGCCCCGCGAGCAAAGCCGCTGGCAAAGCCAACGCGCTCCAGACCAGCGCAGCGTTGCGTAGCTGCGGGGCCACGCCCGGCAACAGCCATGCGGCCAGCGACCCCTGCGCCAGCCACAACAGCAGAGCAAGCGCTGCCGCCAGCCAAAGCAGGCGCCGCTGCACCCATTTTTGCGTAGCGTCCTGCTGCGCGGGCGTCTCGCGCGCCCAGTGCGGCAGCAGCACATAGGCGAGCGCCCCGCTGCTCAGCACGCCCGCCAGCCAGTCGGGCAGGCTGAGCATCAACACGGCCACGTCGCCCAAACCCGAAGCGCCAAAAGCCGCCGCCTGGGCAGATTCGCGCACCAGGCCGAGCACGCGGCTTGCCAGCAGCAAGGCGAAGGACAAGACCCCGGCTTTGAAAAACATGGGCGGATTATCCCAAGGCCACAAAAACCTAAAATCAGCCGTTTTTGGCCTATCGATCAGCGCCACGCTGATGCCCCCCATGCCGCACACCCCAAAACCCGCCGCCCCCGCCGCTCCCGTCCCTCAGAGTCCCGCCTCCAGCCTCGCACCCCAGGACGACAACCAGCTCATCGCCGAGCGCCGCGAAAAGCTGCGCGCGCTGCGCGAGCAGCAGACCGCAGGCGGCCCGCTGGCGTTCCCGAACGACTTCCAGCCCACGCACCACGCGGCCGAGCTGCACGCCGCCCACGGCGAGACGCCGGCCGAGCTGCTCGAAGGCAGCCCCATTGCCGTCAGCGTGGGCGGGCGCATGATGCTCAAGCGCGTCATGGGCAAGGCGAGCTTTGCCACGCTGCAAGACGGCTCGCTCAGCGAAGTGGGCGAAGGCGGCGGGCGCATCCAGCTCTACATCACGCGCGACGCCGTGGGCGACGAGCTCTACGCGGCCTTCAAGCACTGGGACCTGGGCGACATCCTCGGCGCCGAGGGCACTTTGTTCAAGACCAAGACCGGCGAGCTCTCGGTCAAGGTCTCGAACCTGCGCCTGCTCACCAAGAGCCTGCGCCCGCTGCCCGACAAGTTCCACGGCATGGCCGACCAGGAGCAAAAATACCGCCAGCGCTACGTCGACCTGATCACCGACGAACACGCGCGCCGGCGCTTCGTCGCACGCAGCAAGGCCATCGCGGGGATTCGCGAGTTCATGGTGCAGCACGGCTTTCTCGAAGTCGAAACGCCCATGCTGCACCCGATTCCGGGCGGCGCCAACGCGCGCCCCTTCGTCACGCACCACAACGCGCTCGAGCAGGAGATGTACCTGCGCATCGCGCCCGAGCTGTACCTCAAGCGCCTGCTCGTGGGCGGCTTCGAGCGCGTGTTCGAAGTCAACCGCAACTTCCGCAACGAAGGCATCTCGGTGCGCCACAACCCCGAGTTCACGATGATGGAGTTCTACGCGGCCTACTGGAACTACCGCGACCTGATGGACTTCACCGAACAGCTGATCCGCGACGCAGCACTCAAGGCCGTGGGCAAGCTGCAGCTGTATTACCAAGGCCGCGCGGTCGATCTGGCGCAGCCCTTTGCGCGCCTGACGATACGCGAAGCGATCTTCCAGCACACCGAAGCCGGCGCGCATGTCGATGACCCGGCCTGGCTCATCAGCGCGCTCAAGCGCCTGGGCCGCAGCGAAGAAAAAGACCGGCTCTCTGCCCGCTCGCTCGCCGGCCTGCAGGTGCTCTACTTCGAGGAGGCGGTCGAAGACAAGCTCTGGCAGCCCACCTTCATCATGGAGCACCCGACCGAAATCTCGCCGCTCGCACGCGCCAACGACCTGCGCCCCGAAGTCACCGAACGCTTCGAGCTCTACATCACGGGGCGCGAATTCGGCAACGGCTTTTCCGAACTCAACGACGCCGAAGAGCAGGCCGCACGCTTTCACGCGCAGGTCGCGGCGAAAAACAGCGGCGACGACGAAGCCATGTATTTCGACCACGACTTCGTGCGCGCGCTCGAATACGGCATGCCCCCGGCGGGCGGCTGCGGCATAGGCATAGACCGCTTCATGATGCTGCTGACCGACAGCCCCAGCATCCGCGACGTGATCCTGTTCCCCGCGCTGCGCCGCGAGGGCTGAGGCAGCGGTTGAACCCAGATTGTTCATGAGGACGCGGGATGATGGCGAGGCGGCTGGCGAGGCAGTTTGGTCGCGGCTGAGGAGTGCATGGCCGGTGCCATGAACGACGAAGCCGCGGCCAAAATGACCGGCAGACGTCCGCCAGCACCCGCGTAGGTGCGCAGCACCGCCTCATGGACAATCTGGGTTGAACGCAGCCACTGCACGACCGTTTTCTCTCGGTTTGGCCATTGGGTGTACCCAACGGGCCAAACTGGGTTGCAAAAATCGGCTTACACGCGCCCTTACATGGCACCCAGCCAAGAAAAAAGCACCTAGGCATTTCTGCGCTAAGTGCTTGATTTTATTGGTAGGACGTACAAGATTCGAACTTGTGACCAACGGATTAAAAGTCCGCTGCTCTACCAGCTGAGCTAACGTCCCATTTTTTGCCGCTGCATGCTTACCCGCATGCAGTAAAGCCTTGCATTATAGCGTCTTTTTCAGACACCTTGATTTTTTGCGATGGGCTCGCGAGGCGGTCGAGCACCCAGCCGGCGGCGCACAGGCCGAAGGTCGCGGTCACGGTGACGACCGAGCCGTAGCCGTGGCAACTCAGCGTGCCGTCGCCCTGTACGGCGCAGGAGGCATCTGGCGGGGCGACGGCCTCGCGGCTGAAGACGCAGGGGGTGTTTATGGCTTTACCCGTGCGCGGCGCGCCGTGGTGTTTGCGCAGGCGATAGCGCAGCTGCGCGAGCAGCGGGTCGTGCGTGACGGCGCTGAGGTCGGCAATGTCGACCTTGTGCGCCAGGCGCTTGCCGCCCGCGGCGCCGGCGCAGATGAACATGGCTCCGGTCGCACGCGCCCAGGCAGCCATCGCGGTCTTGGCCTGCACCTGGTCGCAGGCGTCTATGACGGCGTCCGGCGGCTCTGGCAGCAAAGCAGGCCAGTTGTGCGGCGTGGCGAACTCTTCGATGCAGGTGACGCGGCAGCAGGGGTTGATCTCGGCGATGCGCGCCTGCATGGCCAGCACCTTGGCCTGGCCCAGGGTCGAAGACAGGGCATGGATCTGGCGGTTGACGTTGGATTCGGCCACGTGGTCGAAGTCGATCAGCGTGATGCGCCCGACGCCGCTGCGCGCGAGCGCTTCGGCCGCCCAGGAGCCGACGCCACCGACGCCGACCACGGCCACGTGGGCCGCACGGATGCGCTGCGCGCCTGCGATGCCGTAGAGGCGCTCGAGGCCGCCGAAGCGGCGCTGCAAATCTACATCTTGCGGCCCCGCAAGCATTGCAGAATCTGCGTGATCAGCACTCATTTCAATAGCAAAAGACGCTCTTTGGCCGCCACGGCCGCTTCGGACTGCGGATAGCTGCGCAGCAGGTCTTCGAGCGTTTTGCGCGCGCTGCGCGTGTCCTTGAGCTCGATCTGGCAGTTGGCGATGGCAAGCTGGGCCTCGGGTGCCTTGGCATGCAGCGGCGCTTGCGCGAGCAGCTGCTTGAAGCTGTCGATCGCCGCCTTGTAATCGCGCAAGGCGTACTGCGCATTGCCGAGCCAGAAGCGGGACGAGGGGACGTAGCCGCTGCGCGGATATTGCTGCAGGAAACCAGCGAACGCCGTGCGCGCATCGGCAAACTTGCCGGCGCGGAACGTCGCGAGCGCGGCTTCGAAGTCGCGCTTTTCTGCGGGGTCGGCCTGGAAGTCCTGGCCATCGACCGACACCTTGACCGGCTCGAACTGGCGCAAGCGCGCGTCCACCCCTTGCGCCATGTCTTTTTGCTGGCGCTGCAGGTCGGCCACGTCGCGCGTCAGCTGCTCGTTCTGCCCGCGCAGTTTGGCCTGGTCGGCACGCAGCGTCTCGATTTGCGACTGCAGGTCAAGCAGGCCGCGCCGCTGCTGCTCGTTGTCGCTCGTCAGGCGATCGACGCGCTGGCGCAGCTCCAGAATGGCGCGGCGCGCTTCGTCATCCTCGAACAGGGCCGCACGGGCCGCTGGCAAGAACGCACAGAACAAAACCAGCACCAGCAGCGCCTTGGCGGGCCGCAAGCACGACCATGGATGTGCTGCCATGGCCATCAGCGGTAGGAGATTTCGGCGCGGCGGTTCTTCGCCCAGGCGTCTTCGTTGTGGCCTTCGAGGGCGGGCTTTTCCTTGCCGAAACTCACGGCTTCCATTTGGCTGTCGGATACGCCCAGCAGCGCCAGCGCACGGCGCACGGCCTCGGCGCGTTTTTGGCCCAGCGCAAGGTTGTATTCACGCCCACCGCGCTCGTCGGTGTGGCCCTCGATCGAAACCTTGCGGCTCGGATTCGCCTTGAGAAAACGCGCATGGGCTTCGAGCAGCGACTGGAACTCCGGCTTGATGACGTAGCTGTCGAAGTCGAAATACACGAGGCGGCTCACGCCTTGCGGGCCGGCCGCGTCGCGCGCACTTTGCCCCAGGTCCACGCCTGCCACGGCGCTTTGCGCGGTGTTGCCTGCATTGGCACCGCTAGTGGGGACGGCGTTTTTGTCTTCAACGGGCGGCTCGCTCAGCTTGACGCCGGAGCTGCAACCGGCCACGAGGGCGGCAATGGAAATGGCCAGGGTGAGGCGTTGGATCATGGAAGTTCTCCGCAAGGTCATGGATGTGGAACAGGGAATGGGGGAGCAGCGGCCCGATGGACGGTCATTGTTCATTGTTTCTGGAACGGCCCCCAGTCGGGCTCGCGGATGTCGCCGTTCTGCCCGGCCAGGCGCGCCTTGATCTTGCCATCCAGCGTGGTCGTCATGAGCGCCTCGCGCCCCTGGACCTGCGTGGCATAGAGAATCAGCCGGCTGTTGGGCGCGAAACTCGGGCTTTCGTCGGCGCTGGTGTCGGTGATGGCGGTGATCGCGCCCGAGCCCAGCTCCATGACGTGCAGCTTGAAGGCGCCGCCGATGCGCGCGATGTAGGCCATCCAGCGGCCGTCGGCGCTCAACGAGGGCGAAATGTTGTAGTTGCCCGTGAAGGTCACGCGCTCGACGTTGCCGCCGCCACCGGGCATTTTGTAGATTTGCGGCGAGCCGCCGCGGTCGCTCACGAAATAGATGCTGCGGCCGTCCTTGGTGAAGACCGGCTCGGTGTCTATGCCCGCGCTCTGGATCAGGCGGCGCGGCTCGCCGCCGTGCGCGTCGATGAGGTACAGCTGCGAATTGCCGTCGCGCGTGAGCGTGACGGCCAGCGTGCGGCCGTCGGGCGACCAGGCGGGCGCGCTGTTGGAGCCGCGGAAGTTGGCGATCAGCCGGCGCCGCCCCGTGGCCACATCGTGCACATAGACCACGGGCTTGCGCGACTCGAAGGACACGTAGGCGATCTGCGCGCCGCTGGGCGACCAGGCAGGCGAGATGATGGGCTCGGGGCTCGTGAGCGCAGGCTGGGCGTTTTCGCCGTCGGCGTCGGCGATCCAGAGGCTGTAGCGCCCGCCCGCTTTGGTCACGTAGGCGATGCGCGTGGAAAAAATGCCGCGCTCGCCCGTGAGTTTTTCGTAGATGAAGTCGGCGATGCGGTGCGACACCAGGCGCAGGTCGCCCTGCGTGACGACGAAGCCCTGCCCGCCCAGGTCCTGCCCGCGCACCACGTCCCAGAGGCGAAAGCGCACGTCGTAGCGCCCATCGGCCAGGCGCGTGACGCTGCCCGTGGCCAGCGCGTCGGCAGCCTTTTGCCGCCACGGCGCGAGGTCGGGGCGCGACATTTCGTCGAGCGCGGCGCCCGCGGTATCGACGCCGCGAAACTGCCCGCTGCGCTCCAGGTCGGCCTGCACGATCGCGGCGATCTTCTGCGGCGATTGCGCCTCGCCGCGAAACGGTGCAATGACCACGGGCAGCTGCGTCAGCCCCACGCCCGTGACCTCGACGCGAAACTGCGCCAGTGCCGGCAAGGCCGGGCTGACTGCCAAGGCCGCGAGCATCTGGCGACGCAAGAGCCCAGGGCGCTGCGGCAGAGACGAAGGGGAGCGAAGAGAGGAATGTGAGTGATCAGTGGTCATGGACTGCCTGCGAAAACCGCGCATCTGCCGCGCCAAGCTGAAAAGCCTCGAATGGTACACACTGCACCCGCCGCGGGCGTGACAAACGGTGTGCAAAACCATAGCACCCAAAGCCAGTCAGACGTTGGGGTCGCCGGCGGCGAAGGTGCCGCTCTTCGAGAAGAGCATCGCCACCCAAAGTCTGACAATCTGCTTGACTGAACCGTAGAATCCGCGCGCCATGCAAAGTTCCCCATCCCAAAACGCAGCGCAGGAGGGTGCTGGTGCGCCGCCTGCGCCCACCCCGGCCCCATCCTCGGCGCCCGAGACCGGCCTGCGCGCGCGGCTGGCGCGGCTCTCGCCCTACTTCGGCAACCAGCGCCTGGCCTGGATCGTGGCCTTTGCGGCCACCATTGCCGGCGCGGCGACCGAGCCCTTGATCCCGGCACTGCTCAAGCCGCTGCTGGACCACGGCTTTACCGAGCGCGACTTGCCGCTATGGACGGTGCCCGTGGCCATCGTGGGCATTTTCTTCATCCGCGGGCTCGCGCAGTTCGCCGGCCAATATGCGCTCGCGCGCATCGCCAACGACGGCATGCAGAAGCTGCGCCAACGCCTGTTCGAGCGCATCCTGGTCGCGGACATGGCGCTGTTTTCGCGCAAGACGGCGAGCGCGCTCTCGAACGCCGTGGTCTATGAGGTGCAGACAGGCGCGATGCTGCTGGTGCAGGCGCTGCTCGGCATTTCGCGCGACGGCTTCACGCTGGTGGCGCTGCTGGGCTACCTGATTTATCTGAACTGGCAGCTCACGCTGATCGTGGCCGTGATGGTGCCGGGCGTGGGCTGGATCATGAAGACGCTCTCGGGCCGCGTCTATCGCCTGACCAAGAGCAGCCAGGAAGCGACCGACGAGCTCGCCTACGTGGTCGAGGAAAACGTGCTCGCGCACCGCATGGTGCGCCTGCACGGCGCGCAGGCCGGCCAGGCCAAGCGCTTTGCGCACCTGAGCCAGCGCCTGCGCCAGCTCGCGATCAAGTCCACCATTGCCTCGGCGGCGACGACGCCGCTCACGCAGCTGCTGGCCGCAGTGGCGCTGTCGGCAGTGATCTGCATCGCGCTGTGGCAAAGCCAGGGCGCCATAGCGAACCGCGAAGTGACCGTGGGCGGGTTCGTGGCCTTCATCGCGGCCATGCTGATGCTGATCGCGCCGATCCGGCGCATGGCCGACATCACGAGCCCGATCACGCGCGGCGTGGCGGCGCTCGAGCGCGGGCTTGCGCTGCTCGACGAGGCCGGCGCCGAAAGCGGCGGCAGCTACGCCACGCCGCGCGTGCGGGGCGCGATTACGCTGCGCGATGTGAGCGTGCGCTTCGACCCCGAGCGCGCGCCTGCGCTCGAGCACGTGAGCCTGAGCGTGCAGCCGGGCGAAGTGGTGGCGCTGGTCGGCCCCTCGGGTGCGGGCAAGACCACGCTCGTGAACCTGCTGCCGCGCTTCCTCGATCCGACTTCGGGGCAGGTGCTGCTCGACGGCCACGCACTGCCCGAGTGGCGCCTGGACGCGCTGCGCGCGCAGTTTGCTATGGTGAGCCAGGACGTGGTGATGTTCAACGACAGCATCGCCGCCAACGTCGCGCTCGGGCAGGAGGTGGACGAGCAGCGCGTGCAGGCGTGCCTGGCCGCGGCCAACCTCGGCGACTACGTGGCCGCGCTGCCGCAAGGCATGCACACGCGGGTCGGGCACAACGCCACGCAGCTCTCGGGCGGGCAGCGCCAGCGGCTCGCGATTGCGCGCGCGCTTTACAAGGACGCACCCATCCTGATCCTCGACGAGGCGACCTCGGCGCTCGACACCGAATCCGAGCGCCTGGTGCAAGAAGCCCTGCAGCGCCTGATGCAAGGGCGCACCACGCTGGTGATCGCGCACCGCCTCTCGACCATAGAGCACGCCGACCGCCTCATCGTGATGGACCGGGGCCGGGTCGTCGAACAGGGCACGCACGCAGAACTGATGGCGCGCGGCGGCCTCTACGCGCGCCTGCAGACGCGGCCCGGCGGGCTGGAGTCCGAAGATGCTTGAGCGCCGGCGGCTCAACGGTAGCCGCTGAACAGGATCGCGATGTTCACGGCGAGCGCCAGCGTCCACACGGCACTGCGCGCCATGGCCTTGTCGGCCACATAAAGCCAGATATAAATGACGCGCAGCACGATGAAGGCGAGCGCCAGCGCATCGACCAAACCCTGGCGCGCGCCGAGCTGGTGCGCGATGATGACCGCGCCAAGAAAAAACGGCAGCGCCTCGAAGCTATTGGCCTGCGCGGCGTTGGCGCGTGCGGCCGCGCCCTGCTGGCGCGCGAGCCATTCGCGCGGGGCGTGGTTGTCGTAACCGCCCGCTTGCGGCGCGCGGCCAAAGCCGCCTTTTTTCGCCAGCGTGACGCAGACCAGCGGCAGCAGCGCCGCGATCAGCACGCACCAATAGGCCAGGGTGAAATGGGTTGTCGTTGGCATGTTCTCCTCCGTGGGTGTCATTGCGGGGATGGCGATGTTGCCAGAAGCCACACGCCCACGCAGGGCCAGGGCGCCATGGGGAAGAACGAACGGCGCAAGAGGCGGCACACCCTCAGCGCCGGTCGGCAAGCGCGTGTGCGATGGTGCCCAGGTCCACGTATTCGAGCTCGCTGCCCACGGGCACGCCGCGCGCCAGGCGCGTGACGCGCACGCCGCGGCGCTGTAGCGCCTCGCTGAGCACATGCGCCGTGGCCTCGCCCTCGGCGGTAAAGCTCGTGGCAAGGATCACTTCCTGCACCACGCCGTCGCTCGCGCGCGCGATCAGCTCCTGCAGGCCGATGTCCTGCGGCCCCACGCCGTCGAGCGGGCTGAGCCGCCCGAGCAGCACGAAGTAGCGTCCGCGAAACGCCCCGGTGCGCTCGAGCGCCGCCTGGTCGGCCGGCGTCTCGACCACGCACAGCCGCGTGGCGTCGCGCTGCGGATCGAGGCAGGTGCTGCAGACCTCGGCCTCGGTAAAGGTGTGGCAGCGCGCGCAGTGGTGCACCGAGCGCACCGCGTCTTCGAGCGCGCGCGCAAGCTGCTGGGCGCCTGCGCGGTCATGCTGCAGCAGGTGAAAAGCCATGCGCGTGGCCGACTTCACGCCCACGCCCGGCAGGCGCCGCAGCGCCTGGATCAGCGCATCGAGCGCATGGGACTGGGTCATCCGAGCTACAAAAAATCAGAAGAAAACTTGCGCAGAGGCAGATTTGGTGTGCACTTGCAGCTATGAAAACTTTAAAACGGGAACTTCATCCCACCGGGCAGTCCGGCGGTGAGCTTGCCCATTTTTTCGGAGGAGGTCTCTTCGGCCTTGCGCACGGCGGCGTTGAAGGCTGCGGCCACCAGGTCTTCGAGCATGTCCTTGTCTTCGGCGAGCAGACTCGGGTCTATGGTGATGCGTTTGACGTCGTGCTTGCAGGTCATGAGCACCTTGACCAGGCCCGCGCCCGATTCGCCCTCGACTTCGATCAGCGCGAGCTCTTCCTGCGCTTTCTTGAGGTTGTCCTGCATGGCCTGGGCCTGCTTCATGAGGCCGGCGAGCTGTCCTTTGTTGAACATGAAATTTCCTTTGCGAATGAGAAATAGAAGAAAGATGGATCGCGGCGGCCTTCAGTCTGGCCGGATGCTGCCGGGCACGATTTTCGCGCCGAACTCGCGCTGCAGCGTCTGCACGTAAGGGTCGCCCATGACGATTTCTTCGGCCTCGCGCTGGCGTGCACTCGCGGCGGCGGCGTTGCGGCGCGCCGGGCTGTCCGTGACCAGGCCGACTTCCACACTGATCTGGCTGGCGTAGCCCGCGGCCTCGAGCGCGCTGCGCAGGCGCTCGCGCGCCGTGGGCTGGTTCAGCGCCTCGCGCTCCACACGCAAATGCCAATGGCGGCCGTCGCGCGCCACGAGTTGCGCCTGCAAGGCCAGCTCGCGCACGAGCGCACTGACGGCCTCGCTGGCCACGAGCTGCTGCACCGCGGCGTGCCAGATGTCGCCGTCTTCGCCTCCTTCGCCCGCCACGCCTCGCGCACCCGCCACGGCCGGCGCGGGGGCGGCAGCGGCATCGTTGGCGACGCCGGCAACGGTGTGCACATACGTGGGCACGGCTTCGGACACCGCTGCCGAGGCAGTCGGCACCCTCGGCTGCAAGCGCGAGCTCACCGGCTCCGCCATTTGGCGCACCGGAATCGCTATGACAGCAGAAGCTGCTTGCGCTTTATCTGTCTGCCTTAGAGGCGTTTTTTGCCCTATATCGGGAAGCGCCGCAGGCTCCGCTGGGGCATTGTCGGCAGGTGTTTCAGCGACACCTTGCGTCAATGCCTCAGAAGCTACTGAATCCGTAGCTTCTTGCGCTTGTGGGACGGGCGTTAGAGCCTCTTTTTGCTCTAGCAGCCTGTCGGACTTTGGAATCGTCGGCTGCGAATGTGCCGCAGCGGCCCATTTTTTACCGTCTTCTTGCCCCATAGTCCCGCTATGGGGCGGCGAATCCGGCAAAAACTGGCCTCGCTGGGGCACATTCTCGCTTTCGACGTCCAAAGTCCGACAGGCTGCTAGTTTTTGCACAGCAGGCGGCGCCATGGGTACCGCTGCGGCAGGCGCGCGCGCGGCGGTTTCAGGCGGCGTCAGTGTTTTTTTTTCCGCGTGGGCTGCACCGCCAGCGCCGCCCGCCGGTTTGAAGGCCAGCAGGCGCAGCAGCACCATGGTGAGCGCGGCGTATTCGTCGGGCGCGAGGCCCAACTCGGCGCGGCCGTGCAGGCACAGGCTGTAGAGCAGCTGGGTTTCGTCGGCGGGCAGCAGCGCGGCCAGGCGCGCTGTTTCGACAGCCTCGGGGTCTTGCGCATCGACCGCGGCGGCCATTTGCGGCACGGCCTGCAGCACCGCCATGCGCTGCAGCACGGCGCTCATTTCTTCGAGGGTGGAAGCGGCCGAGAGGCCATGCAGGCGCAGCGCCTCGGACGTCTCCACCACCGCGCGGCCATCGCCCTGCGCCAGCGCATCGATCAGGCGAAAGACGTAGCTGCGATCGACGCTGCCCAGCATCTGGCGCACCGCGGCTTCCTGCAGCTGCCCGCTGCCGTAGGCGATCGCCTGGTCGGTCAGCGAGAGCGCGTCGCGCATGGAGCCGCGCGCGGCGCGCGCAATCAAGCGCAGCGCCTGCGGCTCGGCGGGCACGTTTTCTGCGGCGAGCACCTGCGCGAGGTGGCCCTGCACCGTCTCGGGCGCCATGGGCCGCAGGTTGAACTGCAGGCAGCGCGAGAGCACCGTGACGGGCACTTTTTGCGGATCGGTGGTGGCGAGCACGAACTTGAGGTACTCGGGCGGCTCCTCCAGCGTCTTGAGCATGGCGTTGAAGGCCGTGTTCGTGAGCATGTGCACTTCGTCGATCATGAAGACCTTGAAGCGCCCCTGCACCGGCTTGTAAACGGCTTGCTCGAGCAGCGCCTGCACCTCCTCGACGCCGCGGTTCGAGGCCGCGTCGAGTTCGGTGTAATCGACGAAGCGGCCGCTGTCGATCGCCGTGCAGGCCGCACACACGCCGCACGGACTGGCCGTGATGCCGCCCTGCCCGTCGGGCCCCTGGCAGTTGAGCGACTTGGCCAGAATGCGCGACACCGTGGTCTTACCCACGCCGCGCGTGCCCGTGAACAGGTAGGCGTGGTGCAGGCGCTGCTGCGTGAGCGCGTTGCTCAGGGCCTGCACCACGTGCTCCTGCCCCACCATTTCAGAAAAGTTGCGCGGGCGGTACTTGCGGGCGAGCACGACGTAGGACATGCGGCCGATTCTACGGGCAGGCTACAATCGCCGGCGACGGGCCTCCTCGCATGGTGAAGCGGCCAACCGGGTCAGGTGGGGAACCAAGCAGCCCTCACCGTGGAGCCAGTGCCGGGGTCAGGCTCGTCACCTTTCTTCCTTTCCTTTTTTCCGCCTTGCGCCCTTTGCGTGCGCAGGTTCGGTTTTCCATGCGCCAGGCGCTTTTCCCCCAGCGCAAGGCTTTTGCCATCGCTGCGGCTCCAGCCCCTCGCTGCCTCATGCATCACCCCTCCAGCCAGTTCTCCGATTCCTCTCGGCGCAAGTCCTTGTTTTGCAAAGGGCCCGTAAGCCGGCATGGCGGCTGGCAGTTTGCGCTGCTGGCCCTGTGGCTCTGGGCCTGCAGCCTCCCTACGCAGGCTGCGCCGTGGTTGACCGAGGGTCGCCCCACCGCGCGCGCCCACGAGGCCGTGGAAATTCTTGCCGACGCCGCGAGCGAAGGGCTGAAGCCTGAGGATTACAGCGCCACGGCACTTGCGCAGGCCATCAGCACCGCTGCGCAGGGCGCAGTGCTGCATGAGGCCACGGCGCGGCAGCTCGAAGACGCACTCAGCGCCGCACTGCAGCGCTACCTGAGCGACCTGCACTCGGGCCGCGTCGATCCGCGTGCCGTGCACCAGGACTACAGCCTGCCCGCCCCCACGCGCAGCGACCCGGCGCAACTGCTGCAGCAGGCGCTCGCTGCGCCCACATTGCAGGCCGGCGTGCGCGCGGCGGCGCCGCAACTGCCGCAATATGCCCAGCTGCGCAACGCGCTCGCGCAGTACCGCGCGCTCGGCGCGCACCCCGCCTGGGCCGCGCCGCTGCCGCCTTTGCCGGCCCCTGCGGCAGCCACGGCGACCAAGACCACGGCGAAAGTTGCGGCGCGCAAGGCCAGCCGCCCTCTCAAGCTCGAGCTGGGCCAGGAGTGGCCCGGCCTGCCGCTGCTCGTGCTGCGCCTCGTGGCCCTGGGCGACCTGCCGCCGGATACCTCCGTGCCCGCGCGCTACGACGAAAGCGTGCAAAACGGCGTCAAACTGTTCCAGGAACGCCACGCGCTCGAGCCCGACGGGGTGATCGGCCAGGGCACGCTGGAAGCGCTGAACGTGCCGCCCGCCGCGCGCGCGCAGCAGATCGCGCTGGCCATGGAACGCCTGCGCTGGACGCCGTTGCTGCGCGGCCCGCGCATGATCGCCGTGAACGTGCCCGAATTCATGCTGCGCGCCTACGAGCAGCAAGGCAGCCAGACGGTGCTGCGGCTCGCCATGAAGGTCATCATCGGCAAGGCGCTGAACACGCGCACACCCTTGTTCGACGAAGACATGCGCTTCATCGAGTTCAGCCCCTACTGGAACATCCCGCCCTCGATTGCACGCGGTGAAACCATCCCGCGTCTGCGCCGCGACCCGGGCTACTTCACGCGCGAAGGTTTCGAGTTCGTCGATGCCCAGGGCCAGGTGCACACCACGCTGTCCGCAGCCCACCTCGACGCCGTGCAGCGCGGCCAGATGCGCATCCGCCAGCGCCCCGGGCCGCGCAACGCGCTGGGCGACATCAAGTTCATCTTTCCCAACAACAGCAACATCTACCTGCACCACACGCCGGCGCCGCAATTGTTCGCACGCCCGCGGCGCGACTTCAGCCACGGCTGCATCCGCGTCGAAGACCCGGTGGCACTGGCGCGCTTCGTGCTGCAAAACGACCCTGCTTGGCCCGAGGAACGCATCCGCGAAGCCATGGCCGCGGGCAAGTCCAGCACCATCCGCCTGGCCGAGCCCATTCCCGTGGTGATTGCCTACATCACCACGGTGGTTCAGCAAGGGCGGGTATATTTCTTTGCCGACCTTTATGGCCACGACCGCCTATTGGCCCAGGCACTGCGTGCACAGACTGAACAACGCCGCGCTGCGCCGCTGCCCGTACCGCACATCGCGCCATAGAAAAAGAACGTGGAGAACCCGCTTTTCGCTCAGGAAACCGCCATGCCCCCGTCACCGCTCCAAATCCTCCGCCACCCCACGCGCCGCCGCCTCCTCGGCCTGGGCCAGTGGCTGCTCGCCGGCGCCGTGTTGCCACAGGCGCCGCGCGCCTTCGCCAGCGTACCGGACGCGCGCCAGCTGTCGTTCCACCACACGCACACCGGCGAGCGCCTGGCGCTGGTCTATGCAATCGACGACCAGTTCGTGCCCGAGGCGCTGTTCAGCCTGAACCACTTCCTGCGCGACCACTACAGCGGTGCCATCGGCAGCATGGACCCGCAGCTCTTCAACCTGCTGCACCTGGTGCGCCAGGAGCTTGGCACACAGCAGCCCTTCGAGGTGATCTCGGGCTACCGCAGCCCCGCCACCAACAACACCCTGCGCAACACGCGCAGCGGCGGCGTGGCCAAGCACAGCCTGCACATGGTCGGCAAGGCCATCGACGTGCGTCTGCCAGGCGTGCCGCTCACCGAGCTGCGCGACGCCGCGCTCTCGCTGCGCCAGGGCGGCGTGGGCTTTTACCCGAGCGAGCAGTTCGTGCACCTGGACACGGGGCCGGTGCGGCGCTGGTGAGGCGGGCTGCCAACTTCTCAAGCGGCGTTTGCCACTCCCCACGCAACGCGCGCCTTCATGGGCGCCCGCTGTCGGACACCACCACCACGCGCCCGTCCCCGCTGAGAAAAGCCGCGTACACGGGCGCAGCGCTCGTTGGTGCCATGAAGGCTTGCACTGCCGCGCGGTAGCGCTGCAATTGTGCGAGCAACTCGGGCTGCTGCTCGGGTGCGGCGGCGCTTTTGTAGTCGAGCACCCACCAGCCCGCGAGTTCGGCCGGGCTGTGGCGATAGACGAGGCGATCCAGGCGCAGGCTCTGGCCCTGGTAGTGCAGCGGCACCTCGTTCGCGGCCTGCGCGATGCAGACTGGCTCCCAGGCCCAGGCGCCTTCGCCCGCGAGGATGCGTTGCGCGAACGCGGCCGCCTGCGTGGCGGCGGCAAGGCTCAGGCCGTGCGTTTGCGCGAGCAGCGCGAGCCGCGCCGCGGGCCAACCCGCGCGGCGCCAGGTCTGCAGCTGCGGCATGCTTGCGACGCCGGCCTGTTCGAGCAGTTCGTGCATGGCGTTGCCCAGGCGCGCGGCGGGATCATCCGCGGCGGCACCGTCCGTCCCCTGCGCGGGATCGCGGGCGGCGCTGGAAGCTGGGCCTGACACGGCGCCAGCCCCGGCGGCCCCGGCGGCCACGCGCGCAGGCTCAGCCTGGACAAAGACGGGCAGTTCCGGCAGCACGAAAGTCTGGCTTTCGGCAGCACCCGGCAGCAGCATCTCAGACGCTGCCTGCCTGGCGGCGGCGCTCTGGCGCTGGGCGTCGTCGGGCAACGGAGCAGCGGCCGACACCGGAGCCACCGACACCGCAGCCACGGACGACGGGGCGACACCGGACGCAGCCGCAGCCTCCAGCGCCACATCTTCGAGCAAACCGCCCGCCGCGGCGCCGATCTGCTGCCACCAGCTGTCGGCCGCGCTGCGGCTGGTTTGCGTGGCCGAGAGCACGAGGCAGTGGCGTGCGCGCGTCATCGCGACGTAGAGCTTGTTGCGCTCTTCGCGCAGGCGCGCCTGCAGTTCGGCGGCGAGCGTGTCTTGGGCGCTCGGCGGCGGCTCGGACTCCTTGGCCAGAAAGATGAGGCGGCGCGGCACGGCCTGCGCGCCGGGCCAGTCGATCAGCACGCCCATGCTCTCGGCCTTTTGCGCGGGTGCGTCGCAGTCCAGCAGCAGCACGCAGTCGGCCTCCAGCCCCTTGGCGCCGTGCACCGTGAGCAGGCGCACGGCCTGCAGATCGGCGCGCAAGGGCGCGGGCACGCCGCCTTTTTTCATGGCGCGCACGAAGGCGTAGGGCGTGAGGTAACGCCCGCCCGCGTGCTGCAAGGCGGCGCCGAGCAGCGCACGCAACTGCGCCTGCACGAGCTGCCGCTGCACCGCAGGCGCGGCCGCGGCAAAGCGCGCAAGCACGTCGCCGTGCGTGTAGATGGCGTGCAGCGCGTCGTGCGGCGGCAGGCTGCGCACCCAGCCCTGGTATTGCATCAAAATGGGTGCCAGCGCCCTTCCATCCTGCGTGAGCAGCTCCTCTTTTTGAATAATCTCGAACCAGCTTGCCGGCTGCGCACAAGCGCGGCGCAAACACGCGAGCTGCACGAGCTGTGCGTCCGCCAAGCCGAACAGGGGTGACTTGAGCGCACGCGCGAGCGCCAGGTCGTTGCCCGGCGAGACCAGCGCGTCGAGCAGCGCCACCATGTCCTGCACCGCGGGGGCGTCGTAGAGGTCGGCCTTCTCGGGCTGCACGCAAGGGATGTGCAGCGCGCGCAGCGCTTCTTCCATGAGCGCGAGGCGGTCGCGCTTTTGCGCGAGCACCAGCACTTCGCGCGGCGGCGTGCCGCTGGCGATGTGCGCCGCCACCCACTGCGCGGCCTGGGCACATTCGCGCAGGCGCAGGCTTTCCTCGGGCGTGTGGCGCGGCGTCGTGAGGCTGTCGCGCCATTCTGGCTGGAGCGGGGCTTGTGCTTGCGCCGGGGCCTGCGCAGACGCGGGCAGTGCGGCCTGACCCTCGGCGCTGCTTTGCATGCCGCTTCGGATGCCGCTTTCGCCGGCGCCCTCGGCACCATTCACGCTGCCCTCCCCGGCGTCGATGCCCTCCTGCATGTCGCTCGCTTCGGCGGCCGTGGCTGTGATCGGCGGCAGGCGCAGCAGCCGGCCCGCGTCGCGCGACTCGGTGCTGTGCGCGCGAAAGCCGCTCGTGTGGCCCTGCACCTGCGCGGCCTGCATGACCTGGTTCACGGCGGCGAGCACGCGCCGCGCGTTGCGCCGCGTGTGGTCGCAGCTGAGCAAGTCGCCGCCCAGCGCCGTGCGCACAAAGTCCTGCGCCGCGACGAACACCTGCGGCTCGGCGCGGCGAAAGCGGTAGATGCTCTGCTTGGGGTCGCCCACGATGAACACGCTGGGCGCCGCACCGCCGCCCGCGCCCGCGTAGCCCGAAAGCCAGGCGTGCAGCGCCTGCCACTGCAGCGGGTTGGTGTCCTGGAACTCGTCGATGAGCAGGTGGCGCACGCGCGCGTCCAGGCGCTCCTGCACCCAGCCGCTGAGCACGGGGTCGGCGAGCATGCGCTGCGCCATGCGCTCGACGTCGTTCATGTCCACCCAGCCGCGCGCGCGCTTGAGCGCGGCAAACTGCGCAAGCAGGCCGCGTGTGAGCCGCGCCATGCGCTGCTGGTGCAGCCAGGCCGCATGCTGGCGGCGCGCGCGCAAAAGCACTTGCAATTCGGCCTCGGCTTCTTGCGCCGCAGCAAATTTTTGCAAGTGGTTTGTCAGCCGGTCGGAACTCGCCACGAAAAGCGCCTTGCGCAACCTCTCCAGCCGCGCATCGAGGTCTGCGCAGGCCAAGGCATCGACGATCGCGGCGGCGGCTTTTTGCGGCGTCTTGTTGCGCTCTACGGCAAGCGCTTTCGCCCACGCCTGCCAGCGCGCAAGTGCCTCGGGTTGCGCGAGCGCCTGCGCGGGTTCTTCGAACGCCTGCAATGGGGCAAACATCTGCGCGAAATGCGGCACCGATGCCGCGACCACGCCGGCGGCGTCGGCCAGGTCGAATTCCACGCGTTTGGCCAGCACCGCGGCGAGCGCCTTGTGCGTCTGTGTGCGCCCATGCGTGACCACCACGGCTTCATAGTCGGCACGCAGCGCCGCGTCCGCGGCGACGGCCTGCAGAAAAGGCTGCCAGACCTCGCGCACGGCCTGCGCGTCGTCTTCGAGCAGCTCGAAGTGCGCTGGCAGGCCGTGCTCCTGCAGCACCGCGAGTGGCGCCGTGCCCAGAAGCGCGGCAAACCAGCTGTGGAAGGTGCGAATCTGCACGGGGCGCGCGCTCTCGAGCACTTGCCGGTATAAATTGCGTAGCTGCTCACGCTGATTGGATGCGGCCTGCGGGCTCAAACCCCTGTGAATCAGCTCCTGCGCGAGCGCCTCGGGCGGCAGTTGCGCGAACTGTTGCAGCCATTCTTGCAGGCGCTGGCGCATTTCGCCCGCGGCCTTTTTGGTAAAGGTGATGGCCAGGATTTCGTGCGGCGCGCAGCCTTCGAGCAGGGCGCGCAGCATGCGCGAGACCAGCATCCAGGTCTTGCCCGCGCCCGCGCAGGCTTCCACGGCCACGCTGCGCCGCGGGTCGCAGGCGATGGCGTAAAACTCGGCGCGTTCGACGTGGCGGCCATTGTGTTCGTAGGCGGCTTGTTCGGGCAGCAACGTATCTGCATCCGCCTCTTTGTCGGAAGGTTCCATCTCGGTCGGCTTGCTCGTTATTGCCAAAAATCCTTGCGGCACAGGCCGCGCGCGGCGCAAAAGTCGCACACCGGGCCTTCGCCCAGGGCGGGCAGCGGCGCCCCGGCGGCGATGCGGCCCAGGTCGCTGCGGATGCCGGCGCGCAGCAGCGTGCGCAGCGCGAGCACGTCTTGTTGCTCGTAGGTCGCGGTTTCGCCGCGCTCGCCCACGTTCACATAGGCCGCGCGCAGGCGTTCGGCGCCGAGCAAGGCGGCGTAAAACGCGAGCTGCGTGTCCTCGGCACCGTCCGCGATGCGCTGCCTGGTCTTGGTTGCGCTCTCGGTTTTGTAGTCGATCACGAAGGGAATATGCGCGCCTTCTGGAACTTCAGGCGCTTCAGGGGATTCATGCGATTCGGCCACTTCATCGACGCGGTCGAGCTTGCCCACGAGGCGCCACTCGTCAAGTGCCTGTTCGAGCGCAAGCTCGGCCTGCAAAAACACCGCGCCCTGTTCCTCGTGCTGCGCGAGCCAGCGCAGATAGCCGGCGCGCAGCTGCGGCCAGGTCGCGGCAAAGGGCAGAAAGCCGCCCGCGTCCAACCCCAGTTGCGCCGTCGCGCTCTGCGCCGCGGCGTCAAGCAAATCCATGCGCACGGTCGTATCGGACGCAGGCGCATCACGCAGCCGCTCGTGAAAATGCTGCAGCACGAGGTGCAGCCAGCTGCCGAAATCGCGCTTGTCGATCTCGGCTTCGAGCTCGCCCACCTCCTGCACACCGAGCTGGCGCAGCGCAAAAAAGCGGTACGGGCAGGCGCGCAGGTCGGCGTACATGCTCGCAGAAAGCTTGCGCACGGGCAGCGGCGCGGCGCTGGGCGCGGGCCGCAGCGTGGGCGCGGCGCAGACCTCGCGGGCGCAGCGCGCGTCCACGCCTGGCTCAGTCACCCCGTCGCATTGCAAAGCCTGCAGCAAAGGGCTGGGCAACAGTGGCTCGCCGCCCTCGTCGCTGCTGCGCCAGAGCAGGTCCGCCGCTGGCAGCTGCATGGCAGTGCGCCAGGCGGCGCGCTGTGCGGCCGCGAGCTGCGCGCGCGTGGGCAGGCCCCAAGCGCTGCGCTGCGCCTCGCTCCATGGGCCCAGGGGCTCGGGCGCGGCCGGCAGGCGTTTTTCGTCGCAGCCGGGCAGCACCAGCGCATCGAAGGGGCGCGCGAGCAGCTGCGCGAGCGGCAGCACCACCACGCGCGCATCCTCGGGGGCCGGCGGCACATAGCGTGCGGCCTCGAGCACGGCGTCGGCCCAGCGCGTGAATTCGGCCAGCGTGAGGCGCTGCGCCGCGCCGTCCCAGTCGTCCATGCCCAACTGCAGCGCTTCGTGCAAGCGCAGCGCCTGCAGCACGAGCGCGCCCGCCGCATCGCCTTCGAACGGCGCCCACAGGCCGCTGGCCTGCAGCAACTCGCGCAGCGCACGCAGCCAGTCCGCGAGCGGCCGCGCCGCGTGCAGGCGCGCGCGCCAGCGCTCCACCGCAGCGACGAGCTCTGCCTGCGGCGGCAGCTCGCTCCAGTCGCGCGCGACCACGCTGCGCCAGCGCGGCGCGGGGTCGGCGCGCAAGATACGTTCGAACGCATCGCGCGTGGCGCCATCGACCGCCGACGCCTGCTTGAGCGCGTCGAGCACGGCGTCGCTCGCCGCGTCCCACGCGCAGGCCTGCAGCAACGCCATGGTCTGCGCCGCGGCGCGCGTGGTGGAAAGCGTCCAGCCCGTCTCGTCGCGCACGGCCACGCCCGCGCCCTCGAGCTGCGCGCGAATGCGGCGCGTGAGCGCGCGGTCGATCGCGCCCAGCGCCACGCGCGTGCGCCCTTGCACCAGGAGCCTTTCGGACTTTGGAATCGTCGGCTGCGGCGCATTCTCGCTATCGACGCCCAAAGTCCGACAGGCTCCTAGCCGCGCGAGCACGCAGGCGGCCGCGCGCTGGGCCTCGTCCTCGCCGTCGCTCGCGGCGTGCACGGCGATGCGCGGCTTGGCGTCGTCAGTGGCGCGCAAAAGCTCCTCTTTTTGTAGTTGCAGCACGAGCGCGGGCGTGCCACCAGAGTCATTCCAATATGCACACAATGCCTGCGCCAAAGGGTCGGGCTGCAGGCCTTCGAGCAGCACGAGCGCATCCGCCACCGCGCGCACCGCGGGCGTGAACAGCACGTCGGTGGGATGCGACGAGGCCAGCACCCACTCGAGCGCGATGCGCGCCACGGCGGCCTCATAGCGCAAGGGTTGACTGGCCTCCGGCGTGGGTAACAGGCTGCGCGCGTGCTCGCCCCAGGCAGCGCGTTGTGGCGGCGGCACGGCAGCGACGGCCGGAGCGAGCTGCGCGGCGGCCTCCTGCAGCGGCGCGGCCAGCAGCGCGCGCTCAGATCCCAACCCCGCGCGCTCGAGCAGGCTGCGCGCGGTCAAGACGTCGCGCGCCGCTTCGCCAGTGAAATCGCCCGCCGCCGGCACCCAGGCCGCGAGCGTGCGCGCCCAGCTGCGCGTGGTCGCAAAGCGCGGCGCAAAGCCCTCGGGCTGCCAACGCGCCCAAAAGCGCTGCGCCCACGGCAGCAGCTGCGCAAACGGCAGCAGCACCACGGTGCGCGCTTCTGGCACGGCATGCGCGCGCAGATGCTCCGCGAGCCTGGTAAAAACAGGGCGCCAGACGCTTTCGTAGCAATCGTCTGAAGCTATTGCATCCATAGCGTGCGCAGATGCAGCCACACCGCCATGCGCAGAATCGGTTTCTGTCAAAATGTCCCCAGTCAACTTAGAGCCTATTTCCATAGGCTCTTAGCAAGCCCCAGCAACAAGGAATCTCTATGGCCAACGAACTCATCAAACACATCTCCGACGGCAGCTTCGAAGCCGACGTGCTCCAGTCCCCCACGCCGGTGCTGGTGGACTTCTGGGCCGAATGGTGCGGCCCCTGCAAAATGATCGCCCCGATTCTCGACGAAGTCGCAAGCAGCTACCAAGGCAAACTGCAAATCGCCAAGATGAACGTCGATGAAAACCGCGCCATCCCCGCCAAGTTCGGCATCCGCGGCATCCCCACGCTGATGCTGTTCAAAAACGGCCAGCTCGCCGCGACCAAGGTCGGCGCACTGGCCAAGGCGCAGCTCACGGCTTTCATCGACGAGCAACTCGCTTGAGCCTTCTTTTTTGGTTTCCATTGTGCGGTGCGGCAGCGACAAGTGCCGCACCGCCATCGTTTTGCCGCGCGCCCCGCTGAGGGCGTTTTTCCTGTCATAATCAGCGCCCATTCGGCTGGCCCACAGCGCAGCCGGCCCGAGCCCACCGGGCTCACCCTCCGGGCAGACCCGCAGCGCCGACACCGCGCTTTGCCGGGGCCGCTGCCCCCTATTTCCCATCGCTTTCCCAGCCACTCCGCCAGGAGTCCCCTTCATGCACCTCAATGAACTCAAGGCACTGCACGTGTCTGAAGTCCTGACACAAGCCGAAGAGCTTGGCATCGAAAACACCGGCCGCATGCGCAAGCAGGAGCTGATGTTCGCCATCATCAAAAAGCGCGCCAAGACCGGCGAGCAGGTGTTTGCCGACGGCGTGCTCGAAATCCTGCCCGACGGCTTCGGCTTTCTGCGCAGCCCCGACACCAGCTACACCGCGAGCACCGACGACATCTACATCTCGCCCAGCCAGGTGCGCCGCTTCAACCTGCACACCGGCGACATGATCGAGGGCGAAGTGCGCATTCCCAAGGAGGGCGAGCGCTACTTCGCGCTCAACAAGCTCGACAAGGTCAACGACGGCCCGCCCGAGCAGAACAAGCACAAGGTGATGTTCGAGAACCTCACGCCGCTCTTTCCGAAAGAGCAGCTCAAGCTCGAGCGCGACATCAAGAGCGAGGAAAACATCACCGGCCGCATCATCGACATCATCGCGCCCATAGGCAAAGGCCAGCGCGCGCTGATCGTCGCGCCGCCCAAGAGCGGCAAGACGGTGATGATGCAGCACATCGCCCACGCGATCACCGCGAACAACCCCGACGTGCACATGATGGTGCTGCTGGTCGACGAACGCCCCGAAGAAGTCACCGAAATGCAGCGCACCGTCAAGGGCGAGATCATCGCCTCGACCTTCGACGAGCCCGCCACGCGCCACGTGCACGTGGCCGAGATGGTGATCGAGCGCGCCAAGCGCCTGGTCGAGCTCAAGAAAGACGTGGTGATCCTGCTGGACTCGATCACGCGCCTGGCACGCGCCTACAACAACGTCGTGCCCTCTAGCGGCAAGGTGCTCTCGGGCGGCGTGGATGCGAACGCGCTGCACCGCCCCAAGCGCTTTTTCGGCGCGGCGCGCAAGGTTGAGGAAGGCGGCAGCCTGACCATCATCGCCACCGCGCTGGTCGACACCGGCAGCCGCATGGACGAAGTGATCTTTGAAGAATTCAAGGGCACGGGCAACTGCGAAATCCACCTGAGCCGGCGCCTGTATGAAAAGCGCGTGTTCCCGGCGATCGAGCTCAACAAGAGCGGCACGCGGCGCGAAGAGCTGCTCTTGCCGCCCGAAATCCTGCAAAAGACACGCATCCTGCGCCAGTTCCTCTACAACATGGACGAGATCGAGTCCATGGAGCTCATGATCAAGAACATGAAAGCCACGAAGAACAACATCGAATTCTTCGACATGATGCGCCGCGGCGGCTGAGGGCTGAAGCCCGCAAAAAGGCCGTATGCGATAATAGAGGGCTTTTTCTGGCGGAAAGTACGCTCGATTCTCACGGTGCAGGGGTTGCGCCGGGTCAGGCGCGGCTGCCGCAGCACCCATCCAAGGAACGATCATGAAAGAAGGCATCCACCCCAACTACCGCGAAGTGCTGTTCGTGGACCAATCCAACGGCTTCAAGTTCGTCACGCGCTCGTGCGTGAACACCAAGGAAACCGCCAAGACCGACGACGGCCGCGAACTGCCGCTCTTCAAGCTCGACACCTCGAGCGAGTCGCACCCGTTTTACACCGGCACGCAAAAATCGGTGGACAACATGGGCGGCCGCGTCGAGAGGTTCCGCAACCGCTTCGGCAAGACCGGCGCCAAGAAATAATTCCCCGGTCGCTCGGGGCTGGATGCCGACATGGCCAGCGCCCGGCAGGCTGTGCGCAACGCGCCCTCCTGCAGCCCCCACCGAACAAGGCAGCGCGGCAGCTTAGGCCACCGCGCTGCCTTTTTCTTTTTTTCACACGCGGGGACAGCTCAGGGCGCTCGACACGCAGCGCCTTTCCTTGCCCGCATCACCACCTTTTCCTGACCCCGTGAACCCGCCCAACCCCGCCATCGTCAGCCAGGACGCCGCGCGCCCCTTGCCGCGCTGGGCCTTGCTGTTGCTGTGCCTGGCGTACGTCACGTGCGGTTTCGTCGGGCGCAACCCGTGGAAAAGCGTGGATGTGATGTCGCTGGGCTACATGCTCGAACTCGCCCGCGGCCACACGGATTGGTTCGCGCCGCAACTGCTGGGCCTGCCTGCTGCTGCCAGCGACGGGCTGCTGCCGTACTGGCTCGGTGCCTGGGCGATCCAAGTCGCCGCTCCCTGGCTCGATGCGGCCGTGGCGGCGCGACTGCCCTTCATTGCCCTGCTCGGACTTACGCTGCTCGCGACCTGGCGGGGCGTGGTTTACCTCGCCCGCAACCCGCAGGCGCAGCCCGTGGCCTTTGCCTTCGGTGGCGAGGCCAAGCCCTCGGACTATGCACGCGCCATCGCCGACGGCGCGCTGCTCGCACTGCTCGCCTGCCTGGGGCTGGCGCAACTGGCGCATGAGACGAGCAGCTACCTCGTACAGCTTGCCTGCACCGCGCTGGTGTTTTACGGCGCAGCGGCCCTGCCCTACCGCCGCCGGATCGCGCTCGGCAGCTTTGGCATGGGCCTGTGCGGACTCAGCCTTTCGGGGGCGCCCGGCATTTCGGTCCTGCTTGGGCTGGGCAGCCTGATACTTTTGTGGCGCGCACCGGCCGACGCTCTGCCACAAGCATCCATGCTGCGCAAGCGCTGGAGCCTGGCCATATTCACTTGCACGGCGCTTGCCGCTGCGCTCGCGGCCGCATTGGACCTGTGGCATTGGAACGTGGGCGACACCTGGCTCGATTGGCAGGATTGGCGCAATCTGCTGCGGTTGCTGCTCTGGTTCGGCTGGCCCGCGTGGCCATTGGCCTTGTGGACGCTGTGGCGTTGGCGCAAGCAACTTTTGCACACGCCCGGCCCTCCGCATTTGCTGCTGCCGCTGTGGTTCGTGCTGGTTTCGCTGGTCTCCACCTTCACCACCCAACCGGCCGACCGCAGCCTGCTGCTGGGCCTGCCGGCCATGGCCGCGCTCGCCGCTTTTGCCCTGCCCACGCTCAAGCGCGCGATGGCGGCGTTGATCGACTGGTTCACGCTGCTCTTTTTCACCGCGCTGGCACTCACGTTGTGGGTGGTGTGGGTGGCCATGCAGACCGGCGTACCCGCCAAGCCCGCGGCCAACGTCGCGCGGCTGGTGCCGGGCTTCGTGCCCGCATTTTCCTGGCTGCCCTTGCTGCTGGCGCTGGCCGCGAGTTTTTGCTGGTGCGCACTCGTGTGGTGGCGCGCGGCACGCCACCGCGCGCCGATCTGGAAAAGCCTGGTGCTGCCCGCGGGCGGCACTGTCTTGTGCTGGCTGCTGCTCACCACCGTGTGGCTGCCGGCGCTCGATTACGCGCGCAGCTATGCGCCGCAGATGCAGCGCCTGGTACATGCCATCGGCACGGCGCCGGGCTGCGTGCAGGTTGCCGGCGTCGGCCGGTCGCAGGTCGCGGCGCTGCTATACCACACGCGGCTGCAGCTCGAGGCCGCGCGGCCTGCCTCGGCCTGCCGCTGGCTCGTGGTCGATCCAGACAACTGGCCCCGACACACAGACGGCGTTGATGGGCGCCAATGGCAGCTCGCCGCACGCATCGTGCGCCCGACCGACAAGGACGATGCGCTGCTGCTGCTGCGCCGCATCACAAATACCACCGCAGTCGCGCCATGAGCGAGCGCGCCCTCATCGTGCGCCACGCGCTCACGGTGCTCGTGGGGCAGTGGGCACCGCAGCCTTCACCGCTCACGTTCTGGGCCACGAGCGCGCTTGCGCTTGCGCTTGTGGCGGCGCTGTTTTTGGCGCTGCTGCGGCGCGCGCTCAATGGGCGAGCGCAGGCTGCGCGGCCGGACGCAAACGGTTTGCCGGAAAGGTGACCGAAAAGGTCGAGCCTTTGCCCACCGTGCTTGTGATGTGCAACGCAGCGCCGTGGCGCTGCAGCACATGCTTGACGATCGCCAGCCCCAGCCCCGTGCCGCCCGTTTCGCGCGAGCGGCTGCGATCGACTCGGTAAAACCGCTCGGTGATGCGCGGAATGTGCTCGGGCGCAATGCCCACGCCCGTGTCGCGCACACTGAAAACCGCCGTGCCATCGTCTTGCGGCAACCATTCGACCGTGATGCTGCCACCCCCGGGGGTGTAGCGCACGGCGTTGCTGATAAGGTTGGACAGCGCACTTTGCAGTTCAGACTGCGACCCGGCGATCTCCCCTGCCTGCTGCAATACGTCCGCCGATGGGAATTGCAGGGTATGCGGGCGCTGCTGGTGCTTGGTAAGCAGACTGGACAAGGCCCGGGCCTCTTCTTCACAACGCCGCAGCAGCGTTTTCACCGGCGTCCATTCGCCCAGGCCGGGGAAGGGGCTGCCTTCCAGACGCGAGAGCGTCAGCAGGTCTTCCACCACGTGCTGCATGCGCGTCGCCTGCTGCGCCATCATGCTCAGATAGCGCGCACGCTCCTGCACATTCAGGGGCAGCGTCTGCAAAGTCTCCACGAAGCCCGAGAGCACGGTCAAAGGGGTGCGCATTTCGTGCGACACATTCGCCACGAAGTCACGCCGCATCGCATCAGCCTGCTCGAGCGCCGTCACGTCGCGCGCCAACAGCAGCATGCGCCCATCGGCATAAGGAAAGAGTTGCACCGAAAGGCGCACAGGATGTGCAGGCGTGCTGTCGCGCCCTTGCAGGATCACGTCGTGACTGAAGTCTTGCGCGGTCCAATAGGCGCTGAATTCGGGGGCGCGCACCAGATTGCCAATGAATTGCATGAGATCGCGCTGCACATCGAGGCCGAAATAAGCTGCGGCAATCTGGTTGCACCATTCAATACGCCCCTGGGCATCGAGCAGCACGACGCCGTTGGGCGTGGCCTGCAGCGCCGCCAGGACCTCCTGCAGGCGTGCCTGGCTTTTCCCGACCTGTGCCTGCGCTTGGCGCAGCAGACGGCGCGCGCGATCGGCGGCCTCGCCCCACATGCCGCGCAACTGCGGCACAGAAGACAAATCACCCATGCGCAGCCACCGCAGCACCCGTGTGCCGCGCCACAGGTCCAGCGCAAACCAGCCCCAGGCGGCGAACCCGGCCCCCACCAGCGCCCCCCACACCCCTTCCTGCCACCAGCCTATCGCACCGCCGATCAGTTGGAATACCAAAAAATACGCCGAACGCGAAAACATGCCGGGGTCGTGACGCGAAGAAAGAGAGAAAGAAGGAGCAGCGTTCAGGCCTGCAGCAAAGCCGGCGGCTGGCTCGTGAAACGGTATCCCGCGCCGCGCACGGTCTCGACCATCACGCCGGCGGCGCCCAGGGCCTCGCGCAGGCGCTTGACGTGCACGTCGACCGTGCGCTCCTCGATGAACACATGGTCGCCCCACACCTTGTCGAGCAACTGCGCCCGGCTGTGCACGCGCTCGGCATGCTTCATGAAAAAGTGCAGCAGCTTGAACTCTGTCGGCCCGATCTTGAGCGCACGCCCTTGGTAGGTCACGCGGTGCGTGGCAGCGTCGAGCACCAGTTCGCCCTGCGCCACGCTGTCGTTGACCTGCTCGGGCGCGCGGCGGCGCAGCACGGCGCGGATGCGCGCGAGCAACTCCTGCGTGGAAAAGGGCTTGGTGATGTAGTCGTCGGCGCCGGCATCCAGCCCCGCGACCTTGTCAGGCTCGTCGCCGCGCGCCGTGAGCATGATGATGGGGACGGACTTGCTGCGGCTGTCGGCTCGCCACTTTCGCGCCAGGGCCAGCCCGCTTTGGCCTGGCAGCATCCAGTCGAGCAGGATCACGTCGGGCAGCACCGCATCGATCTCCCGCTGCGCCGAATCACCATCTTCCGCCCAGATGGGCTGCAAACCATTGTGGCGCAGATTCACCGCGATGAGCTCGGCAATGGCGGGCTCATCCTCGACGATCAAGACCTGTGGCATTTTTTTCATCCGCACTCTCACTCAATGCATCAAGGTGGATTCGATTTCGTCCATGGTCCTGTGGCGCACATCCTTGCCTTCCACCAAATAGATGATCAACTCGGCCAAGTTCTTGCAGTGATCGCCGATGCGCTCTATGGCCTTGGCCAGGAACAGCAGGTCGAGGCTGGGCGAGATCGTGCGCGGGTCTTCCATCATGTAGGTGATGAGCTTGCGCACGAAGCCGTCGAACTCCTGATCGATCAGGTCGTCTTCTTTGAGAATGGCGATTGCCGCCTTGGTGTCAAGGCGGGCCAGCGCGTCGAGTACCTTGCGCAACTGTCCCGCGGCCATATCAGCCGCCACACGCAGTTCGCCCGCGGGCAAGGAGCGCGCGACGCCGCTCTCTATGATGGACTTGACCATGCGCGCCATGCGGTTGGCTTCATCGCCCATGCGCTCGAGATTGGTCGTGGCTTTGGAAAAGGCAATCAGCAGGCGCAAGTCCCGCGCCGTGGGCTGGCGCCGGGCGATGATGGTAGTCAACTCCTGGTC
Organism: Extensimonas soli; assembly: GCF_029211265.1. Classification (GTDB taxonomy): domain Bacteria; phylum Pseudomonadota; class Gammaproteobacteria; order Burkholderiales; family Burkholderiaceae_C; genus Extensimonas; species Extensimonas soli. Next base: position 217,121 of record NZ_JARGEL010000013.1, on the reverse strand, counting down.
CACCTCGACCTCCATGGCGTTGACGCGGTGCTCGATCGCCATCACCTGCAGTGCCGCATCGATATTGAACTGCGAAAGCGCATAAATTGCCTGGCGAATCTGCGCCTCGACGAGCCCGCCCATTTCCATGAGGCGCGCGGACACCGTATTGAGTTCGTTGTCGAATTGCGACGAGAGATGCTTTTCTGTCATGGTTTGTCTCCTTGCCTCAGCCGAAGCGGCCGGTGATGTAGTCCTCGGTCTCCTTGCGCTGGGGCTTGAAGAACATCTGTTCCGTCTCGCCGAACTCGACCAGGTCTCCGAGATACATATAGGCCGTGTAATCGCTGACACGCGCCGCCTGCTGCATGTTGTGCGTGACGATCACCACCGTGTATTCGCCCTTGAATTCGGTGATCAATTCCTCGACTTTGCCCGTGGAAATCGGGTCGAGCGCCGAACAGGGCTCGTCGAGCAGCAACACTTCGGGCTTCACCGCGATGCCGCGCGCGATGCACAGGCGCTGCTGCTGCCCGCCCGAAAGGCTGGAGCCACTTTGCTGGAGCTTGTCCTTCACTTCGCCCCACAGCGCCGACTTGCGCAGCGCCCATTCGACGCGATCGTCCATGTCGGAGGCACTGAGGTTTTCGAACAGCTTCACGCCGAAGGCGATGTTGTCGTAGATCGACATGGGAAACGGCGTGGGTTTTTGGAACACCATGCCCACCTTGGCGCGCAGCAAGGCAACATCCTGTTTGCTGGTGAGCAGGTCTTCACCGTCGAGCAATATCTGCCCTTGCGCGCGCTGCTCCGGGTAGAGCTCATACATGCGATTGAATGTGCGCAGCAAGGTCGACTTGCCACAGCCCGAAGGCCCGATGAAGGCCGTGACCTTGTGTTCCGGAATATCCAGCTGGATGTTTTTCAGGGCGTGGAATTTGCCGTAGTAAAAATTCAGGTCACGCACCGCGAGCTTGGGGCGGACGGCTACGGGAGCTGCGGCGGCAGATGCGATGGACACGTTGAAATCCCTTCTTGCTTTGTTCACTTTTGGCGCGTCAGCACGCGGGCCAGGATGTTGAGGCCCAGCACCGCAAGCGTGGTCAAAAACACCCCAGCCCAGGCAAGCTGCTGCCAATTTTCATAGGGGCTCATGGCAAATTTGAAAATGGTCACGGGCAGGCTTGCCATGGGCTTGGACAGGTCGGCGCTCCAGAACTGGTTGTTGAGCGAGGTGAACAGCAGCGGCGCCGTCTCGCCCGCAATGCGCGCTACTGCCAGCAGCACGCCCGTGATCACGCCAGCGCGCGCCGCGCGCAGAGTCACCATGGTGATGACTTTCCACTTGGGCGTACCCAGCGCATAGGCGGCCTCGCGCAGGCTGGAGGGCACCAGCAAAAGCATGTTTTCGGTCGTGCGAATCACCACGGGGATCACGATCAGGGCCAAGGCGAACACCCCTGCATAGGCCGAAAAGCTCCTGAAGCGCGCCACCACCGCGGCATAGACGAAAAGACCGATGACGATGCTGGGCGCGGAAAGCAAGATGTCATTAACGAAGCGCGTGACCGAAGCCAGCCAACTCGTACCCCGGTCATACTCAGCCAGAAACACGCCCGCCATGATGCCTATGGGCGTGCCAACGAAGGTCGCCAGCAGCACCATCATGAACGACCCGAAGATCGCGTTTGCCAAGCCACCGCCATCTTCATTGGGCGGGGGGGTCATTTGCGTGAACAAGCTCAGGCTGAAGCCGCCCAAGCCAAGCCGCAAGGTCTCCCACAATATCCAGAGCAGCCAAAATACCCCGAACGCCATCGCGAGCAGCGACAAGGTCAAGGCAAAATAATTGATGCCCTTGCGTTTGCGATAGAGCGCCATGCGCTGTGCTGCGGTGCTCATGTACGTGCTCCTTCATTTTTTTGCAGACGCATCAGCAAGACCTTGGACAGCGCCAGCACCACAAAAGTCACGAAGAACAGCACCAAACCAAGGTAAATCAGCGACGCCTGGTGCAGCCCCTCGCCCGCTTCGGCGAACTCGTTGGCCAGCGCTGAGGTGATGCTGTTGGCAGCCTCGAAAAACGAAAAAGTCTTGAGCTGGTTCATGTTGCCGATAACGAAGGTCACGGCCATGGTTTCACCCAGCGCGCGCCCCAGCCCCAGCATGATGCCGCCGAGCACGCCAGTCTTGGTGTAAGGCAGCACAACCTTCCACACCACCTCCCAGGTCGTGGAGCCCAGCGCGTAGGCAGACTCCTTGAGCATGGGCGGCGTCACCTCGAACACATCGCGCATCACGGATGCGATGAAAGGGATGATCATGATGGCCAGAATGATCCCGGCCGACAAAATGCCTATCCCCACGGGCGGCCCCGACACCAAATCTCCGAAGAAGGGCACTCCCTGGAACAGGGACTGCAGCGGCTGCTGCACGAAGCGCGAAAGAACGGGGGCGAACACCAGCAGCCCCCACATGCCATACACGATGGACGGCACCGCTGCCAGCAACTCGATTGCCGTGCCCAGAGGGCGCTTGAGCCACGCAGGCGACAGCTCCGTCAAAAACAAGGCGATGCCGAAACTCACGGGCACCGCAATCAACAAAGCGATGAAAGAGGTCGCGAGCGTGCCATAAATCATGACCAGCCCGCCGTACTCGTCCTGCACCGGGTCCCATACGCTGCGCCCCAAAAAACTCAGGCCGTAGCGCGCGATGGAAGGCCACGCCCCCACTACCAGCGACACCATAATACCCACCAGCAGCAGCAAGGTCAGCGTGGCGGCAGCACGCGCGAGCCAGCCAAAAATCTGATCGGCCAGCACATTCGAGATCGCCGGCGGACGAGGCGGCGGTGTGCTGCGTTCGGCGCCAGCCACTGCTTTGGCGGACGGCGCCTGGCTCACAGGTAAGGTAGTGGACACGTCAGCAACCTCTGGACATAAAACAAAAACCGATCCAAACAACCTGTCTTCGCAAGACAAAAGCTGGCGGGGCCGCTCCAGCTACGCTAAACGGCCCCGCCCATGGATCACTTCAACGCGATCGGATGACCCGAGGCATCCTTGATTTCAGCCCAAGACTTCACGACCATGTCCTTCACGCTCGCGGGCAGCGGGACATAGTCCAGATCCGTGGCCGTCTTGTCGCCATTTTTGTACGTCCACTCAAAGAACTTGAGCGACGCAGTGGCTTCGGCAGGCTTTTCCTGCGCCTTGTGCATCAGGATGAACGTGGGGTTCGTGATCGGCCAGGTGGCGTTGCCAGGCTGGTTCGTCAAGATCAGGTAAAAGCTCTTGGGCCACACTGCGCCGGCAGCGGCAGCCTTGAAGGCATCGTCGTCGGGCGAGACGAAGCGGCCGGCAGCGTTCTGCATCTGCACATAGGCCATCTTGTTTTGCTTGACATAGGCGTACTCGACGTAGCCGATCGAATTCGGCAGGCGTCCCACGAAGGCGGCGACGCCTTCATTGCCCTTGCCACCCGCGCCCACGGGCCAGTTCACTGCAGTGCCCTCACCCACCTTGCTCTTCCACTCAGCGTTGACCTTGGAGAGGTAGTTGGTGAACACGAACGTGGTGCCCGAACCATCGGCACGGCGCACCGGCGAAATGGCCGCATCAGGAAGCCCCACTCCGGGGTTCAACGCCACGATGGCAGGATCGTTCCACTTGGTGATCTTGCCCAGATAAATGTCACCGAGCACCTGCCCGTTGAGCTTGAGCTTGCCGGGCTCCATGCCCTTGATGTTGACCACGGGAACCACGCCACCGATCACGGTCGGGAACTGCACCAGGCCCTTTTTCTCGAGCTCATCCTCTTTCAAGGGCATGTCGGACGCGCCAAAAGCCACGGTCTTGGCATCGATCTGCTTGATCCCGGCGCCAGAACCCACAGACTGGTAGTTGACCTTCACGCCCGTCGCCTTGTAGTAATCGGCCGCCCACTTGGAATACAACGGGGCCGGGAAGCTTGCGCCCGCACCGGTAATTTCCTTCACTTCCTGCGCATAGGCGGCAGAAAACATACCAGCAGCTGCAACGCCAGCCGCCAAAACACGAGACAAGGACATCTTCATGGAAAGACCTCTTGAGAGTGAGTAGAGAGGCATGAATGTAGTTGCGCTTTATGACAGTTCCATGACCTCAGCAAATCCATTATGCGCAGCCTGTTTTATTCGTCACGTTTTTGTCACAAACGAAACCTAGCATAGATTGCACATGCGCAGCCCAGGCCAAGGTGTCTGCAGGCTTTTTCTGTCTGTTAAGCTTCCCGGCTGGAATTGGCGCGACCTGCGCAAGAAAATGCACAACGGAACATTGCTCGCAGCTGTGGATCTCGGCTCCAACAGCTTTCGTCTCGAAATCGGCCGCTTCGCTTACGGCCACATCCAGCGCACCGAATACCGCAAAGAAACCGTCCGTCTGGGCAGCGGTCTCGATGAAAACCGCAACCTCACGCCCGAATCCATGCAGCGCGGCTGGGATTGCCTGGCACGGTTTGGCGAACGCCTGGCAGATTTTGCGCCCTCGCAAGTGCGTGCCGTGGCCACGCAGACGCTGCGTGAAGCGCGCAACCGGCAGGAATTCTTGGCGCACGCGCGCGAAATCCTCGGCTACCCTATAGAAGTCATCTCCGGCCCCGAAGAGGCGCGGCTGATCTACCAAGGCGTCTCGCGTCTGCTGCCGCAGTCCGATGAGCGCCGGCTCGTGGTGGACATCGGCGGGCGCTCCACCGAGTTCATCATTGGCCAGCAATTCACGCCCCACGCCATGGCATCGTTTCGTGTGGGCAGCGTCGCTTGGTCCATGCGCTACTTTGCCGACGGCGCTTTCACACCCGAGGCTTTCCTGGCCGCAGAAATTGCCGCCAAGGCCGTGCTCGACGAAGCGCTGGACACCTTCCACCCGGGCGCCTGGAGCGTTGCCTACGGTTCTTCGGGAACGGTAGGCGCCATAAGTGACATTCTGATGCTGGCCAATGTCTGCCCCGCCGACGTCGTGACCCTCGATGGACTGCACTGGCTGCACGAGCGCCTGCTGCGCGCGCAGAGTGCCGACCGCGTGCGCCTCGACGGGCTCAAGGACGACCGCCGGGCCGTGATTGGCGGTGGCCTCAGCGTGCTCAGGGCCATTTTCGAACTGCTGCAGATCGAACAGATGCAGGTGGCGCAGGGCGCGCTGCGCCAAGGAGCGCTGTATGACCTGCTAGACCGCGAACAACCCGACACCGATTTGCGCGACACCACGGTACGGGGACTGATGCAGCGCTTCGCCGTGGATGCCGCCCAGGCCGAGCGCGTGGCACGCACGGCTCAGGCGCTTTTCGTCCAGGCGATGCCCGAGGACCACGCCGGCGCAGCGCGCGAGCTCGAATGGGCCGCACACCTGCATGAAATCGGCAGCCTGATCTCGCACAGTGAAGCGCACCGGCACGGCGCCTACATCCTGGACAACACCGACGTGCCTGGCTTCACCGTGCCCGAGCTGCACCGGCTGGGCCTGCTGGTGTTGGGGCAGCGCGGCAAGGTGCGCAAAATCGAGGCCGAACTGCACAATGACCCCAACCTCGCCCGCCAACTGCTGTGTCTGCGGCTGGCCGTGGCGCTGTGCCATGCACGCCGGGAGCCGGACATGCTCGGATTGACACTGCAAGCGCACAGCGCCAGCCACCACCTCAGCACCCGTCCCGGCTGGACTACCGCCTACCCGCAATCGGCCTATTTGCTGCGCGAGGAAGCCCTGGCCTGGCAAAAAACTCCTTGGGAGCTGCTGCTAGAGTTGCAATAAGCGTCCCAACGCGCCGGAGTTGCCATGCCTTCCACCCAGAGCCACGCATCCCCCACTCCTGCAACTGCTGGCGCCGCCAGCGCTACCCCTGACACATCGTCCTTTCCAGGTGGTCTGAGCAGCACCGAAGCAGCGCGCCGCCTGGCCGCCGACGGCCCCAACCTGTTGCCTGGCAGTGCGCCCAAGTCCATCTGGGCGATCGTGCGCGAGGTGCTGACCGAACCCATGTTCCTGATGCTGCTGGCTGCGGGTGGCATCTATCTGGCGCTGGGCGACCGGGGCGAAGCCATGTTCCTGCTGGGCTTCGTGTTCGTGGTCATCGGCATCACGCTGGTGCAGGAGCGGCGCACGCAACGCGCGCTCGAATCACTGCGCGACCTGTCGGCACCGCGTGCGCTGGTACTGCGCGACGGGAAGGAGCAGCGCATCCCCGGCCGCGACGTGGTGTGCGGCGACCTGCTGGTACTGCACGAAGGCGACCGCATTGCCGCCGATGCCATGCTGCTGGATGGCCAGCTCGAGGTCGATGAATCGCTGCTCACGGGCGAATCCGTCCCCGTGGCCAAGCTGCCGCGCCCGGGCACACCCGGCTCGGCCAACGCCAACGCCAGTGCGCAGGACGAGGAAGCGCAGCAGTTGTACGCCAGCACCGTCGTGACGCGCGGCATAGGCATCGCCCAGGTCTGCGCCACGGCGGCCAAGACGGCCGTGGGGCGCATAGGCGCCGACCTGGCCGCGACCGTCGAGCCGCCTTCGGCGCTGCAACGGGATTCGCGCACCCTGGTGCGTCGCATCGGCCTGCTGGCAAGCCTGCTGGCCGTGGCCCAGGTGCTGCTGGGCTGGTGGTGGGATGGCAGGCCCTTGCTCGAAAGCCTGCTGTCCGGCATCGCGCTCTCCATGGCCATCCTGCCCGAAGAAATCCCCGTGATCCTGACCGTGTTCCTCGCGCTCGGCGCCTGGCGCATCGCACAGCAAAAGGTGCTGACGCGGCGTGTGTCCGCGGTCGAGGCGCTGGGCGCGATCACCGTGCTCGCTGTGGACAAGACCGGCACCCTCACCGTCAACCGCATGGCCGTGGCCGAGCTCGCCACCCCCGAGGCGCATTTCCGCCCCGAAGGGGCGCAAAGCCTGCCTGAGCCATTTCACCCGCTGACCGAATTTGCCATGCTGGCCACGCCGGGCGATCCGTTCGATCCCATGGAAAAAGCCATCCAGGCTTTCGGCCACCACTGGCTCGCGGGCACCGAGCACGTGCACGATGGGCGCGAGCCCGAGTTCGAGTACGCGCTCTCGGGCGAAATCCTGGCCATGACGCGCGTCTATGAGAGCAGCGCCCCGGCGCAGCACCTGCTCGCCACCAAGGGCGCGCCCGAGGCCGTTGCCGATCTGTGCCACTTGGCACCTGCGCAGCGCGAAGCCATCCAGCGCCAGACGCAGGCCATGGCCGAGCGCGGGCTGCGCGTGCTGGGCGTAGCGCGCGGACGCTGGACGGATACGGATACCGCGTCTGCGGCAGACGGCTCGCCGCCCTGGCCGGCGAGCCAGCACAACTTCGAATTCGAATTTCTGGGCCTGGTGGCACTGGCAGACCCGCCGCGCGCCGACGTCCCTGCCGCGCTGGCCGAATGCCGCGCCGCCGGCGTGCGCGTGATCATGATGACGGGCGACCACCCCGCGACGGCGCGAGCCATTGCGCAGCAAGTGGGCTTGTCGGAGCGCCCCGACGTCATCACCGGCGCCGAGATCGAGGCGCTCGACGATGCCGCCTTGCGCGCGCGCCTGCAGCACGTGGACTTGTGCGCACGCCTCAAGCCGCAGCACAAGCTGCGCCTGGTACAAGCGCTGCGCGCGGACGGCGAGGTCGTGGCCATGACCGGCGATGGCGTCAACGATGCGCCAGCGCTCAAGGCGGCGGACGTGGGCATCGCCATGGGCGAGCGTGGCACCGACGTGGCGCGCGAGGCCGCCGCGCTGGTGCTGCTCGACGACAGCTTTGCCCGCATCGTCGCGGCAATCCGCCAGGGGCGGCGCATAGACGACAACATCCGCAAGGCCACGCGCTTCGTCTTTGCCGTGCATGTTCCCATCATTGCGCTGGCGCTCGTACCCACGCTGTTGCACTGGCCAGTGCTGCTACTGCCCGTGCATATCGTGCTGCTGGAACTGCTGATCGACCCGATCTGCTCCATCGTCTTCGAGGCCGAACCCGAAGACGAGGACCTGATGCAGCGCCCGCCGCGGCCCGTTACGGATTCACCCTTTGCCGCCGCACCGCTGCTGCTCGGCGCCGCGCAAGGCGTGGGCATGGGCGCCGCACTGCTGGCCGGGCAAGCCTGGCTGGTGGCCGCGGGCTGGAGCGCCGCGCAGGGCCGCGCCGTGGTGTTCTGCACGCTGGTGCTGGTCGTGATGCTATTGATTCTGGCAAACCGCGACCTCGCGCATCCGCCCTGGCATGGCATTACCGACCCCAACCCCTGGCTGCGGCGCATGGCCGGGGCAATGGGGCTGTTGCTGCTCGCGGTGCTGGGCGTCCCGTGGCTGCGCGAGCTCATGGGGCTGGCCCTGCCGGGCACGCAAGGATGGCTGGCCGGCGCTGCCCTGCTGGCACTGTGCCTGGCCTGGCTCGAACTGTTGCGCCGGGTGAGCCGGCTCTGGCAAGGCCGCCGCGTCAGCCGCTGACAGGCTCAGCCGGGCACCTGATCGCGCCCGCCCTCGGCAATGCGGGGCAGCGGGGCATGGTCCAGGTCTGGCCGGCTCCAGGGGTCGATGTGGCTCATGAGGTTGAGCACGCGATGGCGCTGCAGCACGCGGCGCCGGGCCTCGACGGCGATGTCGTGCCCCGCCTCCACGCTCAGGCTCGCGCCGACTTCCAGGTGCGCATCGACCAGCATCATGTCGCCCATCTTGCGCGTGCGCACGTCGTGTACGCCGCGCACGCCAGGCGTCTCGAGCAAGGTCTGGCGGATCGCCTGCACCTCCTGTTCGTCTGCGGCGCGATCCATCAGGTCGTGCAGCGCATCCCAGGAAAAATTCCAGCCCATGCGCGCCACCATGAGGCCCACGATCAGCGCCGCGATCGGATCGAGCAGCGGGTAGCCCGCCAGATTGCCCGCAATACCTATGCCCACCACCAGCGAAGACGCCGCATCCGAGCGCGCATGCCAGGCGTTGGCCACCAGCATGCTCGACTTCACCCGCTTGGCCACGGCGAGCATGTAGCGGAACAACAGTTCCTTGCCGAGCAAGGCCGCGCCCGCAACCCACAGCGCCACCACGTGCACCTGCGGCAACTCGTGTGGATTTTCGAGCTTGGTCAGTGCCGCCCACAGCATGCCCAGGCCCACGCCCAGCAGCAGCAGCCCCAGTGCCAGCGAGGCCGCCGTCTCGAAGCGCTGGTGGCCGTAGGGGTGGTCGGCATCGGCATCTTTTTTGGCATGGTGGTTCGCCAGCAGCACCACGAAGTCGGCCACGAGGTCGGACAGCGAATGAATGCCGTCCGCCACCAAGCCCTGCGACTTGGACAGAATACCCACGACGATCTGCACCGTCGTGAGCACCAGATTGACCGCCACACTGACCCAGGTGCTGCGCGCCGCCGCCGCCGCGCGCTCTTCGGGCGTGTGCAACGAGTCTTCGGAATCGTCTTCGGGGGTGATCAACATGGGGTGCAAGAGGTGAGTGGCCAAACCCGGATTGTGCATGGTGCACGCGCTGCGGTGGTGCCTCCGGCATGTCCATGGGCTACACAGTTCATCCGTCAGCGCTCCCCCTCGTGCCGGTGCGTGTGGTGCAGGTCCGGCGCATGCGCATGGCGGTGCGCCGTGGGGGCATGCTGGTGCCAGTGGCTGTGGCTGCCCTGCGGCATGGGCTCGTGCGCGTGCGCGTGGTGACCGTCGTCGTGCCGGTGCGCATGCTCGTGCTCCAGCGCCTCATGCACATGCCAATGCGCATGGCGCTCGGTCAGGTGCAGCACCACACCCAACCCCATCAGCAGCCCACCCGGCACAGCCAGCCCGCCCACGGCGCGCTCCCCCCAGGCCCAGGCCCACAGCGCGCCGATGAAGGGCGCAAAGGCAAACACCGAAGCGGTGCGCGCCGCACCGAAAGCACGCTGCGCCAGCAGGTAAAAGCGCAGGCTCAACCCATAGCCCGTGGCCCCCACGGCCAGCAGCCCCAGGGCCACGCCTGGCGCGGGCCAGGGTTCATGCCTGGCCCAGGCCAGCGCGGCCGAAGCTGTGGCCCCCAGGGCGGCCTTGCACCACACCACCTGCGCAGGGTCGCGTTGCGCCAGCGCACGCGACAAGCTGTTGTCCACCCCCCAGGCCACGGTGGCCAGCAGCACGGCCAGCAAGCCCGCCACCTGCGCGCGGCCCTGCAGTCCCTGGTCGAACACCAGCAGCGCGCCCCCGGCCAGCAGCAGGGCCATGGCGGCGCCGGCGCGGCGGCCCAGGCTTTCGCGGTACAACACCCAGGCCAGCAGCGCGGTAAACAAGGCCTCGAGCGTGAGCATCAAGGAAGCACTGGCGCCGCTGGTGCGCTGCAAGCCCCAGGCAAGCGCCACCGGCCCCAGCACCGCTCCGAAACCGGCCATGGCCAGCAGACGGGGCAGGTCCGCACGGCGCAACCGCGCCTCTTTCTCCACGGGCTGGCGCAGCGCCAAGCCCAACAGGGCCGCGCCGGCATACAGGCATGCTGCCGTGCCAAAAGCGCCTATGTCCCGCCCCAGGCGCTGCACCAGCGGCGTGCTCGCCCCGAACAATACCGCCGCGAGCAAGGCCAGCAGCGCACCCTGCCATAGGCCCTCTTTCCTCATACTGGCTCCGCCCTGCACCCCATGGTCTGACGCAGCCTATTACCCACGCCCGTCTGCAGCCACTGCCGCCGGACGCATGCGCACAAAAACCCCCATGGCCGCCAGCGACAGCAGCGCCGCCACGCCAAACGCCCAGGACGGCGCCAGCGCCCAGAGCGCGCCGGCCACGAGCGAAGCCGGCAGGTACAGCACGCCCGTGACCGAGTTGTAGATGCCCATCGCCGTGGCACGACGCTCGGGTTCGAGGTCGGCGATAAAGGCCTTGCTCTGCGACTCTTCCACGGCATAAAACAAGCCGTACACGGCCATCGCCGCCGCCATCTCCCAGCGGCTGGACACCACGATCATCCACAGGTTCACGAGGGCGTACAGCGCATACCCCAACAGCACCACCCGGCTGCGCCCCACCAGGTCGCCGAGCCGGCCCATGAACGGGGCGGCCAGCACGCAGGTGACGTTGAACAGTGCGTAAAGCAGCACCACGTCGCGCATGCCAAAACCCAGTGCATGGGCCTTGAGCAAAAAGAAGCCTAGGCTGAAATACGCGAGCGCAAACACCCCCGCCGGCACCAGAAAGCGCTTGAAGCCGGGGCTCAGCTGGTGCCAGTTCTGGCGCAAACCCTCGCGCGCATGCGGCACGCCACGCTGATCAGGCACGCGCGTGAGCACCAGCACGCTGAGCACCGCCGGCACGAACGCCGCCCAGAACAAAATGTGGTAGGTGTGCGCCGATTCGCCCAGCCAGCTCAGCAGCGCGTAGGCCAGCAGCGGCCCGAGCACCGCGCCGGCCTTGTCGAGCGCCTTGTGCACGCCAAAAGCGTAGCCGCGCTTGTCCGCCGCGGCGATCGAAGACAGCCAGGCATCGCGCGGCGGCCCGCGAAAGCCCTTGCCCAGACGCTCGACGACGCGAAACACCGCCAGCCCCGTGACGGACGAAGTCACGAGCAAAATCATCTTCGCAAGCGTGGAAAAGGCATAGCCCGCCGCTGCAAACCACTTGCGCTGCCCGCTGCGGTCCGACAGCCAGCCCGAGAGGTAGTTGAGCGAGGAGGCCGAAAAATCTGCGAGCCCCTCGATCAACCCGAGCAGCGCGCTCGAGGCCCCGGCCACGGTGGTGAAAAACACCGCAAACACCGAAAAAATCATCTCCGAACTCACGTCGGTGAGAAAACTCACGAAGCCGAGCTTGAGCACGTCGGGGTGCAGCCGCGCGCGCGGCGCAGTCGGTTCGGGAGGGGACTGGGGCGAAGAAGGAGCGGACATCGAATGCCCTCAAGGGGAAGTGAAGAAGCGCCGCAGTCATGCACCGGCAGCAACGCACCGATAGCAAGGAAGCGCACAGGCATAACCCTATCGGCAGAATAGCATGGGGGCGGCCGGCGCGCCTGCGGTCACGATAATCCCTGCCATGCCAGAACGCACCATTCCCGTGCTCGATTGGCGCCGCAGAGCACGGCCTGCCACCATTCCACCCTCCCCCGCCGCACCGACGGGCGTGTTGCACGATGCCCTGGGCCGCCCGCTGCGCGACCTGCGCATCAGCGTCACCGATCGCTGCAATTTCCGCTGCGGCTACTGCATGCCCAAAGAGGTGTTCGGCAAGGACTACCCCTACCTGCCGCACAGCGCACTGCTGCGCTTCGAGGAGATCACGCGCCTCGCGCGCCTGTTCCTCGCGCACGGCGTGCGCAAGATCCGCCTCACGGGCGGCGAGCCGCTGCTGCGCAAGGACATTGAAGCGCTCGTCGCCCAGCTCGCCGCGCTGCTCACCGTCGATGGCCGCGCACCCGAAGTCACCCTGACCACGAACGGCGCGCTGCTCGCACGCAAGGCGCAGGCGCTGAAGGACGCGGGGCTTGACCGCCTCACCGTGAGCCTGGACGCACTCGACGATGCCGTGTTCCGGCGCATGAACGACGTGGACTTTCCCGTGGCCGAAGTGCTTGCAGGCATCGCCGCCGCGCAGCAGGCGGGGTTTGCGCGCATCAAGGTCAACATGGTGGTCAAGCGCGGCACCAACGACCCGCAAATCCTGCCCATGGCGCGGCACTTCCGCGGCAGCGGCATCACGCTGCGCTTCATCGAATACATGGACGTGGGCAACAGCAACGGCTGGCGCATGGACGAAGTGCTGCCGTCCGACGAATTGCTCGCACGCCTGCGCGCCGAATTTTCGCTGGTGCCATTGGCACCAAGCGCCCCCGGCGAAACCGCCGAGCGCTGGGGCTATGCCGACGCGCAAGGTCGCCACGACCCGGCGCTGGGCGAGATCGGCCTCATCAGCAGCGTCACGCACGCCTTCTGCCGCGACTGCAACCGCGCACGCCTGTCCACCGAAGGCCAGCTTTTCCTGTGCCTGTTTGCCCACGAAGGCTGGGACTTGCGCAGCCTGCTGCGCTCGGGCGCCGACGACGGCGCCATCGCCGCGGCCATCGCGGCCATCTGGCAAGGCCGCACCGCGCGCTACTCTGAACTGCGCAGCACCTTGCCAGCCGCACCAGCCCAAGGTGCACGGCGTGTCGAGATGAGTTATATCGGCGGCTGAGAGGCGGTGCGCCGCCTCTCAGAGCAGAAGGCGCCTCCATCGCCCATGCAACCCACACAAGCGCGCCATGGAAATTCAAACTTCGGACATTACCGGCCTGGTACTCGCGGGCGGCCAGGGGGCACGCATGGGCGGGCTGGACAAGGGCTTGCAGCCCTTTCGCGGCGTTCCGCTGGCGCTGCATGCGCTGCGGCGCCTGCAGCCGCAGGTGGGCGCATGCATGCTCAGCGCCAACCGCAACCTCGATGCCTACGCCGCGTTCGGCGTGCCGGTCTGGCCCGATGCCCGGCCGGTTGGCCAGCCCGATCACACCGGCCCCCTTGCGGGGTTCCTGAGCGGCCTCGCGCATTGCCGCACGCCCTGGCTGCTCACCGTGCCCTGTGACACGCCGCTGTTTCCCACCGATCTCGCGGCGCGCATGGTTGCAGCGCTCGCGCGCACGGGTGCGGACATGGCCATGGCCGCGGCACCCGAACTGCCGGCGGGTGGCAGCCCCACCGCGCCCCGCCTGCGCGCCCAGCCCGTGTTCTGCCTGCTGCCCACGCGCCTGCGCTCCAGCCTGGAAGACTACATACGCAGCGGCGGCCGCAAGATCGCAGCCTGGACCGAGCGCCAGCATTGCGCCCTCGTGCCCTTCGACCAGCCCGGCGACACCCCGCGCGCATTTGCCAATGCCAACACCGTGGCCGAGCTGCACGCGCTCGAGCTCGCGCCACAAGTCCCTGCGGGCCTATCCCCTGAGATTGAAGGCGTCCATGACCTGTCCCCGAAGGGAAAACCCAGGCGTTCAGGCTTCATGGATATGACCTGAATCAAGGAAAAACATTTGCCAACAGTTCACGATGCAAAAAAGAGGAGGAAATGAAATGCCTTACAGCGCTCGCCATATGCCCCACCCCCCGACGCGCACAGAGGTCGATGCGTTGCCCTGCCCCGTGCTGCTCGAATTCGGTGCCCCCTGGTGCGGCCACTGCCAGGCGGCCCAGCCCCTGATCGAAGAAGTGTTGCAAGAACACCCGGAGGTCGAGCACCTGAAGATCGAGGACGGGCGCGGCCAGCCGCTGGGGCGCAGCTTCGGCGTTAAGCTCTGGCCCACGCTGATTTATCTGCGTGCGGGGAGCGAGCTGGCGCGTGTCGTGCGTCCACACGATGCCCAGGCCCTGCGCGCAGCCTTGCAAGGCTGAACAACAACAAGCACTCGCACCGCATCTATGCATCTCGAATACGAACCCATGATCCGCGCGCTCGACGAGGCACTCAACGCGCACCTCGCCTGGGGACGACAGGTTTTGCGCAGCGCCCTGACACATACCGTACCTGGGGCGGACGTGCTGGACCCGGCGGCGCACGAAGTTTGCCAGCTCGGACTATGGCTGCGCTCGCACGCGGGCATGCTCCAGGGCATCAACGCACACAAGGCGAAAGCACTGGAAGCCGCGCACCACCGCATGCACGATGCGATCCGCGCCATCATGGAGCAGGCACAGACAGGGCAAGCGGTCTCTGCCGCGCAGGTGGACGCCTTCGAGCAGGCGCAGGACGAACTGATGCGCCTGCTGACGGCGCTCAAGGGACGGCTCGTCACCGAAGCGATCCGGCACGATCCGCTCACCGGATTGCCGCTGCGCCACGGTCTGGAACACGATTTTTCCGACTTCCAGAAAGCCTGCCGGCGCAACCAAGCGTTTTTTTACCTGGCGATGATTGACGCCGACCATTTCAAAGCCGTCAATGACCGCCTCGGCCACCAGGTGGGCGATCAGGCGCTGCGCCATCTGGCGCGCACGCTGCGGAAAAACATGCGAGGCAATGAGCCGATTTACCGCTTCGGCGGCGAGGAATTCGTCGTCCTGCTGCAGACGCACAGCGCCGAAGATGCCCAGCACGCCGCGCAAAGGCTGCTCGAAGCGGTGCGCACCGCACTGATGCCACTGTCGCAACAAGAGCCCCTGGCCCTCAGCGTCACGATCGGTCTGACGCAGGTGCAGGACGAGGACGACCTGAGTTCCGCGCTGCAGCGCGCCGACCAGGCCATGTACGCAGGCAAACAGGCGGGACGCAACCGCTTCATGCTGTTGGATGCACCAGCGCAACCCCCGCTGGCTCAACGCGCCGGCTGACCGCCGTCGGTAGCGCCGGGCATGGCGGCTGCACCCGGCACCTTTCGCGGCGTTGCGCACGCGACGATGCGGCAAGCCTTGCCACTGCGCCCGCGCGGCATGGCTTGGCCCAATTGGCCGCGCACGCGCAGCCGCTCCACGCCTTGCGCTGCCGCAAAGGCCTCGAGCGCAGCGCTGCAGCGTGCCAGCGCGGCCTGTCCGTCCGCACCCTGCAGCCCGAGGCGCAGCACCAGCGTGTGCGCGTCCTGCTGGCGCAGATGAAAGTCGAACACCCCGGCCTCTTCTTCGAGCACGGTGGAAACCGCCATCGGCAGCAAGGTCACGGGCTGGCCGTCGCGCCCTGCCATGACCAGCGGCTCGTCCTGGCGCCCCTGCACCGTGAGCGCGGGCAGCGGCGAGCCGCAGGCGCAGGGCTCGGCATGCAGCGTGACCTGGTCGCCGAGGTCGCAGCGAACCAGCGGCTGCACGCGGTTCGCCAAATTGGTCAGCAGCACGCTGCACGAGGGCTGGCCCGCAGGCACGGGACGGAAGCGCTCGTCCACCGGCTCCAGGATCACCCAGTCGGCATTCAAGTGCAGTTGCCCGTGCGCGCACTCCCAGGCCATGGAGAGGAATTCCGAGGCGCCGTAGCTGCAGCGCACCGCGCCGCCCAAGGCCTCGGTAATGTGCGCGCGTGCTGCAGCGCCCAGGGTTTCACCGCCAAGCCAGATTTCGCGCGGCGCAATACGCAAGCGGCCCTGCTCGGCCTCGTCGGCCAGCACGCTCGCCACCGTGGGGTAGGTGGCGAGCACCGTGGGCGCGAAATCGTTGAGCGCGCACACCAGTTCAGCCAATGGCTGCTGAATGGAAAAGCTGCGCATGCTGGCCGCGAGCCAGGGGTTGAGCGCGCACAGGCGCCGAAACGACACATAGCTCGCAAAATGTCCGCTCGTGGCGCCGATGAAGGCGCTGCGCTCGCTCAGATACCACGGGTCGAACCAGCGCCGCAGCGCCTGCGGTGGCGCGCGGCGCAGGGCTTCGAGCGCGTCGTACACCGCCATCGCCTGCGCGTCCTGCACGAAGATGCCGGGCTCGCCGCTGGTGCCCGAGCTCTCCCACACCAGGTAGCGCCCGAGCCAAGGCTCCGCAATACGCTGCGGGTCGGCCGTGAACGCGCGCAGCGCCGCGAGCTCCAGTTGCGGGTCGGTCACCCAGTCGGCAAAGCTCCCCATCAACTGCCCGCGCGAGACCATGGGCAGCGCAGCCAAGGGCGTAGCAGCCGTTGCACCGCGGGGCCAGTGCTCCCGGTACAGGCGCGAGCCACGCAACGCGGCATCGAGCACGTGCGCAAGCCGCAAACGCTGACGCGCCTCCAGGCCCTGCACCGACCCTCGCTGCACGGCCAGCACATCGAGCGCCACCGCCGACAGGCTCAGGGGGTCGAGAAGATTGTGCATGGCAGCATTCATGCGCACACCGTGAGATGGACGATGAGGGAAGGCGATAAAAACACGGCGGAAAACCCGTCTGGCCTGCCCGGAGGGACTCGAACCCCCGACCTATAGCTTAGAAGGCTATTGCTCTATCCGGTTGAGCTACGGGCAGCTGGGCCACATCGGCACGCTACGGCACGCGGGCCGTACGTCCAACAGCGTACAGCGATCATAACCGTGGCTGCGCGATAGGTGCCGAGGGCACTCTTGCGCATTGGCTGCAATTGGATCGAACCCTTTACATCTCTAGAATGGCCTCGTCTGCGCACAACACCACAAAACCATCGCTGCAGACGGGCCCTCGATCCACCGTTTCTAGGAGACAAACCCCATGAGCATCACCGCGCTCGAAATGAACCTGCTACGCCGCCAAAATCTCGGCGACGGCCTGCGCCGCTCGGCCCTCGCGGCGCCGAAAAAGCCCGCCATCATCTACTACACCACGGATGGTAAGAGCCGCAGCGTCACCTACGCCGAGCTCAACAGCATGGCCAACGCCGTGGCGCACAACTTGACGCAACGCGGCATCGCCAAAGGCGACAAGGTGGCCGCGCTTTCGCGCAACAGCATCGAATTCCTCGTGCTCGGCTACGCGCTGCACAAAATCGGCGCCTGGATGGTGCCGATCAACTTCATGCTGCAGCCGCCCGATGTGCAACACCTGATCACCTTTTCCGAAACCAAATGGTTCTTCGTCGAAGATGCCTTGCTGGGCAATGTGTCCCCCGTGCTCGACAAACTCACTGGCGTGCAGCAGTTCGTGCAATTCGGCCCAAGCCCAAGCCGTCCTGCGGGCTGGATGGCCTTTGACGAGTTGCTGCCAGGCCCCACGCACGAGCCCGAGGTGCTGATCGAAAGCGACGACGTGGCCACGCTGCTCTTCACGAGTGGTACCGAATCCGCGCCCAAGGGCGTTCTCTCCACGCACGCCAATTACTACGCGGCGCACATGGGCTGGTCGATGAACATCGGCTACTCCAAGGATGACCGCTTTTTGGTCAGCATTCCGCTGATCCACATGGCTGCGTACCTTTTTTGCACGCTGTGCCTGACCCACCAGATCACCATCGTGATGACGCAGTCGCCCCAGCCCGTGCAAATGATCGAGCTGATCGAGCGCCACCGCATCACGGCGACGGCGCTGCCGCCCACGCTCTATGTGGCGCTGATCGCCTGCCCCAATTTCAAGACCTGCGACCTCAGCAGCGCCAGCAAGTTTGTGAGCTGGGCCTCGACCATCCCCAAAGCCATGATCGATGGCTGGAAGCAGGTGGCGCCGAATCTGCGTTTTTACTCGGGCCAAGGCATGAGCGAAACCACCGCAGCACCGCAGACGGTGGGCAGCATCGGCAGCTGGGACGAAATGCCCAACGGCGACGGCCGCTGGGTCGGCTGGCCCGCAGCCTATTGCGTGGAACTGCGCCTGGTCGATGACGAGGACAAGGACGTGCCCATAGGCACGGCAGGCGAGCAGATCGTGCGCGGCCCGGCGGTGATGAAGGGCTATTACAAAAATGAAGAAACCAACCAGCGCGTGTTTCGAGGCGGCTGGTTCCACACGGGCGACGTCATGTTCCGCGACGCCGAGGGCAACCATTTCTTCGCCGACCGCAAGAAGGACATGATCAAGAGTGGCGGCGAAAACGTCTATTGCCAGGAGGTCGAAAGCGTGCTCGGCACGCACCCTGCCGTGATGCAGTGCGCCGTGTTCGGCCTGCCCGACGAGCGCTGGGGCGAGGCCGTCGCCGCGGCCGTGATCGCGCGCGCAGGCAGTACCGCCACCGAAGCCGAGATGATCGAATACTGCCGCGAGCGCCTGGCCGGC
Source organism: Extensimonas soli (assembly GCF_029211265.1). Lineage (GTDB taxonomy): Bacteria > Pseudomonadota > Gammaproteobacteria > Burkholderiales > Burkholderiaceae_C > Extensimonas > Extensimonas soli. The sequence goes on along the minus strand of NZ_JARGEL010000013.1, from coordinate 198,578 downwards.
TTCAAGACGCCCAAGCGCATCTTCTTCCGCACCTCGATGCCCATCAGCGCTGCGAACAAGCTGCTCAAGCGAGAGCTCAAGGCCGAGTACGCGAAGGCTTTCGCATAAGTTGAATTGGCCTGCGCCGGCTTCGCTGTCATGGGCGGGGCCGGCGTTTTTGCGCCGCCTTGCGTGCTGCGCGCTGCGCATCTTCGAGCGCGGCAGCGACCTGCCAGGCGGCAAATTCTTCGGGCGTCTCGAGCGTGATGCGGCCCAGCACGCCGCTGCGAAAGTCGTTGAGCACGATCTCGGCGGCCTTTTGCCGGCTCACGCGCCCGCCCGCCATCACGGCGCCGCGCTTGCGGCCTATGGCTTCGAGCAGTTCTTCGTCGGACAATGCCGCGAGAGCCGCGGGCGCGAGGCCAAGCCGGTAGCGCGCTTCGAGCAGCGGGGCGTAGGGCTGCTGCAAACGGCGCAGCAGCTCTAGCGCCACCAATTCCTCGTCGTAGGCGTTGCGGCCCACGGCGCCGCTCGCGGCCAGGTGGAAACCGCTTTGTGGCACGGCAATGCGCGGCCAGAGCATGCCCGGCGTGTCCCACAGATAAAAGTCGTCGGCGAGCGTGATGCGCTGCTCCTGCTTCGTGATGCCGGCCTCGTCGCCCGTCTTTGCCTGGCGTTTGGCGTTCAAGGTGTTGATCAGTGTGGACTTGCCCACGTTGGGCACGCCGCACACCAGCACGCGCAGGGGCTTGGCCATGCCGCCGCGCTGCGGCGCGAGTGCGCGGCAGCCTTCGATCAGGCGCCTGGCCGGCGCCGCGTCCGAGGCGTCGAGCGCGAGCGCGCGCGTGCCGGGCTGGGCGCCGTACCACGCGAGCCACTGCTGTGTGCGCTCGGGGTCGGCGAGGTCTTGCTTGTTCAGTACCTTGAGCGTGGGCTTGTGGCCCGTGAGCTCGGCGAGCAAGGGGTTCGCGCTCGAGCCCGGCAGGCGCGCATCGAGCAGCTCGATCACCACGTCGATGTCCGCAATGCGCGCAGTGATCGCCTTTTGCGTGCTGCGCATGTGGCCGGGGAACCATTGGATGGCCATGCGAGAGAGTCTTTCGTTCGTTGAGAAAGTTGAAGATTGGAAATTGAAGGTGCCATGCCAAGGCATACCGCACACGGCGGCGGGCTGGCCATGCCATGTGTAGCTTGCACGAATTTTGCATGTCTTTTGCACGATGTCGCACAGGCGATTTTCGCCCAACCCTGCATTGCGACCGCTCAGCCAGGATTCAGTCGATGCCCCCCGCATTCCTGCCCGCCTCCGCTACCGACCGCTTGCGCGACGCGATCGCCGCGGCCACGCGCGCACCCGAGCCTGAATGCGTGCCGGCGCGCGTCGCAGAAAGCGCCTGGCCGGCCGGTCTTTTGCCGCACGTCGAGCAGCTCGCCAGCGAACTCGCGCAGGCGCTGCGCGACAAACAACGCAGGCAAGGCGGCGTGGCCGCGCTGATGGCCGAATTCAGCCTTTCGAGCCGCGAGGGCGTGGCGCTCATGTGCCTGGCCGAGGCGCTGCTGCGCATCCCCGACGTCGCCACGCGCGATGCCCTCATCCGCGACAAGCTCGCGCATGGACATTGGCGCGAGCACCTGGGCCACAGCCGCTCGATCTTCGTCAATGCCGCAGCCTGGGGCCTGCTCGTCACCGGCAAGCTCGCCGCGCTCGTCGAGGAAAGGGCGCTGTCTTCCGCCCTCACGCGCCTGCTCGCACGCGGCGGCGAACCGCTGGTGCGCGGGGGAATGGACCTGGCCATGCGCCTGCTCGGCGAAACCTTCGTCACCGGCCGCACGATCGATGAAGCGCTAGCGCGCGTGCAGCCGCTCGAAAAGCAAGGCTTTCGCTACTCTTTCGACATGCTGGGCGAAGCGGCAATGACGGCGCAAGACGCCGCACGCTACCTGGCCGACTACGCACATGCCATCCACGCCATCGGCCGGCGCGACGCCGGGCGCGGCGTGATCGGCGGCAACGGCATCTCGGTGAAACTGAGCGCCCTGCACCCGCGCTACCACTGGTCCCAGCCCGAGCGCGTGCGCGCCGAGCTGCTGCCGCGCCTGCTGCAGCTGTGCCGGCTCGCCAAACGCTACGACATCGGCCTGAACATCGACGCCGAAGAAGCCGACCGGCTCGAGCTCTCGCTCGACCTGCTCGAAGCGGCGCTCGCCGACCCCGAGCTCGCCGGTTGGGACGGGCTCGGCTTCGTCGTGCAGGCTTACCAAAAACGTGCGCCTTTCGTGATCGACTGGCTCGTGGCGCAGGCGCGGGCCCGGGGGCGGCGCCTGATGGTGCGCCTCGTCAAAGGCGCCTACTGGGACAGCGAGATCAAGCGCGCCCAGGTCGATGGACTCGCTGGCTATCCCGTCTATACGCGCAAGGTCTATACCGACGTTTCCTACCTCGCCTGCGCCAAACGGCTGCTGGCCGCGCGCGACGTGGTCTATCCCCAATTCGCCACGCACAACGCGCATACGCTCGCAGCGATCTTTCACCTGGCTGGCGAGCGCTGGCAGCCCGGCGATTATGAATTCCAGTGCCTGCACGGCATGGGCGAGCCGCTCTATGCATCGCTCGTGGGCCACCCCGAGCGCCACCGCCAGGTGCGCATCTACGCCCCGGTGGGCAGCCACGAGACGCTGCTGCCTTATCTCGTGCGCCGGCTGCTGGAAAACGGCGCCAACACCAGTTTCGTCAACCGCATCGCGGCCGACGTGCCGCTCACAGCGCTGCTCGCCGACCCGGTGGCACGCGCCCAGGCACTCGGCGGCGCGCCACACCCCCGCATCCCTGCGCCGCCCGAACTTTTCGCCCCACAGCGGCGCAATGCGCTGGGACTCGATCTCGCCGATCGCAGCACGCAGCAGCGGCTCGCAGCGCGCATCGCCGCCGAGGCCGCCATCACGCGCACGGCCACCCCACTCGTGGGCGGGACGGTGCGCGCAGGAGCCGTCGGGCTGCCCTGCCGCAATCCGGCCGATAGGTCCGACCTGCTCGGTGCGGCGATCGAGGCCGACGCAGCGGCGATCGAAGCGGCCCTCGAAACCGCCGCCCATGCCCGCTGGGGCGAGACCTCGCCGCAAGAGCGCGCGCAGCGGCTCGAAGCGGCCGCCGACGCGCTCGAAGCCCACACCGACGCGCTGCTTGCCCTCATCGTGCGCGAAGCCGGCAAGACCTGGGCCGACGCTGTGGGCGAGGTCCGCGAAGCCGTCGATTTCTGCCGCTACTACGCCGCCGAGCTGCGCCGCCTTGCGCCCGGAAATCCCCGACCGCTGGGCCCGGTGGTGTGCATCAGCCCGTGGAACTTTCCCTTGTCGATCTTCGTCGGCCAGATCGCGGCGGCGCTCGCGGCGGGCAATGCCGTGCTCGCCAAACCCGCCGAGCAGACCCCGCTCACCGCCTTCGAGGCCGTGCGCCTGCTGCACGAAGCAGGCATCCCGGGCGAGGCGCTGCAGCTGCTGCCGGGGCGCGGCGAGACGGTGGGGGCGCGCCTGGTGGCCAGCCCACGCATCCGCGGCGTGATGTTCACCGGCTCCACCGCCGTGGCGCGTGCCATCCAGAGCACGCTCGCCGCGCGCGCCGAGGAAGTGCCGCTGATCGCCGAGACCGGCGGGCTCAACGCGATGATCGTCGACTCGAGCGCGCTCACCGAACAGGTAGTGGCCGACGCGATGGCTTCCGCTTTCAACTCGGCCGGGCAGCGCTGCTCGGCGCTGCGCGTGCTGTGCCTGCAGGAAGAAATCGCCGACAAGACCTTGAACATGCTGCTCGGAGCGCTGCAGGAGCTGCGCCTTGGCGACCCGCGCGAACTGCGCACCGACGTCGGCCCGGTGATCGATGCCGAGGCCAAAGCGGCACTCGAAGCGCACGTCGCACGCATGGCCCGCGCCGACTACCGCGTGCACAGGCTGGAGCCGCCGCCCGCCTGCACCGCCGGCACCTTCGTCGCCCCCACGGTTATTGAAATTGATAGCATCGAGTCCATAGGCGGAGAGCACTTCGGCCCCATCCTGCACGTGCAGCGCTTTCGCGCCAACGCGCTCGACGCCCTGCTCGAAGAAATCAACGCCACAGGTTACGGACTGACGATGGGCGTGCACAGCCGCATAGCCGCCACGGTGGAATACGTCGCGCAGCATGCCCAGGTCGGCAACCTCTACGTCAACCGCAACCTCATCGGTGCGGTAGTGGGCGTGCAGCCTTTCGGCGGCGAGGGGCTCTCTGGCACCGGCCCCAAGGCGGGCGGGCCGCTGTACCTGCTGCGGCTGCTCGCGCAGGCTCAGTCGCCGCGTTTTGCGCAAGCGCGGCACGCGAAAGACACCCCGGCCGAGGCCCCGGACGTAGCAGCGCTGCGTGACTGGCTCGAAGCGCAGGGCGAGGTGCTTTTCGGCGCTGAGGAGCGGCAACGGCTCCTGGCGCTGCTCGAATTTCACCTGGCCCATATGCTCGCCTCTCTCGAACTCCCACTGCCCGGCCCCACGGGCGAGGACAACCGGCTGCGCCTGCTGCCGCGCCGTCTGCTCGGCGGCAGCGCGGCCACGCCCGCGGGCTACGCCGCGCAGCTCGTGGCCGCGGTCGCAAGCGGTGCGCCGCTCGTCTGGCCAGCCGAGGCGCAAGCGCAAAAAATCTGGCGCACCCTGCCCGCAGCGCTGCAGGCGTGCTGCCGCCTGAGCGAAGACCTGCGCGCCGAACCCATAGACCTGCTGCTCTTCGAGGGCGCGGCCGCGCTCGCTATGGCGTGGCGCCAGCGGCTCGCCGCACGCCCCGGCCCGATCGTGCCGCTGCTCACCCCGCCCTACCGCCCCGAGCGCCTGGTGCGCGAGCGCAGCATCAGCGTCAACACCGCCGCGGTGGGCGGCAACGCGAGCCTGATGACGCTGGAGGATTGAGCCTGATCGCGCTCGCTCAGGCATTTGCAGCCATACCAAACGCATGGTAGGCTGCGTCAGCCAGCAGATTGCCTGCCCCGCCAATTTCAAGGCATGGCGCATCCCACCAAAGCCCTGCACCCCGCTTTTTACCCCTTCAGCCCCATGCAAGCCCCCACCACCCCAGCCCTTGCCGAAACACCCCGCCCCGCCGCCTCCATGGTGCTGCTGCGCCAAGCGCCCACAGGCCTTGAAGTGCTGCTGCTGCGCCGCACGGCGCAGGCTGCGAACATGCCGGGCCTGTACGTTTTCCCCGGCGGCAAGCTCGATGACGCCGATCAGACGCTGGCGGAATCGCTCCTCGACCAGCCGCCCGAAAACCTGCGCGCAGGCCTCAACGAGCCTGGCATAGACGCCGCCACGGCCGCTGGTCTGTACGTCGCCGCCGTGCGCGAGGCGCTCGAGGAATGCGGCCTGCTGCTCGCCGAAGCCGCTGGCGTCCTGGCGCGTCTCGATGCACCGCAGGCGCGGGAGCTGCTGCGCGCGGGCCAGTCTTTTGCCGATGTGCTGAGCACGCTGCAATTGCGCGTGCCCACATGCCAGCTGGTGCCCTGGTCGCGCTGGATCACGCCGCGCGCGCCCACGATCAACACGACGCGCCGCTTCGACACGCGCTTTTTCGTCGCCGAAGCGCCACAGGGCCAAACGGCCGCGCACGACGACGAGGAAACCACCGACAGCGTCTGGATCGCCCCGCGCACCGCGCTCGAACAGTACCGCGACCGGCTCATAGACCTGGCGCCGCCGCAGATCATGGGCCTGGCGCATCTGGCCCGCCACAATGATGTGCAAAGCGTGCTCCAGGAGGCGCGCAGCAAGCGTCCGCCGCTCATAGAACCAGAGCACTACCACCGCGACGGCACGCGCGTGCTGTGCTACCCCGGCGACGCAAAACACTCTGTCTCCCAGCGTGCCCTGCCCGGCCCCACGCGGCTGCTGCACGTCGAAGGACGTTTTACGCCCGAGGAGGGGTTTGAGGCCCTTTTTGCCTGACGTGCGGCTGCCGTTCGCACGCCTTCCAGGCGGGCGGCCCGTCTGATGCGGCCCGTCTGACGCCGTGCGGGTAAAATCGCGCCCCTCACCGGGCGCCCTGCGCGGCGTGGCTTGCGCCTGACGCACCAGGCCACACGGCCCCCTCGTCAGAGGCGGTTTGACCCCCACCGCATGCCGGCACTACAGGCCCCTGCCTGCCGCCCACCACTGCACACAGCCGCCCCAGCCGACTTTTCCCCGAGCTTCATGAACACCCCCCTCCCCCCCGCCCCCATTTCCCCCGTGGAAGACATCGTGGCCGAGCTGCGCGCTGGCCGCATGGTCATCCTCGTCGATGAAGAAGACCGCGAAAACGAAGGCGACCTCGTGCTCGCCGCCGACCACGTCACACCCGAGACCATCAACTTCATGGCCAGGTACGGGCGCGGCCTGATCTGCCTTACGCTCACGCGCGAGCGCTGCGAGCGCCTGCGGCTGCCGCCCATGGTCACGCGCAACGGCACCAAGCACGCCACAGCCTTCACGGTATCTATCGAGGCCGCCGAAGGCGTGACCACGGGCATTTCCGCCGCCGACCGCGCGCGCACCGTGCAGGCCGCTGTGGCGCCGCACGCCATGCCCGAAGACTTGGTGCAGCCCGGCCACATCTTCCCGCTGCAGGCAGTTGATGGCGGGGTGCTCATGCGCGCGGGCCACACCGAGGCCGGTTGCGACCTGGCCGCCATGGCCGGATGCAGCCCCGCCGCCGTGATCTGCGAAATCATGAAGGACGACGGCACGATGGCGCGCCTGCCCGATCTGCAGCTGTTCGCGGCCGAGCATGGCCTGAAAATCGGCACCATCGCCGACCTGATCGAACACCGCAGCCGCCACGAGTCGCTGATCGAAAAAATCGGCAGCCGGCCACTGCAGACCGCGTTTGGCGAATTCATCGTGCACGCCTACCGCGACAAACCCAGCCAGGGCCTGCACCTCGCGCTGGTCAAAGGCCAATGGCACAGCGACGAGAGCGTGCCGGCGCGAGTGCACGAGCCGCTTTCGGTGCTCGATTTGCTCGAAGTGCAGCGCACCATGCATTCCTGGGGCCTGGACGAGAGCCTGCGGCACATCGAGCAACAGGGCCGGGGCGTGGCCGTGCTGCTGAACTGCGGCGAAAGCGCAGCCGAGCTGCTGGCCCAGTTCGAAGGCACGGCACGCGCCACCCAGGCACCCGAGCGCGGCCGCATGGACTTGCGCACCTACGGCATAGGCGCGCAGGTCCTGCGCGAATGCGGCGTACACAAAATGCAACTGATGGGTCATCCGCGCCGCATGCCGAGCATGGTAGGTTACGGTCTCGAAATCACCGGCTACATCGCCAAAGCGAAGGAGTAAAGCATGCAAGACGCGGAACAAGGCAGCGCCCCCGAACTCGACGGCCAGGGCCTGCGCATCGCCATGGTGCAGGCGCGCTTCAACGAAAGCATCACCGACGCGCTGGCGGCCGCCTGCCGCGATGAGCTGTTGGCGCTGGGCGTGGACGCCGAAGACATAGACCTCGTGCGCGTACCCGGTGCGCTCGAAGTACCGCTTGCGCTGCAGGCGCTGGCCGAGAGCGAAAGCTACGATGCGCTGATCGCGCTGGGCTGCGTGATCCGCGGCGAGACCTACCACTTCGAGCTCGTCGCGAACGAGTCGGCCGCGGGCGTGACGCGCGTGGCGCTCGACTACCAGATTCCCATCGCCAACGCCATCCTGACCACCGAAGACACAGCGCAGGCCGAGGCGCGCCAGACCGGCAAAGGGCGCGACGCCGCGCGCGTGGCCGTGGAAATGGCCCGGCTGCTGGAGGACTTGTGATGAGCGACAGCGGCGCCTTCGTTCGCCCGCCCCGCCCCCCGAAGCAGGCGCGCACCGGCCTCAAGAGCAACGGCGCGCGCAAGGCGGCCTCGAAGTCGCAGCGCAGCCGTGCGCGCGAGTTTGCCCTGCAGGCGCTGTACCAGCACCTCGTCGGGCACAACGAGGCCACGGCCATAGACACCTTCACGCGCGACCTGGCAGGCTTTCACAAGGCCGATGCGGCCCACTACGACGCGCTGCTGCACGGCTGCATTGAGGCGGCGCAGGAGCTGGACGCGCTCATCGCGCCGCAGCTCGACCGGCCGCTGGGCGAGCTCTCGCCGATCGAGCATGCCGTGATGTGGATAGGCGCGTACGAATTCCAGCATTGCCTGGACGTGCCCTGGCGCGTGGTGCTCGACGAGTGCATCGAACTGGCCAAGGAGTTTGGCGGCACCGACGGCTACAAATACGTCAACGCCGTGCTCAACGGCCTGGCGCCGCGCCTGCGCGCGGGCGAGGTGGCTACGGACAAGGCCACGTCCAAGCCACGGCCGCAAAGCCAGGAGCCACGCCCCTTGCCCGCCTCTGTGCAGACCGACGAAACCCACGACTGAGCCTCCCTTCGGCTCCGAACCGACCCGCATGAAGTTTTCCACTCGCGCCGCGCACATAGAGCCGTTTTACGTGATGGAGGTGGCCAAGGCTGCCCAGGCGCAGGCACGTGCACTCGCGGGCACGCGCTCGCCCATGATTTTTCTCAACATCGGCGAGCCCGACTTCACGGCCCCGCCGCTGGTGCAGGAAGCCGCCGTGCGCGCCATCCACGCGGGCAGCACGCAATACACGCCCGCACTCGGCCTCGACGCGCTGCGCGAGCGCATCAGCGGCTGGTACCAGGAGCGCTTTGGCGTCAGCGTGCCGGCGCGGCGCATCGTGGTCACGGCGGGGGCTTCGGCGGCGCTGCAGCTCGCCTGCCTGGCGCTGATCGACGCGGGCGACGAAATCCTCATGCCCGACCCGAGCTACCCCTGCAACCGGCACTTCGTAAGTGCTGCCGAAGGCCGCGCCGTGCTGCTGCCCGCCACGGCACAGGAGCGCTTTCAGCTCAGCGCCGCGCAAGTACAGGCCGCCTGGGGCGACAAAACGCGCGGCGTGCTCCTCGCCTCGCCCTCCAACCCCACGGGCACCTCGATCGCGCCCGACGAATTGCGCCGCATCCACGACGTCGTGCAGGCGCATGGCGGCATCACGCTGATCGACGAGATCTACCTTGGCCTGTCCTACGACGCCACGTATGGCCAGACGGCGCTCGCGCTGGGCGAAGACCTCATCAGCATCAACAGCTTCAGCAAATACTTCAACATGACGGGCTGGCGCCTGGGCTGGATGGTCGTGCCCGAAGCCATGGTGCCCGTGGTGGAGCGCCTCGCGCAAAACCTGTTCATCTGCGCAAGCACGGTGGCGCAGCACGCGGCGCTGGCCTGCTTCGAGCCCGAAAGCATCGCCGAATACGAGCGCCGGCGCGCCGAATTCAAGGCGCGGCGCGACTATTTCATCCCGGCGCTGCAGGCGCTGGGCCTTGCCGTGCCCGTGACGCCCGATGGCGCGTTTTATGCTTGGGCTGACTGCAGCGCCGCTGCCGAACGCCTGGGCGTGCAGGGCAGCTGGGACTTCGCCTTGGAGCTGATGCGCCGCGCCCACCTGGCCGTGACGCCGGGGCGCGACTTTGGCAGCTTCGAGACGCAGCGCTTCGTGCGCTTTTCCACGGCCAACGCGCTGCCCCAGTTGCAGGAAGCCATGGCGCGGCTGCAAACCTTGCTGGGCTGAGAGGATGTGCACAATCGACGAACAGGAGGTGCGTCCATGGCATTCGAATGGCCGGTCCGCGTTTACTGGGAAGACACCGATGCCGGCGGCATCGTCTTCCACGCCAATTACCTCAAATACTTCGAACGCGCACGCACCGAATGGCTGCGCGCGCGCGGCATCGAGCAGGGTGCGCTGCGGGAACAAACCGGAGGCGTTTTTGTCGTAACCGACTCCCACCTGCGCTACCTGCGCCCGGCGCGCCTCGACGATGCGCTGATCGTCACCGCCAAAGTGCAGGAAACAGGGCGCGCATCGCTTTCCATGCTACAACAGGTACTCCTCAAAACAGAGCAAGCCGCGCAGCAGACGGCATCCTTGCTGGTCGAAGCCGTCATCCGTGTCGGCTGGGTCGATGCCTCCACCCTGCGTCCTGCGCGCATGCCCCCTTGGCTTCTGGAACGACTTTCATGAATGCACAAAACATGTCCATCCTTACCCTGGTGCTGCACGCCAGCTGGGTGGTGCAACTCGTCATGCTGCTGCTGCTGGGCGTCTCGATCGCCAGCTGGGGCACGATTTTTCGCAAGCTCATCACCGTGCGGCGCGTGAAGGCGCTCAACGAGGACTTCGAGCGCGAATTCTGGTCCGGCACCAGCCTGAACGACTTATACGCCAGCGCGGCGCAGAACGCCCGCCAGGGCGGGCCCATGGAACGCATCTTCGCGAGCGGCATGCGTGAATACCAAAAGCTGCGCGAGCGCCGCATCAGCGACCCGGGCACGCTGCTCGACGGCGCCCGCCGCGCGATGCGCGCGAGCCTGCAGCGCGAGATGGACGTGATCGAATCCGGCCTCTCGCTGCTGGCCTCGGTGGGTTCGGTCTCGCCCTATGTGGGGCTGTTCGGCACGGTGTGGGGCATCATGCACGCCTTCACCGGCTTTGCGGGCATGGAGCAGGTCACGCTTGCCACGGTGGCGCCGGGCATCGCCGAAGCGCTCGTGGCCACGGCCATAGGCCTTTTCGCCGCCATTCCGGCAGTGCTCGCCTACAACCGCTTTGCACACGACATCGACCGCGTGACCCTCCAGCAAGAGACCTTCATCGAAGAGTTCTCCAACATCCTGCAGCGCAACCTGGGCGCGCCCGCACCCAGCGCCGCCACCTCGGCGTCGGGCCGCTGAAACCAACCCAAACGCCAAGGAACCACCGATGCCCGCTCTGGCTTCGCGCGGCCGCGGCCGCCGCACCATCAATGAAATCAACATGGTGCCCTTCATCGACGTCATGCTGGTGCTGCTCATCATTTTCATGGTCACGGCGCCCATGCTCACGCCCGGCACCATCAATGTGCCCAAGGTCGGCAAGGCCAACCGCCAGCCGGTCAAATACGCCACCGTGCTCATCGCCAAGGACGGCCGCCTGCAGTTCAAGGCTGACGGCAGCAGCCGCAGCGTGAGCGAAAAAGAAGCCGCCGAGGCCGCGCTGCGCTGGCAGCAAGGCCAGGCGGACGATCAAGCCGCCGTCATCATCGCGGCCGACAAGAGCGTGACCTACGAAACCGTGGTCAAGGCCATGGGCGCATTGCAAAAAGCCGGCGTGCAGCGCGTGGGCCTGTCGGTCACCCAGGGAGGCGGCTGAAGCCCCCGGCCCCGCCCCTCCCCCACGCCATGACCTCATCCCTGCATCGCGAGCCCCTGGCGCCGCCGCCCGCGCCCGGACGGGGGCCGGCCACCCTGCTGTCGCTGCTCGCGCATGGTTTGCTGCTCGCCGCGCTGGCCTGGGGCGTGCGCTGGAAGGCGAGCAGCGAACAGGCCGTCGTGCAGGCCGAGCTCTGGTCCGCGCTGCCGCAGCAGGCGGCGCCGCGCATGGCGCCGCCCCCGCCCGCACCCCCACCGGCGCCAGAGCCGGCACCACGCGTACCCACGCCGCAGCCGCCCATCCGCACGGCTGCGCCCGACCCGCGCGATGCCGACATCGCCCTGGAACGCCAGAAAATGCGCGAGGAACAGGCCCGCCAGCAGGCGCTGGAGCGGGCCCGCGAGGAAAAGCGCGCACGCGAACAAAAGGAACGCGAGCAAAAAGAAAAAGCAAAAGCCGCGCAGGAAAAAGCGGCGCAGGAAAAGGCCGCGCGCGCCAAGGCAGAGCGCGAGAAAGCCGAACGCGACAAAGCCGCGCAGGAAAGGCTCGCACAGCAGAAAAAACAGGCCGAAGACAAGCGCAAGGCCGAAGCGCAGACGCGCCAGCTCGAAGCGCAGCGCCAGGAAAACCTGCGCCGCATGCAAAGCCTGGCCGGCGCCACCGGTGACGCCAACGCCACGGGCAAAGACCTGCGCAGCGCCGGGCCGTCGGGGCCGTCGAGCAGCTATGCCGGCAAGGTGGTGGCCAAGGTCAGGCCCAACATCGTCTATCCCGACGAGGTCGTCGGCAACCCGCGCGCCGAGGTCGAGGTGCGCACCGCGCCCGACGGCACCATCGTCGGCACGCGCCTGCTGCAGTCCAGCGGCAACAAGGCCTGGGACGATGCCGTGCTGCGCGCGCTGCAAAAGACCGAAACGCTGCCGCGCGACATCGACGGCCGCGTGCCCTCGTCGCTCGTGATCGTGTTCCGGCCCAAAGACTGAGCGCACCCGCCTGGCCCTGCCGCTGCATGGGTTTTTCGCTCGTTTTCCCGATGTTTGGGACAATCGCCCCATGACCCTCCGAAGCCCCGAACTGCTGCTGCCCGCCGGCTCGCTCGACAAAATGCGCGCGGCCTACGACTTTGGCGCCGACGCCGTGTATGCCGGCCAGCCGCGCTACAGCCTGCGTGCGCGCAACAACGAATTCCGCCTCGAGCAAATCGCACAAGGCATTGCCGAGGCGCACGCGCGCGGCAAAAAATTCTTCGTCACGAGCAACCTGCTGCCACACAACGACAAGGTGCGCACCTACCTGCGCGACATCGAGCCCGTGATCGCGTTGCGCCCCGACGCGCTCATCATGGCCGACCCTGGCTTGATCATGCTCGTGCTCGAAAAAATGGAGCACGGCGGCTGGCCCGAGGTGCCCATCCACCTCTCGGTGCAAGCCAACACCATGAACTACGCGGCCGTGAAGTTCTGGCAGAAGGTGGGCATCGCACGCATCATCCTCTCGCGCGAGCTGAGCCTCGACGAAGTCGCCAAAATCCGCGACGAATGCCCCGACATCGAGCTCGAAGTGTTCGTGCACGGCGCGCTGTGCATCGCCTATTCGGGCCGCTGCCTGCTCTCGGGCTACTTCAACCGGCGTGACCCGAACCAGGGCACCTGCACCAACGCCTGCCGCTGGAATTACCAGACGCGCCCCGCCGCGCTCGACCCCAACACCGGCGAGCCCATCGCCCAGCCCATGGAAGCCGACTTCAGCTTCAACCAGGCGCAGGAAGAGGCGCAGGCCACGTTTGCGGCCTGCGGCGGCAGCGCACGCCATCCGCTCGCCGACCAGGTCTATCTGCTCGAAGAAAAAGAGCGCCCCGGCCAGCTCATGCCCATCATGGAGGACGAGCACGGCACCTACATCATGAACAGCAAGGACTTGCGCGCCGTCGAACACGTGCAGCGGCTGGTGGAAATCGGCGTGGACTCGCTCAAGATCGAGGGCCGCACCAAGAGCCTGTACTACGTCGCGCGCACGGCGCAGGTGTATCGCCGCGCGATCGACGACGCCGTGGCCGGGCGGCCGTTCGACCCGACGCTGATCACCGAACTCGAGGGCCTGGCCAACCGCGGCTACACGAGCGGCTTTTTGGAGCGCCGCCCCATGCACGACTACCAGAACTATGAAACAGGCCACTCCACGGCGCGGCGCAGCCAGTTCGTCGCCGAGGTGCGCGCCGTGGGCGATGGCTGGGCCGAGGTGGAAACGAAAAACCGCTTCGACGTGGGCGACCTGCTCGAAGTCATCCACCCGAGCGGCAACCGCCTGCTGCGCCTGACGCAGATGGTTAACCTCGAGGGCCAGCCCGTGCAATGCGCCCAGGGCAGCCCGGTGCGCGTGCGCATTCCGCTCGAAGGACCCGCCGAGGGCGCCTTGCTCGCGCGCGTGCTCGAGTCTGCATAAAGTCCCCCGCAGCAAAAAGCGCCGACATACGGCGCTTTTTTTGTGGGTAAACCAAGTTTCGCTGTTACCGCGCCGCGCGAAAGCGCGGCAGCACCACGCCCGTATCGCCCACGGGCTCGCACACCAGTTCGACCGGCATGTCGAAAGTCACGGCGAGCGGGTCGTCGCCGACGAAGGAGCTGATCATGCGCGGTCCCTCTGCGAGCTCGACCAGCAGTACGGCGTAAGGCGTGTCGTGCTTGAAGGCCGGGCCGGGCGCGCGGTACACCACGCTGAACGAATGCACGGTGCCGCGCCCGCTCGCAGGGCGATGCTCCAAGTGCTCGCTGCCGCACTCACGGCAGATGGCCTGCTGGTAAAACTGCACGTGGCCACATTGCTTGCAATGCTGCAGCAGCAGTTTGCCTTCTCGAATACCGCGCCAATACGCCTCGGAATCGGCATCGGGCATGGGCAGCGGCTTGATGTGGGCTTCTTTGGGATTGATCACAGTGTGGCCTCCGTGCCGAAGATGGTCGTGGCCTGGGTGGCAAACCCGGCGCCCAGGCTGTGCACCAGGCCGAGCTCCGCGCCCTGCACCTGGCGCTCGCCGCATTGCCCGCGCAGCTGGTGAATCACCTCGTAAAAATGGAACAAGGCACCGGGCATGCCCGAGTGCGCGAACGACAGCAGCCCGCCGTGCGTATTGCACGGAATCGCGCCGCCGTAGGTCATCTGCCGGTCTTCGACGAAGCGCCCGCCCTCGCCCTTGGGGCAAAAGCCCAGGTCTTCGAGCATCATGATCACCGTGCCCGTGAAGCAGTCATAGACACCGGCCACGTCCATGTCCTTGGGGCCGTAGCCCGCCATCGCGTAGGCCTTGGCACTCGCCTGCACGGCGCCGGTGGTCGTGATCGAGGGCATGAGGAAAATGTGCTCGTGCGTGTAGCACTCGCCGCCGCCGAGGATGTAGACCGGCTTGGCCACGCCCAGCGCCTTGGCGCGTTCGGCCGAAGTCACGATGAAAGCCGCGCCGCCGTCGGAGATGAGCGAGCAGTCGAGCTTGTGGTAGGGCGTGGTGACCATGCCCGAGTTGAGCACGTCTTCGACCGTGAGCGGCTCGGTCATCTGCGCGCCGGGCGTGCGGCGCGCATGCTCGCGCTGGATCACCGCCACCTGCGCGAACTGCTCGGCCGTTGTGCCGAAGTCGCGCATATGGCGGTGCGCCGTCATCGCAAAGGTGTTGGCCACGGGGATGCCGAAAGGCATTTCGTACTGCTGGTCACGGCTCTCGGTCATGGAGCGCAGCGCGAGGTCGGGCGAGAGGCCCGTGAGCAGGCTGTCGCCGCCGACGACGAGCACCGTCTCGGCCAGGCCGCCGTGGATGGCCGCCGCAGCGACGTTGAACATGGTCGCCGCGGTGGCGCCCGAAACCTGCAAGGTGTTCGAGAACGTGGGCTGTATGCCCAGGTATTCGCTGATGGCGACGCTGAAGCGGTGGAACGGCGAGGCAAAGGCGTGGCTCGAGAGCACACCGTCGATGTCGGTTTTTTTGAGGCCGGCATCGGCCAGGGCTTTGTAGGCAGCATCGGCAGCGAGCGCCAGGGCGCTCTTGCCGGGCACGCGGCCCACGGCAGAGATGCCGCAGCCTATGACCGCCGTCTTGCCGCGCAGACTTCGGCTCGCAGAGGGGGAAGATGTCATGGATTCCTTTCGGTGGTGAGGTTCATGCTTTGGTGATGCGCTGGCGCAGCTGGGCCTTCAGAATCTTGCCCACGGGGTTGCGCGGGATCACATCGGTGTATTCGATGCGCTCGGGCAATTTGTACACAGCCACGCCGATCTGCTTGAGGTGCGCGACGATGTCTTCGAGCGTGGGCGGGTGCGCCTTGTCTTTGGGCACGACGTAGATGCAGGTCTTTTCGCCCATGATTTCGTCGGGCACGGCCACCGCGGCGGCCTCTTGCACGCCGGGGTGCGTGAGCACGAGGTTTTCGACCTCGGCGGCGCTGATGTTGAAGCCGCCGCGGATGATGATGTCCTTCTTGCGGTCGAAAAAGCCCACGTGGCGCTCGTCGCGCACGATGAAGTAGTCGCCCGTGCGAAAGAAGCCATCGGCCGTGAACGAGTTTTGCGCGAGGTCGGGGCGACGGTAGTAGCCCGGGAACACGTTGGGCCCGCGATAGACGAGCTCGCCGATCTGGCCCGGCTGCGTGCATTCGACATCGGCGTCATCGAGCAGCTTGACTTGTATCCCTTGCACTTTGGACGGCCACTGGATGCCGGGCTTGCCCCACCACGGGAAATGGTCGCTGCGCTGGGCAAAGTCGGGCACGTCGAGCGGCCCGGCGGTCAGGTTCGGGCCTTCGGTCTGCCCCCAGAGGTGGCAAATTTCGATATTCCAGCGGCGCTTGAACTCCTCCATGCCCCAACGCGACGGCGGCGCCGAGCCCGTGGCGATCGAGCGGATCGACGACAGGTCGAGGCTGTCCACGTTCGGCAGCTTGAGGATCATGTTCAGGATCGCAGGCACCAGGATGGTGAACTGCACATTTTCCGTGAGCATCTGACGGATCAGCAGCTCGACATTGATCGGGTGGTGCAAGAGCAGCGTGCCACGCCCGGCCAGCCAGCTCATCCAGGCCACGGCCCCCGTCATGTTGACCATGGGAGCGGGAGCGAGCACGCGGTCGCCCTCCTGGATGCCCACCACCTCGGGGATCAGCCGCATCTGGAACAGCCAGTTGTTGTGCGACATGGGGCAGCCTTTGGCGTGCGACTCGGTGCCCGAAGACCAGCACAGGCTGAAGATGTCATTGGCATCGAGCTTGACGCCGGCGAGCAGCGCCGGATCGGGCGCCTGCGCAGCCATGGCGGTGATCTCTTCGAGCGCCAGCGTCTCGTAGCCCACACGCTGCGCCATCGCGATGTGGTCGAACCCTTTGAAGTCCTTGACCCCGATATAGCGCCTGGCCTGGCCGACCTCGGCCACGTTGCGCAGTTCAGAGTCGCGCCACTGCATCGCAATGGGCGAAAGAATGCCGCCAGCGCGCGCCACGGCGAAATACAGTGCTATCAGCTCCCACACGTTGGGCAGCTGCGCGACCACGACTTCGTCTTTTTGCAGCCCCTGGCGCAGCAGCTCCGTCGCGATCGCATCAACCGCAGCACCGAACTGCTGCCAAGTGACCGAAGTAGCGGGCGTGCCTATCAGCTCGGCGCGGTCGGGCGTATCGACGACGCAGGGGCGCTGCGGCACGTCAGCGACATGCTGGGCGAGCAGGTCGAGCAACGTCTTGTGCCCCCAAAAGCCTTGCGAAACATAGTGCTTTATGGTCGCGGCCGAATGCAAAATCATGGGAAGGACTTCCTTTCAAAAAAACGCCCCAGATGCAGCGCATCCAAGGCGCAATAGTGCAGTGTTCGACGCTATCTGCGACATAAAACCGCGTCTTTTCGGCCCGGGCCGCGTTGCAAATCCTCGCGATACCACCCAGTATCGCTGCGGTTTGCGCCTTGCCCAGACCAAAAATCCATCGGTTTTATTTGTCGCATCAAGCATCAAACACTGCACTAGAAAATCAAACGCTCGCTGACAACTGTTTGCGCAAATGCGCCTTCAAAATCTTGCCCACGGGATTGCGAGGGATCACCTCCAGGTACTCGAGACGCTCGGGCAGCTTGTATGCAGCGACACCTATGCCTTTGAGGTGCGTCACGATGTCGTCGAGCGTGGGCGGTTTGGCCTTGTCCTTGGGCACGACGAAGACGCAGGTCTTCTCGCCCATGATCTCGTCAGGCACCGCAATGGCCGCGGCCTCTTGCACGCCGGGGTGCGTGAGCACGAGGTTTTCGACCTCGGCCGCGCTGACGTTGAAGCCCCCGCGGATGATGATGTCCTTCTTGCGGTCGAAAAAGCCGATGTGGTGGGCATCACGCACGATGAAAAAATCGCCGGTGCGGTAAAAACCATCGGGCGTGAATGCGCTTTGGGCCAGGTCGGGGCGACGATAGTAGCCGGCAAACACGTTCGGCCCACGGTACGCCAGCTCCCCGACCTGCCCTGGCTGCGAGCATTCTTCGCCGAGTTCGTCGAGCAGCTTGAGCTCCACCCCGCGCATGCCCGAGGGCCACTCGACGCCAGGGCAGCCCCACCACGGAAAGTGATCGGCGCGTTTGGAAAATTCGGGTACGTCCTTGGCGCCCGCAAAAATCGCCGTGCCTTCGGTCTGCCCCCAGCCGTGCACGATTTCGATGTTCCAGCGGCGCTTGAACTCCTCCATGCTCCAGCGCGACGGCTGTGAAGAGCCTGCAGCGATGCAGCGCACGCTCG
This sequence comes from Extensimonas soli, assembly GCF_029211265.1. Classification (GTDB taxonomy): domain Bacteria; phylum Pseudomonadota; class Gammaproteobacteria; order Burkholderiales; family Burkholderiaceae_C; genus Extensimonas; species Extensimonas soli. The sequence continues at coordinate 180,619 of NZ_JARGEL010000013.1, read as the reverse complement.
CAAAATCGAGCTGATCCACCTGCGGCAGCTTGAGGATCATGTTCAGTACCGCGGGCACCAGCAGGGTGAAGTGCACGTCCTCGTGCATCATCTGCTGCAGCAGCAAAGGCATGTTGAGCGGGTGGTGCAGTAAGGTGGTGCCGCCCACTGCCATCGAAGCCAGCCAGGTGCCCACGCCTGTCATGTTGACCACGGGCGCCGTCGCAAGCACCCTGTCCCCTGGACGCAAGTCGGCCGTCTTGCGAATCAGGTTCATCTGGAAAATCCAGTTGTTGTGCGACATCGGACAGCCTTTGGAGAGGGCCTCGGTGCCCGAAGACCAACACAGGCTGAAAATATCGTTCGCATCAATGCGGATGGCGTCGAGCCGGGCCTTGTCAGCCGCGCCGCGCGCCATCTCGTTGATACGCGCCATGGGGAAGGCTGTGAACCCAAGTTTCTGCGCTATCGCGAGCGGCTCCGCCCCTTTGAACTCGGGCAGGCCAAAGAAAAAGCGCGCCTGCGTGATGTTCTTGACGTTTTGGAATTCATTGTCGCGCCACTGGATGGGCATGGGTGAGAGCACACCGCCGGCGCGGCAGACCGCCAGATACATGGCGATCAGCTCCCAGACATTGGGCAGTTGCACGACGACGATTTCGTCTTTTTGCAAGCCTAAGTCGAGCAAGCCCGTAGCGATCGCATCGACCATGGCCGAAAACTCGCGATAGCTGAATTTTTGCGCCGCGGTGCCGACAAGATCAGGCCGGTCTGCAGGATCGACCACTGCCACGCGCTCGGGCTCTTGCCTTGCCGTGTCGTGGAAGTGATCAAGCAAGGTACGTTGCCCCCAGTGTCCGCTCTGGGTGTAGCGCTGCAATGCCTCGGCACTGTGCAGGATCATGGTTTGCCTCCTTTTTTGGGTGATAGGGTTCTTTGCCGTCGCGCACACCACCAAGGCCTACAGTGTGGGAGACCCGGCCTTTCAGCCTGCGGTGTCGGCTCTTCGACGACGCCCAGACTGTGCTTGGCACTGCCGCCCATTTCCACCCGGGTTATCCCTGCCCCATGCCACAAACACTCAAAACCCGTGCAGGCTGGCGAATTCCTCGAGCGGTGCGCGCTCGGTGATGAAGGCGTTTTCTGGCGCCGAGAGGTCTTCATAACCCAGCGCGATGCCGCAGGTCAGGATTTCATGCTCGCTGATGGGCAGTTGTGCGCGCGCGATCTTGTGGTACCAGGCAAAAGCAGCCTGCGCGCAGGTATGCAAGCCCTGCCCGCGCGCTGCGAGCATGATGCTCTGGATGAACATGCCCAGGTCCATGAAGCTGCCCGTGTTCAGCCGCCGGTCCATGGTCACGAGCAGGCCCACGGGCGCATCGAAAAAGAGGTAGTTGCGCAGCATCTGCTGCTCGCGCGCGAGCTTGTCGTCGCGGCCTATGCCTAAGCTCGCATACAGACCGAGCCCGCAGCGGCGGCGGCGCTCAAGGTAGGGTTCGACCCAGGTCGTGGGATAGTAAGCGTACTCGGGGTGGTGGCGATCGGGCTCGTGCTGGGCGGCGTGGTAGATGGCCTGGCACAGCTGCGCGCGCGCATTGCCGGCCACGGCATAGACCTTCCAGGGCTGCACGTTGTTGCCGCTGGGCGCGCGCGCAGCAACCCGCAAAATGTGTTCGAGCATGGGCAACTCGACGGGCTTGGGCAGGAAACGCCGCACCGACTTGCGGCTCGTGATGGCTTCATCGACATGCATGGGCTGGATCGTCCTTGGGCTGGGGCCGCCGCGAAATTCTGGACTCGCGCGCACAAATACGTTAGGATGGCGCCATGAATTCTAACAAACAACCGTTTGCTTGGGTGCCGACGCCGGAGGACATCGCTTCCGCTCGGTTGACTGCTTTCATACACAAAACCGGCATGCCGGACTTTGACGCGCTGGCCGCACGCGCCGACGCTGACCCGGCCTGGCTGATGCAGCAGGTGTTCGAGTTTTGCGACTTCCGCTTTTACAAGCCCTACACGCAAATGCTCGACATGTCGCGCGGCCTGGAGTGGTCGCGCTGGTGTGTGGGCGGCACCACCAACGTGGTGCTCAACTGCCTCGACCGCCACCGCGGCACGCTCGTGTGGAACCAGGTCTTCCTCGAATGGGAAGGCGAAGACCCGCAGCAGCGCCGCACGCTGACCTACGCCCAGTTCGACGCCGAAGTCTGCCGCCTCGCCGCCGCACTGCAGTCACTGGGCGTGCAGCGCGGCGACCGCGTGGGCCTGTACATGCCCAACCTGCCCGAGACCTTCATCGCGTTCTTTGCCGTGCTGAAGATCGGTGCCATCCTGATGCCGCTGTTTTCAGGCTTCGGGCCGCAGCCCATCGTCTCGCGCCTCAACGACGGCCAGGCCAAGGTGGTATTGACCGTCGATGGCACCTGGCGCCGCGGCACGCCCGGCCAGATGAAGTCCGTGCTCGACGAGGCGCTGGTGGAGGTGCCCAGCGTGCAGCACGTGCTGGTGCTGCGCCACTTGGGCGATGCCATCCCCTGCCCGATGACGCCGGGACGCGACCACGACTGGGCCAGCCTCGTCGCCAAGCAACCGAGCGAACTGCCCACCGCCGAGATGGCCGCAGACGACGCCGCCATCCTGCTCTATACCTCGGGCACCACAGGCAAGCCCAAGGGCTGCGTGTGGACGCACGTGAGCTTCCTCGGCTCCATGGTCATGCGCGACATGCACATCTGCGCAGACTTCAAGTCCACCGACCGCTTCTTTTTCATGAGCGACATGGGCTGGATGGTGGGCGCGATGTGCGCCTGCGTGCCTAGCTATTTCGGCGGCAGTCTGCTCGTGGTCGAAGGCACGCCCGACTTCCCTGACACAGGCCGCTTCTGGCGTCTGGTGCAAGACTACAAGGTCACCTACCTTGGTGTCGCACCCACGCTGATCCGCAGCCTCATGCGTTATGGCGATGAAGAGGTCGAGCGTTACGACCTGTCTTCACTGCGCATTACCTGCTCGGGCGGCGAAGCCTGGACGGAAGCGCCCTGGCGCTGGTTCTTTGAGCACGTGTGCAAAAAGCGCCTGCCCATCATGAACATCGTGGGCGGCACCGAAGTGGGCGGCTGCAACTTCACCGGCACCATGATCCACCCGATGCGCCCCGGCTCCTTCGCCGCGCGCGGCCTCGGTGCGGGCGTGGACATCGTCGATGAAAGCGGCAAGCCCGTGCCGCGCGGCCAGGTGGGCGAACTGGTGCTGCGCAACCCCAACATCGGTTTCACCAAGAGTCTGTGGAACGACGACGAGCGCTATCTCGACAGCTACTGGCGCATCATCCCCGGGTTATGGGTGCATGGCGACTTTGCCATGCAGGACGAGGATGGGCTTTACTACATCCTCGGGCGCAGCGACGACACCATCAAAATCTCGGGCAAGCGCACCGGCCCATCCGAAATCGAAACCCTGCTGACCCAGACCGGCAAGGTTTCCGAGGTGGCCGTGGTGGGCGTGCCCGACGAAGTCAAGGGTTCGGCCATCGTCTGCGTGTGCGTGCCCATGCCCAATGTGCCGCCAGACGCGGCGCTCGAGGCTGAACTTTCGCAAGCAGTGGTGCACGGCATGGGCGCCTCGTACCGGCCCAGGCAGGTCGTCTTCGTGCACGATCTGCCCAAGACGCGCAACATGAAAATCATGCGCCGCGTGGTGCGTGCCGTCTATAAGGGCGACAGCCCCGGCGACTTGTCTTCGCTCGTCAACCCTGAAAGCGTGGCGGAGCTGCAGGGCAAAATCGCTCGGTAAGCAAAAACCCGCGTCGCAAAACAAAAGCCTGCGTTTCACCGCAGGCTTTTGTTTTTGACCGCTGCGGACCCGCCATGGCGGCGTGGTCGCCGCTGCCGCTGCGGGCCCGCACGTTTTCATCGCCGGCGTGAACCGGACCCGGCGTTATCTCCCAAGCCGAAATGCTCTGTGGCGATCTTGCGCAGGATGAACTTCTGGATCTTGCCCGAAGCCGTCATGGGAAATTCCTCGACGAACATCCAGTATTTGGGCACCTTGAAGCGCGCCACGCGCTCCTGCACGAAAGCCGTGAGCTCCTCTTCGCTGCTGCTGGCGCCGCTCTTGAACTGGATGAAGGCCGCGCCGACTTCGCCCATGCGCTCGTCGGGCACGCCGCAGATATAGACCTGGTTGATGGTCTCGTGCTGGCCGATGATTTCTTCGACCTCCTTGGGCGCGACCGACTCACCGCCGATTTTGTACAAGTCCTTGGCGCGGCCCGTGATCTCGAAATAGCCATCGTCGCGCCGGCGGAAGATGTCGCCCGTGCGCAGCCAGCCGTCCTTGTCGATGGCGTCGCCGGTTTCCATGGGCTTTTTGTAGTAGCCGCGCGTGACGATGTTGCCGCGCACGGCAAGTTCACCCTCGTGCACGTCGGGCGGCAGGTCTTCCTTGGTCGAGGGGTCTATGAGCTTAAACTGCGCCTGCAGGCCGCCGAATTCTTCCTCGCCCGAGGCGCCGCCGGGCTTGTCCTTGCCCACTGCCGTGCAGATGAGCTCGAGCGGCGCGCCAAAGGGCGTATACATGGCGGCGGCAGAGACCTCGGTCATGCCCCAAGCCGTGAACAATTCCTGGATGCCGAGCTCGCGCTGCAGCGCCTCCCAGACCCACAAGGGCGTGGCCGCGGCAGCGTTGATCATGGCCCGCAGACTGCCGAGGTCGTGTTTGCGCAGGTCAGGGTGGTTGAGCAGCGCGACGGCCATGGTCGGCACGCTCGCCATGCGCGTCGCCTTGCTGCGGGCCAGCAGTTCCAGAAACTTGCCAGGGTCGAACAAAGTTTGCGGGATATAGGCGCCCCCAACGAACAGCACCGACAGAAAGCAGGCGACGTAGGCGAAGATGTGGTGCAAGGGCAAGGCGCTCGCGAGGCGGTCGCCATCGACATAGCATTCGTTCCACACGGTGCCGTAGGCGCTGCGCATGAGCATGTCGTGCGTCAGCATCACGCCTTTGGGACTGCCCGTGGTGCCCGAGGTGTAGCAGATCAGCGCGACTTCATCGGGGTAGCGCGAGGCTTTTTGGCGCTCCGCCAGCGCTTCGTCAGAAATGCCCTCGCCCAGGCGCAGGAAACTTTCCCAATCCAAGGCGCCGCCATAGCGTGCGCCCGAAGGCGACTGCACGAGCACATGGCGCAGGCGCGGGAAGGATTCGGCACGCCACGCGCCCGGCGTGCCCTGCATCTCGGGCAGCATGTGCTGGAGCTTTTCGATGTAGTGGCGGTCTTCGCAGTGGTCCATCGCAATCAGGCACACGCTGTCGGATTGCTTGACCTGGTAGGCCAGATCGACCGCGCCCATGCGCTCGTTGAGCGGCACGCTCACGCAGCCGATTTTGGCCACGGCAAGCTGCAAAAACGCGAGCTCGGGCACCGTAGGGAACAGCATGGACACATGCTCGCGCCGCTGCACGCCCAGCGCCATCAGGCTCTTGGCGAGCCGATCGACAAGCTGGCGCGACTGGGCGTAGGTGTAGCTTTTTTCTGGCGTGTAGATGTGCTCGCGCTCGGCAAATTCTGCGGCGAGGCGATCAAACCAGTCGCCCATGGTCAGGCGCTGCCAGACCGGCATGCGCTGCGCCAGGGCGGCGCGCCTTTGTGCGACGAGCGCCGAAACGGAGGATGGCTGCATGGGAATGCTCCTTTTCAAGAAAGCGACAAGTGCCCGGCTCCGGGCACCTTGTCCATGACAAAAATAATTCGTTTTCTATAGCGCCAAGTGCTTTCTGCATGAGCACTTTTTGCCAATTTCGCTTATGCGCGCAGGCTGAGCCTGCACGCATTCAGTCGTCGCCTATTTGTCAAAATACGCCGCAAAGTCCTTGCGCACCTGGTTCTTTTGGATCTTGCCCGTGGCCGTCTTGGGCATGGCGTCGACGACGACGACCGCTTTGGGACATTTGAAGGGGCTGAGCTTCTGTTTGACCTTGTGCAGCACTTCCTCGGGGTCCAGGGTCTCGCCCGGGCGCACGGTGACCACGGCGGTCACGGCCTCGCCCCAGCGCTCGTGCGGCAGGCCCACGACCACGACTTCGGCGAGCTTGGGCTCGACAGCGTAGAGCGCCTTTTCGACCTCGATCGAGGCCACGTTTTCGCCGCCGGACTTGATCACGTCCTTGTGACGGTCTTCGAACCAGAGCATGCCGTCCGCGCCGAAATGCCCCACGTCGCCCGAATGGAACCAGCCATGGCGAAAGGCTTCGCGCGTGGCCTTTTCGTCGTGCAGGTATTCGGTCAGCAGGTGTGGGCTGCGATAGACGATCTCGCCCGGCTGCTCGCGCGGCAGCAGATTGCCGGCCTCGTCCATGATGCCGATCTGCACGTTGATGCCGGCCGTGCCGATGGCGCCCGGATGCGACAGCTGGTGCTCGGGGCGAAAGCAGGTCGAGGCCGGGCTCATTTCGGTCTGGCCGAACATCAGCGAGAGCTCGCAGTCGAACACGTCCATGAGGCGGCGCAGATCGTCGTCGGGCATGGGCGCCATCGCATACACGGTGCGCCGCAGGCTGGAGACCTTGCGCGGCTTGTGCTCCTGCTCCTCGAGCAGCGCGCGGAACATCATCGGCAGGCCGAAGAACATGCTGATCTGCTCGGCCTCTATCAGGTCGAGCAGCAGCACGGGGTCGAAGGCTTCGAGGATGTAGAGCGTGGCGTTCGAGGCGATCGTGGGTGTGCAAAAGGCGTTGAGCTGCGCCGTGTGGAACATGGGCATCATGGCCACGACCTTGTCCTTGGCCTTGAGCTCGGTGTCGATGATGACGCCCAGCGTCTCCAGGTAGATCGCCAGGTGGCTGCCGACCACGCCCTTGGGCGCGGACGTGGTGCCGCTGGTGTAGAGGTAGGACAGCGGCGCGCGGTCTTGCACCAGCACCTCGGGATCGGCCTGCGCGCGCCCTTCGCCGAGCTGCGCCAGCGACTGCACCTGCACGCGCTGCGGCAGTGCAACGTCGGCGGGCGCAGGGCCTTCGATCACGATCAGGTCGCGGATCGCCGGCAAGTCGCCAAGCACCTGCGCCAGTTCAGCCAGCCAGCGCTGCTGCGCCACCACGCCGCGCACCTGTGCGTGGCTGAGCACGTAGCTGAGCTCGCCCTGGCGCCAGAACAGATTCAGCGGCGTGCAGACCACACCGATCTTGGCGCAGGCGTAGTAGGTGACGAGAAACTCCATGCAATTGCCCGACATCAGCGCAAGCGCATCGCCCTGGCGGTAGCCGAGCGCAAGCAGGCCGTGCGCCGTGCGGTTGACCCATTGGTTGAAGTCCTGGTAGCTGATGCGGCGCGCGCCTTCGACCAGGGCGGTCTTGTGCGGGTCGCGCGCAGCGCTGCGCGTGAGCATGTCGCCGACGTTGACGCGCTGGCTGAGGTTGAGTTGCAGGGCAAAGTCTGCCGTGGGTGCGGTCATGGGGGTTGTCTCCTGAAGGGTTTTCTTTGGGTGACGCCAGTGTGGCGTCATGGCCGCGTCATGGCGACGTCGTGTGGTTGCGGATTTCGTGCAGGCCGAACTTTTCCGAGGCGAGCTTGCGCAAGAGGAATTTCTGCACCTTTCCCGATGCCGTCATGGGGAAGTCCTCGACGAACACCCAATACTTCGGAATCTTGAAGCGCGCCACGCGCGTCTGCACGAAGGACGTGAGCTCGTCTTCGGTGCAGCTGCGCCCGGCCTTGAACTGCACGAAAGCCGCGCCGACCTCGCCCATGCGCTCGTCGGGCACGCCGCAGATATAGACCTGGTTGATGGTCTCGTGCTGGCAGATCATTTCCTCGATCTCTTTGGGCGCCACCAGTTCGCCGCCGATCTTGTACAAGTCTTTGGCGCGGCCGGTGATGAGGTAGTAGCCGTCACTGCGGCGCGCAAACACGTCGCCCGTGCGCAGCCAGCCGTCCTTGTCTATGGCCTCGCCGGTTTCTATGGGCTTTTTGTAGTAGCCGCGCGTGACGATGTTGCCGCGCACGGCGAGCTCGCCCTCGGGCGCGTCGGGCGGCAGCTCTTCCTTGGTCGAAGGGTCTATGAGCTTGAACTCGACCAGATTGCCGCCAAACTCCTCCAGCCCCGCCACGCCGCCCGGCTTTTCCAGGCCCACGGTGTTGGTGATGACTTCGAGTGAGGCACCAAACGGCGTATACATAGCCGCGGCAGAAGTCTCGGTCATGCCCCAGCCGGTCACCATTTCGGTGATGCCCATGTCGCGCTGCAAAGCCTCCCACACCCACAGCGGCGTGGCCGCGGCGGCGTTTTTCATGGCGCGCAGGCAGAGCTTGCGCTGGGGCAGGTCGGGGTGGTTGAGCAGCGCCACCGCGATCGTCGGCACGCTTTCGATGCGCGTGGCCTGGCTTTGCTCAAGGAGCTGCAAGAACGCGCCGGCGTCGAACAATGCCTGCGGAATGTAGGTGCCGCCGACGAACAGCAAGGCCAGAAAGCCCTCCACGTAGATGAACATGTGGTGCAGCGGCAGCGGGCTTGCGATGCGCTCACCCTCGATGAGGCCCTGGCTGTAGGCCGCGCTGTAGGCGCTGCGCATGAGCATGTCGTGCGTGACCATCACCCCCTTGGGGTTGCCCGTGGTGCCCGAGGTGTAGCAGATCAACACCACCTCGTCGGGGTAGCTCGAGGCTTCCTGGCGTTGGCGCAGCGCCTCGTCGGAAATGCCATCGCCCAATTGCAAAAACGCTTCCCAATCGACTGCACCGCCGTACTGTGCGCCGGACGGCGACTGCACGACCACACTGTGCAGCCGCGGGAACGATTCGGCGCGCCAGCTGCCCGGCGCGCCTTGCATCTCGGGCAGCATGTGCTGGATTTTGTCGATGTAGTGCCGGTCTTCGCAGTGGTCCATCGCGAGCAGGCACACGCTGTCGGACTGGCGCACCTGGTAGGCCAGATCGACGGCCCCCATGCGCTCGTTGAGCGGCACGCACACGCAGCCGATCTTGGCCACGGCAAGCTGCAAGAACGCGAGCTCGGGCACCGTGGGAAAGAGCATGGCCACGTGGTCGCGCCGCTGCACGCCCAGCGCCATCAGACTCTTGGCCAGCCGATCGACGAGCTGGCGCGACGCGGCGTAGCTGTAGCTCTTTTCGGGCGTGTAGATGTGCTCGCGCTCGGAGAATTCGGCCGCGAGACGGTCGAACCAGTCACCGATGGAGAGGCGCGTCCACTGCGGAATGCGCCGCGCGAGGGCGGCGCGGCGCTGTTCGAGGCTGGGCGCGGTTTGCGCTGGGTTCATTTGTGTCTCCATTCGTTGTGGTGCGGCACCCGGCCGTTTAGCGGCCTTTCCACACGGGTTTGCGCTTTTCCGCGAAGGCGCGCGGGCCTTCCTGCGCGTCTTCGCTCGCATAAGCCGCGCGGTAGATGTTGTGCGCGAGCGCCATACCGGCATCGCAGCCCGCGCTCATGGCCGTCATGATCGACTCCTTGCCTGCCATGACCGACAGCGGCGCGTTGTCGCGGATGCGCTCGGCGAGTTTTTGCGCACGCGCGCGCACGGCGTCGGGTGTGTCTTCGAGGTAGTTGATGAAGCGCAGCTCATGGAAGGGCTCGATCGGGTAGAGCTCGCCCGTCAGCACCATTTCCATGAGCAGCGGCTGCGGCAGCATCCACAGCAGTGGAATGGCCCAGGGGCTGCCGCGCCCGGCGATGCGCGTTTCGGTGATCCCCACCTGCGTGCCCTTGAGGCCCACGCGCAGGTCAGAGTTCAGGCTCAGCATCATGCCGCCCGCGATCAAATGCCCCGTCATAGCCGCGATGATGGGCTTGGCCACGCGGCGCTGGCGGCTGTGGAACGGGTCTTTCATCTTGGTGAGGATGTCCACGCCCTCCTCTTTCTTCACGCGCGCGGCTTCGCGCAGGTCCAGCCCTGCGCAGAAGGTGCCACAGTCGGACGAAGTGAGTATGGCCACGCGCACGTCCTTGTCGGCGTCGACGGCGTCCCAGCACTCGTAGAGCCGGTTCGCCGCGGCGGGCGAGAGTGCGTTGCGCATCTCGGGGCGGTTGATCTTCACGGTGGCAATGCCATCGCGCACTTCGTACAGCACGGAATCTGCGTCGCTCATGGGTTTCTTTCTTGCAAAGAGAATGGGAAATCGGTGAATCAGTGAATCAGTGAATTCGAACGGGCGGGCTCAGGCGCGCGTGACTTTCCACGCCGGGGCGCGCTTTTCGAGGAAGGCGGCGATGCCTTCGCGCGCCTCGGGCGTTTCCCAGGCGTCGGCGAGGCAGTTCGCGGTGTAGTCCATGCACTCCACGGGCGGGCGCCCGACCACGTCGTTGAACAGGCGCTTGGTGCGCGCGATCGCGCTTGCGGGCAGGCTCAGCACGAGTGCGAGCTCTTCTTCGATGGCGCGGTCGAGTTCTTCGGGCGGCACCACACGGTCGAGCAGGCCCACGCGCTCGGCCTGCACCGCATCGATGAACTGCGCCGTGAGGCCGTAGCGGCGCGCCTTCGCAAGGCCCAGGCGGCGCGCAACGTAAGGCCCGATGTTCGCAGGCGCCAGACCCAGCCGCGCCTCGGTGAGCGAAAAGCGCGCCGTGGTTGCGCCCACGGCCACGTCGCAAATGCAGGTCAGGCCAAAGCCGCCACCCGTCGCGGGGCCGTTGATGCGCCCGATCACGACCTTGGGCAGGTTGTCGAACTCGTAAAACAGGTCAGCCAGCGGGCGCGAGTCGGCGATGCGCTGTGCGCGGCTCTGGCTCAGCACGGTCTTCATCCAGTTCAGGTCGCCGCCCGCGCAGAAGGTCTTGCCCTCACCCGTGAGCACCAGCGCACGCACTTGCTCTTTGTGCGCCACCACCTGCAGGGCGTGGCGCAGCTCGGCCACGACGTCCAGGCTCAGCGCGTTTTGCATGTCGGGGCGCGCAAGCGTCAGGCGCGCGACGGCGTCGCCCTCGAAGGTGAGTTTGATCGATTGGTAGTTCATGGTTTGTCTCCTCGGTGGTTTTGTGCTATCGGCGGAGCCGGCTCATGCCGCTGCGCCCTCGGTTTTTTCGACGGCCCCTGATTCGCCGCCTTCCTCGGCCTCGATCACGGCAACGACGAGCCCGCGCTCGACCATCTGGCCGGGCTGTACGCTGAGCGCGCGCACCACGCCATCGTGCTCGGCCGTGATGCGCAGCTCCATCTTCATGGATTCCATGGTCGCCACCACGTCGCCCGCGCGCACAGCGTCACCCACGACGACGTGGGTCTGCAAGATCATGCCCATCATGGGCGTGCGCAGCTGGCCGCTGGACTTGCGCGCCGCGGCCACCTGGTTGACGTACGAAGCCATGCCCAGCGTGAACGCGCCCGCGCCGCCCTGCACGAACAGCGCCTCACCTTTGCGTGCGATGTGCAGCGTTTCATAGCAGTCGCCGCGGCGCAGGCGCCACTGGCCGTCTGCCAGGGGTGTGAGCGCCAGGCGCACGGACTCGGCGCCGACCTGCACCGTGATCTCGCCATCGGGCGCGAGCGCGCCTACGCGCACTTCGTGCGTCTGCCCGCCCGAGTGCACGAGCAGCACCGGCAGCGGCGTGATCGAATCGCTGCCCGCGTGCATCTGCCAGCCCGTCACGTCCAGCGCCGTCCAGGCACCGTAGGCCGGGCCAGCGGTGCGCGCGTCGCGCAGCCACCACGCGGCAGCAGCGGCGATGGTGTGCAGCGGTGCGCTGGGCGTGGCGATACGCCACTCGGCCAGCACCTCATCGACCAGGCGCGTGTGGAAAGTGGACGCGCGTGTGTCGGGCAGGCTCAAGAGACGGCGCAAAAAGGCGATGTTGGTCTCCACCCCGAGCACCTGCGTTTCGCCCAAGGCCCAATCGAGCTTGTCGAGCGCAGCCTGGCGCGTGGGCGCGTGCACGATGAGCTTGGCCAGCATGGGGTCGTAAAACGGCGTGACCACCATGTCCGCGCGCACGCCCGACTCGACGCGCACGCCGCTGGCCGCAAAGCGCACCTCGACGAGCTCGCCCGTGGAGGGCATGAAGTTCTGCGCCGCGTCCTCGGCGCACACGCGCGCTTCGACGGCGTGGCCCTGCACCTGCACGTCCTGCTGGCGCACGGGCAGGCCCTCGCCCGCGGCGATGCGCAGCATGAGCTCGACGATGTCCACGCCCGTGACTTCCTCGGTGACGGGGTGCTCGACCTGCAGGCGCGGATTCACTTCGAGGAAGTGGTGCTGCCCGTCGTGCACGATGAACTCCACCGTGCCCACGCCGCGGTAGCGCAGGCGCTCGCCCAGACGCACGGCGTCGCTCAGCATGGCGGTGCGCAAGGAGGCGTCGAGGTTGCTCGCGGGCGCCTCTTCGATCAGTTTTTGGTAGCGCCTTTGCAGCGTGCATTCACGCTCGAACAGGTGAATGACCTGGCCCTTGCCGTCGCCCGCGATCTGCACCTCGATATGCCGGCCGTGCTCGATGAAGGGCTCCACGATCAGCGCCGGGTCGCCAAAGGCGCTCGCGCCTTCGCGCATGGCCGATGCGATGTCGGCTTCGAGCGTATCGAGCGTGCGCACCACGCGCATGCCCTTGCCGCCGCCGCCCGCTGCGGCCTTGAGCACCACGGGCAGCGCCATGCCGCGCACGGTGGCGGCGATGGCGGCTGCGTCGCGGCTGGGCTGCGCGCTGCCGCCGAGCACGGGCACGCCAGCGGCGCGCGCCTCGTGCTTGGCCGCGGCCTTGTCGCCCAGGCGCTCTATGGATTCGGGCGTGGGGCCGATGAAGACCAGCCCCGCCGCCTCGACGGCGCGCGCGAATGCGGGGTTTTCGGCCAGAAAGCCGTAGCCCGGATGGATGGCCTGCGCGCCCGTGCGCCGCGCAGCCGCGATCACGGCGTCTATGCGCAGGTAGCTCTCGGTCGCGGGGGCACCGCCGATTTCGATCGACTCGCCGACGCAATCGACGTGCAGCGCGTCGCGGTCGGCGCTCGAATGCACGCCCGCGACGGCAATGCCCAGGCGCGCGCAGGTGCGTGCGATGCGGCAGGCGATCTCACCGCGGTTTGCGATCAGGATTTTTTTGAACATAAAACTTCCAAATCAGTAGCTGCCAGCGCTTGATACATCAGCGCTAGAGGCCAATTTGATACATATTTTTGGACTGCCGCCCAAGCCCGCGCTCACATGCGGAACACGCCGAAATGCGTTTCCTTGGCCGGTTGGCGCCCGGCGAGTTCGAGCAGCAGCGCCATGGTGTCGCGCGTCTCGGTCGGCTCTATGACCATGTCGCACCACAGGTGCGCGGCGTAGTTGTAGGGGCTCGCGAAGCGCTCGAACTGCTCGCGGATCGGCTGCTTGAAGCGCTCTTTTTCTTCCTCGCTCCAGCTCGTGCCCTCGCGCTCGTGGATGTTGTCGCGCACCATGGTCAGGGTGGTGGCGGCCTGCTCGGGGCCCATGAGCGCGGCGCGGCCCGTGGGCCACATCATCATGACATTGGGCTTGAACGGCCGCCCGCACATCGCAAGGTAGGCCGCGGCGTAGGAGCCGCCCGTGATCAGGGTGTAGCGCGGCACGTTGGCTGAGGCCATGGCCGTCATGAATTTGGCGCCGTGCTTGGCAATGCCCTGCTGCTCCACGGCCTGGCCGACCATGAAGCCCGACACGTCGGCCATGAACAGCAAAGGGATGTCGCGCTGGCAGCACAGCTCGATGAAATGCGCCCCCTTGATCGCGCTTTCGGAAAAGATCACGCCGTTGTTCGCGAGGATGCCGACCTGGAAGCCCTTGATGCGCGCAAAACCGCAGATCATGGTGTCGCCATAGAGCGGTTTGAACTCCTGCAAGTCGCTGTCATCGATCAGGCGCAGCAGCACTTCGCGGTTGTCGGTCGGGTGGCGGTTGTCGGCGCTCACGATGCCGTAAATCTCGCGCGGGTCGTAGCGCGGCGGCAGCGGCGGGGCCACGTCCCAGCGCTGCCTGGGGCCCGTGCCCAGGTTGGCGACGATGCCGCGCACGATGGCGATCGCGTGCGCGTCGTTTTCGGCCAGGTGGTCGGTCACGCCGCTGATGCGGCTGTGCATCTCGCCGCCGCCCAGGGTTTCCACATCGACCACTTCCTTGGTCGCGGCATAGACGAGCTGCGGGCCGCCGAGGAACATGGCGCCCTGGTTGCGCACGATCACGGCCTCGTCGCACAGCGCGGGCAGATAGGCGCCGCCTGCGGTCGAGGGCCCGTGCACGGTGGCGATCTGCGTGATGCCCTCGGCGGACATGCGGATCTGGTTGTAGAAGATGGAGCCGAACTGCCCGTCGTCGGGGAAGATGAACTCCTGCTCGGGCAGGTTCGCACCACCCGACTGCACCATGGTGATGCAGGGCAGGCGGTGCTGCCAGGCGAACATCTGCGCGCGCACGTGCTTTTTCGAGGTAATGCCGTAGTAGGTGCCGCCTTTGACGGTGGCGTCGTGGATCATGATCATGCAAGGCCGCCCGCTGACCAGGCCCACGCCCGTGATGATGCTGCCGCCCGGCGGCACGCCCTCGTACATACCCTCGCCCGCAAGCTGGCCGAACTCTAAAAACGGCGAGCCAGGGTCGAGCACGGCCGCAAGGCGCTCGCGCGGCAGCAGCTGCTTGCGCTGCTTGTGCAGGCGCCGCGCCTTTTCGGGGCCACCCGCCAAGGCGCGCGCGCGGCGCTCGTGCAGGTCGGCAATGCGCGCCTCGTAGGCTTCGCGGTTGCGGCGGAATTCGTCGGTATGCACCGACACGTTGGAAGCCATTTCTGTCATTCGATTCCTCTTTCGTCTCGGTGCCCTGGCGGTCCGCCTCGTAGCGGGTCAACCCAAGGCCGCGAAGCGCTGCAGGTGGTGGTCGGCGCTGCCGAACAGGTGGCAAAACATCTCTTCGCATCCTTGTTTGCGCAAGTCCAGGCAGTGTCAGATCGTGATGCCGCCGCCGCACACCAGCGTCTGGCCGCTGACGTAGTTGGCCTCGGGCGTGCACAGCAGATAGACCGAACCGGCGGCCTCTTCGGGCGTGCCCGCACGGCCCACGGGAATGCTGCGCTCCATCATGGCGAGCAGGTCGGGGTTCACGCCGACCTTGATCTTGCGGCCCTCGATGTCGATGGAGGCGTCGCCCTTGGCCGGCGCCTCGGTCAGGCGCGTCTTGATCATGCCGAAGGCCACGCAGTTGACGTTGACCTTGTAGCGTCCCCACTCCTTGGCCATGGCCAGCGTCAGGCCCACGATGCCCGCCTTGGCCGCCGAATAATTGGCCTGGCCTGCGTTGCCGCCCAGGCCCGCGATCGACGAGATGTTGACCACCTTGCGGAACACTTCCTGGCCCGCGTCGGCCTCCTTCTTGGCGGCAAAGCGGATGTAGTCGGCAGCGGCGCGCAGGATCTTGAACGGCGCCGTCAGGTGCACGTCGATGATCGCGTTCCACTGCTCGTCGGTCATCTTCTGGATCACGTTGTCCCAGGTATAGCCGGCGTTGTTGATGATGATGTCCAGGCCGCCAAAGCCCTCGGTGGCGGTCTTGACGAACTGCTCGGCAAAACCGTCGGCCGTGACACTGCCGGGGCAGGCCAGCGCCTGTCCCCCGGCCGCCTTGATGTCGGCCACGGTCTGCTCGGCGGGTGCCGGGTCGAGGTCGTTGACGACCACTTTGGCGCCCTCGCTCGCGAGCTTGAGTGCGATGGAGCGGCCGATGCCGCGACCGGAGCCGGAAACGATGGCAACCTTGCCTTCGAGTTTTTTCATGGTGCGAATCCTTTGGGTAAGAGAAAAAAGGCCCGCGCGCAGCCTGCCTGACGCCGCCACCGCGCACCGTGGCGCAGCGGCAACTCGGGGTCGGCGGGACCAAGGGAAAGAAAATGCGCTGTGCTCTGGGGGACGCTTACAGCCGTCAGCTCAGCGCGATCAGAGCCTCGCCCGCGAGGGTGATCTCGCCCGTGCTCTTGGCCGCGGTGATGTCCACACGCACACAGGGACGCCCGCCGCGCTCGGTCTTTTCGACCACCTTGCCCGAGCAGCGCACGCGATCGCCCAGGTGTGTGACGGCGGCAAAGCGCACGCCGAAGCTCATGAGCTGGCGCTGCGGCACCCACTCGGTCAGGGCGCGCCCGAGGTAGGCCATGGACAGCATGCCGTGCGCGAACACGTCGGGCATGCCAGCCTTGCGCGCAAAGTCGATGTCGATGTGGATGGGGTTGTGGTCGCCCGAAGCGCCCGCGAACAGGGCGAGCGTGGTGCGCGTGATCGGGGGCAGCTCCAATACGGGCATTTCATCGCCGACCTGGAGCACTTTGACAGGGGGTATTCATGACACGAATCCTTCAAGCATGGCGAACGACGATGACCGAATGAATGTCGGCGACATGCTCACCGAGCTGGTTGGTCACGCGCGTTTCTTTGACGACGAACTCGAGCGCGCCGCCTTTTTTGTCATAGATGTCGGTGATCTCGGACTCGAGGCGCAGCGTGTCGCCCGCGCACACCGGCGCGTAGTAGTCGAACCGCTGCTCGCCATGCAGCACCTTGCCCAGGTCGATTTGCAACGTGGTGATGAGCTCCATCATGGCGCCCGAATCGCCCTCAGCCCCGAAGAAGAAGGTGGGCGGTGCCACCACATTGCGGTAGCCCGCCGCGCGCGCGGCCTCCACGTCGGTGTAGATCGGGTCCTTGGCCCCTATCACGTCGGCAAAAAAGGCGATGCGCCCTTTTTCCACGTCCCACAGCGTGGGCGGCTGCTTGTAGCCGATGAATTTTTTATCGATCATGTTCGCGTCTCCCTGGATCACGCGGCGCTCAGTTGGTCTGGTACATCGTCACCACGCAGGCACCACCCAGGCCGAGGTTGTGCTGCAGCGCGATGCGCGCGCCTTCGACCTGGCGCTTCTCGGCCGTGCCGCGCAGCTGGTGGGTGAGCTCGTAGCACTGCGCAAGCCCCGTCGCACCCAGCGGGTGGCCCTTGGAGAGCAGGCCGCCCGAGGGATTGGTCACGACCTTGCCGCCGTAGGTGTTGTCGCCGTCGAGCACGAACTTCTCGGCGCCGCCCTCGGGGCACAGACCCAGTGCTTCGTAGGTGATGAGCTCGTTCTGCGCGAAGCAGTCGTGCAGCTCGACCACATTGACGTCCTTCGCGCCAATGCCGGTGCGCTCATAGACCTGGCGAGCCGCATCGCGCGCCATGTCGTAGCCGACCACGCGCATCATGTCCTTGGACGTGAAGGTGCTCGGGAAGTCCGTGGCCATGGCCTGGGCAACGATCTTCACTTTGGTGTTGAGGCCGTGCTTCTTGGCGTATTCCTCGGAGCAGATCACGGCGGCCGCAGCACCGCAGGTGGGCGGGCAGGCCATGAGGCGCGTCAACACACCGGGCCAGACCGCGGGTGATTCCATCACATCCTGGACCGTCACCTCCTTGCGGAACAGTGCGAGCGGGTTGTTCACGGCGTGGCGGCTCGCCTTGGCGCGGATTTCGGCAAAGGTTTCGAGCTTGGTGCCGTACTTGTCCATGTGCGCCTTGCCCGCGCCACCAAAGTAGCGCAACGCAAGCGGAATTTCGGGATGGCCCACGAGCGCGTCGGTCACGTTGTCGAACTCTTCGAACGGCGTGGGACGGTCGGTGAACTTGGCTTTGATCGCGCCCGGCTCCATCTGCTCGAAGCCCAGCGCGAGCACGCAGTCGGCCGCACCGCTCTCCACGGCCTGGCGCGCGAGGAACAGCGCGCTCGAGCCGGTCGAGCAATTGTTGTTGACGTTGATGATCGGAATGCCCGTCATACCGACCGGGTACAGCGCACGCTGGCCGCAGGTCGAATCGCCATAGACATAGCCGACCATGGCCTGTTGGATGGCGGCGTAATCGACGCCCGCATCGGCCAGGGCCAGATGCGCGGCCTTGCCTCCCATGACGTGGTAATGCTCGCTGGCGCCGGGCTTGGCGAACGGAATCATGCCGACGCCGGCAACGATGACTTTGTGGCTCATGAAAATCTCCTAAGGATGAAGGGGCGCCTTCGTCAGGCAAAAGGAACAACGAGGACTGCGGCAGTCTATCTAACGCTTGACAGTCCTGCAAGCCAAATTTACATTGCGTCGCTGGAGCCGCTCTATGGTCTGGCGCATGCGCCCACACGCAGGGGGTTCATGCAAACCTTGCGCCAGCCCCGAGCCGCGCCGACGACAACTACGTTCTGGAGAATCCTCATGAGTGGCCCTCTCAAAGGCTTGAAAGTCATCGAATTCGGCGGCATAGGCCCCGGTCCTTTTTGCGCCATGCTGCTGTCGGACATGGGCGCGGACGTGATCCGGCTCGACCGCAAGGCCGAAAAAGGCAAGGATCGTGGCGAGGGCGCCTTCCTCGCGAGCGGCCGTCGCGGCGTGCTGCATCGCGGCCGGCGCTCGGTCGCGGTCGATCTCAAAGACCCGCAGGACAAAGAAAAGGTGCTGCAGCTGATCGACGGCGCCGACGCCATCATCGAGGGCTATCGCCCCGGCGTGATGGAGCGCCTGGGCCTCGGGCCCGACGTGCTGCTGGCACGCCATCCGCGCCTGGTCTATGGCCGCATGACGGGCTGGGGGCAGGACGGCCCCATGGCGCAGGCCGCGGGGCACGACATCAATTACATCGCGCTCTCGGGCGCGCTCAGCACCATTGGCCGCGCACAAGGCGGCCCGGTGGCGCCGCCCGCGATGATCGGCGACCTTGGCGGCGGCGGCATGATGCTGGCCTTCGGCATCGTGTGCGCCTTGCTCGAAGCGCGCAACTCGGGCAAGGGTCAGGTGGTCGATGCCGCCATCGTCGATGGTGCGGCGCTGCTGACTTCCATCGTCTGCGACCTCAAGTCGCTGGGCTTGTGGCAAAACAAGCTGCAGTCCAACCTGCTCGACGGCGGCGCGCATTTTTACGACACCTACGAATGCGCCGACGGCCAGTGGATCTCGATCGGCTCGCTCGAGCCGCAGTTCTACACCCTGCTGCTCGAAAAGCTCGGCATCACCGACCCCGACTTCGCGCTCTCGCGCCAGCGCGACCCAGCCGCCTGGCCCGGGCTCAAGCGCAAGATCGCCGACATTTTCCGCAGCCAACCCAGCAGCCACTGGCGCGCACTGCTCGAGGGCACGGACGTATGCTTTGCGCCCGTGCTCACGCTCGAAGAAGCGGCGCAGCACCCGCACAACCGAGCGCGCGGCACCTTCTTCGAACGCGAAGGCATCCTGCAGCCTGCGCCCGCACCGCGCTTCAGCCGCACCGTGCCCGGGCAGCCCGGCCCATCGCCCTACATCGGCGAGCACGATGACGAGATTTTGAAGTAAACACAGGCGCTTCACGCTACGAAAGCCGCAGCAAGCTGCGGCTTTTTTGTGCGCTATTGTGCGCACAATACTGGCGTTTCATACAGCCATTTTTCCCGCCGCACTACAATCCGCCGCCATGGCAAGCAAAGCGTCAACCGTTTCCACCAGCGCGTATGCCGAGGGCTCTATCCGCGTGCTCAAGGGGCTGGAGCCCGTCAAGCAGCGCCCGGGCATGTACACGCGCACCGACAACCCGCTGCACATCGTGCAGGAAGTGCTGGACAACGCCGCCGACGAGGCGCTCGCGGGCTTTGGCCGGCGCATCAGGGTCACGCTGCACGCCGACGGCTCGGTGAGCGTGGAAGACGACGGGCGCGGCATCCCGTTCGGCCTGCACCCCGAAGAAAACGCCCCCGTGATCGAACTCGTGTTCACGCGCCTGCACGCGGGCGGCAAGTTCGACAAGGGCCAGGGCGGCGCGTACAGCTTCTCAGGCGGCTTGCACGGCGTGGGCGTGAGCGTGACCAACGCGCTCGCACGCCGGCTCGAAGTCACGAGCCACCGCGACGGGCAGGCCGCGCGCATCGTGTTCGCCGGCGGCGACGTGCTCGAGCCGCTCAGCGTGCGCCCCTGCGCCGCAGGCGATCGCAAGCAGGGCACCAGCGTGCGCGTGTGGCCCGACGGGCGCTACTTCGAGTCCGACGCGCTGCCCCTGGGCGAGCTGGTGCACCTGCTGCGCAGCAAGGCCGTGCTCATGCCCGGCGTCACGGTGCAGCTCATCGATGAGAAGAAAAAAGACAGCCAGAGCTGGCAATACAAAGGCGGGCTGCTCGATTATTTGCAGCAAAGCCTGAGCGCCGAACCCGTGATTCCGGTGTTTGAAGGCGCAGGCCATGCCGACGCCGGCCACGACAGCTTTGCCGAGGGCGAAGGCGCGGCCTGGGCCGTAGCCTTTACCGAAGAAGGCGCGCCGGTGCGCGAGAGCTACGTCAACCTGATCCCCACGAGCGCGGGCGGCACGCACGACAGCGGCCTGCGCGACGGGCTGTTCCAGGCCGTGAAAAGCTTCATCGAACTGCACGCGCTGCTGCCCAAAGGCGTCAAGCTGCTGCCCGAGGACGTGTTTGCACGCGCGAGCTACGTGCTCTCGGCCAAGGTGCTCGATCCGCAATTCCAGGGCCAGATCAAGGAGCGCCTGAACTCGCGCGACGCCGTGCGCCTGGTTTCGAGCTTCGTGCGCCCGGCGCTGGAGCTGTGGCTCAACCAGCATGTCGAATACGGCAAAAAGCTCGCCGAACTCGCCATCAAGGCCGCGCAAAGCCGCCAGAAAGCCGGCCAGAAGGTCGAAAAACGCAAGGGCTCGGGCGTGGCCGTGCTGCCGGGCAAGCTCACCGACTGCGAAAGCCGCGACCTGCGCCACAACGAGATCTTTCTGGTCGAGGGCGACAGCGCCGGCGGCAGCGCCAAAATGGGCCGCGACAAGGAGTCGCAGGCCATTCTCCCCTTGCGCGGCAAGGTGCTCAACACCTGGGAGGTCGAGCGCGACCGCCTGTTCGCCAACGCCGAGGTGCACGACATCGCCGTGGCCATAGGCGTGGACCCGCACGGCCCGAACGACAGCCCCGACCTGTCGGGCCTGCGCTACGGCAAGGTCTGCATCCTGAGCGACGCCGATGTCGATGGCTCGCACATCCAGGTGCTGCTGCTGACGCTGTTTTTCCGTCACTTTCCCAAGCTCATCGAAGCCGGGCATGTGTACGTGGCGCGCCCGCCGCTGTACCGCGTCGATGTGCCCGCGCGCGGCAAAAAGCCCGCAAGCAAACACTACGCGCTCGACGAGGGCGAGCTTGCCGCGATCCTCGACAAATGCGCCAAGGAAGGCGTGCCGCGCGAAAAATGCCAGATCAGCCGTTTCAAGGGGCTGGGCGAAATGAGCGCCGAGCAGCTCTGGGAAACCACCCTCAACCCCGACACACGCCGCCTGCTGCCCGTGCAGCTGGGCGACCTCGACTTCGCCACCACCGAAGCGCGCATCACCCAGCTCATGGGCAAGGGCGAAGCCGCCGCACGCCGCGAACTGATGGAGCTGCGCGGCGATGCGGTGGAGGTGGATGTGTGATCGCTGCCGCCGCATAATCGACTCCCATTCGCCACCACCGGAGGCCATGCGATGAACCGCCTCCAGACCCTGGAAACCCTGGCACGGGCCAAGCCCGTGCTGCAAGAGCGTTACGGTGTCAGGCGGTTGGCCTTGTTCGGCTCCACCGCCCGGGGCGACGCACGTGGTGACAGCGATGTGGATGTGCTGGTGGCGTTCGACGGCCCGGCAACTTCCGACCGGTATTTCGGCGTGCAGTTCTATCTGGAAGACGAGCTGGGCTGCACCGTAGACCTCGTGTCAGAAAAAGCGCTGCGTCCCGAGCTGCGCCCCTATGTCGAGCAAGATGCCGTCGATGTCTGAACCCACTCGCGCCTGGGCCTTCTACATAGACGACATGATCGCCTTTGCCGAAAGGGTGGTGCACTACACCCGAGGGCTCGACCAGAACGCTTTTGAAACGAGTCCGCTCCACTAGCAGCCTGTCGGACTTTGGGCGTCGATAGCGAGAATGGGCCCCAGCGAGGCCAGTTTTTGCCGAATTTGCCGCCCCATAGCGGGACTATGGGGCAAGAAGACGGTAAAAAATGGGCCGCTGCGGCGCATTCGCAGCCGACGATTCCAAAGTCCGACAGGCTGCTAGGACGCTACGCTGCGCAATCTGGAGCTGATCGGTGAAGCGGCAACCCACATTCCCACCGACATCAGGGCCCTGTATCCCGATATTCCCTGGCGGCGTATCGTGGCAACGCGCAATCGGCTGATCCATGCCTATCTGGGCATCGATCCTGACACCGTGTGGAGCATCGTCCGTGACGATGTTCCCAGTTTGCTCGCCCGGTTGCATGACATGAAAAACCGGTTAGAACGATCGAGTCGTCAGTAACCATGACGGCATGCACTTGCCGCATCGCCCCTTCAGCGCGCCACCCGCCCCCGCGCCGCTTCTTCGACCAAAGCCGCCATGGCCAGGTCATCGGCGCCCGCGCGCTCGCGCAGGCCGTGCGCCACGCCGGCCTGGTTTTCCGGCACCTGGTTCTGGCTCGCCTTCCACTTGCCCGTGAGGCGCGTGATGGCGATCTCTATGCCCACGACGGCGCCGATCATCTTTTCGAGGTAGTCGGCCGGTGCGTCCTCAATCTGCCAGGGCTGGGCGGACGCGGCCTCGTGCTGCGCGGTGAGCGCCGCGAGGTGCGCGCGCAGCCAGACCCGGTCATCGACCGCGCGCAGCGCACCATGGGCATGCACCACGGCGTAGTTCCAGGTTGGCACGGCCTTGCCCGTTTGTGCCTTGGTGGGGTACCAGCCGGGCGTGATGTAGGCGTCGGGCCCGTGGAAGATCGCGAGCGCATCAGTGCCCGAGGCGCATTCGCGCCAGAGCGGATTGGCCCGCGCGACATGGCCGCGCAGCGTGCCCAGGGGGCCGTCCTCTGGCGAGAGGCGCAGCGGAATGTGGTTGGCATCGAGCCCGCCTGCCGCCAGCGTGACCAAGGTGGCCAGTGGCCGCGCACGCATGAGCGCGTGCAAAACTTCGGTGCGCGGCTCGGAAAAATGGGCGGGGAGGTACATGGTGAACGATCCTCAACAAAACAGTCAGCAACATTCTTACAACCTGTCCACGATCTTTTCCTGAACAGGTTCTCAAAAAGCCTTCGCAGCAGATGCCGGCTTTCCAGAAAACCTCTGCCCTGCACAGACAATACGCCCATGTCAGAAACACCGCCTCCCACGCTGAACCCCACCCCTGCCCCGCCCGCCGACCCCGACAGCCTGGCCGCCTATGCCGAACGCGCTTACCTCGAATACGCTTTGAGCGTGGTCAAGGGCCGGGCGCTGCCCGATGTGTGCGACGGGCTAAAGCCCGTGCAGCGGCGCATTCTGTATGCGATGCAGCGCATGGGTCTGGGCTGGGGCGGCGCGAACAGCAACACCCCTGCCAAACCCGTGAAAAGCGCGCGCGTGGTGGGCGACGTGCTCGGGCGCTTTCACCCGCACGGCGACCAGGCCGCTTACGACGCGCTGGTGCGCCTGGCGCAGGATTTTGCGCAGCGCTACCCGCTGATCGACGGGCAGGGCAACTTCGGCAGCCGCGACGGCGACAGCGCTGCGGCCATGCGCTACACCGAGGCGCGGCTCGCGCGCATCAGCACGCTGCTGCTCGACGAGATCGACCAGGGCACGGTGGACTTCGTGCCCAACTACGACGGCTCCACCGAAGAGCCGCGCCAGCTGCCCGCGCGCCTGCCCTTCGTGCTGCTCAACGGCGCCAGCGGCATCGCCGTGGGCATGGCGACCGAAATCCCCAGCCACAACCTGCGCGAAGTGGCCGACGCCTGCGTGGCGCTGGTCAAGAACCCCGCGCTGAGCGACGAGGAACTCTTCACCCTGCTGCCCGGCCCCGACTACCCCGGCGGCGGGCAGATCATCAGCCCCGCGGCCGACATCCAGGACGCCTACCGCACGGGCCGCGGCAGCCTCAAAGTGCGCGCGCGCTGGAAGATCGAAGACCTCGCGCGCGGCCAGTGGCAGCTCGTGGTGACCGAGCTGCCGCCCGGCGTGAGCACGCAAAAAGTGCTCGAGGAAGTCGAGGAACTCACCAACCCCAAGCTCAAGGCCGGCAAAAAAGCCCTGACGCAAGAGCAGACGCAGCTCAAGGCCAGCATTCTGGCGGTGCTCGACGGCGTGCGCGACGAATCGAGCAAGGACGCACCCGTGCGCCTGGTGTTCGAGCCCAAAAGCAGCCGCATCGCGCAGGCCGAGCTCATCTCGCAGCTGCTCGCGCACACCAGCCTCGAAACGTCCGCGCCCATCAACCTGACCATGGTGGGCTTGGACGGCAGGCCCACGCAAAAAAGCCTGCGCCAGATGCTGCAGGAGTGGATCAGCTTCCGCCAGGACACCCTCACGCGGCGCTCGCGCCACCGCCTGGCCAAGGTGCTCGACCGCATCCACATCCTCGAAGGGCGGCAGATCGTGCTGCTGAACATCGACGAGGTGATCGCCATCATCCGCGCGAGCGACGAGCCCAAGGCGGCGCTGATGGCGCGCTTCCACCTGAGCGACCGACAGGCCGAGGACATCCTCGAAATCCGCTTGCGCCAGCTCGCGCGGCTGGAGGCGATCAAGATCGAGCAGGAGTTGCAGGAGCTGCGCGCAGAGCAAGCGCGCCTCGAAGACATCCTGGCACAGCCGGCGAGCCTGCGCCGGCTCATGGTCAAAGAGATCGAAGCCGACGCCAAGACCTTTGCCGACGCACGCCGCACGCTGATCCAGGCCGAGAAAAAAGCCGTGGCCGAGGTCAAGGTGATCGACGAGCCCGTCACCGTGGTGGTGTCAGCCAAAGGCTGGGTGCGCGCGCGCAGCGGCCACGGCCACGACGCGGCGGGCTTTGCGTTCAAGTCCGGCGACGGGTTGTACGGCACCTTCGAGTGCCGCACGGTGGACACACTGCTCGTGCTCGGCAGCAATGGGCGCGCGTACAGCGTGCCCGTGGCCAGCCTGCCCGGCGCACGCGGCGACGGCCAGCCCATCACCACGCTGATCGAGCTCGAACCCGGCACGCAGCCCGTGCATTACTTTGCCGGGCCAACGCAGGCCACGCTGCTGCTTTGCGGCACGGGCGGTTACGGCTTTTTGGCCACCGTCGAAGACATGGCCTCGCGCCACAAGGCGGGCAAGGCCTTCGTCACGCTGGCCGAAGGCGAGGCGCTGTGTGCGCCAGCGCTGGTCAGCGGCGCTCAGGTCGTGCGCCGCGCCGCGCTCGACGGCAGCATCATCGCGCCGCCCACCACGCCCGAGGGCACGCCGCTGCCCGGCGCGCTGGCCCCGGCCACGCAGGTGTGCTGCGTGTCGGCGCTCGGGCGCATCCTCACGTTCGAGCTGGCCGAGCTCAAGCTCCAGCCCAAAGGCGGGCGCGGCCTGATGCTCATGAGCCTGGAAGGCAGCGACACCCTGGCCGGCGCCGCGGGCTACACGCGCAGCGTGCGCGTCGAGGGCCTCGCGCGCGGCGGCAAACCGCGCGCCGAGACGCTCGAGATCCGCAGCCTGAACAACGCCCACGCCGCGCGCGCACGCAAGGGGCGCGAGGCGAACTTCGGCTTCAAACCCACGGGCGTGATGCGCATCGAATGAGAAAGAACCAAGCCACGCGCGCCCTGCGACATCGCTCCATGCCCCATTTCGCTACCCATCCCGCACCATGACGACACCCCCGCCCCCCTCCATTTCGGCCCCCACGGCCCTCACGGCCACCGCGCGCCCCGTGCGTTCGCAGTACGAAGACTTCATGCGCCACGTGTTCACGCACGGCGTGCACAAGGGCGACCGCACGGGCACGGGCACGGGCAGCGTGTTCGGCTACCAGATGCGCTTCGACCTGCGCGAGGGCTTTCCGCTGGTCACGACCAAAAAGGTGCACTTCAAGTCCGTCGCGCTCGAGCTGCTCTGGTTTTTGCGTGGCGACCGCAACGTGCGCTGGCTGCAAGAGCGCGGCGTGACGATCTGGGACGAATGGGCCGGCCCCGACGGCGACCTCGGCCCCGTCTATGGCGTGCAGTGGCGCAGCTGGCCCGCGCCCACGCCCGAAAACCCGCACGCCGCCATAGACCAGATCAGCGCCGTGATAGCCACGCTCAAGACCAACCCCGACTCGCGCCGCATGATCGTGAGCGCCTGGAACGTGGCCGAGCTCGACAAAATGGCCCTCATGCCCTGCCACGCCTTCTTCCAGTTCTACGTGGCCCCGCCGCAAACGCCCGGCGCACGCGGCACGCTGAGCTGCCAGCTCTACCAGCGCAGCGCCGACATCTTCCTGGGTGTGCCCTTCAACATCGCGAGCTACGCGCTGCTCACGCACATGTTGGCGCAGCAGTGCGATCTGGACGTGGGCGACTTCATCTGGACCGGCGGCGACTGCCACATCTACAGCAACCACACCGAGCAGGTGCAAACCCAACTCGCGCGCACGCCCTACCCCTACCCCGAACTACACCTGCGCCGCCGCCCGCCGAGCATCTTCGACTACGAATTCGATGACTTCGAGCTGCGCGACTACCAGCACCACCCGGCGATCAAGGCGCCGGTGGCGGTGTAGGTGTGGGTTGAAGAATATTGGTCAAAATTGCAGCTATCGCTTATCCAGAAAGCACAAACCGCTATATTTAGTGAAGCAATTTATTAGTATGCGATATACTGAAACGAGAGGTTGAAAATATGTTTGACGAACTGACGATGGGCCAACTTCGTTCACAGATTGAGCAACATCTCCTGATGGTTGAGGAGGTACTTGGCGGAATGGATACCTTCATTCAACGACTCGAAAAACGGGTTTCCCGAATCGAGGAGGGATTAGGAATCGAGCCCGAAGGAATTTCTGCATCGGGCTGGGTCGCCGATTTGCAGCGGGTCAAAACGGAGCTTTCCTCTATTCGAAATTTGGTCAAGTGATCATGAGTGCCGTGACCTCTCCGAAAATTGACCAACTAAGCCGTGGTTACGGCAACGTAGGTGGTAGGCCCGCTGGTGAGCGGTTTTACGATGCATTTCAGAGGTATTTGAAGGCCAACCGAGAATCCCTCTTCGACCTGACACTAACGGCCGCGTCAGCGGAGGTATTGGTAGGCCAGGATATTGCTGACCTTGATTCCCGCCTTGTTGAAGCGATTCGCATCACTAACCCCTCCCTGGCCGACGAGCATTTGCTTGGGCTAACCGGGGAAGAACTGCAAGGGGCCATCAATACCGCCAAGGGGAAATACTTTGAGTACCTTGTTGCGGATCGTCTAAATGCCGGCGAACAGGTGGGACCAGTTCTTCTTCCCGATGGCTATAACGCCGTCTTGGCAGACTCGCTGAATCAGCCTGGCTGGGATATGCAGATCGTTGGCCCTGATGGAGCCACCGCAGATTACTTGCAACTCAAGGCGACAGACAGCGCAGGCTATATTCAAGAGGCGCTGCATCGCTACCCGGACATTGAAATCCTGGCCACCCATGAGGTGGCCCACTCCGGTTTGGTGCTGGACAGCGGAATCACTGAGAGTGACCTGCACGATCAAGTGTCGTCGGCCATTGATGTCATGGATGACTCGGTGGCTGAACGCTTCCTCGACTATTTCAGCCCGCTCTTCCCCCTGGTGGCCATTGCGACTTGGGAGGGATACAAGGTTTCAGTTGGGCAGCAGACAATCGACAAGTTCAAGCTAGCCATCGCGCGCCGAGGCCAGCGCATCGTCGCCGCCAAACTCGCTGGTGCCGCAGTCTATGCCGCAGGCGGAGGGTTGCTGGCAATTCCCGCCGCTTTTGCCGGAGGCCTTTTGTTCGACCGGTACTGGAATCAGGAGGCGATCATCACTTCGTTCCGCGCCGATACCAACAGGCTGCTATCAATGCGTCTGTCGCAGCAGAGTCGGCTGCTTTCCGGGGAGTCACTATGAGTTTTTTTGACCGGCTTGCAAACGGCTTGGGGACGCTGCTCGGGGTTCTCGTCGACACCACTGTTCAGGTGATTTCTGGAATCAAGCGAGGGTACGACGCCTACAAGCGTCAAGGAGGGGTAACTGGCGCAGAAGTCGTCGATGAGATCGCGCGCAAGAAGGACCGCTTGCGCTCGGTTAATGACGAAATCATGCACCTGCGGAACCAGCACATGTCGAGCGGAAGTCTCAATGACCGTGCTCGAAAACGTTGGGAAGACCTGCGCGCCGAGCGCGAACAACTCCTCTCCGAACTCAACGAGGGTAAGGAGGTCCGCGCTGCCGAAAAAATCATCGAGACGGAGGGCGTCATCGACAAGGTTGAAATCGACCTTGAAACGACCCATGTCCTTCAGTACAACGCGTTCGCCGACACTCTCGGTAAGCAGTGTCGAGTATGCGGACGGCCGATGAAACTGCAGTGGAAGCGGGATCTTTCCGTCGCAGAGCCCAAAGACTTCTACTGGGGCTGCACGGGCTGGTATGTGCAGCAAGGTGGCCGACGCGCGTGCACACACACTGAGCAACTCCAACGAAATGACTACGGCCTGATGACCGATACAACCGCGCCGGAGTTTTCAATGACGGCCGAGGAGTTCAGCATCATCCTTACCGACAAGGGCACGGAAAAGATCATTGATACCCGCCTCAACGATCTTAAATCTGACTTGATCTCGGGGCATCGTGGAGTCGAACTGGCCACCTGTCCGGTGCACGGTGAGAACATGGTGCTACGAAAAAAGCAAAACGCGACCGGACTGCTGGACGCCTATTTTCTTGCGTGTCCGTACTGGCGCCCCAACAACGCTGGCTGCACTTTCATTGAGAAGCTGAAGTCGGGATCGCAGTTGGCGGCACTGCTGAAGTCAGAGACGGGACGTGGGGTGCTGTGATGGAGCGTGAGCGAAATGAATAGAACACTGAAGCCGACGCATTCCTCAGCGGTTTTTTCGGTCTTGTGGAAGACGCGCTAGGTGCGGCTCTCGAGTTTCAGGTAGACCGGACTCCGGTAGTTCCTTCTGAAGCGACGCCAGGGAACCCAATCGCGTGCGCTGCAAGGAGCGGAATAAGGAAGATCATCATGAGTTACCGCCCTCCATCTGCGCGCATAGAACCCGCGGCCTTGCTCGGCATAGGCGCCTTGCTGCTCTTCATTGCCCTATTCCTCGACCCTATCGGCAATAGCCCGGACACGGGTGTCTTCGACTTGGGCATGCGCGGCACGAAGTGGCTGCTGGGTATTTTGGGCGCCGGCTTTGTCGCGGTTGGCATTGGTGCGATCTGCATAGCAAAAGGCATCAAAGAATAAAGCATAAAAATGCCAAATTTCCCTGATATATCAAGCGCATGCAGCTATCAATAGCGTAGTTCTAGAACATTCCTCCCCCTCCCCTCAAGGACTCCCCATGGGCGACCCCGGACTTTTCTTCATCCTTGGTACAAGCGCGCTGCTCGTGCTCGTCGTGCTGCTGCAGCTGGCACTGTTGCTGCGCAAGCCGCGCTGGGAGACGCCCGCGGACTTGCTCGCGCGGCTCGGGGTGTTGGAGCAGAACCTGCAGGCGCTCGCGCAGGCCAGTGCGCGCAGTGAGGCGCGCAGTGAAGCAGGCAGCGAGCGCGTGGAGCAGCAGTTGCGCGCCCTGACGCAGAGCACCGCGCAGAGCCTGGAGGCCACGCGCGAGGCCGTGGGCGCGAAGCTCGACGGCAAGCTCGACCAGACGCTGGCCGAGGCGCGCAACGGGCGCGGCGAACTGCTCGCGGCGCAACGCAGCTTCGAAGCCAAGATCGAGCAGCGCTTTGAGGCGCTGCGCAGCGCCACGCAGGCCACGCTCGATTCGCTCAAGGCCGACGTGGGCACGCAGTTGGGCGTGCTTTCCACCGCGCTCAAGGACCAGCTCCAAGGCCACGGCGGCCAGCTGCACCAGCAGTTTTCCACGCTGCAAGAAACGCTGGCGCAGCAGCTCGCCGCGCTCACGCAGGGCGCGCAGCACAATTCCGAGCAACTGCGCAGCGCGCTCAACGAGCGCCTCGCGGCGATCCAGGCCGACAACAGCGCCAAGCTCGAGGCCATGCGCCGCACCGTCGATGAAAAGCTGCACGCCACACTGGAGCAACGCCTGGGCGACTCGTTCAAGCTCGTGAGCGAGCGGCTCGAACAGGTGCACGCGGGCCTGGGCGAGATGAAAACCCTCGCAGGCAGCGTGGGCGACCTCAAGCGCGTGATGACCAACGTGCGCACGCGCGGCACCTGGGGCGAGATCCAGCTCGGCGCGATCATCGAGAGCCTGCTCACGGCCGAGCAGTTCGGCCAGAACGTCAAGACCGTGCCCGGCAGCAACGATCTGGTCGAATACGCGATCAAGATGCCCGGCAAGAGCGCCGACGAGACGGTGTGGCTGCCGATCGACTCCAAGTACCCGATCGAGCACTACCAGCGCCTGCTCGACGCGCACGAGGCGCTCGACGGCGCGCAGGTGCAGCAGGCGGCCACGGCGTTCGAGGCCTCGCTGCGCCAGGAGGCGAAAAAAATCGCCACCAAGTACCTGAGCCCGCCGCACACGACCGACTTTGCCATCCTGTTTCTGCCCACCGAGGGGCTGTTTGCCGAAGTCTGCCGCGTGCCGGGCATGGTCGAAGCGCTGCAAAACGACTACCGCGTGGTCGTCGCGGGCCCGACCACGCTCGCGGCCATGCTCAACAGCCTGCGCCTGGGCTTTCGCACGCTGGCGATCGAAAAGCGCTCGTCCGAAGTCTGGAGCCTGCTCGCGGGCGTCAAGACCGAATTCCGCAAGTTCGGCGAGATCGTCGATTCCACGCGCCGCTCGATCGACGCTGCCGCGAACAAGTTCAAGGACATCGGCGTGCGCACGCGCGCCATCGAACGCAAACTGCGCGACGTGGAGGAGCTGCCCGCAGCCGAAGTGTCAGACCTGCTGGGCGCCGAGGCGCTGGGGCTGGACGAGGAAGAGGACGCAGAGAGCGCAGGCGCGGCGGAAAAGGCCAAGGGCTGAAACCGCGCGACAATGCCACGGCCGCCGCCACCCCACCAACCATCGCCCCGCGCACCCATGATCACCCGCCGCCAACTCTGGGGCCTGCTCGCGCTCACGCTCTTGTGGGGCGTGAACTGGCCCATGATGAAGCTCTCGCTGCAGCAGCTCACGCCCCTGTATTTCCGCGCGAGCACCATGCTGCTCGGCGCGGCCTGGCTGTTCATCTATCTGGCCCTGCGCACGGGCGCGCGCATGTGGCCGCGCGGGCGCGAGTGGGGCGCCATCGTGCTGCTGGGGCTGCCCAACGTGCTGGGCTGGCACACCTTGTCGATCTTCGGCGTGCAGGAGCTCGCCTCGGGGCGCGCGGCCATCCTGGGCTTTACCATGCCCATCATCACCGTAGTGCTGGGCGCCCTGTTCTTTGCCGAGCCCATCACCCCGCGCGTGCGCCTGGCGGTGCTGTGCGCGGCGCTCGCCATCGGCCTGCTGCTGTGGAACGAGCTGCAAAGCCTGAGCGGCCGCCCCACGGGCGTGGCCTGGATGCTGGGTGCGGCGCTGTGCTGGTCGGTGGGCACGCTGATGTTCCGGCGCGCGCACCTCACGCTCTCGCCCCTCGTGGTCACGGTGTGGATGCTGCTGCTGGGCGCACTCGCGCTGTGGCCGCTGGCGCTGCTGCTCGAGCCCGTGCCGCACGTGGCGGCGTTTTCGGCGCCGATGTGGATCAGCCTTGCCTATGGCGTGCTGGTCAACTACGGCGTCGCGCAGCTGATCTGGTTCAGCCTGGCGCGCGCGCTGCCGCCCGCGGTCAGCGGCATGAGCGTGCTCGCCATCCCGCTCGTGGGCACGCTCAGCGCCACTTTCATCGTGGGCGAGCGGCCGCACTGGCAGGACTGGCTCGCCATGCTGTTCGTGATGCTCGCCATCGCCAGCGTGCTTTGGCCCGCGCGCCGGGCCAAGGTGACTGCCACAGAACCCCTTGCCCAGCCGCCCGCCAAACCTGCTGCCACCCCGCTCGCAGCACCAGCCCCTGAGCCGCCCGCCGCGCCGCAGGCCACAAGCCCCACAGGCACCGCACAATAGCGGCATGTCTGCCCCAGCCCCTTCCCCGCTTCATGCGCCTTCTGCGTCCACCCCAGGCTGCGCCGCACCCTCCGAGCAGCCGCCCACGCTGCAGGTGTGCCTGATCTACGCGCGCGCCGCCAATGGCGTGATCGGCCACCAGGGGCACATGCCCTGGCACCTGCCCGAAGATTTGGCGCACTTCAAGCAGCTCACGCTGGGCGCGCCCGTGATCATGGGGCGCAAGACCTGGGACTCGCTGCCGCCGCGCTTTCGCCCCCTGCCGGGCCGGCGCAACATCGTGCTCACGCGCCAGCCAGATTGGCATGAAATTGGTGCCGAGCGCGCATCTGATCTGCGCGAGGCACTGCAATCATGCGAGCAACCTGGCACCGTCTGGGTGATCGGCGGCGCGCAGGTCTATGCCCAGGCCCTGCCGCTGGCCACGCGCATCGAAGCCACCGAAATCGCGCAGGACTTCCCCGGCGATGCCTTTGCCCCCACGCTCGGGCCCGAATGGGCAGAAACGGCACGCAGCACGCACCAGAGCGCGAGCGGCCTGCCGTTCAGCTTCGTGCGCTACGAGCGCAAAGGCGCCGCGGATGACTCCTTGATCCATAGCGCGTAGCGCTTGATATATCTGCCATAGAGGCCAAAATCATATGCAACTCGCCACCTGGAACGTCAACTCCCTCGCGGTGCGCCTGCCGCAGGTACTCGACTGGCTCGCGCGCAACCCCGTCGATGTGCTGTGCCTGCAGGAGCTCAAGCTCACCGCGGACAAATTCCCCGCCGAGGCCTTCCGCGAAGCCGGCTACGAAGCCGCGGTGTTCGGCCAGCGCACCTACAACGGCGTTGCCACACTGAGCCGCACGCCCTTGCGCGACGTGGTCCAAAACATCCCCGGCTTTGCCGACGAGCAGGCGCGCGTGATCACCGCCACGGTGGACACGCCCGCGGGGCCGCTGCGCGTGGTCAATGCCTACGTGGTCAACGGGCAGGAGCCGGGCTCGGAGAAGTTCGCCTACAAAATGCGCTGGCTCGAGGCGCTGCGCGACTGGCTGCGCGGCGAGCTTGCGGCCAACCCGTGTCTGATTCTCGCGGGCGACTTCAACATCGCACCCGAAGA
Source organism: Extensimonas soli (assembly GCF_029211265.1). Classification (GTDB taxonomy): domain Bacteria; phylum Pseudomonadota; class Gammaproteobacteria; order Burkholderiales; family Burkholderiaceae_C; genus Extensimonas; species Extensimonas soli. The sequence continues at coordinate 147,628 of NZ_JARGEL010000013.1, read as the reverse complement.
CCGCGACTCCTACGACCCCGAAGGCCTGCGCGAGACCATCCACCACACGACGCAGGAGCGCGAACATTTCCGCGCGCTGCTGCAGCTGGGGTTGGCCGATGCCTTCCGCCTGTTCGAACAGCCCGACAAAAGCTATTCGTGGTGGGACTACCGCATGCTCGCGTTCCCGAAGAACCGCGGCCTGCGCATAGACCACATCCTCGTGAGCGAGGCCCTGCGCCCCGCCGTGCGCGCCTGCACCATAGACCGCGCGCAGCGCAAGGTGCGCCCGCCGAGCGACCACGCGCCGGTGCTCTTGACGCTTTCGTTTTGAGAGCTGCTCACGCTGATTAAGCCTAGGGAAATGACCGATTTGACCCAAATCTACAGGCGCAAATGCGAGCGATGCTGCGCTGGCTGCTGATCGCGCTCGCGCTGCTGGCGCTGCTCTCGGCGCTCGCGTTGTGGTCCTGGGGGCAGCTCGCGCGGCGTGCACAGGGGCCGGCCGCGGTCGCGCTGGCGCCGCAGCCCGACGCCACGGCGCTCGACCGCCTCGTCGCGCCGCTGCTCGCCGCGCACCCCGATGCAAGCGCGGCGGCGCTGGTCACGCGCAACGTACAGGCCTTCACGCTGCGCGCGCAGACCGCGCGCGCGGCGCAGCGCAGCCTGGACGTGCAGTACTACATCTGGCGCGACGACCTCACGGGCCGGCTGCTCAAAAACGAGCTGCTCGCCGCCGCCGAACGCGGCGTGCGCGTGCGCCTGCTGATCGACGACATGAACACCGCCGGGCGCGACGACCTGCTGCTCGCGATGGACGCGCACCCGCAGCTCGAAGTGCGCCTGTTCAACCCCGCGCGCAACCGCAGCACCACGCTGCGGCGCGCGATCGAGATGGGGCTGCGCTTCGTGAGCGTGAACCGGCGCATGCACAACAAAGCCTGGATCGCCGACGGCCGCGTGGCGCTGGTCGGCGGGCGCAACGTGGGCGACGAGTATTTCGACGCCGCGCAGCAGGTCAACTTCCACGACGCCGACCTGCTGCTGCTCGGCCCCGCCGTGGCGCAGGCGAGCGCGATCTTCGACGCGTTCTGGAACAGCGCCGAAGTGATCCCGCTGCGCGCGCTGCACCCTGGCGCGCCGGCCGTGGACGCCGGGCAGCTGCAGCGGCGCCGCAGCGCCTGGCTGCAGCAGGCGCGCGCCTCCGACTACCTGCAAGCGGTCGGCCAGGCGCCACCGCTTGCAGACAGCCTGCACAGCGGGCTGCGCCTGCACTGGACGCCGCGGCTGCGCGTGCTCTCCGACCCGCCGCAAAAAGCCGCCGCCGTGGCCAGCCGCCGCGCGCCCGCGCACTGGCTGATGTACGACCTGCAGGCGCTGCTCTACAGCGCACGGCAGGAAAACTGGCTGGTCTCGCCCTACTTCGTGCCCGGCGAGGCGGGCACGCTGCTGTTTGCGGGCCAGGCGGCGCGCGGCATGGACGTGCGCGTGCTGACCAATTCGCTCGCCGCCACCGACGTCGCCGTGGTGCACGCGGGCTACCTGCGCTACCGCCCGGCGCTGCTCGCCGCGGGCGTGCACCTGTACGAGCTGCGCCGCGGCAATCCGCAAACCCCCAGCCTGCTGGGTAGCAGCGGCGCGAGCCTGCACACCAAGGCAGTGGTGGTCGATGGCCAGCGCGGTTTCGTAGGCTCGTTCAACTTCGACCCGCGCTCGGCGCAGCTCAACACCGAAATGGGCGTGATGTTCGACGACGCCGCGCTCGCCGCCGAAGTGCGCGCGATGGTGGCGCACGCCATGCAGCCCGCCGCGAGCTACGAACTGCAACGCGATGTGCAAGGCGAGCTGCGCTGGCTTGGCAAACCAGACGCGCAGGGTACGCGCCAGGCGCTGGCCACCGAACCTGAAACCGGCTTTTGGACCCGCGCCCTCGTGCGTGTGCTCAGCTGGCTGCCGATAGAGTCGCAGTTGTAGCTACGGTAAAAGTAGCTGCTTGCGCTTATCCAGCCGACGAGAACTGGCAATTTCGTTATAAAAAAGATCACTCGGGCGGCGCGTCCAGCCCCAGCTCCTGGATCTTGCGCGTGATGGTGTTGCGCCCTATGCCCAGACGCTGCGCCGCCTCCATGCGCCGGCCGTGCGTGGCGGCGAGCGCGGTGCGGATCAGGCGCGACTCGAAGCGGCGCGTGAGCGCGTCCCAGACCTCGCTGTGGCCGCTCGCGAGCAGTTTTTGCGCCTCGGCCTCGAGCCAGCGCTCCCAATCGCCTGCGCCGGCTCCTTCCGCCGCTGCTGCGCGCGTGCCGTTCACCGATGCGGGCTGCGCCGCCAGCGGCACTGCAGCCGCCGCCGTGCCCCAGGCTCCCGCCGGCGGCATGGCCGCCAGCGGCGCAGGGCTTGGCGGCGCGGCAAACGCCGCCACCAGGGGCGCCGCGGCCACAGGGGCCGGATCCTCTGCGGACATGCGCGCAGCCTGCGCGGGTACAGCCGCGCCGACGGAAGCGGCAGAGGCCGGTGCTTCGAGCGCGGGCGCTTCGAGCACTTCGGGCGGCAAGTCCTGCACCGAAATGACCTGCGCCGGCGCCATCACCGTGAGCCAGTGGCAGATGTTTTCGAGCTGGCGCACGTTGCCCGGAAAGGCAAACTGCTGCAGCCGTGCGAGCGCCGCGTCCGAGATGCGCTTGGGCTCCACGCCGAGCTGGCGCGCGCTGTGCTGCAAAAAGTGGCGTGTGAGCATGGGGATGTCCTCGCGGCGCTCGCGCAGCGCCGGCAGGCGCAGGCGGATGACGTTGAGGCGGTGGAACAAATCCTCGCGGAACCCCCCTTCCTTCACGCGGCGCTCCAGGTCCTGGTGCGTCGCGGCGATCACGCGCACGTGCGCCTTCACGGCCGCATGCCCGCCGACGCGGTAGAACTGCCCGTCCGAGAGCACGCGCAGCAGGCGCGTTTGCAAGTCGAACGGCATGTCGCCGATCTCGTCGAGGAACAGCGTGCCGCCCTCGGCCTGCTCGAAGCGCCCGCGCCGCTGCGTCTGCGCGCCCGTGAAGGCGCCGCGCTCGTGGCCGAACAGCTCGGATTCGAGCAGGTCCTTGGGGATCGCGGCCGTGTTGATGGCCACGAAAGGGCCGCCTGCCACGGGCGAGTGCTTGTGCAGCGCGCGCGCCACGAGCTCCTTGCCCGTGCCCGACTCGCCCGTGATCAGCACCGTGACCTGGCTCTGGCTCAGGCGCCCGATGGCGCGAAACACGTCCTGCATCGCCGGCGCCTGGCCGAGCATCTCGGGCGCTGCGCTCTGGCCGTCCTCGACGACCTCCTCGCGCTGACGCTCCTCGACCGCGCGACGGATCAGCTCCACGGCCTTGTTGAGGTCGAAGGGTTTGGGCAAATACTCGAACGCACCGCGCTGGAACGCCGACACCGCGCTATCGAGATCAGAGTACGCCGTCATGATGATGACGGGCAGCCCTGGCTGGCGCTCGCGCACTTTTTCGAGCAGCTGCAGGCCCGAGCCACCCGGCATGCGGATGTCGCTCACGAGCACCTGCGGCCCTTGCTGCGCGTCGTCGCCGGATGCCACGTCGGCCAGGGCCTCGAGCACCTCGCGCGGATGCGAAAAGCTGCGCGTGGGCAGGTCTTCGCGCGCCAGCGCCTTTTCCAGGACGAAGCGGATCGAAGGGTCGTCATCTACTATCCAGATCGGCTTCATGCGTCTCTCCACATTCCGTTGTTTGCTGCATATCGGGCGGGCCTGGCACGCTGGCCGCAGCGCAGCACACGCCAGACATCACCGGCAGTGCGCATGCCTCAAGGCAGCGGCAGCAGAATGCGAAAGTCGGTGCGCCCGGGCTCGCTCTCACACTCAAGCAAACCATCGTGCTGCTGCACAAAAGTCTGCGCCAGCGTCAGCCCCAGTCCCGACCCACCTTCGCGCCCCGACACCAAGGGATAAAAAATCCTGTCCTTGATGGCTTCCGGCACGCCCGGCCCGTTGTCTATGACATGCAATTCCAATGCCAGCCGATAGCGCTTGCGGCCAAAGGTCACCTGGCGCAGCACCCGCGTGCGCAGCGTGATGCAGGCGTCGCCCGCGGCGATGCGCTCAGTGAGGGCCTGCGCCGCGTTCTGCACGATGTTCAGCAGGGCCTGGATCAGTTGCGCGCGGTCGCCGCGGAACTCGGGGATGGAGGCGTCGTAGTCGCGCTCCACGTGCAAGCCCTGCGGATGCTCGAGCAGCACCAGCGCGAGCACGCGCTCGCAGACCTCGTGGATGTTCACGTCGCCCACCTGGTGCGGATGGCGGTGCGGTGCCAGCAGGCGATCGACCAGCCCCTGCAGGCGGTCGGCCTCGTGGATGATGACCTGGGTGTATTCGCGCAAGTCGCGGTTGGCCAGTTCCATCTCGAGCAACTGCGCCGCGCCGCGTATGCCGCCGAGCGGGTTCTTGATCTCGTGCGCAAGGTTGCGGATCAACTCCTTGTTCGCCTGCACCTGCTCGCGCAGGCGCTCCTCGCGATCCTGGCGCGCATGCTGCTCGAGCGGCCACAGCTCAACCAGGATGTCGCCCTGCCCATCCGCGGCCGCCACGTTTACGTGCGCGGGAATCAGCTCGTGCTGCAAGCCCTTGAGGCTGGCCTCGAAGCGCAGCCCCGCGGCCTCCTGCCGGCGCGCGCTGGCCAGGGCCATCTGCAGCAGCGCCGGTTGCGCAAAAAAGGTGGCAAATTCCACGCCTACGAGCGTGCGGCGCGACAGCCCCAGCGCGTTTTCCAGGGCGGCGTTGGCAAAGCGCACCGCGCCCTGGGCATCGAGCACGGCCACCAAGGTGGACATGGAGTCCAGGGCCTGCAAACGCTCACCTTTCATGCGCACCTGCGGCAGGGCCGGCCGAGCGCCCGCACCCATTACTTGCTGCCGCCCGAAGCGGCTGGCAGACGTCCCAGTTCGCGGCGCAGGCTCGCAATGTCGCTCTCGACCCGGTCGATTTCGGCCTTGAGCGCGGCCGTGCGCTCCTGGTATGCCTGCACATTGCGTATTTCGAGTGCACTGCGCTGCGGAAAGCCGTCGTTGTATTCCTTGAGCAATTCGGCACGGCGCGCCTCGGCCTTGCGCAGTTCGGCCTCGAGAATGGCGCGCGCATCGCTGTCACGCGCGCGCTGTTCGCTGTCGTTCACACGCTGCGGTGCCGTGGACGTACCGGATGCCGCAGCGCCGGCCGCCGCCGGAGCCGGACGCATTCCCGGCACCACGGTGACATTGCCCCCTTCGACCAGCTTGCACCCACGCTCCTTGGCCCGTGTAGCATCGTTGGTGTATTCGTTGCCGCAGCGGTAAATCCGGCTTTGCGCCCAGGCAGGCGCCGCAGCACCGGTCGCGGCAAGAGCGAACAGGATCAAGAACGTGGTGCGCGGTGTTTTCATTCGACTTCCTCGTGCTGGGCCGGCGGACTGGACGTACACCAGCGGTTGGGTGCGCAAGTATCCCCCATTCGCCGGGCTCTTCGCAAACCGTTGCCCTGCGTCCGAAGACGAAAAAAGGCGACCAGAGCCGCCTTTTTTCGCACCGATGCCGCGTACAACCGTGGCATCTTGCCGTCATCACAGCGAGTAATACATGTCGTATTCGACCGGATGCACGGCCATGCGATAGCGCGTCACTTCGCCCATCTTCAGCTCGAGGTAGGCGTCGAGCATGGAGTCGGTGAACACGCCGCCCTTGGTCAGGAAGGCACGGTCGTTGTCCAGCGCCTCGAGCGCCTGGTCCAGGCTATGGCACACGGTGGGCACCAACTTGTCCTCTTCGGGCGGCAGGTGGTACAAGTCCTTGGTTGCGGCTTCGCCCGGATGGATCTTGTTTTCCACGCCGTCGAGTCCGGCCATCAACATGGCCGCAAAGCCGAGGTAGGGGTTCATCAGCGGATCAGGGAAGCGCGCCTCGATGCGCCGCCCCTTGGGGTTGGCCACGTAAGGAATGCGGATCGACGCCGAGCGGTTGCGCGACGAATACGCCAGCTTCACCGGGGCCTCAAAGTGCGGCACCAGGCGCTTGTAGCTGTTCGTGCCGGGGTTGGTGATGGCATTGAGCGCGCGCGCGTGCTTGATGATGCCGCCGATGTAATACAGCGCAAACTCCGACAGGCCCGCATAGCCGTCGCCTGCGAACAGGTTTTTGCCATCTTTCCACACCGACTGGTGCACGTGCATGCCCGAGCCGTTGTCGCCTGCATAGGGCTTGGGCATGAAGGTGGCCGTCTTGCCATAGGCGTTGGCCACGTTGTGGATCACGTATTTTTGCAACTGCGTCCAGTCGGCGCGCTCGACCAGCGTGCTGAACTTGGTGCCGATTTCGTTCTGGCCCGCACCCGCCACTTCATGGTGGAACACCTCGACCGGAATGCCCAGGGATTCGAGAATCAGCGACATCTCGGCGCGCATGTCCTGCGTGCTGTCCACGGGCGGCACGGGGAAGTATCCGCCCTTGACGGTCGGGCGGTGGCCACGGTTGCCGGATTCCATCTTGGTGCCCGAATTCCAGGGGGCCTCGTATTCCTCGATCTCATACATCACGTGACCGGGCTCGGTACTCCAGCGCACGCCGTCGAAAATGAAGAATTCGGGCTCAGGGCCGAAAAATGCCGCGTCCCCCAGGCCCGAGGCCTTGAGGTAAGCCTCGGCACGCTTGGCGATCGAGCGCGGATCACGGTCGTAGGCCTTGCCGTCGCTGGGCTCGATCACGTCGCAGGTCATGATCAGCGTGGTTTCCTCGAAGAACGGATCAATGTTGGCCGTGTTCGGGTCGGGGATCAGCTGCATGTCGGACGCTTCGATACCCTTCCAGCCGGCGATCGAAGAGCCATCGAAAGCATGGCCCGAAATGAATTTGTCTTCGTCGAAGTGCGAAATCGGCACCGTGGTGTGCTGCTGTTTGCCACGGGTATCGGTAAAGCGAAAGTCAACGAACTTGACCTCGTTTTCCTTGATCATCTTCATCACATCTGCAACGGTCTTGGCCATCGGGTTCTCCAGAAAAGGCATTGAGAAAAAACGACAAATATACAAAAGCAGTTACCGTGCCAGCCGAAGCCGCCACCGCACCACCATAGCGCAGCACATGGCGCCCACCAACCCCGCCGCTCGCCATGCACTCATATGGTGCAAACGGCGGCATAAAAAGAAAACCAGGTTCCGCGCACTCATTCGGCGCATCTTTTTGCACCAAATTCGAGCAATCCCGCTTGCAAGAGCTCCCAGCCTACCGCCACAGCATCTTCCGAACCTTTGAGGCCGACTTCGATGTGCCAACCATGCGCCGGATCATCCACGCTGGGGGGCTAAAGGTCCGCACACGTGGGATGTTCACGTTGCATGCGTTCCATTAGGGGCACGAGTTCTGACTCCTGCACGCCCCAGCTGCGCACCGAACATTCTTGCTGCGGCGAACGGTGAAACAAGGCCGTATGGTAACGCTCCAGCACGCACTCGCACCGTCGTCCCCCCTACCGTGATGGGCGCGCACTGCCTTGCACCAAGTCAAAGCGGAACAGGCGGCATTCGATGGGGCCGTTCCACATCGGGATGCGGCGTGATTCCTTGAGGCGCATCTTGCTGGGCAGCTTGGGGTCGGGCGAGAGCAACCAGGCGGTCCAGCCGGTGTAGTGTTTTTTCCAGTGCGCGGCGAGCTGGCGGAAAAAGTCGCCGCCGTCTTCGCCGTCCTGCGCGCTGCTGCTTTCGACTTGTGCAGCCTCGCGGCCCACGGCGGCGCCCTGCGCGCGCAGCGCGGCGCGTGCGGCGGCGTTTTGGCCCGCATGGCCTGCCGCGGCGATGCGCTCGCCATAGGGCGGGTTGAGCAGCAGCACGCCGGGCTGCGCGCAGGGCGGCAGGCGTTGCAATGCATCGCCGCCGCGCAACTGCACGGCCTGCGCCACCCCAGCGCGCTCGGCGTTGCGCTGGGCAAAGTCCGCCATGCGGTGCGAAACATCACTGCCAAAAATGGGGATGGCGCTTGTTTGGATTGCCTCGGCAGCTTCGTCTTTGATCGCTTGCCAGACATGCGCCTGAAACGGCTGCAGGCGCTCGAATGCAAAGCGGCGCTGCGCCCCGGGCGGGACGCGGCAGGCGATTTGCGCGGCCTCGATGACGATGGTGCCGCTGCCGCAGCAGGGGTCGTAGAGCGGCACGGGTGCGTCGCCCAGCGGGTTCCAGCCGCTTGCCGCGAGCATGGCTGCGGCCAGGGTTTCCTTGAGCGGGGCATCGCCTTTGTCGAGGCGCCAGCCGCGCTTGAAGAGCGGCTCGCCCGAGGTGTCTATGTAGAGCGCGGCTTCGTCGGGGCCTAGGTGCAGGTGGATGCGCACCTCGGGCCGCTGGGTGTCCACGTCGGGGCGCACGCCCGTCTTGGCGCGGAAGCGGTCGGCCACGGCATCTTTCACGCGCAGGCCGGCAAAGTGCAGGCTCTGCAGCGGACTGTGCTGCGCGCTCACTTCGACCTTGAAGCTCTGGCGCGGGGTGAACCAGGCTTCCCAGGCGACATCGCTGGCCAGCGCGTAGAGGTCGTTTTCGCTGCGGTAGGGGCGCTCGTTCAAGAGCACGAGCACACGCTGCGCGAGGCGGCTGTGCAGGTTCAGGCGCAGCGCGTCGCGCCAGGCTGCGCGCAGCAGCACGCCGCCGCGCCCGACGAGCAAATCCTGCCCGGTGCGCCCGGTGAGCGTGTGAACCTCATCGGCCAGATAGCCTTCCACGCCGCCGGCGCAGGGCAAAAAGAGTTGGAGTGCGTTCATGGGGAATGGAGCATAGGGCAAGGTCACCCGCGTGCTTGCCTGATAGAGTCGAAAACGCCTTGTCCTGGCACATTGCCCCTGTATGCAGAGGGTGGCGCATGGCCGGGCAGCGGAGCCTGCCCCGCCACCCTATTCGGCGCGCGGGGTGGCCATTTTGCGGCGCAGCCGTGCCGCCCCACAGGAGTGCAGTATGAACCCCCCCGTGATTTTCATTCCCGGCGATTGGTTAGGCGACACAATGGCCGAGGCGCTTAGCGGCCAAGGCAACCAAATCGTGCGCGGGCCGGCAGCGGACGAAGTGCCGCCGCATGTCGATGCGACGGCGCTGCTGCCGCTGCTGCAGCGTGCGGACGTTCTCGTCCCCACCCCGGGCTTGCGCGTCGATCGGGCTTTGTTGCAGGCGCTGCCGCGGCTGCGCGCAGTGGTGGCGCCGGCGATCGGGGTCGAGAACATCGACGTCGCCGCCGCCACGGAACTGGGCATTCTGGTGGCGCACGGCGCCACGCCCGAAAATTTCCTGGGCATGGCCGAGTCCACCGTGATGCTGATCGCGGCGCTGGCCATGCAGCTGCCCTACAAGCAGCGCCTGCTCGCCGAAAACGCGCCGCGCCCGCGCGAGCTCTTTTCGCGCAGCGTGCGCGGCAGCACCATAGGGTTCGTGGGCATGGGCCGCATCGCACGCGGCGTGGTCGAGCGCCTGCGCGGCTGGGAGGCGCAACTGTTGTATTTCGATCCCTACGTGGCGCAGGAGCAGGCTCCGGCAGGCACCACGCGGGTCCCGCTCGACGCATTGCTGCAGCGTGCGGATTTTGTGAGCCTGCACGTCACCTTGACGGCCGAGACGCAGGGGCTGATCGGTGCGCGCGAGCTCTCCCTCATGAAGACTACGGCGTACCTCGTCAACACCTCGCGCGGCGCGGCCATCGACGAGGCGGCGCTGTGCCGCGCGCTGCAGGAGCGCCGCATCGCCGGCGCTGCGCTCGACACCTTCGCGCACGAGCCGCTGCCGCCCGACAGCCCGCTGCGCGCTTTCGTCGGCAGCGACCACGTGATCCTGACGCCGCACATCATCGGCCAGGGCCGGGAGGCCATGGACTCGCTGCGCACGGCGATCGCCGAGAACATGCGCCGCATCCTGCGCGGCGAGCCGGCGCTCTACACCAAGAACCCCGAAGTGCTCGCGCGCTGGCAGGAGCGCGTCGCGCGGTTGGCCTAATTTTCAATGCCAAATCGGCACTTCAGGCAATACCATCCAGCACTAGCAGCCTGTCGGACTTTGGAATCGTCGGCTGCGAATGTGCCGCAGCGGCCCATTTTTTACCGCCTTCTTGCCCCATAGTCCCGCTATGGGGCGGCGAATCCGGCAAAAACTGGCCTCGCTGGGGCACATTCTCGCTTTCGACGTCCAAAGTCCGACAGGCTGCTAGCAGCTATTTATAACGAAGCATCGAGGAGACCTTCATGATCACCGCCATCGTCACCTTCGCCCTGCCCCAGCCCATCACGCAGGAGGAGGCACAGAAGATTTTTCTCAGCACCGCGCCGCGCTACCAGAACCTGCCCGGGCTGCTGCGCAAGTATTACGTGCTCTCGGAGGACGGGCGCACGGCCGGCGGCGTGTACCTGTGGCAAAACCGCGAAGCAGCGCAGGCCGTGTACGACGACGCCTGGCGCGCCTTCGTGCGCGAAAAGTACGGCAGCGCGCCGCAGCTCACCTACCTGCACACGCCCGTGGTCGTGGACAACCTCACGCACGAGATCGTCTCGGGGGTGTGAAAACGGCTGGGCGCGGTACTTGCGTGGTACTTGCGCGGTACGTGGCTCAGGTCAGCCGCGTCACGCCCGGCAGCTCGCAGGCATAGATGGCGTTGCGCAGCGCGGCGATGGCCTCGTAGCGCGTGAAGCTGCGCCGCCAGGCCAACACCACGCGGCGCGAGGGCGGCGGGCCCTTGTCGTCGCCGTGCAGCGGCAGGTAGCGCACCAGGGCGTCGTCGGTTTTGCGCCGGCGCGCGTTGCCGGGCAGCGCGGTGCGCGGCACCGCGAGCTGCGGCACCAGCGTCACGCCCATGCCCTCGGCCACCATGTGCTTGATGGTTTCGAGCGACGAGCCTTCGAAGGTGCGGCGAATGCCCTCGACGTTGGTGGAAAAGCGCGCAAATTCGGGGCAGACCTCGAGCACCTGGTCGCGAAAGCAATGGCCCGCACCGAGCAGCAGCATGGTTTCGTCGCGCAGTTCGGTGGCCGACACGCTCTTGCGCTGGGCCAGCGGATGCTGGGACGGGAGGGCGGCCATGAAGGGCTCGTCGTACAGCGGCGCGATGGCCAGGTTGGTGTCGGGAAAGGGCTCGGCGAGGATCGCGCAGTCGATCTCGCCCGTGCGCAGCATGTCGAGCAGCTTGAGCGTGAAGTTTTCCTGCAGCAGCAGCGGCATTTGCGGCGTGCGCTCCATGCTGCGGCGCACCAGTTCGGGCAGCAGGTAAGGGCCTATGGTGTAGATCACGCCCAGGTGCAGCACGCCTGCAAGCGGGTCTTTGCCGCGCTGCGCGATCTCTTTGATCGCCGCGGCCTGCTCCAGCACGACTTGCGCCTGGCGCACGATCTCTTCGCCCAGCGGCGTGACGGCCACCTCGCCGGCCGTGCGCTCGAAGAGCTTGACGTCGAGCTCGTCCTCGAGCTTTTTGATCGCCACCGACAGCGTGGGCTGCGAGACATGGCAGGCCTCTGCAGCGTGGCCGAAGTGCTTGGCGCGCGCGAGCGCGACGATGTATTTGAGCTCGGTGAGGGTCATGGGCGAATGGTACAGATAGGAAAATTGGCTTCTTGCGCCCGTCAAACATGCGCTTCTTGCTCTGCAAACTGCAGCGCCACGGCTTCGAGCGAATTGTGCACCCGCTGCACCATGGGCGAGGTGCCGGCAGCTGACAGCACGAGCTCGTGCGTGGCGCGCGTCATGCCGACGTAAAGCAGGCGCAGTTCCTCGTCCAGGGGCTCGCCCTTCCAAGGCAGGGCGTCGAGCCCCGCAATCACCACGAGCGGAAACTCCAGTCCCTTGGAGCTGTGCAGCGTCATCAGCCTGACGCTGGGGTGCTTCCACACGAAGGTGCGAAAGCCCGGCGTCGCCATGGACTGCACGGCGATGCCACGGCGCTGCAGTGCCGCGGCGACCAGCACCATGCGCTGGCGGGTGCGAAACAGCACGGCGACCTCGTCGGGCGCACGCCCGTCGGCCAGGGCCTGGGCGATGCGCTCTGCCACCAGTTCGGCCTCTGCGCGCACATTGGGGGCCTGCAGCAGTACCGGCAGCGGGCCGCGCCGGCCTGCGCTGGACGGCTGCACGGCCTGCATCTGGTCGTCGGTGGCGGGCCGGTCGGCCAGCAAGCCTTGGGCGCAGTGCATGGCCAGGGCCAGCACTTCGGCGGTGTTGCGGTAGTTGAGCTTGAGAATGCTGGTGCGCCCCTGGGCCTGAATGCCCACGCTGGCGAAGTTGAACCTGCGGCGCTTTTTTTGGTAAATGGATTGCGCGTCGTCGTACAGCACGAGCAGCGCGCTCGTCGCCGGATCGACCATGCGCGCGGCCACGCGCAGCCAGGCGTCCTCGAAGTCGTGCGCCTCATCGATCAGCAGCGCCAGGTATTGCCCGCCCGGCACCAGGCCGCGCGCCACGGCACGCTCCACCGTTTCGGCCAGCGCAACAAAGTAGGCATCACCCGCCAGATGCTGCGGCACGTCGAGCTGGTAGGTGCGCACCATGTCCTGGCACCAGCCGTGGAAGGTGCGCACCTGCACGCGTTCATCGACGCCGCGCTGGCGCAGGCTGCCCTCGATGCGCTGGGCCAGGATGCGGTTGAAACACAGCACCAGGATCGGCCGCTCGGGCGCTGCCGCAGCCGCCAGCTGCTGCGCACGGAAGATCAGGATCATGGTCTTGCCCGAACCCGCCGGGCCGTGGATCACGCGGTGCCCTTCGCCCAGCGTGCGCGCGACCTGTTCCTGCTGCAGGTCCATCACCTGCATCAGGTCGGGCAGCGCGAGCGTGGGGGCGGTCTGCTCCTGCGCCTCGAACAGGGAGGCCTGCTGCACGCGCACTTCCGGAAACAGGTGCCAGCGCACGCGGTCGCGCTGCGGCAGCGTCAGCGCCTGCGGCGTCCAGCCCGCGTACATGCCCCACAGGCGTTTTTCGAATTCGTAAGGATCGAGCTCTTCGGAAAGGTCGTCGCGCAGCAGGGTTTTGAAGTCCGGGAACACCTCGGCAAAGTCCGTGCCCTCGACCTGTTTGCGCCGCACGTTCGACAGCACGCAGCCCCAGCCATAGGGCACGCGCGACTTGCCGCGAAACGGCGGCGCGTCCTGGATCAGCGCGGGGTCGCGCTCCAGCACTTCGTTGAGCTCCAGCGCATAGCCGCGCGCCTGCAGCAAGGGGTGCACCACGGTGACGAGGCCGCGCGCCGTGGCCAGTTCCACGCTGTCCCGGTTGTAGGCGCGCAGCGAACCCCAGGCCCAGTGCTTGACCTCCAGAATCAGCAAGCCGCGCCGCGGGCTGAAGACCACGAAGTCGGGCTGGCGCGCCTTCGGCCCTATGGGCACGTCGTGCCAGACCAGGTAGTCGTCGGACAGGCAGCGCTTGAGCTGGTGCAGCACGGCGCGCTCGCCCGCATTCGCGCAGCGCTTGTCGATCTGGGTCAAACCTTGGGGAAAGAGGGCCATGGGCTGGTATCGCGCTGTGTGCGACGTCGCTGGGGGGTGCCTGTTTCTGCCCAATGATAGACGCCGCCCCGTGCGCAGCCCGTGCAATTTCAGGCTTTCAAATACTCCGCCTTGCCGCCGAGCCAGCGCGCCACGTGGCGGGCGGCCAATTCGGGGTGTTGGTCGAGCATCTGCGGCGCGAGGGCGCGCGCCCATTCGAGCAGGGCCTGGTCGGTGGCCAGGTCGGCAAAGCGCAGCATGGCTTCGCCCGACTGGCGCGCGCCCAGGAATTCGCCGGGGCCGCGGATGGCCAGGTCGCGCCGCGCGATCTCGAAGCCGTCGCTGGTTTCCAGCATGGCCTTGAGGCGCGCGCGCGCCGTCTCGCCCAGGCGCCCGCTCTCGCCCGTGGCATAGAGCAGCACGCAGGCCGAGGCCGCGCTGCCGCGCCCCACGCGCCCGCGCAGCTGGTGCAGCTGGCTCAGGCCGAAGCGCTCGGCGTGCTCGATCACCATCAGGCTCGCGTTGGGCACGTCCACGCCCACCTCGATCACCGTGGTGCTGACGAGCACGGCCATCTGCCCTGCGCTGAACTGCGCCATGACGGCTTTTTTCTCGGCGCTGGGCATGCGCGCGTGCAGCAGGCCCACGCGCACGCCGGGCAGGGCCGCGCTGAGCTCGGCGTGCGTCGCCGTCGCATTCCTCAGGTCGAGCGCCTCACTCTCCTCGATCAGCGGGCAGACCCAATACACCTGCCGCCCCTGCGCAAGCTGGGCGCGGATGCGCTCTATGACCTCGCCGCGGCGCTGTTCGGCCACCAGTTTGGTGACCACGGGCGTGCGGCCCGGCGGCAGCTCGTCGATGGTCGAGACGTCCAGGTCGGCGTAGTAGCTCATGGCCAGCGTGCGCGGGATGGGCGTGGCGCTCATCATCAAGAGGTGCGGCTCCAAAAATCTGTCAGCCTCTGGCATCGTCGGCTGCGGCGCATGCCCGCTTGCGCCGCCCACAGTCTGACAAGATTCCGGTGCCGATGCCGACAGCTTCTGGCGCAGCGCGAGCCGTTGCGCGACGCCGAAGCGGTGCTGCTCGTCGATGATGGCCAGGCCCAGGCGGGCAAAGCGCACCTGCGCTTGAATCACCGCGTGCGTGCCCACGACCAGCGCGGCCTGGCCCGAGGCGATCAGCGCGAGCATTTCGGCGCGCGCTTTTGTCTTCTGGCTGCCCGTGAGCCAGGCCACGCACTGGCCGCGCGGTGCGAGCAGCGGTGCGAGCCAATCGACCAGCTTGGCAAAGTGCTGCTCGGCGAGGATTTCGGTCGGCGCCATGAGCGCGCACTGCCAGCCCGCAGCGATGGCCGTGGCCGCGGCGAGCGCCGCGACCACCGTCTTGCCCGAGCCCACGTCGCCTTGCAGCAGGCGGTGCATGGGTTGCACGCGCGCGAGGTCGTGCGCGATCTCCGCGCTCACGCGGCGCTGCGCTGCGGTGAGCTCGAACGGCAACGCCGCAAGCAATTGCTCGGGCAGCTCCCCGGCTGGCGCGCGCAGCTGCGGGGCGCGCCGCCGCGCGCGTTCGCGCCGCGCCTGCCACTGCGACAGCTGCTGCGCGAGCAGCTCCTCGGCCTTGAGGCGCTGCCACGCCGGGTGGCTGCGGTCTTCGAGCGTGGAAAGCGCGACGTCGGGCGCGGGTTTGTGCAAAAAAAAGAGCGCCTCACGCAGACTGCACAAAGACTTTTGGCCATTTTCATGCAAAAAAACGCTGCCGCCGGGCGGCGCGACGCCCGCAGGCAAAGTCTCGGACAGGTCGGCGCGCGAGAGCGCCGTCAGCACGGCGCGGCGCAAATACGGCTGGGGCAGGCCCGCCGTGCTCGGATAGACGGGCGTGAGCGCGGCAGGCAGCTCACCCTCCGCGGGGCGAAACGCCGGGTGCAGCATCTGCCGCCCCCAGAAGCCGCCGCGCACCTCGCCGCGGATGCGCAGGCGCGCGCCCACGGCCAGCGCCTTTTGCTGCGACGGGTAGAAGCTGAAAAAACGCAGCACGCAGCTGCCCGTGCCGTCCTCCACCGTGACGAGCAGCTGGCGGCGCGGGCGCAGCTGCACTTCGCTGGCCGTGACCGTGGCCTCGATCTGCACCACCTGCCCGTCGCGCGCCTGCGCGAGCGGCGTGATGCGCGTTTCGTCCTCGTAGCGCAGCGGCAGGTGCAGCGCCAGGTCGATGTCGCGCACCAGGCCGAGCTTGCGCAGGGCTTTTTGCGGGCCGCTCGGCGCGGCTTTGCGCGCATCCTTGGCCGGCTTGTCTGGCGCGATGCCCGGCGCTTCCTGCATGGCGGCGGTGCGCACATCAGCGGCGGCGTTCGAGGAAGCGGGCATGGTGAGAAGCAGGAAAATGCAGCGCAAAGCCTATCATGCCCCCTGCGGCCAACTCGAGTGCCAACTCGAGTTACCGCCCCTTACAATTGCGCACCGCATGGGTGCATGTTCCTGCACCAGCGTCCGAACGCAGCCTTCGCACAAAATCTTCCTCCATGCTCAAACGCATCCCCGTTCAAAGCCTGACCCTGGGCATGTACCTGCACGAGTTTTGCGGCTCCTGGATGGAGCACCCATTCTGGCGCGCGCAATTCCTGCTCAAAGACCCCAAAGACCTCGACCGCATCCGCGCCACCTCGATCCACGAAGTCTGGATTGATACCGACAAAGGCCTGGACGTGCCGGCCGGCACCCCCGCGACCACGCGCGAACAGGCTGACGCGCAAATCGACACCGATTTCGGCATGCTCGACGAGCTGCCGGCGTTCACCGTCTCTGCCAGCCCGCCGACCCCGGCACGCGCCCTCGCCCCGACTTCGATGGACGCCGAACTGCAAGCCGCGGCGTCGATCTGCCAGGCGTCCAAGCAGGCCATGATCGATATGTTCCGCGAAGCGCGCATGGGCAAGGCGGCTGACGCAGCCACCTCACGCGCCATCGTCGAGCAAATTTCCGACTCGATGACGCGCAACCCCAGCGCGCTCATCAGCCTGGCACGGCTCAAGACGGCGGACGACTACACCTACATGCACTCGGTGGCCGTGAGCGGGCTCATGGTGGCGCTGGCGCGCCAGATCGGGCTCGACGAGGAGCAGACGCAGATCGCGGGCATGGCCGGGCTGCTGCACGACCTGGGCAAAGCCTTCATCCCGCTGACGGTACTCAACAAACCCGGCAAACTCACCGACGAGGAGTTTGCGCTCATGCGCAAGCACCCCGCACGCGGCTGGGCGCTGCTGCGCCGCAAAGGCGACCTGCACGAAGCCGTGCTCGACGCCGTGCTGCACCACCACGAAAAAATCGACGGCTCGGGCTATCCCGACAAGCTCGCAGGCGAGCAAATCTCGCTGATCGCCAAAATGGCCGCGATCTGCGACGTCTATGACGCCATCACCTCGAACCGCCCCTACAAAAACGGCTGGGACCCGTCCGAGTCGCTGCGCCGCATGGCCGAGTGGACGCGCGACCACTTCGACGCCAAGCTCTTTCAGGCCTTCGTCAAAAGCATAGGCATCTACCCCGTGGGCTCGCTCGTGCGCCTGGCGTCGGGGCGCATCGGCGTGGTCACGCAGCAAAGCGGCAAGTCGCTGCTCATGCCCTGCGTGAAGGTGTTTTTCTCGACCAAGTCGGACTTGCGCATTCCGCCCGAGGTGATCGACCTGTCCGCCCCCGGCTGCTCCGAGAAAATCGTGGCCCGCGAAGACCCGGCACAATGGAACTTCCCCGACCTGAACGAGCTCTGGTCGGGCCAGTCTGGTCAGCCATGGTGATGCGCTGGCGTGTCGGCCCGGCCCTCTTGCTGCCACACCCATGCCCGCCATCCTCACGCTGACCCCGAACCCCGCCCTGGACTTGTCCACCACCGCCGAGCGCGTGCTGCCCACGCACAAACTGCGCTGCGGCCCCGTCACGCGCTACGCGGGCGGCGGCGGTATCAACGTGGCGCGGCTGTTGCACCGCCTGGGAGCCTGTCGGACTTTGGGCGTCGAAAGCGAGAATGCGCCCCAGCGAGACCCGTTTTTGCCGGATTCGCCGCCTCATAGTGGTGCTATGGGGCAAGAAGACGGTAAAAAATGGGCCGCTGCGGTGCATTCGCAGCCGACGATTCCAAAGTCCGACAGGCTCCTAAGCGCCGACGTGGCGGCCTGGACGCTCACGGGTGGGCCGGCCGGCGCCAAGGTGCAGCAACTGCTGCAACAAGAAGGCGTGCTCGCGCTGTGCCTGCCCATCGCCGACGACACGCGCGAAAACCTTTCCGTGATCGAAACCGCCACGGGGCAAGAGTTTCGCTTCGTGCTGCCCGGCCCCACGCTCGCCGCCGCCGAATGGCAAGCCATGCTGGCGCAGCTCGCATCCTTGGCCAACGCGCCACGCTGGCTCGTCGCAAGCGGCAGCCTGCCGCCCGGCGTGCCTGACGATTTTTACGCGCAGGCGGCGCGCATCGCACAGCGCAAGGGCGCACGCTTCGTCCTCGACAGCTCGGGCCCGGCGCTCGCTGCAGCGCTGCAGGTCGGCGCGGCGCTGGTCAAGCCCAGCCTGCGCGAATTGCGCGAGTTGACCGGCCAGGCACTGCCCGACGCGCCCGCCTGGCAGGCCGCTGCGCAAGGCCTGGTGCGCAGTGGCCAGGCCGAGCTCGTGGCGCTGTCGCTGGGCGCGCAAGGCGGGCTGATCGCAAGCCGCGACGGCGTCTGGCAGGCCCCCGCCTTGCCCGTGCCCACGACCACCGGCACCACGGGTGCGGGCGACTGTTTTCTGGCGGCGATTTTGTGGGCGCTCGAGCAAGGCGAGCCGCCACCCGAAGCGCTGCGCTGGGGCATGGCCGCCGGCGCCGCGACGCTGCTCGCACCCGGCACCGCGCTCGCCCAGGTGGCCGATGTGCAGCGCCTGCTGCCGCAGGTGGTGGTGCAGGCGGTGCCAGTGCAGTAATTCCCATCCCCTGACGCTGCAAAGACAAAGGTCTGGGACACAGCGCTGTGCTCCCGGCTTTGCCATACTCGCGCCCTTTCCTTCACTGCGGGCCTGTCCAGCCCCTCTTGCCATGCCTTTTTCCGCCCCCACCGACCCCGGCGCGCCGCGCCACTTCACGCTGCAAGACTTCGATTTCGATCTGCCGCCCGAGCTGATCGCGCAGCACCCCGCGCCCGAGCGCAGCGCCGCGCGCCTGCTCGACGGGCGCGGCGCGCAGCCCGTGGATCGCGTCTTTCGTGATCTGCCCGCGCTGCTGCAGCCGGGCGACCTGCTCGTGTTCAACGACACGCGCGTGCTCAGGGCGCGCCTGTTTGGCGAGAAAGCCAGCGGCGGCAAGCTGGAGCTGCTGATCGAGCGCGTGCTCGCAGGCAACGAGGTCGTCGCGCACATGAAGGTCAGCAAAAAGCCGCGCGTGGGCAGCACGCTGCTGATCGCGGGCGGGCCGCAGCGCGGTGGCTTCACGGCCACGCTGCTCGGGCGCTGGCCCGACGCCGACGGACCGCTCTTTCGCCTTGCGCTGCACGGCCCGGCAAACGCGCCCGATGCGACGCCCGATGCGACGCCCTATGCGCTCCTGGAGCGCTACGGCCACATGCCGCTGCCGCCCTACATAGAGCGCGCGCAGCAGTCGGCCGATGCCGCGCAGGCTGCCCAGGAAGCGCAGGACGCCGAGCGTTACCAGACCGTGTTCGCGCGCCAGCCCGGCGCCGTGGCCGCGCCCACGGCGGCGCTGCATTTCGACGCGGGCGTGCTCGCCGCGCTGGCCGCGCGTGGCGTGGAGCGCGCAAACGTCACGCTGCACGTGGGCGCGGGCACCTTCCAGCCCGTCAAGACCGAGAACCTGGCCGAGCACCGCATGCACAGCGAGTGGTACGACATCCCCGCCGCCACGCTCGAGGCGCTTGCGCGCTGCCGGGCGCGCGGCGGGCGCGTGGTCGCCGTGGGCACGACCACGGTGCGCACGCTCGAATCCTGGGCGCGCTCGGGGCACACGCGCGGCGAGACCGACATCTTCATCACGCCGGGCTTTGCGTTCCAGGTGGTGGACTTGCTCGTGACCAACTTCCACTTGCCCAAGAGCACGCTGATGATGCTCGTGAGCGCCTTTGCGGGCTACGCGCACACCATGGCGCTGTACCGCCACGCGATCGCGCAGCGCTACCGCTTTTTCAGCTACGGCGACGCAATGCTGCTCGCGCGGTGCACGGTGGAGGCGGAGTAGAGGGCGGAGGTGGAGCAAAGAACAGTAACGGCGGGAGCGGCGCCAGCCGGCCTGCGACAATCGCCCGCATGACTGCCCCGGTTTCTCCCCCCCACTCCACTGCGTTCGCGCCGCTGCGCAACGACTGTTTTCTGCGCGCCTGCCGCCGCCAGGCCACCGACTACACCCCCGTTTGGCTGATGCGCCAGGCGGGCCGCTACCTGCCCGAATACAAGGCCACGCGCGCCAAGGCGGGCAGCTTCATGGGCCTGGCGACAAACGTGGATTACGCCACCGAAGTCACGCTGCAGCCGCTCGAGCGCTTTGCGCTCGACGCCGCGATCTTGTTCAGCGACATCCTCACCGTGCCCGACGCCATGGGCCTGGGCCTGTCGTTTGCCGAGGGCGAAGGCCCGCGCTTTGCGCAGGCCGTGCGCGACGAGGCCGACGTGGCCCGGCTCGCCGTGCCCGACCTCGACAAGCTGCGTTACGTGTTCGACGCCGTCACCAGCATCCGCCGCGCGCTGCAAGGGCGCGTGCCGCTGATCGGCTTTTCGGGCAGCCCCTGGACGCTCGCGTGCTACATGGTCGAAGGCAAGGGCAGCAGCGACTACCGGCTCGTCAAGACCCTGCTCTACAGCCGCCCCGACCTCATGCACCGCATCCTCGCGGTGAACGCGGACGCCGTCGCCGCGTACCTGAACGCGCAGATCGACGCGGGCGCGCAGGCCGTGATGGTGTTCGACAGCTGGGGCGGCGTGCTGGCCGACGGTGCCTTCCAGCAGTTCAGCCTGGCCTACACGGCGCGCGTGCTCGCGCAGCTGCAGCGCACGGGCGCCGACGGGCAGGACGTGCCGCGCATCGTCTTCACCAAGGGCGGCACGCAGTGGCTCGAAGACATGCGCGCGCTCGACTGCGAGGTGCTGGGGCTGGACTGGACGGCGCACCTGGGCAAGGCGCGCGCGCTGGTCGGCGGCGCGGTGGGCGGGCCCGGCAAGGCGCTGCAGGGCAACCTGGACCCGAACGTGCTTTTTGCCCCGCCCGCGCAGATCGAGCAGCAGGTGCAGCAGGCACTCGCGAGCTTCGGCGCGCCGCACTGCGAGCGCAGCACGTGCGGCCCCACGCATATCTTCAACCTCGGCCACGGCATCAGCCAGTTCACGCCGCCCGAGCATGTGACGGCACTCGTCGAAGCCGTGCACAGCTATTCGCGCATGCAACGCCAAAGCATCACTTGTGCACAGTCTGCGGCGCGCTGAGCGCGCCATGGGCACCAATGCGGTGCGGGCCGTGGGGGACTGCGTGAGCCCCGAAGTTTTTCTAACCCATTGATTTTTCGAGCACTCAAACCCCTGCGCGTTTCCTGGGCAAAGTGAGCAAAGCACGGCGCGACAAGGCTTTGCAAGGCACTTACAAAGCCTGTCCACAAAGTTATCCACAGAAATTGTGAGGTGCAGCAAAAACTCCCGTCGAATCAAGCACTTGCACGCCAAAACAGAGAAAACAGACCCGATGCGCAAGCGCAGCTAGCACAAAAATGCCCCCAAACCGGGCCTTGACAGATACAGAAAATTCAACTTGTGCACATATTTTTTGATGCAGCGCAACCAGACATTTGCCCACCTGCGCATCTCTGGAAAACCCTGGACAGCGCAAAAGATGATTGATTCATAAGGATTTTCTTTTTTTGCTGAATTTTCATGCAGCCCAGCCAACCCACGCAGCCATGCGGCCTGGCGCCCGGTGCACGCAGGATGTCAACAAAGTTATCCACAGAAACTGCGGACACACGCCCAAAGCCCTGAAAAATCAAGCCCATGGCGCTTTTTCTTCCACCACCATGTCTGATTTGCCGCACCTCGTCCCCGTCGCCGTGCACGCCCCGGTGCACAGCGGCCTGGGCGATCTGCTGAGCTACGCGAGCGCGGCGCCGCTGCCGCCGGGCACGCTGGTGCGCGTGCCGCTGGGCGCGCGCGAGGTGCTGGGCGTGGTGTGGGACGGCGCCGCGCCGCCGCCCGCGGCAGGGGTGGAGATTCGGCCCATCGCGGGCGTGCTCGAGGGGCTTGCGCCGCTCGATGCGCACTGGCGCCGGCTCGTGGCTTTCACGGCGCGCTACTACCAGCGCAGCCTGGGCGAAGTGGCGCTTGCGGCGCTGCCGCCGCAGCTGCGCACGCTCAGCACCGAGCAAATCGCGCGCCGCCTGCGGCGCAGCACGCCCGCGCCCGAGGCGTCTGCGGAAACTATCGAAAACGTAGTGCTCAGCGCAGAGCAGGAAAGCGCCAGAGCCCAAATTGTCTCTGAACCCGGGCCTTTCTTGCTGTTCGGCAGCACGGGCAGCGGCAAGACCGAAGTCTATCTGCGCTGCGTGCAAGAGGCGCTCGCGGCGGCGCCCGACGCACAGGCGCTCGTGATGGTGCCCGAGATCAACCTCACGCCGCAGCTCGAAGAGCGCTTTCGCGCGCGCTTCGCGCCGCGCTTTGGCGCCGCGGCGGTGGTGGCGCTGCACAGCGGCATGACGCACGCGCAGCGCCTGGCGAGCTGGCTCGCGGCGCACGCGGGCCGCGCGCGCATCGTGCTGGGCACGCGCATGGCCGTGTTCGCGAGCCTGCCGGGCCTGCGCCTGATCGTCGTCGATGAGGAACACGACCCGAGCTACAAACAGCAAGAGGGCGCGCGCTATTCGGCGCGTGACCTGGCCCTCTGGCGCGGACGCGCGCAGGGCGCGAAGGTGATCCTGGGCTCGGCCACGCCCTCGCTCGAGAGCTGGCACGCAAGCCGCCCAGCGACGCCCGAAGACCCCGCGGGCGGGCGCTACCTGCGCCTGCACATGCCCAGCCGCATCGGCGCGGGCGCGCTGCCGCGCGTGCGCCGCGTGGACATGAACCAGCAGCCGCGGCGCAGCGTGCTTTCGCCGCCGCTGCTCGCGGCCATCGCCGAGCGCGTGGCGCGCGGCGAGCAGAGCATGATCCTGCTCAACCGGCGCGGCTACGCCCCGGTGCTGCACTGCGCCGACTGTGACTGGAAAAGCGACTGCCCGCACTGCAGCGCGCACCAGGTGTTCCACAAGCTCGACCGCACGCTGCGCTGCCACCACTGCGGCACCACGCAGCGCGTGCCGCGCGCCTGTCCGGCCTGCGGCAGCCTGGACATCGTGCCCATAGGCCGCGGCACCGAGCAGCTCGAAGAGCAGCTGGCCGAGCTGCTCGCACCCGTGCTGCGCCCCGACGGCACGCCCGCGCGCATCGTGCGCATAGACGCCGACAGCACGCGCGCCAAGGGGGCGCTGCAAAGCCAGCTCGCGCAGGTGCACGCGGGCGAGGTCGACGTGCTCGTGGGCACGCAGATGATCGCCAAGGGCCACGACTTTCGCCGCATCACGCTCGTGGCCGCGGTGCAGCCCGACGGCGCGCTGTTTTCGAGCGACTTTCGCGCGCCCGAGCGCCTGTTTGCGCTGCTCATGCAGGCCGCAGGCCGCGCCGGGCGCGACGCCGCCTACATGGCCGCGCAGGGCACGCCGTGCGAGATGTGGGTGCAGACCAGCCACCCGCGCCACCCCGTGTTCGAAGCGCTCAAGCGCCACGACTACCCGGCCTTCGCCGCGCAGCAGCTGCAAGAGCGCGCCGCCGCGGGCCTGCCGCCGTTCAGCTTCCAGGCGCTCGTGCGCGCCGACGCACGCACGCAGGACGTCGCCCAAGGCTTTTTGCGCGCCGCAAGCGAAGCCGCGCAGGCGCTGCCCGAGCTTGCCCAGGTCACGCTCTACCCGCCCGTGCCGCTCGCGATCCAGCGCGTGGCCAACGTGGAGCGCGCGCAAATGCTGCTCGAGAGCCAGCACCGCACCGCGCTGCAGCGCTTTCTGGCCGCGTGGCAGCCGCTCTTGCACGCCACGCGCGCCGAGCCCGCGCACAAGGGGCTGATCCGCTGGCTGATCGACGTCGATCCACTCGCGATCTGATGCCGCAAGGGGATTGGGATGCGCCATCCCGGGCAGGCACACAGCGCACGCGGCGTTTTATGAAAAAACCGGCCAAACCCAAGGCGCATCAAGCGCAAGCAGCTATCAAAAGTAGGCTGGGTTGCAACCCAGCCTACCAGGGACTCAGCCCTCGTCCCGTATCTGCCGCCCCGTGAGCTTGAGGAACAAGTCCTCCAGATTGGCCGGACGGTGCAGCGTGCGCAGCTGCGGCCAGGCTTCGAGCGCGTGCAGCAAGGGGCGCGCGTCGGCGGTATAGAAAAACACCGTCTCGCCGCTCGTCTCCACGCGCGCCGCGAGCGCGCGCAGCGCGGCGTCCTGCGCGAGTGCGAGCGCCCCCACGCCATAGACCTCGACCACCTCGCGCTCCAGGTGCTCGGCGATCAGCGCGCGCGGCGCGCCTTCGGCAATCTTGCGGCCGTGGTCGAGCACCAGCAGGCGCGTGCACAGGCGCTCGGCCTCGTCCATGAAGTGCGTGGTCAGCAGGATCGATTTGCCCTGCTGCAGCAACAACTGCAGGCGCTCCCACATCAGGTGGCGCGCCTGCGGGTCCAGCCCCGTCGTGGGCTCGTCGAGCAGGAGCAGGCGCGGATCGTTGACCAGCGCCCGCGCAAGCGACAGACGCCGCCGCATGCCGCCCGAGAGCTCCGCGGGCCGGGCCGCAGCCTTGCTGGCGAGCGCGGCAAATTCGAGCAGCTGCGGCACGCGCGCGTCCATCACGCCGCGCCCCAGGCCAAAGTAGCGCCCATAGATGCGCAGGTTCTCAGCGCAGCTGAAGTCGGGATCCAGCGTGTCGAACTGCGCCACCACGCCAAGCTGCGCCTTGATCGCGAGCGCGTCGCGCGGCATGTACAGCGGCGCCGCGCCCGGCTCGGCGGTAAAGCGCACACTGCCCGCGTCGGGCACGGCCTGGCCCAGGCACATGCGCAGTGTGGTGGTCTTGCCCGCGCCGTTCGGGCCGATGATGCCCAGGCATTCGCCCGCATCGATGTGAAACGACAGGTCATCGACAACGGCATGGTCGCCGTAGCTTTTGCGCAGGTGCTGGGCTTGGAACAGGGGAAAATCCATGGCCCGATTGTCTGCGAAGCGGCGCCCAGACGGCACCCATACAGCGCCCAGACGGCAACTTGCTCGCTCCTCCATGCGCAGCGCCACCTTTTTCAAGCAAACCCGCTCCCCATGCCAGAACCCATGCTCGAAATCCTGCTCCTGCTCGCCGCGGCCTGCACCGCCGGCGCCCTCAACGCGGTGGCCGGTGGCGGCAGCTTTTTGACGCTGCCGGCGCTGGTCTTCAGCGGCGTGCCGCCCGTGATGGCCAACGCCACCGGCACCGTGGCGCTGTTTCCCGGCTACATCGCGAGCGCCTGGGGTTTCCGTGAAGACCTGGCGCCGCCGCCGGGGCTCACGCTGCGCGCCGTCATGGGGCTGTCGCTCGTGGGCGGGGCGCTGGGCGCGCTCTTGCTGCTGGCCACGCCCGACGCCACCTTTCGCCGCGTCGTGCCCTGGCTGCTGCTCGCCGCGACGGCGCTGTTCGCGCTAGGAGCCTGTCGGACTTTGGGCGTCGATAGCGAGAATGCGCCCCAGCGAGGCCAGTTTTTGCCGGATTCGCCGCCCCATAGCGGGACTATGGGGCAAGAAGACGGTAAAAAATGGGCCGCTGCGGCACATTCGCAGCCGACGGCTCCAAAGTCCGACTGGCTCCTAGGCCCGCGTCTGCGCCCGGCTGCGCGGCCCGACGCGACGGCGCACGCCGTAACGCCCGCGGCACGCCTGCGCGCGCAGGCCGGCGTGCTCGCCGTGGCGGCGTATGGCGGCTACTTCAACGGCGGGCTGGGGATTTTGCTGCTCGCGCTGTTCGGCCTGCTCGGGCAGACGCGGCTGCATGCGGCCAACGGGCTCAAGAACCTGGTCTCGGCCCTGCTCACGGCGATTGCCGTGCTGATCTACGCGGCTGGCGGCCTCGTCGCCTGGCCGCAGGCACTGGCCATGATGCTCGCGGCCACGGCGGGCGGCTACGGCGGCGCGCGCCTGGCGCGGCGCATTCCCGCGCCCTGGCTGCGCGCCGGCATCGTGGCCACGGGGCTCGTGATGGCGGGGCTGTTTTTCTGGCGCGGCTGATCAGCCTTTGAGCGCCAAAGCACTCTTTCACCCCCCTTTCACCCCCCTTTCACCCCCCTTTCACCCCCCCTTTCACCCCCCCTTTCGCCGCACAAAGCACGCGCGGCGCAACGGCGGTATAAAACGTGCATGGCCCCACCCGACCACCCCGCCAGCCCAATCTCCGCCGAGCCACAGGGCACGGCGCCCGGCGCACCCGGCATCGCGCCCACCTGGAGCAGCAGCGACAAAGACCTGGTCGGCACGGCCGCCGAAGGTTCGCGCCTGTGGTTCACCTGCGGCCACGGCATCGTCAACGAGGTCTATGGCCCGCGCATAGACATCCCGCAAACGCGCGACCTGGGCTTCATCGTTGCCGACGGCGCGGGCTTCTGGGTCGAGGTCAAGCGCCTCACAGACCGCCAGCTGCGCCTGGTGCACAGCGGCGTGCCCGCGCCGATCATCGTGCACCGGCATCCGCGCTTCACGCTGCAATTGCGCATTTGCAGCGACGTGGAACGCGAGGTGCTGCTGATCGAAGTCGTGCTGAGCGGCGATGAAGACTTGCGCCCTTATGTGCTGCTGGCGCCGCACCTGGGCAGCACCGGCCAGCACAACCGCGCCGCAGTCGCGCGCCATGGCGGGCGGCGCGTGCTCTGGGCCGAGCAGGGGCCGTTCGGCCTCGCGCTGCTCGCCTGCGACGCCAACGGGCAGGACGCCTTCGCGCAGGCCAGCGCCGGCTACGTGGGCTACTCCGACGGCTGGCAGGACTTTGCGCGCCACGGCGCCATGACCTGGGCGTATGCCGAGGCCGGCCCCGGCAACGTGGCGCTCACGGGCGCGCTGCGCAGCCGGCATGCGGTGCTTGCGCTGGGCCTGGCCAGCAGCCCGGTGGCCGCGGCCACGCTTGCGGCGAGCGCGCTCGCGGCGCCGTTTGCCAAGCGCCTCGAAGCCTACGTGCGCGGCTGGCGCGACTGGCGCCGGCGCGGGCTGTCGCCGCACCGCAAGGCGCCGAGCGCGGCCGGCCTCACGTCCGCGGTGAAGCGCGAATTCGCCGTCTCGGCGCTGGTGCTGCGCAGCCACCTCGACCGCACCTACCCCGGCGCCGCCGTCGCGAGCCTGAGCATTCCGTGGGGCAGCAGCTCCGACTCGCCGGGCGGCTACCACCTGGTGTGGCCGCGCGACCTGGTCGAATGCGCGGGCGCGCTGCTCGCGCTCGGCGACCACCACGCCTGCCGCAACACCCTGGCCTACCTGATCGCCACGCAGCAGGCCGACGGCCGCTGGTACCAGAACCAGTGGCTGGGCGGGCGCGCGTACTGGGCCGGCATCCAGCTCGACGAAACCGCCCTGCCCGTGCTGCTTGCCGCGAGCCTGGCCGAGCGCGACGCGCTGCACGGCCTGCACGCCGCGCCCATGGCGGCCGCGGCGCTGCGCCATCTTGCGCTCAACGGCCCGAGCAGTCCGCAAGACCGCTGGGAGGAAAACGCCGGCCTCAACGCCTTCACGCTGGCCACGCTGATCGCCGCGCTCGTGGCGGGCAGCCGCTTCGTCGATGCCGCATCGGCGCGCGTGCTGCTCGCGCTGGCCGACTACTGGAACAGCCGCATCGAGGACTGGACCGCGGCCCGCGCCACGCCGCTCGCGCAGCGCCACGGCGTGGCCGCCTACTACACGCGCATCGCGCCGCCGCAGGTGCTCTGGCAAGGGCCGGCGGCGTTGCAGCAGGTGTTGCCGATCAAAAACCACCGCCACGACCCCGGCCAGCGCGCGGCCGAAACGGTGGGCGTGGACTTTCTGCAGCTGGTGCGCTTTGGCCTGCGTGCGCCCGACGATGCGCTGGTGCGCGACACGCTCATCCTTGCCGACGCGCTGCTGCGCCGCGATACGCCCAGCGGCCCAGTGTGGCGCCGCTACCTTGGCGACGGCTACGGCGAGCATGCCGACGGCAGTGCCCACGACGGCAGCGGCATCGGGCGCGGCTGGCCGCTGCTCACGGGCGAGCGCGGCCATTACGAACTCGCCGCCGGGCGCGATCCGCTGCCCTACCTCGAAGCCATGGCGCGCATGGCCAGCCCGCTGGGCCTGTTGCCCGAGCAGGTGTGGGACGAGCCGCAGCCCATCCCCGAGCGCTTTCTGTTCCCCGGCCGGCCCACGGGCGGCGCGATGCCGCTCGCCTGGGCGCATGCCGAGTTCATCAAGCTCGTGCTCTCGCGCCAGTTCGGCCGCGTGATCGACCAGCCGCCCGCCGTGGCCGCGCGCTACCAGGGCCGCCGCCCCGAAGCCGCGCTCGCGTGCTGGAGCGAGGCCGCGCCGATTACGCAGATCGCACGCGGCCAGGGGCTCCTGCTGCTGCTGCCGCGCCCCGCGCGCCTGCACTGGGGGCGCGACGGCTGGCAGGACGTGCGCGAGCAGGACAGCCGCGCGCTGCCCATAGGCCTGCACGTGCTGGAAGTCGAAGCCGCCGCCCTCACCCACGCCACGCACATCGACTTCACCTGGCGCTGGCACGAGGGCGGTGGCTGGCGCGGCGTGGACTATGCGGTGGAGGTGGGCTGAGCCTGGATTGTTCATGAAGACGCGGGATGATCTTTCCCCGTCATTGCGAGGGCCGAAGGCCCGCGGCAATCCATGGGGCCGTCGAAACAGCGCCTACGTGCGCAGCCAAGGACGGGACTGGATTGCCGCGCCCCTACGGGGCTCGCAATGACGGGTTTCTTTGCTGCAGCCAAAATGACCGCCAGCCGCCCGCGCAGGTGCCAAGCACCGCCTAACCATCTGTTTTGATAGCTGCCAGTGCTTGATGCGCCTTGGCTTTGGGCCGATTTAACCCAGATTGTTCGTTAGGACGCGGGATGGTGGCGAGGCGGCTGGCGTGGCAGTTTGGTCGCGGGTGAGAAGTCCATGGCCAGTGCCATGGACGCCGAAGCCGCGGCCAAAATGACCGGCAGACGTCCGCCAACGCCCGCGTAGGTGCGCAGCACCGCCTAATGGACAATCTGGGTTTAACCCAAAAATTGCGCGGTGCGCTCAGAACTGCTCATGCGGCAGCAGATAGCGCCACTGCCCGGGCGGCAGCGCGCCCAGGGTCACGCGCCCGATGCGGATGCGCTTGAGCCCGACGACGCGCAGGCCCACGAGCTCGCACATGCGGCGGATCTGGCGCTTCTTGCCCTCGGTGAGCACGAAGCGCAGCTGCTCGGGGTTTTGCCATTCGACGCGCGCGGGCTGCAGCGGCTGGCCGTCGAGCGCCAGGCCGTGGCGCAGGCGCGCGAGCTGCGCCGCAGGAAAGGCTGCCTGCACGTTGCTGCTCACCGCGCCGTACTGCACGCGCACGAGGTATTCCTTTTCCATGACCGAGTCTTCACCGATGATCTGCCGCGCCACGCGCCCGTCCTGCGTGAGCACGAGCAGGCCGACCGAGTCGCTGTCGAGCCGCCCCGCCGGCGCCAGCCCGCGCAGCTGCTGCGCATCAAAGCGTATGCGGCTCGGGTCTTCGCGCCAGTGGTTGCGCGGCTGGATCAGCGTCACGGCGGGCGTGTGCCCGTCTTCGGCCTGCCCGCTCACGTAGCCCATGGGCTTGTGCAGCAGGAACGTCACCAGCCGCTGCTGCTGGCCCTGCGCACGCGCATCCAGCTCGATGCGATCCTGCAGCCCCACCTGCTGCCCCACGGCGGCCACGCGGCCATTGACGCGCACCCAGCCCTGCGCGATCCACGCGTCGGCCTCGCGGCGCGAGCACAAACCGAGCTCGGCCATGCGCTTGTTCAGGCGCATGGTGGCATCGCCGCCCGCAGTGGGCCCGGGGCTTGGGGCAGGTTCAGACGCAGCCGCCGCCCTGGGCAGGCGCGCCGCAGGCGGGGCGGCCTTGGCAGATGCAGGCCGGCGCAGCACCGGGCGCACGGGATTCGCTTGATTCGCTGGATTCGCTTGATTCGCTGGATGTGCGGGGTTCGCAGCCGCTGCGGGCGGCTGCGCCGCGGGCGCTGCACCGGCACGCGGGGCCGAAGCTGCAGGTGACAACGAAGTGGGGCGTGAGGATGAGGAGGTGGAGGACGGCATGCAGCGTATTGTCCCGCGCCGGCCCGCTTCGCGCGCACGGTGTGCGGCTGCCAGCCGGTGGCCATCGTCGACAGGCCCAACCCAGCCGCGCTGCCGCAGCGCGGTCAGCACCTTGCTCCGAGCCCCGCTGCGCAAGGTATCGGGTGGAATTACGCATGCCTCGGCACGGCGTGCTGCAACGCGCAGCCGCAGGCTTGGGGTCGGGGAATGTTTGGGCAGTATAGACTTTCAACGATCTTCATCGACTTTGAACTGCACCACCGGAGCGCCAATGCCATGACTACCGAACCGTGGGTTACCGCCGTGGATGTCGCCCAGCACCTGGGCGTGGCCAAGGACAGCGTTTACCGCTGGCGCGAGCGCAAGGGGCTGCCCGCGCACCGGGTGGGGCGGCTGTGGAAATTCCAGCTTTCCGAGGTGGATGACTGGGTGCGCGCGGGCGGCGCGGATGAAGACAAAATGACCGATTCAACAAGGAACCAACCATGACCAGCATTCAACAACGCGCCGAACTGCAACGCCGAATCTGGCAAATCGCCAACGATGTGCGCGGGGCCGTCGATGGCTGGGACTTCAAGCAATACGTGCTCGGCACCCTGTTTTACCGCTTCATCAGCGAAAACTTTGCGGCCTACATCGAAGGCGGCGACGACAGCATCGATTACGCCAAGCTGAACGACATTGTCATCACCCCCGAAATCAAAGACGACGCCATCAAAACCAAGGGCTTTTTTCTGTACCCCAGCCAGCTGTTCGTCAACATTGCGGCCCAAGCCAACACCAACGAGCGCCTGAATACCGATCTGGCCAGCATCTTTGCCGCCATTGAAGCCTCCGCCAACGGCTACCCCTCCGAGCACGACATCAAAGGCCTGTTTGCCGACTTTGACACCACCAGCAACCGCCTGGGCAACACCGTCAAAGACAAAAACACCCGCCTGGCCGCCGTGCTCAAGGGCGTGGCAGAACTGGACTTTGGCGACTTCGATGCCAGCCATATCGACCTGTTTGGCGACGCTTACGAGTTCCTGATCTCCAACTACGCTGCCAATGCAGGCAAATCGGGCGGCGAATTCTTCACGCCGCAGCATGTGTCCAAGCTGATCGCCCAGCTGGCCATGCACCAGCAAACCAGCGTCAACAAGATTTACGACCCCGCCTGCGGCTCGGGCTCGCTGCTGCTGCAGGCCAAAAAACACTTTGACGCGCACACCATCGAAGAAGGCTTCTTCGGGCAAGAAATCAACCACACCACCTACAACCTGGCGCGGATGAACATGTTCTTGCACAACGTGAACTACGACAAGTTCAACATCCAGCTGGGCGACACCCTGATCGACCCGCACTTTGGCTACGACAAGCCGTTTGACGCCATCGTCTCCAACCCGCCGTACTCGGTAAGGTGGGTGGGCAGCGACGACCCCACCCTGATCAACGACGAACGCTTTGCCCCGGCGGGCGTGCTGGCTCCCAAATCCAAGGCCGACTTTGCCTTTGTGCTGCATGCGCTCAGCTACCTTTCCAGCAAAGGCCGCGCCGCCATCGTCTGCTTCCCCGGCATTTTTTACCGGGGCGGGGCCGAGCAGAAAATCCGCCAGTACCTGGTGGACAACAACTATGTAGAAAGCGTGATTGCGCTCGCGCCCAACCTGTTTTACGGCACCACCATCGCCGTGAATATTCTGGTGCTGGCCAAAAACAAAAAAGACACCACCACCCAGTTCATCGATGCCAGTGGCCTGTTCAAAAAAGAAACCAACAACAACGTGCTGCTGGACACGCACATCGAGCAAATCATGGCCGTGTTCGACAGCAAGGCCAATGTCGATCACTTTGCCCGCTCGGTCAGCCATGACCGCATTGCCGCCAACGACTACAACCTGTCGGTCAGCAGCTACGTCGAGGCCAAAGACACCCGCGAAGTGGTGGACATTGCAAAGCTCAATGCCGAGCTGAAAACCACCGTCGCCAAAATCGACCAGCTGCGCAAAGACATCGATGCCATCGTGGCCGAGATCGAGGGCGACAGCGAGGGAGTGGACGAAAGCGAGAGCGAGGGGTTGGAGGCATGAACGACCAGCCCATCACCCTCACGCCCACACCTGCCGGCTACGCCGACTGGCTGGCCGAACTGAAAACACGCATTCACAACGCCCAACAACGCGCCACGCTGGCAGTCAACCGCGAACTGGTGCTGCTGTACTGGCAGATGGGCCGCGACATTCTGGCGCGGCAGTCCCAACAAGGCTGGGGTGCCAAGGTCATTGAACGGCTGGCGCACGATCTGCACACTGCCTTCCCTGACATGAAAGGTTTTTCGCGTGCCAACCTGATGTATATGCGTGCGTTTGCCCAAGCGTGGCCTGATGCCGAAATTGTCCAACAGGCTGTTGGACAATTGCCTTGGGGGCATAACTTGGTACTGCTATCAAAGCTGAAAACGCAAGCAGAGCGCTGCTGGTACGCCGCCAAAGCCATCGAGCACAACTGGTCGCGCAACGTGCTGGCCATGCACATCGAAACCCGCTTGCACGAACGCAGCGGCACCGCCGTGACCAACTTTGCAGCCAGCCTGCCCAAACCCCAGTCAGACCTGGCGCTGGAATCCATCAAAGACCCGTACCGCTTTGACTTTTTGGGGCTGACCAACGAGGCGCAAGAGCGCGAAGTGGAACATGCCCTCGTCAAGCACGTCACCGAATTTTTGCTGGAGCTGGGCGCGGGCTTTGCCTTTGTGGGGCGGCAGGTGCTGCTGGATGTGGGCGGCGATGAATTCTTCATCGACCTGCTTTTCTATCACCTCAAACTGCGCTGCTATGTGGTGATTGAGCTCAAGGCGGGCAAGTTCAAACCCGAGCATTTGGGGCAATTGGGCTTTTACCTCACCGCCGTGGACCGCCAAGTGAAAACCGAGCACGACAAGCCCACCATTGGCTTGCTGCTGTGCAAAAGCAAAAACAAGGTGGTGGCCGAATATGCCTTGGGCGACACAACCCAGCCCATGGGCATTGCCGAATACAAATTGCTGGAATCGCTGCCTGCTGAACTGCAAACCAGCCTGCCCAGCATTGAACAAATTGAGCGAGAGCTGGAAGGGGGTGAGGCATGAGCGGCGCGCGTTTTTTGGAAAAGCTGTTGGATGGCGTTGATGTGGAGTGGCGGGCGCTGGGGACCCTTGGCGAACTGGTTCGTGGCAACGGCTTGCAAAAGAAAGACTTCACTGAAGCAGGTGTGCCCGCCATCCACTACGGCCAGATATATACCTATTACGGCCTGTCCACGACTGAAACAAAATCCTTTGTTTCACCTGAGCTGGCTAGGCAACTTAAGAAGGTAAACAAGGGCGATGTCGTAATCACAAACACAAGTGAAAACCTTGAAGATGTAGGCAAGGCGCTGGTTTATCTTGGCGAACCGCAAGCAGTCACGGGTGGGCATGCAACAATATTGAAACCCGGAGAGCTTCTGCTGGGGAAATACTTCGCATATTTCACTCAAACAAACGAATTTGCGTCTGAAAAAAGAAAATATGCAAAGGGTGCAAAAGTGGTTGATGTGTCTGCCACAGATATGGCGAAAATCTCAATCCCCATCCCCTGCCCAGAAAACCCCAAAAAATCGCTTGAAATCCAGGCCGAAATCGTCCGCATACTGGACACCTTCACCGAGCTGACCGCCGAGCTGACCGCCGAGCTGACCGCCGAGCTGACCGCCCGCAAGAAACAATACAACTACTATCGCGACCAGTTGTTGAGTTTTGAAGAAGGTGAAGTGGAATGGAAGACGCTAGCGGAAGTGGTAACCTTGAGGCGTGGCCGCGTTATGTCGAAAGGCTATCTTGCGGAGAATGCAGGCCCCTTTCCAGTATTCAGCTCACAAACCGCCAATAACGGCATGATTGGAAAAATTGAAACGTTTGATTTCGATGGGGAATTCATTAGCTGGACGACTGATGGCGCCAATGCCGGAACCGTTTTTCATCGGACGGGAAAGTTTTCCATTACCAATGTGTGTGGCCTGATAAAAATAAACGATGAATCGAAGTTGAACTATAAGTTCTTGTACTACTGGCTATCAATTGAAGCGCAAAAGTATGTTTACTCAGGTATGGGCAACCCAAAACTGATGAGTCATCAGGTTGAGAAAATCCCTGTCCCCATCCCTTACCCGGAGTCTCCAGCTAAGTCTCTTGATAAGCAAAAACGTATCGTTTCGATTCTTGACAAGCTCGAAGCGCTAGCATTTTCCATCAGCGAAGGCTTGCCGCGTGAAATCGAGCTGCGCCAGAAGCAATACGCGTATTACCGCGATCTGCTGCTGAGCTTCCCCAAGCCGGAAGTCACCGCGTCCACTGCCACATAAGGATGCTGCCATGTCCAAGCACCATCTCACGCTACGCGACCAAACTACCGAATTCCTGCTCTACACCGCACCCAATGGCGCGATCAAGGTGGAGGTGCTGCTGAGTGGTGAAACCCTGTGGCTTACCCAGAAACGCATGGCCGAGCTGTTTGGCGTGGGCATTCCGACCATTTCCAAGCACCTTGAAAACATTTATGAATCAGGTGAATTGCAGCGCGAGGCAACTCTTTCCATTTTGGAAACAGTTCAACAGGAGGGAGGGCGTCAGGTTGCACGCAAGCTGGAGTATTACAACCTGGATGCCGTGATTTCGGTCGGTTACCGGGTGAACTCAGCGCAGGCCACCCAGTTCCGCATTTGGTCCACCCAGTTGATCAAGGAATACATCATCAAAGGCTTTGCCATGGATGATGAGCGCCTGAAAAACGGCCGTTTCTTTGGAAAAGACTACTTTCGTGAGCTGCTGGAGCGGGTGCGCTCCATCCGCGCCAGTGAGCGGCGCATTTACCAGCAGATTACGGATATTTTTGCCGAGTGCAGTATCGATTACGACCCGAAGTCCGAAACCGCGCGCCTGTTTTACGCCCATGTGCAGGACAAGTTTCATTTTGCGATTACGGGCCACACGGCAGCCGAGATCATTTCGCTGAAGGCCGACGCCAGCAAGCCCCTGATGGGCATGAGCACTTATAAAAACGCACCGGATGGCCGGGTGTTGAAATCCGATTCGCTGGTGGCGAAAAATTATTTGAGCGAAGATGAAATACGGAAATTGGAGCGGGCAGTGACCGCTTTTTTCGATTACATCGAGGGCATCATCGAGCGGCGAAACACCTTCACGATGGAGAGCTTTGCCGAGAGCGTCAACAAATTCCTGGCCTTCAATGAATACCGGATTCTGGAAGGCTACGGCAAGGTAACCCGCCAACAGGCGGAACAAAAAGCTTTCGCTGAATATGAAAAGTTCAACAAACAGCAACGCATTGAGTCTGATTTTGACCGGGAAGTGAAGAAGCTGCTGCAAAAGGGAGCGGACAAGAATGAGTGACTACAAGACCATTGCCGAGTCGAAGAACTTTATCGTTCTCGATCAATACACCCAGGAGTGGAAAGTTGCAGAAAGCTACCAGAGCGAATACGACCTGGAGCGCGAGCTTATTCAGGATTTGAAAAACCAGGGTTATGAATACCTGCCCGGCCTGAACACGCCCGAAGCCTTGCTGGCCAATGTGCGCGTGCAGCTGCAGGCGCTCAACAACGTGCAGTTTGCCGACGGAGAATGGCTGCGCTTTGTCGAAACCTGGCTGGACAAGCCCAGCGACGGCATTGTCGAGAAAACCCGCAAGATTCACGACGACTATATCCACGACTTTGTCTTCGACGACGGGCGCATTCAGAATATCTACCTGCTGGACAAGAAGAACATCGCGCGCAACAAGGTGCAGGTGATCCAGCAGTTTGAGCAGACCGGCAGCCACGCCAATCGCTATGACGTGACGATTTTGGTCAATGGCCTGCCGCTGGTGCAGGTGGAATTGAAAAAGCGCGGGGTGGCGATTCGTGAAGCCTTTAACCAGGTGCACCGCTACAGCAAAGAGAGCTTCAACAGCGCGCATTCCTTGTTCAAGTATTTGCAGCTGTTCGTCATCTCCAATGGCACCGACAGCCGTTACTTTGCCAACACCACGCAGCGCGACAAAAACAGCTTCGACTTCACCATGAACTGGGCGAAGGCGGACAACAGCCTGATCAAAGACCTGAAGGACTTCACGGCCACCTTCTTCCAGAAGCACACCCTGCTCAATGTGCTGCTGCACTACGCGGTGTTTGATGCCAGCAACACGCTGCTGGTCATGCGCCCCTACCAGATTGCAGCCACGGAGCGCATTCTGTGGAAGATCAACAGCAGCCATCAGGCAAAAAACTGGAGCAATACGGAAAGCGGCGGCTTCATCTGGCACACCACCGGCTCAGGCAAGACCCTGACCAGCTTCAAGGCGGCGCGGCTTGCTACCGAAATGGAATTCATCGACAAGGTGTTTTTCGTGGTGGACCGCAAGGATCTGGACTACCAGACCATGAAGGAATACCAGCGCTTTTCACCGGACAGCGTGAACGGCTCGGACAGCACAGCGGGCCTGAAGCGCAATCTGGAGAAGGACGACAACAAGATCGTCGTCACCACCATCCAGAAGCTCAACAATCTGATGAAGAGCGAGGCGGACTTGCCGATTTACGGCAAGCAGGTGGTCTTCATTTTTGATGAGTGCCACCGCAGCCAGTTTGGCGAGGCACAGAAGAATCTGCAAAAGAGGTTCAAAAAGTTCTGTCAGTTTGGCTTTACCGGCACGCCGATCTTCCCGGAAAACGCCTTGGGCGCAGAAACCACGGCCAGCGTGTTTGGGCGCGAGCTGCATTCGTATGTGATTACCGATGCCATTCGTGACGAAAAGGTGCTGAAGTTCAAGGTGGATTACAACGATGTGCGCCCGCAGTTCAAGGCCATCGAAACCGAACAAGACGAGAAGAAGCTGAGCGCGGCAGAAAACAAGCAAGCCCTGCTGCACCCCGACCGCATCCGCGAGATCACCCAATACATCCTGAACAA
Organism: Extensimonas soli; assembly: GCF_029211265.1. Lineage (GTDB taxonomy): Bacteria > Pseudomonadota > Gammaproteobacteria > Burkholderiales > Burkholderiaceae_C > Extensimonas > Extensimonas soli. The sequence goes on along the minus strand of NZ_JARGEL010000013.1, from coordinate 110,908 downwards.
CTTCCGGCAGAAAACCCACCGCCTGCACGCGGGCAACAAGGGCTTCAACGCGATGTTTGCAGTCAGCAGCGTGGATGCTGCCAAGTTGTATTACGAGTCTTTTAAGGCATTGCAGAAGGACAGCGACAAGCCCCTGAAAGTGGCCACCATTTTCTCGTTTGCTGCCAACGAGGAGCAGGATGCCATCGGCGATATTCAGGACGAAAGTTTTGATGTGTCTGCCATGAACAGCAGCGCCAAGGAGTTCTTGAGCGCGGCCATTGCGGATTACAACGCGCTGTTCAAAACCAATTTCAGCGTGGACAGCAATGGCTTTCAGAACTACTACCGTGATCTGGCCAAGCAGGTCAAAGCCCAGCACATCGACCTGCTGATCGTGGTGGGCATGTTTCTGACGGGCTTTGATGCGCCCACGCTGAACACGCTGTTTGTGGACAAGAACCTGCGCTACCACGGTCTGATGCAGGCCTACTCGCGCACCAACCGCATTTTTGACGCCACCAAAACCTTCGGCAACATCGTCACCTTCCGCGATCTGGAGCAGGCAACCATAGCCGCCATCACTCTGTTCGGTGACAAGAACACCAAGAATGTGGTGCTGGAGAAAAGCTACAAGGAGTACATGGAAGGCTTTACCGATGCGGCCACCGGTGAGGCGCGGCGGGGTTTTGTGGAGGTGGTGAAGGAACTGGAAGCACGCTTCCCTAACCCCGCCGCCATTGAAAAGGAGGCAGACAAAAAGGCCTTTGCCAAACTGTTTGGCGAGTATTTGCGCATCGAGAACGTGCTGCAAAACTATGACGAGTTCGCCAGCCTGAAAGAATTGCAAGGCGTGGACGTGAACGACCCGGCGGCGATGGATGCTTTCAAGGCCAAGCACTATCTGACCGATGAGGACGTGACCGCACTGCAAGCCATCACGCTCCCCGCGGAGCGAAAAATCCAGGATTACCGCTCCACCTACAACGATGTGCGCGACTGGCTGCGCCAGGAAAAATCATCCGCCCAGAAGGACAAGTCCACCATCGACTGGGACGACGTGGTGTTTGAGGTGGATCTGCTCAAGTCACAGGAAATCAATCTGGATTACATCCTGGAGCTGCTCTTCGAGCGCCACAGGAAGATCAAGAGCAAGTCAGACCTTGTGAATGAGGTGCGCCGCGTGATTCGCGCCAGCCTGGGCAACCGCGCCAAAGAGAGCTTGCTGGTGGACTTCATCCATCAGACCGATCTGGACCCGCTGGGCGACAAGGCCAGTGTGATCGAGGCCTTTTTTACCTTTGCCCAGGCAGAACAACAGCGCGAAGCGCAAGCGTTGATCACCGCCGAGAACCTGAATGCAGAGGCCGCCAGGCGCTACATCAGCACCTCGCTCAAGCGGGAATTTGCCAGTGACAGTGGCACCGAGCTCAATGCCGTTCTGCCCAAGATGAGTCCGCTGCATCCGCAATACCTGACCAAAAAGCAAAGCGTGTTCCAGAAAATCGCGGCTTTTGTGGAGAAGTTCAAAGGTGTGGGCGGGCAGGTTTGAGAGGCTTGAACCCAGCCTATCTCCTACTCGCCGCCCGCTCAATGCCCGCCCAGCGCCCCGCTGCGCAGCGCCTCCAGGTCGAGCACGCGCACGCCGCCGTATTCGACGCGGATCACGCCCTGCGCCTGCAGCGTGGCGAGCGCCTCGTTGACGCGCTGGCGCGACAGGCCGACGAGGTAGGCGAGCTCCTGCTGCGTGGTGCGCAGCACCTCGCCCACGCCGGGGTAGAGCACGGGGTTGAACAAAATGGCGAGGCTGCGCGCCAGGCGCAGTTCGGGGTTGCTGATGCGGTCGATCTCGCGCGCGGCGATGAACTGGCCCAGGCGCTCGTTGAGCTGGTTCATGACGAAGCGGTTGAAGCCTATCGAATGGTCGAGCAGCCAGTGGAAGGTATCGACCGGCAGGCCCGCGACCAGGCTGGTGCGCAGCGCCTGCACGTTGTAGCGGTAGGGCTCGCGCTTGATCGCCGTGCCCTCGCCGAACCAGCCGCCCGGCGGCAGGCCGGTGAAGGTCATGGTCTGGCCCTGCGGCGTGTCGCTGCTCATCTTGAGCAGGCCCGAGAGCACGCCGAACCAGTAGGTCGCAGGCCGGCCGACGCGGCACACGTGGTCGCCCGCGCGCGCCTGCACCACGCGCAGCGCCGCGGCGGCACGCGCGCGCTCGCCGGGCTCGATCCGGGCGAGCCAGGGGATGGTGTGCAGCTCCGCCTCGGTGAGCGGGCGGCGGCGCTGGTGCAGGGAAGGATCGGGGGGCATGGTGGACTGAAACGGGTTTTCCAGGAGCTCCAGGAGCGCTAGCAGCCTGTCGGACTTTGGAATCGTCGGCTGCGAATGCGCCGCAGCGGCCCATTTTTTACCGTCTTCTTGCCCCATAGCACCACTATGGGGCGGCGAATCCGGCAAAAACTGGCCTCGCTGGGGCCCATTCTCGCTATCGACGCCCAAAGTCCGACAGGCTGCTAGGGCGCGCAAAGCAGCGCCCCTCTCAGTGATTTCCCTTAGATTGTCGTCACAAAGACAATATGACGTCAAAGCTTGCCCTAGCATGCGCACACCGTTACAAGGCGGGTCTGCCATGCGCCGGCCCGACTTCTGGAATTTTCAGGAAGCTGCATGCTCACCACCTTTCCCCAACTGCTGCTGCGCCACGCGGCCGAGCGCCCCCAGGCCGCGGCCATGCGCGAGAAGGAATACGGCATCTGGCAGACCACCAGCTGGGCCGAGTTCGCGCAGCAGGTCGAACACCTCGCCGCAGGGCTGCACCAGGCCGGGCTGCAGCGCCACGAGCATCTGGTCGTGATCGGCGACAACCGCCCGCGCCTGTATGCGGCGATGCTCGCGGCGCAGGCGCTGGGGGCGATTCCGGTGCCGCTGTACCAGGACGCGGTCGCGGCCGAATGCGTGTTTCCGCTCAACAACGCCGAAGTGCGCTTTTGCGTGCTCGAAAACCAGGAGCAAGTGGACAAGCTGCTCGAAATCCGCGCGCAGTGCCCCACGATCGCGCAGCTTTACTACGACGACCCGCGCGGCCTGCGCAACTACGATGCGCTGGGCCTGCAGCCGCTTGCCGCCCTGATGGCCGCGGGCCAGGCGTTCGTAGCGCAGCAGCCCGAGTGGTTTCGCACCGTGGTGGCGCAAGGCCGGCCCGAGGACGTGGCGGCGATGTTCTTCACCTCGGGCACCACGGGCAACCCCAAAGGCGTGGTGCACACCTACGCCGCGCTGCTCGACCGCGCGCGGGCCGGCGCCGAATTCGACCGCCTGGGCAACGCCGAAGAGGTGCTGGCCTACCTGCCGCCGGCCTGGATCGGGCAAAACATCTTCAGCTACGCGCAGTGGCTCGCGTGCGGCTACGTGGTGAACTGCCCGGAGTCGGCCAGCACCGTGTCCATAGACCTCAAGGAAGTCGGGCCTACGTACTACTTCGCGCCGCCGCGCGTCTTCGAGGGCATGCTCACCAGCGTGATGATCCGCATGGAAGACGCCAGTGCCCTCAAGCGCAAGATGTTCGACGCCTGCATGAACGTGGCGCGCCGCGTGGGCCCCGCGCTCATGGACGGGCAGCCCGTGGGGCTGCTCGCGCGGCTGCAGTACGCGCTCGGCAACCTGCTGGTTTATGGGCCGCTGCGCAACAACCTGGGCTTTTCGCGCGTGCGCGTGGCCTACACCGCGGGCGAGGCCATCGGGCCCGACCTGTTCAACTTTTACCGCGCCATAGGCATCAACCTCAAGCAGCTCTACGGCTCGACCGAAACCGCGGTGTTCGTGTGTCTGCAGCCCGACCACGAAGCGCGCGCCGACACCGTGGGCGTGCCCGTGCACGGCGTGCAGATCCGCGTGGCCGACGATGGCGAAGTCCTCGTCCAGTCGCCCGGCCTGCTCAAGGAATACTACAAAAACCCGCAGGCCACGGCCGAGGTGCTCACACCCGACGGCTGGTATCACACGAGCGACGCGGGCTTCATCGACGCGCACGGCCACCTCAAGATCATCGACCGCGTGAAGGACGTGGGGCGCCTGCGCGGCGGCGCGCACGACGGCGCCATGTTTGCGCCCAAGTACGTGGAGAACAAGCTCAAGTTCTTCCCCTACATCAAGGAGGCCGTGGCGCTGGGCGACGGGCGCGACAAGGTCTGCGCCATGATCAACATCGACTTCGACGCCGTGGGCAACTGGGCCGAGCGCCGCAACCTGCCCTACGCGGGCTACACCGACCTCGCGCAAAAGCCCGAGGTGTATGCGCTGATCCAGGACTGCGTGGAAAAGGTCAACGCCGACCTCGCTGAAGACCAGCTGCTCGCGGGCAGCCAGATCAGCCGCTTTCTGGTGCTGCACAAGGAGCTCGACGCCGACGACGGCGAGCTCACGCGCACGAACAAGGTGCGCCGCGGCTTCATCGCCGACAAATACCGCGTGCTCGTCGATGCGCTGTACGGCGGCCGGGCCGAGCAATTCATCGAGACGCAGGTCAAGTTCGAGGACGGCCGCACGGGCAGCGTCAGCGCCACGCTCAAGATTGTGGACGCCAAGACCTTCGCCCCCGTGCAGGCCGCGGCCTGAGCTTGCCCACATGCCCTGCCCAAGTCCAGGAAGCCCCATGAGCAAAAAGAAGATCGGCGAAGTCATCCTCGACGTGCGCAACATCAGCCTGCGCTTTGGCGGCGTGAACGCGCTCACCGACATCAGTTTCAACGTGCGCGAGCACGAAATCCGCGCCATCATCGGCCCCAACGGCGCGGGCAAGTCGTCGATGCTCAACTGCATCAACGGCGTCTATACGCCCTCCGAAGGCTCGATCACCTTCCGCGGCCAGACTTTCAGCCACATGAACAGCCGCCAGGTGGCCGAGATGGGCGTGGCGCGCACCTTTCAGAACCTGGCGCTGTTCAAGGGCATGAGCGTGATCGACAACCTCATGGCCGGGCGCAACCTCAAAATCAAGAGCAACCTGTTCCTGCAGGCTTTGCGCATAGGCCCGGCGGCGCGCGAAGAAGTGCAGCACCGCGCATTCGTCGAGCGCATCATCGACTTCCTCGAAATCCAGGCGCACCGCAAGACGCCCGTGGGCCAGCTGCCCTACGGCCTGCAAAAGCGCGTGGATTTGGGGCGCGCGCTTGCCATGGAGCCGCAGGTGCTGCTGCTCGACGAGCCCATGGCCGGCATGAACGTCGAGGAAAAGCAGGACATGTGCCGCTTCATCCTCGACGTGAACGACGAATTCGGCACCACCATCGTGCTCATCGAGCACGACATGGGCGTGGTGATGGACATCTCCGACCGCGTGGTGGTGCTCGACTACGGCAAAAAGATCGGCGACGGCACGCCCGACGAGGTGCGCCAGAGCGAAGAAGTGATACGTGCCTACCTTGGCACCGGGCACTGATGGGAGACCAATCACATGGGATTTTTTCTTGAAACCCTGTTCGGCGGCCTCATGGCCGGCATGCTGTATTCGCTCGTGGCGCTGGGCTTCGTGCTGATCTTCAAGGCCAGCGGCGTGTTCAACTTCGCGCAGGGCGCGATGGTGCTGTTCGCCGCGCTCGCGATGGCGCGCTTTTCCGAGTGGGTGCCGCACTGGCTCGGGCTGCAAAGCAAGCTCCTCGCCAACGCCATCGCCTTCGCGCTGGCCGCGGCCTGCATGTTCGTGCTCGCCTGGGCGGTGGAGCGCCTGGTGCTGCGCCACCTCGTGAACCAGGAGGGCGTGACGCTGCTCATGGCCACGCTGGGCATCACCTACTTTCTCGACGGCCTGGGGCAGACGCTGTTTGGCAGCGACATCTACCCAATCGACGTGGGCATGCCCAAAGACCCGCTGCTGCTGTTCGAAAACACCTTCCCTGGCGGCATCATGGTGAACCAGGAAGACCTGATCGCCACCGTGGTCGCGGCACTGCTGGTGTCGCTGCTGTCGCTGTTTTTCCAGAAGACCAGCACCGGCCGCGCGCTGCGCGCCGTGGCCGACGACCACCAGGCCGCGCAGTCGATTGGCATTCCGCTCGCGCGCATCTGGGTCATCGTCTGGTGCGTCGCGGGCATCACGGCGCTGGTGGCCGGGGTGATCTGGGGCAGCAAGCTGGGCGTGCAGTTTTCGCTCGCCACCGTGGCGCTGCGCGCGCTGCCGGTGATCATCCTCGGCGGCCTGACCTCGGTGCCCGGCGCGATCATCGGCGGGCTCATCATCGGCGTGGGCGAAAAGCTCTCCGAGGTCTATCTCGGCCCCTTCGTCGGCGGCGGCATCGAAATCTGGTTTGCCTACGTGCTCGCGCTGGTGTATCTGCTGTTCCGCCCGCAGGGGTTGTTTGGGGAAAAAATCATCGATCGCGTCTGATTTCTCGCTCGCGCCCGATGAACTTCAAATTCAATAGCTGCCAGCGCTTGATACACCTGCACAAACGGCCATTTTGACTCTTATTTCCAAAGGCTGACCCATGTTTTACCGCGAGAACGGCCAGTTCAAGACCAGCTACCAGGCCGACCAGCAGATCCTCCCCGTGGCGCAAGACCGCTGGGCCATCGTGGCGTTGCTGGCGTTTGCCTTCGTGGGCGTGCCGCTGCTGGCCGACGAGTACCTGCTGCGCGCGATCCTGATCCCTTTCCTGATCCTCGCGCTCGCGGCGCTCGGGGTGAACATCCTCGTGGGCTACTGCGGGCAGATTTCCATGGGCTCGGGCGCCTTCATGGCCGTGGGCGCGTACATGGCCTACAACTGCTTCGTGCGCATCGACGGCATGCCGCTGCTCGTGGCGCTGCTCGCGGGCGGTTTTTTTGCCACGCTCGTGGGCATGGTGTTCGGCGTGCCCAGCCTGCGCGTCAAGGGCCTGTACCTGGCCGTGGCGACGCTCGCGGCGCAGTTTTTCTGCGACTGGGCTTTTTTGCGCATCCCATGGTTCACCGGCAACAGCCCCTCGGGCTCGGTGTCGGTGGCCAACCTGCAAATCTTCGGCTGGCCCATCGCCACGCCGCTGCAAAAGTACCTTTTCTGCCTGGCCCTGCTCGCGCTGTTCGCGCTGCTCGCAAAAAACCTGGTGCGCGGCGCGATCGGGCGCGAGTGGATGGCCATCCGCGACATGGATGTGGCCGCTGCGGTGATCGGCATCCGCCCCATGTACGCCAAGCTCAGCGCCTTTGCCGTGAGCAGCTTCATCATCGGCGTGGCGGGTGCGCTCTGGGCCTTCGTGCACCTGGGCTCGTGGGAGCCCGCGGCCTTTTCCGTCGAGCGCTCGTTCCAGCTGCTGTTCATGGTCATCATCGGCGGCCTGGGCTCTATCATGGGGAGCTTCTTCGGCGCGGCCTTCATCGTCGTGCTGCCCATCTTTCTGAGCCGCTTTCTGCCCGTGCTCGGCGCGCTGTTTGGCGCCGAGGTATCGACGGCGCTGCTGGCCCACACCGAATCCATGGTGTTCGGCGTGCTCATCGTGTGGTTCCTGATCGTGGAGCCGCACGGCCTGGCCAAGCTTTGGAGCATTGGCCGGCAAAAAATGCGCCTGTGGCCCTTCCCGCACTGACTTTTACAAACCCTCGTTCGTGCTGACGAATTTTTGCTGACCGATTTTTACCAAGGAGACCTCGTGATGAAGCTGCGCAACCTCGTCCTTTCCGCGTCCGCCCTCGGCGCGGCCCTTTCCGCGGCCCTGCTGGCACCGGCCGCCCTGGCCCAGCAGGCCAAGGAGCAATACCTGCCCGCGCTGGTCTATCGCACCGGCCCCTACGCGCCCAACGGCATCCCCTGGGCCAACGGCTATGCCGACTACATGAAACTGACCAACGCACGCGGCGGCATCAACGGCGTGAAGGTGCTGGTCGAAGAGTGTGAAACCGCCTACGCCACCGACCGCGGCGTGGAGTGCTACGAGCGGCTCAAGGGCAAAAACGGCGGCGCCACGATGATCCAGCCGCTGGCCACGGGCATCACCTTCGCGCTCACCGAAAAGGCCCCCATCGACAAAATCCCGCTGCTCACCGTGGGCTACGGCCGCAGCGAGTCGCAGGACGGCGGCGTGTTCAAGTGGAACTTCCCCATCGGCGGCACCTACTGGGTCGCGGCCGACGTGCTGCTGCAGCAGATCGGCAAGAAGGAAGGCGGCCTCGACAAGCTCAAAGGCAAAAAGATCACGCTCGTCTATCTCGACAGCCCCTACGGCAAGGAGCCCATCCCGCTGCTGACCGAGCGCGCCGCGATGCTGGGCTTTCAGTTCAACGCGCTGCCCGTCACGGCGCCCGGCGTGGAGCAAAAATCCACCTGGCTGCAGATCCGCCAGCAGCGCCCCGACTACGTGCTGCTGTGGGGCTACGGCATCATGAATTCCACCTCGCTCAAAGAGGCGCAGGCCACGGGCTACCCGCGCGAAAAAATGTACGGCGCCTGGTGGTCGGGCGCCGAGCCCGACGTGAAGGACGTAGGCATGGGCGCCAAGGGCTACAACGCCGCTGCAATGCAGCATGGCGCCGAGCCCGGCTCCGCCGTGGTCAAAGAAATCCTCGACAAGGTCCACGCCAAGGGCCAGGGCACGGGGCCCAAGGAAGAAGTCGGGCAGGTGATGTACATGCGCGGCGTGGTCAGCGCCATGTACGCCGTCGAGGCCGTGCGCGCCGCGCAGGAGCGCTTCGGCAAGGGCAAGGTCATCAGCTCCGAGCAGGCACGCTGGGGCCTCGAAAACCTCAACCTCACGCAGGCCAAGCTCGACGCGCTGGGCTTCAAGGGCGTGCTCAAGCCCGTCTCCACGAGCTGCCAGGATCACATGGGCGGCAACTGGGCGCGCATCCACACCTGGGACGGCAGCAAGTGGCAGTTCTCGAGCGACTGGCTGCAGGCCGACGAGCAAATCCTCAAGCCGCTGGTCAAGAGCGTGGCCGACAAGTACGCGGCCGAGAAAAAGATCACGCGCCGCACCGCTGCCGATTGCCAATCCTGACAAGCCCGCGCCAGGGCTGCACAACGCAGCCCTGGCGCCGGGAACCCCTCAAGAGCACACCATGGATCCTCAAAACATCGTCCTCAACGTCAACGGCATCGAGGTCATCTACAACCACGTGATCCTCGTGCTCAAGGGCGTGTCGCTCAGCGTGCCCGAAGGCGGCATCGTCGCGCTGCTGGGTGGCAACGGCGCGGGCAAGACCACCACGCTGCGCGCGATCTCCAACCTGCTGCAGGGCGAGCGCGGCGAGGTCACCAAAGGCGCGATTACGCTGCGCGGCGAGCGCATCGAAAACCTCTCGCCCGCCGAACTCGTGCAGCGCGGCGTGGTGCAGGTCATGGAGGGCCGGCACTGCTTCGCGCACCTCACGATCGAGGAGAACCTGCTCACCGGCGCCTACACGCGCAAAGACAAGGGCGAGATCGCGGCCAACCTCGAAAAGGTCTACACCTACTTCCCGCGCCTCAGGACGCGCCGCCACTCGCAGGCCGCCTACACCTCGGGCGGCGAGCAGCAGATGTGCGCGATCGGCCGAGCCCTCATGACCCAGCCCAGCGTGATGCTGCTCGACGAGCCCTCGATGGGCCTCGCGCCGCAGATCGTCGAAGAGGTGTTCCACATCGTCAAAGATCTCAACGAGAAAGAAAAAGTCACCTTCCTGCTGGCCGAGCAAAACACCCACATGGCGCTGCAGTACGCCGATTACGGCTACATCATGGAGAGCGGGCGCGTGGTCATGGACGGCCCCGCCAGCGACTTGGCGAATAATGAGGACGTCAAGGAGTTCTACCTTGGCATGGGCGGCAGCGAGCGCAAGAGCTTCAAGGACGTCAAGAGCTACCGACGGCGCAAGCGCTGGCTCGCCTGAAGCCTCGTTCAATTCAGAGCATCTTTGGCCACTAGCGCTTGCTGGATCGGCGCAAGCAGCTTTCTTTTAAATAGCAAAAGCCATGACCGAATTCTTCGACGCCCTCGAAACCCGCGACCCCGCCGCACGCGAGGCAGCCCTGCTCGCCGCGCTGCCCGCGCAGATCGCACACGCACGCGCCGCCGCGCCGGCCTTCGCCGATTTCCTCGCGCACGTCGATCCGGCCCAGGTCACCAGCCGCGCCGCACTCGCCAAGCTGCCCGTCACGCGCAAGCACGAGCTGCTCGAACGCCAAAAAGCGCAGCGAGTTCTAGACCCGTTTGGCGGCTTCAGCGCGCTGCGCTTCGGCCCGGACATGCCGCGCGTATTCGCAAGCCCCGGCCCCATCTACGAGTCCGAAGGCACGGCGCGCGACCAGTGGCGCACCGCGCGTGCGCTCTACGCCGCGGGCTTTCGCGCCGGGGAGCTGATCCACAACTGCTTCAGCTACCACTTCGTACCCGCCGGCGCCATGATGGAAAGCGGCGCGCACGCGCTCGGCTGCACCGTGTTCGCGGGCGGCACGGGCCAGACCGAACAGCAGGTGCAGGCCATGGCCGAACTGCGCCCCGCAGGCTACGTAGGCACGCCGAGCTTTCTCAAAATCATCCTCGAAAAAGCCGCCGAAATGCGGGTGCCGCTGCCCAGCATGCGCAAGGCGCTGGTCTCGGGCGAGGCCTTCCCGCCCTCGCTGCGCGACTGGCTCACGGCGCGCGGTATCGCGGCCTACCAGTGTTACGCCACGGCCGACCTGGGCCTGATCGCCTACGAAACCAGCGCCCGCGAGGGGCTGGTGCTCGACGAAGGCGTGCTCGTCGAAATCGTGCGCCCCGGCACGGGCGAGCCGCTGCCCGAGGGCGAAGTCGGCGAGCTCGTGGTCACCACCTTCAACCCCGCGTACCCGCTGATCCGCTTCGGCACCGGCGACCTTTCCGCCATCCTGCCCGGCACCTGTCCCACGGGCCGCACCAACACGCGCATCCGCGGCTGGCTCGGGCGCGCCGATCAGACCACCAAGGTGCGCGGCATGTTCGTGCACCCCGGCCAGGTGGCCGACGTGGTGCGCCGCTTCCCGCAAGTGCTGCGCGCGCGCCTCGTGGTCAGCGGCGAAATGGGCAACGACCAGATGGTGCTCAAGGTGGAAACGCGCGAAACCGCCGCCGGCCTCGCGCAGCTGCTCAGCGAAACCATGCGCGAAGTGACCAAGCTGCGCTGCGAAGTCGAAATGCTGCCGCCGGGCTCGCTGCCCAACGACGGCATCGTCATCGAAGATGCACGCAGTTACCGCTAAATGCATCGCAGAAAACGCTACTTTTCATAGCTGCCTACGCTCTACCCATGGGCGCAAAAGCCCATTTTGATGGAGGAATCATGCGCAAACTGCTGCAACACACCCTGCCGGCCCTCGCCCTCGCGGCTGCCCTCGTCCCCGCTGGCGCACATGCCGAAGACTTCCCGGCCAAGAACAAGACCATCACCATCGTCGTGCCCTACGCCGCCGGCGGCCCCACGGACCGCGTCGCGCGCGACCTCGCCGAAGCCCTGCGCAAACCCCTGGGCGACGTGAGCGTGGTGGTGGACAACACCGCGGGCGCCGGCAGCACCATAGGCACGGCGCGCGTGGCACGCGCCGCGCCCGATGGCTACACCCTGCTGCTCAACCACATCAGCATGGCCACCATGCCGAGCATGTACCGCAAGCTGCCGTTCAGCGTGCCCAGCGATTTCGAGTTCCTCGGCCTGGTCAACGACGTGCCCATGACTCTGATCGGCCGCCCCTCGCTGCCGCCGAACAACTACAAAGAGCTCACCACCTGGATCGCGCAGAACAAAGGCAATATCAACCTCGGCCACGCCGGCCTGGGCTCGGCCTCGCACCTGTGCGGCCTGCTGTACCAGTCCACGATCAAGGTCGAAATGACCCCCGTGCCCTACAAAGGCACGGCCCCGGCCATGACCGACCTGATCGGCGGCCAGATCGACCTGCTGTGCGACCAGACCACCAACACCACGGGCCAGATCGAGGCGAAAAAGGTCAAGGCCTATGCCGTCACCACCCTCAAGCGCCTGCAGACCCCGGCGCTCAAAGACCTGCCGACGCTCGACGAATCGGGCCTGAAAAACTTCCAGGTCACGATCTGGCACGGCCTGTACGCGCCCAAGGGCACGCCCGCAGGCGTGCAGAAAAAGCTCAACGACGCGCTCAAACAGGCGCTCAAAGACCCGGAATTCGTGAAAAAACAGGAAGGCCTGGGCGCCGTCATCGTGACCGACGGCCGCGTCGATCCAGCCGGGCACAAGAAGTTCGTGCTCGCCGAAATCGACAAGTGGGGCGCCATCATCAAGGCCGCGGGCAGCTACGCAGACTGAGAGGATGAGAAGGTAGAAGGCGCGTGAACGCCGGCCGCAGAGCGCGTCGGTCTCAGCGCGCGCTCTTGCCCGCGGCAGACTTGCGCGCTGGCGCCGACGCCTTTTTGCTGGCAGTGCGGCGCGCCGGTGCTGCAGCCGGAGCCGATGCGGCAGCCTTGCGCGCCGCACCCTTCGCTGTCGCGGACTTGCGGCTTGCGGCCGCATTTTCGCCCGCAGCAGGAGGCGACTTTTGCCCCGCTGCGGCCTGCGCCATTTTTTGCGCGGCTTCCTGCATGCCCTGCCAACTTTGCGCCGCCATTTGACCCACCTGGCTCGCAGCACCCGCGGCAGATTGGAGCGCCTCCTGAACTGCGGCCGGCGCTCCTTGGGCTGCGGGCGCGGCCATCTCTTGCAGCGCCTGCGTCGCGATGTGCTGAAACTGCTGGGTCAGCGCCCCCCACCACTGCATGGGGTCGAGCATGCTGGCCGCCTGCGCCGTCTGTGCCTCAGCCCTCGGCGCATCTTGCTTGTCCGCTCCCGACACCGCTTTGGTCGCCTTCGCAGGCTCAGGCTCTTTGGCCGGCGTGGCGGGCGCGCTGGCAGGGGCAGACTTTGTCGGCTGAAAGTTTTGCACCATGTCCGCAAAACCCACGTTCATGCCCTGCAGCGCGCTCAGGGTCATTTTTTGCACCTCGAGCGCCTGGACTGTGGCCGCCAGCGCGCGCCCGTTCTGCTCGAGCCAGAACTGCACCGCCTTGAGATCGTCTATGCGCTTTTGCAACTCCTGCACATCGATGGTCGGCGCCACCCAACTCGCCAGGTGCGGCATTTGCCCCATACCACCCGACGCGCCCTTCACCAGGTTCTGCAAAAAATCGAAACCCGGCACCATGGCGCTGAAGCTCCACTGAGGTGCATTGTTCATGTTCGCTCCTCCATCCGAAGATTGTGCATTGCCGGGCCACAGGCCCTCTCCACGCGCCACTGCGCCGGCCAAACGCCGCGCCTGAAAACCTCCGCGCAAATGTTCCGCGTTCAGTGGCGCATCTTGGCAGCCGGCGGCTGGTCGGTCACAGGCACTTGCAACTGCAGCTCACTCTGCACGCCCTTGGGGTCCTGGAACACCAGGGTCAAGGGAACATTCGTGCCTTTTTCCAGCGGCGCTTTCAAGTCCATCAACATCACATGGTAACTGCCAGGCTTAAGCTCCACAGGCTTGCCCGCAGGAACATCCAGCGCCGGGATGGCACGCATGCGCATCACATTGCCATCCATGGCCATCTCGTGCACTTCGGTCACGCCCGCCACGGGCGAATCAGCGCGCACCAGCCGCTGATCGGTCTTGGCCGTGATGCGCATGAACGCACCGGTCGCTTTTTGCCCCGCCACCGGAGCACGCACCCAGGCGTTTTCCACGCTCACCGGCGCCGCGGCAGTTTGCGCCATGGCCGGTGCGACAAGAAAAGTGCCAGCCAAGGCGAAAGATGCGGCAATACCATGAAATTTCATGAAGGACTCTCCTTTGCGATAACGACCAAATGGTCTGGACTTGACGAGAGATCATTCTAACCAGCGGCTCTGCCCTCCAAACGCCATCAGAAGCAGGGCAAGCCGTTCTGCAAAACGCAAGGACTCCTCCAGGAGTCCAATCCTTGACTTTGGTCAACAGCAAACGAAGACAGAAAGCGCAAGATAGTTGTCAGAATTACATTGCATGTTCTTTTTCAGGAGCCCCCATGGACAGCACCCAAGCCGCCCCTTTCAGGGAAAAATTACTGCAAATGCAGTCCGAATTGTTGGACAGCATCGCCCTTCAACGCGGAGGTTTCGTCAGTCGCGCCGAAGCCACCGCAGAACACTTCGCGCAACTCGAAGATCCCCAGTCCGAGGTCGCTTCCGAGAAAGCAGACGAACTCTCATGGGACGAACATGAAGTCGCGCGCCTTGCCGACATTGCCGCTGCGCTCGAGCGCTTGGCCTCCGGCACTTACGGCCTTTGCATGGATTGCGGCATAGACATTCCGCTCGCACGCCTGCAGGCGGCTCCTGAGGCCCTGCGCTGCATCGCGTGCCAGGAGACCTTCGAAAAGCATCACCCACGCGCCTGACAGTTGTTGCGGCGCAAAGATCTCACCAAAAACACACACATTCTCAAACTGAAAAAAGGAAACTCCATGGCTACATTTCACTCCGTCGTCTGGCTGGACCACTCTGAAGCCCATGTGCTGATGTTCGACCGCGAACATCTCGAAGCACAGCGCGTCAAATCGCGCAGCCACCATAAACCACAGAACAAGGCCGGCGATACCGCCCCATTTTTCGACGACATCGCCAAGGCACTCGAGGGCAGCCATGAGGTACTGCTCACCGGACCGGGTCTGGCGCGCAATCAGTTTCGGGAATGGTGCCAAGCACATCGCCCCAAGACCGCAGCCCTCGTCGTGGATTCCATTTCCACAGACCATCCTACCGATGCACAACTGGTGGCTTTGGCAAAACAATATTTCAAAAAGTACGACCGGCTGGCAGCAGACCCCTCTCAGGTATGAATGGCCGAGCACCGTAGGGCCCAAATCTGCTTGACACACCGTAAGCCGCCAGGAGCAGACAGCGCCTGGGGCGGCGCGTAAACCCGTGTTTTCATTTGCCGAGCAGTGGTAGCCGGCGATTCGAAAGCCCTGCTGGGTGCTAGTGTAGTGTTTGATGCTTGATGCGACAAATAAACCGATGGATTTTTGGTCTGGGCAAGGCGAAAACCGCAGCGATACCGGGTGGTATCGCGAGGATTTGCAACGCAGCCCGGGCCGAAAAGACGCGGTTTGATGTCGCAGATAGCGTCGAACACTACCACTGGTACTTGTGCCCGTCGAAAGCATACAGCGCTGGCTTGGCGACCTCGTGGTGGCCGCCTTTGAGCGGCTGAGGGGCTTGATTCTGGTCGCGATCGCGGTAGAAATGCTTATCCGGGGCTGCAGCGACTCATGCACCAGATGTAGCCGCCTTTGCAGCACCTGCACGCAAAAAAGCCCGGCATGAACCGGGCTTTTCCAATTTTGGTTGCGCGAGAAGGATTTGAACCTCCGACCTTTGGGTTATGAGCCCAACGAGCTACCAGACTGCTCCATCGCGCGGCAAGCTAAAGATTATACACCATTATTCGGCAGATTGGGAAGAAATTTCTTCCTCAGCGCGATCCACGAGCTCCACGTAGGCCATAGGCGCATTGTCACCGACGCGAAAGCCCATTTTCAGAATGCGCGTATAGCCACCGGGACGCGCCTTGAAGCGCGGCCCCAAGTCGTTGAACAGCTTGGTGACGCTGTCACGATTGCGCAGGCGATTGAAAGCCAGGCGCCGATTGGCAACGCTATCTTCCTTGGCCAAAGTGATCATGGGTTCGATCACGCGGCGCAACTCCTTGGCTTTGGGCAGCGTGGTTTTGATGGCCTCATGCTCAATGAGCGAGTTCATCATGTTCTGCAGCATCGCAAGACGGTGCGAGCTGGTGCGATTGAGTTTGCGGAGTCCATGTCCGTGGCGCATAGTGCTTTCCTTCTAGATCAATTATTTAATCAGGCAGCCGGATCAGGTACTGCCTGAGGCACTCTTCCCTTGAATAAAGGGAAAAAAATTACCGTTTCTCAAGACCTGCGGGAGGCCAGTTCTCCAGCCTCATTCCCAAGGTCAAGCCACGGGACGCAAGAACTTCCTTAATCTCATTGAGCGACTTGCGACCGAGGTTGGGGGTCTTGAGCAGTTCGTTCTCAGTGCGCTGAATCAGGTCACCGATGTAGTAGATATTTTCCGCCTTGAGGCAGTTGGCGGAGCGAACAGTGAGTTCCAATTCGTCCACAGGGCGCAGCAGAATCGGATCGAACGCAGCAGCCCCGCGGGCCTCGCCACCGGCGGCACCAAAAGTAGGGACTTCACCACCTTCCAGTTGGGCAAAAACAGCCAGCTGTTCGACCAATATCTTCGCCGACGTGCGCACAGCATCCTCAGCGGCGATCACGCCATTGGTCTCGATTTCGAGCACCAACTTGTCCAAGTCCGTGCGCTGCTCAACGCGAGCGCTTTCCACCGTGTAACTCACGCGCTTGACGGGCGAAAACGAGGCATCCAGAACAATCCGGCCAATCGCCTTGCTCGGCTCATCGCCATAGCGGCGCACCGTACCAGGCACGTATCCACGCCCCTTCTCGATCTTGATCTGCATGTCCAATTTGCCACCCTGTGACAAATGCGCAATCGTATGGCCTGGATTGATTATTTCCACATCGTGCGGCGTTTGGATATCACCCGCCGTCACCGCACCCTCACCCTCTTTGCGCAAGCTCAGAGTTACTTCGTCGCGATTGTGCAGCTTAAACACCACACCCTTGAGATTCAGCAAGAGATTCACCACATCTTCCTGAACACCGTCGATCGAAGAATATTCGTGAAGCACTCCTGCAATGGTCACTTCAGTCGCTGCATACCCCACCATCGACGACAACAAAACGCGTCGCAAAGCATTGCCCAGCGTATGGCCATAGCCCCGCTCGAAAGGCTCGAGCACCACACGGGCACGGTTATTTCCCAATTGCTCCACGGCAATCGTCTTGGGTTTCAGCAAATTGGTTTGCATGCAAACTTCCTCTCAATGCCCCCAGCTCGTTACACCGGTAAGGCTGATAACGCCCCCGCACCACGATATAGCGCGGTGCGAAAGGTTTATGAACTGAACCGTCGCTTCATCAACGCGAATAAAGCTCGACGATCAAGGATTCGTTGATGTCAGCACCGAATTCATCACGATCCGGAGTTTTCTTGAATACGCCCTCGGCCTTATCGGCATTCACCTCGACCCATCCAGGCATCCCCACCTGTGCTGCCAACTGCAAGGCTTCGATCACACGGTTTTGTTTCTTGGATTTTTCGCGCACGGCAACCACGTCGCCGGGCTTGACCAGGTACGAAGGAATATTCACCGACTGGCCATTCACCGTGATGGCCTTGTGCGACACCAACTGACGCGCCTCGGCACGCGTAGAGCCAAACCCCATCCGATAAACCACGTTGTCGAGACGCGACTCAAGCAAGAAAAGCAGGTTCGCGCCGGTATTCCCCTTGCGACTTTCCGCGGCTTCGAAATAACGACGGAATTGCTTCTCGAGCACACCATACATGCGCTTGACTTTCTGCTTCTCACGCAGCTGCAGGCCATAGTCGGACGTGCGCGCGCCGGAGGTGCGTCCATGCTGCCCCGGCTTGGAGTCGAACTTCGCTTTGTCTGCAATAGAGCGGCGTGCGCTCTTGAGAAACAAATCCGTGCCTTCACGGCGTGAGAGTTTGGCCTTGGGGCCGAGATAACGTGCCACTTGAATTTCCTTTATTTCATCTGCCGCAAGTCAATGCGGGAGCCACCTGCGTCGCAAAACGTACACAGGCGGCGGTGGTCTTGAAAGAGTCAGATACGACGGCGCTTTTGGGGGCGGCATCCATTGTGCGGGACAGGGGTCACGTCAGAGATAGACGTGATTCGAATCCCCAACGCACCCAATGCACGCACCGAAGACTCACGGCCCGGCCCGGGGCCCTTGATCTCCACATCGAGATTCTTGATCCCCTGCTCTATGGCCGCACGCCCCGCAACCTCGGAGGCAACCTGCGCAGCAAAAGGCGTGGACTTGCGAGAGCCCTTGAAGCCTTGGCCACCGGACGATGCCCAAGACAACGCATTGCCCTGACGGTCCGTGATCGTGATGATGGTGTTATTGAATGAAGCATGCACATGTGCAATGCCATCTGAAACGTTCTTGCGAACCTTCTTGCGTACTCGCTGAGCTGCGCTATTGGAAGGAGATTTGGCCATACAAGTCTTTCAATTACTTCTTCAATGCCGCTGCGCCCTTGCGCGGACCCTTGCGGGTACGCGCATTGGTACGTGTCCGCTGCCCCCGTACAGGCAAACCACGGCGATGCCGGAAGCCGCGATAGCAGCCAATGTCCATCAGGCGCTTGATGTTCATCGTGGTTTCACGACGCAAATCACCTTCAAGAGTGTATTGTGCAATTTGATCCCGAATTTTTTCGAGATCTGCGTCCGTGAGTTCTTTGATCTTTTTGGAATAAGCAATTCCGCAAGCGTCGCAAATCTGACGTGCGCGCGTACGGCCAATTCCATAGATAGCCGTCAGTCCGACCTCAGCATGTTTATGCGGAGGAATATTGATACCAGCGATACGTGCCATGTGCGTCCTCTATTACTCTTTATCAACCTTGACGCTGCTTATGACGCAGGTCAGTGCAGATCACACGCACCACCCCTTTGCGGCGGATGATCTTGCAGTTGCGGCAGATTTTTTTGACCGAAGCCGAAACTTTCATTTCACTCTCCTAAAACTTGTCCACCCATCCCCTGACACTGCATGTCGAGTACGATGGAATCCGAAAAAACCTCATTGGGCTTTGAAACTAGCCTTCTTGAGCAGGGACTCATATTGCTGCGACATGAGATAGTTCTGCACTTGCGCCATGAAGTCCATCGTCACAACCACGATGATCAGCAATGATGTGCCCCCGAAATAAAAAGGGACGTTGTATTTGATAATCAAGAATTCTGGCAACAGACACACAAAGGTGATGTAAGCGGCACCCGCAAGCGTCAATCGCACCAGAATCTTGTCAATATATCTTGCCGTTTGCTCGCCCGGGCGAATACCCGGGATGAATGCGCCACTTTTCTTCAAATTATCCGCAGTTTCACGACTATTGAAAACCAAGGCCGTGTAGAAAAAGCAAAAGAAAATAATGGCCGCCGCGTACAACAATGTATAAATCGGCTGTCCAGGCGTCAAGGTGCCCGCCATATCGCGCAACCAGCGCATCGAATCGCCGGCACCAAACCAGTTCATGATCGTAGCAGGAAGCAAAATGATGGACGAAGCGAATATTGGCGGGATCACGCCAGCCATATTCAGCTTCAACGGCAAATGCGATGACTGCCCGCCGTACACTTTGTTTCCCACCTGACGCCGCGCATAGTTCACGAGAATCTTACGCTGGCCACGCTCAATGAACACGACGAAGTAAGTGACCACACCTACCACCAGCACAATGAATATGGCCGACAGTATGCTCATAGCGCCAGTACGCACCAACTCGAGCAAACCACCTATGGAACCCGGGAGGCCTGCGGCAATACCGCCAAAAATCAAGATGGAAATCCCGTTGCCCAAACCGCGTTCCGTGATCTGTTCACCGAGCCACATCAAAAACATCGTCCCGGCGGACAGACTCACAACGGCGGTCATGCGAAAAGCAAAGCCAGGACTCAATACCAAACCAGGAGAGCTTTCCAAGGCGACTGCGATTCCCATTGATTGAAACAAGGCCAGAGCCAAAGCACCATACCGCGTATATTGCGTGATCTTGCGGCGCCCGGCCTCTCCTTCCTTTTTCAACTGCTCGAAAGTGGGTACGACGTAAGTCATCAATTGCATGATGATAGACGCCGAAATATACGGCATTATCCCAAGTGCAAAGACCGTAAAGCGCGACAACGCTCCACCCGAGAACATGTTGAACAAGTTCAAAATCCCGCCCTGCTGCCCGCTGAACAATTTCTGCAGCTGCACTGGGTCAATCCCGGGCACGGGAATATGTGCCCCGATGCGATAAACCACCAGCGCCAGCAACAAAAATACCAAGCGGCGGCGCAAATCACCGAACTTACCACTTTTCGCAAGCGAAGCAGCATTAGTAGCCACAGGTGCCTTCTTTCAGCTTAGGGCAGAAGATCACTTCACGCGACGGAACCGCCGACAGCCTCGATAGCCGCCTTGGCGCCAGCCGAAGCCCGAACGCCATTGAGTTTGACCGCTTTCGTGATGTTTCCGGTCTGGATTACCTTGACCGCCTTGATCATTTCACCAACCAGCCCGGCCTGCTTGAGCGCCAGCAAATCAACTTCGCCCAGACCTAGTTGCTCCAGATCCGTCAGAGTCACCTCTGCATTGAATCTCAACTGCTGCGACTTGAAGCCACGCTTGGGCAAACGACGCTGCAGCGGCATCTGCCCGCCCTCGAAGCCCACCTTGTGGTAGCCGCCAGCGCGCGATTTTTGGCCCTTGTGGCCACGCCCCGCAGTTTTCCCGAGTCCAGAGCCAATACCACGGCCAACGCGGCGCTTGGCATGTTTGGCACCATCTGCAGGCTTGATGCTATTGAGTTGCATGATCTATCTCTCAGAGGACTTTGACCAGGTAACTGATCTTGTTAATCATGCCGCGCACTTCAGGGGTATCCTTCAGTTCACGAACACTGTTGAGCTTGCGCAGGCCCAGGCCACGTACCGTGGCGCGATGCGATTCTTTGGTTCCAATCGGGCTGCGCACCAATTGAACCTTGACGGTTTGTTGGGTTGTCATAGCAGACTCCTGTTCAGGCAAAGATGTCTTCCACGGCCTTGCCACGTTTGGCGGCTACTTCCGCCGGTGTGGTGGACTTATTCAGCGCATCGAAAGTGGCGCGTACCATGTTGTACGGATTGGACGACCCGTGGCTTTTGGCAACGATGTCGGTAATGCCCATCACCTCAAACACGGCGCGCATGGGGCCACCAGCGATAATGCCCGTGCCTTTGGGTGCGGGCATCATCATCACAACAGCAGCGCCATGAACACCCATCACGTTGTGGTGAATGGTGCCGTTTTTCAGCGACACCTTCACCATATTGCGACGCGCTTCTTCCATGGCTTTTTGCACTGCAGCGGGGACTTCTTTCGACTTCCCTTTGCCCATGCCCACGCGACCATCTCCATCGCCGACCACCGTCAGGGCTGCGAAACCGAGAATACGGCCGCCCTTAACGACTTTGGTCACGCGGTTCACCGCGATCATTTTCTCGCGCAAACCGTCGTCACGACCTTCGTCTTGTACCTTGGGTTGAAATTTTGCCATTTTGTATCTCGCTTCGCTTAGAACTGCAGACCAGCTTCGCGCGCCGCCTCGGCCAGAGCCTTGACGCGACCGTGGTAGGCAAAACCTGAACGATCAAATGCCACCCTCTCTATCCCCGCAGCTTTAGCCTTTTCGGCAATTCGCTTGCCAATCAATTGGGCCGCGGCTGCATTGCCACCTTTTCCCGCCCCACCGAGCGACTGGCGCACTTCGGCTTCCAGGGTAGAGGCACTGGCGAGCACTTTGCTGCCGTCGCCGGAGATGACACTGGCGTAAATATGAAGATTCGTGCGATTCACGGTCAGGCGCGCAACCCCTTGCTGGGCAATACGAATACGGGTCTGGCGTGCACGACGAAGACGCTGCTCTTTTTTGTTCAGCATGGTGCAGCTCCTTATTTCTTCTTGGTCTCTTTGATCGTGATCTTTTCGTCCGCATAGCGAATACCCTTGCCTTTGTAAGGCTCGGGAGGACGAACGGCACGAATCTCAGCGGCTATTTGACCTACTCGTTGGCGG
This sequence comes from Extensimonas soli, assembly GCF_029211265.1. Taxonomy (GTDB): domain Bacteria; phylum Pseudomonadota; class Gammaproteobacteria; order Burkholderiales; family Burkholderiaceae_C; genus Extensimonas; species Extensimonas soli. The sequence goes on along the minus strand of NZ_JARGEL010000013.1, from coordinate 89,246 downwards.
TCTGCGCCTTTGATGACGACTTCCGTTGGAGAGGGCGTGGCCACGGTAATCCCTGCGGGCATTTCAATATCCACAGGATGCGAAAAACCCACACTCAGGTTCAGCTTTGAACCGCTGGCTTGCGCTTTATAACCCACACCAACGAGACTCAGCTTCTTCTCAAAGCCCTTGCTGACGCCAACCACCATGTTGTTGACCAACTGACGCAAAGTTCCGCTCATGGCATTGGCCTCGCGGGATTCATTGGCCGGCTCGAAGTTTAGTTTGTCATTATTGTGGAGCACCTTGACCAAGATGTTTTGCCCCAGCGACAAGGTGCCGCCGGCGCCTTTCACGCTGATTTGGTCTTCTTTAATGGACACATCCACGCCTGCGGGGATGACCACAGGCAATTTTCCTACGCGGGACATTCAGTTTCTCCTCAATGCCACGTTAAGCCACATAGCAAAGCACTTCGCCGCCGACACCGACAGCACGCGCCTTGCGATCGGTCATCACGCCCTTGGGAGTGGTGACGATGGCGACACCCAAACCATTCATGACCTGCGGAATGGCATCACGCCCCTTGTAGACGCGAAGGCCAGGACGGCTAACACGCTCAATACGCTCAATCACAGGACGACCGGCGTAGTATTTCAGGGCAATTTCAAGTTCAGACTTGCCAGCTTCGGACTTCACCTGGAAGCCGTCGATATACCCCTCATCCTTCAGCACCTGGGCGATGGCCACCTTCACCTTGGAGGCAGGCACCTTCACCGTGGCCTTGGAGACCATTTGGGCATTGCGAATGCGGGTCAGCAAGTCAGCGATAGGATCACTCATGCTCATGTTGAATCTCTCCTGCCTGCTTACCAGCTGGCCTTGGTGATGCCAGGAATTTCACCCGCAAAAGCCATTTCGCGGATCTTTGCACGGCCCAACCCGAATTGACGGAAAGTGCCACGCGGACGGCCCGTGATTTCGCAGCGATTGCGCTGACGCGTCGGATTTGCGTTGCGCGGCAACTTTTGCAGAGCGAGACGCGCCACTTCGCGCTCTTCGTCGCTGCGCTTGGCGTCGCCGGCAATGGCCTTCAGTTCCGCATATTTGCCTGCGTACTTGGCCGCCAATTTTGCGCGCTTTTGCTCGCGCTGAATCAAAGCTACTTTAGCCATGCGCCACCTCAGTTTTTGAAGGGAAAACGGAAACCTGAGAGCAGCGCCTTGGCTTCTGCGTCGGTTTTGGCCGTCGTGGTGATGCTGATATTGAGGCCGCGCAAGGCATCGACCTTGTCGTATTCGATCTCAGGGAAAATGATCTGCTCTTTGACGCCGACGTTGTAATTCCCACGTCCATCAAAAGCGCGTCCGGATATACCACGGAAGTCGCGCACACGCGGCAATGCAACCGTCACGAAACGATCGAGAAACTCATACATCTGGACGCCGCGCAGCGTCACCATACAACCTATGGGCTGGCCTTCGCGGATTTTGAACCCGGCAATGGCCTTTCTGGCCTTGGTCACTATGGGTTTTTGCCCGGCAATTTTGGTCAAGTCAGCCACGGCGTTGTCCATGACCTTTTTATCGGCCACAGCCTCACCCACGCCCATGTTGAGCGTGATTTTGAGCAGTCGAGGAACCTCCATGGGCGAGGTATACCCGAATTGCTTCATCAATTCGGGAGCGATTTGTTCGCGGTAAATTTGCTGGAGTCGTGCCATTTTTTTTCCTTAGGCCGCCTTGATTTCCGCACCGCTGGACTTGTACACGCGAACGCGCACCCCATCGGCCTGCACCTTGATGCCAACGCGATCTGCCTTGCCTGTGACCGGATTAAAAATGGCCACATTGGATTGATGGATAGGCATCGACTTCTCCACGATCCCGCCAGCGTCACCCTTCAGGGGATTCGGCTTGACGTGCTTCTTCACCACATTGATGCCATCGACAACGAGGTGGAATTCATCTTTGCGCAACGCCACGGTGCCACGCTTGCCTTTATCCCGCCCCGTCAACACGATGACTTCATCGCCTTTGCGAATTTTGTTCATGGCGCAACCTCAAAGAACTTCAGGAGCCAAGGAGACGATCTTCATGAAGCGCTCGGTACGCAACTCGCGCGTAACAGGCCCGAAGATGCGCGTGCCAATTGGCTCCAGCTTGCTATTGAGCAACACCGCAGCGTTGCCGTCGAATTTCACAAGAGAGCCATCGCCGCGACGGATACCTTTGGCCGTGCGCACCACCACCGCGTTGTAGATCTCGCCTTTTTTGACGCGACCACGCGGAGCAGCCTCCTTGACACTCACTTTGATGATGTCACCGACACTTGCATAGCGACGCTTAGACCCGCCCAGCACCTTGATGCAAAGAACGGACTTGGCGCCGGTGTTGTCGGCAACCTCTAACCGAGATTCTGTTTGGATCATTGCAATATTCCCAACTTGTACCAGCACACCTCACAACCCCGAACCCGGAGCTGCAAGTCAACCAGTCAGTCTTGGGCCCGCCGTCCGTACCGCAAACCACTTGCAGCACTTCCTGTTGGGCAAGAAACTCGCGCCTAACAACGCGAAGCCTCGTATTATGGCACAAAAAAAATGGCTGTCAACAAGCAGTCTTATCCAACGAGGAATGAGCCTGAAGACAGGTTCGGAAAGAGCAGCGCAAGCGGCTGACAGGCAGCCCTCCGGCCAAACGGGTCGATCATCACACCATGGCGACCGACATGAACGAAACGCAAGTGCGCACCCTCGAACAGGTGCGCCAAGTACTCGAAGGCACCCAGGCGCTACTGCTGAACGCCCGGCAGCCCGAAGAACGCTACGCCTGGATCGCACAAGTGCTGCAGCGCCTTGCCTACCGACGCCTTGGGCGCAACAACCGAGGTGCAGTGCTGGCGTATGTGCAGCGCTTCAGCGGCTACAGCCGCGCCCAAGTCACCAGACTGATTGCGCGCCGGAAGTCCGCCAGCCCTGGGTAAAAAACTACCGTCCCTCGAACACGCCTTTGCGCGCCGCTACAGCAGCGCTGACACAGCGCTGCTGGCGCAAGTAGACCGGACCATGGATACCCTCTCGGAGCCGGCCACCGCACGCGACGCGTCACAATCACCAAACTCTATGGGGTCAAAGCCCCTTCCATAGGCGTGCGCCGCGCGCCCGCGCCCCAGGGGCGCGCGGTCTTCATTCGCATTGACAGCGCGCACCAGGACGGCCAGGACGGCCAGGACGGCACCAAGGGTGCTGTACCACATCACCGCGGTGGACTGTGTCACACAGTGGCAGGTGGTGACCAGAGTGCAAACCATCTGCGAGGTGCACCTGCTGTGGGTGATCGAGCAGATGATGGCGCAGTTTCCCTTCGAGATTCTGGGCTTTCACTCGGACAACGGCAGCGAGTACGTCAATCATCGCATGGCGCAGCTGCTGCAGAAGCTGCACATCGAGTTCACGCGCAGCCGCCCGCGCAGCAGCAACGACAACGCGTTGGTCTAAACCAAGAACGGCGGGGGGCCGCGCACAGAGGGCGCCAACGCATGGGGAGGGCCCGGCAGGGCTGCTGGACACGTGGACGGTGCGCGGGCGCGCCCCGCGGACAGCGCAGGCGTGCCCACCGCCCGCAACGGCGCTGCAATCAGCTTCGACCACCTGATCCAGCTCCATCAAACTGTTGTTGCCGCAAACGCAGATGATGGCGCACTTGGGGTCACCACGAATCCGGCTGTTGTTGGCGCTCTGGCCCGCCTGGAGGCGACCACGGGGCAGTACTTTGGGCGGGGCTTCGGATCGCCGGAAAGCGAGTCCTACGCGCCCGCAAGCGCCGCGCTTGGCGCAACACCGGGAGGAGATTCCGGTTTTTCTGCGCTGGGCTTCAAGCTGCTGGCAACGAACAGCATCCCTTCCGACGGCGTCAAGGGCTCCGGCCTGAGTTCAGTCGTTTTCGGCAACTGGTCAGCCCCGCCCATCGGCGAGTGGGGTGTGCTTGAGCCTGTGCCAAACCCCTACTCGAACCCCTACTATGAGCAAGGCGCTATCCAGCTACGTGCGCTGCAGACCGGCCTTGCGCCGGTTTTTTGTGGGGAAAGGCCTGGCCGCCGTGGGGAATGGCAACCAAGTAAGCGCCAATTGGTGTTGAAATGGCAACCAAAGCCGCGTTTCGCGCGAGAAAAGAAAAAGGGCTTACGCAATATCTCACGTAAGCCCTTGATTTTATTGGTCGGCGTGGCGGGATTCGAACTCGCGACCCCTTGCACCCCATGCAAGTGCGCTACCAGGCTGCGCTACACGCCGAGAAGATCTCCATTGTATACCAAACTGGGCGCCTTCTCACACCTTGTCAACGCAAAGTAGAAATGTCCCCTTTCTACGCCAAATACAAATGTCCCCTGGAACACGGAGCAGGGTCAAGGGCAGACGAAGTCTGGCGCAGCGCACCCTTGACGCTGCGCAGGGGGCCATATGCTGAAACATGGTTGGAAGTGCGGCATGGCCGGGCTTCCAACCATGTGTGCAAGGCACTCTGGTCAGGTCACCTCTTCCTCCAAAAGGGGACATTTCTACTTTGCGTTGACATCGGTGACTCCAATACCGAGCGCCGTGTCATTCTGCGCTGGGCAACCTCTGCCCGGCAGAGTTTGAACGGCGCTGGCAGGTCCAGTCCCACCCTCCGGGGCAAGGCATCGCCGCCAAAGAGCGCCGCGTTACCCACCGACGGCCGGCTCCCGGTTCGTCGCAAGCGACCGAACCGGCCGTCGGTGGGTAACGCTAACGCTCAGCGCGATTCGTGGCGTCCACTGGATGGGGGCCAGTTCAGCCATGCCGCCATCTCCGACCGGCTTTTTATAATCTGCCGCTATTTGTTGCGGCCACCATCTTGACCTCTCCCATCATTTCCGCTCTGCCCTCCCCGCTCGCACTCATTGCCGAAGACATGCATGAAGTGGACCGGGTGATTGCAAGGCGTCTCACCTCTAGCGTGCCCTTGGTGGCACAAATTGCGCACTACATCATTGCCGCCGGTGGCAAGCGCCTGCGTCCTGCGCTCTTGCTGCTCGTCTGCGGCGCGCTAGGGTACCGTGGGCAACACCGCTTCAACCTCGCGGCCGTGGTAGAACTCATCCACACGGCCACGCTACTGCATGATGACGTGGTGGATGCCTCCACCTTGCGCCGAGGCCGCGCCACCGCCAACGAGGTGTTCGGCAATCCTGCGAGCGTTCTGGTAGGAGATTTTCTACACACCCGATCGTTCCAGATGATGGTGGAAACCGGGAACATGCACATTCTGGAAGTCTTGGCCGAGGCAACCAACATCATCGCCGAAGGCGAGGTTCTGCAACTCATGAACATGCACGACGCCTCACTCGACGAAGCCGGTTATCTGCAGGTCATTCGCTCCAAGACCGCCAAGCTGTTCGAGGCCAGCGCACGCCTGGGAGCCATCCTGGCCCAAAGCCCCAGCGCCGTCGAACAAGCCTGCGCAACCTATGGGCAGGCGCTGGGCACCGCATTCCAGATCATCGACGACGTGCTGGACTATGACGGCGACGCGACGGAAATGGGAAAAAACCTCGGCGACGATCTGCGCGAAGGAAAATCCACGCTGCCGCTGATTGCCGCCATGCAGCGTGGCGCGCCAGAGCAGGCCGCTCTGGTGCGCCACGCCATCGAGCAAGGCTCCACCGACCGGTTGGACGACATCGTACATATCGTGCGCAGCACTGGCGCCTTGCACGTGGCGCGCGACGCTGCTCACGCTGAAGCCAGGCGCGCCATCGCTACGCTGGCGCAACTGCCGGAAAATCCCTACACCTCAGGTTTGCTACAATTGGCGGCTCAGCTTCTCGAGCGGCGCGCCTGATGAGACATTTATCCCGCCACATTTTCGAGAGGCATAGCGGGGTGTAGCTTAGCCTGGTAGAGCGCTACGTTCGGGACGTAGAGGCCGGAGGTTCGAATCCTCTCACCCCGACCAGAGTTCCTTTCTTGTCCGCGCCACGGAACATCCGTTCCACGATCCCCTTCGGGGATTTGTTTCACGCGGCTTACATTCAAGCGTGGCCCATGATGATAGGATGGAATCCTTTCCATACCTAACACACCGCTGCTTACATGGCTGCCGTTGATCCTCTGCAAAAAGAAGCATCTTCCATCGCTCTGCCAGGGCTGGTGCGGGCATTGATTGCTGCAGAAAAGCTCTCCCAAAAAACAGCGGAAGAGATTTACAAAAAGTCGCAATCGGGTCGCACCAGTTTCATTGCTGAGCTGACCGGTTCGGGCGCAGTTTCAGCCACGGATCTGGCCCATACCGTTTCGCATGTTTTTGGCACGCCCTTGCTGGACATCAGCGCCATTGATCCGATTCGGCTACCCAAAGGCTTGCTGGATCCGAAAATATGCAGCACCTACCGTGTCGTTCCACTTGCAAAGCGTGGAAGTCGCCTCATCGTCGCCACCGCAGACCCGACGGATCAGGAGGCCAGCGAAAAAATCAAATTCACGACCCAATTGGGCGTGGACTGGGTCATTGCGGAGTATGACAAGCTCAATCGCTTTCTAGATGCCAGTGCCAAAGCGTCGAGTGGCTCCACGGATTATTCGATTCCTGATGGGGCGGACTTCGATTTTGACTTCGGCCTGGAAGAAGTCGCTCCGGAAACCCCGGATGAAAGTGCGGCCGCTGCAAACTCTGACGTTGAAGATGCGCCCATTGTCAAGTTCTTGCACAAGATGCTGCTTGATGCCTTCCACATGCGCGCGTCCGACCTGCACTTCGAACCCTACGAGCATCAATACCGCGTGCGCTTTCGTATCGATGGGGAGTTGCGTGAGATTGCCTCGCCCCCGATTGCCATCAAGGACAAGCTGGCTTCGCGCATCAAGGTGATTTCCCGCCTGGATATTTCGGAAAAAAGGGTGCCCCAGGATGGTCGGATGAAGCTGAAAATCGGGCCGGATCGGGTCATCGATTTTCGTGTCAGCACGCTGCCCACTTTGTTCGGCGAAAAGATCGTCATCCGTATTCTCGACCCGAGCTCGGCAAAGATGGGCATAGAAGCCTTGGGTTACGAACAAGAAGAAAAAGAACGCCTGCTGCAGGCAATCAACCGCCCCTACGGCATGATTCTCGTCACCGGTCCCACGGGCTCCGGGAAGACGGTTTCGCTCTATACCTGTTTGAACCTCCTGAACAAGCCCGGGGTCAACATTGCCACGGCCGAAGACCCCTCTGAAATCAACCTGCCCGGCGTGAATCAGGTCAACGTGAACGAAAAGGCCGGGCTGACCTTTGCCGTCGCCCTGCGGGCGTTTTTGCGCCAGGATCCCGACATCATCATGGTGGGCGAAATCCGCGACCTGGAAACGGCGGACATTGCCGTCAAAGCGGCGCAGACCGGGCACCTCGTGCTTTCCACGCTGCACACCAACGACGCGCCAACGACCCTGACGCGCCTGCGCAACATGGGGGTAGCGCCTTTCAATATTGCTTCCAGCGTCATCCTGATCACGGCACAGCGCCTGGCCCGCAGACTTTGCCCGAGCTGCAAGCAGCCCGCCGACATTCCCATGGAGGCGCTGCTGGATGCCGGCTTCCAGGAACACGAACTCGATGGCTCCTGGATGCCCTATCATGCCGTAGGTTGTTCTGCCTGCAACAACGGCTACAAGGGCCGCGTCGGCATTTACCAGGTGATGCCCATTTCGGAAGAAATTCAGCGCATCATTTTGCGTGATGGAAGTGCACTGGAAATTGCCGAACAATCCCGCCTGGAAGGTGTGCGTTCATTGCGCGAATCCGGCCTGCACAAGGTCAAAATGGGCCTGACCTCGCTCGAGGAAGTGCTGGCCGTCACCAACGATTAAACATACGAGGAAGCAGCATGGCGACCGCAGTATCGAAAAGAGACGTCAAAGACTTCGTCTTTGAGTGGGAAGGCAAAGACCGCAACGGCAAGATAGTCCGTGGGGAAACACGCGCCGTCGGTGAAAACCAGGTGCAAGCCTCCCTGCGCCGTCAGGGCGTGCTGCCCACGAAAATCAAAAAACGCCGCATGCTCACGGGCAGAAAAATCAAGCCCAAGGACATTGCTCTGTTCACGCGCCAGTTGGCCACGATGATGAAGGCGGGCGTGCCGCTGCTGCAAGCCTTCGATATCGTCGGGCGCGGCAACACCAACCCCAGTGTGGGCAAACTGCTCAACGATATCCGCATGGACGTGGAAACGGGCACGGCCTTGAGCAGTGCTTTTCGCAAATATCCCATGTATTTCGACAGCCTGTATTGCAACTTGGTGGAGGCCGGTGAGGCTGCGGGTATTCTGGATTCGTTGCTCGATCGGCTTGCAACCTACATGGAGAAAACCGAGGCCATCAAGTCCAAGATCAAATCGGCCCTGATGTACCCGGTGTCGGTGATCATCGTGGCCTTCGTGGTGGTCACGATCATCATGATTTTCGTGATTCCGGCATTCAAGGAAGTTTTTACCTCTTTCGGCGCCGACCTCCCTGCACCCACGCTGTTCGTCATTAGCATGAGTGACACTTTCGTGCGCTGGTGGTGGCTGATTTTCGGTGTTATTGGGGGCGGCATTTATTTTTTCATGCAGGCCTGGCGACGCAATGAAAAAATGCAGATGTTCATGGATCGCCTGATGCTGCGTTTGCCGATTTTTGGTCCGCTCGTCGACAAGTCCTGCGTCGCCCGCTGGACGCGCACCCTATCGACCATGTTCGCCGCTGGCGTGCCCTTGGTCGAGGCACTGGACTCCGTGGGTGGTGCCGCAGGGAATTCGGTTTACGAAATAGCAACCAAGAAAATTCAGCAGGAGGTTTCCGTAGGCACCAGCCTGACTGCCGCCATGACCGATGCCAATATTTTTCCCTCGATGGTGCTGCAAATGTGCGCGATTGGCGAAGAATCCGGCTCCATAGACCACATGCTGGGCAAGGCCGCTGATTTTTACGAAGCCGAGGTCGATGACATGGTGGCGGGCCTCTCGAGCCTGATGGAGCCCATCATCATCGTGTTTCTGGGGGTCATCATCGGCGGCATCGTGGTGTCGATGTACCTGCCCATCTTCAAGCTCGGACAGGTCGTTTGATGGGCCTGGAGCTTTGGCCGCCGGCGGTGCAAGTCGCGCTGGCAGGTGTTTTGGGTCTGCTGCTCGGCAGTTTTCTCAACGTTGTCATCTACCGCCTGCCCAAGATGATGGAACGGCAGTGGGCGGCGGAATGCGCCGAGTTTGCCGCACAGCAGCAATCCGATGCCGCAAAGCCCACGGCGCATGCCGCGACGATGGCGCCGGCTGCGCCCGCGCAAACCTTCAACCTCTGGACGCCACGCTCACGCTGCCCCGCGTGCGGGCATGGCGTGCGCTGGTGGGAAAACATCCCCGTGCTGAGCTTTGTGTATCTGCGCGGGCGCTGTTCAGCCTGCGGTGCGCGCATAGGCTGGCGCTATCCGCTCGTTGAACTGGCGACCGCTGGCCTCTTTGCCTGGTGCATCGCCCGCTGGGGTTGGACGCCTGCGGGACTTTGCTGGTGCGGCTTTGCGGCGGCCTTGCTCGCGCTGGCCTGCATAGACTGGGACACCACGCTGCTGCCCGACGACATCACCCAGCCTTTGCTGTGGGCGGGCTTGCTGGCTTCTGTGCTGGGCTGGATCGGCGTGCCGCTCACCCAGGCCGTGGTCGGCGCGGCGGCAGGATATTTGTCGCTGTGGCTGGTGTATTGGGGCTTCAAGCTCGCCACGGGCAAGGAGGGTATGGGCTTTGGCGACTTCAAGTTGTTTGCTGCCTTGGGTGCCTGGTTTGGCTGGCAGGCTCTGGTGCCCATCATCCTGCTCGCTTCGGTGATCGGCGCGCTGGTGGGCATCGCCATGAAAGTATTCCACACGCTGCGCCCGGGCGGCTACGTGCCTTTTGGGCCCTTTTTGGCCGGTGCGGGCATAGTCGCCATGGTGTTCGGGCCTGGCGCCATCTTGCAGGCTGTCTGGACGCTGCTGGGATGAAACACATGCAAAAAACCTTGCGCCTCGGTGTGACGGGTGGCATAGGCAGCGGCAAGAGCACGGTCGCGCAGATGTTCCTTGCGCACGGCGCCGCCTTGATCGATGCCGACCAGATCGCACGCGCCGTGACGGGGCCTGGCGGCGCGGCCATGGCGGCGATCGCCGAGGCCTTTGGGTCTGAATATGTCGCGCCCGACGGTGCCATGGACCGCGAGCGCATGCGCCGCCTCGCCTTTTCCGACCCGACGGCGCGCGTCCGGCTCGAAGCCATCGTGCACCCCTGTGTCGCGCAGGAAAACGAGCGGCGCACACGCGAGGCCATCGCGCAAGGCAGCGCCTTGGTCTTGTTTGACGTGCCCCTGCTCGTGGAATCCGGCCACTGGGAACGCCGGCTCGACGCCGTGCTGGTGGTGGACTGCAAGGTCGAAACGCAGGTCCAGCGCGTGATGGCGCGCAACGGCCTGGAGCGCGCCGCCGTGGAGGCCATCATCGCCGCACAGGCAACGCGCGCGGCGCGCCGCGGCGCGGCCGACGTGGTGATCTACAACGACGACGGTGTAAGTTTGGCCGACTTGCAGCAGCAGGTGGCGCAAACGCTGCAATGCTTGGGGCTATGATCCCGCACGGCGCCGATGACGGTGTGCTGCCTGCTTTTGCGCAGCCACCGGCAACGGCCGCGACACCCCGAGCCCCGAGGAAGCCCTCAGCGTGATCCTGTACGAGTACCCCTTCAACGAGCGCGTGCGCACTTATCTGCGGCTGGAGCAACTGCTGCTGCGGCTGGGCGAGCTGATCCCGCGCGCGCAGGCGCTGGACCACCACTTCGCGCTCGCCACCCTGTTCGAGCTCATGGACGTGGCCGCGCGCTCCGACCTCAAGGCCGACCTGTTCAAAGACATCGAGAAGCACAAGCAGCAGCTCGAGAGCTACCGCGGCAACCCTTCGATCTCGGAGCAGGCACTCGACGCCGTGCTGGAGCAGCTCGACCACTGCCATGCCGCGCTCAACGCAGAGCCCGGCAAGATCGGCCAAAGCCTGACCGAAAACGAGTGGCTCATGGGCATACGCAACCGCATCGGCATCCCCGGTGGCACCTGCAGCTTCGACTTGCCCGCCTACTACGCCTGGCAACACCAGAGCCCCGAGGCGCGCCAGCAGGACTTGCAGCACTGGGCGGGAACGCTGGCGCCGCTCGCCGAAACCGTGTATCTGCTGCTCAAATTGCTGCGCAATGCCGGCATACCGCAAAAGGTTGCGGTCGTCGGAGGCCAGTTTCAGCAGAACCTGCCGCAGGGCCGCACCTTCCAGCTTTTGCGCCTGCGCATAGACCCAGCACTCGGTCTGATTCCCGAGATCAGCGGCAACCGCCTGCTCGTTTCGGTGCGGCTTTTGCGCCAGCAGGCCGACGGTCGCTTGCTCGCCAGCGGCGAGGATGCCGCATTCGAAATCGCCTTGTGCGCGTGACGCCATGCCCCACACTCCCGCGCTGCAGCCACCCGCGCCCGAGCGGCACGTCATCTGCCCGGCCTGCGGCGGCGACAGCATCTACGGCCCCAGCAACCCTTATCGGCCGTTTTGCTGCGAGCGCTGCAAGCAGATCGACCTGGGCGCCTGGGCCAGCGAGTCTTTTCGCGTGCCCACCGAGGCGCCGCCCGACGATGCCCCGCATGGCGACCCGCGCCTCGATAAAGCATGAAAATGGCTGCAAGTGCTTATATATAAAGCATAAGCAGCTATTTTTTATGTAGTATTTTCAGACCTCTGGCCCGACCCTCTGTCTGACCCATGAGCCCCGCGCCCGTGCACACCTTGCCTTTTTGGCAACAAGCGCCCGAGGCGCTTTATGCCCAGTTGCAGTGCAGTGCTGCAGGGCTCAGCGCGAGCGAGGCGCAGGCGCGGCTTGCGCGCTACGGGCCCAACAGCGACGCAGCGCCGCCCAGCCGTGGCTTGCTGCGCGCCATGGGGCGGCGCCTTTTGGAGCCGCTGTCGCTGATCCTGCTGGGCGCGGGCGCCATCTCGGCCGCTACGGGCGACAACGTGGGCGGCGGCATCATCGTGGCCATTTTGGGCCTCTCGATCGGCCTGGACACGCTGCAGGAAGGCCGCGCGACGCGCGCCGCCGAGATGCTGCGCCAGTCCGTGGCGCTGCGTGCCGAAGTGCTGCGCGACGGCGTTTTTCGCCAGGTGCCGGTGCAGGACATCGTGCCCGGCGACGTGATCCGCGTGCGCGCGGGCGACATCATCCCCGCCGACGCGCTGGTGCTGCAATCCGACGCCTTCACCGCAGGCGAAGCCGCGCTCACGGGCGAGCCCTACCCCGTCGAAAAGCACCCCGGCGTGGTCAATGCCACCAGCCCGGCCGAGGCGCGCAACGCGCTCTTTCGCGGCGCCGTGGCGCAGACGGGCGAGGCGCTGGCGCTGGTCGTGGGCACGGGGCGCAATACGGTGTTCGGCGCTGCCGCGCTGGTGCTCAGCGAGGCGCAGCAGCCCTCACCGTTCGAGCGCGACATGCACGCCTTCGGCCTCATGACGGCACGCCTGACGCTCGCGCTCGTGCTGCTGGTGCTCACCGCGCACATGCTGTTCGGCCGGCCGGTGCTCGAGTCGTTGCTGTTTGCCGTGGCGCTGGCCGTGGGGCTCACGCCCGAATTGCTGCCCATGATCACCACCGTGACGCTCTCGCGCGGGGCGCTGCGCATGGCGGCGCGCAAGGTCATCGTCAAGCGCCTCGCGAGCATCCACGACCTGGGCGCGATGACGGTGCTGTGCACCGACAAGACCGGCACGCTGACGCGCGCCGAGATCGCGCTCGACCGCAGCCTGGGCGCAGACGGCAACCCCGACCCGCGCGCTGCGCAGCTCGCCGCCATCGCGGCCGATCTGGGCGGCGACCGCGGCGCGCTCGACGCGGCGCTGCAGGCCGCGCACCCCGAGGCAGCGCAGGGCTGGACGCTGCTGCGCCGCCAGGCGTTCGACTTCAGCCGGCGCCTGGGGAGCGTGCTGGCTGAATGCCAACCGGCACGCAACGCGAATAACGAAGAGCATGGGGAGCTATCACAAATAGAGCGTCTGCTGATCGTCAAAGGCGCGCCCGAGGCCGTGCTGCCGCTGTGCACGCAGCGGCGCGCGGGCGACCAGCTGCTGCCGCAGGGCGAAGCCGAGCGCGCGCAGGACGCCGCGCGCCTGCGCCAGCTCGCGCAGCAAGGCCTGCGCGTGCTCGCCGTGGCCTCGCGGCGCTGGGCGCTGCAGGACGCGGTGCCGCAGGAACTCGAGGCGTCGGGGCTCGTCTTCGAGGGCTTGTGCGCCTTTGCCGATCCGCCCAAGCCGAGCGCGCCCGCGGCGATCGCGCGGCTTGCCGCGGCCGGGGTGCGGCTCAAGATTCTTTCGGGCGACGACCCCGTCGTGGTGCAGCGGCTGGCGCAGCAGATGGGGTTGCAGGCCGAGCAGGTGCTCACAGGCGCCGACATCGCGCAGCTCGGCAACGAGGCGCTCGCGGTGCAGGTGCAGGCGGTGGACGTCTATGGCCGCCTCACGCCCGACCAGAAGGCGCGCATCGTGCATGCGCTGCAGGCCCGCGGCACGGTCACGGGCTTTCTGGGCGACGGCATCAACGACGCACCCGCGCTCAAGGTGGCCGACGTCGGCCTGTCGGTCGAGGGCGCGAGCGGCGTGGCGCAGGCCGCAGCGGACATGATCCTGCTGGCCTCGGACCTCGAAGTCGTGGCCGACGGCGTCGAGGAAGGGCGGCGCACCTTCGTCAACATCCTCAAGTACGTGCGCATGGGGGCAAGCTCCAATTTCGGCAACATGCTGTCCATGGCCGCAGCCTCGCTGCTGCTGCCCTTCTTGCCCATGCTGCCCACGCAGGTGCTGCTCAACAACCTGCTGTACGACTTTTCCGAGGTCGGCATCCCCTTCGACACCGTGCGCCCCGAAGCCCTGGCGCGCCCGCAGGTGTGGGACATGCACGGCCTGCTGCGCTTCGCGGGCATCATGGGGCCGCTGTCTTCACTGTTCGACCTGGCGACGTTCGCGGGCCTGCTGTGGCTGTACCGCGCGACGCCCGAGGCCTTTCACACGCTCTGGTTCATGGAATCCATGGCCACGCAGATTCTGGTGATCTTCATCATCCGCACGCGCGCCCTGCCCTGGCAGGACAGGCCGCACCCCGCGCTCACGGCCTCGTCCCTGGCGGCGCTCGCCGTGGCCCTGGTGCTGCCGTTCACGCCGCTCGCCGGCTGGTTCGGCTTCGTGCAGCCGGGCTGGGACATGCTCGGCGGAATGGCGCTGCTGGTGCTTGTCTATCTGCTGTGCGCGCAATGGCTCAAGGGCTTTGCCTTGACCGGGAAATTTGGATAAAAAAAGCGCTTTTCCCAAGGTATATCAAGCGCTTATAGCTATCGTTTCTTATATTCACCCGCAGACTTTGGGGGCGTGAAGCCCAGCGCTTCCAGGTCTTCTGCCGAAAGGTGCAACTCCTCGACCTCGGGCTGGCGCCTTTCGATGCTGCGCCGCCGCTCGTGGCGCGTGGGTGGGCCTTGCTCCTGCTGGCGTCTATCCGTGGCTGTTCTTTTGTCACCCGTCGCTGGCGCGTTGGCTGGGGGTGTCGCGGGTTGATCTTTGCCCATGGAAAGTCCTTTTGCCAGGCTCACTTGCCCCAGCTGTCCTTGAGCCCCACGGCCAGGTTGAACACGGGGTGCTGCGGCGTGTGCTCGACGCGGTCGGCGACGAAGTAGCCGTGGCGCTCGAACTGGAACTTGTCGTCAGGGCGTGCCGTGGCGAGCGAGGGCTCGACGATGGCCTGCACCACGCGCAGGCTCTGCGGGTTGAGCAGCTGCAAAAAGTCCTTGCCGCCCGCGTCGGGCTGCGCGTCGGTAAACAGGCGGTCGTAAAGGCGCACTTCGGCGCTGATGCCGTCGGCCACGCCCACCCAGGTGATGGCCGCCTTGACCTTGACGCTGTCCGCGCCGGGCGTGCCGCTCTTGGTGTCCGGCAGCACGCTGGCGTGCACCTCGGTGACCTGGCCGTTCGCGTCCTTCACGCAGCCTGTGCATTCGATCACGAAGCCGCCTTTGAGGCGCACGCGGTTGCTCGGGAACAGGCGCTTATAGCCCTTGGGCGGCAATTCGGTGAAGTCGTCGCGCTCTATCCAGACCTCTTTGCCCAGCGTGAAGCGGCGCGGCGGCGGCGCGGGCTGGTCTTGCGGCGCATGCGGCAGGGCCGGCAGCTCGCAGGGTTCGAGGTGGCCCGCGCCGAACAGATCGTCCCAGTTCGTGAGCACGAGCTTGAGCGGCTCGAGCACGGCCATCGCGCGCGGCGCCTTGTGCTCGAGGTCGTCGCGCAGCGCGCCTTCGAGGGCGCTGTATTCGATCCAACTGTAATCTTTGGTGACGCCGATGCGCTCGCAAAAAAGCTGGATCGCCTCGGGCGTGTAGCCGCGGCGGCGCAGGCCGACGATGGTGGGCATGCGCGGATCGTCCCAGCCTTGCACGATGCCGGTATCGACCAGGTGCTTGAGCTTGCGCTTGCTCGTGACCACATAGGTCAGATTCAAGCGTGCGAACTCGTACTGGCGCGGCTGCGGCGTGGCAATCAACCCGCCCGCGGCGAGGTGGTCGAGCAGCCAGTCGTAGAACGGGCGCTGGTCTTCGAATTCGAGCGTGCAGATGCTGTGCGTGATGCGCTCGAGCGCGTCCTCGATCGGGTGCGCAAAGGTGTACATCGGGTAGATGCACCAGCGCATGCCGGTGGCGTGGTGCGCGGCATGCTTGATGCGGTAGAGCGCCGGATCGCGCAGGTTGATGTTGGGCGAGGCCATGTCGATCCTGGCACGCAGCACCGCGGCGCCGTCGGGCAGCTCGCCCTCCTTCATCTGGCGAAAGCGCGCGAGGTTCTCGGCCACGCTGCGCGTGCGGTAGGGGCTGTCCACCCCCGGCGTGGCAAAGTCGCCGCGGCGCGCGCGCATCTCTTCGGGCGTTTGCTCATCGACGTAGGCCAAGCCCTGCTCGATCAGGTACTCGGCCGCGCGGTACATGAAGTCGAAATAGCTGCTCGCGTAGTAGAGGTGCTCGGTGCCGAAGGCGTGCCAGTCGAAGCCGAGCCAGCGCACCGCGTCGATGATGCCGTCCACGTACTCCTGGTCTTCTTTTTCGGGATTGGTGTCGTCGAAGCGCAGATGGCACACGCCGCCGTAGTCGCGCGCCAGGCCGAAATTCAGGCAGATGCTCTTGGCGTGGCCGATGTGCAAATAGCCGTTGGGCTCGGGCGGAAAGCGCGTGCGGATGCGCGCCGGGTCGAGCGGCCCTGTGGCATGGTGCGCCGCGTCGCCCGGGCTGCCGCCCCAGCGTGCCTGGGCGAATTTGCCCTCGGCGAGGTCATGCTCGATGATCTGGCGCAGAAAATTGCTGGGCGGGGGCGACGGCGGGCGCGGTGCAGCGGCGTCTTGAGCGCTACCGGGGGCGTTGGCGGGGGAATGCGACGAACTCATGGCGGCGATTGTAGGCACGCTCCACGCGCGACACCGAGGCGCCGCTACACCTCCCGCACCCTGCGCCACGGCGTATCGCGTTTACGTGCAGAAACAAGCTTCACGCTGGCGTGTGACATCCTGGGGCGCAATTGCTGCGTTATATCCACAAGTCCGGCAGCCTTTGCAAGGCCCGGACAGCAAGACTAAAACGGTCTCGAAGGAGATTTCCATGAAAAAAGCTCGTTTTTCTTCCCGCTTTGCCATCGCCAGCCTGGGCTTGGGTGCAGCGTTGTTGTTGGGCGCTGGCGCCGCGCAGGCACGTGACTCGGTGTATTGGTCGGTCGGCGTGGCATCGCCGGGCGTGGCCGTAGGCGTGGGCAATGCCTACCCGGCCGTGGTAGCCCCAGTGATCGCGCCGGCACCGGTTTACTATGCGCCAGCACCCGTGGTTTACGCCCCGCGGCCCGTCTATTACGCTCCGCGCCCCGTCTATTACGGCGCGCCTGTGGTCGTGGCACCGCGCGGCTGGCACCACGGCGGTCACCATCATCGTCATGGGCACGGGTGGGAAGGCCATAGGCGCTGACTTTGCCTCTGCCAGTTGCCAATGCTTCGTTGCCCATGGTTTCTCTGGGCTGCCGCCGCAGCCCTGCCCTGAGCGGCCCGGACGCTTTTCCGCGCACCGCATAATCGGCTCCCATCTTCCTTGCCGCCGCTGCCAGCGGTGGCATCGTCCGGAGCCGATTCCCCGTGAAAACCGTTTTCGTCCTCAATGGCCCCAACCTGAACCTGCTGGGCACGCGCGAGCCCGCCATCTACGGCGCGCAGACCCTGGCCGACGTAGAACAGCTGTGCGCCGCGGCCTGCGCACGCCATGGTTTTGCGCTGCGCTTTCACCAAAGCAACCACGAAGGCGCGCTCGTGGACTGGCTGCACGAGGCCGGGCGCCTGCACGCCACGGGCGCACTCGCGGGCGTGGTGCTCAACGCCGGCGCCTACACGCACACCAGCATCGCGCTGCTCGACGCCATCAAGGGCACGGGCGTGCCGCTCGTCGAGCTGCACATCAGCAACGTGCATGCGCGCGAGCCGTTTCGCCACCATTCCTACATCGCCGCCGCGGCCAAGGCGCAGCTGTGCGGCTTTGGCGTGCAAGGCTATGCCCTCGCTATTGACGGCATCGCAAGTTGGTGATGGTCATGGAACAAGATTTCTCCCTTCCCGAAGAAGCACGCGCCCTCGAAGCGCTGGCCACGCGCCACACCACGCCCTGCGGCACGGGCGCGCTGGTCTGGCATGTCTGGGGCCAGGCGCGGCCCGGCGCGGCGCCGCTCGTGTTGTTTCATGGCGGCGCCGGTAGCTGGACGCACTGGCTGCGCAACATCGAAGTGCTCGTGGCTGCGGGGCACCAGGTCTGGGCGCCCGATCTGCCCGGCTTTGGCGACTCGGCGAGCTCGCCGTTCGGTGGCGACGCCGACGGCGCGGTCGAGCCGCTGCGCGCGGGGCTCGCGCAATTGCTGGACGGGCAGCCCTGCGATCTGGTCGGCTTTTCGTTCGGCGGGCTCACCGCGGGCCTGCTGCTGGCCGCGCACCCGCAGCTCGCGCGCCGCCTCGTGCTCGTGGGCGCGCCCGCGATGGGCGTGGTGCCCAAGCGCCAGTTCGAGCTCAAGGCCTGGCGCCATCTGTCCACGCTTGAGGAGCAGCTTGACATTCACCGCTACAACCTCGGCGCGCTGATGCTCTGGGACAAGGCGTGCATCGACGACTTCGCGCTGCGGCTGCACGTGGCCAACGTGCTGCGTGACCGCGCGCCGCACCGGCGGCTGTCGCACACCGACATCCTCGCGCGCTCGCTGCCGCGCGTGCCCTGCCCCGTGTACGCCATCTACGGCCAGTACGACGCGCTCTACAAGGACTGGATCCACCAGCTCGAAGACGCCTACGCCGCGGCCGCGCCCGACTTCCGCGGCCTGACGCTGATCCCGGACGCGGGCCACTGGGTGCAGTTCGAGCGCGCGCAGGCGTTCGACGCCGCGCTGCTCGCGGCATTGGCCTGAGCGTCTGCTCGGATGGAGCGCTCGCAGGAAAGGGCTCGCTAGAATCTTTGTCTTTCCTGCCTATCAACCCGACGGCATCCGCATGGGGTGCCGTTTTCACGTGCGACCGATGAGCGACACCCCCCAACAGCCCGGCCTGGCCAACCTGTCCAAATCCTTCGACCCCGCCCCGCTCGAGGCCTTCTGGGGCCCCGAGTGGGAGCGCCGCGGCTACGGCGCCGCGGGTTACCGCGGCACGGGCCGCCCGACGGAAGACGCGCCGCCGTTTTGCATCCAGCTGCCGCCGCCCAACGTCACGGGCACGCTACACATGGGGCATGCGTTCAACCAGACCATCATGGACAGCCTCACGCGCTACCACCGCATGCGTGGCTACAACACGGTGTGGGTGCCGGGCACCGACCACGCGGGCATCGCCACGCAGATCGTGGTCGAGCGCCAGTTGCAGGAGCAGGGCCTCTCGCGCCACGACCTCGGCGCCACGCCCGAGGAGGCGCGCCGCAACTTCGTCGCCAAAGTGTGGGAGTGGAAGGAGCGCAGCGGCAGCACCATCACGCAGCAGATGCGCCGCCTGGGCGACAGCGTGGACTGGAGCCGCGAATACTTCACCATGGACGCACGCCTGTCGCAGGTGGTCACCGAAACCTTCGTGCGCCTGCATGAACAGGGCCTGATCTACCGCGGCAAGCGGCTCGTCAACTGGGACCCGAAGCTGCAATCGGCGGTCTCTGACCTCGAGGTCGAAAATGAAGAGCGCGACGGCTTCCTCTGGCACATCGCGTACCCGCTCGCCGACGGCAGCGGCAGCCTCACGGTGGCGACGACGCGGCCCGAAACCATGCTCGGCGACGTGGCCGTGATGGTGCACCCCGAGGACGAGCGCTACCGCCATCTTGTCGGCACGCGCGTGATCCTGCCGCTCGTGGGGCGCGAGATTCCGGTGATCGCCGACAGCTACGTGGACAAGGAATTCGGCACCGGCGTGGTCAAGGTCACGCCCGCGCACGACGCCAACGACTACGCCGTGGGCCAGCGCCACGGCCTGCCGCTTTTGTGCGTGCTCACGCTGCAGGCCACGATCAACGACAACGCGCCCGAAAAATACCGCGGCCTGGACCGCTTCGTGGCGCGCAAGCGCATCGTCGAAGACCTGCAGGCCGCGGGCGCGCTGGTCGAAACCAAAAAACACAAGCTCATGGTGCCGGTCTGCACGCGCACCGGCGAGGTGGTCGAGCCCATGCTGACCGACCAGTGGTTCGTGGCCCTCGAAAAAGTGAGCGAGCAAGACCCCACGGGCAAGAGCATCGCGCAGAAGGCGCGCGACGCGGTGGCGTCGGGCGCGGTGCGCTTCGTGCCCGAGCAATGGGTCAACACCTACAACCAATGGATGCACAACATCCAGGACTGGTGCATCAGCCGCCAGCTCTGGTGGGGGCACCAGATTCCGGCCTGGTACGCCGAAGATGGTACGGTTTTCGTAGCGCGTAACGCAGACGAGGCGGCCGCTAAAGCGCAAAAAGCTGGTTACACCGGCGCGCTGCGGCGTGACCCCGACGTGCTCGACACCTGGTATTCATCGGCGCTCGTGCCCTTCAGCACCATGGGCTGGCCGCACCAGACCGACGCGCCCACCGACGACTACAACCTCTACCTGCCCAGCAGCGTGCTCGTCACGGGCTACGACATCATCTTCTTCTGGGTGGCGCGCATGATCATGATGACCACCCACTTCACGGGGCGCGTGCCGTTTCGCGATGTGTATATCCACGGCCTGGTGCTGGACGCGCACGGCAAGAAGATGAGCAAGAGCGAGGGCAACGTGCTCGACCCGGTGGACTTGATCGACGGCATCGCGCTCGAGCCGCTGATCGCCAAGCGCACCACGGGCCTGCGCCGCCCCGAGACGGCGCCCAAGGTGCGCGAGGCAACGATCAAGGAATTCCCGCAGGGCATCCCGGCTTACGGCGCCGATGCGCTGCGCTTTACCTTTGCGGCGCTCGCGAGCCTGGGGCGCAGCATCAACTTCGACAGCAAGCGCTGCGAGGGCTACCGCAACTTCTGCAACAAGCTCTGGAACGCGAGCCGCTTCGTGCTCATGCACTGCGAGGGGCAGGACTGCGGGCTCGATGTGCACAGCGCTGCGGGCTGTAAAGGCGGCTATCTGGATTTCAGCCAGCCCGACCGCTGGATCGTCTCGCGCCTGCAGCGCACCGAGGCCGAAGTCGCGCAGGGCTTTGCCGAGTACCGCCTGGACCATGTCGCGCACGCGCTCTACGACTTCGTCTGGAACGAGTTCTGCGACTGGTACCTCGAGATCGCCAAGGTGCAGATCCAGTGCGGCAACGTAGCGCAGCAGCGCGCCACGCGGCGCACGCTGATCCGCACGCTCGAGACCGTGTTGCGCCTGGCGCACCCCTTGATTCCGTTCATCACCGAGGCGCTGTGGCAGGCCGTCGCGCCCGTGGCGGGCCGCGCGGGCCCGTCGGTGGGCATCGCCGAATACCCGCAGGCGCAGCCCGAGCGCATCGATACCGCGGCCGAGGCGCACATGGAGCAGCTCAAGGCGCTGGTCGATGCCTGCCGCACGCTGCGTGGCGAGATGAACGTCTCGCCCGCGCAGCGCCTGCCGCTGTACGCCGTGGGCCAGGCGGACTTCGTGCGCGGCGTGGCGCCGCTGTTGCAGGCGCTGGCCAAGCTCAGCGAGGTACAGGTGTTCGACGACGAGGCCGCCTGGGCGCAGGCTGCGCAGGCCGCCCCCGTGGCCGTGGTCAGCGAAGCGCGCCTGTGCCTGCACATGGAGATCGACGTCGCCGCCGAAAAAGCCCGCCTAGGTAAAGAGGTGGCGCGGCTCGAAGCCGAGATCGCCAAGGCCCAGGGCAAGCTGGGCAACGCCGCTTTCGTCGCCAAGGCTCCGCCCGCGGTGATCGCGCAGGAGCAAAAGCGCGTGGCCGACTTCGGCGCCACGCTCGCGCGCCTGCGCGACCAGCTCGCGCGGCTCGGCTGAGCGGGCCCGATCGTCTGTCAACTCCCGAATCTGCAGCACTCTCTGAAAGGCCCACCATGCCCCAAAGTTCCCGCGTCCAAAAAGCCGTGTTTCCCGTCGCCGGCCTGGGCACACGCTTTCTGCCCGCCACCAAGGCATCGCCCAAGGAGATGCTGCCCATCGTGGACAAACCGCTGATCCAGTACGCCGTCGAAGAAGCCTACGCCGCGGGCATACGGCACATGATCTTCGTCACCGGGCGCAGCAAGCGCGCGATCGAGGACCACTTCGACACCGCCTACGAGCTCGAGGCGGAGCTCGAAGCTGCGGGCAAAGACGAACTGCTTGCGCTCGTGCGCTCGGTGCAGCCCAGCGACATGGACTGCGCCTTCGTGCGCCAGCCGCGCTCGCTGGGCCTGGGCCATGCGGTGCTGTGTGCCGAGCCGCTCGTGGGCCGCGAACCCTTCGCCGTGCTGCTCGCCGACGACCTCATGGTCGGCCCGCCGGGTGGCGCGCCCGTGCTCGCGCAGATGATGAGCGCGTTCCGCCAGCAGGGCCGCTCGGTCATCGCCGTGCAGGAGGTGCCCGCCGACCAGGTGCACCGCTACGGCATCGTCGCGGGCGAGAGCGCCGGCGGCCCGCTGATCCGCATTGAGCGCATCGTCGAAAAACCCAAGGCCGCCGACGCGCCCTCGCGCATGGGCGTGGCGGGCCGCTACATCCTCACGCCCGGCGTGTTCGAGGAAATCCGCCAGCAGCCGCGCGGCGTGGGCGGCGAGATCCAGCTCACCGACGGCATCGCCAGACTCCTCGGAAAAGAGGCCGTTTACGCTTACCAATACAGCGGAAAGCGCTACGATTGCGGGAGCAAAGAGGGTTTTTTGGAAGCGACCGTGGAGCTGGCCTTGCAGCATCCGCAAGTGGGCGCATCGTTCCGCGAGTACCTGCGCGGCCTCGAACTCTGAGAATCCGCACGACGGGCGCGGGATGCGCGAGAATCGCTTTTGCTCCCCGGGCCGTTTTTCGCCCCCTTTCCGCTCCTTTCCGCTCTCATTGCGACTTCGAAGGTTGAAACATCCATGCGCTACGAAACCCGCTACTGCACCCACTGCGGCACGCCGCTGATGCTGCTGGCCGTCGCCGAAGACGACGGCATCCACAAAGAACGCCTGCGCTGCCCGGCCTGCGGCTGGACGCATTGGAACAACCCCACGCCCGTGCTCGCCGCGGTGATCGAGCTCGAAGGGCGCGTGCTGCTCGCGCGCAACGCGGCCTGGCCCAACAAGCAGGCTTTTGGGCTCATCACGGGTTTCATGGAGGCGGGCGAGTCGCCGCAGGAAGGGCTGGTGCGCGAGGTCAAGGAAGAAACCAACCTCGACGTGAGCGCGCTCTCGCTGATCGGCGCCTACGACTTCCAGCGCATGAACCAGGTCATCATCGCCTACCACGCCGTCGCGCAGGGCGAGGTGCAGCTCTCGCCCGAGCTCGTCGAATACCGCCTCGAAGCGCCTGAAGAGGTGCGCTGCTGGCGCGCGGGCACGGGCTTTGCACTCGCCGACTGGCTGCGCGCACGCGGGCACGAGCCAGAGTTCGTCGATTTCGCCACGCGCCGCCCCGCCTGAAAAGGTGTGAGAGGCCGAGCGCCCCCGCACCGCACCACCTGGAACACGCCATGCACATCGACAAAGAAATCGACACCCGCGGCCTCAACTGCCCGCTGCCCATCCTCAAGGCCAAAAAAGCCCTGGCCGACATGGCCAGCGGCCAGCTGCTCAAGGTGGTGGCCACCGACGGCGGTTCGCTGCGCGACTTCCAGGCCTTCGCCAAACAAACCGGCAACGAACTGGTCGAGCAGCAAACCGTGGGCGAGGAATACATCCACGTGCTGCGCCGGCGCTGAGCGGCGCGCCGCTCCCAAAAAAAGAGCTACTAGCGCTTGATGGACGAGCACCGTGGCCCATTTTTATGCTTATTTTCTAGTGTAGTGTTTGATGCTTGATGCGACAAATAAAGCCGATGGATTTTTGGTCTGGGCAAGGCGCAAACCGCAGCGATACCGGGTGGTATCGCGAGGATTTGCAACGCGGCCCGGGCCGAAAAGACGCGGTTTTATGTCGCATATAGCGTCGAACACTACACTAGATCAAAGTCCCGGCCCCAGGGCAGACGCGCCGGCATGGCCTGGCGCGTCGAGCGCATCCACCGCGACGTAAAGCTGGCGCCAGGCCTCGAAGGGCAGCGTGTCCGCCGCTTCGATGGCCTTTTGCTCGGCGAGCGTCGCCTGCGCCATGGCGAGGTAGCGCGCCTGTTGCGCGTCCGACCACGGCAGCGCGAGCAAGGCGTCGCGCGCGACCATCGACTGGTGCAGCGCAAAAGCAGGGTAGCTGTTGCCGTGCGCCTGGGCCATGCGTGCGAGCACGCGCGCCGAGGGCGTCTGCTCGGGCGCCCGCACACGTGCCAACGCCTGCTGCAAGGCATCGCTGTAATCGCTGCCGCCCTGCACGGCATCGAGCGCGGCGGCCAGCGGCACGCAGGCGTCGAGCACTTCCTGCGCCCAGGCAGCGAGCGGCACGCTCTGGCCCTGGCGCTGCAGACACAGGCCGGGCTCGCGCCCACGCTCGGCGGTGAGCTGCTGGTTGCGCTGCAGCTCGGCGATTTCTTCAGGCGTGTCGGGCGGGCTGTCGCTGAGCAGGCAGTGCAGCAAAAACACGTCGAGCACGCGCATGGTGGCCGCGCTGATGCCCACGGGCTCGAACGGGTCTATGTCCATCAGGCGCACCTCGACGTATTCGACGCCGCGCTCGTTCAGCGCGTGCAAGGGGCGCTCGCCGCTGCGCGTGGTGCGCTTGGGGCGAATGGTGCTGTAGAACTCGTTTTCGATCTGCAGCAAGCTGGTGGCAAGCTGGTTGTAGTCGCCGCCCGGATTGCGCACGCCCACGGCCTCGTAGGGTGGATAGGGGCGCGTGAGCGCTCCGTGCAGCGAGGCGGCGTAGCCCTCGAGGCTGTTGTAGCTCACCGCAAGGCTGGCTTGCGCGTCGCTCTGGTAGCCGAGGCGCCCCATGCGCAGCGAGGTCGCGTAGGGAAGATACAGCGCGTCCGGCCCCAGCGGCTGCAAACTGTGCGGGCGCCCCCGCACAAAGCACGGGCACAGGGCAGGCGAAGCACCGAACAGGTACAGCAGCACGAACGCATGGCGGCGGAAGTTGCGGATCAGCGCAAAGTAGCCCGCGCTGTCCACGCCCGGCAGCGACCAGTTGTAGTGCACACCCGAAATGGTCTGCATGCGCCGCCCGTAGCGGTGCCCCAGGCCCATGCGGTAAATGCTCTTGGCGCGGCCCACGTTGGACGCGCCAAAGCGCGCGAGCGGAATGGTCTCGTCGGTGGGCAGCGTGCCGGGCATGCTCGCATTCCACAGCAGCTCACCCTGCGCATGCAGCGTGCGCGCGACGTATTGGTGGATTTCGCTGAGCTCGTCCACGCACGCGCCGACACCCGCGCGCGCGCCCGTGACGAGTTCAAGTTGCGATTCGCTGTAGTCGGTGGTGATGTGCGGGTGCGTGAGCGCCGCGCCCAGCGCAAGCGGATGCGGCGTGAGCGCCAGGCCACCACCCGGCAGCACGCGCAGGCCCTCTTTTTCGATGCCGCGGCGCATGCCGGCGATGACCTGGGGCGCGAGGGCTTGGATTTTTTCTTGCAAGGTGCTCATTGTCGGGATCGCATTGAAATTCGGCCCGGAACTTACCACGGCACCCATGACTGTGCTGAACGGGGGATGAAACGCTGCCCCGCAGCGGCGCGAAACCCCGAAAACTCACGCGCCGCGCAACGCACCCACGCCACCCCCGTACAGCCAGGGCTGGTCGAGCAATTGCGCGCCCAGCCAACGCAGCGCCCCGTCGCGCGCCCAGCGCACGGGCCCGCGCGCGTGGAAGATCTGGCCGTTGCGCACCGCGCGCTCCTGTACGCGCGCTGCGCGCTGCCAGCGGTTGAGCGCGTAGCGGCGCAGGCGCAAGGGCACTTCCAGCGCGTCCATGGCCAGTGCGCGCTCGAGTTCGGCCGCGTCCTCGATGGCCATGCCCGCGCCTTGCGCGAGATAGGGGCGCATGGGATGGGCCGCGTCGCCCAGCAGCGCGACCAGCCCGCGCGCCATCTCCTGCGGCCCGCGCAGCGGCGGACGGTCGCACAGCGGCCACAAGCGCCAGCCGCAACCCGCCGCGGCCACGCCGTGCACGACATGCTGCAGCGCGCTGCAGCAGCCGTGCAGCGCGGCGACGAGGCCTGCGGCATTCGCCGCGTGATCCCAGGATTCGAGGTCTTGCGGCGCCGGCCCCTCGACGAGCACCACGAGGTTGTGCAGCTCGCCGCGGCGCACCGGGTAGTGCACCGCGTGTAGGCGCGGGCCGAGCCAGAGCGTGACTTGGTTGACATAGTCGCGCCCTGCAAGGCCCGGCAAGTCCGCCAGCGCCTCGCGCGGCACGAGCGCGCGGTACGCGAGGTGGCCCGAGACGCGCGGCGGCACGTCGCCGAGCAGCTGCGCGCGCGTGCGGCTCCACAGGCCGTCGGCGCCGAGCAGCGCGTCGCCTTCGATCGGCTTGCCGGCGCTGCCGCACCCGGTGACGGTGGCGGTGACGGCGCTGCCGTCGTCGCTGAAACGCTCCAGGCTCTGGCCCAGGTGCAAATCGACGCCTGAATGCGCGCGCGCCGCGCCGAGCAACAGGCCGTGCAGATCGGCGCGGTGGATGGTCACATACGGCGCGCCGTAGCGCTGCTGCATGGTGGCGCCGAGCGGCAGCACTGCGAGTTCGCGCCCCGAGAGCGCGCAGCGCACCTGGATGCGCTGCGGCAGCGCCGCCACGGCCTGCAGCGCCTGCGCAAGCCCCCAGTCGTGCAGGATGCGCACCACGTTCGGGCCGAGCTGCACGCCCGCGCCGACCTCGCTGAAGGCCGCGGCGCGCTCATAGAGGCGCACCTGCCAGCCCGCACGCGCCGCGGCGAGCGCGCCCGCCAGGCCGCCGATGCCGCCGCCCGCGATCAACAATTGTTTTTGCATGCTAAAACCTGTTCACGGTCTTTTTCTGAGGTGCGCTGCCCCGCAAAGGCAGCGTCTGCGGCGTTGCCTCTCCGCTGCTCAGGCGGCCAGCAACTGGCGCAACACGAAGGGCAGGATGCCACCCGCGCGGTAGTAGTCCACCTCGATCGGCGTGTCTATGCGCAGCGTCACGCGCACCTGCTCGCGCGTGCCGTCGGGGCGGTGGATGACCAGGCTGGCGTCGCTTTGCGGCGTGAGCGCAGGGTCGGGCAGCACGTCGATGACCTCGCGCCCCGTGAGCCCCAGCGACTGCCACGAATCGGCCCCTTGAAACTGCAGCGGCAGCACGCCCATGCCGACAAGGTTGGAGCGGTGGATGCGCTCGAAACTGCGCGCCACCACGGCCTTGATGCCCAAGAGCTGCGTGCCCTTGGCCGCCCAGTCGCGGCTCGAGCCCGTGCCATATTCCTCGCCCGCGAACACCACCGTGGGCGTGTGCTCGGCCTGGTAGCGCATGGCGGCGTCGAAGATGAACATTTTTTCGCCCTGCTGCGCGCCGGGGTTTTGGTAGAGCGTGAAGCCGCCCTCCTCGCGCGCGCCGTCGGGCAGCGGCGGCAGCATGAGGTTCTTGATGCGCACGTTCGCAAAAGTGCCGCGCACCATGACCTCGTGGTTGCCGCGGCGCGCGCCGTAGCTGTTGAAGTCCTCTTTTTGGACGCCGTGCGCAAGCAACCATTGCCCTGCGGGCGAATGGACGGGGATCGAGCCCGCGGGCGAGATGTGGTCGGTGGTGATCGAGTCGCCGAACAAGGCCATGATGCGCGCACCGCGCACGGCGATGGAATCTGCATCATTTTGGCCTTTAGCGCCCGTCCCACCTGCGCTGGCAGCTCCTTTATCGAGAGTGAACTGGGCAAAAAACGGCGGCTCGGCGATGTAGGTGCTGGGCGGCCAGGTGTAGGTCGTGCCTTGCACGCCCTGGATGGCTTGCCACAGCGCGCCGGGGTCGGACTGTACCTTGGCGTAATTGGTGCGAAACGCCTCGCCATGGAGCGCAAAGCGCAGCAGCGCGTGGATTTCCTCGCTGCTCGGCCAGATGTCGCGCAGATAGACGGGGCGCCCGTCCTTGCCCTGGCCGAGCGGCTCGCGCGTCAAATCGCGCAGGAGCGATCCGGCGATCGCATAGGCCACGACCAGCGGCGGGCTGGCAAGGTAATTGGCCTTGAGGTTGGGATGGATGCGCGCCTCGAAGTTGCGGTTGCCCGAGAGCACCGCCGCGCACACGAGGTCATTGGCCGTGATGGCCTCGTTGATTTCGGGCGCGAGGTCACCCGCGTTGCCTATGCAGGTGGTGCAGCCGTAGCCCGCGAGCGCAAAGCCGAGCTGCTCCAGGAATGGCAGCAGGCCCGTCTGCGTGAGGTATTCGGTCACCACGCGCGAGCCCGGCGCGAGCGAGGTCTTGATGTGCGGCTGCACCGTGAGCCCGGCCTCCACGGCCTTCTTGGCGAGCAGGCCCGCCGCGAGCATCACGCTCGGGTTGGAGGTGTTGGTGCAGCTCGTGATCGCGGCGATCAGCACGTCGCCATTGCCAAGCGTCACGTCGGCATCGCGCTGCGTCGGAAGTGCCTGCGCGCCCACGTGCACCGGGTAGCGCTCGCGCAACTGCTCGGGCGGGCGGTTGAAGCCGTTTTCGGCCGCGGGTTTGCTGAACAGCTCGGTGAACTGCGCCGCCACCTGGCCGAGCTCGACGCGGTCCTGCGGGCGCTTGGGGCCGGCCAGGCTGGGCGCGATGCTGCCCAGGTCGAGCCGCAGCACCTGCGAGTATTCGACCTCGCCCGCGCGAGGCACGCCGAACAGCCCCTGCGCCTTGAAGTAGGCTTCGAAGGCCTCGATCTCGTCGGCGCTGCGGCCCGTGCCGCGGAAATATTCGATGGTCTTTTCATCGACCGGAAAAAATCCCATGGTCGCGCCGTATTCGGGCGCCATGTTGCCCAGCGTGGCGCGGTCGGGCACCGAGAGAGTGCGCGCGCCCTCGCCAAAGAATTCGACGAACTTGCCCACCACCTTGTGGCGGCGCAGCAGCTCGGTCACGGTGAGCACCAGGTCGGTCGCCGTGACGCCCTCGCGCAGCTGGCCCGTGAGCTCCAGCCCCACCACGTCGGGCGTGAGGAAATACACGGGCTGCCCGAGCATCGCGGCCTCGGCCTCGATGCCGCCCACGCCCCAGCCGACCACGCCGATGCCGTTGATCATGGTCGTGTGGCTGTCCGTGCCCACGAGCGTGTCGGGGTACACCACGCCGTCCGCCCCCTGGTGCACGCCGCGCGCAAGGTATTCGAGGTTGACCTGGTGCACGATGCCAAAGCCGGGCGGCACCACGCCAAAGGTCTTGAAGGCCTGCATGCCCCATTTCATGAACTGGTAGCGCTCGCGGTTGCGCTGGAATTCGAGCTTCATGTTCAGGTCGAGCGCATTGCGTGTGCCGTAGTGGTCCACCATGACCGAGTGGTCCACCACCAGATCGACGGGCACGAGCGGCTCGATTTTTTGTGGCGCCTGGCCCATCCGCGAAGCCGCGCTGCGCATCGCCGCCAGATCGGCGAGCAGCGGCACGCCCGTGAAGTCCTGCAGCACCACGCGCGCGACGACGAACGGAATCTCATCCTTGCGCTCGGCCTGCGGCGCCCAGTTCGCGAGCTGCTGCACATGCTCGGGCAGCACCTTGCGCCCGTCGCAATGGCGCAGCACCGCCTCGAGCACGATGCGCAGCGACACCGGCAGGCGCGCAATACGCGGAAATTGGCGCGCCAGCGCGGGCAGCGAATAAAAGCGCCCGGGCTTGCCTGATGCGGTGCGAAATTCCTCAAGCACCGCCGAATACGGATGTACGAACGTGCGATCAGAAGCAGCCATCACCCATTCTCCCGCCGAAGTCCATGAATCGCGCTATTTTGGCAAACCGGCATTGCGCGCAAGCGCAAGAGCCCACAAAACACCAACCCCGACTCGGGCATGGGGTATCGCGGCAACGCCGGCGGGCTGATTTTGTCACGCACGCGCCGGTGGGTCCTGCCGCATTAAACCCAAATTGTTCATTGGGCGGAATGCCCGGTATGCGCGATGTATGCCCCGTCATTGCGAGGGCCGTCAGGCCCGCGGCAATCCATGCGGCCTTCGATGCAGCGCCTGCGTCCCTTGCAAGGCCGGGGCTGGATTGCCGCGCCCCTGCGGGGCTCGCAATGACGGGTTTCCTTGCCGCGACCAAACTGCCGCGCCACCCGCCTCGCCATCATCCCGCGCTCTAATGAAAAATCTGGGTTAAACCCAGATTGCCAATTAGGCGGTGCTTCGCACCTACGCGGGCGTTGGCGGACGTCTGCCGGTCATTTTGGCCGCGGCTTCGGCGTCCATGGCACCGGCCATGGACTTCTCACCCGCGACCAAACTGCCACGCCAGCCGCCTCGCCATCGTCCCACGTCCTAATGAACAATCTGGGTTAAAGGCAAAAACAGCGAGAATCCACGCAAACACAATGAACGCACCGCCCGCGCGCGCAACCCCATGCAGACAAAAAGCCAGACGCATGGATGCGCCTGGCTTTTACTGCGGAACCAAAATCACAACGGATTCAAGGATTTAGATCAGAAACTGCTCGCGGTTTTCTTTGGGCATCCAGTTTGGCGGCTTGCCACGCCCTGTCCAGGTTTTGCCCGTGGCGGGATCACGGTATTTGGGCGGCACCTTGGAACCCGCCACGGCACCGCGGCCACGCGTGGAAGCACGCCCGGAGGGGAAGACTTCCTGCACCGTCAAACCGAATTCGGCCACCAAAGACCGCGCCTGCGCCAGGGCATCCGCCACTTCACGCTGCCGCGCTTCGTTGATTTGCTGCTCCAGGGCTTCGCGTTGCTTCAAAAGTTCTTTGTAGCTGATCATGGTATCGAATGAAGAGAAATGTGGAAGGAGCGGTCATTATAAACACAGATTTTGCGCATGACCGAAAATTCCCCCTTCTCTGCAGAGAGAAGCCGGGATTATCTCCGGTGTCTGCAGGTCTTGCCAGACTTTGCCTTTCGAATGAATCGCCGCGGTTTTCAAGCCAGAAGCCGTGCCATGGCGTGGGCGCGGCAAAGCATGCGTCAAGATTGCAACAAATAGCGCAAAGGCGCGTTACCCACATCTATCTCCCGCACGGCGGCAATGCGTTGCACGAAGCGATCCGGTTGCGACAAAAAACCATCCTCATACGCAACGATATGCAAACCCGCACAGACTTGCAGCAATTCGCCCGGCTGCAATAAAAACTCCGGCCGCGCTGGGCGCCCCACGGTTTCATTGCCTTGCGCAAAGGTTTCGTAAATCAACACCCCGCCGGGCGCCAGGCTTTGCACGAGGGTAGGAAACAAAGGCCGCCACAGATAATTCGTGACGAGCACCGCACCGAAACTGCGCCCGGCAAAAGGCCAGGGGCCGTTTTCGAGGTCGGCGCACACCAATTCGCCCAGTCCCGCGCAGGCAGACAGGGCCTGCGGCGACGCATCCACGCCGACCACCGCGTACCCCTGGGCGCGCAGCCAGCGCACATGCCGCCCCGCGCCGCACGCCACGTCGAGCACCGTGCTGCCGGGCGGCACCAGATGCGTCCAACGGCGTACCCACTCCGACGGAAGTTGCGTACCATGCACCTGCAATTACTCCTGAAAGATGAGCTGCTTGCGGTGATCCCGTCTTGGCTTGAGGTCAAAATGACCCCAACACCTCAGAAACACCCCCACAACTGGTTCGCGAGCAGCAGCATGAAGTCGGGGTCGGTGTACCCGGCAAACGCCGCGAGCAACGCCAGGCACACAAGGCCCCAAACCAGCCAGCGCCACCGGGAACACCGGCAAAAGCGCCGCCGGTTTTCCACGTCGTCGCGCTGTGACCTTGCCGCGTTCATGGCCGCGCTTCCCCCTCAAACCGGCTGGACCGCCCTGCGGTACGGCGCTTCTCTGACAGGGAGGTTGACCAGGCCCGCAAACACGCCCAGCGCGATCGCAATGACCCACACCAGGTCGTAGCTGCCGGTGCGGTCGTACAAATAGCCGCCGAGCCAGACACCGAAAAAGCTGCCGATCTGGTGGCTGAAAAACACCAGCCCGCCGAGCATCGAAAGATGCTGCACGCCAAAAATCTGCGCCACCGTGGCGTTGGTCAGCGGCACGGTGGAAAGCCACAGCAGCCCGATCACGGCAGAAAACACATACACCGAAAGCGGACTCAGCGGCAGCAGCAGGAACACGCCGATCGCCACGGCGCGGGCCAAGTAAATGGCCGCCAGGATGAAGCGCTTGGGCATGCGCTGCCCCAGCACGCCGGCCGCATAACTGCCCAGCACGTTGAACAGGCCGATCAGCGCGAGCGCCTGGCTGCCCACCTGCGGCGACAAGCCATGGTCCTTGAGGTAGCTGGGCATGTGCACGCCGATGAACACCACCTGGAAGCCGCACACGAAGTACCCGGCCATCAGCAACAGGTAGCTTGGGTAGGCCAGCGCCTCGCGCAGCGCCTGCCCCGCGCTTTGCGCGCGTGGCGCGTGCGCGGCGCTCTGAAACCCCGGCTCGCGCAAGCCCCAGGCCAGCGGCACGATCAAGAGCGCCAGCAGGCCCAGGGCGAGCAGCGCCTGCTGCCAACCCAAGTGCAAAAGCAAGCCGCCTTCCACCGGCACCATGAGAAACTGCCCGAACGAACCCGCCGCCGCCGTCACGCCCATGGCCCAGGAGCGCTTATGCGGCGCAATCTGCCGCCCCAGCACGCCATAGACCACGGCATACGTGGTGCCCGCCTGCGCAGCGCCGATGAGCACGCCCGCGCTCAGGGCAAACAGTGCCGGCGTGCGCGCCCAGGCCATGCCCGCGAGCCCGAGCGCGTACAGCAGCGCCCCGCCGACGAGCACGCGAAAGGCGCCGAAGCGGTCGGCCAGCATGCCCGCGAGCACGCCCAGCAGGCCCCAGGCCAGGTTCTGGATCGCGATCGCGAGCGCAAAGCTCTGGCGCGTCCAGCCCAGGTCCTGCGTGATCGGCTGCAGCCACAGCCCGAAGCCGTGGCGTATGCCCATGGACAGAGTGACGATGGCCGCACCGCAGGCGAGCACCTGGAGCATGGGCAAGCTGCCCGCGAAGGAGGAATGGTTTGCTTGCGTCATGGGAAAAAGCCTTGCATCCACCCGCCCTCACGCCGTGCCCGTGGAGCCATAGCCGCCCGTGCCGCGCGCGCTCGGCGCTGCGAAGTCGGACACCACGTTGAACTCGGCCTGCAGCACCGGCACGATGACGAGTTGCGCAATGCGCTCCAGGGGTTGCAGCGTGTACGCCTGCGCGCTGCGGTTCCAGGCGCTGACCATCAGCTGGCCCTGGTAGTCGCTGTCGATCAAGCCCACGAGATTGCCGAGCACGACGCCGTGCTTGTGCCCCAGCCCCGAGCGCGGCAGGATCAAGGCGGCGTAGCCCGGGTCTTGCAAATGGATCGCGATGCCCGTGGGCACGAGCGCGCAGGCGCCCGCTTCCAGCGTGAGCGGCGCATCCAGGCAGGCGCGCAAGTCCAGGCCCGCACTGCCGGGCGTGGCATACGCGGGCAGCTGCTGCGCCATGCGCGCATCCAAAATCTTCACATCGACCTTCACGGCATCCTCTCGCACGAAGTAAAAAATGGGACGCGCTGCGCCCTGAACAAAGCGACGCACTCTGCGCGCAGCGTCAATGGCGCGGCAGGCGCGCGGCGATTTCGGCGACGAGCTGCTGCGCGAGCACACGCTTGGACGCGCGCGGCAACTCGCGGTGGCCATTGGCATCGACGAGCAGCAAGGCGTTGTCGTCCTGCCCGAAGGTCGCCGGGCCGATGTTGCCCACGAGCAGCGGCACGCCCTTGCGCACGCGCTTGGCGCTGGCCTGGGCGAGCAAGTCCTCGCTCTCGGCGGCGAAACCCACGCAATACAGCGCGCCGCTACGGGCCTGCGGCAGTTGCGCCACGGTTGCCAAAATGTCGGGGTTTTCCACGAAGCGCAGCAGCGGCGGCTCGCCCGTGCCGTCTTTCTTGATCTTGTGCGCGGCCTGCGTGGCCGGGCGCCAGTCGGCCACGGCCGCGGTGGCGATGAAGACCGAGGCGCCCGGCACCTGCTGCAGCACGGCGTCGAGCATTTGCTGCGCCGACTGCACGTTGATGCGCCGCACGCCACGCGGCGTGGGCAGGTGCACCGGCCCGGCGACCAGCGTGACCTCGGCCCCGGCCGCGCGCGCCGCGCGCGCGATGGCAAAGCCCATCTTGCCGCTCGAATGGTTGGTGATGCCGCGCACCGGGTCTATGGCCTCGAAGGTCGGCCCCGCCGTGATGAGCAGCTTGCGCCCGGCGAGCAGCTTGGAGGAGAAGAAAGCCGTCAGCTCCTCGACCAGCTCGTGCGGCTCGAGCATGCGGCCGTCGCCGGTCTCGCCGCAGGCCTGGTCGCCGCAGCCCACGCCCAGCACCGTGGCGCCGTCCTGCGCCACCTGCGCGAGGTTGCGCTGCGTCGCGGGGTGGGCCCACATCTCGCGGTTCATGGCCGGCGCGAGCAGCAGCGGCACACGCTCGCGCGGGCGCGCGAGGCACAGCAGGCTCAGCAACTCGTCGGCGCGGCCCTGCGCGAGGCGCGCGATGAAGTCGGCGCTCGCAGGCGCGATCAGTACCGCGTCGGCATTGCGGCTCAGGTTGATGTGCGGCATGTTGTTGGGCTCGCGCGCATCCCACTGTGAGCCATAGACGGGCCGCCCCGACAGCGCCTGCATGGTCACGGGTGTGATGAACTGCTCCGCCGCCTCGGTCATCACCACCTGCACCGTGGCGCCCGCGCGCTGTA
The DNA here is from genome assembly GCF_029211265.1 of Extensimonas soli. Taxonomy (GTDB): domain Bacteria; phylum Pseudomonadota; class Gammaproteobacteria; order Burkholderiales; family Burkholderiaceae_C; genus Extensimonas; species Extensimonas soli. Next base: position 54,848 of record NZ_JARGEL010000013.1, on the reverse strand, counting down.
GCTGGCGGCACAGCTCCGCGGCCTTGTAGCAGGCCACGCCGCCGCTCAGGCCCAGCACGATGTGTTTCCCCGCAAGTTCCTCGTCATTCATGGCGGCGAATGTAGCAGAGCAAACTTTGGGCGTCGAAAGCGTAGATGCGCCCCCACCGAGGCAGCGAGACCCGTTTTACCGGCCCTCTTGCACACCGTGAGCAGCACCACCTTGCTATCGGCGAAACCCTTACTCCTGCCAAGCCTGGGCGACCCAGGTGGCCGGCTCGATATGGGCGAAGCGCTTGTTGCGCTTGCCGGCCAGTGCGTCGGGCGGGTTGACTTCGCCATGGAAGATGACGATGCGCGCCCCTTCGGGGATGAAGGGCGCGCGCCAGTGGTTGCTGGGCCAGGGCGGGATGCAGTGGTACTTGAAGCTTGGGCACCATTCGGCAGGCCAGTACGAAAGCTTGCCCTGGCGGTACAGAAAGTCGGAGAGGTAATCCTGCTCGTTGCGAAAGCGCGCCATCACCTCGTCCATGTGCGCGCGAAAATACGCCAGCACGTCGGCATGCGCGCCAAGTTCGAAGCGATAGACCGACGAATTGCCCGTGACGCGCGCGCCAAAGCGCCAAAAGCGCTGGTAGTCGCGGATGATGAGGAACTCGCCCGGTTGCGTGAAAAAGTCGTCGAGGCTGTCGACAACGACCACGTCCAAGTCCAAAAACAGCGCCGTACCGTGGAGGCCATACAGGTCGGCCTCGAAGGTGGTGAGCTTTTTCCAGGCGCCGTCGCGCTGGCCCGGGGCCAGGTGCAGGTTCAGCGGCGGGATCGAAAAGCACTGCACCTCGGGCCGGATGCCGCGCGCGTCGTCGGTCAGACAATTGAACTGAAATTCGCCCGAAAGATGGCGGCGCACCATGCCGTAGAGGCGATTGACGTACTCGGGGCCGTACTTGGTGCCCCATTTCATGCACAGGATGTGGCGCTGCATGGCCGAAGGCACTCAATCTTGCTGCTTTTTGATCGACGTGGGCTTGCGCTTTTTTGCGCGCTTGATCTTGCCGCCCGGAGTCAGGCGCTGGTTGCCCAGCACGCGCAGGCGCTGCACCTCGGGCTTTTGGCCACCGCGCTGGCTGAATTTGAGCACCTTGACTTCGCGCGGGCCGGGCATGCGCTTTTCGTCGCTCTGGCGCTCCTTGGGCGGCACGGGGCGCCACAGCACGAGCAATTTGCCGATATGCTGCACGGGCGCAGCGCTGAGCTCGTCGGCGAGCTGCTGGTATATCAGCTCGCGCGCGCCGCGGTCGTCTTGAAAGACGCGCACCTTGATCAAACCATGGGCCGTCAGCGCGGCATCGATTTCCTTTTTGACGGCGGCAGTGAGGCCGTCGGCACCGACCATGACCACCGGCTCCAGATGGTGGGCCAGTGCGCGTTGTTCCCGGCGCTCGGCCGGAGTCAGTTGAATTTGCGGCATGGGCCGTATTATCGAGGCAGGCACGCAAGCCCCCACGCAAACCGCATGAAAGTCAAAACCCAAAGCAAGAAGGTCAACAAGGCCTGGCTCAACGACCACGTCAATGACCCCTACGTCAAACGCGCGCAGAAAGAGGGCTACCGCGCGCGCGCCGCGTACAAGCTGCAAGAGATCGACGCGCAGTTCGACCTGATCCACCCCGGCCAGACGGTGGTGGACCTGGGCGCCGCACCCGGTGCCTGGAGCCAGTACCTGCGCCGCCGCCTCACGCCAGGCGGCGCAGGGGGTGCACTGGCTGGCTGCATCATCGCGCTAGACATCCTGCCCATGGAGCCGATCGAGGGCGTGACCTTCCTGCAGGGTGACTTTCGCGAGCCCGAGGTCCTGCAGCGGCTGGAGCAGACGCTCGCGGGACGCAAGGTTGACGTGGTGGTCTCGGACATGGCGCCCAACCTCTCGGGCATTGCCGCGGCCGACGCGGCGCGCATCACGCACCTCATCGAACTCGCGCTCGACTTTGCGCGCGCGCACCTGCGGCCCGAGGGCACGCTCGTGGTCAAGCTCTTTCATGGCAGCGGCTACGCCGAACTGGTGCAACAGTTCCGGCAGACCTTCAAAGTCGTCAAGCCCCTCAAACCCAAGGCCTCACGCGACCGCTCGGCCGAAACCTTCCTGATCGGCCGCGGCCTCAAAAATGCGTGAAACTTCACGCCGCCTGCGATACGCTACCGCCTCCTCCCTTTGCCCCTACGAATCCGCAAGCCATGGGTAACCCGCTTCCCGCCATTCCTGCCAAACGCTATTTCACCATTGGCGAGGTTGCCGATCTGTGCGGCGTGAAGCCCCACGTGCTGCGCTATTGGGAGCAAGAATTTACCCAATTGCGCCCCATGAAGCGCCGCGGCAACCGGCGCTACTACCAGCACCACGAAGTGCTCATGATCCGCCGCATCCGCGAGCTGCTGTATGAGCAGGGCTTCACCATCCAGGGGGCGCGCAACCGCCTGCAGGAGCTCGCGCAGCAGGGCCGCGACGCCCTCCAGGCGCGGGGCTCCACAGACTCCGAGGATATGGCCGATGCCATGCTCTTGTCGGGCCAAGCCCAGCCAGTGTGCGCAGACGGCGCTGGATGCGACGTATTCGACGCGCACGCCGTGCGCGCAGAGTTGCTCGCCATTCGCGCCCTGCTCTCGTGAGCGCGGTCATGTGCAAACCCTTTAGCCAAGTCGAAAAGGTGCCTGCGCAATACAGCGCTCAACTACCACAATCCAGGCTCGGCTCAACCAGGGGCTGAAAGTCTGGGCAGGCAAGCCCTGAGAAATCTTTGACGTTGCGCGTGAGCAGCACCAGGTCGTGTTTCAGCGTAGTGGCGGCAAGGAGGTTGTCAAAGTTATCGTAGCGCTCGCCGACTTTCACATGCTCCGCAGCGGTTCGGCCACAAAAGTCGCACTTTTTGCGGGTGCGACTCATTTTCACGATACAGTCCAAGCTTTCTTTTACATTTCGCTTGCACTCGCATCGCAGCTTCCCCCAACCTATTCCCTCTCAGGAGTCCCCATGAAGATCGCTTCGCTGACCCTCATCGCCGCTACTACCGCCATGCTGCTTTCCGGTTGCGAGACGACCGATATGAAGATGGGCAATGCCGATGCCAAGACGGTCGCCACGGGTGCCGCGGCGGGGGGCTCCAGCACCAACACCAACAGCGCGCTGGAAAAATGCGCTACGCCGCTGGGCACGGTGTCTTTGATCGAAAACCAGTCCGCCGGCTGGTACACGATCCTGACGGGCGAATACAAGCTGCCGCCGACGTCCAACCTTTTGCGCTTGCTGATCCAGCAATCGAACTGCTTCATCGTCGTGGAACGCAGTGCCGCGGGCATGAACGCCATGAACCGAGAACGTGCGCTGCAGCAGTCGGGCGAGATTCGCAAGGGCAGCAATTTTGGCAAAGGCCAGGTCGTTTCGTCGGACTACGGTCTGTCGCCTGAAATCGTGTTCAGCCAGAACGATGCGGGCGGCATGGCTGCTGGCGTCGGTGGCTTGTTCGGCAGCGGCGGGCGCGCCCTGGCGGGCCTTGCCGGCAACACCAAAACGCGCGAGGCCAGCGCCATGCTGACCTTGATCGACAACCGCTCGGGCGTGCAGGTTGCAGCCTCCGAAGGCAGTGCCTCCAAGACCGACTGGGGTGGTTTTGGCGCCCTGTTTGGCAGCTCCGCAGGGGGCGGGATAGGCGGCTACAGCAACACGGCCCAAGGCAAGGTGGTTGCCGCAGCCTTCATGGATGCCTACAACCAGATGGTCGTCGCATTGCGCAACTACAAGGCGCAAACCGTGCAGGGCCAGGGCCTCGGGGGCGGCGGGCGCCTGGGGGTCGATGGTGGGGTGGCTCCTTCGCAAACTTCGGCGCCATCTTCTGCCACGAGCAGCAAGAAAAAGAAAAAGCAGCAATAAGCGCGCTCTACTATGCGACAGCGGCCCTGCGTGGGCCGTAATGCCGGGTCGCTGCCAACTTGTCGGATGTGCCACGCCATGGTGAAGCCCTAGGGCAAGGAGTTGGTTTCATCGAACCTTCGCGCCACCGCTCTATCATCAGTGCAGCCATGGCGCGAACGCACCCCTCTTAAGGGGCGTCATTGAATCTGCTCCATGCCTGCGGCACCCGGAATCCGACGGGCGCCGCCATTTTTTTGACGAAAGGATTTTTCATGAGCATCCAAACCATAGGCATCATCGGCGCCGGCACCATGGGCAACGGCATTGCGCAGGCTTGCGCCGTGGCGGGGCTGCGCGCCGTCATGGTCGATATTTCCGAGGCGGCGGTGCAAAAGGGTCTGGCAACCATCGCGGGCAGTCTGGAGCGCCTGGTCAAGAAGGAAAAACTTAGCGCCGCCGACAAGGACGCCGCGCTGGCGCGCGTCCAGACTTCGACGCAGTATGAGGCGCTGCAGCAGGCGCAGCTCGTGGTCGAGGCAGCAACCGAAAACTACGACATCAAGGTCAAAATCCTGCAGCAGGTGGACAAGCTGGTCGGCCCCGAGGTCATCCTGGCGTCGAACACGTCTTCGATTTCGATCACTCAGCTTGCCGCCGTCACGGGCCGCCCCGACAAATTCATCGGCATGCACTTTTTCAACCCCGTGCCCGTGATGGCGCTGGTGGAGATCATCCGCGGGGTGCAGACCAGCGACGCCACGCACGACGCCGTGCAGGCGCTCGCGCGCCAGCTCGGCAAGTCGCCGATCACGGTGAAGAACGCGCCGGGCTTCGTGGTGAACCGCATCCTCGTGCCCATGATCAACGAAGCCTTTTTCGTGCTCGCCGAAGGCCTGGCGACGCCCGAGGACATAGACGCCGGCATGCGCCTGGGCTGCAACCACCCGATCGGGCCGCTCGCACTGGCCGACATGATCGGGCTCGATGTGTGCCTCGCGGTGATGGAAGTTTTTTTGAAAGAGTTTGGCGACAGCAAATACCGCCCCTGCCCGCTGCTCAAGGAACTGGTCGCCGCCGGACACCTGGGCCGCAAGACGGGCCGCGGCGTTTATCACTATTGACCGGAGCGAACTGGACTGCATCGCGCCCGGGCTCCCGGTGCGATGCAGCCATGCGCTACGGCCCACTACTCGCTCAATACCCTATCGTCATACCGGGCACGTCCACGCGCACGATGGGCCGGCCGAGCAAAGCGCAGGTCGCGCGCGCGAAGTTCGTGGCCCATTCGCGGTGCTCGGGTTTGGAGAAGTAGTCTTCCCCCGCAGCCTGGGCCACCGTGAGCACCTTGTCCACGCTCAAGACCTTGCCCACGGAGCGGATGATTTCGCAGTCGAAGGCCTTGAACTGCGCATCGAACCAGGCCCGCGCGTCTTCTATGTCCATGGGCTGCGCGTCGCGCAGCTCGAAACGGTATTTGGCGGCTTCGCCCCAGCTCACATCAACTTCGTTGTGCATTTTTGCTCCTCGTAAATAAATAAAAAATAGAAATGGCGCTGCTTAGCTGATGACGGGTTAGCTGATGGCCGGTTTGTCGGCGCCGATGATGCTGCTGCGCAGCTCGCGCTTGAGCACCTTGCCCGTGGCCGTGCGCGGCAGCGCAGGCACCAGCAGCATCTGCTTGGGGATTTTGAAGTGCGCCAGCTTGCCTTCACAAAAAGCGCGCACTTCTTCGAGCGTGAGCTGCGTGCCTTCGTGCAAGGCCACCACGAGCATGGGCACCTCGCCCCATTTTTCGTCGGGCACGCCGATGACCGCGGCCTCGCGCACGGCGGGGTGGCGGTAGATGACCTGCTCGACCTCGGTCGGATAGACGTTTTCGCCGCCCGAGATCAGCATGTCCTTGATGCGATCGACGATGTAGTAAAAGCCTTCTTCATCCTGGCGCGCGAGGTCGCCGCTGTGGAACCAGCCGTTGCGAAAGGCCTCTGCCGTGGCCTCGGGGCGGTTCCAGTAGCCCACGAAAATGTTCGGCCCGCGCAGCACCAACTCACCCGCCTCGCCCTGGCGCACGTCCTGGTCGCTGGCATCGACGAGGCGCATCTGCATGTGCGTGAGCGGCTTGCCAACCGAGCCGTTTTTGCGCAGGGTGTCGCGGTTGCCAAGGAAGCAGGCGTTGGGCGCGGTTTCGGTCATGCCAAAGCCTTCGAGGAAGCACAGGCCGCGCTTTTGGAAAAACTCGATCACCGTGATCGGGCAAGGCGCCCCGCCCGACATGAGCACGCGCAGCGACGAGAGGTCGTACTGGTCGATGTCGGGCATCTGGCTGATCGCAAGCCACATCGCGGGCACGAGGAACAGCATGGAAACGCGCTCGCGCTGCACCAGGCTCAGCGTTTCGGCGGGGGTGAACTGCGGGTGCACGACCACCTTCGCGCCTTTGTAGATCGCGGGCAGGGTGTGGATGTTGAGCCCGCCAATGTGAAACATCGGCGCCACGGTGAGCACGATGTCGTCACTGCTCAGCCCCGCTTCGCTGAGCAGCAGGTTGAAGGCGTTCCAGGTCGTGTTGCCGTGGCTCAGCAGCGCGCCTTTGGGCCGCCCCGTCGTGCCCGAGGTGTACATCATGAGGTGCGGATCGCTTTGCACGATGGATGTGCGCTGCGCAGGCGGCTGGGCCGCGGCCAGGGCCTGTTCGTAATCCGCGTCGCCGGGCATGGGCGCGCCCGAGCCTGGCACGTAAAAGGCGCAGGCGAGCGGCGTGTTGGGCCGGATGGGCGCCACCAGCGGCGTGAACTGGCAGTGGTACACCAGTACCTGGGCGCCGCAGTCGCCCAAGATGAACTCCACCTCTGCCGGACTCAGGCGAAAGTTGATGGGCACAGCGATGGCGCCCAGGCGTGCGCAGGCAAACAGGGTTTCGAGGAACTCGCTGCCGTTGAGCAGCAGCAGCGCGACGCGGTCGCCCTTGCGCACCCCGCGCCCAGCCAGCACGCCCGCCATGTGCGTTGCGCGGTGGAGTAGCTGTGCGTAGCTGAGCCGCAGCGCGCCCACGACCAACGCCTCCTGGTCGGCGTGGTGCAGCGCGTGGTAGTCGAGCCAGTCGCCGATGCCGCCGACGCGGTGGACTTCGTCGCTGGATGTATCAGCCCCAAGGTTTGTCACAGTCGTCTCCTTTGATGATTTTTTGCATTGAAGAAAATTCGGCACTCCACGCAACAGGCATTCAGTCGCTGCGCCCGGCGAGCAGGCGCGTGGCGGTATAGCTCATGACCTGCGTGCCATGCTGGTTGAACACGTCGATGCGCGAAGTCACCACGGCGCGGCCGCTGCGTGAGGTTGGGCGGATGCCCGTAACCTCGACCACGGCTTCGATGCTGTCGCCCACGCAGACCGGCGCGAGGATTTTTTGCTGCATTTCGAGCAGCGCGAGCCCCGTGCCCTGGATCATGGTCTGCGCGAGAAAACCCTCGATCAACACATAGGTGAGCGCCGCGGGCACGGGCCGGCCCGATATGGCGCCGCCTTCGTAGGTGGTGTCGATGAAGATGACTTCGAGCATGCCGCTGGTGCTGATGAAGTTCACCAGATCGGTTTCGGTGACGGTGCGGCGGAAGGTGCGCAGGCGCTGGCCGACCTGCAGGTCTTGCCAGAAAAAGCCGCGCCCGAGTTGCGGCAGCGCGCGGTCAGGACCGGTGGGCGCGGGGGCTGGGGTTGCTGGGGTTGCTGGGGTTGCTGGGGCTGGGTTCATCATGTCTCCTTTTGCTTTTTTTACATGGAAGCCTGCAGCATAGCGCGGTAGTCGTCGGCGGTGGCAAGGCGCGGGTTGGTCTGGTGGCAGTGGTCGGCGAGCGCGCCGCGGATCACGGCGTCGAACTGCGCGGGCTTCACGCCCAGGGCCGCGAGCCCGGTGGGCAGCCCAAGGCGCGCATTCATGTCACGCAGCGCGGCGGGGATGTCACCCGCGCTCGCCAGGCCCATGGCCTGCGCCATGCGCTCCATGCGCCGCTCCTGCTGCACGCTGGGGCTCGCGGCGTTGAATGCGAGCACGGCGGGCAGGAACAGCGCATTCAGCGTGCCGTGGTGCAGGTGCGGGCTCAGGCCGCCGAGGCTGTGGCTCAGCGAATGCACGCAGCCCAGGCCCTTTTGGAAAGCGAGCGCGCCTTGCATGCTCGCGCTCATCATTTGCAAGCGCGCGGTGCGGTTCTGGCCATCACGTGTGGCGGTTTCGATGTGCGCCCAGCCGCGCGCGAGGCCGTCGAGCGCGATGCCGTCGGCGGGCGGGTTGAAGGCCGCCGACATGAAGGTTTCCATGCAATGCGCGATCGCGTCCATGCCCGTGGCCGCCGTGAGGCCCGGCGGCAGGCCCAGCGTGAGCTCGGGGTCGCAGATCGCCGCACGCGGCACCAGGTGCCACGAGTGGAAACCGAGCTTGCGCTGGTCTTCGACGATGAGGATGGCGCCGCGCGCCACCTCGCTGCCCGTGCCGCTCGTGGTGGGCACGGCGATCACGGGTGCCACCTGGTCGGTGATGCGCGGCGAGCCGCCCTCGATGGTGGCGTAGTGCACCAGCGGCCCCGGGTGCGTGGCGGCGATGGCGATGCCCTTGGCGCAGTCGATCGCCGAGCCGCCGCCCACGGCGATCAGGCCGTCGCACTGGTGCGCGTGGTACAGCTGCACGGCCACGCGCACGGCGGCCTCGGTGGGGTTGGAGGGCGTCTGGTCGAACACCGTGACGGGCAGGCCGCCCTGCGGAGCCTGCAGCGCCGCCAGGGCCTTGTCCAGCACGCCGGCGGCGCGCACGCCAGCGTCCGTGACCACGAGCGGGCGCGTGATGCCCACGCGCGCGCACTCCTGCGGCAGCAGCCGCACGGCGCCGAAGTCGAATTGAATCTGGGTGACGTAGTGGATGAAAGCCATGGTGCCAAGTGCAAAATGCCGATGAACGAAAGTGCGCGCCGGATTGCATCGGCCCGCACGGCTTTTTTTATTCACTTTACAACCAGGAGACACCCATGCGTACCCGACAAACCCTCATTGCCCTCGCCTTGGCCGTCGCCTGCGCGACAGGTGCGCAGGCCGAATGCCTGAGCGACGCGCAGGTGGCAGAGCTCACGGCCCACTACCTCGCCAAGACGCCTGCGCCCAACCCCGAAAAGCTGTCCGAAGCCGATGCCGCCTGCACGCGCGCCAAGTTCAATGCGCAACTCGAAAAGCACCTGGGCAAGGTGATCGGCTACAAAGCCGCCCTCACGAACCCCGCGGTGCAGCAGCGCTTTGGCACCCGGCAGCCGGTCTGGGGCAAGCTCTACGAAGGCATGGTGCTGCCCAACGGTGCTACGGTGGAAACCACCTTCGGCGCGCGGCCGCTGTTCGAGGCCGACATGCTGGTGCGCGTGCGCAGCAGCGCCGTGAACCAGGCCAAAACGCCCATGGAAGTGCTGCAAGCCATAGACCAGGTGATTCCGTTCATCGAGCTGCCGGATCTGCTCGTGCAAGCGCCGCCCCGGCTCGACGGCGCGGGCGTGGCGGCGATCAACGCCGGCGCGCGCATGGGCGTGGCCGGCACAGCTCTGCCCGTGCCCGCCTACCGCGCCGAGCGCTACGCGCTGCTCGACGCCCTGCGCGATATGAAAGTGATAGTGGCTGACGCAGATGGAAAGAGCATTGGCGGCGGAAAAGGCAGTGACATTCTGGGCCATCCGCTGAATGCCGTGGTGTGGCTGGCGCAGGCGCTCGCGCAGGAAGGGCTGGCGCTGCAGCCGGGCGACCTGGTCAGCCTCGGCTCGTTCTCGGCGCTGCAGCCGCCCAAGTCAGGGCTGGCCGTGACGGTGCGCTACGAGGGCCTCAGCGGCGCCGGCCCCGTGCGCGTGCAGTTCAAAGCGCCCCAATAGCCCAAATAGCCAAACTACGACCAGCCTCCACGCCGTCCCGTGAGGCCAAGTCCATGCCAGCCAGCGCCCCCAACACCATGCCCCACCCCGACGCGCACGCCGCCTACCACCTGCACCGCGCGCAACTCACGCCGCAGATGCGCGGCGTGCTCGAGCGCATGGCGCGCGCCGGGCGGCCCGCGCTGCACAGCCTCTCGCCGCAGGCGGCCCGCGCCGCTTACGCTGCCGGCGCCGAGGTGCTCGAAGTGCCGCGCGCACCCCTGCCGCGCGTGCAAGACCTGCACATCCCCGCGCGCGACGGCTGCGCGCTGCCCGCGCGGCTTTATGCGCCCGGCACCCGCGCAGAGGCTCCAGCACTACCGCTGCTGCTGTACCTGCACGGCGGCGGCTTCACCATAGGCAGCATCGCCACGCACGACATCCTGTGCCGCGAGCTGGCGCGGCGCACGCCCTGCATGGTGGTGTCGCTGGACTACCGCCTCGCGCCCGAGCACCCCTTTCCCACCGCCACGCACGACGCCTGGGACGCGCTGGCCTGGCTCGCGCAGCATGCGCACACACTCGGCGCCGACCCCGCGCGCCTGGCCGTGGGCGGCGACAGCGCGGGCGGCACGCTCGCGGCCGTGAACGCCATCCTCGCGCGTGACGCGGGTCTGCCGCTTGCGCTGCAATTGCTGATCTACCCCGGCTGCACGGCGCACCAGGACACGCCCTCGCACCGCCGCTACGCGCAGGGGCTGGTGCTCGAGGCGCCGGCGATCGAATGGTTCTTCGCCCACTACGTGCGCAGCCCCGAGCAGCGCACGGACTGGCGCTTTGCGCCCCTGCTCGCGCCCGACGTGGAGGGCGTGGCGCCGGCCTGGATCGGCCTGGCCGAGTGCGACCCGCTCGTCGATGAAGGCATAGACTACGCGGACAAGCTGCGTGCCGCGGGCGTGCCCGTGGAGCTCGAAATCTACCGCGGCGTGACGCACGAATTCATCAAAATGGGCCGCGTGCTGCCCGAGGCGCGCCAGGCCCACGCGGATGCGGCGCGCGCCCTGCACCGCGCCTTCGAGGGGAACTGAGCATGCACTGCAAAGACTTCCGCTGCCTGCTGCGCCTGCGCGTGCGCTGGGCCGAGGTGGACATGCAAAAAATCGTCTTCAACGGCCACTACCTGACCTACATCGACACGGCCATGTCCGAATACTGGCGCGCCGTCGCGCTGCCCTATGAGGCCGCCATGCGGGTGCTGGGCGGCGAAATGGTGGTGAAAAAAGCCACGCTCGAATACCACGCCCCGGCGCGCGTGGACGATGCGCTGCAAGTCGGCATGCGCTGCGCGCACCTGGGCAATTCCTCGTGCCGCTTCATCGCCGCCATCTTCCGCGACGGCAAGCTGCTGATCTCGGGCGAGATCGTGTACGTGTTTTCGGACCTCCAGACGCAGACTTCGCGCCCCATCCCCACTGCGCTGCGCGACATTTTTGCCGACTACGAGGCCGGCGCCGAAATGGTGGAGGTGCGCACCGGCGACTGGAACACGCTGGGGCGCGACGCCACGCAGCTGCGCATGGCCGTGTTCGTGCGCGAGCAGGGCATCCCTGCCGAGGAAGACGCCGACGCCTTCGACCCCACGGCCTTGCACGCGGTCGCCTACAACCGGCTCGGCATGCCCGTGGCCACGGGCCGGCTCACGCAAGAGTCGCCCGGCGTGGCGCGCATAGGCCGCATGGCCGTGGAGCACTCGGTGCGCGGCCAGCAATGGGGACGCAGGATTCTCGAGGCGCTGCTGGCCGCGGCACGCGCCCGCGGCGACCGCCTGGCGCAGCTGCACGCGCAGTGCAGCGCCGAGGGCTTTTACCGCCGCGCGGGTTTCGAGCCCGTAGGCGCGCCGTATGAAGAAGCAGGCATCGCGCACGTGACCATGCAGCGCGCCTTGTGAATCACACTTCTTCGAGTAACGGGTACGGCAAAGGCAGCAAAGTCAGCGGCATGGGCTGCCCTTCAGGCTGTGGCACGTGCAGCGGCTGCTCGGCCGCAGCGGTTTGCAGGCACACGATCGCGTCCACGCCGCCGCCCGGCGCGGCCGCCACCTGCACCACGGTGCCGCAGGGCTGCTCGGGGTCGGATGCAGCAAAAATTTCTGCGGCAACGGCGATGGGCGCGTCAGCGTGCGCGAGGTAGGCGCGACGCTTGAGCGTGCCGCGGTACTGGCTGCGTGCCACCACCTCCTGGCCCGGGTAGCAGCCTTTGTGGAAGTTCACGCCGCCCACAGATTCGTAGTTGAGCATCTGCGGCACGAACAGATCGACCACGGGCGCGCTCAGCGTGGCAACGCCGCTGCGCACCTCGCTCCATAGCCACAGGCCCGCGTCCAAGGCCGGCCCGGCAGGCGCGGGCGCATCCGCGGGCCCGACCCAGAGCGCGCGCGGCTGCCCCAGCGCGGGGTACAAATGCACCACGCTTTCAGAGCCAAAATCGGCCTTAGCCCAGGCGGGACCTACGCTACCAGCTATGGTTTCCACAGCGCTGCCGGCGAGGCCGTAGAGCGCAAACTCCGCCGTCGCATCGCTCAGGCGCACCTTGGCGCGCAGCACGAACATGGACAGTCGCTTGAGCGTGGGCGCGAGCAGGTCGCGGCTGCACAGCAGCAGCACCTCGGTGGCGCTGCGCTGGAGGCCGATGAAGCTCGCCTGCATGCGCCCCTTGGCGGAGAGGAAGGCCGCCAGGCGCGCGTGCTGCGCATCGAGCTGCACGAAATCCTGCGTGAGCTGGGCATGCAGGAAGGCGGCAGCATCTTCGCCCTGCGCGCGCAACACGCCCAGGTGCGCGATCGGCGCCACGCCGTGCAGCAGCTGGGAGGGATCGGGGGGAGTGGAGTCGGTAGGCATGGCTCCATTATCATCCCCGCTCTTTTTCCTTGCGCAAAGACACACACGATGCTGCGACGCCTGCTGACCCGGCTGTTTGCCGGCGCCTTGCTGGTGCTGCTCGCCTTGGGCGCGGCCAGCGTCTGGTGGCTGCAGCAGCCGCTGAACCCCGGCCCCGAGACGCTCGAGCTCGCGATAGAGCCTGGCACCACGCCGCGCGAGATCGCGCGCCTTGCCGTGGCCGCAGGGGCGCGCAGCGATGCGCGGCTGCTCTATGCCTGGTTTCGCCTCTCGGGGCAGGACCGGCGCATCAAGGCCGGCAACTACGAAGTCCCGCCCGGTACCACGCCGCGCAGCCTGCTACAAAAACTGGTGCGCGGAGAGGAGACGCTGCTTGCCTTTACGCTCGTCGAAGGCTGGAACTTCCGGCAGGTGCGCGCAGCGCTCGCGCGGGCCGAGCAGCTCAAACCCGATGCGGCCCGCCTGGCGGACGAGGCGCTGATGGCGCACCTGGGGCGCCCCGGCGTCGCGCCCGAGGGGCGCTTTTTCCCCGACACCTACACCTACGCCAAAGGCAGCAGCGACCTCGCCATCCTGCGCCGCGCGCTGCACGCCATGGACCGGCAACTGGCCGCGGCCTGGGCGCTGCGCGCGCCCGATCTGCCGTTACGTAGCCCTGACGAGGCCCTGATTCTGGCGAGCCTGGTCGAAAAAGAAACCGGCATCGCCGCCGACCGCGCACGCATCGCGGGCGTGTTCGTCAACCGCCTGCGCGCGGGCATGCTGCTGCAGACCGACCCGAGCGTGATCTACGGCCTGGGCACGGCCTTCGACGGCAACCTGCGCCGGCGCGACCTGCTCGCCGACACCCCCTGGAACACCTACACGCGCCCCGGCCTGCCGCCCACGCCCATCGCCATGCCGGGCAAGGCCGCGCTGCTCGCCGCGGTGCAGCCCGAACGCACGCGCGCGCTGTATTTCGTCGCGCGCGGCGACGGCAGCAGCGAGTTCAGCGAGTCGCTCGACGCGCACGCGCGCGCCGTGCGCCGCTTCCAGCGCGGGCAGTGAACGCGGCAAGGCTGCGGGATTTTGGGATGATCGCGCCCTCCACCCTTCTTCCATGACAAGGATTCCCATGGCACGCCCCGGCTTGTTCATCAGCTTCGAAGGCATAGACGGCGCGGGCAAGTCCTCGCACATCGAGGCGCTTGCGCAGGCCTTGCGCGCGCAGGGGCGCGAGGTGGTGTGCACGCGCGAGCCCGGCGGCACGCCGCTCGCGGAAAAACTGCGCGCCCTGCTGCTCGCCGAGCCCATGGACGCGCTGACCGAGGCGCTGCTGGCCTTTGCCGCGCGCCGCGACCACCTCGTGCAGGTCATAGGCCCGGCGCTCGCGCGCGATGCCGTGGTGCTGTGCGACCGCTTCACCGACGCGACCTTCGCCTACCAGGGCGCGGGGCGTGGCCTCGACCTCGAAATGCTCGCGCAATTGGAGCTGATGGTGCAGACGGGCATTGCACAAATGCCTGGTTTGATGCTGGAACCCGACTTGACGCTCTGGTTCGACCTGCCCCCCGAAACCGCGGCGCAGCGCCTCGCCGGTGTGCGCCTGCCGGACCGCTTCGAAGCGCAGCCCGTGGAGTTTTTCCGCCGCGTGGCGCAGGGCTACGCCGCGCGCGCGACCGCCGCAACGCAACGTTTTGTGCGCCTGGACGCCGCGCAGGAGCGCGCGCAGGTGTGGCAGCAAATCTGCGCGGTGCTCGCCGAGCGCGGCTGGCTGCCCGCGCCGGCGGCCGGATCGCCTGCCACCGGCCCAACCCACATGCCCTCGAACGCCGCATGAGTGCCGTCACCACCGCCCCTGCCGTCCCGCCCTGGATCGCCGCGCAGCGCGCGCAGCTGCTGGCCCAGCGCGGCCACGCCTGGCTGCTGCACGGCCCCTCGGGCCTGGGGCAGTTGGCGCTCGCGCTCGAGCTGGTGCGCACCTGGCTCTGCGACGCGCCGGGCGCGCAAGGCGCGTGCGGCACCTGCGCGAGCTGCCATGCCATCGATGTGCACACGCATGCCGACCTGTGCGTGCTCATGCCCGAAACCACGCTGCTCGCGCTGGGCTGGCCTCTGCCCGAAAAGGCGCAGGCCGACATCGACGAAAAAAAGCGCAAGCCCAGCCGCGAAATCCGCGTCGAAGCCATGCGCGACACGGTCGAATTCAGCCAGCGCACGGCCGCACGTTCGCGCGGCAAGGCCGTGCTCGTCTATCCGGCCGAGCAGATGAACACCGTCACGGCCAACGCCCTGCTCAAGACGCTCGAAGAGCCGCCGGGCGACACGCGCTTCGTGCTCGCGAGCGAGGCCGCGCACCAGCTGCTGCCCACCATCCGCAGCCGCTGCCTGGGCCACGCCATGGCCTGGCCGCAAACGGCCGACGCGCTGCAATGGCTACAGGCGCAAGGCGTGCCCGCCGACACCGCGCAGTCCCTGCTGCGCGCCGCGGGCGAGCGCCCCGAAGATGCGCTGGCGCTCGCGCACGCAGGCCTCAAGCCGCAGGACTGGGCCGCGCTGCCGCGCGCGCTCGCACGCGGCGAGGCCGGTGTGCTCGCGGGCCTGCCCCCCGCGCAGGCCGTCGGCAGCCTGCAAAAGCTCTGCCACGACCTGCTGGCCGTGCGCGTGGGCGCCGCGCCGCGCTACTTCGCGCCGGCCGACCTGCCCCAGCCCGCGCAGGCACCGCCGCTCGCCACGCTCACGCGCTGGGCGCGCACCTTGGCGCAGGAGGCGCGCACGGCAGAACACCCCTTCAACGCCGGGCTCATGCTCGAAGCGCTTGTGGCCGGGGCGCAGGCCGTCCTACACTCACGGCGCTGATTTTTTCAACGTCCCCGCACGTCCCACCATGACCACCTCCACCCCGCGCCCCAGCGTCATGCAGCTGGCCATCAAGGAAAAGGCCGCGCTCTACGCCGCCTACATCCCTTATTTCAAGGAGGGCGGCATCTTCGTGCCCACCGAGCGCGAATACCGCCTGGGCGACGACGTGTACGTGCTGCTCACGCTGCCCGAAGGCACGCAGCGCTACCCCATCGCGGGGCGCGTGGCCTGGATCAACCCGCCCAACGCCAGCGGCAGCCGCAAGCCCGGCGTGGGCATACAGTTCCCCGCGGACGAAAAGTCGCGCCAGCTCAAGTTCAAGATCGAGGAAATCCTCGGCGCGGCACTGAATTCCGACCGCCCCACGCAAACGATTTGAGTGCGGCCGGCGCCTGCCACTGCCCTCTTTGCCTATCCTTTCGCCCGCTCTTTCCCCCGCGCCCTTACCGGCCAGCCGTTTTGCATGTTCACCGATTCCCACTGCCACCTCACTTTCCCCGAACTCGCAAGCCAGCTGCCCGCGATCCGCTCCGCCATGGCCGCCGCGCAGGTCACGCGCGCGCTGTGCATATGCACCACCATCGAGGAATTCGCCGAGGTGCACGCACTCGCCCTGGCCTACGACAACTTCTGGTGCACCGTGGGCGTACACCCCGACAACGAGGGCGTGTACGAGCCCTCGCAGCAGGACTTGCAGCAGCGCGCCACGCTGCCGCGCGTGCTCGCGATTGGCGAGACGGGGCTGGACTACTACGGCATGCAAGAGCGCAAGGGCGGGCGCAGCATCGCCGACCTGGAATGGCAGCGCGCGCGCTTTCGCACCCACATCCGCGCCGCGCGCGCCTGCGGCAAGCCGCTCGTGGTGCACACGCGCAGCGCCGCGGACGACACCCTGGCCATCCTGCGCGAGGAAGGCGAAGGCAACCCAAGCCAGAGCACCGGCCCGGGCGCGGGCGGCGTGTTCCACTGCTTCACCGAGTCGCTGCAGGTGGCGCGCGCCGTGCTCGATATGGGCTACTACCTGTCTTTTTCGGGCATCGTGACCTTCAAGAACGCGCAGGACCTGCGCGACGTGGTGGCCTACGTGCCGCTCGAGAGCATGCTGATCGAAACCGACAGCCCCTATCTCGCGCCCGCGCCGCACCGCGGCAAGACCAACACCCCGGCCTACGTGCCGCTGGTGGCGCAAACCATCGCGCAGGTCAAGGGCCTGGCGATCGAAGCCGTGGCCGAGGCCACGGGCCGCAATTTCGACACGCTGTTTCGCCCCGGCGCGGCTTGAGACGCACCGCCATGAACGCCCGCTTACAAACCATTTTGCGCCGTTTGTCGGCTCTGGTCGTTCCGTTGGCGCTATTTTTTTCGATGCAAACAGGGGCGCAGGCTGGCTCGTACGATGACTTCTTCACGGCCATCATTCGCGACAACGCCACCACCATCAGCGACTTGCTGCGCCGCGGCTTCGACCCCAACACGCCCAACGCGCACGGCGACAAGGGCCTGCTGCTGGCGCTGCAGCTCGAATCCGACCGGGTCTTTTTCGCGCTGCTGCAGTCGCCCCAGGTGGACGTGAATGCGCACAACGCGCGCGGTGAAACGCCGCTCATGCTCGCGGCCATCAAGGGCAACTTGCCGGCCGTGCAGGCCCTGCTCGCACGCGGCGCCGACGTGAACCAGCCCGGCTGGGCGCCGCTGCATTACGCGGTCTCGGGCGGCACACCGCAACACGCGCAGATCGTCGCGCTGCTGCTCGAACACTCCGCCTACATCGATGCCGCCTCGCCCAACGGCAGCACGCCGCTGATGCTGGCCGCACGCTACGGCAGCGACGCGATCGTGCAACTGCTGCTGCAAGAGGGCGCAGACCCCACGCTGAAAAACCAGCAGAGTCTCACGGCGCGCGACTTCGCACTCGGCGCCGAGCGCGAACACACCGCGGCCCTGATAGCCGCCGCCCTGCGTCCACGCCCGCCCGGCCAGACCGCGGCAGAGCGCCGGGGCTGGTGACGATCAAAGAATCCTGCCGTAAGGCCCGTCGTCACCCAGCTGCACCAGGTTGTCGGCCGTGGCGAGGTGCTTGGGGTGGCGCTGCGCCTTTCCCTGGGCCACGCAGTCGGCATAAAAGCGCACGTGGCCGTGGGCGTCGATCTCTTCGACCAGGCCGTGGATGTCGGTCTCGAAGCCAGGGCACAACTTGGCAAATTCGCGCGCAAACTTGAGGTAATCGACGATCTTGCGGTTGAACACCTCGCCCGGGATCAACAGCGGAATGCCCGGCGGATACGGCGTGAGCAGGCCCACGGTGATGCGCCCTTCGAGGTGGTCGATCTCCACGCGCTCGGTCTTGCGCTGCGCGATATGCGCGTAGGCATCGGCCGGGTTCATGGCCGGCTGCAGGTCCGACAGGTACATCTCGGTCGTGAGGCGTGCGATGTCGTATTTGGCGTACATCTCGTGCACGTGCTGGCACAAGTCGCGCAGGCCCATGCGCTCGTAGCGCCGGTGCTGCTGGCAGAACTCGGGCAGGATGCGCCACATGGGCTGGTTTTTCTCGTAGTCGTCCTTGAACTGCTGCAGCGCCGTGAGCAAGGTGTTCCAGCGGCCCTTGGTGATGCCGATGGTGAACATGATGAAAAAGCTGTAGAGCCCGGTTTTTTCGACCACCACGCCATGCTCGGCCAGGTATTTGGTGACGATGGACGCGGGGATGCCCGTGGGGTCGAACTTGCCGTCCAGGTTCAGGCCCGGCGTGACGATGGTGGACTTGATCGGATCGAGCATGTTGAAGCCGTCGGCCAGTTCGCCGAAGCCATGCCATTCGTCATCACCCTCGCCAGCGCTGCGGCCATCGCGGCGAAAGATCCAGTCCTCGGCGCGGCCTATGCCTTCTTCGACGAGCATTTCCGGCCCCCAGACCTTGAACCACCAGTCGTTCTCCCCGAACTCGGCCTCGACCTTGCGCATCGCGCGGCGAAAGTCCAGCGCCTCGAGGATGCTCTCCTCGACCAGCGCCGTGCCGCCGGGCGGCTCCATCATCGCCGCGGCCACGTCGCAGCTCGCGATGATGCTGTATTGCGGGCTGGTGCTGGTGTGCATCAGGTAGGCTTCGTTGAACAGGTGCCGATCGAGCTGGATGGTTTGCGAGTCCTGCACGAGCACATGGCTCGCCTGGCTGATGCCGGCCAGCAGCTTGTGGATCGACTGCGTCGAATACACCACCGAATGCCTGGGGCGCGCGCGCTTTTTACCCATGGCGTGGTAGCTGCCGTAAAACGGGTGAAAGGCCGCGTGCGGCAGCCAGGCCTCGTCGAAGTGCAGGTTGTCCACGTAGCCGTCCACCATGGACTTGATGGTTTCGGTGTTGTAGAGCACGCCGTCGTAGGTGGACTGCGTGAGCGTGAGCACGCGCGGGCGCACTTTTTTCACGTCCACCCCTTGCAGCAGCGGGTTCGCGCGCATCTTGGCCTCTATGGTCGCGGGCTCGAATTCGCTTTGCGGGATCGGCCCGATGATGCCGAAGTGGTTGCGCGTGGGCTTGAGGAACACGGGGATCGCGCCCGTCATGATGATGCTGTGCAGCACCGACTTGTGGCAGTTGCGATCGACCACCACCACGTCGCCCGGCGCCACCGTGTGGTGCCAGACGATCTTGTTCGAGGTGCTGGTGCCGTTGGTCACGAAAAAGCAGTGGTCGGCGTTGAAGATGCGCGCCGCGTTGCGCTCGCTCTCGCCGATGGCGCCGTTGTGATCGAGCAGCTGGCCCAGCTCCTCCACCGCGTTGCACACGTCGGCGCGCAGCATGTTTTCGCCGTAGAACTGGTGGTACATCTGGCCGATAGGGCTTTTGAGGAAGGCCACGCCGCCCGAATGCCCGGGGCAGTGCCACGAATACGAACCGTCCTCGGCGTAGTCGAGCAGCGCCTTGAAAAACGGCGGCTGAATGCCCTCGAGATAACTCCTGGCCTCGCGCACGATGTGCTTGGCGACGAACTCGGGCGTGTCCTCGAACATGTGTATGAAGCCGTGCAGCTCGCGCAGGATGTCGTTGGGCAGGTGGCGGCTGGTCTTGGTCTCGCCGTGCAGATAGATGGGCACGTCGGCGTTCTTGCGCCGCACTTGCTCGATGAAACTGCGCAGGTTCAGCACCGCAGGGTCCAAATCCGGCCCGGGCGTGAACTCCTCATCGTCGATCGACAGGATGAAGGCGCTGGCGCGGCTTTGCTGCTGCGCAAACTGCGACAGGTCGCCATAGCTGGTCACGCCCAGCACCTCGAAGCCTTCGGCCTCTATGGCCTGCGCCAGCGCGCGAATGCCCAGCCCCGAGGTGTTTTCGGAACGGTAGTCTTCGTCGATGATGACGATGGGAAAACGAAACTTCATGCACAGCCTCCGTACCTTGCACCGCCGCGACGCCCGCAGCTGAAGAAAGGCGCGAAGTGTACGGAATCTGCATGACTGCGTCGTGCGCCCTTCGTGAACCCTCGTTACGTCATTGCGCGCCACGGGCAACCCATCCCGCACAATAGCGGCACCTTCATTGCTGAACACCCCATCCCATGGAAACCCCCACCCTCTGGTGGCTGATGGCCGGCGTGGCCGTGCTGGCCGAGTTGCTCACCGGCACTTTTTACCTGCTGATGCTGGCGCTGGGCCTGGCTGCGGGCGCGCTTGCGGCGCACGCGGGCCTGGGCACGCTGGCGCAAACCCTCTGCGCCGCCGCGGTGGGCATGGGCGCAGTGCTGGCCTGCTACCTCGCGCGCAAAAAGCCCGCGGGCGCGCCCTCGGCACGCGCCGACCGCAGCGTGAACCTCGACGTGGGCGAGATCGTCACCATCAGCCAATGGAACCCCGACGGCACCGCCACCGTGCGCTACCGCGGCACGCTCTGGACGGCCCTGCACCGCCCAGGCAGCACCCCGCGCCCCGGAGCGCACCGCGTGGCCGAGCTCGTGGGCAGCCGGCTGCTGGTAGAGCCCCTCGATGCAGCCCATCCTGCCGACCCTGCTGATCCCGCCTGACGGCCTTGCAAGCCCCCTCCTTCGATCTGTTCCTTCACCACCCCGCCACGAGGCCCGCCATGCAAATCGCCATCGTCGTCTTCATCATCGCCGTCATCTTCATCGCGCGCTCGGTACAGGTCGTGCCGCAGCAGCACGCCTGGGTCAAGGAACGCCTGGGCAAGTACGCTGGCACGCTCGCGCCGGGGCTCAACTTCATCGTGCCCTTCATCGACCAAATCGCCTACAAGCACAGCTTGAAGGAAATCCCGCTCGACGTGCCCGAACAGGTCTGCATCACCAAGGACAACACGCAGCTCAAGGTCGACGGCATCCTCTACTTCCAGGTCACCGACCCCATGCGCGCGAGCTACGGCGCCTCGAACTACGTGGTCGCGATCACGCAGCTCGCGCAGACCACGCTGCGCAGCGTGATCGGCAGGCTCGAGCTCGACAAAACCTTCGAAGAGCGCGAGATGATCAACGCCCAGGTGGTCAACGCCATCGACGAGGCCGCGCTCAACTGGGGCGTGAAGGTGCTGCGCTACGAGATCAAAGACCTCACGCCGCCCGCCGAAATCCTGCGCTCCATGCAGGCGCAGATTACCGCCGAGCGCGAAAAGCGCGCGCTGATCGCGGCCTCCGAAGGCAAGCGGCAAGAGCAGATCAACCTCGCCACGGGCGAGCGCGAGGCCTTCATCGCGCGCTCCGAAGGCGAAAAACAGGCCGCGATCAATCGGGCCCAGGGCGAGGCGGCGTCCATCCTCGCCGTGGCCGAAGCCACCGCCGAGGCCCTGACGCGCGTGGCCGCGGCCATCCGCCAGCCCGGCGGCGAGCAGGCGGTGCAGCTCAAGGTCGCCGAAAAAGCCGTGGATGCCTACAGCAAGGTCGCCGCCGACGCGAACACCACGCTGATCGTGCCCAGCAACATGAGCGAAGTCGCCACCCTGCTGGGCTCGGCCATGAAAATGCTGCAGACGCCGGCCGCGGGGCGCTGAGCGCGCTCTGCTTTTGGTCATTCCCCCATCGCTCCTTTTTGATCTTTTGTGCTGCAAACGACTTCCCTTTCCCCGCCAACGCCTTACAGCCCCTGGCGCCTGAGCGTCGCGCCCATGCTCGATTGGACCGACCGCCATTGCCGCTACCTGCACCGCCTGCTGAGCCGCCACGCGCGGCTCTACACCGAAATGGTGACCACGGGCGCGCTATTGCACGGGGACGTGGCGCGGCATCTGCTTTTTTCTACCGAGGAGCACCCCATCGCGCTGCAGCTGGGCGGCAGCGAACCCGCCGATCTCGCTCAGTGCGCGCGCCTGGCGCAGCGCTGGGGCTACGACGAAGTCAACCTCAATTGCGGCTGCCCGAGCGAGCGCGTACAGCGCGGCGCGTTCGGCGCCTGCCTGATGCACGAGCCGCGGCTCGTGGCCGACTGCGTCAAGGCCATGGCCGACGCGGCGTCGGTGCCCATCACCGTCAAGCACCGCATAGGCATAGGCCGCGACGAGCGCTACGCCTTCGTGCGCGACTTCGTCGGCACCGTGGCCGAGGCCGGCTGCCGGGTGTTCATCGTGCATGCACGCAACGCCTGGCTCGAGGGCCTCTCGCCCAAGGAAAACCGCGAGATTCCGCCGCTGCGCTACGACGTCGCGCGCGCTCTCAAGGCGGACTTTCCCGCGCTCACGATCGTCGTGAACGGCGGCCTCGACACCGACGCGGCCGTGCAGGCGCAGCTCGATGCGGGACTGGACGGCGCCATGGTGGGCCGCGCCGCCTACCACAACCCCTGGTGGCTCGCGAGCTGGGACGCGCGCTACTTCGGCGCCGCGCCCTCCACGCTGACGCACGAGGCTGTCGAAGAAGCCATGGTGCGCTACATGGAGCGCGAAGCCGCCGCGCACGGCACACCGTGGTACTCCATCGCCCGCCACATGCTGGGTCTGCGCCACGGTCTGCCCGGCGCACGCCGCTGGCGCCAGGTCTGGAGCGACCACCGCCTCAAGCACCTGCCCGCAGCCGAAGTGATGGCGCTCGCGCGTGCCGGGCGCGCCGAAACCATCGCTCTGTGAGCCGCTACAAAACGGGCATGGGCGGACACCTCTGCGCGCTGCACATTCCGACGTCCATTGCGCATAATCGCACCCCATGAACTCCACCCTTACCCTCTTCCCGCTCGGCTGGCAGCACTACCTGCTCGGCGGACTTTGCATTGGCGCCGGCGTGGCGCTGCTGTTCGTGTGCACAGGCCTGATCGGCGGCATGAGCACGGTGTTTTCCTCAAGCTGGTCGTACGTGCTGCGGCGGCCGTTCTTCCAACAAGAGCGCTTCACCAGCTCGCGCGCGTGGCGGCTCGTGTATGCGCTGGGCCTGATCCTGGGCGCGTGCGTGTGGTGGCTGGGCTTTGCGCACGGTACGGCGCAAAGCACCAGCGTGCCTGTCTGGCAACTGCTCGTGGGCGGCTTTTTCGTGGGCTATGGTGCGCGGCTGGGCAACGGCTGCACCTCTGGCCACGGCATCTGCGGGCTGGGCTCGCTGCAGTGGCCTTCGCTACTGGCCGTGCTGACCTTCATGGCCACGGCTTTTGTCACCGCCAACCTGGTCGCGAGGTGGCTGGCATGAGCGACACTTCCCAGACCCCTGCACGCCTGCTCGCCACGCTGCTTGCGGGCGCGCTGTTCGGCTTTGGCCTCGCGCTGTCCACCATGATCCGGCCCGAGGTGGTGCTGAGTTTTCTGCGCCTGCAAGACTTTGGCCTGGCGCTCGTGATGGGCGGTGGCGTGCTCGTGACGCTGCTGGCTTACAAACTCGCGCCGCGCCTGCTCACGCGCCCGCTGCTGGGCGGGCAGTTTCACACGCACCCGAGCGCCTGGAACCGCGACACCGCCGTGGGCGCGGCGCTGTTTGGCATAGGCTGGGGGCTTTGCGGCGTGTGCCCTGGGCCGGCGATCGCGGGCCTGGGCGCGGGCAACTGGAGCCTGCTGTGGGCGCTCGCGGGCATCGCTTTCGGCGCGCTGGTGCAAGGGCTGCGGGCGCGGCAATAGCTATATATTTAATAGCTTATAGCGATTGATTATCCTGCCTTAGAGGCCATTTTCATGCTTGAAACTGGGCGCACCAAAATCGCCGTCATGGGCGCGGGCGCGGTGGGCTGCTACTACGGCGGCATGCTCGCGCGCGCCAGGCACGAAGTGGTGCTGATCGGCCGCCCCGCGCATGTGCAGGCCATCCAAGCGCAGGGTCTGCTGCTGCAGACGCAGTCGTTCACCGAGCGCGTCGCGGTGGCGGCGAGCACCGAGCCGAGCGCCGTGCAAGGCGCGCGATGGGTGCTTTTTTGCGTCAAATCGACCGACACCGAAAGCGCCGCGCGCGCGATGGCTGCGCACCTTGGCCCCGGCGCCATCGTGCTGAGCCTGCAAAACGGCGTGGACAACGCCGAGCGCCTGCAGGCGCTGCTGCCGCAGCACCTCGTGCTGCCCGCCGTGGTCTATGTCGCCGCCGAAATGGCCGGGCCCGGTCATGTGCTGCACCGCGGCCGCGGCGAATTGGTGCTCGCGCCCTCGCCTGCCAGCGCAAAGATCGCCGCCACCATGCAAGCCGCGGGCATCCCCACGCAGGTGTCCGACGACGTGGCGCGCGCGCTCTGGAGCAAGCTGGTGCTCAACTGCGCCTACAACCCCTTGTCGGCGCTCACGCAGCTCAGTTACGGCGAGATCATGCAAAGCCCCAACTTGCCCGTCGCGCAGGTCATGGACGACATCGTGCGCGAATGCCTGGCCGTGGCGCGCGCAAGCGGCGTCGAGCTGCCCGAGAGTCTCTACGACAGCGTGCGCCAGCTCGCCGCGAGCATGCCCACGCAGACCTCTTCGACGGCGCAAGACCTCGCTCGCGGGCGGCGCAGTGAGATCGACCACCTCAACGGCTTCATCGTGCGCCGCGGCGCCGCGCTGGGCGTGGACACGCCCGTGAACCGGCTGCTGCACACGCTCGTGCGCCTGCTCGAAAAGCGTGTGGTGAAAAACGGGTAGAGGCGCGCAGCGAAAAGAGGCGCAAAAACAAGAAAATTGGGTTCTGGCTCCCATTTCTCAGGACGGGTGATGGGGCCCAGGGAGGATGCCGGGAGTTGCGCCCGGCGGCGCACCTACTTTTCTTGTCTCGCCAAGAAAAGTAGGCAAAAGAAGGCGCCCCTACTGTCTGCGTCCCTGCCCGCCTCACGGCGGTCAGGGCAACCTGCGGTGCTCGCTCCCGGCGGGGTCGCGCGAAACTCGCTGCGCTGCGCTTCGCTCAAACAATCGCGCGCCCTTTATCCGCCGGGCGCTGCGCTCCTCGGCGCATACAGAAGGGCAGGGATACCACACGGGCCTTCACTGCGCTCGGCCCATTTTTCGACGGTCCCGGCACAAACGAGCTCCAAACATCCGCGTCGGACTCTAGGAGCCTGTCGGGCTTTGGAGTCGTCGGCTGCGAATGCGCCGCAGCGGCCCATTTTTTACCGTCTTCTTGTCCCATAGTCCCGCTATGGGGCGGCGAATCCGGCAAAAACTGGTCTCGCTGGGGCACCTTCTCGCTTTCGACGCCCAAAGTCCGACAGGCTCCTAGTGTAGTGTTTGATGCTTGATGCGACAAATAAAACCGATGGATTTTTGGTCTGGGCAAGGCGCAAACCGCAGCGATACTGGGTGGTATCGCGAGAATTTGCAACGCGGCCCGGGCCGAAAAGACGCGGTTTTATGTCGCAGATAGCGTCGAACACTACACTAGCGGTGAAGGTTCACCGCCGCCCCGCAGATTCGAACGCCGCGTTGCGCAAAAAGCCCGCCGGCATTTGCAAGGCCGGCGTGTAGCCGTACTGCTGGTGCGCGGCGAGCAGTTCGTCGAGCCGCGGGTCGCGCAGCATGGGTTGCTGTGCACCGTTGGGATCGGCCACCGCCACCAGCGGCGCCGCGGGCTGGCTGGCTGCCAGTTGCACGGCACTGCCCCCTTCCTCGTGCACCGCGCCGAACACGCCCCAGCCGACCACGGCCACCGTGGCCACGGATGCCAGGCCCACCACCCACTTCCAGCGGAACTGCGCTGCATTTGCGGCTTCAGTGCGCGCCGGTGCTGCGGCGGCCCGCATTTCTGCCATCTCCTCCGCCGCGGTTTGCAATCGCAGCTCTTGCTGCGCAAGTTGCGCGCACACCCTTTCGGCAAGTGCATTGCGGCCATACGCCGCAAGCTCGGGCGCGCGCAGCACGTCGCCCACGAGTTGATAAACCTGCCAGGTCTGCTGCGCCTCGGTGTGCGCGGCCAAGTCCAGGGCCTGCGCCAGTTCCTCGCCCGCCAGTACGCCGTCGGCCAGGGCCGAGAGCAGTTCCGCTTGTCTCACTGCATTGTTCGATTCATCCGCCATAGCTGCACCTTTTTGTTCCTCTGCGCTGCACCACCGGCCACCGCTCACCAACGCTTGCCCGACTGGTTTTCGAGCAGCGGGCGTACGCGCGCCGACACCGCCTCACGCGCGCGGAAAATCCGCGAACGCACCGTGCCTATGGGCGTGCCCATGGCCGCGGCGATCTCCTCGTAGCTCAGGCCCTCGATCTCGCGCAGCAGCAAGGCCTCGCGCAGGTCTTCGGGCAGCGCGGCCACGGCGGCCTGCACGGCCACGGCCACCTCACGCGCCGCGAGTTCGGCTTCCGGGGTCTCGGTGCTCGTTGGTTCTTGCTCGGGGCGGAAAGTTTCATCCTCCTCGGCAGCCGGAGACATGGCGTTCTCATACACCACGGGGTCGCGCTTCAATTCGAGCAACGCCTTCTTCGCGGTGTTCACCGCGATACGGTACAGCCAGGTGTAGAACTGCGCGTCACCGCGGAACTGGTGCAGGGCGCGGTAGGCGCGCAGGAACGTCTCCTGCGCAATGTCTTGCACCAGGTCGGTGTCGCGCACCATGCGCGCGATCAGGCGCTCGATGCGCCGCTGGTATTTGTGTACGAGCAGCGCAAACGCGTGCTGGTCGCCCGCGCGCGCGCGCTCGACGAGCGGCAGGTCGCTGTCGAGCGCTGCAGGATGGGGGGAGGACTGAGGTGCGCTCATGCGGATCGTGCCGCATCTGGGGATGCGGCCTGGGCATTTTCTGCGCTGGCTGCGTCGGCTGCCACATCCGGGACGCGCGCATGCACGGCGCGGCGCAAGTCCGCCCAGCGTGCCGCGTCGGTAACGCGCGTGAGCCACAGCCATCTGCTGTGCCCCTGCGCGCTGCGCCAGCGCAGCGCCAGATGGTTTTGCAAGTCCAGCAGCACTTCAGGAACGCCCTCGGCAGACAGGCCGCCCGGCCCGCGGCCCTCGCTGCGATTTTCGAAGTGCCAGCGCTGGCCATCCCAGTGCAGCACGCCTTGCGGCAGGCGGCGCCAAAAGTGCCATGCGCAGCCGTTGCATGCCAGACACAGCGCAGCGGCCATCGCGATGCGCCGGGGTGAGGTTCCTGCCCCTTGCGCCACCCACAAGGCAAGCACCACCGCACCCGCCGCGGCGAGCGCCAGCAAAGCAGCCCCAAGCAGCCGCGTGCGCCCAGCGGGGTAATGCACAGGAGGGGGTGTTTGCAGGGATGCCAAGCGCATCAGCCCATGCTGGAAAGGCGGCCTGGCATCCGACGATACACCAGCGCGCAATTCAGACGCGCTGGAAAATCAAGGTGCCGTTCGTGCCGCCGAAGCCGAAATTGTTTTTCATCGCGACTTCGATTTTTGCGTCGCGCGCGACGTTGGCGCAGTAGTCGAGGTCGCACTCGGGGTCTTGCGCCAACAGGTTGATCGTGGGCGGGATTTTTTGCTCGTGCAGCGCGAGCACCGTGAACACGCTCTCCACGCCGCCGGCACCGCCAAGCAAATGCCCCGTCATCGACTTGGTCGAACTGACCACGACGTTCTGCGCATGCGCGCCCAGGGCGGCCTTGATCGCCTTGGTTTCGTTGACGTCGCCCAGCGGTGTCGAAGTGCCGTGTGCGTTGAGGTAATCGATCGCCTCGGGCGCCACGCCCGCATTGCGCAGCGCGTTGAGCATGGCGCGGCGCGGGCCGTCCATGCTCGGCGCCGTGATGTGGCCGGCGTCGGCGCTCATGCCGAAGCCCGTCAGCTCGGCATAGATTTTTGCGCCGCGTGCCTTGGCATGCTCGTAGGATTCGAGCACCATGACGCCCGCGCCCTCGCCGAGCACGAAGCCGTCGCGGTCTTTGTCCCAGGGGCGCGAGGCGGTTTGCGGATCGTCGTTGCGCGTGGAGAGTGCGCGCATCGCGGCAAAGCCGCCCACCCCGAGCGGCGACACCGTGGCCTCGGTACCGCCCGCGATCACCACGTCGGCATCGCCGTATTCGATCATGCGCCCGGCCTCGCCAATGCAGTGCAGGCCCGTGGTACAGGCCGTGACCACCGAAAGATTCGGCCCCTTGAAGCCAAAGCGCATGGACACATGCCCCGCCACCATGTTGATGATGGACGCGGGCACGAAAAACGGCGTGATGCGCCGCGGCCCGCGCGCCACCAGCTCGGCGTGGGTGTTTTCTATCATCGGCAGGCCGCCGATCCCTGAGCCCATCACGCAGCCTATGCGCGCCGCGGTTTCTTCATCGAGGGCCTCGCCCGTGGGCAGGCCGGCGTCGCGCACGGCCTGCTCGGCAGCGGCGATGCCGTAGTGGATGAAGGTGTCCATGCTGCGCGCATCCTTGGCGCTCATGTAGGACTCGACGTCGAAGCCTTTGACTTCCCCGGCAATCCTGCACGAGAAATTCGACGCATCGAACTTGGTGATGGGGCCGATGCCGGAGCGGCCGGCAAGAATGTTGGCCCAGGCCTCAGCAACCGTGTTGCCCACGGGGCTGATGCAACCCAGACCGGTCACGACGACGCGACGACGGCTCATGCGAAAAAACCTTCTGCGGAGCGCTCAAAGGCGGGGATGGAGTGCCCGAAAGTCGCCGCATGGCGATGGGGCTTGCGCAAACGGGGGCAGGCCGATGTTGCCACGGAGGAACGCCTTGCGGGCGCCCGATTTGCGTCCATCATGAAAGGAATGTCAGCCCTTTTGGTGGGCGACGGCGTAATCGATGGCGTTTTGCACCGTGGTGATCTTCTCGGCGTCTTCGTCCGGGATTTCGATGCCGAACTCGTCTTCGAGGGCCATCACCAGTTCCACGGTGTCCAGGGAATCGGCACCGAGATCGGCCACGAAGGCTTTTTCATTGGTGACCTGGGACTCTTCGACGCCGAGTTGTTCGGCAATGATCTTTTTGACACGTGCTTCAATATCGCTCATGGTTTCCCTCTGGGGGTTGTGAATGAATCCGCGATTCTAGCTGCACGAAACACACTGTTTGCGCGCGGCCTGCCGTACGGACGATGCGGCGGAAAGTTGGCTTGCCCTGGCGCCTGGCCAGACTTGCATATGCCAAGCTTACATATACATGCCGCCGTTGACGTGCAGCTCCTGCCCCGTCACGTAGCCCGCACCCGCAGACGCGAGGTAGGCCACGGCGTGCGCGATGTCGGCGGGTTTGCCCAGGTGCCCGACGGCGATCTGCGTCTGCAGCGCCTTGCGCTGCTCTTCGGGCAGGTGCGCGGTCATGTCGGTCTCGATGAAGCCCGGCGCGACGCAGTTCACCGTGATGCCGCGGCTGCCGAGCTCGCGTGCGAGCGAGCGCGTCATGCCTGCGACGCCGGCCTTGGCGGCGGCGTAATTGGCCTGGCCCGGGTTGCCAGAGGCTCCAACCACGCTGGTGATGTTGATGATGCGCCCGAAGCGCTGCTTCATCATGGGGCGGATCGCGGCCCGGGCGAGACGAAACACGGCCTTGAGGTTGGTGTCCATGACGGCGTCCCAGTCCTCGTCCTTCATGCGCATGGCCAGGGTGTCGCGCGTGATGCCGGCGTTGTTCACGAGCACGTGCAGCCCGCCGTGCTGCTTGACGATGCCATCGACGAGCGCCTCGACGCCGGCGGCATCGTTGACGTTGCACGCCACGCCACGACAGTCCGCATAGGCCGACAGCGCCTGGCCGATGCGCGCCGCGCCCTCGTCGGTCGTGGCCGTGCCTATCACCTGATAGCCGCGCGCGGCAAGTTCGAGCGCAATCGCCGCACCTATGCCGCGCGAGGCGCCCGTGACCAGCGCCACCTGCGCGGCGGGGGATGTTTCAAGGGTCGTCATGCCAGCAACTCCCGCACTTCGGCCAAGGTGGCCGGATCGTACAAAGCCGCGCCGACCAATTCAGGGTCTATGCGCTTGGTCAGGCCCGCGAGCACCTTGCCCGGGCCGCATTCGATGACGTGCGTCACGCCGCGCACCTTGAGCGTCTGCACGCACTCGACCCAGCGCACGGGGCGGAAAGCCTGGCGGTAAAGCGCGTCACGGATCGCGTCAGGGTCTTGCTGCACGGCCACATCGACGTTGTTCACAACAGGAATCTGCGGCGCGGCCAGCGGCACCTGCGCCAGCGCAGCACGCAGCTTTTCGGCGGCGGGCTTCATGAGACTGGAATGGAACGGCGCCGATACGGGCAGCGGCAGCGCGCGCTTGGCGCCTGCGGCCTTGAGCAGTTCGCAGGCCTTGTCCACCGCGGCCTTGGTGCCGGCGATCACGGTTTGAATCGGGTCGTTGAAGTTCACCGCTTCGACCACTTCGGTGCTGCCCGCGTCGAACGTGGCCGCGGCCTGCGCGCTGCCTGCCACCACCTTGTCGGCGGGCAGGCCGAGGATCGCAGCCATCGCGCCCGCGCCCACGGGCACGGCCTCCTGCATCGCGGCGGCGCGCAGGCGCACGAGCGGCGCGGCCTGCGCGAGCGTGAGCACGCCCGCCGCGACCAGCGCCGAGTATTCACCGAGCGAATGTCCGGCCACGGCCGCCGGCAGTGCGCCGCCTTCGGCACGCCAGACACGCCAGGCCGCGACGCCCGCGACGAGCATCACGGGCTGCGTGTTGGTCGTGAGCGCGAGCGCTTCCTTGGGGCCTTCTTTGATCAGGCGGCCCATGTCTTCGCCCAGCGCGGCGCTCGCCTCCTGCAGGGTTTGCACCACGGCAGGATGATCACCCCAGCCGTCGAGCATGCCCACGGCTTGCGAGCCCTGGCCGGGGAATACGAAGGCAAAAGATTTCATGGCAAAAGTTTGAGTGAAAAACGGCTTTTATGCAGACGAATCAGGCGCAAGCAGCTACAACTTCAGGAGAACCGCGCCCCAGGTGAAGCCGCCGCCCACCCCTTCGAGCAGCAGCGTCTGGCCTTTTTGCACCTGCCCCGTGCGCACGCTGTGGTCGAGCGCGAGCGGAATCGAGGCGGCAGAGGTGTTGCCATGCTGGTCCACCGTGACCACCACCTTGTCCATAGGCAGCTTGAGCTTCCTGGCCGTGGCCTGCATGATGCGGATGTTGGCCTGGTGCGGGATCATCCAGTCGATGTCGGCCTCGTGCAGGCCGGCCTTGCCGAGCGTGGCGTGCGCGGCTTTTTCGAGCAGGCCCACGGCGAGCTTGAACACCGCCTGCCCGTCCATCTTGAGCAGCGGGTCGCCGATCACCTGCCCGCCCGACACATGCCCCGGCACGCAGAGGATGTCCACGTATTTGCCGTCGGCGTGCAAATCGCTCGCGAGGATGCCCGGCGTTTCCGAGGCTTCGAGCACCACCGCGCCCGCGCCATCACCAAACAGCACGCAGGTGCCGCGGTCGTTGAAGTCGAGGATGCGGCTGAACACCTCGGCACCAACCACCAGAGCGCGCCGCGTGCTGCCGGCGCGGATCATGGCGTCGGCCACGGTGAGCGCGTAGATGAAGCCCGTGCACACGGCCTGTACGTCGAAGGCCGGGCAACCGTTGGCGCCGAGCTTGTTTTGCAAAATGCAGGCCGTCGACGGGAAGACCATGTCGGGCGTCGAAGTCGCGACGATGATCAGGTCTATGTCCTGCGGCTGCAGGCCGGCGGCCTGCAAGGCGCGGCGCGCGGCCTCCACGCCCAGTTCGCTGCTCGTGACATCGGGCGCAGCGAAATGGCGCGCGCGGATGCCGGTGCGCTCGACGATCCATGCGTCGGAGCTTTCGATGCCACGCTGCGCCAGGTCGGCCACGAGATCGGCGTTGGTGAGACGACGCGGCGGCAAATAGCTGCCGGTGCCAGTGATGCGGGAATACAGGGTCATGATCGGGTCATCGCCGCCGCGCCGGATGCCAGAGGCTCCACGGGCAGCAACAAGGGCGCTGCATGGGCGATCTGCGCCTGGACGCGGTCGAGCAGTTTGTTTCGGGCCGCATCATACGCGCGGTTGAGCGCCTGCTCGAAAGCCAGCGCGTCGGCCGAGCCGTGGCTCTTGAACACCAGCCCGCGCAGCCCGAGCAGCGCGGCGCCGTTGTAACGCCGATAATCCATGCGTTTCATGAGCGCCCTCAGAACAGGATAGGCGACGATCGCGGCAATTTTGGTGAAGATGTTGCGTGCAAACTCTTGTTTGAGGCCATTGACGATCATTGCCGCCACGCCTTCGCTGGCCTTGAGCGCGACATTGCCCACGAAACCGTCACACACGACGATATCGACCGTGCCCTTGAAAATGTCATTGCCCTCGACGTTGCCCTGAAAGCGCAGATCACCCGAATTGGCCGCAGATCGCAGAAGTTCACCGGCTTTTTTGATCGTATCGCCACCTTTGATGGCTTCTTCGCCGATGTTGAGCAAGCCCACCGTGGGCTCGCCGCCCTGCAACACCGACACCAGGGCCGAACCCATCACGGCGAACTGCAACAAATGCTCGGCCGTGCAATCGACGTTCGCACCCAAGTCCAGCACCGTGGTTGCAGCGCCTTTGGCATTGGGCAATTGCGTCGCGATGGCGGGCCGGTCTATGCCTTCGAGCGTCTTGAGCAGGTAGCGCGCGATCGCCATCAGCGCGCCCGTATTGCCCGCCGAAACAGCCGCCGCGGCCGCGCCGTCCTTGACCTGCTGGATGGCCACGCGCATGGACGAATCCTTTTTTTTGCGCAGCGCGACTTCGATGGGGTCGTCCATGGTGACGACCTCGGTCGCGGGAACCACCTCGGCACGCTCGTGCGCGAACGCGCGCAAGCTGTCGGGCAGACCCACCAGCAACAGGCGCGCGTCCGCATGGCGCTCGAGAAACTTCCGGCACGCCGCAAGCGTGACGGGCGGACCATGGTCGCCGCCCATGCAGTCAACAGCCAGTGTGATCATGAAGGCCCACTCCAACCCTCGCACAGGCCAGAAAAGGAAAGGTTCACAAAAAAGCCCGCGCTACGTCAAAAGTAGCAACGGGCCTTGCGCCGAAAACGGAAATCAGAGTTCGGACTTGTTCTTGAGCACCTGACGCCCACGGTAGAAACCGTTGGGGCTGATGTGGTGGCGCAGATGGGTCTCGCCCGTGGTGGGCTCAACGGCGATGCCCGGCACGCTCAGGGCGTTGTGCGAGCGGTGCATGCCACGCTTGGAAGGGGACTTTTTGTTTTGCTGAACGGCCATGATGGCTCCTGATCTGGAACAGGGTTGGTAAAAATGCGGTCAGCCGATCTGTTCCTCATCGGGTTCCTGATGCAGCCGGACATCCGCAAAGCGCGCGAAATCCACAGTTTCAAGGCCACTGCGCACAAGCGCCAGCGACCTCGTCCGCTTGCATTCCATGGTCAAAAGCCAAGGGCAATTCGCGCGAAGCCCGCCATTATAGCCGCGCAGCTTTGTTTTTCATCACTTTTGCATTTTCCGTCACTTTTCGCCGTGGTCTTTGCGCAAACCCGCCAGCGCGGCAAAAGGATGGGGCTTGTCGGCACCCGCGGCGTCGAAGTCCGGGTCGGTGCTGACCATGGGCACGACCTCCGGGCAGTGATCGTGCAGCGGCACAAGCGGCAGCGCGAGGATCAGCTCGTCCTCGATCAGGGCACGCAGGTCGAAACGGTGACTCAGCACCAGCAGGTCTTCCTCGCAGCCCTCGTCGAGCGCGTCGGCCGTGGCCTCGTCGGCGACGAAGCGAAATGCGCGCTCCACGACCAGCGGCACATCGACGGGCGCGAGGCAGCGCTGGCACTGCAGGGGCACCGTGGCGTGCACGCGCAGCTGCAGCCAGACCTGCGCCACACCGCCCGGCGCCTTGCGCACGCTGCCTTCGGCCTGCCAGTCCACGAACAAATCGGCACGTGGCGCTTGCGTATCCAGCACGAGTCGCTCATATTTCAGGAGTTGATCGCGCCCCGCAAGTTGCCCGCCGGCCTGTGCAAAGGCCCATACGTCCAGGTGATCGGCAGAGAACGCCTTGCCGGCTTCCTTGTCCATTGGCTTGCGCATTGGCTTTTCCATCGCGGCAGTGTAAGAGAATCGCGCCCCATGCCCATCCCCCTTGCCACAGAACGCCCATTGGTTTTGGGCTCCACCTCGCGCTACCGGCGCGAATTGCTCGCGCGGCTGCGCGTGCCCTTCACCGTATCCGCCCCCGAAGTCGATGAAACGCCGCTGCCTGATGAGGCGCCGCGCGCGCTGGCGCTGCGCCTGGCACTCGCCAAGGCGCAGGCCGTGGCCGCACAACACCCGCAGGCGCTGGTCATAGGCTCGGACCAGGTCGCCGACCTGGCCGGGCAGCCGCTGGGCAAGCCCGGCACGCACGAGCGCGCCGTGGCGCAGCTGCGCCAGATGCGCGGGCGCACGGTGCTGTTCCAGACCGCCGTGGCCGTGGTCTGCGCCGCGACGGGCTTTGCGCAGACCGAACTCGCGACCGTGGAGGTGCGCTTTCGCATGCTTTCGGACGATGAAATCGAGCGCTACCTGCGCGCCGAGCAGCCCTACGACTGTGCGGGCAGCGCCAAGAGCGAAGGCCTGGGCATCGCGCTGCTCGACGCCATCGTGAGCGACGACCCCACGGCGCTCGTGGGCCTGCCGCTGATCCACACCTGCCGCCTGCTGCGCGCCGCCGGGCTCACGCTGCCATGAGCGCCCCCAGCAGCCGCGCGCCCACCTCTGGCACCCCTGCCGGCTCTCCAGCTTTTGCGCGCGCAGCGTCGGGCACGCTGTACCTCGTGCCCGCGCCGCTCGACTTCGGCTGCGCGCGCCAGGTGCCGCTCGACAGCGTGCTGCCCGCAGGCACGCTGCAGGTGGCCGCGCGCCTCACGCACTGGGTGTGCGAAAACGCCAAGAGCACGCGCGCCTACCTTGCGCGCGTCGCTGCGCTCCACCCCTTGGCGGCGCCGCTGCAGCAGCAGCACATCACCGAGCTGCCGCGCGCCGTGCACAAAAAAGGCGACCACGGCGCCCAGGGCATGGCCGCCTTCGATGCGCGCGCGCTGCTCGCGCCTGCCCTCGCCGGGCACGACATGGGCCTGGTCAGCGAAGCCGGCATGCCCGCCGTGGCCGACCCCGGCAGTTCGGTGGTGCGCGCCGCGCATGCGCTGGGCGTGCCGGTGTGCCCGCTGGTGGGCCCCGTCTCGCTCCTGCTCGCGCTCGCGGCCAGCGGCCTGAACGGGCAGAACTTCGCCTTCACGGGCTACCTGCCGCAGGACGCGAGCGCGCGCGCCCAGCGCATCCGCGCCCTCGAAGCCACGGCCTTGCAAAGCGGGCAGACCCAGCTTTTCATCGAAACGCCGTACCGCAACGCCGCGCTCTGGCAGGCGCTCTTGCAAACCCTGCAGCCGCGCACGCGCGTGGCGCTCGCAAGCGGGCTGACACTGCCCGAGGCGCGCATCGCCTGCAAAACCGTGGCCGAGTGGCGCCGCGACCCGAGCCCACCCGAGCCGCGCACCCCCACGGTTTTTGGCATCGGCGCCTGAGCTCGCAAGCGTGCGTGCGCGCTGCAACGCCCCTTTTGCTACGCTTTACCACACCCGACTCCTTCATCCCTTCACGAGGAAATTCCCATGCCCGACGTCCTCTTCGAAGCCGCCGCACCGATCGCCACGATCACGCTGCATCGCCCCGACAAACGCAACGCCGTGCACCGACCGATGGCGCAGGCCTTGCGCGCGGCGTGCGAGCGTTTCGAGGCAGACGACGACTTGCGCGTGGCCGTGCTGCATGGAGCAGGCGGGCATTTTTGCGCCGGCGCCGATCTGGCCGCGATGGGCGACGCGCAGCTGCGCAACGAGGTCACGCCCGACGGCAGCGGCAGCGGGCCCATGGGGCCGTCGCGCATGGCGTTGCGCAAACCGCTGATCGCGGCGATCAACGGCTACGCAGTGGCTGGCGGGCTCGAACTCGCGCTGCTGGCCGACCTCCGCGTGGCCGACGAGGACGCGACGCTGGGCGTGTTCTGCCGGCGCTGGGGCGTGCCGCTGATCGACGGCGGCACGGTGCGCCTGCCGCGCATCGTGGGCATGGGGCGCGCGCTCGACCTGATCCTCACGGGGCGCGCCGTGTCGGCGCAAGAGGCCCTGGCGATGGGGCTGGTCAACCGCGTCACACCCGTGGGCGGGGCACTGGCCGCGGCGCAGGAGCTCGCGCGGCAGATCGCCGCGTTTCCGCAGCAGTGCATGCTGATCGATCGCGCCTCTGCGTATGCGCAGTGGAGCCTGCCGCTTGAGGAGGCGCTGCGCGCCGAGGGCGTGCGCGGTGCGCCCGTGGTTTTGGCCGAAGGCGTGGCCGGCGCTGCGCGTTTTGCTGCGGGCTCTGGCCGCCACGGCAGATTTTGAAGTCGTCGGGCTTTTTTCGACGCGGGAACCTTGGCTCCGAGGTCTATCGATCCGGGGATGCAACTACCGCTTCCTCGAGCGCGTCGATGAAGCGCCGCGCCACGTCGTAGCCGGTCTGGGCGTGGATTTCCTGGAAGCAGGTCGGACTGGTGACGTTGATCTCGGTAATGCAGTCACCGATCACGTCCACGCCCACCAGCAGCAGGCCGCGGGCATGGAGGATGGGGGCGAGCGTGCGCGCGATGTCCCAATCGCGCTCGGACAGCGGCTGGGCCACGCCCTTGCCGCCCGCCGCGAGGTTGCCGCGCACCTCGCTGCCCTGCGGGATGCGCGCAAGGCAATAGGGCACGGGCTCGCCGCCGATGAGCAGCACGCGCTTGTCGCCCTGCACGATTTCGGGCAGAAACTTTTGCACCATCACGGTCTGCGCGCCGTGGCGGTTCAGCGTTTCGGTGATGCTGCCCAGGTTCAGGCCGTCGGGGCCGACGCGGAAAATGCCCATTCCGCCCATGCCGTCGAGCGGCTTGAGGATGATGTCCTGGTGCTCGGCGTGGAAGGCGCGGATTGCCTGCGCGTCGCGCGTGACCAGCGTGGGCGCGCTGAACTGCGCAAACTCCATGATCGCGAGCTTTTCGGGGTGGTCGCGCAGCGCGCGGGGCTTGTTGAAGACGCGCGCGCCTTCGCGCTCGGCCTGTTCGAGCAGGTGCGTGGCGTAGAAGTATTCGCTGTCGAAAGGCGGGTCCTTGCGCATGAGCACGGCGTCGAAGTCGGCCAGCGCGGCCTGGCGCAGCGGCCCGGCCGTGTACCAGTCGTCGGTGCGGCCTGTGAGCTCGACGTCGCGCACCTGCGCGTGCACGCGCCCGCCGCTGCGCCACGCAAGATGGCTGGGCTCGCACACGGCCAGCGTGTGGCCGCGGCGCTGCGCCTCGCGCATCATCGCGAACGTGGTGTCTTTGGTGATCTTGAAGGTTTCAAGCGGGTCGGCGATGAACAGCAGTTGCATGGTGAGAAGGAAAAAGGGAATGAATCGAAGGTCAGAAGGTCAGCCGCGTGCCGCACGGCCGCTTCGCAAGCCTTGCACGAGCAGCGCGAGGCTGCCCGCGGTCACGCCCCAGAAGGCCGAGCCCACGCCGGCCAGGGCCACGCCGCTCAAGGTGACGAGGAAAGTGATGAGTGCGGCCTCGCGGTGCGCCTCTTCGCGCAGCGCCACGACCAGGCCATTGCCAATGGTGCCCAGCAGCGCCAGGCCCGCAA
Organism: Extensimonas soli; assembly: GCF_029211265.1. Lineage (GTDB taxonomy): Bacteria > Pseudomonadota > Gammaproteobacteria > Burkholderiales > Burkholderiaceae_C > Extensimonas > Extensimonas soli. Next base: position 17,476 of record NZ_JARGEL010000013.1, on the reverse strand, counting down.
TCGCCGCGACCAGCTCTTTCGGGAAGGCCATGAGCAGGCTCGTGATGATGGCACCGAACAGGCCGACGAGGACGTAAAACAAGCCGCACGCGACGGCGGCGGTGTAGCGCTTGGCGCGGTCTTCATGCGCCTCGGGGCCCATGCAGATCGCGGCGGTGATGGCGCTCAGGTTGAGCGCGTGCGCGCCGAACGGCGCGAGCACCACGGTGGCAAGGCCCGTGAGCGTGATGAGGCGCGAGACCTGGATTTTGTAGCCCGTCGCACGGATCACAGCCACGCCGGGCAGGTTCTGCGAAGCCATGGTGACGATGAACAGCGGCACCGCGAGGCTGATGGCGGCCGCAAGGCTGAACACGGGCGCGGTGAACACCGGGCGCGCGAGCTCCAGGTGCACGCTGGCCCAGGCCAGCTCGCCGCGCAGCAGCACCCAGGCAACGCCCACCGCCAGCGTCACGACCACCGCGTAGCGCGGCACGAAGCGGCGCGCGAGCAGGTAGCCGCCGAGCATCAAGAGCACCAGCGGCAGCGCCGTCTGTGCCGCGGTGAAGGCCTGCAGGCCGAAGCGCGCAAGCACGCCTGCGAGCAGCGCCGAGGCGATTTCCATGGGAATGCGGTTCATCACGCGCTCGAACCAGCCGGTCGCGCCCGCGAGCGTCATGAGCGCGGCGCAGACCAGAAACGCGCCCACGGCGTGCGCCATGTCGAAGCCGCCCTCGAGGCCTGCCGTGGCGATCACGGCGAGCCCCGGCGTGGACCAGGCCACCATCACCGGCATGCGCACGAGCAGCGAGGGCAGCAAGGTGCACAGCCCCGCGCCCAGACCCAGCGCCCAGACCCACGAGGTGATTTGCGCCGGCGTGGCGTGCAGCGCCTGCGCGGCCTGGAAGATGATGGCCACCGAACTCGTGAACCCCACGAGCATGGCCACGAAGCCAGCGGTCACGGCCGAGAGGCTGAGGTCTTTGAAAAACTGCATGGCCGCGATTCTGGCATTGGCGCCGCGGGCGTGCATGGCAGGGGCATCCGGGCGCACCGCAGCACGTGCCGAGCGCTTGCCCAGCACGTTTAGAGCGCCGCTCAGCGCCCGCGAAAGCTACGTTATTTGTAGCATCTTACGCTTGATAGTTCTGAGCAAAAAGCCTAAAAGACTTGGAATCAAATCTCGATCTTGGAGCCGAGTTCGACGACGGCGTTGTTCGGCAGGTGCAGAAAATCGGCCGCACCACTGGCGTTGTGGTGCATCTGGGCAAAGAGTTTTTCGCGCCAGGAAGCCATGCCAGCACCCATGGTGGGAATGATGATGTCACGCGAAAGGAAGTAACTGGTGTTCATGGGGTCGACATCGCAGCCGTGCCCGCGCAGCTGTGCGAGCGCGCTGGGCAGGTCCGGGTCATTCTTGAATCCGTAGTGCACGATCACCTGCCAGCAGTCGTGGCCCAGCGGCTCGACTTCCAGGCGCTTGTCCAGGCCTATCCATGGCACCTCGTGGTTGCGCACGGTGACGAACAGGTTCTGCCGGTGCAGTACCTTGTTGTGTTTGAGATTGTGCAAAAGCGCGTTGGGCACGATGCCGGGCTCTGCCGTGAGGAACACAGCCGTACCATCGACCCGCGTCGGCGGGCTCAGGAACACCGAATCGAGAAAGTCCTGCAGTTTGAGCGCATCCTGGCGCAAACTGGCGTTGAGCAAGGCCCGCCCTTCTTTCCAGGTGGACATGATCACGTACAGCACGGCCGCCATGGCCAGCGGGAACCACCCCCCCTGCACGATCTTGAGCGAATTCGAAGCAAAAAACAGCAGGTCCATGACCAGGAAAAAACCCGTCGCCGCAATGCACAGCAGCAGGGGATAGCCCCAGCCGTAGCGAAGCACGAAAAAAGTCATGAGGGTCGTGATCACCATCACCAGGCTGACAGAAATACCATACGCCGCCGCCAGCGCCGTGGACGAGCCAAAAAATGTCACCGCCATGACTACGCCCGCAAGCAAGGCCCAGTTGACCGCCGGGATGTAGATTTGCCCCGTGTCGTGAATGGAGGTGTGCAAAATGGACAGACGCGGCAGAAAACCGAGCTGAATGGTCTGCTTGGTCGCGGAAAACGCCCCCGATATCAAAGCCTGGGAGGCGATCACCGTGGCAGCCGTGGCCAGCGCCACCAAAGGCAGCTGGGCCCAGTCGGGCGCCAGCATGAAAAACGGATTGGCGACGGTCTCGGGCTCTGCCAGTACCAGCGCACCCTGGCCAAAATAGTTCAACACCAGGCAGGGCATGACCAGCCCGAACCAGGCGATGCGGATAGGCTCCTTGCCGAAATGCCCCATGTCGGCGTACAAGGCTTCGGCACCGGTCAGACACAGAAAGACCGCCCCCAGCGTGATGAAGGCCAGCCCCGGGTGCGCCATGGCAAAGCGCAAGGCATGCCAGGGGAACACGGCCGCCAAGACAGAAGGATTGCCGGCCACCTGCACCGCGCCCAGCACACCAATGCCGAGAAACCACAACACCATCACCGGGCCAAAGAATTTGCCGATGTCCCCGGTGCCGCGCCGCTGGAACACGAACAGCAGGAACAGCACCACGAGCGACAAGGGGACGACCACGCGCTTGGCCGCCGGCGTCACCACCTCGAGCCCCTCGACGGCAGAGAGCACGGAAATCGCGGGCGTGATCACGCCGTCGCCAAAAAACAGCGCCACACCGAAAACGCCGACCACGAGCAGGACGCTGCGCAGACGCGGGTTGTCGTGGATGGACAGCGAAGCCAGCGCGAGCAAGGCCATGAGTCCGCCTTCGCCATGGTTGTCCGCGCGCATGATGAGCGCCACATATTTGAGCGAGACGATCAATGTCAGCGCCCAGAAGAACATGGAAAGCACGCCCAGGATGTTGTCGTGCGTGAGCGGCACATGACCGCTGACGAACACCTCCTTGAAGGCATAGAGCACGCTCGTGCCAATGTCGCCATAAACGACGCCGAGGGCACCCAAGGTAAGCGCCGTGAGGGAAGATTTCGAGCTTTGCACAGATAAATCCCCGCGGCCGCAGGCTCAGCAGGGTTTCGTTACATCGAAGACACTGATTGTGCCCTCAGCCCCGGCGTGCGGCATGGTCTGAGCGGCCCTGTTGCACTGCGGCAACTTTCCCCGGCAGGCCATGCGGCGTCCTCCTGGGCCTTCAGTCGTACACCTCGGCGTTCGGGTCGGTGGCTTCGAGCTCGTAGCTCGCCGCGAGCATGGCCAGGCGCGCGACCACGCCGTACATGTAAAAGCGATTCGGCGCGCTGGTGCCCGGGCGCACGCCGGGCTGGGGCATCTGCGTGCCGTGCGTGAACGCCAGCGGCACGAAGCTCGCGCCCGGCGCGTTGAGGTTTTCGTTCGTGCCGCGCTCGGGGTGCACGCGGTAAACGCCGCCGATCACGTAGCGGTCCATCGTGTAGACCACGGGCTCGGCCGCGGACTCGTGCACGCGCTCCTGCGTGGGCACGCCCTCCTGGATCAGCACGGCCTGCACGGGCATGCCGTCCTTGGTGACGGCCATCTTGCTGCGCGCCTTGCGGTTCAGCGCTTCGAGCTCCTTGGCGTCGTGCACGGGCATCGCTCCCATGCTGTAGGCGCCCTGATCGGCCTTGAGGATCACGAAAGGCTTTTCGTGGATGCCGTATTCCTTGTATTTGCGCCGCACCTTGGTGAGTAGCGCATCGACTTCGGTCTGCAGGCGCTCCATCCCCGCCCCCTGGACAAAGTCCACGTCTTCGCAGGGCGCGGAAATTGGGTGGATCAGCCAGGGGTCTATGCCCAACATCTTGCCAAAGCGTTTGCCCACTTCCTCGTAGCACCTGAAATGCTTGCTCTTGCACCGCACCGTCGCGCCTGCATGCAGCGGCGGCAGCAGGTATTGCCCGTACAGGTCTTCGAGGATGCCGGGCGTACCCGTGGCCAGCTCGTTGTTGAGCAAGATGGTGCAGGGGTCGAAGTGCTTGAGCCCGAGCCGCCCACCCGTGCGCATCACGGGCTCGAGCACCACGGTGTCGCCATTGGGCAGCTCGATGCGCGTGGCCTTTTTGACGCCGGGGTCGATAGAGCCCACGCGCACGTTCAGCCCCGCGCGCTGGAAGATGCGCTGCAACTGCACCAGGTTGGCAAGGTAAGACAGGTTGCGCGTGTGGTTTTCGGGAATGATGAGCAGATTGCGCGCCTCGGGGCAGATCTTTTCGATGGCGGCGATCGCTGCCTGCACGGCCAGCGGCAGCATGTCTTCCGAGAGAAAATTCCACCCGCGCGGAAACAGGTTGGTGTTCACGGGCGCGAGCTTGAAGCCAGCGTTGCGCAAATGGGCCGAGGTGTAAAACGGCGGCGTGTGCTCCATCCACTCGAGGCGAAACCAGCGCTCTATGGCCGGCATGGCGTCGAGCATGCGTTGCTCGAGTTCGTTGATAGGCCCCGTGAGGGCCGTGATGAGGTGCGGGACCATGGATGCTCTTCGTCAGTCGGGACGCCGGGCATTGTAGGGGTCGCGCCTGCGCTCTGGCCCAGGGTACGAGTCCACAAGGTGACCCGCTTGGGGATTCATGGTATTCAGCGCACCATAGGGACCGGCGAGGAGGCCAAACGCCCTGGTTCCTCAGCCCACGTCTGGACCGCACCGCGAAGGCTGATGGGTTGGCGTAGGAACGGCATCATTTATTGTGGATACAATAAAATCAATGCCCCTGACCTATGACCCAACCAAGAGTGAGCGTAACGAGCGGGAGCGCGGCATGCCTTTTGGGCTTGCCGCTGACTTTGACTGGAGCAGTGCACTGATTGTTGAGGATACAAGACAGGCGTATCCAGAGCGGCGCTACCAGGCGCTGGGCTTCATAGGCGAGCACTTGTGCATGTTGGTGTTCACGCCGCGAGACGGGGCGGTTCACGTAATCAGCCTGCGCAGAGCCAACCAACGCGAAAGGACACGTTATGCCGCGCAAACCTAACCCAGAACGAATTGATGCTGACGCACCAGAAGCCACGGAAGAATGGTTCGCTCAGGCTCGGCCTGCTGCGGATGTGCTGGCCGAGATCATGGGTGTCACTGTGGCAAAGGAGATGCTCAAACCCAAGCGCGGGCGCCCCTCTTCCGCCAAACCCAAAGAGCATGTGAACATCCGACTGGACGCTGACGTACTTGGAGCGTTCAAAGAAGGGGGTGCTGGCTGGCAAACTCGCATCAACCGTGCACTGCGTGATTGGCTGAAAACTCACCCTGACACAGGCAAGGCCTGACGCCGAAGTGAACCCATATCGGGGGCTAGCAGCCTGTCGGACTTAAGCAGCCCAGCTGGGATAATCTGGGCATTGTCACCCAACCCTACCGACAGATGAGCCGCTTCCAAAGTGTTGACCGCCAGACTGGGTACCTGCTGCCACCCTCGCTGGATGAATGGCTCCCGCAAGACCACCTGGCCAGATTCATCGTCGAAGTGGTCGACCGCCTGGATGTGAGCGCGCTGGAAAAGGCTTATGCCGGGCGAGGCAGTGCAGCCTATCACCCCTGCATGCTGCTGTCCCTGCTGGTCTATGGTTATGCCACCGGCGTGTTTTCGAGCCGCAAGATTGAGCGAGCCACCTATGACTCGGTGGCGTTTCGTTTCATTGCGGCTGGCGCCCACCCAGACCACGACACCCTGGCGAACTTTCGCCGGCGCTTTCTTGGCGAGTTGGCGGGCCTCTTCGTGCAAGTGCTGGAGCTGGCGCAAGAGATGAAACTGCTCAATCTGGGCACGATCAGCCTGGACGGCACCAAGATCAAAGCCAACGCCTCGCGCCACAGCGCCCTATCCCTGGGGCACATTGAACAGCTGGAAATCCAACTCAGGGCAGAAGTCGACTCGCTGCTGCAAATGGCCGAGCAAGCCGATCAATCTGCGCTCCCCGATGGCATGGGCCTGCCAGAGGAAATCGCCCGACGCCAGGATCGGCGCGAGGCCATGGAAGCGGCAAAAGCCAAGATCCAAGAGCGCGCCAAGAAGCGCTTGGACAAAGAACAGACCGAATACCAAGCCAAGCTGGCGCAGCGTGAACAAAAGGCCAAGGAAACCGGCAAGAAACCCCGGGGCAAACTGCCCAAGGCACCCCGTGCTGAGCCCCAGGCCCAAGACCAGATCAACCTCACCGATGAGCAATCGCGCATCATGCCGGTGGCCGGCGGCGGATTCGAGCAAGCCTACAACGCCCAGGCTGGCGTCGATGCCGCCAGCATGCTCATCGTCGCACCCAGCGTCACGCAGGCCTGCAACGACAAAGAGCAAGTACAGCCCATGCTCGAGCGCATCGCAGCGCTGGCGCCAGTGCTCGGTCAGGCCAAGCAACTGCTGGCCGATACGGGCTACTACAGCGCCAAGAACGTGCAAGCCTGCCAAGCGAAAAACATCGACCCCTTCATTGCCGTCAAACGGGACGAACACCACCCAACGCCGCTGGCGCGTTTTACCGAGCCCGCAGCCCTGCCCGAGGACGCAACGCCCGCGCAGGTGATGGCGCACAAGCTCAAGACAAAAGCAGGTCGGGCGCTGTACGCGCTGCGCAAGCAAACCGTTGAGCCGGTGTTTGGCATCATCAAGTCGGTGCTGGGCTTTCGCCAGTTCTCACTGCGCGGTTTGGAGCAAGTCGCGGGTGAGTGGACGCTGGTTTGCCTGGCGTGGAATTTGAAGCGCCTGGCCGTATTGCGTCTTGCGTAGGGGAAAACAGGGGGAAAAGTGCGTTTTTCGCTCAAAAACAGCAATTTCAGCCAATTTCAGCTCGAATTCGCCCCGTTCGTCGGCTCAAGTCCGACAGGCTGCTAGAAGCTAGCTTAAAAGTAGTATCACCGCACGAAAGTACCGCATGGCCCATCCTTTCGACAGCAACAACAAAGAGCTTTCCCGCCTCTGGGCGCAATGGCAGCCGCCGCAGTGGTCGCCTTTGATCAATGGCAAGAACGGCAAAGCCGGCAAGGCGTTGCCGCAGGTGGAACTGGAGGCGTTCGACCCCGCGGCCGAGCCGTTTTCGCTGGGCGAAAAAGCGCAGGACAAGGCCGTGGTCGAGTCCTTGGCCGTGGAGCTCGACGTGCTGCAGGACCTTTTCTATGCCGACCGGCGCTTCAAGCTGCTTGTGGTGCTGCAGGGCACCGATGCGGCGGGCAAGGACGGCACCATACGCACCGTGTTCGGCCGCATGAGCGCGCTGGGCGTGCACGCCGTCGGCTGGCAGGCGCCCACGGGCGCCGAGTGCCAGCATGACTACCTCTGGCGCATCCACCAGCGCGTGCCGGGGGCCGGCGAGTTCACGGTGTTCAACCGCAGCCACTATGAAGACGTGCTGGTGCCCGTGGTCAGCGGCGCCATCGACGCCGAGCAGCACCGCCAGCGGCTTTTGCACATCAACGACTTCGAGCGCATGCTGAGCGAAACCGGCACCGTGGTGCTCAAGTTCATGCTGCACATCAGCGCCGAGGAGCAGCGCCGGCGCCTGCAGGAGCGCATCGACGACCCGACCAAGCGCTGGAAGTTCAAGATGGACGACGTGAACGCGCGCAAGCACTGGGCCGATTACCAGCAAGCCTACGCGCAATTGCTCGCCGCCACGCACACGCCCTGGGCGCCCTGGACCATCGTGCCGGCCGACTCCAAGACGCACCGCAACCTCATGGTCGCTACCGTGCTGCGCGAGGTGCTGCGCAACCTCGACCTGCAGTACCCGCCCGACGACCCGGCGCTCGCGCATTTCAAGGTGAAATGACCCGTCTTTGGCACGGCCCGCATACCCCCAGAAGTATCTACGGGCAAGCAACTTGCGCTAAGCTTTTGCAAGCGCGAAATCCAGTGCCCGTTCTTCGGATAGTTTCAACCTTGAGGAGAAAACCATGGCCAAAGCCACCAGCAAAACCCAGGCACCCTCCATCCAGATCGGCATCAGCGACAAAGACCGCGCCGCCATTGCAGAAGGGCTGTCGCGCCTGCTCGCCGACACCTACACCTTGTACCTGACCACGCACAACTTCCACTGGAACGTCACGGGCCCCATGTTCAATACGCTGCACACCATGTTCATGCAGCAATACACCGAACTGTGGAACGCCGTCGATCCGATCGCCGAGCGCATCCGCTCGCTGGGTCATGTGGCGCCCGGCTCCTATGCCGATTTTGGCCGCCTCGCGAGCGTGCCCGACGCGCCGGCCAAGCCGCCCAAGGCGCTTGAGATGGTGCGCATCCTCGTCGAGGGCCATGAGGCCGTGGCGCGCACTGCACGCAGCCTGTTCCCGATTGCCGACAAAGCCGGCGACGAACCCACGGCCGACCTGCTCACGCAGCGCCTCACGGTGCACGAGCAGACGGCGTGGATGCTGCGCTCTTTGCTCGAAGAATAAGAGCGCTTCGGCACAAGCCCGGCAGCCTCGCATGGCCACCGAACCACACGCGGCGACAGGGCAGGAAGTCGAGCTCAAGCTCGCCCTGCCCGGCGGCGACGCGACGCAATGGGCACGCGAACTCGCGCGCGTGCCGGCCCTGGCGCGGCACAAGGCGCAGCGGCGCCAGCTGCTGAGCGTCTATTACGACACGCCCGACCTGCGTTTGTGCGCCCAACGCGCTGCCCTGCGCCTGCGCCACGTGGCCAACGTGGAAGCCAGTGCAGAGGCCGCCGATGCCGCCACCCGCGCTGCCACCGACGCTGCTGCGCCCGAGCGTGGGCAATGGCTGCAGGCGCTCAAGACCGACGGCGGCGAGTCGGCGCTGAGCCAGCGCGGCGAGTGGGAGTGCGCCGTACCCGGCCCGGACCTGGATGTTGCGGCGCTGCAGGCCTTGCCCGCGTGGCAGCCGCTGGACCCGGACGGCAACATCGCCGCGGTGCTGCAGCCCTGCTTTTGCACCACCTGCGAGCGCACCACCTGGACGCTGCGCCGGCGCGGCGGCGCCACCATCGAAGTGGCGCTGGACATAGGGCAGATCGAAGCCGGCGAGCGCACGGCGCCGATCGCCGAAATCGAACTCGAACTGCTGACCGGCGCGCCCTCCGACCTGTTCGATCTGGCGCGGCAGATCGCGGCGCACGTGGCGGTGCTGCCGCTCGCTGCAAGCAAGGCCGAGCGCGGCTTCGCGCTGGCGCGGGGCAAGCTCCACGCGCCGCGGCGCGCGCGTCCGCCCGCGTTGACGCCACGGCAGCCGCTGCCCGTGCTGGCATTCGCCATGCTGTCAGAGATGTGGGGCCAGTTCAGCGCCAACCTGTACGCACTGTGCCAGGCCGACGACCCCGAGTTGGTGCACCAGGTGCGCGTGGGCTGGCGGCGCCTGCGCAGCGCCCAGCGGCTGTTGCGCCCGGCGCTTGCGCAGCCCGATTCGCCGGGGCGTGCGCAGCTCGCCCCCATGTTCGAGCGCCTCGGCGCGTTGCGCGACCTGGACGTGGCCGCTACGCAGGTGCTGCCGGCCTTGCGCGCAGCCTATCTGGCCGACGATGCGGCGAGCGTGCCAGTGGGGGTTGTGGTTGCGGTCGAGGACGTGCCGGCTGCCGCGCCGGGTGGCGCCCCGGACGGCCTGCCAGCAGAATCTGGCGCAGCTTTGCCGCCCGATCTGCAGCGCGCCCAGGATTGGCTGGTGGCCGAGCAAGCCTTCGCGCAGGCGGCGGACCGGGCGCGTGCCGCCTTGCGTGCGGCGTTGCAGCAGCCGCAGACGGGTTTGGCCTTGCTTGACTTGCTGCATTGGCTCCATTCGTTGACCGAGCCCGCGGCCTGGGCGCTGGAGGGCGCCGCCGCGTCCCAAGCGCAGAGCAATGCGCCACGCCGCTGGCTGCGCCGCCGCATCGAGCGGCTCCATGCCAACTGGCAGCGCGCGTGTGCCCAGGCCGAGCACAGTGACCAGGTCGCCGACCTGCACCGTGCGCGCATCCTCGCCAAGCGCCTGCGCTACAACCTCGAGGTGCTGCGCCCTTTGCTGCCGCCGCGCATGCAACGCTGGTGGCAAGATGCCACGCGCCTGCAGCAAGGTGTGGGTGTGCAGCGCGACTTCGTGCAGGCCGCCGTGCTCGCGCAAAGGCTGGCGCAGCAGGGCGCGCTCGAGCGCGGCATCGCCGAATTTCTGCGCGGCGTGGCCGTGGGGCGCGCCATGGAGGCGCAGCAAGGGGCGCAACGGTCGGAGCAGTCCGCGCAGCGGCGGTAACATCACGCCCGGTTCGGCACCTGGCGCTTGCCTGCGCCGCGCCTGCGCCCTTGCGGCGCTGCAGCGGGTTTTTGCGGCGGCGCGGCAATGCGAGCTCGAGGCCACCCCAAGATCGCCATGAACCGCTCCCGAATCGATGCCCATGCCGACGATACCCATGCAACCATCTTCCCCTGAGCCCGTGGCACCGCGCAGCCGCTGGGCGCTGTACCTCGACCTGATCCGCTGGGACCGGCCTGCGGGCTGGCTCGTGCTGCTGTGGCCCACGCTCAGCGGCCTGTGGGTGGCGGCGGGGGGCTTTCCGGGCTGGCACCTGCTGGCAGTGTTCGTGCTCGGCACGGTGCTCATGCGCAGCGCCGGCTGCTGCGTCAACGACGTGGCCGACCGCGCCTTCGACCGCCACGTCAAGCGCACGGCGCAGCGGCCTGTGACCACCGGGGCGGTGTCGGTGCGCGAGGCGCTGCTCGTCGCCGCCGTGCTGGCGCTGCTGGCCTTTGCGCTCGTGCTTACCACCAGCACCGCCGCCGTGCTGTGCTCGGTGCCGGCGCTGCTCGTGACGATTTTTTACCCCTACACCAAGCGCTTTTTCGCGATGCCGCAGGCCGTGCTGGGCGTGGCTTTCAGCTTCGGCATCGTGATGGCCTTTGCCGCCGCGCAAGGGCAGGTGCCGGCCACCGCCTGGCTGCTGTGGTTCGGCAACTTGTTCTGGGTCTTGGCCTACGACACCGAGTACGCCATGGTCGACCGCGACGACGATCTGCGCATAGGCATGAAGACCTCGGCCATCACGCTCGGGCGCTTCGACGTGGCGGCGATCACGGCGTTCTATCTGATTTTTCTGGCCATTTGGGCCTGGGTGCTTGCGCCGTATGCGCTAGGCACTCCGTTTTACGTAGCGCTCGGGCTTGCGCTCGCGCAGGTCGTGTGGCACTGGAGCCTGATCCGCACGCGCAGCCGCGCAGGCTGCTTCAAGGCCTTCCGCGAAAACCACTGGCTGGGCTGCACGCTGTTTGCGGGCATTGTGCTTGGTTACGCCCTCAAGGGCTAATGTTTTGATAGCTGCTTGTGCAGGATGCACCTGCGCAAAACGGCGATTTTGCCCATCAAGCAGCTCAGGCCCCGAATTCATCCCCGAGCTCACGCGCCCGCTCGCGTGCGGCCTCCATGGCGCGCATGAAGTGCTCGGCCACGTGGTTTTGCTCCAGGCACTGCAGCGCCGCGTAGGTCGTGCCGCCCTTGGAAGTGACGCGCTCGCGCAGTACGGCGGGCGGCTCGTCCGAGCGCTGCGCGAGCTGCGCCGCGCCGACGAAGGTGCCCACGGCGAGCTGGTGCGCCTGCGCGGTCGAGAGGCCCATCGATGTGCCCGCACGCACCATGGTTTCGAGGAAATAAAACACATACGCCGGCCCCGAGCCCGAGAGCGCGGTCACGGCGTCGAGCTGCGCTTCGCCCTCCACCCACAGGAATTCGCCCGTAGGCGCCATGATGGTCTCCACGCGCGTGCGTTCGGTCGCGCCCACGGCGGGGCGGGCGTAGAGCGCGCTCATGCCCAGGCCGATGAGCGCTGGCGTGTTGGGCATGCAGCGCACGATGCGCTCGCTGCCCAGCCAGCGCGCGATGCTGTCCGAGCGTATGCCCGCAGCCACGCTCAGGTGCAGCGCCTTGGCGGTATGCGGGCCGGCCTGCGCGGCGGCGTCGCGAAAGGTCTGCGGCTTCACGGCCCAGACCACGGTGTCGGCCTGCGCCAGCGCCGGGCCGGCTTCGGCCAGTGCCGCAATACCATGCACGCGCAGCAAGGCGGCGCGCGCCTCGGCCCAGGGTTCGACGACCAGAATGCGCTCGCGTGCATGCCCCTGGCGCAGCAGGCCGCCGATCAGGGCGCTGGCCATGTTGCCGCCGCCGATGAAGGCGATCAGGGGGGCGTCGTGGGAGGCGGTGGGGCTCAATGGCATGGTGGTCGCTTCAAAAAGTGGTGGGGTGGAGGGAAAAGCTCGGGGCTATTTCTGAGCATCTGAGCCGGTTCTCAGAACACTTGCGCCGACGCCTGCATGGTGAGCCAGCCTTCATGGTCGCTGCTCCACAGGCGCGCGCTGCGGCCGCCGTCGGCGGGCGCGCCGTGCACGCGAAACGGGTGCAGGTCGAAGGTGGGGCGCAGCGCCTTGAACTCGAAGCGCTGCACGCGCGCGGCCGGCAGGTGGCGGCGCAGCAAGTCGAGCAGCAGCGTCGCGAGCAGTGGCCCGTGCACGACCAGACCGGGGTAGCACTCGACTTCGGTCGCGTACTGGCGGTCGTAGTGGATGCGGTGGCCGTTGAAGGTCAGCGCCGAGTAGCGAAACAGCAGCACCGGGTCGGGCGCCAGCGCGCGCTGCCAGGGCGCGTCCTGCGCTGCTTGCGTGGGCGCAGGCGCCGGGTCGCCGGGCTGCGCGGCGGGGCGATACACGATGTCCTGCTCCTCGGTCAGCGCCAGGCCACGCTCGTTGAAAATTTCATGCCGCACGAGCACGAACACTAGGTCGCCGCTGCGGCCCGCTTTGTGCGTGACCGACTCGATGCGTGAGATACGCCGCAACGTGTCGCCCTGCGTGAGCGGGTTGTCGGCCTCCCATTGCAGGCGCCCCCCCGCCCACATGCGCCGCGGCAGCGGCACGGGCGGCAGAAAGCCGCCGCGGCGCGGATGCCCGTCGGGGCCGATGCCGCTTTGGCGCACCTGCGGCAAGAAGTAAAGCCAATGCCACAGCGGCGGCAGCGGGGAGCCCGGCAGCGGGGCTTCGTCGTCGCGGTCGAGCGTGGCCGAAAGCCCGCGCATGGGCGCGGCGGCGATGCTGTCGTGCAAGGTCTCGGTTCGGCCCTGCCAGGCTTGGAGTTGCGCCAGCAACTGAGCGTCGATGCTGCGGTCGGCGTCAGTCACGTGCGCCTCCCATTTTTTCGAGCTGCGCACGCCGGACGCATGGCAACCCCGTGACGGCTGTAGGAAAAGAGCATGCGCCGGCCCAGGGGCGCGCGAAGGCACAAAGCAGAGACATCATGAAGACTCCAAGGGGAAGAGCTGCGGGCCCTATGTTAGCCCCGGTGGCCCCGGGGTAGCCCCGCGCAATGTCTGCAACCCCCAGGAGGGCGCGTTGGCGACCCCGCAGCCGGGTACTACGTGGCCCATCCGTGGCACTTGCCCATCCTGACGCATCCTGTTATATTCACGGGCTTTTCGGAATTTCCGAAGGGTTTCACGTTTTCGTTTTCACGTTCAGGGACGTATTTCATGCCAACCATCAACCAACTCGTGCGTCACGGGCGCGAGGTCGAGCAGACCAAGTCCAAGAGCCCCGCGATGCAAAACTGCCCGCAGCGCCGCGGCGTCTGCACGCGCGTCTATACCACGACGCCCAAAAAGCCCAACTCCGCCTTGCGCAAGGTCGCCAAGGTGCGCCTGACGAACGGCTTCGAGGTCATTTCCTACATCGGCGGCGAAGGCCACAACCTGCAAGAGCACTCGGTGGTGCTGGTGCGCGGCGGTCGTGTCAAGGACTTGCCGGGTGTGCGCTACCACATCGTGCGTGGCTCGCTCGACCTGCAAGGCGTGAAAGACCGCAAGCAGTCGCGCTCCAAGTACGGTGCCAAGAAGCCCAAGGCCAAATAATCCGGCCCGGGGTTTTCATTGTTCCAAGTCATCGGTGCTGTTTCCCGCGTGGCGCGGTGAGGCAGCGTAGTGGCCCGAAATGCAGAGCGTTTTTGCATGGGCCGAGTAAGTGAGAGTCCCAAAATGGCTCTCGCGGTACCTGAAAAGGTGCCAGCTGAAGCAAATCAAGAGGTAAAAAATGCCACGTCGTCGCGAAGTCCCCAAACGTGAAATCCTGCCGGATCCCAAATTCGGCAATGTCGAGCTGTCCAAATTCATGAACGTGATCATGGAAGGTGGCAAAAAGGCGGTCGCCGAGCGCATCATTTATGGTGCCCTGGACCTGATCGAGAAGAAGACCCCGGGCAAAGACCCGCTGGAAATCTTCACGACCGCCATCAACAACGTGAAGCCTATGGTCGAGGTCAAGTCCCGCCGCGTGGGCGGTGCGAACTACCAGGTGCCCGTGGAAGTGCGTCCCGTGCGCCGCCTGGCCCTGTCCATGCGCTGGATCAAGGAGGCCGCGCGCAAGCGTGGCGAGAAATCCATGGCCCAGCGACTGGCCAACGAACTGCTCGAGGCGACCGAAGGTCGCGGCGGTGCCATGAAGAAGCGCGATGAAGTGCACCGCATGGCCGAGGCCAACAAGGCATTCAGCCACTTCCGCTTCTGAGTCCGCGCGTCGTTCGCTCGCCTGTCACGGGCCGCCGGCACCATTGCCTGCGGCCTTGTGTCGATTCAGGTGGCAAGAATTTTTGAACTGCCTGCGCTCGGCGTCTGCTCCCGCTGGAGCATCTGACACGACACAACTGTCACCATCCTCACCGCATTACGATCAACAAGGACCCCAACATGGCCCGCAAGACCCCCATCGAGCGCTACCGCAACATCGGTATTTCTGCGCACATCGACGCTGGCAAAACCACCACCACCGAGCGTATCCTGTACTACACCGGCGTCAACCACAAGATCGGTGAGGTGCACGACGGCGCTGCCACCATGGACTGGATGGAGCAGGAGCAGGAGCGCGGCATCACCATCACATCCGCTGCCACCACCTGTTTCTGGAAGGGTATGGATCTGTCCTACCCGGAGCACCGCTTCAACATCATCGACACCCCCGGCCACGTGGACTTCACCATCGAGGTGGAGCGCTCCATGCGCGTGCTCGACGGCGCCTGCATGGTGTATTGCGCCGTGGGCGGCGTGCAGCCCCAGTCTGAAACCGTGTGGCGCCAGGCCAACAAGTACAAGGTGCCGCGCCTGGCCTTCGTCAACAAGATGGACCGCACGGGCGCCAATTTCTTCAAGGTCTATGACCAGATGAAAGTGCGCCTGAAGGCCAACCCCGTGCCCATCGTGATTCCGATCGGTGCCGAGGACAACTTCAAGGGCGTGGTCGATCTGCTCAAGATGAAGGCCATCATTTGGGATGAGGCCTCGCAGGGCATGAAGTTTGCCTACGAGGACATTCCGGCCGATCTCGCGGACAGTGCCCAGGAATGGCGCGAGAAGATGGTCGAGGCCGCCGCCGAAGCGAACGAAGAGCTGATGAACAAATACCTCGAGGAGGGTGACCTTTCCGAGGACGAGATCAAGAAGGGCCTGCGCCTGCGCACCATCGCCACGGAAATCCAGCCCATGCTGTGCGGCACGGCCTTCAAGAACAAGGGCGTGCAGCGCATGCTCGACGCCGTGATCGACTTCCTGCCCTCGCCGGTGGACATCCCCCCCGTGGCCGGTCTCGACGAGGATGAACAGCCGGCTTCGCGCAAGGCTGACGACAACGAAAAGTTCTCCGCACTGGCGTTCAAGCTCATGACCGACCCCTTCGTCGGGCAGTTGACCTTCGTGCGCGTGTATTCGGGCGTGCTCAGCAAGGGCGACACCGTGTACAACCCCGTCAAGGGCAAAAAGGAGCGCATCGGCCGTATCGTGCAGATGCACGCGAACAATCGTCAAGAAATTGAAGAGATCCGTGCCGGCGACATCGCCGCCTGCGTGGGCTTGAAGGAAGTGACGACGGGTGAAACCCTGTGTGACCCCGATGCCATCATCACGCTGGAACGCATGGTCTTCCCCGAACCTGTGATTTCGCAGGCCGTCGAACCGAAAACCAAGGCCGACCAGGAAAAAATGGGCATTGCCCTGCAGCGGCTGGCGGCGGAAGACCCGTCGTTCCGCGTGCGCACCGACGAAGAGTCTGGCCAGACCATCATTTCGGGCATGGGCGAGTTGCACCTCGAAATTCTTGTCGACCGCATGAAGCGCGAATTCGGCGTCGAGGCAAACGTCGGCAAGCCGCAGGTGGCCTACCGCGAAACCATTCGCAAGACCGTCTCCGACGTGGAAGGCAAGTTCGTGCGCCAGTCGGGCGGCAAGGGCCAGTATGGCCACGTGGTGTTCCGTGTGGAGCCCAACGAGGCCGGCAAGGGTTTCGAGTTCCTCGACGAAATCAAGGGCGGTGTGGTGCCGCGCGAATACATTCCCGCAGTGCAAAAGGGTGTCGAAGAGGCCTTGCAGGCGGGCGTGCTGGCCGGCTATCCAGTCGTTGACACCAAGGTGGCGCTGACCTTTGGTTCGTACCACGACGTGGACTCGTCCGAACAGGCGTTCAAGATGGCCGCCATCTTCGGTTTCAAGGAAGCCTGCCGGCGCGCCACCCCCGTCATCCTCGAGCCCATGATGGCCGTGGAAGTCGAGACGCCCGAAGACTATGCGGGCAACGTCATGGGCGACCTGTCTTCACGGCGCGGCATGGTGCAGGGCATGGACGACATGCCCGGCGGCGGCAAGGTCATCAAGGCCGAAGTACCGCTGTCGGAAATGTTCGGCTACTCGACCACGCTGCGCTCCATGTCGCAAGGCCGTGCCACCTACACGATGGAATTCAAACACTACGCCGAAGCGCCGAAGAACGTCGCCGAAGCCATCGTCGCGGCGAGGGCTAAATAACCCTTAGCGTGCCAGACCAAAATCGCGCAGCGATTTTGCTCTGGCACCTCTAACTAGAAAAGTGTGCCGGACCAAAATCGCGCAGCGAATTTGCTCTGGCACCTCAAGCTAGAAAAGTGTACCGGACCCAATTCGCGCAGCGATTTTGCTCGGGCACCTCTGACCAGGACAGCGTCCCAGACCAAATTCCCCCATCGAATTTGCTCTGGCACCTGCCTCCGGTGAATCCCCCGGTCTGCGATCCAGTGCCGCCCTGTCCCCGTGCGGGGCGATCCAGCAACTGGGTGCAGACCTTAAACCGACACACGGGGTTTGCTCTTTGGAGATTTGAGAAATGGCAAAAGGAAAATTCGAACGCACGAAGCCGCACGTCAACGTGGGCACGATTGGTCACGTGGACCATGGCAAGACCACGCTGACGGCGGCCATCGCCACAGTGCTGTCGGCCAAGTTTGGCGGTGA
Organism: Extensimonas soli; assembly: GCF_029211265.1. Taxonomy (GTDB): domain Bacteria; phylum Pseudomonadota; class Gammaproteobacteria; order Burkholderiales; family Burkholderiaceae_C; genus Extensimonas; species Extensimonas soli. Next base: position 280 of record NZ_JARGEL010000013.1, on the reverse strand, counting down.
AGCCAAGAAATACGACGAAATCGACGCAGCGCCCGAAGAAAAGGCACGCGGCATCACCATCAACACCGCGCACGTCGAATACGAAACCGCCAACCGCCACTATGCCCACGTGGACTGCCCCGGCCACGCCGACTATGTGAAAAACATGATCACCGGCGCGGCGCAGATGGACGGTGCGATCCTGGTGTGCTCGGCCGCAGACGGCCCCATGCCCCAGACCCGTGAGCACATCCTGCTGGCCCGCCAGGTTGGCGTGCCCTACATCATCGTCTTCCTCAAC
>NZ_JARGEL010000012.1 GCF_029211265.1 Extensimonas soli | reverse complement strand
GGTTTGTTTTTTGGCCTCAGCATCGGCGGCGTTCATCACCAGGGTCCCCGTCCCCGTCATCCGCTCCCGCAACCCCGCGCTCTGCTATCCCTCGGTGGATCAGCGTAAGCAAACGGCGAACCCATCTTGAGCAGACGGCTGGCTCTGAGCAAGATCGTGTCCACGCAACCTTCCGTGGACACGATGCTCAAAGACATTTCTATTTTGGGTTGACATGCAAAAAAGAAGGGCGATTTGGCGTAGAATTGCAGACTCTTCTGCTGAAGAAGAATCCGGGTTCTTAGCTCAGTTGGTAGAGCAGCGGACTCTTAATCCGTAGGTCGAGTGTTCGAGTCACTCAGGACCCACCAAACATAAGCGTGCTAAATGCTTGATTTCAAAGGCCTCCATCGGGANATTGCGTGTCTTGCCTGACCAGCGCGCCGGATGGGCCTGGCGAGCCCGTGCATACAGTTCATGTCGCGCCGCCAGGATCGCACGATCCTCGCCCGCATGGCGCTGCGCGGGGCTCACGTACCGGATGCCGCTGTGTCGATGCTCGTGGTTGTACCAATGCACGAAGCCAGCCGCCCAGGCGCGCGCGGCATCCAGGTCGGCAAAGCCCTTGGCGGTGAACTGCGGGCAGTACTTGGCCGTGCGGAACAAGGACTCGGCATAGGCGTTGTCGTCGCTCACGCGCGGACGCGAGTACGAGGGCTTGACTCCCAGCCAATCGAGCATCGCCAGCAC
>NZ_JARGEL010000011.1 GCF_029211265.1 Extensimonas soli | reverse complement strand
TTGCCGCTTTGCTTCTCTGCTGCAATCAGCTGAGCCGCGTATTCTAGCAATCTTTTTTATCTCCCAGCAAACTTTGGGGGCTTTCGGCTTTTCAGCCCGCTTGGCAGTTTCTACTGCTACTCCAAACAGACCCTCGCCACCCTCCCAGCTTCGCCGGATCAGCCTGCCTATCCCTTCACCCCTTAAGGCTCTGGCATTCAGCAGCTGAGTCCGATATTTTATAACGAAAAACGAGGGATGCATGAACTGTGACGAAAGATTTTTCTGCAGCTTGCGGCGAAGGGCGATGATTAGCACCGCAGACCGTCTGCCGCAGTGGCTTACGCGATATCGGCAGCAGCCCTCCGAACGGCCTCTTCGAAGGATCTTTAGCCCTGATCAGGACGATTCATGCACCAGCGCGCGCACATCATCAGCAAGTGCCTGGGCACCGCTGCCATAGCGGTGGAACACGCGCACATGCCCTGCGGGATCGAAAATGTAGCTGCCGGCCGAATGGTCCATGGTGTAGCTCGAGGACGTCTTGCCCTCGACCTTTTTGTAATAGACCTTGAACTCCTTGGCCACGGCAGCGGTCTGTTCGGGTGTGCCGCGCAGCGCGATGAAACTCGGATCGAAGTTCGCCATGTACGCCTTGAGCAGCTCGGGCGTGTCGCGCTCGGGGTCTATGGTGACGAAAACGCCTTGCAGGCGCTCGCCGTCCGGCCCCAGAAGGCGCTTGGCCTCGGCCAGCTCCTGCAGCGAGGTCGGGCATACGTCGGGGCATTGCGTGTAGCCGAAGAACACCACGACCACCTTGCCGCGGAAGTCCTGCAGGCGGCGCGGCTGGCCGTTGTGGTCGGTCAGCTGCAGATCGCGCGCGTACTCGGCGCCGGTGATGTCCACGCCGTGGAAGCTGGGCTTTCTTTCGGAGCATGCCGTAAAAACGGTCCCGGCAAACGCCAATGCAGCGCAACCAGCTATCGTTTTGAGTGCATTTCGGCGTCGAGGGGGAGTGTGCATGGTCTTCACAATACGTAATGGTCCGCGAGCAGCGCAGCGAACAGCAGGCTCAGGTGGATCAGCGAAAAGCGAAAGGTCTTGCGCGCGAGCTCGTCCGAATAGTGGCGCCAGAGCTGGAACGCATGCCAGCAAAAGCCCCCGCAAAGCAGCGCGGCCGCGGCCAGGTAGATCCACGAGCTCATGCCGTAGATGAAAGGCATCAGGCAGCCCGCGAACAAAATCAAACTGTAGAGCAACACCTGCAGCCGCGTGAATTCGTTGCCGTGCGTCACGGGCAGCATGGGCAGGCCGGATTTGCGGTAGTCCTCGACGCGGTACAGCGCGAGCGCCCAAAAATGCGGCGGCGTCCACAGGAAGATGATGAGAAACAGCATCAGCGCCTCGGGCCCGACTTCGCCCGTCATCGCCGACCAGCCGAGCACCGGCGGCATCGCGCCCGAGGCGCCGCCGATCACGATGTTCTGCGGCGTGAGTGGTTTGAGGATCACGGTATAGACCACCGCATAGCCGACGAAGGTGGCAAACGTCAGCCACATCGTGAGCGGGTTCACGAAGAAATACAACAGCGCTGAGCCCGCCACGCACAGCCCCGCAGAAAACAGCAGGGTTTGCGTGTTCGAGAGCTCGCCCTTGGCCGTGGGGCGCCAGGCGGTGCGCTTCATCTTCGCGTCTATGCTTTGCTCGACGATGCAATTGAAGGCCGCAGCCGCACCTGCGACCAGCCAGATGCCCAGGCACGCCACGGCCATGCGCACGAGCTGGTCGGGCGCAGGCCAGCCGGGCACAGCGAGCACCATGCCGATCAGCGCACAAAACACAATCAGCTGCACCACGCGCGGCTTGGTCAGCGCGTAGAACTGTGCCCAGCGCGAAGGCAGGGACGCGGCGGAAACGGGGGCGGGAGCGGCACTCATGCAGAAATATTGCGAATCTGGACGACCTTGGAGTCGGCGTTGCGGGCACTGCGCTCGGGCAGAGGTTCATGGAAAGGCGCTGCCGCAGGCGCCACGCGAACACTGCGGCTCGCAGCGAGCGCCCAGGTCAACACCAGCGCGAGCGCCGCAGCGCCGCCTGTGTGCAGCACCGCCCCGAACAAAGGCCAGCCGAGCACCACGTTGCTCAGGCCCGTGAGCAGCTGCAAGAGCGCCAATCCCGCGAGCCAGCGCGCCTGCGGGCACAGCGCTGGCGCTGCACGCAACCGCCAGGCCAGCAGGGCGAGCGCGAGCAGCACGACGTAAGCCATGAGCCTGTGCGTGTAATGGATGGCCGTCAAGGCAGCGAAGGGGATAGTGCTGCCATCGGCCTGCAAGCCCAGCGGGCGCCAGAGCGCAAAGCCTTGCGCGAAATCCATGCTCGGCCACCAGCTGCCTTGGCAGGCAGGAAAGTCGGTGCACGCGAGCACCGCATAATTCGTGCTGACCCAGCCGCCCAGCAACACCTGCAGTGCAACCAAGGCCGCCACTGCCCACAGCCCGCGCCGCAAGCCCGCGGCAAGCGGTGCGGGCGCCGCACCGCGTGCCGCCAGCGTATGGCGCACAGCCTGCACGCACAGCAGCACCAACAACACCAGGCCGCCGGCCAGATGCAAGGTGACGATCGCGGGGAACAGCTTCATCGTCACCGTGAGCGCGCCAAATGCCCCTTGCAAGCACACCCACAACAGCGTGGCCGTGGGCCACCACGGATGGATGGGCAACATTGCATCGTCACGCTGCACTCCGGCAAGATGCGCGCGCCGCCAGAGCCCCCAGCTTGCCACCGTGAGCACAATGATGAGCCCGCCCACAGCCGTCGCAAGGTAGCGATGGATCATTTCGATCCAGGCTTTGCCATGCGTCACCGGGCCGCTGGGCAGGGCCTGCTGCGCTGCGGCGATGTGCGTGCGTGCGCCCACGGGGCTCGCCTTGCCGTAGCAGCCCGGCCAATCGGGACAGCCCAGACCGGAATCCGTGAGGCGCGTGAAAGCGCCGAAGAGCACAAGGTCGAAGGTCAAAAAAAGCGTCAGCACGGTGAGCGCCTGCAGCCGGCGCACCGGCGCGCGGCCTCGGCTGCGCCAGGCCACCCAAGCCAGCGGCGCGAGCGCGAGCACGGCGCCGAACAGCAGCATCCACGCCACGGGCGCGAGCGAAACAAGCGGCGTGGCAGCAGGGGCGGCAAACGTGCTCACGGGCATCAGTGCTTCTCCGCGCGGCCAGGCTCGTCCCACGAGGCCGAGGCGCGCAGCAGGCGCTCGAGATCGCGCTTGGCCTTGGCCGCGCCCGCGCGATCCAGCCCGGCCGGAAAGCGCATCATCCAGTTCCCCATGGGATCAGCGAAGTACAAATGGTCGGCCAGCTGCTGCCCCGGCGCGGGCTGCAGCCACGTGGCCAGCGCCTTGGCATCGACGCGCAGCACCGTCGCCTGACGCAAGGCCTGCAGCAGCGCTACGGGCACGGGCGCGTCGTCGTCGATCAGCCAGACCCAATCGATGCGGTCTTTTTCCGCGCCCATGCTCTCGCGCAACTGGCGCTGCAGGTACAGGTGCTGCTCGCAGCTGGCGTTGCAGGCCCCGCCCGAAACGCTCACGAGCAGCCACTGGCCTTTGAGCGCAGAGAGCGGCCTACCAGGCCGCCCGTCGAGCGTGGTCGTGGGCAGCGCGGGCAGTGGGCGCTGCGGCTGGATCAACTCGCCGTAGTTGCGGCGCGCTTCGGGGCGTATCACGTAATAGGTGAAGTACGAAGCAGCCACGGGCGCCGCGCAGACCAGCAGCAGGAGCAGCAGCTTCCAGCGCCCATGGCGGGTGCGCTCGGCGTAAGCCACGGCGTCACCCGCCTGCGGCAAGCTGTGCACCGTCAGCCCGAGCACGCGGTCGCCCAGCGTCTCAGGCGGCGGGCTGGGTGCGCGGGCGGAGAAAACGTCGGACGATTTGGAACCAGACATAAAGCAGTGCAATCAGGCCGCTGAGCCCGAACCATTGGAGTGCGTAACCATAGTGTTTTTCGATGCCGAGCGCGACGGGCGGCCAGTCGCGCAGCAGGCCCTCGCTCGCAGGCCCGGTCTGCAGCACCGTCCAATCGGCCAGCGGCAAGCCCGTTTCGGCGCGATACGCGGCAAGGTCGAGATTCTGCCGAATGGGCGAAGACCCTGGCGCTGCCGCGCTGCGGCCGAAGTCGAACAAGCGCGAAGGCGGCGGCGCGAGGCGCCCCTGGACTTGCACCAAACCCGGCGGCGACTGCACCTGCGGCAGTTGCGTGCGCGCCTCGAAATTGCGCGGCACCCAACCGCGCTGCACGAACACCACGGCGCCGCCCGGCTCCAGCTGCAATGGCGTGCAGACGAAAAAGCCCGGGCGCCCCTGCATCTGGCGGTTGTCCAGATAGACCGTGTGCGCGGGCAGCCAACGGCCCGTGAGCACCACGCTGCGGTACAGCAGAGGCTCGACCTCTTCGCGGGCGCGTTGCGCGTCCTGCGGCAGACGGAAAAAGAGCTGGTTGCCGTCGAGCGCGGGCAGCGCGGCCCGCTCTGCCATGGAGGCCTGCAGCGCCTCTTTTTGCGCGGCGCGCCCCAGTTGCCAGCGCCCCAGAGCCAGCGTGAGTACGACGCCGCACACCGCGGCCAGCGTAATCAGCCAGAAGCGCCCGCCCAGACGCTGGCCTTGCGAAGGTGTCACAATCTCTCGCATGAAATACGTCGTTCTCGTGGCATTTCTCGCCATTTTCGCGAGCTTAGGCGCCGCGCTGTTTTTCATGATGCGCGGCGACCGCAGCGATAAGTCCAAGGGCCACTACATGGCGCGGGCGCTTGCCGTGCGCGTGGGGCTCTCGATTGCGCTCTTCCTGGGCATTTTGCTCGCCTGGAAGCTCGGTTACATCCAGCCGACAGGCTTGCAAGCCTCTCCTTGATTTCCACACCTCTCAGCCAGAGGCTGCTCAAGAAAGCAAAAAAGCGCCGGGAGGCGCTTTTTTGCTAGCTCGCGCATTACATCCAATACACCAGCACGTACAAGGCCAGCCAGACCACGTCGACAAAGTGCCAGTACCACGCGGCACCTTCGAAACCGAAATGTCGCTCGGCCGTGAAATGGCCTTTTTGCAGGCGCAGGGTGATGAAAAACAGCATCAGCATGCCAATGAACACGTGAAAGCCGTGGAAGCCAGTGAGCATGAAAAAGGTAGAGCCGTAGATGCCGGAGCTCAGCTTGAGGTTCATTTCAGTGTACAGGTGGTAATACTCGTACCCTTGTACGCACAGGAACACGAAACCCAGCAGAACCGTGAGCCACATGAAGCCTATCGTTTTGCCACGCTGGTTGGCGCGCAGCGCGTGGTGGGCAATGGTGAGCGTAACGCCCGAACTCAGCAGCAAAGCCGTGTTGATGGTGGGCAACCAGAACGGCCCCACGGTCTGGAAAGGCTCGACGATACCCGCCGGAGAACCTGTTGCACCTGCCGCCAGGCTCGGCCATACGGCTTTGAAATCGGGCCAGAGCATCTGGTTGTCCAGGCTGCCCAGGGCAGGAATGGAATGCGAACGCGCCCACCACAGGGCCGTGAAAAAGGCGCCGAAGAACATCACCTCGGAAAAGATGAACCAGCTCATGGACCAGCGGTACGAGAGATCAATCTTGCGGCTATACAGTCCACCTTCGCTCTCGCGTGCGGCATCGCGGAACCATTGGAACAAAACCGACAGCCACCACACCAGACCAAGTGCGAGCGAATACTTGCCCCAGTCATGGCCATTGATCCACTGACCTGCACCGAGGATCACAAAAAACAGCCCAATCGCTGCCATCACCGGATGGCGCGATTCGGAAGGCACGTAGTAATACGGCGTAGTGCCGTGGGTTGTTGCACTCATTTCAGCTCCTCAATTTCAATCTTTTGTTTTCCAGTTTTCGAATCTACGACGTCACACGACCCATTTGACCAATACGATCAGCCCCACCACCAACAAAAACACCGCGAACAAGCCCACCGCGATGAGGTGCAGCGGGTTGAGCTTTTCGATGTCTTGCTGGTATTCGCTGCCCTTGCGCAGTCCAACCAGCGACCACGCGACCGCGCGCACCGTGCGGCCCAGCGAGCCCTTGCGCTGTAGTGGTGGTTGCGCCGACTCCTGCATCTTCATGCGCCACCCCTGATAACTCCAGTCACGGCTGCCGCTTGCTGCGGCGCCTGCGGAGTCTTGCCACCAACCTCGAAGAAAGTGTAGGACAGCGTGATGGTCGTGACGTCCTTGGACAGACGTGGATCGATCACGAAGGCAACCGGCCACTGCTTTTTCTCCCCGGGCTCGAGCGTGTACTGGTTAAAGCAAAAACACTCGAGCTTGTTGAAATGCGCGGCCGCCTGGCGCGGCGCATAACTCGGAATGGCCTGTGCCGACATACGCCGGTTTTGCGTGTTCTGGAACTCGTACATCACCGTAGCAAGCTCGCCAGGATGCACCTGTATAGAGTGCACCGCGGGTTTAAACGCCCAAGGACCGCGGGCATTAGCGTCGAACTCGACGGTGATCGTTCGGCTCGTGTCCACCTGCGTATTCGCTGGCAGTTGCGTGCCCTTGCCCTTTGCACCGCCAGGCACGTCCAACTCGGCAAGCGAGAGAATGTTGATGCCCGTAACCTCGCAAATATGTTTGTATAGCGGAATCAAGGCATAGCCGAAGGCGAACATGCCGACCGCCACCACGGCCAGCTTGCCCACCATCTTGGCGTTGTCGCTGTGAATGCTCATAGCAGGCAATACCCTGGCAATGCAAAATTCAATGCGAAAGCCAAGCGGTCTTGACCACAAAGCCGAGGAAAAAGGCGATCGCCACCGAGGCCAGGACCAAGGCCATGCGCAGATTGCTCTTTTTTTGCTCTGGGTTCATGGGTACGCTTTCAGCCGATCACGCGGGTTGCCGTGGCGTCGAGCTTGGGCGGCGTCTCGAAGGTGTGGAAAGGCGCGGGCGAAGGCACTTCCCACTCCAGGCCTTCGGCAGCTTCCCAGGGCTTTTGCGGCGCCTTGACACCGTGGCCACGCATCATGGGCAACACGACGAAGAAGAAGAAATACACCTGCGCGAAGCCAAAGGCAAAACCGCCAATGGACGCCACCACGTTGAAGTCGGCAAACTGCATCGGGTAGTCGGCATAGCGGCGCGGCATGCCAGCCAGCCCCAGGAAGTGCATGGGGAAGAAGGTGACGTTGAACGAAATCAGCGACCACCAGAAGTGGATTTTGCCGCGCGTTTCGTTATACATCACGCCCATCCACTTGGGGCTCCAATAGTAGAAGGCCGCAAACATCGAAAACAACGACCCAGCCACGAGCACATAGTGGAAATGGGCCACCACGTAGTAGGTGTCCTGCAGCTGGATGTCAAGCGGCGCCATGGCCAGGAACAGACCCGTGAAGCCCCCCATGGTGAACACGAAGATGAAGCCCACGGCAAACAGCATGGGGGTCTCGAAAGTCATGGAGCCGCGCCACATGGTGGCAATCCAGTTGAAGATCTTCACAGCCGTGGGCACGGCGATCAGCATCGTCGCATACATGAAAAACAGCTGCCCCGTCACCGGCATGCCGGTAGCGAACATGTGGTGCGCCCACACGATGAACGACAAAATCGCGATCGAGGACGTGGCATACACCATCGATGCATAGCCGAACAGCTTCTTGCGCGCAAATGCCGGTACCACCTGGCTGATGATGCCGAAGGCCGGCAAGATCATGATGTACACCTCGGGGTGACCGAAGAACCAGAAAATGTGCTGGTACATGATCGGGTCACCGCCGCCGGCGGGGTTGAAGAAGCTGGTGCCGAAATGGCGATCGGTCAGCGTCATGGTGATGGCACCTGCCAGCACGGGCATCACGGCGATCAGCAGGTACGCGGTGATGAGCCAAGTCCAGCAGAACATGGGCATCTTCATGAGTGTCATGCCGGGAGCGCGCATGTTGAGAATGGTCACGATGATATTGATCGCGCCCATGATGGAACTCGCGCCGAGGATGTGCATGGCGAAAATGCCTGCATCCATCGATGGCCCCATTTGCAGCGTGAGCGGCGCATAGAGCGTCCAGCCCGCAGCCGGCGCGCCGCCAGGCATGAAAAAAGACGACACCAGCATGATCGCCGCCGGGATCATGAGCCAGAAGCTGAAGTTGTTCATGCGCGCGAAGGCCATGTCGGACGCACCGATCTGCAGCGGAATCATCCAGTTCGCAAACCCGACGAAGGCCGGCATGATCGCGCCGAACACCATGATCAAACCGTGCATGGTCGTGAGCTGGTTGAAGAGCTCAGGGTTGACCAGCTGCAACCCAGGCTGGAACAGTTCCGCGCGGATCAACAAGGCCAGCACCCCGCCCACCATCAGCATGGTGAACGAGAACAACAGATACAAGGTACCGATGTCCTTGTGGTTGGTGGCAAAGACCCAGCGCCGCCAGCCGCTCGGCGCGTGGCTGTCGTGGGCATGGTCGGCGGCATGCCCATGGTGGTCGAGAACTGCGCTCATTTTGGATTCCTCACTGCGAAGAGACGATGATCATTTGCCACGCTGGGCCACCACTTCGGCCGGCTGTACGAGCTGACCGGTTTTGTTGGACCAGGTGTTTTTGGTGTAGGTGACGACGGCCGCAATGTCGGTGTCGCTGAGCTGTGACCACGAAGGCATGCCCAGAGCCTGGCGCCCATGGAGCACGACCTGAACTTGCTTCGCATGGTCTTCGTCGAGCACGATGGCAGAGCCGTCGAGCGGCTTGATCGGCCCTGCGCCCTTGCCGTTGGCCTGGTGGCAGGCCGCGCAATTGGACGCATAGACCTTTTCACCGCGCTGCATGATTTCGGCGAGCGTCCAGACCTTGGCCGGATCGTCGAGCTTGGCGGCGGCGATTTTCTTTTGCTCACCCACCCAGTTGGTGTAGTCCTGCGCCGACACCACTTTCACGTGGATGGGCATGTAGGCGTGCTCCTTGCCGCAGAGTTCAGAGCATTGGCCGTAGTAATCGCCGACCGTTTCGGCACGGAACCAGGTGTCGCGCACGAAACCGGGAATGGCGTCCTGCTTGATCCCGAATGCCGGCACCGCAAACGAGTGGATCACGTCGTTGGCCGTGGTGATGATGCGCACTTTTTTGCCCACGGGAACGACCAGCGGGTTGTCCACGCGCAACAGATAGTCCGCGGGCGCCTGGCTCACGTCACCGCTGTCGGACATGGCACGCTGGCTGCTGTCCAGCGTGGAGATGAAGGCCAAGCCCTCGCCTTCGCCATTGAGGTAGTCGTAACCCCACTTCCATTGGTAGCCCGTGACCTTGACGGTCAAGTCGGCGTTGGTGGTGTCTTTTTGCGCCACGATCGCCTTGGTGGCCGGCAAGGCGATCAAGATCACGATGATGAAGGGCACGATCGTCCAGGCCACTTCAACCGCCACCGATTCATGAAAGTTGGCGGGCTGCGCGCCGCGGGACTTGCGGTGCTTCCAGATGGAATAAAACATCACGGCAAACACGCCGATGAAGATCACCGTGCAGATGATGAGCATCATCCAGTGCAAAAAATGCTGCTCCTCGGCAATTTTGGTCGCAGGCGCCGTCAGATTCAACTGACGTACCCCTGGGCCGCCAGGCAGGCTTTGCACTGCATGGGCCGCCCCACCGACCCACGCACCGGCAGCGAGCGAAATACGCGCCAATCTGTTGGGAATGCTCTTGATATTTTCCATTTGCTTCTTTGTCCCGATTGAAAACCAACCCTTCGCCACGACCCGCACGCAGCCTTCTGTCTCAGGCGGCGCGCAAAGCCATGCGTATTTCCGATGCCAATGCAGCACGCAATTCAGGGCGCACGAAACGCCCAACCTGCACCACCCGTCCCTGCGCAGACAAGGTGATCAGCGAACGATCGCCGGTCTTGGGCTCGACACGCACCCACTGGCGGTCGAACTCCGAGCGCTCTAGCCTGCCTGCGGTTTCGCGTTCCACGACAAGTCGTGTGCCCTCGAGCGAAATCCGCTCAGCGTCTGCCGCATGGCGGCCGTACACGACGAATGCGATCCCCACAGCGACGATCTCCACCCCCGTGAACGGCAGCACCAGCAAAGCGCCGCGCATCCAGAAAAAGACGGCGATCGCCAGCGACAACGCGCACAAGGACAGGTACATGCCGGCGAGTTGCGCGGGCGTAACCGAGCAGTTGCGCGCCAGGCGCCAGTCCACACGCTGCCCCGACACGGTGGCGAATCGAAAAACCATGCGGCCTACCCGAATACCTAAGTCGCTTTGCGCCAGCAGCACCCGTTCCCACCATGGACCTGGCCGGCCTTCTGCGCAAATACGACTTGAAACCAAACAGTTGTTTGCCGGGAATTGTAGCGCGCCTTGCGCTATATCATTGACAAGCGATTTACTCAGGATTTGCTGAGCGACTTGTCCGCAGCAAGCTGCGCATGTCTGCCAGAGACACGCTGCTTTGCTCTGTGACGCGCACGCGCGGCGCGGGCTTGAGCGCGTGGCCGTAGATGATCTCGAAGGTCAATGCGAGTTGCCCGCCCTGGCGTGGGTCCGCCAGCCGATCCGCGAGCGCCTGATGCAGGTGCGCGCGCCAGTGGCGCCCGCGCATGGCCGCGAACCGCTGCGGATGCAGGTTGCGGCCCAGTTCGGCAAGCTCTTGCAGCAGCCGCTCGGGCGTCGCAAAAGTGAGCGTGAGGCGCTCCATGTCCATGACCGGCTCGGCAAAGCCCGCGGCGATCAGCATGTCGCCCCAGTCGTGCATGTCGGTAAAGGCGTGGCTGGGCGGTGGCCAGCCCAGTTCGGCGTAGAGCGTACGCAATTCGCGCAGGGTGTCCGGCCCCAGACAGGAAAACATCACATAGCCGTCCACGGCCAGCGCCTGCTGCCATTGCGCGAACAAGGCCTGCGGATCGGCCGCCATGTGCAGCGCCATGTTGGACCACAGCATGTGCACGCTCTCTGGCGCAGGCCGCGCAAAACGGATTTTCGGGGCGCCCCAGCGCGTCGGGCGCCACCAGGGCTGACGCAAAGCCTCGCGCGCCATGGCTGCGTGGCGCGGGACGGTCTCCACAAGCACACATTCGGCCTGCGGATAGCGCTGGCTGATCAGTGCATGGGCCTGCAAACCGCCACGCACCGGCTCCCAATGGCACCACACCTTGGGCGCCAGGCGTATCCATTGCAGGCGCTCCTGCATGCGCCGCGCCACCTCTTCGTGCAACCAGGGTGAGTGCGCAGGTGCGGCGGCGTGCCAGCGCGCGGCGGCAACCGGGTCTATCGTGGGAGGGCGCCCGATTTCCGCCATGGCCGCATCAAAGGAAGCGCTCGAGCAAGCGCCGCGACGGGCGGTCGAGTGCGGTGGCGTCTGGCACCTTGAACTGCAAGCCATCGCTCGAGGAGACCAGCAAGCGCGTGCGGCTACCCAGGCGACGGATGTCCTCCTCACCCTTGAGCACGAACTGCGCCGGGCCGCGATCCGTTTGCACCTGCCAGGTGCTGGGCGTGGAGAAGCTCGAGACGGAGAGGATTTTTTCTATCGCCGGAGTGAACTCGCGCACGGCGAGTTCTTCTTCAACGAGCTGCCGATCCGCGGCGCTCAGCTGATCAAGGCATTCCACCCACACGACCTCATGCCCATCCGGGCCCAGCAGCGCCAGTCCTTCCTGTGGCGCGGCGATGGGAAAGGCGCGCACGGGCGTGACGTCTGTGTGCACGCTGCCATCGGGCAGGGTCAGCACCAAGCGTCCGTGCGCATCGCGCTGCAACATGGCCTCCATGCCAGCCGGGGCATGGGCGGGAGAAGTCTTTGTATTCATGCACCCATTCCTTCGCAGTCAAGCCTGGCCTGCCGGATGCGCCGAATGCAGCACGCTGCTTTCGATCACCACACCGGCTGCCTCGGCATCTTCTTCGGCACGGCGCACCTGCGCCTGGTACAGCCGCCAATACGCGCCCTGGCGCGCCATGAGCTCGTCGTGCGGCCCCACCTCGACGATCTCGCCGCGATCCATCACGACCAGACGGTCGGCCTTGCGCAGCGTCGAGAGACGGTGCGCGATGGCGATCGTCGTGCGTCCCTGCACCAGGTTGTCGAGCGCCTTTTGGATCTCTTTTTCGGTTTCGGTATCGACGGCCGAAGTCGCCTCGTCGAGGATCAGGATGCGCGGATCGATGAGCAGCGCGCGCGCGATGCTGATGCGCTGACGCTCGCCGCCCGAAAGGCCCTGGCCGCGCTCGCCCACGAGCGAATCGTAGCCATGCGGCAAGCGCAGGATGAATTCGTGCGCATGCGCGGCGCGCGCCGCAGCGACGATCTCCTCGCGCGTGGCCTCGGGTTTACCGTAGGCGATGTTCTCGGCGATGGTGCCAAAAAAGAGGAAGGGCTCTTGCAGCACCAGCCCGATGTGCCGGCGAAAGTCGGCCACGGCGAAACGGCGGATGTCCACACCATCGACCTGGATGCTGCCCTCGCTCACGTCGTAAAAACGGCAGATCAGGTTGACCAGCGTGCTCTTGCCCGAGCCGCTGTGCCCCACGAGGCCGATCATCTCGCCGGGGCGGATGTCCAGGTTCAGGCTACGGATCACCGTGCGGCTGCCGTAGCGGAAACCCACGTTGTGCAAGCCGATGGCACCTTGTACGCGCTGTAAGGGCACGGGCTGGGCCGGGTCGGGCACGTTGCTCACGTGGTCGAGGATGTCGAAGATGCGCTTGGCGCCCGCAGCCGCCTTTTGCGTGACCGAGACAATGCGGCTCATCGAGTCGAGCCGGCCGTAAAAGCGCCCGATGTAGGCGATGAAGGCCGTGAGCACGCCGACCGTGATCTGGTGGCGCGCGACCAGCCAAATTCCGCAGGCCCAGACCACCAGCAAGCCGATTTCCGTGAGCAAGGACACCGTGGGCGAAAACAGAGACCAGGTCTTGTTGAGCTTGTCGTTGACTTCCAGGTTGTGCAGGTTGGCATCGCGAAAGCGCTGCGCCTCGCGCCGCTCCTGCGCAAAGGCCTTGACCACGCGGATGCCGGGGATGGTGTCGGCGAGCACGTTGGTCACTTCCGACCAGACGCGGTCGATTTTCTCGAAGCCGGTGCGCAAGCGGTCGCGCACGTTGTGGATCAGCCAACCGATGAAGGGCAGTGGCACCAGCGTGACGAGCGCGAGCCAGGGGTTGATCGAAAACAGGATCGCCGCGGTCATGAGGATCATGAGCACGTCGGTGACGAAGTCGAGCGCATGCAGCGACAAAAACACGTTGATGCGGTCTGTCTCCGAGCCTATGCGCGCCATGAGGTCGCCGGTGCGCTTGCCGCCGAAATAATCGAGCGACAGGCGCAGCAGGTGCTCGTAGGTCGTGGTGCGCAAGTCGGCGCCTATGCGCTCGGACACCAGCGCGAGGATATAGGTGCGCGCCCAGCTCAGCCCCCAGGCGAACACCGCCGCGAGCAACAAGCCACCCAGGTACAGCATGACCAGGGCCGGGTCTATCGCCTGGCCGTTCTGGAACGGAATCAGGATGTCGTCCATCAGCGGAATGGTCAGGTACGGCGGCACCAGCGTGGCCGCGGTCGAGGCCAGCGTGAGCAAAAAACCCGCGATGAGCTTGCCCTGGTAGGGCTGCGCAAACCGCCACAGGCGCAGCAGCACCCAGGTGGAGGTCTGCGGCGGCTGGGCGCGTGCGCACGCCGGGCACTCTTCGCTGTCGGGCGGCAGCGGCGTGTGGCAGACAGGGCATTGAGGTGCCTCGGAGACTTCGTGCGCAGGGCCACCGGCCAGCTGCTGCTCGAAGCGCTGCAGCAGACGCAGCGCCTGGCTGTGCTGCGCCTGGGTGAAGCGCCACAGCGCGACACGCGCCTGCGCCGAATGCAGCTCCAGGGTGCCGACACCCGCATGGTCGAAGAGGCGCAGGCTCCAGCCCGGCGTGAGCGGCCAAGAGCGCCAGGTGGCAGCGCCGCCGCTGCAGTCGAGCAGACGCCGGTTCGTGAGCACGAGCCAACCCTTAGTGAAGTGCAGGTCGGCACTCAGGTCAACCTGTAACACGGCCAGCACGTTTTCATCGGAGGCAAGCTCGGCGCGCAGCGCCGCCCCGGCAGCGCCGGAAAAGACATCGGAGGTATCCACGACCAGGGTGATATGAAGAGCCCAATTCGGCAGGGATTATCCCCCGCCACGCGCCCCTTCCGGCCGAAGCCGCCATTTCACGCCGGGTCTCATGGGCCTCACAATACACAATAGCAACCGCAAACGGCTACCCACTGCCACGCCTACCGCCGTCCCTCTTCCTTTCTTCCACTTTATGGCCCAAACCTTCGAAGACATCCGCCTGCTGCGCATCAATTACCTGCGCGGCCCGAACATTTGGACGTACCGCCCGGCGCTGGAAGTGTGGCTGGACCTGGGCGCGCTCGAGGATTACCCCTCGAACCGCCTACCCGGCCTGACCGAGCGCCTGACCGCGTGGCTGCCGGCATTGCTCGAGCACCACTGCGGCGTGGGCGAACGCGGCGGCTTTTTGCAGCGGCTGCAGGAAGGCACCTGGTGCGGCCACGTGCTCGAGCACGTCGTGATTGAACTGCTGAACCTCGCCGGCATGCCCACGGGCTTTGGCCAGACGCGCAGCACCTCGCAGCACGGCGTGTATCGCATGGTGTTTCGCGCACGTGACGAGCAGGTGGCGCGGATGGCGCTCGCGCAGGGGCACCGCTTGCTCATGGCGGCGATCAACGACCAGCCCTTCGACGTTGCCGCCGCCGTGGCGCGCGTGCGCACCGAGGTCGATGAGCGCTACCTGGGCCCGAGCACGGCCTGCATCGTCAGCGCAGCGACCGAACGCGGCATTCCGCACATCCGCCTCAACGATGGCAACCTCGTGCAACTCGGCTACGGCGCGCGCCAGCGGCGCATCTGGACGGCCGAGAGCGAATTCACGAGCGCCATCGCCGAAGGCATTGCCTGCGACAAAGACCTCACGAAAAGCCTGCTGCAGTCCTGTGGCGTGCCCATCCCCGAGGGCCGGGTGGTGCACAGCCCCGAGGAAGCCTGGGAGGCGGCACAGGACATCGGTCTGCCCGTGGTCGTCAAACCCTCGGACGGCAACCACGGCCGCGGCGTGACGCTGGACCTGCGCCAGCGCGAAGACATCGAAGCGGCCTTCCACGTGGCCGAACCCGAAGGCAGCGAAGTGATGGTCGAGCGCTACATTCCAGGGAGCGAACACCGCTTGCTGGTCGTTGGCTCCAAGATGATTGCGGCGGCACGCGGCGAAGTGGTCTCGATCACCGGCAACGGCACCTCGACGGTTGCCGAGCTCATAGACGCGCAGCTCAACTCCGACCCGCGCCGCGGCTACGAGGAGGAATACCCGCTCGAGTTCATCGACGTGCGCAGCAACCGCGCCGTACAGCTCGAACTGCAGCGCCAGGGCCTAGCTGCCGACGCCGTGCCCGCCGCGGGCCAGCAGGTCGTGGTGCAGCGCAACGGCAACGTGGCCGTGGACTGCACCGACGAAGTGCACCCGGAAGTCGCCTACACCGCAGCCCTCGCGGCCAAGGTGGTGGGGCTGGACATCGCGGGCATTGACCTTGTGGCGCAAGACATCGCGCGGCCGCTGCAGGAGCAGGGAGCCGCGATCGTCGAGGTCAACGCCGGGCCCGGGCTGCTCATGCACCTCAAGCCCGCCGTGGGTGCGCCGCAGCCCGTCGGGCAGGCCATCGCCGAACACCTGTTCCCTGCCGACGACGCACACACACCCGCAGGCCGTATCCCCGTCGTGGGTGTGACGGGCAGCCGCAACACCGCAATGATCGCGCGGCTCGTGGCCTGGCTTTTGCACCTGAGCGGGCGCCACACCGGGCTGGCCTGCCGCGCGGGCCTGTTCCTCGATCGCCGCCGTGTCGATGCCGCCGACAGCGCCCACTGGGAGGCCGCGCACCGCCTGCTCGTGAACAAGATGGTGCAGGCCGCCGTGATCGAGAGCGACGCACGTACGATCCTGCGCGACGGCCTCGCGTACGACCGCTGCCAGGTCGGCGTGGTCACCGACATGGAGGGCGCGCAAGACCTGGCCGAATTTGACATCCAGGAGCGCGAACAAATGGTCAAGGTGCTGCGCACGCAGGTCGATGTGGTGCTGCCCGAGGGCGCGGCCGTGCTGCACGCCGCCGACCCGCAAGTGGCGGGCCTCGCGCCGCTGTGCGACGGCAGCGTGGTGCTGTACGCGCAAGACCCCACGCTCGAGGTGATCGCGCAGCACCGCGCGCACGACCACGGCCGGGCCGTGCTGCTGCGCCAGGGGCAGGTGGTGCTGGCCACGGGCAGCCACGAGCAGGTGCTCGGCGCGCTCGCTGACCTGAGCTTCGGGCGCAATGCCGTGGTGCCCGACACCGAGGCGCTGCTCGCCGCGATTGGCGCGGCGTGGGCGCTCGACATCTCGCCCGACTTGATTGCGGCGGGCATCAAGACCTTCGAGCCCGCGCTGCCGCTGACCGAGATCGCTGCCGCGCAGGCCTGAGCCCCGTTACACCGTTATTTCCCTCGCACGGTCCTGGCGACGCCGTCCAGACCACACCCCGAAGAGATCCTCATGGAAGTATCCCGTATCCGCGCGCTGCGCGGCCCCAACCTCTGGAGCCGCCACACTTCTATCGAAGCCATAGTGGCTTGCGCAGAGGCAGAGCGCTCCATAGACCAATTGCCCGGCTTCGAGGCGCGTTTGCGCGCGCTCTTTCCAGCCATCGGCGCGCTGCACCCCGAAGGCGGCGGCGCGGTGGCGCTTGCACATGTGCTGCAGGCCGCGGCGCTCGCGCTGCAGGCGCAGGCCGGCTGCCCCGTGAGCTTTGCGCGCACCACGGCCACGGTCGATCCCGGCGTGTACCAGGTGGTGGTCGAATACAGCGAAGAGGCCGTGGGCCGGCAGGCGTTCGAGGATGCGCAGCGCCTCATCGCGGCCGCGCTCGGGCAAGGCGGCTTCGACGCCGACGAAGCCATCGCGCAGCTGCAATCGCTCTATGAAGACGAGCGCCTGGGCCCGAGCACCGGCGCGATCGTCGAGGCTGCGGCGGCGCGCGGCATTCCATGGCGGCGCCTTACGCGCGGCAGCCTGGTGCAGTTCGGCTGGGGCTCCAGGCAGCGCCGCATCCAGGCCGCTGAAATCGACACCACCAGCGCCGTGGCCGAATCCATTGGCCAGGACAAAGACCTGAGCAAGCGCCTGCTGCATGCCGCAGGCGTGCCGGTGCCGCGCGGCCGCCCGGTCGAAAGCGTGGACGAGGCCTGGCAAGTGGCGCTCGAAGTCGGCCTGCCCGTGGTCGTGAAGCCGCAGGACGGCAACCAGGGCAAGGGTGTGACGGTGAACATTGTGGACCGCGCCGGGCTCGAAGAAGCCTACCGCAGCGCCGCCGAATACGGCACCGTCATGGTCGAGCGCTACCTGCCGGGCCACGACTTTCGCCTGCTCGTGGTGGGCGATCAGCTCGTCGCAGCGGCGCGGCGCGACCCGCCGCAGGTGCTGGGCGACGGCCAGCACACGGTGCGCGAACTGGTCGAGCAGGTCAACCAGGACCCGCGCCGCGGCGAAGGCCACGCCACCGCATTGACCAAAATCCGCCTCGACGACATCGCCGTTGCGCGGCTCGCGGCGCAAAACCTCACGCCCGAATCGGTGCCGGCCAAGGGCCAGCGCGTGATCCTGCGCAACAACGCCAACCTCTCCACGGGCGGCAGCGCCACCGACGTGACCGACGACGTGCACCCCGAAGTCGCGGCGCGCGCCGTGGCCGCAGCTCAAATGGTGGGGCTGCACATCTGCGGCGTCGATATGGTTGCGCAAACCGTGCTGCGCCCGCTCGAGGAGCAAAGCGGCGGCATCGTCGAAGTCAACGCCGCGCCGGGGCTGCGCATGCACCTTGCGCCCTCCTACGGCAAGCCGCGCAACGTCGGCCAGGCCATCGTCGAGCGGCTGTTCGCACACGGCCAGGATGGGCGCATCCCCGTGGTCGCGGTCACGGGCACGAACGGCAAGACCACCGTCACGCGCCTGATCGCCCACCTCTTTACTGCGCACGGCCTGCGCGTGGGCATGACCAACACCGACGGCGTCTATGTCGATGGCCGCCAGATCGACAGCGGCGATTGCTCGGGCCCGCGCAGCGCGCGCAACGTGCTGCTGCACCCCGAGGTCGATGCCGCCGTGTTCGAGACCGCGCGCGGCGGCATCCTGCGCGAGGGCCTGGGCTTCGACCGCTGCCAGGTAGCCGTGGTGACCAACATCGGCGCGGGCGACCACCTGGGCCTGAACTACATCACCACCGTGGAAGACCTGGCCGTGCTCAAGCGCGTGATCGTGCAAAACGTCGCGCCCACGGGCTACGCCGTGCTCAACGCCGCCGACCCCATCGTCGCGGCCATGGCCGCGGCCTGCCCCAGTCAGGTGATCTACTTTGCGAGCGACCGCCACCACCCCGTGATGGCCACGCACCGCGCGCAGGGCAAACGCACGGTGTATGTCGATGGCGACTCCATCGTTGCCGCCGAAGGCTCGTGGCGCGAGACCATCCACCTGCGCGACGTACCCATCACGCGCAACGGGCGCATCGGCTTCCAGGTCGAAAACGTCATGGCCGCCGTGGCCGCGGCCTGGGGTGCGGGCCTGCCCTGGCAGACCATACGCCGCGGGCTCTCGGGCTTCGTGAACGACACCGACAACGCACCGGGGCGCTTCAACCTCATGGACTACCGCGGCGCCACGGTGATCGCCGACTACGGCCACAACGCGGACGCCATGCGCGCCCTCGTGTCCGCCATCGATGCCCTGCCCACGCGGCGGCGCAGCGTGGTCATCAGCGGCGCGGGCGACCGGCGCGACGAAGACCTGCGCGTGCAGACCGAGATCCTGGGCGACGCCTTCGACGACGTGATCCTCTACCAGGACGCCGCCCAGCGCGGCCGGGACGATGGCGAAGTGATCGCGCTGCTGCGCGAAGGCCTGGCCGGCGCCCAGCGCACCCACCACATCGAGGAGGTGCGCGGCGAATTCCTGGCCATCGACAAGGCGCTCGCGCGCCTGGAGCCGGGCGACCTGTGCCTGGTCCTCGTCGATCAGGTCGAAGAGGCGCTCGCGCACCTCGCGCAGCGCATCCAGGAAGCCAACGCATGAGCATGCGCCTTGCTGCCCTGATGCGCACCGCCTTGGCCCTCGGCCTCTCTGCGGCATGCGGTATCGGCCTGCTGTTCCTCGCCAAGGCACATGCCGAAGTCATAGGCGCCGTCAGCACCGCGTTTCAGTGGGTAGGCCCCAACCACAAAGTGGTGGTCGAGGCCTACGACGACCCGCTCGTGGAGGGCGTGACCTGCTATGTTTCGCGGGCCCGCACGGGCGGCATCTCCGGCGCGCTGGGGCTGGCGGAAGACAAGGCCGAGGCGTCCATCGCCTGCCGCCAGGTCGGCCCCTTGCGTTTTGCCAAGCCCCTGCCCCTGCAAGACGAGGTGTTTTCCGAGCGCATGTCGGTACTGTTCAAACGCCTGCGCGTCGTGCGCATGGTCGACCCGAAGCGCAACGCCCTGGTGTACCTGACCTACTCGGACAAACTGATCGACGGCTCGCCCCAGAACGCCGTCACTGCCGTGCCTGTCCTTTCTTCGCAGCCAATTCCTATCAAAAAATGAGCTTCAAGTGCTTGTCAATAGGGCGCGAAGCTCGGTTTTGAGCACCTTTCCGTAGCTGTTCTTGGGCAGCGCCTCGACGAACTCGTAGCGCTTGGGGCGCTTGAAGCGGGCGATGTGTTCGAGGCACAGCGCGTCAAGCTCCTCGGCGCTCACCTCGTCGCCCACGATGAAGGCCACGGGCACCTCGCCCCATTCGGCGTCGCGCAGGCCCACGATGGCGACCTCTCGCACCTGCGGGTGCAAAAGCAGCACCTCCTCGACCTCGCGCGGGTAGATGTTCGAGCCGCCCGAGATGATCACGTCCTTGGAACGGTCGAGCAGCGTGAGAAAGCCATCCGCATCGATCTGCCCCACGTCGCCCGTGTAGAGCCAGCCGTCGCGCAGCGTCTTGGCCGTGGCCTCGGGGTTGCGCCAGTAGCCGGGCATCACGCTCGGCCCGCGCACCACCACCTCGCCCAGGGCGCCGGGCGGCAGGGTGTTGCCGTCCTCATCGACCACGCGCACCTGCACCGCCGCTTGCGCCACCCCCACCGAAGCCGCGCGCTGCAGCCAGCGCGGGTGGCTGGTGTCGGCCAGGTGCGTGCGCGCGAGCGCCGTGATCGTCATCGGGCTCTCGCCCTGGCCGTAAATCTGCACGAAGCGCTGCCCCATCACGCGCAGGGCCTCGCGCAGATCATCGACGTACATCGGCCCGCCGCCATAGACGATGGTTTTGAAACCCGACACATCGGCGCCCGTCGCCTTCACGTGCTCCACGAGGCGGCGCACCATGGTGGGCGCGGCAAACAGCGTGAGCCGTCCCACCGACGCCGCGAGCTGCACGAGCTCGGCTGGATCGAAGCCGCCCGAGCGCGGCACCACGTGGCGCGCGCCACGCTGCATCTGCGCGTAGTTGTAGATGCCCGCGCCGTGCGACATGGGCGCGGCATAGACCATGGCGTCCTCGGGCGCAATGTCGTCCACGTCGGAGAAGTAGCACAGCGTAGTGGTGAGCAGGTTGCGGTGCGTCTGCATCACCCCCTTGGGCCGGCCCGTGGTCCCCGAGGTGTAAAACAGCGAGGCGAGGTCGTCGGGCGCGCGCTCCTGCAGCGCCAGCGGCGCGTGCTGCAGGGCCTGCTCGTACGCCGGGCTGCCAAGCACCAGCGTGTGCGCCGCATCCGCACCCGCGGCGAGGGCCGCGTCACGCAGTTCTGCGGAGACGAACACCCAGCGCACCCCGGCGTCGGCGAGCACGTAGGCCAGTTCTTTGGCATGCAGTTTGTAGTTGACCGGCACCGTGACCGCACCGGCCCAATACACGGCGTGCAGCGCCTCGAGGTACTGCGGGCAATTCTCCGAAAAAATCGCCACGCGCTCGCCCGGCGCCACGCCCCAGTGGCCTTGCAAAAAACCCGCGAGCGCAGCCACACGGGCGCCGAGCGTGCGGTAGTTCATCAACACCTCGTCGCCCGCCAGTACGGCAGGCCGCTCGGCATACGCAAGGGCGCTGCGGCGCAACAGTTCGGTGATATTCATGGGGGGAAGTCTCCTGAATGAAGAAGGCAAGCCATTTTCCCGCCATCGCCCCGCCAATCCGCGGCCCGCACCTCAGTGAAAACCCTGACACGACGACCATCCCGAAAAAAGGCCTTCATTTCCCCTCCTTTTTGACGAAATACCCATCGAGAGGGCGTAAATTCATTTCGCGGATTTCGCGCCGCCTCGTTTCCTTGCCAAAAAGGAGCATCACCATGCCCATCCATGCCGTAGACCGATCTCCCCCTTGGCGACCGCAAGGGGCAGACTTGTATTCGAGCGGCGCCTCGGGCGCCCCGCCCGTGCGTCCGGTCAACACCTCGCATCCGGTCGAATCGACCGACCGCCTCGGCGAAGGCAGCACTTTGCGCACCCCCGACAAGCTGCAAACCGAAGGCACGGACGGCATGCGCGCCACCCGCGACGGTATTGAAACCCCGGCGGAAAAAGAGCAGCGTGCCAAAGAACAAATTCCGCCGCAGCCGCCGCTGTACCAACAGTTGCTGGACTTCGTCCAGTCGATGTGGCGGGCCAGCAGCAACGCCGTGGAGGTCGCGCAAAACGTCCACCAGACTGCGCAGCAGGAGCGTTTGGCGCAGCAGGCGCCGCAAGAGCCCCTGACCTACTCGGCGCCCAAGGTCAAGCGCAGCAGCGGCTCTTGAAGACCCGCGCCCGCAGCGCATGTCTTTTGCGTCGTTCAGCGTCCAATCCGCCCACGGGCGGCGTTTCCTGGGCCTGATGCGTGCCCTTGGATCGCTTCGCGTCCCCAGCCAATGCGCGATCTGCCGCGCCTGGCCCGCGCAGCGCATCTGCACGGGCTGCGTGGCACGCTTTGCCCAGCCGCGCGCGCGTTGCCTGCGCTGCGCGCTGCCCGTGCCCGCAGGCGTGCACACCTGCGGCGCCTGCCTGCGCACACCACCTTTGCTCGATGCCTGCTACGCCGCCGTGGATTACGGCTACCCCTGGGCCGGGGTGATCGCAGACTTCAAATTCCGTGGCGACCCGGGCTGGGCGGCGGCGCTGGCAGGATTGCTGCGCGCGACGCCTGGCGCCGAGCCCGCGCTCGACGCTGCCGACCGCGTGCTGCCCGTGCCGCTCGCGCGCGCACGCCTGCGCGAGCGCGGCTTCAACCAGGCCGCGCTGCTTGCACAGCAGCTTGCAGCGCACAAAACCGACAAACACCTGCTGCTGCGCCTGCGCGACACGCAAGCGCAAAGCAGCCTGCCGCGCCACGCGCGGCTGCGCAATCTGCAAGGCGCTTTTGCCGTCGAGCCGCTGCGTGCGGCGGGCCTCGCCGGGCAGCGCGTCGTGCTCATCGACGACGTGCTGACCACCGGCGCCACGCTGGACGCTGCGGCGCAGGCGCTGCGCACAGCGGGCGCCGCGCACATCACCGCGCTGGTGCTCGCGCGCACGCCGGCGGCGCGCTGAGCCAGTGCTGGGCGCGACAATACGCGCCATGTTCCGCATCGTCCTCGTCGAACCCGAAATCCCGCCCAACACCGGCAACGTGATCCGCCTCGCGGCCAACACTGGCTGCGAATTGCACCTGGTCGAACCGCTGGGCTTTGCCATGGACGACAAGCGCCTGCGCCGCGCGGGGCTCGACTACCACGAATATGCGCGCGTGCAGCGCCACCGCGACTGGGAAGCCTTGCTGCAAAGCCAGCAGCCCGACCTCACACGCATGTTCGCGCTGACCACGCAGGGCAGCCAGAGCGTGTACGCCTGCCGCTTTATGCCCGGCGACTGGCTGGTGTTCGGCGCCGAAACACGCGGCCTGCCGCCCGCGCTGCGCGAACGCTTTCCAGCGGCGCAGCGCCTGCGCCTGCCCATGCGGCCGGGCCAGCGCAGTCTGAACCTCTCGAACGCCGTGGCCGTGACCGTGTTCGAAGCCTGGCGC
Organism: Extensimonas soli; assembly: GCF_029211265.1. Lineage (GTDB taxonomy): Bacteria > Pseudomonadota > Gammaproteobacteria > Burkholderiales > Burkholderiaceae_C > Extensimonas > Extensimonas soli. Next base: position 180,089 of record NZ_JARGEL010000011.1, on the reverse strand, counting down.
CAAAATGGTTTTGCCCTGCCAGACAGCGCGCCATGAAGCACCACGAAGCGCCATGAAGCGCCGATGCTCAGGTATCGAGCCAGGCGCAAATCCCCTGCCACTGCGCCAGGTCGCGCGCCACGCGGCTGGGCGCGACATCGAACAGCGTGAGCCCGTGCGCCGCGAGGTGCACGTAGTTTTGCGTGTCGCGCAGATAACCGAGCACCGGCAGGCCCAGCCCGGCGATGAAGCGCTGCAGCTGCTCGGCCGCGTGCGTGCGCTCGTCCACGCGCATGCCCACCAGGCCCACCGGCACGCCTGCGGCGCGGCGGTGCTCGGCAAGCTGCTGCAAGAAGTCATTCGTGGCAAAAATGTCGAATATGCTGGGCTGCAGCGGTACGATGACTTTGTCGGCGCGCTTGAGCAAGGCATCCAGGCGCTTGCCGTGCAGGCCCGCGGGGGTGTCGATGACGACGTGCGTCGTGCCCTTGGGCGGCTTGGCGACCTGATTGGGGTCAATGTCCCAGGTGCCTATGGGGCGCGCCTGCGCCGGGCGCAACCCCAGCCACATGCGTGACGATTGCTGGCGATCGGTGTCGCCGAGCATGACGGCATGGCTTTGCGCGGCAAAGTAGCCGGCGATGTTCGTCGCGAGCGTCGATTTGCCGACGCCGCCCTTGGGATTGGCAACCAAGACTACGCGCATGACCGCCCCTTTTGCCTGGAAATCGTGGATCGCACCATGTTCTTCGCGGCGCGCCTCACACGCGCTCGAGGATCACAGCGATGCCCTGGCCCACACCTATGCACATGGTGCACAGCGCGTAGCGCCCGCCCGTGGCGTGCAGGCGGTTCACCGCCGTGGTGGCCAGACGTGCGCCGCTCGCGCCGAGCGGGTGACCGAGCGCAATGGCGCCGCCCCAGGCGTTGACGCGCGCGTCGTCGTCGGGCAGGCCGAGCAGGCGCAGCACGGCCAGACCCTGCGCGGCAAAGGCCTCGTTGAGCTCGATCACATCGATCTGCGCGAGGTCGAGCCCGGTTTGCGCGAGCACTTTTTGCGTCGCGGGCACGGGCCCTAAGCCCATGATGCGCGGCGCCACGCCGGCCACGGCCATGCCGACCACGCGCGCCTTGGGCGTGAGGCCGTGGCGCGCGGCCTCGGATTCGCTCGCGAGCAGGAGCGCGCAGGAGCCATCGTTCACGCCGCTTGCATTGCCCGCGGTCACGCTGCCGTCGGGCTTGACCACGCCCTTGAGCTTGGCCAGCGCCTCGAGGCTGGTTTCGCGCGGGTGCTCGTCCTGCGTGACGGCGATGGGGTCACCCTTTTTCTGCGCAATGTGCACGGGCGTGATCTCGCGCGCGAGATGGCCCGCACGCTGCGCGGCCACGGCTTTTTGCTGGCTGGCGAGCGCCATGCGGTCCTGCGCCTCGCGCTCGATCTTGCATTCGACGGCCACGTTTTCTGCCGTCTCGGGCATGGAGTCGGTGCCATAGAGCTGCTTCATGCGCGCGTTCACGAAGCGCCAGCCTATGGTCGTGTCGTAGATCGCGGCGTTGCGGCCGAAGGCAGATTCGGCCTTGGGCATGACGAAAGGCGCGCGGCTCATGCTCTCGACGCCGCCGGCGATCATCAGGCCCGCCTCGCCCGCCTTGATCGCACGCGCCGCCGTGCCCACGGCGTCCAGCCCCGAGCCGCACAGGCGGTTGATGGTCGCGCCCGGCACCTCCAAGGGCAGGCCCGCGAGCAGGCTCGCCATGTGTGCGACGTTGCGGTTGTCCTCACCCGCCTGGTTCGCGCAGCCGTAGAGCACGTCCGTGAGGCGCGCCCAATCGACCTTGGGGTTGCGCTGCATCAGCGCCTGGATCGGGATCGCGGCAAGGTCGTCGGTGCGCACGCTCGCAAGCGCGCCGCCGTAGCGGCCGATGGGGGTGCGGATGGCGTCGCAGATGAAGGCTTGGGTCATGGGGTCTCCTTGTCGATTCGATAAGCGCCGATGGTACCTGCAGCCGCCGCAGCCTCTGCATTTGCGACAATGGCGCCCTCTTTTTATCGGAGCGCCGTTTTCATGATCTGCCCCGTGGTTCTGTGTGGTGGCGCGGGCACGCGCCTGTGGCCGCTGAGCCGCAAGGCCCTGCCCAAGCAATTCGTCCCTTTGATCGACGGCCAAAGCCTGTTGCAGCTCACGCTGGCGCGGCTCAAGCTGTTGCAACCCGCGGGCGACACGGCGGCCGGGGCGCGCGCCGTCTGCGTGGCGGCGGAAGAACACCGCTTTCTCGTGCTCGACGCGCTGCAGGCCGTGGGGCTGCGCGGCGAGGTCATTCTCGAGCCCGTGGGCCGCAACACCGCCGCGGCAATGGCGCTTGCCGCCTTGCGTGCGCCCGCACAAGAGCTGTTGCTGTTTTGCCCGGCCGACCACCACATCCCCGATGCTGCGGCCTTCGCGGCGATGGTGCAGCAGGCGCGCGCGGCCGCGCACGGCGGCGCCATCGTCACCTTTGGTGTGCACCCGAGCTTTCCAAGCACGGCCTACGGCTACATCCAGCAAGGTGCCGCACGCGGCGACGGCAGCCACGCGGTGGCGCGCTTCATCGAAAAACCCGACGCCGCGCGCGCCCAGGCGCTGCTGCTGCAGGGCGACGTGCTCTGGAACGCGGGCATCTTTCTGTGCCGCGCCGACGTGCTGCTGGCCGCGCTGCAGGCGCATGCGCCCGACATTCTCGAGAGCTGCCGCCGCGCCATGGCGGGGGCCACGCAGGACGAGGTCTTCATCCGCCCCGAACCCACCGCCTTTCGCGCCTGCCGCGCCGAAAGCATTGACTACGCGGTGATGGAGCATTGTCAGAACGTCGCCGTCGTGCCTTTTCACGGGCGCTGGAGCGACGTGGGCAGCTGGAACGCCGTGGCCGAGCTCACGCCCGCCGACGCGCAGGGCAACCGCATCGTCGGCGCGGGCCTCGCAGTGCAGGCGCAGGACACCTACATCCACGCACCGCACCGCCCGGTGGTGGCGCTGGGCACGCAAGACCTGTTGATCATCGACACGCCCGACGCCGTGCTGGTCATGGAGCGCAACCATGCCGAGCAGGTCAAGGGCGTGGTCGCGCAGCTCGAAGCGCAGCAGACGCCGCAGGCCGCGCAGCACCGCAAGGTGGCGCGCCCCTGGGGCTGGTACGACAGCGTGGACGCGGGCGAGCGCTTTCAGGTCAAGCGCATCATGGTGCGCCCCGGCGCTGCCTTGAGCCTGCAGCTGCACCACCACCGCGCTGAGCACTGGATCGTCGTCAAGGGCACGGCCGAAGTCACGCGCGGCAAAGAGAGCTTTTTGCTCACCGAAAACCAGTCCACCTACATCCCCATCGGCGAATTGCACCGGCTGCGCAACCCGGGCAAGACCGATCTGGAGATGATCGAGGTGCAGTCCGGCAGCTACCTCGGCGAGGATGACATCGTGCGCCTCGAAGACCGCTACGGGCGCCAGGACGGTTGAGCGTTATCTGCCTCCGCGCTTCAGCGCGCGACGAAGCTGCCCGACTTGCCGCCGTGCTTTTCGAGCACGCGCACGTCGGTGATCGTCATGCCGCGATCCACGGCCTTGCACATGTCGTAAATCGTGAGCAGCGCCACCTGCACCGCGGTAAGCGCCTCCATCTCCACGCCCGTGGGGCCCACGGTTTCCACGGTTGCAGTGCAATATATGCCGATAGCGCCCGCCACATGAGCGCTGGCAGCTTCGAAGTCGATAGCAACGCGCGTGAGCGGCAGCGGATGGCACAGCGGGATCAGCTCGCTCGTCTTCTTCGCGGCCTGGATGCCCGCGATGCGCGCAATGCCCAGCACGTCGCCTTTTTTCGCACTGCCCGATTCGATCAGCGCAAGCGTTTCGGGCAACATCTGGATGCGCCCGCCGGCCACGGCGATGCGGTGCGTCGCCGGCTTGGCCGCGACATCGACCATATGGGCCTGGCCTTGGGCGTCGAAATGGGTCAATGGGGACATGGCGGGGGACAAGGCAAGGGAGCGTCGTGGGCTGGCATCATACGGGCCGGCGCCCATGGCACGAGGGCGCGGTGCGGTTTTTATGCAGATTTTCAAGCCAAATCGGGCTATAGCCTTTATCCATAAAGCACTGGCAGCTTCTCTTATCGTAGCGATAGGGGCTGCGCTGCCGCCGCCCTTGACCGCGCAGACGCGCCTGCCCGCGCTCGGCGAGGGCGGCGACATCACCGTCGCCGAGGAGCGACAACTCGGCGACATGATCGTGCGCGACATCTACCGCGACCCGTCTTACATCGACGACCCGACGCTGGGTGAATACGTGCAGGGCATCTGGGACGATCTGCTCGCCGCCGCGCGCAAGCTCGGCGAGCTCACGCCCGAAATCGACGAGCGCTTCGCCTGGGAGCTGCTCCTGATCCGCGACCGCACCGTGAACGCCTTTGCGCTGCCCGGCGGCTATATGGGCGTGCAATTTGGTCTGATCGGCGTGGTGACTTCGCGCGACGAGCTCGCTTCGGTCTTGGCACACGAAACCAGCCACATCACGCAACGCCACATTTCGCGCCTGATCACGCAGCAGGGCCAGCAGACGCCGCTCGTGATCGCCGCGATGGTGCTGGGCGCGCTCGCGGCTTCGCGCAGCCCCGACGCGACGCAGGCGCTGGTGCTGGGCGGGCAGGCGCTCGCGGTGCAAAACCAGCTCAACTTCTCGCGCGACATGGAACGCGAGGCCGACCGCATGGGCTACACGCTGATGCAACCCGCAGGCTTTGCGCCGCAAGGCTTCGTGAGCATGTTCGACAAGCTGCAGCAGGCGAACCGCCTCAACGACAACGGCGCCTGGCCCTACCTGCGCACGCACCCCTTGACCACGCAGCGCATCGCGGACATGCAGGCGCGCCTGCAGTCCGCCGGCCTGACCTTTTTCCTGCCGCCGCCCACGACCGAGCACGCCATGCTCTCGGCGCGCGCGCGCGTGCTCGCCAGCCCCGGCGTCGACGCGCTGCGCCAGCGCGTGGCCGAACCCAAAAGCCCCGGCTTTGCGAGCCTGCCGCTCGCGCGCCGCGCCGCGGCCCTGTACGCCACGGCGCTCGCGAGCAGCCAGTTGCGCGACTTTGACGGCGCGCGCACCGGAGCCAGGCAGCTCGCCGACGCCGTGCGCGGCGACGCCGGCGCGCTGCGCCAGGCACATTTGCTGGCGGCGGAAATAGAGCTCGCTGCGGGCGACCCCAGCGCCGCGCTGCAGCAACTCCCCGCGGCGGCGGAAGCCAAGGCGCACGACAAACGCCCCGAACTGCTGCTGCGCGCACAAGCCCGGCTGCGCAGCGGCCGCCCTGCCGAGGCGACCGGCGTGGCCGAAAGCCTGCAAACCTGGGTGACCACGCACCCACGCGACGCCACCGCCTGGCAACTGCTCTCGAGCGCGTGGCAGGCCCAGGGCCAAGCGCTGCGCGCGATACGCGCCGAAGCCGAGTCCTTCGTGGCGCACTACGACTATGCGGCCGCGGTCGACCGCCTCAAGGCGGCACAAAACCTCGCGCACAAAAGCGGCGCCAGCGCGGACTACATAGAGGCTTCGATCATCGACGCGCGTCTGCGCGCCGTGCAGCTACTTGCGAAGGACCAGGCCGCCCAGCGCTGACTGGATCAGCAATCCGAGCAGCGAATACAGCAGCGAGCCCCACAGCGCCGCGCCAAAGCCGTTCACGTGAAAGCCTTCGAGGATGGAGGCCGCGGCCCAGAACAGCAGCGCATTGATGACGAACAAGAACAGCCCCAGCGTGAGCACGGTCACCGGCAAGGTCAGCAGCACCAGAACAGGACGCAACACCACGTTGAACAAGCCGATCACCAAGGACGCGATCAAGGCCGCACCAAAGCTCTGCACCTGCACCCCGCCGTAAAGGTAGGCCACACACAGCAGCGCGACCGCGCTGAGCACCCATTGGAGAAGAAGTTTCATGCCCAAAGGATAGCACCGTGGCGCGGCACTGGGGCGGTGTTCAGTGCGCCACTGCCCCGCCGGCAAACAGGCTCTTGATTTGCCCTTCGGCCTCAAACCAATCCTCTTCCGGCGAGCGCCCCTGAAAGCCCCGCTGCTCGGCGATGAAATAAGCCGCCTCGGCAACATAGCGGTGGTGCAAGTCGGCGGGCAAAGACAGGGCGCGCGAAGTGCGGGGCTTCTTGGCACGTTCTGCCACCGGCTTGCGCGAGGCACTCGCACTGCGCACAGCAACGGAACCCGCCTCGGCTGCCTTCCTGGCCTTCGGCGCTGAAACAATGGCTTTTGTCATGGCTCACCCTTCCTTTAGAAAAACCCGCGAACATTGGCGACTGTCCCAGAGCCAAGCCGTGGGACTGGCATCGTAACTGCGCACGCATGACGAGACAAGACATCCCGAGCGAAAAGAAGGGGCCGTCTTTGGCTCTGGAAAGATGCCGCGCATCCTCCCGACCCTCCCGCCTGCATGAGCGCGCGCAAGGATGGCGAAACGGCCAGCCGGGCTAGTGTAGTGTTCGACGCTATCTGCGACATAAAACCGCGTCTTTTCGGCCCGGGCCGCGTTGCAAATCCTCGCGATACCACCCGGTATCGCTGCGGTTTGCGCCTTGCCCAGACCAAAAATCCATCGGTTTTATTTGTCGCATCAAGCATCAAACACTACACTAGTTTCGCGTTTGTCGAGGGCGGTACCGAAGGCGTTTTCCGGTGGCGAGGGAATTTTTTCACCGGCTTCGCAGCTACGCCCCCTGCGGTGGGGCATCATGCGATGTCCCACCTGCGCGCTCGGCATAACGGTTGAAGCGCCAGGCCGTATGCTCGCGCGTGATGCGCCGCCAGACACCGCGCTTTTCGGCGGCGCTCATTTCCGTCCAGCGCTGCACTTCTTCGAAGGTGCGGCCGCATCCTTTGCAGCTCGCATCACCCTGGCTGGTGGAGCAAATGGCAATGCAGGGCGTGTCGGGCGTGCTCGCATACCAAGCCAGCCACGCGGCCAGCGCCTGCGGCGTCAGCACTCTTTCATCAACGTCCTCTTCATGGCGGAACACCATGCCCGCATACACCTCGGCCAGGGCGCGCGTGGCGGGCGCGAGCGTGCCGCTCCCGTCGGCGGGGGCGTGCGCGCGCCAGTAATTGATCGCCGCCTCGATGTCGGTGATGTGGATGGCGGCCATGGACATGAAATGGGCTTCGTGCGGCGCCGAAAAAAAAGCCCGGAACGTGCCGCGCTGGATTTTTTGGATTGCGCGCAGCACCTGGCCATTGCGCGGCCACGGTGCGCGCGGCACCTTCATTTTTTCTGACGGTATTTGCGCAGCGCGGCGAGTTGCGCCGCCATGACTGCGAGTTCCGCCTGCGCCTTGGCCAGATCGAGCTCGCTCTTGGCGTTCTTGACGGCTTCTTCGGCGGCGCGCCGGGCTTCGTTGGCCTTTTCTTCGTCCAAATCCCTGCCACGGATCGCGGTATCGGAGAGCACGGTCACGCAATCGGGTTGCACTTCGAGAATGCCACCCGCCACGAAAACGAACTCTTCCTCACCGTTGTCCATCTCTATGCGCACCGAGCCGGGCTTGATGCGCGTGATCAGCGGTGTGTGGCGCGGGTAGATGCCCAACTCGCCCATCTCGCCGGGCAGCGCGATGAAGCGCGCCTCGCCGGCAAAAATGGATTCTTCCGCACTGACCACATCGACGTGGATGGTATTCATCATTGCTCCTGCAAAAGCCTAGGGGGTTCGTCGGACTTGGGCTGCCTGGCCAAAGCCAAGCCTCCCGCGCCGGATCAAACCAGCTTCTTGGCCTTTTCGAAGGCCTCGTCGATGGTGCCGACCATATAGAAGGCCTGCTCGGGCAGATGGTCGCACTCGCCGTTCACGATCATCTTGAAGCCACGGATGGTCTCGGACAGCGGCACGTACTTGCCCGGCGAACCCGTGAACACTTCGGCCACGTGGAAGGGCTGCGAGAGGAAGCGCTGGATCTTGCGCGCGCGCGCCACGGCCAGCTTGTCTTCGGGCGCAAGTTCGTCCATGCCCAGAATCGCGATGATGTCGCGCAGCTCCTTGTAGCGCTGCAGCGTGCCTTGCACGGCGCGCGCGACGCCGTAATGCTCCTCTCCGACGACCAGCGGGTCGAGCTGGCGGCTCGTGGAGTCGAGTGGATCGACAGCGGGGTAGATACCCAGCGCGGCGATGTCACGCGACAGCACGACGGTGGAATCCAAGTGCGCGAAAGTCGTGGCAGGCGAAGGGTCGGTCAAGTCGTCCGCAGGCACGTACACAGCCTGGATCGAAGTGATCGAGCCCACCTTGGTCGAGGTGATCCGCTCTTGCAGGCGACCCATTTCTTCGGCCAGCGTAGGCTGGTAGCCCACGGCGGAAGGCATGCGACCCAGCAGTGCGGACACTTCGGTGCCGGCCAGCGTGTAGCGGTAGATGTTGTCCACGAAGAACAGCACGTCGCGGCCTTCGTCACGGAAGGATTCGGCGATGGTCAGGCCCGTGAGCGCCACGCGCAGGCGGTTGCCCGGCGGCTCGTTCATCTGGCCATAGACCATGGACACCTTGGACTCGCTGAGGTTCTCGAGGTTCACCACGCCCGATTCGGCCATTTCGTGGTAGAAGTCGTTGCCCTCGCGCGTGCGCTCGCCCACACCGGCAAACACCGACAGGCCCGAGTGTGCCTTGGCGATGTTGTTGATGAGCTCCATCATGTTCACAGTCTTGCCCACGCCGGCGCCGCCGAACAGGCCGACCTTGCCGCCCTTGGCGAACGGGCAGACCAAGTCGATCACCTTGATGCCGGTTTCGAGCAGTTCTTGCGAGGGCGACAGCTCGTCATACACCGGCGCCTTGCGGTGGATGGAGGCCGTGACCTCCTGGCTCACGGGGCCGCGCTCGTCGATGGGAGAGCCGAGCACGTCCATGATGCGGCCCAGTGTGGCCTTGCCCACGGGCACGGTGATGGGATTGCCCGTGTTGCTGACCATGAGGCCGCGACGCAGACCTTCGGACGAGCCCAGCGCAATCGTGCGCACGACGCCGTCACCCAGCTGCTGCTGCACTTCGAGCGTCAGCGGCGAGCCCTCGAGCTTGAGCGCATCGTAAATCTTGGGCATTTGCGCGCGCGGGAACTCCACGTCCACCACGGCGCCGATACATTGCACGATCTTGCCCAGAGCGCCTGCGTTCTGGGAGGTATTTTCTTGAGCCATTTGTTCTCGCTCCAAATTTGAGGTTGCCGGCGGCCGCTTACACTGCGGCGGCACCCGCGACGATTTCCGAAAGTTCTTTCGTGATCGCTGCCTGGCGTGTCTTGTTGTAAACCAGCTTCAGCTCGGCAATCACGTTGCCGGCGTTGTCGGTGGCCGCCTTCATGGCCACCATGCGCGCCGACTGCTCGGACGCCATGTTCTCGGCCACGGATTGGTAGATCAGGGATTCGACGTAGCGCAGCAGCAGTTCGTCGATCACGCTCTGCGCGTCGGGCTCGTAGAGGTAATCCCAGCTGTGCGCGTCCTTGCCGGCTTCCAGTTGCGCGGAAGACAGCGGCAGCAATTGCTCCACCATCGATTCCTGCTTCATGGTGTTGATGAACTTGGTGTAGCACAGATACACCGCGTTGATCTTGCCTTGCGCATACGCATCGAGCAGCACCTTGACGGGGCCGATGAGCTTGTCGAGGTGCGGCGTGTCGCCCAAACCCGTGGCGTGCGAGACCACGTTGGCACCGATACGGTTCAAGAACCCCAGGCCCTTGTTCCCTATGGCCACGGCCTGCACGTCCACACCGGCGCCTTGCAGTTCGCGCAGCTTGGTGGTGATGGCGCGCAGCACGTTGGTGTTCATGCCGCCGCACAGGCCCTTGTCGGTCGTGACGACGATCATGCCGGCCGCCTTCGCGTCGTTGGCCTTCATGAAGGGGTGCACGTATTCGGGGTTTGCCTGACTCAGGTGCGCCGCGATGTTGCGGATTTTGTCGCTGTAGGGACGGGCGGCGCGCATCCGGTCCTGCGCTTTGCGCATCTTGGATGCAGCCACCATTTCCATGGCCTTGGTGATCTTCTTGGTGTTTTCCACCGAGTGGATCTTGCCGCGTATTTCCTTGCCTACTGCCATATCAGTTCCTCGTTGGTTGGGGACGGAGCGTGCGCTTGGCTACTGCTGCGCCCCACAAGGTTTATAGGTCAGGCGAAGGACTTTTTGAATGCCGTGAGGGCGGCAGTCAATTCGGCCTCGGCGTCCTTGTCCATGGCCTTGTCCTTCTCGAGCTTGGCCAATAGGGCGGCGTGGCTGGTTTGCAGGAACTGGTGCAGGCCATGTTCGAACTCGAGCACCTTCTTGACATCGACGTCGTCAAGAAAGCCCTTGTTGACCGCAAACAGCGAAGCCCCCATCAGCGAGATCGGCAGCGGGCTGTATTGCGCCTGCTTGAGCAGCTCGGTCACGCGCGCGCCCCGGTCGAGCTGCTTGCGCGTGGCTTCATCGAGGTCGGAGGCGAACTGCGCGAACGCGGCCAGTTCGCGGTACTGCGCCAAGTCGGTACGGATACCGCCGGACAGACTTTTGATCAGCTTGGTCTGCGCCGCACCACCGACGCGCGACACGGAGATGCCGGCATTGATGGCAGGGCGAATGCCCGCGTTGAACAGATTGGTTTCGAGAAAGATCTGACCGTCGGTGATCGAGATCACGTTGGTCGGCACGAACGCGGACACGTCACCGGCTTGCGTCTCGATGATGGGCAGCGCCGTGAGCGAACCCGTCTTACCCTTGACCGCGCCTTTGGTGAAGGCTTCGACGTAGTCGGCGTTGACGCGCGCGGCGCGCTCGAGCAGGCGGCTGTGGAGATAGAAAACGTCGCCGGGGAAGGCTTCGCGGCCCGGCGGGCGGCGCAGCAGCAGCGACACCTGGCGGTAGGCCACGGCCTGCTTGGACAGGTCGTCATAAATGATCAGCGCGTCTTCGCCACGGTCGCGGAAGTATTCGCCCATGGTGCAGCCCGAATAGGCGGCGACGTATTGCATGGCGGCGGATTCAGAGGCCGATGCCGCAACGACGATGGTGTATTCCATCGCGCCCGCTTGCTCGAGGGCGCGCACCACGTTCTTGATCGACGAAGCCTTTTGGCCGATCGCGACGTAGATACAGGTCACGCCCTGGCCCTTTTGCGCGAGGATCGCATCCACGGCCACGGCCGTTTTGCCGGTCTGGCGGTCGCCGATGATCAACTCGCGCTGGCCGCGGCCGATAGGCACCATCGAGTCGATGGACTTGAGGCCGGTTTGCAGCGGCTGGTCCACCGACTGGCGCGCGATCACGCCGGGCGCGACCTTTTCGATCACGTCGGTAAGCTTGGCGTCGATCGGGCCTTTGCCGTCGATCGGCTGCCCCAGCGCATTGACCACGCGGCCCACGAGTTCGGGGCCCACGGGCACTTCCAGAATGCGGCCCGTGCATTTGACGGTGTCGCCTTCGGAGATGTGCTCGTACTCACCCAGAATCACCGCACCGACCGAGTCGCGCTCGAGGTTCAGGGCCAGGCCGTAGGAGGGCGCGCCGCCGGGCGTGGGGGGGAATTCCAGCATTTCGCCTTGCATGGCGTCAGAGAGGCCATGCACGCGCACGATGCCGTCGGAGACGGACACCACGACGCCCTGGTTGCGAATGTCGGCATGCGCAGCCAAGCCCTCGATGCGGCTTTTGATGAGTTCAGATATTTCTGCGGGATTGAGTTGCATGACTCTTTCCTTCCTTGGTTGAGCCTGATCCCACCGCGCTTCAGGCGGTGAGGGCCGCTTTCATTTGTTCAAGACGGGCCTTGACCGAAGTGTCGAGCACCTCGTCGCCCACCACTACGCGAATGCCGCCGATGAGCGCAGGATCAAGCTGCACACTGAGGTTCAGCTTGCGTCCGAAACGCTTTTCGAGTGTCGCTGTCAAATCGGCCAACGCTGCCTCGTCTATGGGAAAGGCGCTGTGGACGATTGCATCCGAACTGCCTTTGTGCTCGTTCACGCGGGCGCGCAATTGCGCGGCGATCTCGGGCAAGGCTGGCAGGCGACCGTTGGCAATCAGCGTGCGCAAAAAATTCTGCGCAAGTTGCGGCAGCGCAGAGCGTGCCACGCCGGCAAAGAGGTCGTAAACCTGCTCGTCCGTGACTTTCGGGCTTTCGGCCAGCTGCTGCACATGGGGGTTGGCGGCGATCGCCGCCAGCTCTTCGACCAAGGCGGCCGTGCCATCGAGGTCGGCGCCCGTCTCGACGGCCGCCTTGAGCAAGGCTTCGGCGTAGGGACGGGCGATGGTGGCGAGTTCTGCCATCTGTGTCCCCTTACAGCTCGGTCTTCAAGCGGTTCAGCAAGTCGGCATGCACCGTGGCATCGACTTCTTTGCGCAGGATCTGTTCGGCACCTTTGACGGCCAGCGCCGCCACCTGGTCGCGCAGAGCCTCGCGGGCACGGATGGCCTGCTGCTCCGCCTCGGCCTGCGCTGCGGCAACGATCTTGTTGCCTTCTTCGCTGGCGCGTGCTTTGGCTTGCTCGATGATGGACTGTGCCAGACGCTCTGCGTCGGCCAGGCGCGTGGCAGACTCGTTGCGCGCCTGTGCCAGTTCCTTTTCGACGCGCTGGTTGGCAGCGGTCAACTCGGACTTGGCACGATCGGCGGCAGCGAGGCCATCGGCGATTTTCTGTGCTCTTTCATCCAGCGCCTTGGCGATCGGTGGCCACACGAATTTCATCGTGAACCACACAAGGATCAAGAAAACGATGGCCTGAAAGAACAGTGTCGCGTTGATACTCACGGCAACACCTTTCTGTAGTGGCGTTGAACGGGATTACTTGGGCAGGTTGGCCAGCAAGGTCGACACGAAGGGGTTGGCGAAGGCGAACAGCAGGGCGATGGCCACACCGATCAGGAAGGCCGCGTCGATCAGACCGGCCAAGATGAACATCTTGGTTTGCAATTCATTGATCAATTCAGGCTGACGTGCCGACGATTCGAGGAACTTGCCGCCCATCAGCGCAATACCGATCGAAGCGCCGATAGCGCCGAGACCCACAATCAGACCGCAAGCCAGAGCGACGAGACCGAGAATGTTTTCCATGATGACTCCTGAGTTGAAAAGGAAAGGTTGAGGAAGGAAACGAAAGGGAACGCGAGAAAAAACCGAATCAATGTGCGCTGTGCGCCTGACCGAGGTAGATCAGCGACAGCATCATGAAGATGAAGGCCTGCAAGGTGATCACGAGGATGTGGAACAGCGTCCAGATCGTGCCCGCGATCACATGCCCCAAGGGCAGCAACGCACCGGACAAGGACACCGCGGCAGCGCCGCCCATCAGCGCGATCAGCATGAAGACCAGTTCGCCCGCATACATGTTGCCAAACAACCGCATGCCGTGCGATACCGTGTTGGCCACGTATTCGATGATCTGCATGAGCAGGTTGACCACGCCGAGGATCAAGGCAAACAGCGGATTCTTGCTGGTGCCGAACGGCGCCGAGACGAGTTCATGCGCCCAGCCGCCAACGCCCTTGACCTTGACGCTGTACCAAAAGCGCAGCAGCAGCACCGCAAAGGCCAGCCCCAACGTGGTAGACAGGTCGGCCGTGGGCACGACGCGCAGATAGGCGTGGTGCGGATCGTGGCCCGCAGCTTCGTAAACCTTGGACCAGATGGCCGGAAAGAGATCGACCGGCAGCATGTCCATGGTGTTCATCAGGAAAATCCAGACGAACACCGTGAGCGCCAGGGGCGCAATGAACTTGCGGCTTTGTGCATTGTGGATGTTGGCCTTGGCCTGGTTGTCCACCATTTCGACCAGAATCTCGACCGCTGCCTGAAAGCGCCCCGGCACGCCCGAGGTGGCCTTGCGCGCCGCAAGCCACAGCACGAAGACACCGAGCAAACCCAAGGCCAGGGCGACGACGATGGAATCGATATTCACCACAGAAAAATCGACGATCGATTTTTGCTGGATGTTCTGGAGGTGCTGCAGGTGGTGAACGATGTATTCACTTGCAGTGGGGGCGTGCGCTTCTGCGGACATCGGACGACTCTTCCCTCGATATCAATTGGTTGCTCGAACACCGGGACGCACCCATAGGGCGACCCAGTACGCTTTCATTGTGACCACCATACCCAGCAGCAGGGCCAGCCAGCTCAAGTCCGGCACCAGCCTGGGCGCCGCCAGCAGCAGGGCGACCGAGACGATGATCTTGACCAGCTCCCAGCCGAAGAACCGCGCCATGACCGCGCTCGCAGTCCCGGCCGCTGAACGGCGCGATATGCCGCGCACCAGCAGGGCCGCAGGGGCCACCACCGCAAACGCACCATACAACGCCGACCAGCCCGCCTGGACATTGCCGCTTACCAGCCAGACAAGCAAGGCCACGAGCCCCCCCGTCAACGCCTGCCCCGCCACCAAACTCCACAAGGATACCGGAGGATGGCGGCTGCGCCACTGCGCGGCTTCTTGGGCCGACAGGGGCTTGAAGTCCTGCTCCTGGGCTTCATCTGCATCTTCGGGTGCGATTGTTGTCATATTGGATGGCACCCAGATTACAGATCGATAAAATTCACAAAGCCCCCCATTATAGGTAAAACCCTGAGGGCTCTGGAAGCTGCTGGCTGCCGCTGCGCAAAGCCCTTGTGATTGCGGCAGGCAGTCGACACCGTTTTTGCGGTCACTCTGCCGCGTGCAGGCGACTATTTTGCACTGCCAGCAAGCTTGCACCTGTCACAAATCCCCTCCGAGCATGGCCCATCCTGACACATTGCTGACCTACCCCGCGCCCTTCCCCATCAAGGTGATGGGCGCCAAGTCCGAAGCCTTCGTGGCCGCCGTGACTGAACTCGCGCAGCGGTTCGACCCTTCCTTCGACTCCAGCCGCGTAGCCCTGCGCGATAGCCGCACGGGCAAGTACCTCGGCATCACGCTGACCATCACAGCCACCAGCCGCACGCAACTCGACGACCTGTACCGCGCGCTGACTTCGCACCCTCTGGTGCAAATAGTGCTCTGATCCATGCCCCTACCGTTCGAGTTGCACATGCTGGGCCGGGTGGACTACGCGGCCACCGTGCAGGCCATGCAGGACTACACCGCCACACGCACGCCGCAAAGCCCCGATGTGCTTTTGATATGCGAGCATGAAGCGGTGTATACGCAAGGGCTGGCGGGCAAAAACGAGCACATTTTGGCGCCAGGGGACATCCCCGTGGTCGCGACCAACCGCGGCGGGCAGGTGACCTTCCACGGCCCGGGGCAGGTGGTGGCCTATCCGCTCATCGACCTGCAGCGCGCGGGCTACTACGTCAAGGAATACGTGCACCGTCTCGAAGAGGCTGTGCTGCGCACGCTCGCGCATTTCGGCGTGACGGGCCACCGCGTGGCGGGGGCGCCGGGCATTTATGTGCGCCTGGCCGATCCGGCGGGGCATGCGCTGCTGGCGCAGCGGCCGCGCAAAGTCGAGCGAACCGATAGTGAACAAAGCAGCAAGACACCCGCGCCCGATTTCACCGGCCTGGGCAAGATCGCGGCGCTGGGCATCAAGGTCAGCCGGCACTGCAGCTACCACGGCGTGGCGCTCAACGTGGCGATGGACCTCGAGCCCTTTACGCGCATCCACCCTTGTGGTTATGCGCAGTTGCGCACCATAGACCTTTCTACAATCGGCGTGCACACCAGCTGGGAGGAAGCCGCGCAGGTGCTCGCGCAGCAGCTCGGCATCTGGCTTGCCCCCTGAAACACCGCTTTTCTCTCCCCGCGGCCCCTCCACTGCCTTTCGGCCCCGACCTGCCATGAGCTCCTCCGACATCGTGCGCGAAGCGCAATCCCCCGAAGCCTACAACCCGCTGGCCAAGCACAAGGCGGCGTCCAAGCTCGCGCGCATTCCTGTCAAGGTCACGCCCGGCGAGGTCTTGCGCAAGCCCGAATGGATCCGCGTCAAGGCCAGCGCCGCGGGCTCGCGCTTTTACGAGGTCAAGGAGATCTTGCGCGCGCACAAGCTGCACACGGTGTGCGAGGAGGCGAGCTGCCCCAACATCGGCGAATGCTTCGGCAAGGGCACGGCAACCTTCATGATCATGGGCGACAAGTGCACGCGCCGCTGCCCGTTCTGCGACGTGGGCCACGGCCGGCCCGACCCGCTCGACCCCGACGAGCCGCTGAACCTCGCGCGCACCGTGGCCGCGCTGCGCCTCAAGTACGTGGTCATCACGAGCGTGGACCGCGACGATCTGCGCGACGGCGGCAGCGCTCACTTCGTGGCCTGTATCCAGCAGATTCGTGCGCTTTCGCCGCAGACGCAGATCGAAATCCTGGTGCCCGACTTCCGCGGCCGCGACGACCGCGCGCTCGAGATCCTGCGCGCGGCGCCGCCCGACGTGATGAACCACAACCTCGAGACCGTGCCGCGCCTCTACAAAGAAGCGCGCCCGGGCTCGGACTACCAGTTCAGCCTGAACCTGCTGCAAAAGTTCAAGGCGCAGCACCCTGGCGTGCCGACCAAGAGCGGCATCATGGTGGGCCTGGGCGAGACCGACGAAGAGGTGCTGCAGGTGCTGCGCGACATGCGCGCGCACGGCATCGACATGCTGACCCTAGGCCAGTACCTCGCGCCCAGCACGAGCCACTTGCCCGTGCGGCGTTACGTGCATCCAGACACCTTCAAAATGTACGAGGAAGCCGCCTACGCGCTGGGTTTCAGCCACGCCGCCGTGGGGGCGCTGGTGCGTTCGAGCTACCACGCCGACTTGCAGGCGCATGCGGCCGGTGTCTGAAAAGCAAAGCCCCGCGCCCGCCGCAGACGAGCAGATTGCGCCCATGCACCTGCGTGCCAATGCCTACGCGCTGGGCGCGATCGCACTGTGGGCCGCGCTGGCCGCGCTCGCGGTGTCGCTCAGCCACGTGCCGCCGCTGTTTCTGACCGGCGCGGCGCTGGTGCTGGGCAGTGTGCCGTCCTGGCCGCTGGTGCTGCGCGATCCGGCGCAGTGGCGCATTCCGCTGCGCACGCTCGCGCTGGGCGTGTACGGCCTGTTCGCCTACCACTTCCTGCTCTTCATCGCGCTGCGCCACGCGCCCGCCGTGCAGGCGAACCTGCTCAACTACCTGTGGCCGCTGCTCATCGTGCTGCTCGCGCCCCTGCTGCTGCCGGGCATGCGGCTGCGCTGGACGCATGTGCTGGCGGGGCTGCTCGGCTTCACGGGCGCGGCGCTCGCGATCACGGGCGGGCGCACGCCGGATGCCGCGCTCGCCTGGGGTTATCTGCCGGCACTCGCCGCGGCCTTCATCTGGGCCAGCTACTCGCTGCTGACGCGGCGCGTGGCGGCGTTCCCGACGACGGCGATCGGCCTGTTCGGGCTGGTGTCGGGCCTGCTCGCGCTGCTGTGCCACGCGCTGCTCGAGCCCGCCGCGCAGCTGCAGGCACGCGACTGGGCCTTGCTCGCGCTGCTGGGCCTGGGGCCTTTGGGCGGGGCGTTTTTCCTGTGGGACAAGGCGCTCAAGCTCGGCGATGCGCGGCACATTGGCATCCTGAGCTACGTCACGCCCGTGGCCTCGACGGCGCTGCTCATGGTCGTGCGCGGGCAAAGCCCCGGCGCGAGCCTGGTGCTCGCCACGGCCTTGATCCTGGGCGCGGCCATCGTGGGCATGCGCGCGTGAGGGAGTTTCGGTGTCTCACGAAAAATATGGGTCTTTTTGGCCTATAGCCCTTATATATCAAGCACAAACAGCTATTGTTTTGGAAGTATCTTGAGCATTGCCATGACCGCTGGCGCCATCGCGCCCGATGAACTGCTGACCGGCCTGCCGCCCGTGGTGGGCGCGCACACGCGCGTGCTCGTGCTCGGCAGCTTTCCGAGCGTGGCGTCCTTGCGGGCGCAGCAGTATTACGCGCATCCGCAAAACCACTTCTGGCGCATCCTGCAGGCGCTGTGGCCCGCGCACCCCATACCTGCGGCGCACACGCCCGAAGGCTACGCGCAGCGCTGCGACTGGCTGCGCGCGCGCGGCCTGGGCTTGTGGGACGTGTATGCGCGCTGCACGCGCGCCGGTAGCCTGGACGCGCAGATCCGCAATGCCGAGGTGAACGACTTTGCGCTGCTGCAAGCGCGCTGCCCAGAGCTTGCCGCAGTCGCGCACAACGGCGGCGAGAGCTTTCGCCACGCGCGCCAGACGGCCCGGCTCGGCGTGCCCGTGCACCGCCTGCCCTCGACGAGCCCGGCGAATGCGTCCTGGAGTTTTGCGCGTAAATTGCACGCCTGGGGCGAGCTGTTCGCCCGCTACGGCCTCGTTTGACCTTTTTACTGCATGTCCACCTCCAAGACCGCTTCCAAGACCACCGCCAACCTGCCCGAAGTCAGCATCTCCGAGGACGGCCCGGTACGCCACCTGCATCTGGGCACGCCCTGGATCCAGGGCTCGATGCGCCTGGCCGACCCCTTTGCGATCGAGCTCGAATACGTGCAGCGCATGATGGCCTGGCTGCTCTTCGTGGAGCCTGCCAGCGTGCGCCAGCGGCATGCGATGCAATTGGGGCTTGGCGCTGGCGCCATCACGAAGTTTTGCTACAAAAAACTGCATATGTGCTGCACCGCCGTGGAGCTCAATCCGCAGGTGCTCGCGGTGTGCCGCAGCTGGTTCAAGCTGCCGCCCGACGGCCCCAAGCTGCGCGTGGTGCTGGCCGACGCGGCGCAGGAGATCCGCGACCCGATGTGGCTGGGCACGGTGGACGCGCTCGCCGTCGATCTGTACGACCACGAAGCCGCGGCGCCGGTGCTCGACAGCGCCGCGTTTTACGACGCTTGCCGCGCGCTGCTCAGCGACGACGGCTGCATGACGGTGAACCTGTTTGGCCGCGCGGCGAGCTACGAGCGCAGCGTGCAGGCGCTCAGCGAGGCCTTCGGCGCCGAGGCGCTGTGGGCCTTCAAACCCACGCGCGAGGGCAACACCATCGTGCTCGCGCAGCGCACGCCATGCCGCCCGCCGCGCGCCGAACTGCAGGCGCGCGCCGAGGCCGTGCAGGCGCGCTGGGGCATTCCTGCGACCAAGTGGCTGCGCGTGTTCAAGCCCGTGAGCGCGGTCAAGGGTGGAAACGCAACCCGCACCTGAACCTGCTGGCGACGGCCGGCGTCACCCGAGCGGCTTGAGCGCCCAGATTTCGTCGGCGTATTCCTGGATCGTGCGGTCGGAGGAAAACCGCCCCATGCTGGCGATGTTGAGGATGGCCTTGCGCGTCCATTCGCTCGGGCGGCGGTACAGCTCATCGACGCGCTGCTGCGTGGCCACGTAGTCGGCGTAGTCGGCGAGCAGCTGGTAGTGGTCGGTCTCGAGCAGCGCGTGCACGATGTCCTGGTAGCGCTGCGGCTCCTGCGGCGAGAAGGTGCCGTCGGCGATGTGGTTCATGGCCGTCTTGAGGTCGTAGTTTTGCTCGTAGTAGCTGCGCGGCCGGTAGCCTTTGGCACGCAGCTCGGCCACTTCTTCGGTGCGGTGGCCGAAGATGAAAATGTTATCGAGCCCGACCTGCTGCGCGATCTCGATGTTCGCGCCGTCCCAAGTGCCTATGGTGAGCGCGCCGTTGAGTGCGAACTTCATGTTGCCCGTGCCCGAGGCCTCGGTGCCTGCGAGCGAAATCTGCTCCGACAGGTCGGCCGCGGGAATGATGAGCTCGGCCAGCGTGACGCGGTAGTTGGGCACGAACACCACCTTGAGCCGGTTGCCCACGACAGGGTCGCAATTGATGGTGCGCGCGACGTCGTTGATCAGGCGGATGACCTTCTTGGCCAGTTGGTAGGCGAACGCGGCCTTGCCGCCGAAAATCACGGTGCGCGGCACCCAGTTGGCCTGCGGGCGCGCCTGAATCTGGTGGTAGCGCGTGATCACGTGCAGCAGGTTCAGCAGCTGGCGCTTGTATTCGTGGATGCGTTTGACCTGCACGTCGAACAGGCTTTCGACGTCGAGCTGCACGCCGAGCTCACGCGCGATGTAGTCGGCCAGACGCTGCTTGTTTTGCTGCTTGGCCAGGCGCACGGCGTTGTTGAACACGGGGTCGTCGGCGAGCGGCTTGAGCACGGCGAGCTGTTCGTCGAGGTCGCGCCGCCAGTCGGTGCCCACGCGCGCGTCGATCAGCGCCGCCAGCGGGCGGTTGGCCTGCGCGAGCCAGCGCCGTGGCGTGATGCCGTTGGTCTTGTTGCAAAAGCGCTCGGGGAAGATGTGCGCGAAGTCGGCAAAAATGCTGCGCGCCATGAGCTCGCTGTGCAGCTGCGACACGCCGTTGACCTTGCGGCTCGCAAGCACGCACAAAAAGGCCATGCGCACGCGCCGGCCACCGTTCTCCTCGATCAGCGAGACGCGCCGCGGCAGGTCGTTGTCGTCGGGGTGCTGCTCATGCACCTGGGCCAGAAAGCGCGCGTTGATGTCGTAGATGATGCGCAAGTGGCGCGGCAGCAGGCGGCCGAGCAAGTCGACGGGCCAGGTCTCGAGCGCCTCGGGCATCAGCGTGTGGTTGGTGTAGCTGAACACGCGCGTGCACAGGCCCCAGGCGGCGTCCCAGTCGAGGTGCTGCTCATCGACCAGCAGGCGCATGAGCTCGGGCACGGCGAGCGCGGGGTGCGTGTCGTTGAGGTGGATCGCGACCTTGTCGGCGAACTGGGCAAAATTGCCGTGGTCGCGCAGAAAGCGGCGCACGATGTCCTGGATCGAGGCGCTGACAAAAAAGTATTCCTGGCGCAGGCGCAGCTCGCGCCCGCGCTCGGAGCTGTCTTCAGGGTAGAGCACGCGCGAGACGTTCTCGGCCTCGTTTTTCGCCTCGACGGCGCGAAAGTAGTCGCCCTGGTTGAAGGCCTCGAGATTGATGGTGTCGCTGTCGCGCGCCGACCACAGGCGCAGCGTGGCCACCGCGTGCAGCTGGTAGCCGGGCACGGGCGTGTCGTAGGCGGTGGCGATCACGTCTTCGGGCGCATCGACCCAGGCGAGCGCGCCGCCCTCGCCGGGCACGACGCGGCCGCCGAAGTGCACCGTGCAGCCGGCCTCGGGGCGCACGAATTCCCACGGGTTGCCGCCCACGAGCCAGTTGTCGGGCTCTTCGACCTGGCGACCATCAAGGATGCGCTGCGTGAACATGCCGTAGTCGTAGCGTATGCCATAGCCCATCGCGGGCAGGCCCAGCGTGGCAAGCGAGTCCATGAAGCACGCGGCCAGGCGCCCCAGGCCGCCGTTGCCCAGGCCCGGTTCGGCCTCGAGATTGGCGAGCGCGTCGAAATCCGCGCCCAGCTGTGCGCAGGCGGCGCGCGTTTCCTCGTAGATCCCCTCTGCTATGAGCGCATTCGTGAGCATGCGGCCCATGAGGAATTCCATCGAGAGGTAATACAGCTGCTTGGCGTCCTGGTCGCGCGTGAGCTTGCGCGTTTCGCTCCAGCGGTCCATGACGCGCTCGCGCACCGCATAGACGATGGCGAACAGCCAGTCGCGCTGGGTGGCCGAGGTCGGGTCCTTGCCCACGGCATAGACCAGCCAGGTCGCGATCGAGTCGCGCAGGGCCTGCACCGAGTTGCTCGGGTGCTCGACCTGGAAATCGAGGGTTTCGTCGTTCATGGTTTTTGCGTCGACTTCATCAAAAAAGAGAGCTGCTTACGCAGGTCACGCCTGGGTAAAACGCGAAAAAAGCTCTAAATACCTTTGCGCTGCCTGCGCCCATTCGAAGCGCAGCTGCATGGCGTGGCGCTGCACCGCGGCCCATTCCGGCGCACGGCGGCGCAGCGCAAAGGCGCGGTGCACGGCCGCGTCCAGGCCCGCGGCGCCGAAAGAGTGGAACACAAAGCCGCTGGCACTGCCGTCGTCGAGGTTTTCGAGCGCGCAGTCGGTCACGGTGTCGGCCAGGCCGCCGGCCTCGTGCACCAGCGGCAGCGTGCCGTAGCGCAACGCATAGAGCTGCGTGAGCCCGCAGGGCTCGAAGCGCGAGGGCATGAGCAGCACGTCGCCGCCCGCGACCAGGCGGTGCGCGAGCGCTTCGTCGTAGCCCAGGCGCAGCGCGGCGTGGCCATCGTGCCCGGCGAATGCCTGCTGCAGCGCGGCCTCGATGGCCGCATCGCCGCTGCCCAGCACCGCGACCTGGCCGCCGCGCGCGCACAGCGCGTCAAGCACGGCCGGCAGCAGGTGCAGGCCCTTTTGCTCGCTGAGCCGGCTCACCGCGACGAACAGCAGCGCGTCGGCGCGCGGCTGCAGGCCGAGTTCCTGCTGCAAGGCCCGCTTGGCGCGCGCCTTGCCGTCGAGGCGATCGACGTCGAAGGCGTATTCAGGCGCCAGGAATGGGTCTTGCGCCGGGTTCCAGACCGCGTCATCGACGCCGTTGAGGATGCCCAGCAGCCGGTCGGCGCGCGCGCGCAGCAGGCCGTCGAGGCCGCAGCCCTGCTCGGGCGTCTGGATTTCATGCGCGTAGCGCGGGCTCACGGTGGTGATGGCATCCGCGTATTGAATGCCGGCCTTCATGAACGAAATCTGGCCGTAAAACTCCAATCCCTCCATGTCCAACACCCGCGCGGGCAGCCCCAGCGCGCCCAGCAGGTACGCGGGGAACAAGCCCTGGTAGGCCAGGTTGTGGATGGTGAACACGCTCGCGGGCGGCCGCACGCCCAGCGCACGCGCGAGTTCGCGCGCGTACAGCGGCGCGAGGCCCGCATGCCAGTCGTGCGCGTGCAGCACCTCGGGCCTCCACGCGGCATCGGCGCCCAGGGCAAGGCAGGCCGCCGCCCAGCCCAGCAGCGCGAAGCGCTCGGCGTTGTCGGGCCATTCGTGCCCCTGCGCGTCGTGGTAGGGGCCGCCCGGGCGCGCGTACAGCGCGGGCGCGTCGAGCAGGTACACGGGCTGGCCGCCCGCGCGCACGCGCGCCGGCAGCAGGCGCGGCGCGCTCTGCCCGGGCGCGGCCTGCGCCACGCGCGGGCCGCCGGCAAAGCCGAGCACGAACGCCGGCCCGGTGACATCAACTCCGCTTTCTATAGCTGGAAAGGCAGGCAGCAAAAGCCGCACGTCGGCATTGGCGGCCCTGAGCGCAGCAGGCAGGGCCGCGCTCACGTCGGCCAGCCCGCCCGTTTTGAGCAAGGGGAAAAACTCGCTGCAGACGTAGAGGATTTTCAAGCCGTGGCTCCTGGTGTGGCACCCGGCTCAGGCACTGGCGCGAGCCGATCGAGCATCTCGCGCGTGACCAGCACCACGCCTTGATCGGTGCGCAGAAAACGGCGCGCGTCGTCCTCGGCATCCAGGCCTATGTGCATGCCCTCGGGGATGTGGCAGCCGGTATCGACGATGGTTTTGCGCAGGCGGCAGTTGCGCCCCACCTCGACGCCAGGCAGCAGGATGGATTCTTCCACCGAGCCAAAAGAATTCACACGCACGCGCGAAAACAGCACCGAGCGCCGCACCAGCGCGCCCGAGATGATGCAGCCGCCCGAGACCAGCGAATCCACGGCCATGCCGCGCCGCCCGTCGTCGTCGAACACGAACTTGGCCGGCGGCAGCTGCTCCTGGTAGGTCCAGATTGGCCATTCGCGGTCGTACATGTCGAGCTCGGGCACGGTGTTCGTGAGGTCGATGTTCGCTGCCCAGTAGGCATCCACGGTGCCCACGTCGCGCCAATAGGGCGGCGCCTCGGGGCTGCTCGTGACGCACGAGAGGCCGAACGGATGCGCCACGGCCTCGCCACGCGCGACGATGGCCGGGATCAGGTCCTTTCCGAAGTCGTGGCTGGAGAGTGCATTGGCCGCGTCGGCGTCGAGCAGACGGTACAGGTATTCGGCGTCGAACACGTACACGCCCATGCTCGCGAGCGCGTGGCCGGGGCGGCCCGGCATGGGCGCGGGCTGCGCGGGTTTTTCGTCGAAGCGCACGATGCGCCGCTGCGCGTCGATCGCCATCACGCCAAAGCCGCTCGCCTCGGCCAGCGGCACCTCGATGCAGGCCACGGTGCACGGTGCGCCCAGCGCCACGTGGTCGGCCAGCAGCCTGGCGTAGTCCATTTTGTACACATGGTCGCCCGCGAGCACGAGCAGAAACTGCGGCCGGTGCGCGCGCAGGATGTCGAGGTTTTGATAGACGGCATCGGCCGTGCCCAGGTACCACGACAGTTCGTTGATGCGCTGCTGCGCGGGCAGCAGGTCGATGAATTCATTGAACTCGCTGCGCAGGAACGACCAGCCGCGCTGCAAGTGGCGCAGCAGGCTGTGCGACTTGTATTGCGTGAGCACGCCAATGCGGCGCACGCCCGAGTTCAGGCAGTTCGAGAGCGCGAAGTCGATGATGCGGAACTTGCCGCCGAAATACACCGCAGGTTTGGCGCGCCGGTCGGTCAGCGCCTGCAGGCGCGAGCCGCGCCCGCCCGCGAGCACGAGCGCGATGGTGCGGCGCGCGAGCTGGTAAGGGTCGTTATGGTCCATGTCGGTCTCCTTGGATGGCGATGAAAATATTTTTTGCCGGCGCCTGCCGTCCCGTCAGTAGGCCCCCATCAGCCAGCACAGCGCCCATGCGCGCGCGCCATGGCTGCGAGGCGCGCGCCGGCCTCGGGCCCGATCTGCGCCCAGTCGAAGCGCCAGCGCCAGCAGTCTTCGGTATGCCCTGGTGTGTTCATGCGGTGGCTGCCGTCGAGCCCAAGCACGTCCTGCAAGGGCACGACGAGCGTGCGCGCGACCGATTGCGACAGCGACTGGATCAGCGCCCAGTGGATTTCGTGCGCCGCCGCGGGGCCAAGATAGTCGAGCGCGGACTGGCGCAGCGCTGCATTTGCACTTTGCCACCAGCCCACGGTGGTGTCGTTGTCGTGCGTGCCCGTGTAGGCCACGGTGAGCGGCTCGTAGTTGTGCGGCAGATAGGGGTTGGCCGCGGTGTCGCCAAAGGCGAACTGCGCCACGCGCATGCCCGGAAAGCCGCAGTCTTCGCGCAGCTGGTGCACGGCCTCGGTGATCAGCCCCAGGTCTTCGGCGATCACGGGCAGCGGCCCGAGGCGCTCGCGCAGCGCGTCGAACAGCGCGCGCCCCGGCCCGGCCTGCCAGTGTCCGCCCTCGGCCGTGGGTGCATGCGCAGGAATCGCCCAGCAGGCTTCGAAGCCGCGGAAATGGTCTATGCGCACCAGATCGACCTGCGTCAACAGGTGCGCCAGGCGCTGCACCCACCAGGCGTAGCCGTCGGCGGCCATGGCGTCCCAGCGGTACAGCGGGTTGCCCCAGCGCTGGCCCGTGGCGCTGAAATAATCGGGCGGCACGCCGGCCACGAGCAGCGGCGCGCCATCCGCATCGAGCTGGAACAGCTGCGGCTGCGCCCACACGTCGGCACTGTGGTGCGCAACGAAAATCGGCACATCGCCCACGAAATGGATGCCGCGCGCCTGCGCCTGCGCA
Source organism: Extensimonas soli (assembly GCF_029211265.1). Taxonomy (GTDB): domain Bacteria; phylum Pseudomonadota; class Gammaproteobacteria; order Burkholderiales; family Burkholderiaceae_C; genus Extensimonas; species Extensimonas soli. The sequence continues at coordinate 154,726 of NZ_JARGEL010000011.1, read as the reverse complement.
CGCAGCCCCTGCCATTGCACGTGAAAGCGCCATTGCACGAAATGCCAGAAATCGAGCTCGGCAGCGGCATCGCGGCGCAGCGCCGCGAGTGCCTGCGCATCGCGCCAGGCGTAGGGCGCGGGCCAGCGGTTCCAGGGCTCGCCGTGGCGCTCGTGCAGCAGCATGAACAGGGCGTAGTCATCCAGCCAGTGCGCCTGCGCCTGCACGAAGTCGGCCAGCGCCTGCCGCTCAGGCTCGCGCGCGCGCGCCGCAAAGCCCTGCCAGGCCGCGCGCAGGGCCGCCGCGCGCCAGGGCAGCACACGCGCAAAGTCGCAATGCTCGGCAGGAAAGGGCGGCGCGCGCTGCAGCACCGCCCCATCGAGCCAGCCGCAGCGCACCAGATCGTCCAGATCGACCAGCCAAGGACTGCCGGCAAAGGCCGAAGGGCTCTGGTACGGCGACGCTCCCGCGCCCGGCGGCGTGAGCGGCAGCACCTGCCACAGCGTCTGCCCGGCCGACTGCAGCCAGCCCAGAAAGTTTTCCGCTTCCGCCCCCAGGTCGCCCGAGCCGTGCGGGCCTGGCAGGCTGGTCAGGTGCAGCAGCACACCGCTGGCGCGGCGTGACAGGAGCGGATGCAGGGGCGGTGTCATGGCGTGCGCTCTTTCCTGGTGGTATCGGACAAATTGGGTGGGCCTGTCAAGGGCTGGATGAGCAGGTGCATGGCAAGCGGCGCCACGCGCCAGCGCCCTTGCACCGCTGGCTCGGCCGCAGTCGGGTCGGACGCCGCCCAGGCACGCCCGCTGTCGAGCACGGGCTGCCACGGTCCCGGCGGCAGCTGGATGTCCACGGCCTGTTCGCCCGCGTGCACGGCCAGCAGCAGGCGCTCGCGCGCCGGCTGGCCGGGCTCGCCCACGGTGATGGTGCAGACCAGCAGGCGGCCGTCCGCGTGCTCCCAATCCGAGAGTGCAGGCGTCTCGCCCTTGGCCGTGCGCCATTCGATGTCGGGCCAATGCTCGCCGGGCAGCGGCGCGCCGTGGAACCACTGTGCGTGGCGCAGACCGGGGTAGCGGCGGCGCAGCGCCGTGAGGCCCGCGACGAAGTCCGTGAGTTGCGCATCGCCCCCGGCCCAGTCAAGCCAGCTGATGGGGTTGTCCTGGCAGTAGGCGTTGTTGTTGCCCTGCTGGCTGTGCGCGATCTCGTCGCCCGCGAGCAGTTGCGGCACACCCTGCGCACACAGCAGCGTAGCCAGCAGGCCGCGGCGCCAGCGCGCGCGCCGCTGCACGATGACCGGGTCTTGCGTCGGGCCCTCGTGACCGCCGTTGGCGCTGAGGTTGTAGTCGTTGCCGTCGCGGTTGTGCTCGCCGTTGGCCTCGTTGTGCTTGCGGCTGTACGCGGTCAGGTCGGCCAGCGTGAAGCCGTCGTGCGCCGTGACCATGTTGATGCTCGCAAGCGGGCTGCGCCCCGTGGCCTCGAAGATGTCGCTCGAGCCGGTAAGGCGCCGCGCGAGCTGCCCGCGCGTGGCCACCGGCCCGAGCCACCACGCGCGCAGCGTATCGCGGAACTGGTCGCTCCACTCGTGCCAGCGCGGGCCGAAGCGGCCGATCTGGTAGCCGTCGGCGCCCACGTCCCAGGGCTCGGCGATCCACTTCACGCGCGCGAGCACGGGGTCTTGCGCGATCGCCGCACACAGCGCGCCCAGCGGATGGAAATGCCGCCCGAGCAGCGGGTCGCGCCCCAGCGACACCGCGAGGTCGAAGCGAAAGCCATCGACGCCAAAGGCCTGCACCCACCAGCGCAGGCTGTCCATGACCATCTGCACCACGTGCGGCCCGCCCATGTCGAAGGTGTTGCCGCAACCCGTGGGGTTCTGGTAGTGGCCTTGCGCGTCGAGCGCATACCAGCCCACGTTGTCCAGCCCGCGCCACGACAGCGTGGGCCCGAGCGCGCCGCCCTCGGCACTGTGGTTATAGACCACGTCGAGCAGCACCTCGATGCCGTGGCGGTGCAGGGTATCGACCATGGCGCGGAATTCGGCGCGCACGCCCGCATCGTCCAATCGCCCGCCGAGCGCGTCGGCGCGCGCCGCGGCGCTCGCGTAGCGCGGCTCGGGCACGAAAAAACCCAGCGTGTTGTAGCCCCAGTGGTTGACCAGGCCGCGCTCGATCAGGTGGCGCTCGTCGAGGTGGCGCTGCACCGGCAGCAGGCACAGGCTGGTGACGCCGATGCGCCGGTAGTGCGCAAGCATGGCCGGGCTCGCGAGCCCCGCGTAGGTGCCGCGCTGCGCCTCGGGCACTTCAGGGTGCAGCCGGGTGAGCGACTTGACGTGCGCCTCGTACAGCACGGTGTGCGCCATCGCAATGGCCGGGCCGGGCGCGATCGCCGCACCCGCGCGCAGCTCGGCCTCCAGATCGAGCACGCGCGCCTTCGGCATGCGCGCGGCGTTGTCCGCGGGGTCGGGCAGCTCGGGCGCATCGGCGCGAAAGCCGGTTTCGAGCACGAGCGTATCGGCCGCGCCGGGCAGCGAGCGCGCCCAGGGGTCTATGAGCAGCTTGGCCGGGTTGAAGAAATGCCCCGCACGCGGGTCCCACGGCCCGTAGGCGCGCAAACCGTAGCGTTGCCCCGCGCCCAGGCCGGGCACGAAGCCGTGCCAGATGCCGTCGGTGCACGCGGGCAGGCGCAACCGGGCCGTTTCGGTGCAACCGTCGGCGCTGAAGCAGCACAGCTCGATGGCCGTGGCACGGCGCGAAAACACCGCCACGTTGAGCCCCGCACGCCCGCCCAGCACCATGGGCGTCGCGCCCAGCGGCCAGGCTTGCCCCGGCAGACACTGAAAAGACGGCGGATTCATGGCGCTAACGGCCCGCATCGCTCACACACGATATGACGATATGAATATGACAGCCCCGGCGCACGCAGGCATACCGCGCGGGGCAAACGGAGGAAGTGAACAAAAAACAAAAAAGCACAGCATGGGCGCAAATTTTGGCACTTCGGTGAAATGGGCTTCCTGCTTCGTCTTTTCTCCTTCTTTTTTCGTGCGCCCGACTCGCCCGCCCTACTCCACCGTCACCGACTTGGCCAGGTTGCGCGGTTTGTCCACGTCGGTGCCGCGCGCGCAGGCGGTGTGGTAGGCCAGCAATTGCAGTGGCACCACGTGCAGCAGCGGGCTCAGCGGGCCGTAGTTCTCGGGCATGCGGATGACGTGCATGCCTTCGCCGTTGTCGATCTGCGTGCCGGCGTCGGCAAGCACGTAAAGCTCGCCGCCGCGCGCGCGCACCTCCTGCATGTTGCTCTTGAGCTTTTCGAGCAGCGCATCGTTGGGCGCGACGGTGACCACCGGCATGGCGCTCGTGACGAGCGCGAGCGGGCCGTGCTTGAGCTCGCCTGCGGGATAGGCCTCGGCGTGGATGTAGCTGATTTCCTTGAGCTTGAGCGCGCCTTCCAATGCGATCGGGTAGTGCAGGCCGCGGCCCAGGAACAGGGCGTTTTCCTTGCTCGCAAAGGCTTCGGCCCAGCTGATGATTTGCGGCTCGAGCGCGAGTACCGCGTGCAGCGCCGCAGGCAGGTGGCGCATGGCCTTGAGGTGCGCATCTTCCTGCGCTTTGCTGAGGCGCCCGCGCGATTGTGCTAACGCGAGCGTGAGCAGAAACAGCCCCGCGAGCTGCGTCGTGAACGCCTTGGTGCTCGCCACGCCGATTTCGACGCCGGCGCGCGTGATGTAGGCCAATTCGCATTCGCGCACCATGGCGCTCGTGGCGACGTTGCAGATGGTGAGCGTGTGGCGCATGCCCAGGCTTTGCGCGTGGCGCAGCGCGGCCAGGGTGTCGGCCGTTTCGCCGCTCTGGCTGATGACCACGACCAGGGTGCGCGCGTCGGGCACGCTCGCGCGGTAGCGGTATTCGCTCGCCACCTCGACCTGCGTGGGGATCGCGGCGATGTCTTCGAGCCAGTAGCGCGCGACGCAGCCGCTGTAGTAGCTCGTGCCGCAACCGAGGATGAGCACGCGGTCGATCTCCTGGAACACGCGCCACGCGGCCTGGCGCGGGCGGCCCGGCTGCTCTAGGAGCCTGTCGGACTTTGGAGTCGTCGGCTGCGAATGCGCCGCAGCGGTCCATTTTTTACCGGCTTCTTGCCCCATAGCACCACTATGGGGCTGCGAATCTGGCAAAAACTGGCCTCGCTGGGGCGCCTTCTCGCTTTCGACGCCCAAAGGCCGACAGGCTCCTATGCCGTCGAACAGCTCGGGCACGATGCCCGCCACGCCCTGAAGCGTGTCGGCGATCGCGCGCGGCTGCTCGAAAATTTCTTTTTGCATGTAGTGGCGGTACGGCCCAAGCTCGACCGCGCCGCTGAAGGCCTGCACGGTGCGCACCGGGCGCTCCTGCGCCGAGAGCGGGCGCCCTTCCGGGCCGACGATCCAGTAGCGCCCCGGCTGCAGATCGACGAGGTCGCCTTCTTCGAGGTAGATGATCTGGTCCGTCACACCCGCAAGCGCCATGGCGTCGCTTGCCACGAAGTGCTCGGCCCCGCCCTGGCCCACGCCCAGCACCAGCGGCGAGCCCGCGCGCGCGCCCACGAGGCGGTGCGGCTCGTCGCGGTGCAGCACGGCAATCGCATAGGCGCCGCGCAACTCGGCCACGGCAGACTGCACTGCGGCAAACAGGTCGCCGCCGTAGTGGCTATCCACCAGGTGCGCGATCACCTCGGTGTCGGTCTGGCTCGTGAAGCGGTAGCCGCGCGCCTGCAGGCGCACGCGCAGCTCCTCGTAGTTTTCGATGATGCCGTTGTGCACCAGGGCCACGCGCGCGGGCGCGTCGGCATCGCTGCCGGGGCCGCAGCTGAAATGCGGGTGCGCGTTGTCCACCGTGGGCGCGCCGTGCGTGGCCCAGCGCGTGTGCGCGATGCCCGTGGCGCTTTCGAGCTGCTGCGCCTGCACCTGCGCGAGCAGCTCGGCCACGCGCGCCGTGCCGCGCACGCGTTGCAAACCTGCCGCGCCCTGCGGCGCCAGGCTGCCCGCGTGCACGGCGATGCCGCACGAGTCATAGCCGCGGTATTCGAGCCGCTGCAGGCCCTGCACCAGAATGGGAACGATGTTGCGCGCAGAAACCGCGCCGACGATGCCGCACATGAAAACCTCCTTCAGGCAGAACGGCTGCCATCGTAGGCAAAGAACTTTTTCTATGGCGCTCGAATTTCAGCAGATTTTGAAACTATATTTCAGACGCACCCATTTCTGAAATTTATTTCCATACCCATGCAGATCGATGAAAAATACAAACTCGACGCCATCGACCTGCGCCTGCTCGACCTGCTGCAGCAAGACGCCTCGCTGAGCCAGCAGGCGCTCGCGGCCAAGGTGCACGTGTCGCCGCCCACCTGCCTGCGCCGCGTGCAGCGGCTGCGCGCGCTCGGGCTGATCGAGCGGCAGGTGGCCATCCTGGCCCCCGAGCGGCTCGCCGCGCTGCAGGGCCACGGCCTCGCGTGCATCGTCGAGGTCTCGCTGGAGCGCCAGGGCGCCGAACAGCTCGACGCCTTCGAGGCGCGCGCCGTGGCCGAGGAATGCGTGCAGCAGTGCTGGCGCGTCGCGCCCGGGCCGGACTTCATCCTCGTGGTGCACACGCGCGACATGCCCGGCTACCAGGCGCTCGCGCAGCGCCTGTTCACGAGCGACGCCAACGTGCGCAACGTGCGCGCCTTTTTCGCCACCCGGCGCGCGAAATTTGAAACGAGGCTGCCGCTGGCGGTCGAGGGTGGGGGGTGATCCCGCCCCTCACCCCAAATGCTTGCCCAAAATCCCCGCAAGCTCGAACATCGAGATTTGCGGCTTGCCGAACAGTGGCTGCAGCCTGGCGTCGGCGTTGATCGCGCGTTTGTTCGTGGCGTCTTGCAGGCCGTGGGCCTTGATGTAGTCCCAGACTTTTTTCAGCGCCTCGGTGCGCGCCACGGGTTCGGGGCCGATCACGGCGGCGAGCTCGGGGCTGGGCGCGCGGCCTGCGGCGGGGGCGCGTGGGGTTTTGGCGGCGCTGGACTTGGCCGTGGTTTTGGTCGCAGTTTTGGCGACCGTTTTTGCTGCGCTTTTCACCGTGGTTTTCGCCGCGGTTTTGGCGCCTGCAGATTTAGAGCCTTTTTGGCCTCCAGCGGTTGCTGCACCTGCGCTGGCAGCTCCTGATTTGGATGCGCCCGCAGCGCCAGCGGCGCCCGCGCGCGGCGGGAATTTGCTCGGCGCGAACTCGAAGCCCACCTTGCCCGCGTCCTTGTCCCAGGCCAGGTGCGCCTTGAACGGACGGCGCGTGCGCGTGCTGATGAATTTGTCGAGCAAGTCGGTCTTGCCCGTGGCGAGCAGTTTTTGCACTTGCGCGCGCTCCACGGGCTGCTGCAGGATGATTTTGCCGGTCTTGAAGTCGCAGCTCGGCGCGGGCTGCTCGGGCGTGGGCACGGACTTGCTGCAGACGTAGTTGCTGCCGTGCTCATAGACGGGCGCGCCGCAGCGCGGGCACGGGCCCAGGCTTTCCTGGCCGGAAAAGTCCACGGGCGTGCCGGCCTCGTCGGCCTTGGCGTCGTCGCCAAAGTCGAACTCGAGCTTGTAATTTTTGCTGTCCTCGTCGAACACGAGCGCGAGTTCGGCCGTGAAGGGCCAGCCGGCCTTGGAGCGAAAGCCTTCGAGCGGGCCTATGCGCTGGTCGCGCAGCAGCTGCTCGGCCTCGGCCGTGGAGAAGGTGCGCCCGCCGGGCGATTTGCCAAACGAGAAGCCGCAGCCCGCGCCGTCGCCGTGCGCGCCCGTGCAGGCGTAGCGGCGGTAGTTTTCCTTGACCACGCCGCCGCAGTGTGGACACGGCGTTTGCAGCGTGGCGTAGTCGCCGGGGATGGTATCGCGGTCGTATTCCTTGGCTTTTTGCACCAGGCGCTCGGTCATGGCGGCGATCTCGGCCATGAAGGCGTCGCGGCTGAGCTGGCCTTTTTCCATCTGCGCGAGCTTGTATTCCCACTCGCCGGTGAGGTCGGCGCGCGAGAGTTCTTCCACGCCCAGGCCGCGCAGCAGCGTCATGAGCTGGAAGGCCTTGGGCGTGGGCACGAGCTCGCGGCCGTCGCGCAGCAGGTATTTTTCGGCAAGCAGCCCTTCGATGATGGCCGCGCGCGTGGCCGGCGTGCCCAGGCCTTTTTCGCGCATGGCGGCGCGCAGTTCTTCGTCTTCGACCTGCTTGCCCGCGCTTTCCATGGCGCTGAGCAGGGTGGCTTCGGTGTAGCGCGCGGGCGGGCGGGTTTTCAGGCCCTTGGGCTCGGCCTGCTCGGTGCGCACCTGCTCGCCCGGCTGTACGGGCACGAGGCTCTGGTTCTTCTCGCCTTCTTTTGCCTCTTTGCCGTCTTCGGTTTCGGCTGCGGCCTCTTTGCCGTAAATCGCGAGCCAGCCGGGCTGCACCAGCACCTTGCCTTCGGTCTTGAAGTGGTGCGCGTCTTCCACCGTGGTGATGCGCGTGGTCACGAGGTATTCGGCGTTCGGGAAGAACACTGCGAGAAAACGCCGCGCCACGAGGTCGTAGAGCTTTTGCTCGGCCTCGGACAGGCCGCTGGGCGGCTGCAGCGTGGGGATGATGGCGAAGTGGTCGCTGACCTTGCTGTTGTCGAAGATGCGCTTGCTCGGGCGCACGTAGTCGCCCTCGAGCGCCTGCTGTGCGTACGGTGCGAGGTGGCGCAGGCCGCTTGCGGCCAGCACGCGCAGCGTGTCGCGTGCCACGGGCAGGTAGTCTTCGGGCAGGGCGCGCGCGTCGGTACGCGGGTAGGTCAGCGCCTTGTGGCGCTCGTACAGGCTTTGCGCGAGCGCGAGCGTGGTCTTGGCGCTGAAGCCGAACTTGCTGTTGGCCTCGCGCTGCAGGCTGGTCAGGTCAAAGAGCAGCGGGCTGGCTTGTGTGCTGGGCTTGCTTTCTTCGTGCACGCGGCCCGGCTTGCCGCGCACCGCGTCGGCAATGGCGCGCGCCTGCGGCTCAGACCAGAGGCGGTCGGCGCGGGCTTCGGGGTCGTCGCTTTTCTTCCACTGCGGGTCGAACCACTTGCCGGGGTACTGGCCGGCCTGCGCGGCAAAGCTCGCGTGCACTTCCCAGTAGTCGCGGCTCACGAAGCGGCGGATTTTTTCTTCGCGCTCGACCACGAGCGAGAGCGTGGGCGTCTGCACTCGGCCCACGGTGGTCAAAAAGAAGCCGCCATCGCGCGAGTTGAACGCCGTCATCGCGCGCGTGCCGTTGATGCCCACGAGCCAGTCGGCTTCGGAGCGGCTGCGCGCGGCCTGCGCCAGGCCCTGCATCTGCGCGTCCGAGCGCAGCGCGGCAAAGCCGTCGCGGATGGCCTGCGGCGTCATGGACTGCAGCCACAGGCGCCGCACGGGCTTGCCCAGCGGCACGGGGTGGCCGTTCTTGCTGCCGCCCGCGTACTGCTCGATCAGGCGGAAGATCAGCTCGCCCTCGCGGCCCGCGTCACAGGCGTTGATGATCTCCGTCACGTCCTTGCGCCGCGCCAGGCGCACCACGGCGCTCAGGCGGCTCTTGGTCTTGTCCACGGGCTTGAGCTCGAAATACGGCGGGATCACGGGCAGGTGCGCAAAGCTCCACTTGCCGCGTTTGACGTCGTAGGCTTCGGGCGCCTGGATTTCGACCAGGTGGCCGACGGCGCTGGTGACGATGTAGCGCTCGTTCTCGAAATGATCGTCGTGCTTGTCGAACTTGCCCGCCACGGGCGTGAGGGCGCGCACGATGTCTTGCGCGACGGAGGGTTTTTCGGCGATGACCAGGGTTTTGCTCATGCGGGAATGCTTTGGAGTGTTTTCTACAATGTCCAGGAACCTTGCGCGCACGCATGCGTACATACGCGCGCGCAGGTGCAAATTTCAAATTAACAGAGTTTTGCCATGTCTTGCACGCATGCCGCCGCGGCGGCCGAAAATTTCTCTGCCACTGCCGCGCGGGGCCGCGGGCGGCGCCTGCAGGTGCGGCGCTCGCCCGTGCACGGCCGGGGCGTATTCGCGCTGCAGGACATCGCCGAAGGCGAGGCGTTGATCGAATATACCGGCGAAATCATCAGCTGGCAGGAGGCACTCGCGCGCCACCCGCACGATCCGGCGCAGCCGCAACACACGTTTTACTTCCACATCGATGACGAGCACGTGATCGACGGCAAGGTGGGCGGCAACGCCTCGCGCTGGATCAACCACAGCTGCGCGCCCAACTGCTACGCGGACGAACGCGCAGGCCGCATCTTCATCACCGCGCTGCGCAACATCCGCGCGGGCGAGGAGCTGAGCTTCGACTACGCGCTCGTGATCGACGCGCGCCAGACGGCCAAACTCAAGGCCGAATACGCCTGCCGCTGCGGCAGCCCCGACTGCCGCGGCACGCTGCTCGCGCCCAAGCGCGGGCGCAGCGGCGCGCGCCGGGGCCAGCCATGACGGGCGCGCCGTTGCACGCGGCAAGCGACACCGCAAGCGCGGCCCCACCGGCCTGGCCCATCCCCGCACTGCAGCAGGCGCTCGCGGCGCAGCTGCCGGGCGGCAGCGTCGAGGTGCTCGAACGCATCGATTCGACCAACACCGAGCTCATGCGCCGCGCGCGCGAGGGGCACTGCGCGCCCACGCTGCTCGTGGCCGAGCAGCAGACCGCGGGGCGCGGGCGCCTGGGGCGGCAGTGGCTCAGCAGCCCCGGCGATTCGCTGACCTTTTCGCTCGGGCTACCGCTTGCGCCGCGCGACTGGTCGGGCCTGTCTCTGGCCGTGGGGCTGAGCGTGGCCGAGAGCCTGCAGCCGGAGCTTCCCGCGTCTGCCCTGCCCCTGAAGCTCGGCCTCAAGTGGCCCAACGACCTGTGGCTGGCCGACGACCGCAAGCTCGGCGGCATCCTGATCGAGACCGCGAGCTTCGTGCTGCCGGGCGTGGGCAGCGGTTTTCCGTCCTCCCTGTGGGCGCCGGCCGCGGCCACAGCGGCGCGCTACGTGGTCATAGGCATAGGCATCAACATCCGCCCGCGCGACGCGCAAGGGTTCGCCACGCCGCCCGCCTGCCTGCAAGACATCGCCCCCGAAATGGACGCGCCCGCCGCGCTGCTGCGCCTGCTGCCGCCGCTATTGGAGGGCGTGCAAGCCTTCGCCGCGCACGGCTTTGCGCCGCTGCGCACGCGCTACGCCGCGCGTGATCTTTTGGCAGGGCGCGAAGTGCTGCTCAGCGACGGTGCCAGCGGCGTGGCGCAGGGCGTGGGCGCGGACGGCGCGCTGCAGGTGCAAACGCCCGCGGGCCTGCGCGCCATCACGAGCGCCGAAGTCAGCGTGCGCCCGCGCACCAGTGCTGCTGGCGCAGCGGCTGTGGCTGTGGCTGTGGCTGGCGCCCTTGCTGATGCTGGTGCTGCCGATGACGCCGACCCCGCGGCCACGGCAGTCCCTCCCGCGGCGCCACCATCCAAAGCCATATAAGCCATTTGTCCATGATGCGTCTTTTCGTCTCGCTCCTTTTTTTGCTGAATCTCGGCTACTTTGCCTGGTCGCACGGCGCTTTGCGCACGCTCGGCCTCGCGCCTGCCGAGACTTCCGAGCCGCAGCACCAACTGCAGCAGATCCGGCCCGAGACGCTGCAAATCCTGCGCACGGCGCCGGCCAGCGACGCAGCCCCGGCCTTCGCACCTTCCAGCGTGTCGCCGGGCACTGCGCAGACGCCCGCGTCGTCAGCACCCCCGACCGACGCCACGTCGGGCGCTGCGGCTCCAGCCGCCGCTTCCGAGGCGGCTTCGAAGGCGGCGACCGTGGCCGCTGCCGGCACCAACCCGGCCACCCCTGCAACGGCCTCCCGCAACGCTGCGGCGCCCGCGGTATGCCTGCAGGCCGGCACCTTCGACGCGCACCAGGCCGAGACGCTGCGCAAAACCCTGGCGCGCTGGCCGCAAGGCAGCTGGACGCTAGACCCCATGCCGGTCGCGGGGCGCTGGATGGTGTATCTGGGGCGCTTTCCGCAGGCGGACGTGCTCGACAAGAAAAAGGCCGATCTGCGCGAACTCGGCATCGCCTTCGACCGCCCCGGCGCCGCCTGGGAGCCCGGTCTGTCGCTGGGCCGTTACAGCACCGAGGAAGCCGCCCAGCGCGCCCTGGCCGAGCTGCGCGCCAAGGGCGTGCGCACCGCCCGCGTGGTGCCCGAGCGCCCCGCCGGCACGGCCTACGTGCTGCGCCTGCCCGCCGTCACCGAGGCCCTGCGCCCCCAAGCCGACGCGCTGCGGCCGCAGCTCGGGGGGAGGGCTTGGCGCAGTTGCGAGGGGTAAAGAGGGAACCCCTTGCAGCCTGTCGGACTTTGGACGTCGAAAGCGAGAATGGGCCGCTGCGGCACATTCGCAGCCGACGATTCCAAAGTCCGACAGGCTGCTAGTGGCGTCCATTTTTCAGGGGCCAGTTCAGTCCTTGATGCGACAAATAAAACCGATGGATTTTTGGTCTGGGCAAGGCGCAAACCGCAGCGATACCGGGTGGTATCGCGAGGATTTGCAACGCGGCCCGGGCCGAAAAGACGCGGTTTTATGTCGCAGAGTGCGTCGAACACTGCATTAGCTGCCCCAAGTCACTTCGCGCCCCTCGGCGGCGCTGCGCCGCAGCATGTCGATCAGCGGCGCAACGCGCTGGCGCAGGCGTATGGGCTCTTCCGCGGGCTCGACTTGCTCTTTCGAGGCTTCGCCTTGCTGCTCTTGCGCCGCTTGCCTGCGCGCAGCGATCAGGGCTTCTTCGGTGGCCACGGCGGCTTCGAGGGCGGCGATTGCAGCAGGAATTTGTTCCACCGTCAGGATGCCGGGCACGCCCGGCTCCCTGCCGATGAGCTGCAGCACGCGCCGCCCTTGCGGCTCGAGCATGATGAGGTCGGCCGTGGCGCGCGACTTGAATTTGTAGAGCATGAAATCAGACGTTTTGGGGTGCGTACATGTAGTCGCGCGTGAACGGATACTCGGACTGCGCGCCGCGCAGGCTGCCCGTTTCCGGTCGGCCGTCGGGGTGCGTGGCGAGCATCTGGTGGAGGGCTACCCAGCCGCGCTCGAAACCCAGCGCACAGCCGGCCAGGTAGAGGCGATAGGCGCGCAGGATTTTCTCGGCGCGCTCGGCGCCATGTGTGACGGCGAGCACTTCACGCGCTTTGGGCAGCTGCGCTTCCAGCGCGTCCGACCAGGCCCAGAGCGTGCGCGCATAGTGCGGGCGCAGATTTTCGGTATCGACCATCTCGAGGCCGCCCAGCGCCATGTGGCGCAGCACCGCGCCCACGTGCATCAGTTCGCCGCCGGGGAAGATGTAGCGGTCTATGAATTCGCCCATGCCGCCAGCGAGTTCGGAGTTTTCCACCCCGCCCGCCGTGATGCCGTGGTTCAGCAGCAAGCCGCCGGGGCGCAGCAGGCGGCGCACGGTGTGGAAATACGCCGTCATGTTGCGCCGCCCCACATGCTCGAACATGCCCACCGAGGCCACGGCGTCGAAGGGCTGGGTGCTGGGCAGCTCGCGGTAGTCGCGCAGCTCCATGCGCACGCGCCCCTGCAGCCCGAGCGCGGCAATGCGCTGCTGCACGTAGGCATGCTGGTTGCGCGAAAGCGTGATGCCCGTGGCATCGACGCCGTAATGCTCGGCCGCCCACAGCAGCAGCCCGCCCCAACCCGCACCGATGTCGAGAAAGCGCGCGCCCGGGCGCAGGCGCAGCTTGCGGCAGATGTGGTCGAGCTTGGCTTCCTGCGCCTGCGCGAGCGGCATGTCCGGCGTGCGGTAATAGGCGCACGAATACACGCGCCGCGGATCGAGCCAGAGCGCGTAAAAATCATCGGAAACGTCGTAGTGGAACTGGATGTTGCGTGCGTCGCCCGCAAGCGTGTGCGCCGCGCGCGAACGCAACCAGCCAAGCAGCCGCTGCCACGCGCCGGGTTTGCCCTGGATGGGGCTTGCGGGCAGCAAGGCCTCGGCAGCGGCCATGAGCTCACGCATCTTGCCCTCGAACGCCACCTGGCCCTCGACGATGGCCATGCCCACATCGCCGATCTGTCCAGAAGCCAGCGCCAGCGCGGCCTTGCGCTCGCGGATGCGGAAAATGACGGCCGCGGCGTTTTCCGCGGCGCCAAGTTTTTTGCCGCCTGGCAGTTCCAGGGCCACGGGCACTGGCAGGGCCTCGAGCCGTGCCGCCAGAGTGTCGGAATGTGCGCTCATGACGGGACATTTTTCCCGCCACTGCGCGGCGCGTCAATCGTCGGCCATGCTTGGCTGCCCAGGAAACTCGGCTACCGCGTGCACCCTATGCGCCTCGAGGGTAGATTGGCTATGATTTTGCGCCCTTTCGGACGCTTGTTCGGAGGCCGCTGCGCCATCATCCCGCGTGCTCACAAAGCATTCGATGCAGCAAAAAACCGTGGAAACTGCCCATGACTGCCCTTGCTGAAACATCCCTGCCGCCGGCCTACCAGACCTTGTCTGAGCTGTTGCACACCCGCTATAGCTGCCGCGCCTTTTTGCCACAGCCGCTGCCGCGCAGCACCGTGGAGCGCATTCTCGAGCTGACGCAACGCACGGCCTCGTGGTGCAATGCCCAGCCCTGGCAGCTGACCATCGTGAGCGGCGGTGCGCTCGAGCGCCTGCGTGTGGCACTGTGCGCGCATGTGGCCCAGGCGCAGCCCGCGCCCGATCTGCCCTGGCCGGGTGAGTACCGCGGCGTGTACCTGCAGCGCCGGCGTGAATGCGGCTGGGGGTTGTACCAGGCGCTGGGCATCGCCAAGGACGACCGCGCGGCCTCGCAGCGCCAGGCGGCGCAAAACTACACCATGTTCGGTGCGCCGCATGTGGCCATCGTCACGAGCGACGCGGCGCTCGGTGTCTATGGGGCGGTCGATTGCGGCGCCTACGTGGCCAATTTCATGCTGGCCGCGCACAGCCTGGGCGTGGGCTCGATCGCGCAGGCCGCGCTCGCGGCCTACCCGCAGGTGCTGCGCGCGCAGCTCGACATTGACACGGAGCGCACCATCGTCTGCGGCATCTCCTTCGGCCTGGCCGACCCCGACCACCCGGCGAACCAGTTCCGCACCCGCCGCGCACCCATCGCCGACGCCGTGCGCTGGTGCGAATGAGAGCCTGTCTGAGGAGGCGCTGAATGCCCTCCCTGCGCCCATCAGGCTGGGTGGATCAGGCCGCGCGTGCCAGCCACTGCTCGGCCAGGCGCACCCAGTAGCTCGCGCCCAGCGGGATCAGCGCGTCGTTGAAGTCGTAACTCGGGTTGTGCAAGGTGCAGGGGCCGCCGCCGTGGTCCACGTCGCGGTGCGCGCCTTCGCCGTTGCCGATGAAGCAGTAGGCGCCGGGCTTGGCCTGCAGCATGAAGGCGAAATCCTCTGCGCCCATGGTGGGCTCTTGTTCGAGCACGTGCTGCGCACCGACGATGCCGGCCATGACCTGGCGCGCAAACGCGGCCTCGGCGGGCGCGTTGATCGTGGGCGGGTAGTTGCGCTTGAAGGCAAAGTGGCAGCGCGCGCCGTGTGCTGCGCACAGGTGCTCGGCGACTTCGCGCATGCGTGCCTCGATCAGGTCGAGCAGTTCGAGCGTGAAGGTGCGCACCGTACCCTGCAGCTCGCAGCAGTCGGGCACCACGTTGCTCGCCTCGCCCGCGTGCACCATGGTGACCGAGATCACGCCGGCTTCGACGGGTTTGGTGTTGCGGCTGATGATGGTTTGCAGCGCCAGCACCAACTGGCACGCGATGGGCACGGGGTCTATGGTCATGTGCGGCATCGCGGCATGCCCGCCTTTGCCTTCGATGGTGATGTGAAATTCATTGCTCGAGGCCATCACCGGCCCCGGGCTCACGGCAAAGTGGCCCACGGGCATGCCGGGCCAGTTGTGCATGCCAAACACCGCCTGCATGGGAAAGCGCTCGAACAGGCCGTCCGCGATCATTTCGCGTGCGCCGCCGCCGCCTTCTTCGGCGGGCTGGAAGATCAGATAGACCGTGCCGTCGAAGTGGCGGTGCCGTGCCAGATATTGCGCCGCCGCGAGCAGCATCGCCGTGTGCCCGTCGTGCCCGCAGGCGTGCATACGGCCCGGATGGCGGCTCGCGTGCGCAAAGCTGTTGGCCTCGTGGATGGGCAGCGCGTCCATGTCGGCGCGCAGCCCGACGGCGCGCCCGCAGGCACCACCGTCGCGCCCGTGCACGATGCCGACCACGCCCGTCTGGCCCATGCCGCGGTGGATGGGAATGCCCCATTCGTCAAGCTTTTGCGCCACAAGGTCGGAAGTGCGCAGTTCCTGAAAGCACAGCTCCGGATGCGCGTGCAGGTCGCGGCGCAGCGCCGCAAAGCCGTCTGCCTGGGCAGCGATGGGTTCGATGATGTGCATGGTGTCGTGTCTCCTGCAGAAGGGCCGCAGCTGCGCGCAGCGCTGCGCCGTGAGGCGCCAGTCTAGCCCGAGGCCGATGCCCCTTGCAGCATTCCGGCCGGCTCTGCGTGCTACCCTGCGCGCATGTTTCAACCGACCCAAGCCGATGTGCGCCGCTTCTTTTGCGAGGTGCACGCCAAGGCCGCACGCGGCGCGCCGCTCGAGCCGCTCGAGACCCTGGCGCAGCTGTGGATTGCCGAGCACCCCGAATACCACGCCGAGCTGGCCGACGCGCAGGCCGCCGTGGCGCGCCATTACGACGACACGCCCGAGCGCACAAACCCCTTTTTGCACCTTTCGATGCACCTGGCGATCAGCGAACAGTGCAGCATAGACCAGCCGCGCGGCATCCGCCAGGCGGTGGAGCTGCTCACGGCGCGGCTCGATGCGCTGCACGACGCGCACCACGTGGCCATGGAATGCCTGGGTCAGATGCTGTGGGAGGGTCAGCGCCAGGGCCGCGCGCCCGATGGCGACGCCTACGTGGCCTGCGTGCAGCGGCGCGCCACGCGGGATTGAGCAGCGCGCACGGTGCTATACTAAAAATAGCTATTGGCGCACATTAATACTGCGTAAAGTGGCAAAAATGCCATCAAAAAAGCCCGCAACAGCGGGCTTTTTTGATGGCGTGCAGAGGATCAGCGAAAGCGCGACTCGGGAACGGTGCGCAGTTCGCCGTCGAGCGAACCTACGTAGTTCGCCAGTTCCTTGAGCTCGGCGTTTGAAAACTGCTTGGCGATGCCGCCCATGACGGGGTTGGAGCGGCCGACCACGGCGCTGGGCTCGGCCTTGTAGGACTTGAGCGCGACGAACAGGTAGTCGGCATGCTGGCCCGCGATCTTGGGATAGGCCGGGTCGATCGGTTTGGAGAAGTTGTCGCCGTGGCACGAGACGCAGGCGGCCTTTTGCAGCAGCGCCGCGACCTGGGGCTTGGGCTCGGTGCGCGGTTTGGCGGGCAATTCGGTGCTGCCGGTCTGGGACTTGCCGAGTTGCTCGTAATACGCGGCGAGGTCGGCGATGTCCTGGTCGGACAGCGAGGCCGCGATGCCGCGCATGGTGGGGTGGCGGCGGTCGCCCTTGCGGTAGGCGTCGAGCGCCGAGGCGATGTACTTGGCATTTTGCCCCGCGATCATGGGCACCTTGTGCACTTCAGGGAAGGTGGCCTGGTAGCCGGGGATGCCGTGGCAGCCCACGCACATGGCGATTTTCTTGGCCCCTGCCTGGGCGTCTCCTTGCACCTCGGCAGCGTGGGCGGTGGCGATGGCGGTCACGGAGGCGACAGCCAGAGCGAACAATGTGGTCAGCTTTTTTGTCATTTTGCGCGCACAATGGTGTAAAAAAACAGCCTGCGGCTGTGATCGGTGGTTGATTATAGCCAGCGCTTGTCAAGCCCATTTATCAACGTTTTGCCATTCCATCCATGAAATTCCAAGGCTCCCAGAACTACGTCGCTACGCCCGACCTCATGCTTGCCGTGAACGCGGCCATCACCCTGCAACGCCCGCTGCTCATCAAGGGCGAGCCCGGCACCGGCAAGACCATGCTTGCCGAAGAAGTGGCGCAGGCGCTGAACATGCCGCTGCTGCAGTGGCACATCAAGAGCACGACCAAGGCGCAGCAGGGCCTTTATGAATACGACGCCGTAAGCCGCCTGCGCGACAGCCAGCTCGGCGACGCCGACAGCGCCACGCGCGTGCAGGACATCCGCAACTACATCGTGCAGGGCGTGCTCTGGCGTGCGTTCACGGCAGACCAGCCCGTGGCGCTGCTGATCGATGAAATCGACAAGGCCGACATCGAGTTCCCCAACGACCTGTTGCGCGAGCTCGACCGCATGGAGTTCTACTGCTACGAAACGCGCGAGCTCATCCGCGCCAAGCACCGCCCGCTGGTGTTCATCACCTCGAACAACGAAAAAGAGCTGCCCGATGCGTTTTTGCGCCGCTGCTTCTTCCACTTCATCAAGTTCCCCGACGCCGACACCATGCGGCAGATCATCGGCGTGCACTTTCCCACGCTCAAGGGTGAGCTCATCAGCGCCGCGATGAAGACGTTTTACGACGTGCGCGGCCTGCCCGGCCTGAAGAAAAAGCCCTCGACGAGCGAGCTGCTCGACTGGCTCAAGCTGCTCGTGGCCGAGGACATCCCCGTCGAGGCGCTGCAAAGCGGCGACGACAAGATCGCCATACCGCCGCTCGTGGGCGCGCTGCTCAAGAACGAGCAGGACGTGAGCCTGTTCGAAAAGCTGGTGTTCATGAACCAGCGCAACCGCTGAGCGCCGGCGCCAAGCTGCCACCCACTGCCGCTGCCAAACCGCGCCTGCCCAAGCCCACTTCCGCGCCCCACGCCGATCCCCATGACCGCGTTCGCCCCACCCGTCACCTTGCGCGCACACGGCGTGCGCCTGGAGCCGCTTGCTGCTGCGCACGAGGCGGGGCTTGCGGCGGCGGCGGCCGACGGGCAGCTGTGGCGCCTGCGCGTGAGCTCGGTGCCCGAGCCGCAGCACACGCGCGCCTACATCGAGCAGGCGCTGGCCATGCAGGCCGAGGGCAGCCGCCTGCCCTTTGCCGTGTGCGACGAGGCCACGGGGCGCGTGCTCGGCAGCACGAGCTACCACGACATCCTGCCCGCAGTGAAGCGCCTGGAGATCGGCTGGACCTGGTACGCCCAAAGCGTGCAGCGCACGCATGTGAACACCACCGCCAAGCTGCTGCTCATGGGGCACGCCTTCGACACGCTGGGCTGCCACGTGGTCGGCTGGCGCACCGACAACTTCAACTTTGCGAGCCAGCGCGCCATCGAGCGCCTGGGCGCGAAGAAAGACGGCGTGCTGCGCGGCCACGCGCTGCGCCGCGACGGCACCATACGCGACACCGTGATGTACAGCATGCGCGCCGGCGAGTGGCCCGAGGCGCGCGCCCAATTGCTCTACCTTTTGCAGCTGCATGCGCTTGCCACATAAGCGCTGGAGGCCAAAATCATGCTCATCGATTTTTTCTACACGCTGCGCGCTGCGCAGCTGCCGGTATCGGTCAAGGAATTCCTCAGCCTGCTCGAAGCGCTCGAGGCCGGCATCGTCGGCCCGCGCTCTGAAGACGCCTGGAGCCTGGACGACTTCTACTTCATGGCGCGCCTGGCGCTCGTGAAGGACGAAAAGCACTACGACAAGTTCGACCGCGCCTTTGCCGCGTACTTCAAGGGCGTGGAAACGGCGGCCGACCTCGCCGCGCGCGAGCTGCCCTCGGACTGGCTCACGCAGATGCTCGAGCGCGAGCTCAGCGACGAGCAAAAGGCTGCGCTCAAAAAGCTCGGCTGGGACGAGCTCATGGAAACGCTCAAAAAGCGCCTAGCAGAGCAAAAAGGCCGCCACGAAGGCGGCAGCAAATGGATAGGTACGGGCGGTACCAGCCCGTTTGGCAACGGTGGCTACAACCCGCAGGGCATACGCATAGGCGGGCAGAGCAAAAACAAAAGCGCCGTCAAGGTCTGGGAACAGCGCGCCTACCAGGACTACGACGACCAGCAGGAACTGGGCACGCGCAACATCAAGGTCGCGCTGCGCCGCCTGCGCCGCTTTGCGCGCGAGGGCAACGAACTCGAGCTCGACCTGCCCGACACCATACGCAGCACGGCCGCGAACGCGGGCTACCTCGACATCAAAATGGTGCCCGAGCGCCACAACAACGTGAAGGTGCTGCTGCTCATGGACGTGGGCGGCACCATGGACGAGCATATCCAGCGCGTCGAAGAGCTGTTTTCTGCCGTGCGCAGCGAGTTCAAGCACCTGGAGTTCTACTACTTCCACAACTGCATCTATGACTTCATGTGGAAGAACAACCGCCGGCGCTTTGCCGAAAAATTCCCCACCTGGGACATCATCCGCAAATACAACAAGGACTACAAACTGATCTTCGTGGGCGATGCGACCATGAGCCCCTACGAGATTTTGCAGCCCGGCGGCAGCGTCGAATACAACAACGAGGAGCCCGGCGCTGAATGGCTGCAGCGCCTCACGCACGCCTTCCCCAAATTCGCCTGGATCAACCCCGAGCCGCCCGGCGTGTGGCAGTACCGCCAGAGCATCAGCATCATCCAGCAGCTCATGGCGCAGCGCATGTACCCGCTCTCGCTCAAAGGGCTCGAAGACGCGATGCGGCTGCTGTCAAAATAACTGGATGCCTAGGAGCCTGTCGGACTTTGGAATCGTCGGCTGCGAATGCGCCGCAGCGACCCATTTTTTACCGTCTTCTTGCCCCATAGTCCCGCTATGGGGCGGCGAATCCGGCAAAAACTGGTCACGCTGGGGCACCTTCTCGCTTTCGACGCCCAACGTCCGACAGGCTCCTAGCCGCGCCATAGCGCCGGCCCGCGGGCCGGCGTTGTTTTTTCTGCTGTTTGCGCTCGCCCTGCTGCTGCCCGGTTGCAGCGTATGGCAGCGCGTCACGGGCCGGGGCACTGATGTCGATGCGGCCGCCGCAGCCGAAGGCCGCGCCGCGTTCACGCTCGAAGTGCAGGCGCCCGATGCGCTGCGTGCCCTGCTCGAGCGCCACCTCGAACTGCAGCGTTTTCGCCAGCTGCCCGACTTGCAGGAAGGCGAGTTGCAGCGCCTGCTCGCGCGCGCCGACGAAGATGCGCGCGAGCTGCTCGCGACGCAAGGCTATTTTGCGCCGCGCATCACCATCGAAACCCATGCCGCGCCCGGCGATGTGGCGGCCGCGCGCGTGGTGCGGCTGCGCGTCGATCCGGGGCCGCAGACGCGCGTCGTGCGCGCCGACATCGGCTTCGTCGGCCACAGCGTGAGCGCGCAGACAGACACGCCCGTGGGCCGGCCCGGTGCGCCCGAAAGCGGCGCGCGCCAGCTGCAGCGTGTGCAAAGAAGCTGGGAGCTCCCGCCCGGCCAGCCCTTCACCCAGGCCGGCTGGGACGCCGCGAAGAAAGAAAGCCTGCACCAGCTGCAGGCGCGCCGCTACCCCGCCGCGCGTCTGGAGAGCAGCCGCGCCGACATTGACGCCGACAGCAACGAGGCGGCGCTGAGCGTGCTCTACGACCCGGGCCCGCCGTATTTCTTCGGCCCCTTGCGCATCGAAGGCAGCCAGCGCTACGACCCCGAAGGCGCGCGCCGCATCGCACGCCTGCCCACGGGCAACCTCTACTCCGAGGCGCAGATGCTCGACGCCCAGCAGCGCCTGGCCGCGAGTGGCTATTACGACACCGTGTTTTTGCTGCTCGACACCGAGGCACCCGACCCCAAGGCCGCGCCCGTCGTCGCCCAGGTGCGTGAGGCGCCGCTGCAGAAGTTCGTCTTCGGTGCGGGCGTCTCCACCGACGCCGGCCCGCGCCTGAGCGTGGACCATATCCACAACCGCGTGCCCGGCATAGGCTGGCGCGCGGTGAGCCGGCTCGCGCTCGACAACAAGGACAAGCTCCTGGGCACCGAGCTCATGGACCTGCCCGGCGAAACGGGCTGGCGCTGGTTCGGCAGCGGCAAGCTGCAGCGCGAGGACACGGGCGACTACCGCGTCAACAGCGGACGCTTGCGCGCGGGCCGCAGCAAGAGCGACCTGCGCATAGACCGCAGCTATTTTCTGCAGTACGACAACGCGCACAGCCAGGGCCTGAACCCGCCGCCCACGAGCAGTTCGCTCAGCGCCAACTACGCCTGGACGGGGCGCTATTTCAACAGCAACCTCGCGCCCACGCGCGGCTATGGGCTGGGGCTCGAACTCGGCGCGGGCAGCACGCTCGGCGAACGCCACGAACCCTACGCGCGCAGCCTGCTGCGCTGGCAGTGGTTCGTGCCACTGGGGCGCGTGGAAGGCGAGGATGGACGCGGGCGCCGCAGCCGCCTGGCCGTGCGCACCGACCTGGGCGCCGTGCTCGCGCGCACCAACGCCCCCGTGCCCGTGACCGAGCTCTTCCTCACCGGCGGCGATGCCACCGTGCGCGGCTACGCCTACCGCAGCATAGGCGCACGCACCGAGAACAACCAACTCTACGGCGGCCGCTACCTGGCCGTGGGCAGCGTCGAATGGCAGCGCCCCATGCTGCGCGACGGCCGCTTGAGCGATTGGGAAAACACCTTTTTCATCGATGCAGGCGCCGTTGCCGACCGCGTGCGCGCGCTCGACCCGCGCGTGGGCGTGGGCACAGGCGTGCGCTGGCGCAGCCCCGTGGGGCCGCTGCAGGCCGACCTGGCCTACGGCGTGCGCGTGCACAGCCTGCGGCTGCACATGCGGCTGGGGTTCAATTTTTGAGCACGACCGAGATGCCATCGCAAGAAGCGCTGCGGCCTGACGCGCCGCCCCCCCAGCAGCCACCTCCGCCAGCCGCGCCACCTCGGCGCCGCGTGGGGCGCAGCTTGGTGCGCCTGGGCGCCTCGCTGCTGGGACTGCTGCTGGCCTTGCTGCTCGCGATTGCGGCATGCGGCTGGTGGTGGGCCGGGCGCAGCAGCTCGCTTGCGGACACGCTCGCGCTGGTCGCGCGGCTGTTGCCTGCCGAGCAGCGGCTCGAGAGCCGTGCGGTGCAAGGCACACTGCGCGAGGGCGGGCGCATAGGCTGGCTGCGCTGGAGCAGCCCCAAGTTCGCCGTCGAAGTGCAGGACTTGCGCTTTGGCCAGCCCCTGGGCTGGCGCTGGGCCGCGCTGCTGCAAGGGCAGGTCGAGCTCGGCAAGCTGCAGGCTGCGCTAGTCACGCTCACGCCTGCGGGTGCGCGCAGCACCGATGCCGGGCCGCCCACACCGCCCACCGCGCTCGCGCTGCCTGTGCCGCTGCAGCTGCACGTGAAGCTGCGCGTCGATCGCCTGCGCTGGACGGGCACACCCGCGCTCGAGCTGCAAAACGTGAAGCTCGGCTACCGCTACACGGGCAGCGGCTTCAGTCTCGGCGGCTGGCGCGAGGCGCAGCACCAGTTCACGCTGCGCGAACTCACGCTCGCGCGCGGCCAGTACCGCGGCCAGGCCACGCTGGGGGCGCAGGCGCCGTTCGCGCTCGCAGCGACGCTCGATGGTCTGGTGCACATCGCCGCGCCCAGCGATGCAGCGCAGACGCCGCCCGACGCACCCTACGCGGGCACCCAGGCGAAGGCGCACGCGAGCGTGCAAGGCCAGCTTGCCACGGCCGCTGCGAGTTTGGAGCTGAAAATGCTCTTAGCGCTTGATACGCCTGCGCAAGCAGCTATCGATTCAGAAGAAAAAACGCTGCCCGACGACAAGGGTAAGCGTGCGCTTGCCAAGCCCCAGGCCGCGTCCGCCGCAGATGCCATGCAGGCCGAGCTCAGCGCCACGCTCCAGCCGTGGGCGGCGCAGCCGCTGCCGCAGGCCCAGGCGCGGCTGCGCGGTGTCGATCTTGCGGCCCTGTGGCCAGGGGCGCCGACCACTTTGCTCGACGGTACGCTGCACGCGGGGCCATTGGCGCAGCCGGTGCGCAACCATGACAAAGCCCCATCCCCATCGCCAACAACGCCTGCGGCATCCGCTCCATCCGTGGCGGCAGCGGCTCCGCCCGTTGCACCCGTGGCGTCGGGCTGGGCCATCGTGGTGCAGCTCGGCAACCGTTTGCCCGGACCATGGGACGCGGGCCGCCTGCCGCCCACGGCGCTGCAAGGGCGCGTCGAGTACGACGGCCAGCGCTGGAGCGCGCCCGCGGCCAATCTGGCACTGGGTCCAGGCACGGCCACGCTGCAGGCGCACTACACGCCGGCCAGCGGAGCGTGGGACGGCCGGCTGGACTTGCACGGCGTGTCGCCCGGCGCCGTGCATACAGCCTTCGACGTGCAGGCGCTTTCGGGTTGGCTGACGGCACGGCGTGAAGAAGCCGGGGCCGTGCGCTTTGCGGCAGACCTGCGCGCGCAGCCCGTACCGGTTGGCAAGGGCGCAGCCGCCGCGAACGGCGTCCAGGCCGCAGCAAGCAACCCTGCGCGCGGCAGCCCGACCAAGCTCCCCAAGCCTTCCAAAGCCGCGCCAGCGCCCAAGGCCACGGCAAAAGCCACGCCCGTGGCCAAACTGCGCATAGACGCCTTGCAGACCGAGGGCGAATGGCAGCAGCAGGCCGACGGCAGCCCCAGCGTGCAATTGCGCACGCTGCAGCTCGTCGCGTTGCAAGCCCGCGTGCAGGCGCAGGCGCTGCGCATGGCCTTTGGCGCGTCGCCTGCGGCGCAGGGGCGCGTGCAGCTCGAAGTGCCCGGTGCCGCCGCCGATGCGGACGGCAGCCTGGGCGCGCGCCGCGGCGCCGGCACGCTGCAGCTGCAGGCGCAAGACCTGCGCGCCACGCAGCAGTGGCTCGCGCGTCTGGCCGCGCTCGGCGTGCCTGGGCTCGGATTCGCGCAGCAAGGCGAGCTGCAAGGTCAGGCGCAGCTGTCCGCGCGCTGGCAGGGCGGCTGGCAAAGCGCCTGGGACATGCTGCGGCGCCCGGCGCCCACGGCAGGGGCGTCATCAGCGCCGCGCGATAAAGCCCCAGCGCCTTTCACGCTGCAGGCCACGCTGGCCGTGCCGCAACTCAACGCCACCGGGCCCGGCGCCGCGCCCTGGCAGCTGCGCGGCGTGCGCGCCGAATTCGCGGGCTCTGCCGCACAGGCCACGCTGGCCCTCGATGGCGCGCTGCAGCGCGGCGGTCTGCAGTTTGCGCTGCAGACCCAGGTGGAGGGTGGCATCCAGCGCGCCGCACAGGCAGGCGCCGGCTTGCCCTGGCAGGCGCGTGTGCAAACCCTGCGCCTGCAAGCCGAAGATGCGCAACGCCCGGGCCCGTGGACGCTGGCGCTTAGCGCGCCGCTCGCACTCGACGGGCGCATTCCGATCGGCCAAGCCAGCGCCTCGGCAACCCCGGCCTGGACTGTGCAGGCCACGGCCGGGCAGGCTGCGTTGACGGGCCCCTTGCCTGGCACGGTGCAGCTGCGCTGGGAGCCGCTGCGCTGGGCGCGTGGCACGGGCACGGGCGTCGTCGACATGCGCCTGCAGACCCAAGGCAGCGTGCTCGGCCTGCCGCTCGCCTGGGTCGATGCCTTCGAGGCGCGTTCCGCCGACACGGCGCCGCTGCTCACGCGCCTCGGGCTCGGAGGTGACCTGGCCTTTGACGGCCAATGGAGCGTGGACACCACCGCGCGCGACGGCCTGCGCGCGCGCGTGGGCCTGCAGCGCGCGCGTGGCGATTTGCGCATCCGCCTCGAAGAGGGCATGAATGGCGCCGGCGGAGCGGGTGGCAAAGCTGCCAGCGGCGGCAAAGTCGGCAATGGCGGCGCAGGCAAGTCATCCACCGTCACCCAGGCCGGCGTGCGCGCGGCCGAGGTGGCGCTCGAAGCGCAGGGCGACGCCGTGCACGCGCGGCTGCTGTGGGACAGCGAGCGCGCGGGCCACGTCAACGCCACGGCCGACACGCGCATCGCCTGGATGCAGGGCGCGCCCGTCTGGCCCGCCGAGGCGCCCGTGGCCGGCACGCTGCAGGCGCGCCTGCCCGATCTCGGCGCCTGGTCTTTGCTCGCGCCGCCGGGCTGGCGCGTGCGTGGCACGGTCGAAGCGGACGCGCAGCTCGCGGGCAGCCGCGCCGCGCCGCGCTGGTCGGGCACGCTCGCGGCCGACGACGTGGCCGTGCGCTCCGTGCTCGACGGCATCGACCTGCAGCAAGGCCGTTTGCGCGCCACGCTGCGCGGCGACACGCTGGCCATCACCGAATGGCGCATCCAGGGCGGGCGCGGCAGCAATGCGCGCATCCCGGGCCAAAGCGGCAACCGCACGCCGCCGCCGCAGGACGGCGGCACGCTCGCCGGCACGGGCACGCTGCGCTGGGGCAACCCTGCCGACGGCGACGCGGGCATCGGCGTGCAATTGCAGGGCGAGGCGCGCGCGCTGCAGCTGCTGGTGCGCGCCGACCGGCAGGTCAGCGTCTCGGGCCCCGTGCAGGCGCAGCTGGAGGGCGGCCAGATCCGCCTGCGCGGCCAGCTCACGATAGACCGCGCCGCCATCCTGCTGCCCGAAGAAAGCGCGCCCCGCCTGGGCGACGACGTGGTCGTGCACTCGCGCGCCAAGGAGGAGGCCGCGCAAAAGAACGCGCAAACGGCCGCGCAGCCCGAGGCGCGCGCCACAGTGCAGGCCGCGCACCCGCCCGACATCGATGTGAGCCTGAACCTGGGACGCGACTTCGCGTTGCAGGGCATGGGCCTGACCACGCGCCTGCGCGGCACGCTCGACGTCCGCTCCAGCCCCGAGCCCGGCGGCGCGCCGCGCATCACGGGCGACATCGCCACCGTGCAGGGCCGCTACCGCGCCTGGGGCCAGACGCTGGACATAGAAACCGGGCATATCCACTTCAACGGCGCCTACGACAACCCCGCGCTCGACATTCTGGCGCTGCGCCCCAACATCAGCGTGCGCGCTGGCGTGCAGATCAGCGGCACGGCGCAGGCGCCGCGCGTGCGCCTGTATTCCGACCCCGAACTGCCCGAGGCCGAAAAGCTCTCGTGGGTGGTGCTGGGCCGCGACGCCGCGCAAAGCGGCACGCAGACCGCCATGCTGCAGCAGGCCGCGCTGAGCCTGCTCGGGCGCGGCGGCGGCAGCCCCGGCGCACAGATCGCGAGCCGCCTGGGCCTTGACGAGCTCGGCCTGGGCGGCGACAGCACAGACACCAGCGGCACGGCGCTGTCGCTGGGCAAACGCCTGTCCGACAAGATGTACGTGACCTACGAATACGGCCTCACGAACGCGCTCGGCGCGATCTACATCTTTCTGGACCTCACGCGCCACCTGACCCTGCGCGGCCAGACGGGCGAAAAGAGCGCGCTCGACATCATCTACACGCTGCGCCGGGATTGAGGCGCTTGTGCTGGGGCGACCTACAATGCACCCCCAGCCCGTTCTTGCCATCTCGCCATGGGCATGCTTTCGGGCACAGTCTTTGCCTCCTCATCTCGCCGTAGCACAAGGGATAGTGCCTCCGCCTCCTAAGCGGAAGATTCAGGTTCGAGTCCTGACGGTGAGGCCAAATCTGCGCGGCCACTTACACAAAAACCGTCATTCGCAATGGGGAAACCAGAGAAAAATGACGGTACATGCCCGCTTGGACTGAACTGTTGGCGGGCTGTCCATATAGGCATTGGGCGTGGCAAATACGCACTTTGCAAAGGGCTATGTCGTAGGATTTTTGGGTATCCCATGCCCGAAGCCTTGGGTCATGGGCGACCTTGCAATGCCCCCGCCAACGCGACGTATTCGTGCACTGGCACTTCCTCGGCGCGGCGCTGGGTGTCGAAATGGCCGGCGTAGGCGCGCTCCGTGAGCCAGCGCCCCAGCGTGTGGCGCAGCAGCTTGCGGCGCTGGCTGAAAGCCACCTGCACCAGTTCGCCAAGCAGCGCCGGCGGCACCTCGGGCGGCGCCGCAAGCGGCAGCATGCGCACCACGGCGCTGTCCACGCGCGGCGGCGGCGCGAAGCTCTCGGGCGGCACGTGCAGCACGTCTTCCATCGCGTAGCGCCACTGCAGCATCACCGACAGGCGCCCGTAGTCGGCGGTGGCGGGCTGCGCCACCATGCGTTGCACCACCTCTTTTTGCAGCATGAAGTGCTGGTCTGCGATCACGCCCACATGTTCGAGCAGGTGGAACAGGATGGGCGTGGAGATGTTGTAAGGCAGGTTGCCCACGACGCGCAGCTTGCGCGCCGGGGTGGGGGCGGGCGCGGCGGCGCTGGCACCGACGCCGGTCAGGCGCACGGCCAGCGCGCTGAAATCGACCTGGAGCACGTCGGCTTCGATGACCTCGAGCTGCGGGTGCTGGCGCAGGCGCGCGGCCAGGTCGCGGTCGAGCTCGATCACGGCCAAGTGGCCCAGGCGCTCCACCAGCGGCTGCGTGAGCGCCGCGAGGCCGGGGCCGATCTCGACCATGGCCTGCCCCGGCTGCGGTGCGATGGCGCGCACGATGGCGTCGATGATGGCGCTGTCGGCCAGGAAGTGCTGGCCGAAGCGCTTGCGCGCGCGGTGCTCCCGGTGCTGCGTCACAGCGGCGGGTCGCGGTATTCGATGTAGGCGCGGCCGCGCAGCTCCTGCAGCCAGGTGTTGTAGGCCTGCTCGGTCTTTTGCTCGCGCACGGTGTCGCGCGCCATGTCGCGCAGCTCGCGCTGGCTGGGCTTGACTTCGCGGCGCTCGAGCAGCTGGATCAAGTGCACGCCAAAGCGCGTGACCACGGGCGCGCTGATTTCGCCGGGCTGCAGGGCGTTCATGGCTTCTTCGAACTCGGGCACGAAGCGGCCGGGGTTGACCCAGCCCAGGTCGCCGCCTTGCTTGGCGCTGCCGTCTTGCGAATATTCGCGCGCGAGGTCGGCAAAGTCGGCCGTGCCCGCGAGCATGCGCCGGCGCAGCTCGGCCAGGCGCGCGGCGGCCGCGGTTTCGCTGAGCTGCGGGCCGGTGCGCAGCAGGATGTGGCGCGCGTGGCTTTGCGTGATGACCGCGGGAATGCCGGCGTTGCTGCGCTCCACGACCTTCAAGACGTGAAAGCCCGCACCCGAGCGCAGCGGGCCGGCGATCGCACCCACGGGCAGCGAGGCGACGGCGTTCGCGAACAGCTCGGGGTAGCGCTCGAGCGGGCGCAGCCCCATGGCGCTGCCAGCGATCCCCTGCGACGGGTCGGCGAGTTCGCGCGCCACGGCGGCAAAGTCTTCGCCCGCGCGCAGCTTGTCGGCCGCGGCCTGCGCGCGCGCCTGGCGCTGGGCGACTTCGGCGGGGGCGGCGTTTTCGGGCACGGGCACGAAGAAGTGCGCGAGGTTGACTTCGGCCTTGGCTGCAGCGGTTTCGGTGCGCTGTTGTTGCAGATATTGATCGACGTCGAGGTCGGTCACGCGCACGCGCGACTGCACTTCGCGGTCGCGCAGGCGCTGCAGGAGCAGCTGGTTGCGCAGTTCTTCGCGGAAGCTCTTGCGGCTGATGCCTTGTTCGGCCAGGCGGCGGTAGAACGCCTCGACGCCGAGCTGGTTTTGCCGCGCCACGTTTTGCTCGGCCTGGTCGATGGCGTAGTCGTCCACGCGGATGCCGGTGTCCTTGGCTTCCTGCAGCTGCGCTTTTTCGAGGATGAGCTGCTCGAGCACTTCACGTGCGAGCACCTCGCGCGGGGGTGCGGTGGCGCCTTGCTGGGCGATCTGCCGTTCGATGCGCGCCAGGCGCATGCGCACCTCGTTGTTGGTGATGGGCTCGGCGTTGACCAGCGCGACGATGTAGTCGGCCTGCTGCTGCGTCAGCCCGCTGCCCTCGGCCGGGCCGGGTAGCGCCGGCGTCTGCGCCGCGGGGCGTGCGAGCCCTCTGGCCGTGCCCAATGCGCCTGTTGCGCCCGATGTGCCTGTCGTGGGGCGCAGACCCTGCGCCGCGGCACTTTGCAGCGCACAGAAACCCAGGCACGCAAGGCCCAGGGCAAGAAGACGGTGGTTCATGGTGGCGGGTCAATCGTAGTTGCTGAAGCGGCTGGGCAGGGCGCGCGCCGCGGGGTCGTGCAGGGGCTGGTAGCGTGGCACGTTTTGCTTGAGCGCCGCGAGCGGGTCCTGCCCCAGGCTCAGGCGCGAGAAGCCAACGAATTCGATCTGGAACAGCAGGCGCGTGTTGGCGGTGATCAGGCTGCTTTGCAGCCGGTCGACGACCACGCGGCCCACCCAGCAACAGCCGTCGTATTCGAAGCCCACCACCATGTCCACGAGCTTTTTGTCGCGCATGCTGTAGTCCAGCCGCCCGACGGTGTACCAGCGCCCGCTGCCGGTGCGCGCGGCTTTGGCGTCTTTGCGCCCGCCGGCGTCGGACGCGCTGGAGCTCAAGGGCCATTGCCAGCCCAGGTCGATCTGCTCGCTGGTGCCGCGCTGCATGCGGTAGGCCGCACTGAGGGTGCGGTAATTGCCGGGCGTGTAGTTGGCGCTCACGGTGGAGCGCACCGAGCGGCGGGTGTGCGGGTTGTATTGCACGACGGAGTCGAAGCCCCATTGCGGCGTCCAGTTCGTGCCGGCGCCCAGCAGCACGTCGGAGACGCGGTCGGTGGCGGGCGCTTCGCCGGGCAGGGTGACGTTCTGGTCCTTGAAGCGCAGGCGCTGCGCGATGCCCAGGCGCAGCGAGTCGGCGCCGGTGTCGGGGTCGAGAAAGCGCGTGGTCACGCCCAGGGTCAGCAGGTTGTTGTCGGCGATGCGGTCGTTGCCGCCGTAGGCATTCTCGGTGTAGATGGTGGCGAAGTTGAAGTCGTTGGCTGCGGTGTCGTAGATGGGCAGCAGGTGCTGGTCGCGGTAGGGCGTGTAGGTGTAGAAGGCGCGCGGCTCGAGCGTCTGCACGAAACTGCGCCCTAGCAGCCGTGTGTCGCGCTCGAACACCAGGCCGCTGTCCAGGCTGAAGGTGGGCACGGTGCGGCTCGCGGACTTGCTGCCGTTGATGAGCGGGCTGTCGAATTGGTAGTTGGTGGCGTTGAGCTGCAGGCGCGGCGTGACGAAGCTGCCCGGCGTGCGGAAAGGGCGGCTGACTTGCGCCAGCATGTAGCTGCGGTCGGCGTTGGGCTGGTGGGTGAGGAAGCGGTCGGCCTCAAAGCGCGTGGCATCGATTTCGACGCTGCTCTCGAGGCCGTGGCGCAAGTCGCTGGGGGCATAGCGCCATTGCAACTGCGGCATGCGGTCGTAGGGGGGCACGATGGGCGCGTTGATGTCCTGCTGGGTCTGCCACTTGAGCGTGCGCACCTGCGCCGTCATGTCGCGTGCGGCCCAGGACAAGGCCATTTCGCTGGGCAGCAGGCGCTCCAGCATCACATTGGTGCCCAGCGACGAGGCGTGGCCGAAGTCGCGCCAGTAGTCGTTGTCGCTCACCCGGTTGAGGTTCAGGTGCAGGTTCAGATTGCCCACGCCAGCGGCGTCTATGCTGCCGTCGTGCTTGGCGCTGTACGTCCAGCGCTCGCGGTCGCGCAGGCTGTCCGAAGGCATGTATTGCGCCTTGAGCTCGCCGCGGTAGTTGCTCTCGAGGTAGCGGAAGTCGCCCCCCGCATTCACGCCGCGCCGCCCCATCACCGTGCCGGTGAAGGTGGCGTCGCGGTTGGGTGCGATGTTCCAGTAATAGGGCTGCGAATATTCGAAGCCGCTGCGGCTGTCGAGGCCGAAGGTGGGCGGCAGAAAGCCGGACTTGCGCTTGTCCGACAGCGGAAAGCTGATGTGCGGTATGGGCAGCACCGGCACGCCCTTGAACTCGAGCACGCCATCGTCGGCCACGCCCACGTCCTCCTCCTGGTCAAGGTGGATGGTCTTGGCGCGCAGGATCCAGTCGGGCGTCCAGCTCGCGCTGTCGTTCTTCTCGCAGGTGGTGTAGGTGGCGTCGTGCACCACGGAGCGGTCGGAATCGACGAAGTCCACGCGCGTGGCGTCGCCGTAGGCGCCGTTGGCCAGAAAGCGGTAGTGCGCGTCGGTAAAAAAGCCCTGAAACGCCTCCACGCGCAGGTCCAGCGCCGTGCCGTCGAAGATGTTGCCCGCACGGTTGATGTGCACCTGGCCGCGCGCCTTGGCCAAGTCTTCGGGCGCGAGGTATTCGAGGCGGTCGGCGCGGATCGTGGTGTCGCCGCGGCGCAGCTCGGCGTTGCCCTCGACCCGCACGTTCAAGTCCGTCTGGCCCGTGACGCGGTCGCCGCGCACGAACAGCGGCAACTGCGGGCGCACGTCGCGCGGGAGGGTTTCCTGCAGCTGTGCGCTCGGGTGCAGCTGCGGCCGGCCCCAGCCGTCCTGGGCCGTGGCATCACCGGTGGACGCAGACGTAGGCGTGGACGCCGCGGATGCGGGCGGCGTGGATGCGGGTTGCGCCGCGGCCCCCTGCGCAAACGCGCCCGGCGGCACGCCGCACCAGGCGAGCGCGAGCGCATAGACCAGGGGGCGCAACGTTGGACGCGAGAGCGGCCGTTGCGCGGCGGCGGACGCAGCGCGGGGAGTGGGTGGTATCTGCACGGTGGGGGTCTGGCAGCGGGGCACGGACAGGGGATACGGCGAGGAAACGCACACGTGGGAAATAGAATCCGATTATCCATGACCGATCCCAAGCTCTTGCCCTCGGCCCCTGGCGGCGCCACGAATTCCGGCCCCGCCGCCACACCCGTTGCCTCCCCCGCCGCTGCCCCCGCCGCTGCCCCCAGCGCCATCGCCTGGCCCAGCGCGGCGCGGCAGGCGGCCTTCGAAGCCTGGCTCGCGCCGCTTGCAGCCACGCACGGTTTGCGGCCCGAGAGCCTGCGCCCGGCCTCGGCGGATGCGAGCTTCAGACGCTATCTGCGCATAGACCGCGCCGCGAGCGGCAGCTGCATCGTCATGGACGCGCCGCCCGAGCTCGAGGACTGCCGCCCCTTCGTGCGCGTGCAGGCACTCATGGCGGCCGCGGGCCTGCGCGTGCCGCAGATCCTCGCCTGGGACGAGGCTGACGGCTTCATGCTGCTGAGCGACCTGGGCGCGCACACGCTCATCGAGGCGCTGGCCCCGGCTGCGCCTGCGGCCGCACAAGGCTGGTATCTGCAGGCCGTGGAAGTGCTGATCGAGTGGCAAAAAGCCTCGCGCCCCGGCGTGCTGCCAACCTATGACGAAGCGCTGTTGCGCCGCGAGCTTGCCCTGTTCCCCGACTGGTACGTGGCCCGGCACCGCGGCATCCAGCTCGACGAGGCACAGCAAAACACCCTTGCGCGCGCCTTCGACGCCATCGTCGCGCACAACCTGGCCGCGCCCAGCGTGTTCGTGCACCGCGACTTCATGCCGCGCAACCTGATGCTGCCCACGCGAGAAGGCGAGCCGCTGGGCGTGCTCGATTTTCAGGATGCGGTGTACGGCCCCATCACCTACGACATCGCGAGCCTGCTGCGCGACGCCTTCATCAGCTGGGACGAGGAATTCGTCATCGACATCACCGTGCGCTACTGGGAAAAGGCGCGCCGCGCGGGCCTGCTGGGCGCGGCCAGCGCCTCGGGCTGGGGCGCGGACTTTGGCGCGTTTTACCGCAGCGTGGAGTGGATGGGGCTGCAGCGCCACCTCAAGGTCGCGGGCATTTTTGCGCGCCTCACGCTGCGCGACGGCAAGCCCAAATACCTCGCCGACGCGCCGCGCTTCGTCGCCTACATCCGCGCCACCGCGAGCCGCTACCGCGAGCTTGCGCCGCTCTTGCGCCTGCTCGACCAGATCGAAGGGGTGCAGGAACAAAGCGGGTACGCCTTCGGCCGGGTTTCATGAGCCAAATCGGCCTCTAAAGCACATCCAGCAAGCGCTAGCAGCTATCATTGTAGAAGCCATGCCGCGTTTTTACTGCCCTCTCGCGCTGCAGCTTGGTAGCGAAATCGACCTGCCCGCAGGCGCCGCGCGCCACGTGCAGGTGCTGCGCCTGCAGCCGGGCGATGCCGT
This sequence comes from Extensimonas soli, assembly GCF_029211265.1. GTDB lineage: Bacteria > Pseudomonadota > Gammaproteobacteria > Burkholderiales > Burkholderiaceae_C > Extensimonas > Extensimonas soli. The sequence continues at coordinate 122,012 of NZ_JARGEL010000011.1, read as the reverse complement.
CACGCTGTTCCATGGCGGGCTCGAAGACGTGGGCGTGGACGCCGCGGCGGGCGCGGGCGAATTCGACGCCACCATCGTGCACATGGGCCGTGCCGCGGTGCGCGTGCGCGTGCAGCGCCAGCACGCCGTCGAACGCGAGGCCGCGCGCGCCGTGCACCTGGCCGCTGCCATCATGGCCAACGAGCGCATGGACTGGCTCATCGAAAAAGCCACCGAACTCGGCGCCGCAAGCCTCACGCCGCTGCTGGCCGAGCGCAGCGTGCTGCGCCTGGCGGGTGAGCGCGCCGACAAAAAACGCGCGCACTGGCAGGCCATCGCCGTGGCCGCCTGCGAACAATGCGGCCGCAACCGCGTGCCGCGCGTGCACCCCGTGCAGAGCCTGACCGACTGGCTGCGTGCGCAGGGCGCCGCTCAGGCGCGCGCGCCGTCCGCTGCAGCATTCGCCGGGCCATCGGACGCACCACCCAGCGCCGCAGCGCAGCGCCTGCTGCTGTCGCTGCAACCCCACAGCATCGCGCTGCGCGCCGCAGCCGCAAGCGGGACCGCGGAAGGCAAAGACGGCAAAGACGGCAAAGCGGCGCCCGTGCACCTGCTCTCGGGCCCCGAAGGCGGCCTGAGCAGCGCTGAAGAAGCGCTCGCGCTGCAGCAGGGCTGGACGGCCGTCACCCTGGGCCCCCGCACCCTGCGCGCCGAAACCGCCCCGCTCGCGGCGCTGGCGGTGCTGACGATTTGAATGGGGGCTGGAGCGAGGCTGCAAAAGCATTGGAATCCGACCCATTTCCATTTTTTGACCCCAATTTGCTTCCTCCCTGGCAGTAAGAGCGCCCCCACGGGTGAGCTACGCCGCAGAGCAAAACTTGGTTGCCGGGTGAATAGGACGATTTTTTGCGCGGGCGAGGCGCTGGGGGCTGCCGGCCTATCGCTGCTGCGGACCGGTACCCTGCCCTGGTGTAGTGTTTGATGCTTGATGCGACAAATAAAACCGATGGATTTTTGGTCTGGGCAAGGCGCAAACCGCAGCGATACCGGGTGGTATCGCGAGGATTTGCAACGCGGCCAGGGCCGAAAAGACGCGGTTTTATGTCGCAGATAGCGTCGAACACTACACTAGGCGCCGCGCCAGCGGGCTGAGCACATAGCCATACCGCGCAGGCAACTCGGCCTGGCGCAGCTCCAGCGGAGTCCAAAGGCCCAGCTCCACGGCCTGCGCCGCCTGCAGGATATCCAGGCTGTGCACGAGACCGAAGCTTGGGAGCCTGTCGGACCTTGGAATCGTCGGCTGCGAATGCGCCGCAGCGGCCCATTTTTTACCGTCTTCTTGCCCCATAGTCCCGCTATGGGGCAGCGAATCCGGCAAAAACTGGCCTCGCTGGGGCGTACTCTCGCTATCGACGCCCAAAGTCCGACAGGCTCCCATGTCACACGCCAAATACAAACGCCCCGCCTCGTCCAGCACACATTCCCGCACCACGGCGGCGCGGCCCGTGTGGGCGACCACGCTGAAGTCGTCCTCGACGCGCCACACCAGCGGCGCGCATTCGAGCTCGACGAACACGCGCTGCGGCCCGTTCTGAAAGAACCACTGTCCGGCTTCATCGGGCTCGTAGTTGCGGTGGATGAATTCGATCAGTTTCTCGTGCGTCAATAGCGCGCCGCGGCTTTGCGGAAACGGCCCCGCGGCCTGCGCAGCCTCGTCGCGCAGGTACCAGCGACCACGCGCGTCCAGCCCCAGCCAGCCGTAGCAGGCGGGCACGTTGGGCCACTTGGCCATGGCTTGTTTCACGATGTCGTCCATGCGGGGCATTGTGCCGCATGGGGCGTCGTCTGCGGGGGTGTGCGCATGGGGCAGAATGCGCGCAGTTTTCTCTGCCGGAGTTTCCAACCATGAAACGCTTTTTGCTCCTCATCGCCACGGCACTGCTGCTCACGGGCTGCGGCTACAACGACTTCCAGCGCCTTGACGAACAATCCAAGGCCGCCTGGAGCGAGGTGCTCAACCAGTACCAGCGCCGTGCCGACCTCGTGCCCAACATCGTCGCCACCGTGAAGGGCGAGGCGAATTTCGAACAGGAGACGCTCACGCGCGTGGTCGAGGCGCGTGCCAAGGCCACCTCGATCCAGGTGACGCCCGAGACGCTCAACGACCCCGAGGCCTTCGCCAAATTCCAGCAGGCGCAAAACGAGCTCTCGGGCGCGCTCTCGCGCCTGATGGCGGTGTCGGAGCGCTACCCTACGCTGCAGGCAAACCAGGCCTTTCGCGACCTGCGCGTGACGCTCGAAGGCACGGAAAACCGCATCGCCGTGGCGCGCAACCGCTACATCCAGACGGTGCAGGAATACAACGTGCTTGCGCGCAGCTTCCCGTCCAACCTCACGGCCATGGCCTTTGGCTACCAGCCCAAGCCGGTTTTCAGCGTGGCCAACGAGGCGCAGATCGCCATACCACCCAAGGTCGATTTTTCCGCCTCGAAACCTTGACGATTCATAGCGTTTTATGCCATTTGTCAAGGCGTGGCGTGTACTGGCAGCTACTTTTATAGTAGTTTTGTGTGCGCTCGCCGTGCCCGCGCGGGCGCAGCTGCCGGTGCAGGACTTGCGCCCCGTGCCCGCGCTCACCGCGCACGTGATCGACCAGACGGGCACGCTGAGCGCGTCCGACCGGCAGGCGCTCGAGCAGCAGCTTGCGGCGCTCGAAACCGCGCATGGTTCGCAGGTGGTGGTGCTGCTGGTGCCGAGCACGGCGCCCGAAGACATCGCGAGCTTTGCCAACCGCGTCGGCAACAGCTGGAAGATAGGCCGCCGCGGCGTGGGCGACGGCGTGCTCATCGTCGTGGCCAAGGATGACCGGCGCATGCGCATCGAGGTCGCCAAAGCGCTCGAAGGCGCCATCCCCGACATTGCCGCCGCGCGCATCATCGACACGGTCATGAAACCGCGTTTTCGCACGGGCGACTACGCGGGCGGCCTGCAGGCCGCGGTGCAGGAGATCGCGGCGCGCATCGCGGGCGAGCCCTTGCCCGCGCCCACGCCAAAGGGCGGGAAGGAGGGTGCGCAAGGCGGCGCGGGGCTGGACTGGAGCACCTTGCTCGTGCTGCTCTTTGTGCTGGTCAGTGTGGGCGGCGGCATATTGCGCGCGCTTTTCGGCACCTCGCTGGGCGCGCTGCTGACGGGCGCGGCCGCGGGTTTCGTGGCCTACTGGCTCTCGGCCAGCCTGCTGCTCACCGTGGTGGTCGCCGTGCTGGGGTTTATCTACACGCTCGCCCTGGCCGCCCGCGGCGGCGTCACGCTGGGGCCGCCGGGGGGCGGCTGGGGTGGCGGCTCCAGTGGGGGCTGGGGCGGCGGATCGGGCGGCGGCGGTTTCAGCTCTGGCGGCGGGGGCGACTTCGGCGGCGGCGGTGCTTCGGGAGATTGGTGAACATGCAGTCATTTTTCCGCGCCTGCAAGGCATTGCCCCGGCTGCTGCGCCATCGCTGGTATGAGGGGCAGGTGCGGCGCATCTTCCCCGAAAAGCTGTTGCAAGACCTGGCCGCGCGCGTGCAAGCGAGCGAGCGCCAGCACACGGGCCAGATCCGCATCGCGATCGAAGGCGGCCTGCCCTGGAGCTACCTGCGCCGCGCCGCACCGCCGCGCGAGCGCGCCGTGATGCTGTTCGGCAAGCTGCGCGTGTGGGACACCGCGCACAACAACGGCGTGCTGATCTACCTGCTGCTCGCAGAACGCGCGATCGATATCGTGGCCGACCGCGGGCTCGCGCAGCGGGTGCCGGCGCAGCAGTGGCAGGACATCGTCGCGCGCATGGCGGCAACCTTCCGTGCGGGCCAGCACGCGCAAGGACTCGCGCTGGCCATAGACGAAGTGCATGCGCTGCTGGTGCAGCACTTCCCCGCGCAGGGTGGCGAGGCGCGCACCAATGAGTTGCCCGACAGGCCCGTGATCATCTGAGGACAGACCATGAAACGCTCCTGAATAAGGAGCTGCTTGCCATTGTCTTATCTTCCCAAAGCGGCAAAAAGGCTTGAACCCAGATGGTTCATGAGGACGCGGGATGATCGTGCCCCGTCAAGGCGAGTGCCAAAGGCCAGCGGCAATCCACGGGGCCCTGGCACCAGCGCCTGCGCAGACCGCAAAGGACAGAACTGGATTGCCGCGCCCCTGCGGGGCGCGCAATGATGGTTTTTTGCAGCGGTCAGGCCGCTTCTGGATAGAACATGCGGCGCGCGGGCACCGGGGCCACGGAATGCGCGATCGCCCGGATGTGCTCGGGCGTGGTGCCGCAGCAGCCGCCCACGATGTTCACCAGGCCCTCGGCGGCAAACTCGTGCAACAGGCGGCTCGTGACCTCGGGCGTTTCGTCGAAGCCCGTGTCGCTCATGGGGTTGGGCAGGCCGGCATTTGGGTAGCAGCTGATGAAGGTGTCGGGCGCGGCGCGCGCCAGCTCCTGGATGTAGGGGCGCATGAGCGCCGCGCCGAGCGCGCAGTTCAGCCCTACGGCCAGCGGACGCGCGTGGCGCACGCTGTACCAGAACGCGGTCACGGTCTGGCCGCTCAAAATGCGCCCCGAGGCGTCGGTCACCGTGCCGCTCACGATGATGGGCAGGCATTCGCCGCTCGCCTCAAAAAACTCGTCGATCGCAAACAGCGCGGCCTTGGCGTTGAGCGTGTCGAAAATCGTCTCGACCAGCAACACGTCGGCGCCGCCCTCGACCAGCGCCTGCACCTGCGCGTAGTAGGCCGCGCGCAGCTGCTCGAAGTCCACATTGCGCGCCGCCGGGTCGTTCACGTCGGGGCTGATGCTGGCCGTCTTGGGCGTGGGGCCGAGCGCGCCCGCGACGAAGCGCGGGTGTTCTGGCGTGCTGAACTGGTCGCAGGCAGCGCGCGCAATCTGCGCCGAGCGCAGGTTCATTTCGTACGCGAGCTGCGCCATGCCGTAGTCCTCCTGCGCAATCGAGGTCGCGCCGAAGGTGTTGGTCTCGACCAGGTCCGCGCCCGCCGCGAGGTAGCGTGCGTGGATGTCGCGGATCACGTCGGGCCGGGTGAGGCTGAGCAGCTCGTTGTTGCCCTTGACCTCACGCGGAAAATCCACGAAGCGCGCGCCCACGCCGTCGGGGCCGTCATAGCCCGCGCCGCGGTACTGCGCTTCGCTCAGGCGAAAACGCTGGATCATGGTGCCCATGGCGCCATCGAGGATGGCGATGCGTTGGGCCAGAATGTCTGGAAGCTGCTGGGCGCGGGTGTAACGAGGTTGTGGCATGCGCCGATTGTAGAAACTGTTCGCCTGCCAATGTGCACGGCAGATGTGTGCGGCAATCTGCGATCATGACCACCTTGCCCCGCAAACTTCCCGCGCACCAGGCCGCCCGCTGCCCCATGTCCAAAACCCTGTTGGCCGTTTACCACTCCATGACCGGCGGCACGCGCCAGATGGTCGAGGCTGCCTGCCAGGGTGCGCGCGAAGCCGCGAACGTCCAGGTGCGGCTGCTGCACGCGGCCGCGGCGCAGGCGCAGGACCTTGTGCAGGCCGACGGATACCTCTTCGCCACACCCGAAAACCTTGCCGCGATGAGTGGCCAGCTCAAGGATTTTTTTGACCGCTGCTATTACCCGGCCTTGGACCGCATCATGGGGCGGCCCTACGCCCTGCTGGTGTGCGCGGGCAGCGACGGCAGCAACGCGGTGCGGCAGGTGCAGCGCATCGCCACGGGCTGGCGCCTGAGTGCCATCGCCGATCCGCTCATCGTCTGCACGCACGCGCAAACGCCCGAGGCGATCCTGGCACCCAAACAACTGCGCGCACCCGAGCTCGCGCGCTGCCGCGAACTGGGCGCCGCCCTGGCCTGCGGTCTGGAGTTAGGGATTTTTTGAGCTCACCGGCGGTGACACTAGGAGCCTGTCGGACTTTGGGCGTCGAAAGCGAAAATGCGCCCCAGAGAGACCAGTTTTTGCCGGATTCGCCGCCCCATAGCGGCACTATGGGGCAAGAAACCGGTGAAAAGTGGGCCGCTGCGGCGCATTTGCAGCCGACGATTCCAAAGTCCGACAGGCTCCTAGGGCGCGCCCAAGGCCCGGGTTCTCCCCTATGATGCCTGCCCTATGTGCCTGCTTTGCACCGCCCTCCGTCCCGCCCCGTCTGCCCCCTGGTCGGCGCGGCGCGCCTTCGTGCTTGCTTCGGCCGCAGCTGCGGCGGCCCCTGCGCTGGCGCAGGTCGACGTGGGGCCGCCTTCAGGCATGCGCGCGCTGGTGCCTGCAGAGGCGCTCGAATCCGCGGCCACCCAGCAATACAGCGAACTGCTCGCGCAGGCACGCGCCAAGCGTGCCCTCGCGCCGGACAACCATCCGCAGCTGCTGCGCCTGCGCGCGATCGCGCGGCGCCTGATTCCGTTCGCGCCGCAGTGGAACCCTCGCGCGGCGCAGTGGCGCTGGGAGGTCAACCTGATTGGCAGCAAGCAGATCAACGCTTTTTGCATGCCGGGCGGCAAGATCGCGTTTTTCACGGGCATCCTGGACCAGCTGCGGCTCACCGACGACGAAGCCGCCATGGTCATGGGCCACGAAATGGCGCACGCCCTGCGCGAGCACGCACGCGCGCAGTTCGCCAAGACCCGTGCCACCAGCATAGGTCTGTCGCTCGGGGCGCAACTGCTGGGTTTGGGCGAGCTAGGCAATACCGTGGCCGACCTGGGCACGAAGCTGCTTGCGCTCAAGTTCAGCCGTGCCGATGAATCCGAGGCCGACCTCGTCGGGCTGGAGCTGGGCGCGCGCGCCGGCTACGACCCGCACGCCGCCGTGACCCTGTGGCAGAAGATGAACCAGGCCGCCGCGGGCGCGGGCGGGTTGGAGTTTCTTTCCACGCACCCGAGCGGCCCCGAGCGCATCCAGACGCTGGAGCAGAACGTGCCGCGCGTCGAAGGCCTTTACCTCGGCGCGCGCTCCGGCACCCTTGCACCGGAGCGCTGAGGCGCGCTTTGCCCATCAGACCCGTTGGCCTTGCTCAACGCGCGCGGCGCGCCACCACTGCAGCCGAGAGTTCGGCGAGTGCGTGCAGCGAATCGTCCCAGCCCAGGCAGGCGTCGGTGATGCTCTTGCCGTACTCGAGCTTGGCGGCGTCGTCCTTGCCGGGCGTGAACTTTTGCGCGCCCGCGCACAAGTGGCTTTCGATCATCAGGCCAAACACTTGGTGCGAACCGCCCGCGATCTGTGCAGCCACGTCGCGCGCGACGTCGAGCTGGCGCTCGTGCTGCTTGCTGCTGTTGGCATGGCTGCAATCGACCATCAGGCTGGGGTTGAGCTTGGTCGCCTCGAGCTCCTTGCACGCTGCGGCGACGCTGGCCGCGTCGTAATTCGGCGTCTTGCCGCCGCGCAGGATGACGTGGCAGTCTTTGTTGCCCGTGGTGGTGATGATGGCGACCTGGCCGTTCTTGTGTACCGACAAAAAGTGGTGCGGGCGGCCTGCGGACTGGATGGCGTCGGTGGCGATGCGGATGTTGCCGTCGGTGCCATTCTTGAAGCCTATCGGCGCCGACAGGCCCGAAGCGAGTTCGCGGTGCACCTGGCTTTCGGTGGTGCGCGCGCCGATCGCGCCCCAGGAGATCAGGTCACCGATGTATTGCGGCGAGATCACGTCGAGGAACTCGCTGCCCGCGGGCATGCCCAGGCGGTTGATTTCGATGAGCAGCTGGCGCGCAATGCGCAGGCCCTCGTCGATGCGGTAGCTCTCGTCGAGGTAGGGGTCGTTGATCAGGCCCTTCCAACCCACGGTGGTGCGCGGCTTTTCGAAATACACGCGCATCACGATCTCCAGCGTGTCGGCATATTGCGTGCGCGCCGCCACGAGGCGCCGCGCGTAATCGATCGCCGCAGCCGGATCGTGGATCGAGCACGGACCGATGATGACCAGCAAGCGGTCGTCCTTGCCGTGCATGATGCGGTGGATGGTCTTGCGCGTGTGGCTCACCAACTTCTCCACGGCCGTGCCGCGGATCGGAAAGAAGCGGATCAAATGTTCGGGTGGAGGCAGCACGGTGATGTCCTCTATGCGTTCGTCGTCGGTCAGGCTGGTCTTTTCAGCGCCGCGGTACCAGGCATCGCCGGTGGAAGTGGCATGGGCTTGGGCAGTCATCGTGTCGGTCCTTAAAAAAGAGGGTGCGTAAGAAAAACCTGGGGCGAAAAAAAACCGCCAGCGAGTGCCGGCGGTTTAGGGGAATTCGGTACGTTGTTTGCGGGTACGTTCAGAACTCTCTTCCGCCAGCGGCGCATGAGAACCAAAAGTAGCCAAAAAAATAGCAACGGGCCGAAACCATGGCTCCAATATAGCACAGTGCCCGCGCGGGATCAGGGCCAGCCAAGCACAAAAAAGCCCACCTCGGCGAGGCAGGCGTTTGCAAGAGCGCAAGACAGCCGTCAGCCCGCATCCACCCAATAGCGCACGTTGAATGGGCTGCTCATGCGCAATGCGAGCGGGGAAACATCGACGAGCCTGTCGGCGGGCGGCTGCTCCGCCACTTGCGCATCGAGCACGATATCCTGTGCCCCTGTAGCCGTGCTTGCCCGTTCTGCTTGGCCAATGGATGCAGAACGGGCTACAGAAAAGAATAGAAGCAGCGGAACGGAATTTTGCGGTCTGCCCAGTATTCGGCGGCGTCGCGGAAGATGTCGAGCAGTTGCTCGCGTGCTTCCTTGTCGAATTTGGGCGTGGCCGGAATCTGCTCGAGCACCACGACGAAGCCGGGCTGCGGACCCGACTTGTGCAAGGGGTCGGTCATGCTGTCGTACAAGGCGTCAAAATTTTTCCCGACATGGGCCGGGAAAGTGAATTGACTGGCGATCAGGTCCAGTATGTCTTGCTTGGTCTGCGCATGCGCGAGGTTGGCATACAGAAAGTGATGCCCCAGAGTCTTGGCAGCTTCCTGCAAATCGGCCACACGGAACGCGCGTATGGACTGGACGATATTGGCGCGCACATTGCGCAAGGGTATTTCCTGGTCTTTTTGAAGTGGCGACTGCATTTGCGCTACTCTTTCTTGCTGAAATTCACGAACTACGGGCATAAAACGAAACAGAATGCGGCATTAACTTCATGCTGAAAACACTGGCAATCTTCACCTTTGCACCGCCCCCAGCCTAGAACGCTGCTATTCAACGATGATGCGAAAACTCGTGTAGTGATCGCTGGTGTAATAGCAGACGTCCGGAACCCGCGGCTTGCCGCCGCATACGATACGGCGCGTGCCTCTGTCGGGGGCGCCAGGGGTGGTAACGGTATACTCACGGTAATATCCGCGCCTGTGCAGAGGCAGCAGCCGCTCGCGATTGCCGAAGACAGTGCCATCCTTTTCATGCGGAAACGGGCCGCCGGCGAAAATCAGGGTGTAGGCCGTGCGCGCTTCAGGGGGCAATGCGGCCAGCCTTACTGCAGCAAGGCCTTGCCCCGCCGCCCCGCCCCGCCCCAGTGCTGCCCACGGTATCAGCAAGAGCGCCAGAGCCAAGAGCCATGCGAATCCTGCTTTCTGCGGCCCTAAAACCAGCGCCTTGCGCATCAACGACACCTTTCGAAAACCACGACCTCACCCGAAATCGAAGCGCGCAAGTGTGACGCAAGTGCGCGTGAAAAGCAAGCAAAACCCCTGGGTGCGCTGCCTGTATGGTTCAGGGCTCTGGCAAAAATGCCATCGTTCGGCTATGGCACCGGGTCTTGTGTGGGAAGCCGCGCAGACACGAGGCGCGAGGAACGCAACTGCCGCCTTTTTGGGTGTGCAACAGCCTTAGAAGCGCGTGAGAGAAGTGCAAAAATGCGAAATCCCTGCTGAGCAGGGATTTCGGATATTTGGTGGTGGTGTAGTTCCCCGGTAGAGGAAACTTCCCTGCCATACGGGCATTGCCACCGTGGGCGTGACTCTACACTGGTCGCGCATCCGAGGAAAAACGGGCCGCCCCCGCGCATTTGCTCGCTGCCACAGGCCATGAACGGTCGGCGGTTCGATCCCAAACACGGAATCGAACAGGCCAGTCACTTCAATCCATACCACACGCCACGCCCGCTGCCGTGCTGCTCCAGATGGTTGCGTTCGGTCAGGTCGCGGAAGTGTTGCTTCAGGGTGTTGCGGCTGGCTCCTGTCAGCTTGATGGCATCCATCATCGTGACGCGCCCGTGCTCCCGGGCGAACTCCACGATTTGTAGTGACAGCTCGGGCAGCGCGGCCAGCACGATCTTTTCGCGCTCGACCTTCTTCTCCAGACGTCGCACCTGCTCGGCCAGCGAGCGTAGAAAGAACAGCAACCACGGCTGCCAGTTCGGCTCGTCGCTGCGGATCGTGCCCTGCGTTTGCCGCAACGCGAGGTAGTAGCCTTCCTTGCTGGCCTCGATCACACTTTCCAGCGAGCTGTACGGAACGTAGGCGTAGCCCGCCTGTAGCAGCAACAGGGTCGTCAGCACGCGGCTCAAACGCCCGTTGCCCTCCTGGAACGGGTGGATTTCGAGGAACACGACCACGAAGATGCCGATGATGAGCAAGGGATGCAGCACGGCTTTTTCGCGCTCATCGCTGACCCATGCCAGCAGCTCAGTCATCAAGCGCGGCGTGTCGAACGGTGTGGCCGTCTCAAAGACGATGCCGATCTGAGCGCCATTCTCATCAAAGGCCGCGACGCTGTTCGAGTTGGTCTTGTAGCCACCCCTATGCCACTCGTCCTTCTGGCTGTACTGCAGCAGGATCTGATGCAGCTGCTTGACGTGGTTCTCGGTGAAGGGGATGTCCTCCCATGCCCGGAAGATCAAATCCATCAGCTCGGCGTACCCGGCAACCTCCTGCTCATCCCGTGAGTCGAACTTCTTGATGGCGAGGTTGGACAGCAGCCGTTCGACCTCCCGGTCGGAGAGCTTGCTGCCTTCAATGCGAGTGGATGAGCCGATGCTCTCGATGGTGGCCACACGCCGTAACGCCGACAGGCGGTCGGGCGCAAGCGTGCCCAAGGCGCGCCACGCACCTTTGAATTCGTCGATCCGGGCGACCAGGCCCAAGACCTCCGGGGTGATCTGGAGGGTGTCGGTTCGGAACATGAACCAATAATACACCCGTTTACACCCATTTCAACAAGCGGCAGAATTGTGTGCAAATGGGCGTAGAAATGGAGGGGCGCCCTCGGGGATGGGCCTGCGACTATCACCGCCACGAGCTCCATGCAGGTTTTGCATGGAGACCACGAAGATGCCCCGAAATTGCGCGCACTCCGTCGGGACACGGAACCGAACCCGCGTCCGTAATCTGAGCGAGGTAGCAACGCCTTGGTCTTGAGGTCGTGGATTCGACGATTTGGCCAACATGGCCACCCTTCGTCCCTCCCTTCAACGAAATCATCCACTCTTTGCCCTTCGCAAGATATGCCTCGGTTACGACACCTGATCGCCGTCCACAGCCTTCTCTGCGGGACATCGACCATGCTCGTATTGCCAGAGAGATCGCAGCAACTCGTTCCGGGATGCATGGCTACGAGCCAATGTTGCCAATTCGGATGAATTTGGCAACTTCCGGATGCCACAAATAGACAAGATATTGCACGCGGAACGTGCGGTCCGTGGTGGTGGCAAAGTGACCTTTGAGGCGCCGATTGCTGAGCTCCCGGTTGGAGCGATGTTCGCCGTTGATGGATCTGCCTATCTGCTATCTCCCCGAGGAATTCTGCCTTGGTCTTTCGATGGCTATGGCACCCCACAAACAATGAACAGCGAAACAGTCGTGCAGGTACTTACGCCACGATCTATCGTTCGGTCTTTCAGTGCTGGCTTTGTTCCTTTAATGCATACATCGGCTGCGCTATGAAACCACTGGCAATTCATCCCACCGTGTCGTGTAACGTGGCGACCGATTGCCGGCACGCATGGCCCAACGCTGAGCCACGCCGCTCGCGCCAGAACGCAAGGTTCCCCGGCCGAACTCACGATTGACGGCATCCATGGCAGCCATCAGTCGGGCTGACTTCTCCGTTGCCGCCAGATCATCGAAAAGGGTGGCTTGCCGAGCATCCTTGTCCGACAGCAAGGTCAGCATTACTCCGGCCTTCTTGTAGCGGAACCCGGGACGGAAGATCGCCAAGAGCCCCTTCAACGCCGCAGTGGTCAGCACGAGTGTGTCATCCGTGCCATCGATCAACGGTACGGTGATGCCCGCGTTGTACTGTGGCTCATCCTCCTTGAAACGATTGGTCAGCACAAAGATGTAGACGGCGCCAGCCACGGATTTTTGGTGGCGCAGTTTTTCGGCTGCATTGCCCAGGTAACTTGCGACGGCCTCGCGCAGTTCTTCGATCGTTTCGACCGGCTCGCCAAAGCTGCGCGACGACATGATCTGCTGCTTCGGCGGCATGACATCCTCTAGATCCAGGCAGGAAATTCCACGCAACTCGTTGCAGGTGCGCTCCATGACCACCCCAAAATGCGTGCGCATTTCCTTGGGCGATGCGTTGCGCAGATCGAGCACGGTATCAATGCCCATCGCACTCAGGCGTTTTTTTATGCGCGGCCCGACACCCCAGACCTCGCCAACATCGACACCCCACATCCACTCCAGGCGTTCCGGCCGCGACATCGCATGGAGGTCGCACACGCCCTTGAACACGTCATTCTTCTTGGCCAGGTGGTTCGCAAACTTCGCCAGCGTCTTCGTCGGACCAACGCCAACGCAGACGGGTAGCCCCGTCCATTGCTTGATGCGGTTGCGCATCTGGTGCCCCATGGGGATGGCTCCACCATGGAGGTGCGCCACCGTCTCGATACGCAGGAAGGACTCGTCGATGCTGTACACCTCAAGGTCGGGAGAGAAGTCGCGCAGGATGGTGGTCACCCGGTTACTCATGTCGCCATACAGCGTGTAGTTCGATGAATAGGCGAGAATCCCGTGTTGGCGGGCCAAGTCCTTCATCTTGAACCAGGGAGTGCCCATTTTCACGCCAAGTGCCTTAACCTCATTACTGCGAGCCACGGCACAGCCGTCGTTGTTCGAGAGGACAACAAGGGGGGTGTTCTCGAGGCAGGGCTTGAAGACGCGCTCGCAGGAGACGTAGAAGTTGTTGACGTCCACCAACGCGAATTGCGGCGCGGCCGCCATGATCAACCCCGGAATGGATAACGCCGGACTACACCGACCACGACACCCCAGACCATCAGTTCGATGCCTTCGGTGAAAACGATCGGGCTGTATGCAGGGTTTTCAGGGCGAAGTTCAACCCGGCCCTGATGCCGGTAGAGGCGCTTGATCGTGTATTCACCATCGACCACGGCAACCACAATATCGTCGTGCTTCGGGGTCATCGCCCGGTCCACGACCACTTTGTCGCCCTCTTCGATACTGGCTCCGATCATGGAATCCCCCTTGACGGTGAACATGAACGTCGCCGGCTTGTTGCGAACGAGGTAGTCGTTGAGATCGAGCCCCTCCTCGGCGTAGTCTGCCGCTGGGGAAGGAAATCCTGCACTGATTCTGTGCAGGAGCAGCCGGATTTCGAACGCGACCGGCTCCTGAGGCACATCCAAGGGGATCTGACTCAGGGTCGGTGTTTGACGGCGTCGGAATAGGACTGGCTGCATGATTTTACTGTTTTTCCATACAGTATAAGGTCGACACCTTTGACGCCACAAGTTGAGGCCCATGCATTCGTGCCTCTGGCATCGTTTACGTAAAAAGACAAAGATGCTTCAATGCTCGGCCATGTCGAAAACGCCTGCACCCACTCCACAGCTGAATCGCTTACGCGCTGCGGCAGCCCTCATCCCCATCATCCAGTCCGGGTTGGCCAACGCCAAGCTTTCGCACGAACGCGCCGCCCAGATGACCCAGTTTGTCGAATGGACCACCAATTGCACCCCCGAGGACGCTACTGAGCAGGCCTTGGTCGAAGAGGTCGCCATGGGGTTGCACAACTTGAAGTCGACGCTGGAGTCCTGATCAAAGCGGCAGCAGTTTTCTGAACTTCAGAAAATAAATCTGAATTTCATTGAAAACCGGATGCCATTCGGGCATGGACCGATCCTCCCCGCGAGGCTAGAATTCCAACAGGTGCCCACCTTACTTGCACACGAGTAAAAACAGGCAATCTGTTCCGTCACTGAAAACCTCTCTTTGAGCCTCGTCGTCGGGGACTTAAACGTGTGCGCCTGACCCGAATTCGACGTGGCATTCAGGAAAGGTTGATCATGACAATCAAAGAGCTCGCGTACAGCACGCAGCAAAACCTCCAGACCACCACCGGCAGCACGTTCAAACGGGCCCACATCTACGAGTTGTTGGCCGCTGCATTCGGCTTCAACTCTTATGCGTCGCTGACCTCGGACGCGGTTTTCACCCGGGATTCACTCAGCAGCCGTCGTGCTCTGAAATACTCCGACCACGTCAAGGATCGTTGCTTGGAAATCGGCTACGACTCCAAGACAGCAGACGTGGTGGGCAAGTCGCTTCCTGCCTTGCTCACCGAACAAGAGATTGGCGTCATCTCGATTCCAGATCTGGTCGCGCATCTTCGCCATGAACCAGCACATGAGGAGTGGAATGAGGACGAAGAGGAAGATGACTGGGAACTCGTGCAAGACGCACGAATGGCGGTTACCGACATGCTGATTTCCCCTCTCCTCATGGATGGACTTAACGATGCAGCGAGCAAGGGTAGTGCGATGGCCCACTATGCGCTGGCGTTAATCCATGCTGGCGCAGAGGACGATCTCGACGATCAGGAGATTGGTGGCGACTACTGGTACCAGCAAGCGCAAAGCGGCCGTTTGCTGACGGGTGTCGAGAAAGAGTGGGCAGACAGCCATGCAGCTCGTCTTGATCGTGAGCAACTGTTCTCACGGCACTTGCAGGAGGCAGCCAGGCTTGGCAACCCTGAAGCCCTGTTGGAACTGGCCGATCGTTTTGATGACCCTGCGTTTTTCGATCAAGCCACCACTGGCGTCAATGCCGACCCCGCATGGGTGGCAGAGATCGCTGAACGATTGGGCAGGTCCGAGGACTCCAAGAAATGGCTGACCGAGGCGGCCATATCCGGTGACACCGAAGCCATGCGTCAACTGATTGAGGAGCATGACCATGGCGACTTGGTTCGTTGTTGGACATGGCTATACCTCGCAGAGATGCTTGGTGATGACCTGACCAAGGACGAGTACCACGCCATCCACGAAGACGGCTCCCCTTACGACGATGACGTTGGCGGCCCCATGTTTGCAGATGGACGTGACGGGATCACTCTTGCTCCGATCAACGCTGAACAACAGGCGACCGCACAGAAGTTCGCGGCGGAGATGTTTCGCGCCATCAGCGACGACGACCATTAACGACGTGTGGGATCGGTAATCGATGGTTTGCTCGCCTACCAATCCATAAAACAAACCACTCGATTCGACAACTTGTAACCTGTTGATCTTTATACGGGTCGAGCGTGACCTTTGCGGACTTCGTGCCAAAACACGAAGTCCCACCCGCAGAGAGAAAGGGCCGATAGAGAGAGAACTGGGCGCCGAACCTGGCTAGCGGTGGCGAAGGCGAAGTCCGCAAGACTCCGAAGGAGCCCGCGAGAACACGCGGGAGTTGGCGCGAATAGGCAATAAAAAACCCCAACCGAGAGTGGTTGGGGTTTGAATTTTGGTGGCCTGGGGCGGAATCGAACCACCGACACAAGGATTTTCAGTCCTCTGCTCTACCGACTGAGCTACCGGGCCTAAGCCTCACATTGTAGCCCAAATTTTGCCCGGGCATTGCAAAAGCTCTTGCCGTGTGGTCGCTGGCCGCGTTGCCGTCTGCCCGCTAGTGCGGAATAGCGCGTCCCTTATGAAAAAATCATGAATAGGTTCTTAGCCGAGCAAGCCGGGGAACAGCTTGCCCACGCCCTCGGCCATGACTTCGACGGCCAGGGCAGCGAGGATCAGGCCCATGAGGCGCGTCATGACGTTGATGCCGGTCTTGCCCAGCACGCGCGCGATGGGGTTGGCGAGGGCAAAGCACAGCGCCGTGGCGAGCGCGATTGCAAGGCCATAGCCCAGCAGGGCCACGTGTTGCCAAAGGGTGTGCGCGCGGTCGGCATAAATCACCACAGTGGACATGGTGGCCGGCCCCGTGAGCAAAGGAATGGTCAACGGCACCACGGCGATGCTTGCGCCCGAGGCGGCTTTTTCGGCGCCTTCTTCCATTTCATGCGTGTGTGCCTTGGCCTCGGCGGGCTGGGCGTTGAGCATGTTCATCGCGCTGATGAGCAGCAGCATGCCGCCACCGACCTGAAAGCTCTGCAGCGAGATGTTGAAAAACGCCAGAATCTGCAGCCCGAACAGCGCGCAAACTGCAATCACGCAAAACACCGCGAGCGACGCCGTGCGCACCGTGGCGCGCCGCTGCGCGGGCGAGAACCCTTGCGTGTAGTGGATGAAAAACGGCACGATGGCCAGCGGGTTCACGATGGCCAGCAGGGTGATCAGCGGCTTGAGGTCCATGCACGGGGCTCCATACAACTATCGTAAACAAGCTTGCGCGAAATTTCGCGTGAATGTTCACGTTCGCGGGATTTTTGCGCGTTCGTTTTGCCCTTGTCGCGGTCTGCTGCAAAAATGCCGTGTTCCGTGACGTTCGCCGTCGCAGGAGCTTGGTATGCCCCAACTTGTCTTTTCATTCCAAGGAGCGTTTCATGAGCCAGTTCATTCAATTGACTTCGAGCGATGGTTTTTCCGTACCTGCCTGGCTGGCCGAGCCCCAGGGCACGCCGCGCGGCGCCGTCGTGGTGCTGCAGGAAATTTTCGGTGTGAACTCGCACATCCGCTCGGTGGCCGATCGCTACGCCGCGAGCGGCTATCTGGCGATCGCCCCCTCCACCTTCGCGCGCGTCAAGCAGGGCGTGGAGCTCGGCTATGAGCAGCAGGACATGGAGGCCGGTTTTGCGCTCAAGACCGCCGTCGATGCACTGCCGGCGCCGGGCGTGATGGCCGACATCCAGGCCGCGATCCACGAAGCCGCCAAGCGCAGCGGCGGCAAGGTCGGCATCGTGGGTTTTTGCTGGGGCGGCCTGCTGACCTGGCGCTCCGCGTGCACGCTGGACGGCCTGTCGGCGGCCGTGTGCTACTACGGCGGCGGCATGACCACACCCGAGGAATCGGCACGCAAGCCGCGCGTGCCGGCGCTCGCGCACTTCGGCGAGCGCGACCACTGGATTCCGGTCGATGAAGCCAAGGCCTTTGCCAAAGCGCACCCCGAGGTGGAAGTGCACATCTACGCCGCCGACCATGGCTTCCACTGCGACCAGCGCGGCTCCTACGACCAGGCCGCGGCCCAGCTCGCCAACGAGCGCACGCTGGCATTCTTCGCCAAGCACCTTGGGTGACGCGCGCCGATCGCGATCGGTCGCGCACAGTGCGCGCTTGTCGGGCGGTTCTTGTCCTCATGCAAGAATGTGACTAGTGCAGTGTTTGATGTTTGATGCGACACATAAAACCGATGGATTTTGGGTCTGGGCAAGGCGCAAACCGCAGCGATACCGGGGGGTATCGCGAGGATTTGCAACGCGGCCCGGCCGAAAAGACGCGGTTTTATGTCGCAGATAGCGTCAACACTACACTGGCAGCCTGTCGGACTTTGGGCGTCGAAAGCGAGAATGCGCCCCAGCGAGGCCAGTTTTTGCCGGATTCGCCGCCCCATAGCGGGACTATGGGGCAAGAAGACGGTAAAAAATGGGCCGCTGCGGCGCATTCGCAGCCGACGATTCCAAAGTCCGACAGGCTGCTAGGCGCACGAGGCAGTTGCCGCGCCCGTTGGTTTCCTTTTCCATGACACAGAGGGGCTCAGACCATGAAAGCAGACCGCATCCTGATTGCCAACGCCACGCATGCACGCTGTTTGGAACGAGAGAGCAACGGCACCTTGCGGGTGCTCGAAACCTTTGAACATCCAGAGAGCCGCAGCAAGGTGAGCGAGATCGTGTCCGACAAGATGGGGCGCGAAGCCTCGGACCGGGGATACGGCGGCACGGCCTACCAGCCGCCTACCGATCCCAAGCGCAAGGAGCACTTGCACTTTGCGCACGAGCTTGCCGACTACCTGGAGCGGGAGGCAGCGGACGGGCGCTTTCAGGCGCTGGCCATCTTTGCGTCGGACCCCTTCCTCGGCGAGCTCAAGGCCGCGCTCGGTGATGCTGCGCGCCGGCGCTTGTCTTCGACGCATGATCTTGACCTCACCAGCTACGGCCTCTCCGAGCTGGAGCAGCGCGTGGGGCGCGCGCTGCAGGCCACTTGAACCCGTTCATGAGGGCGCGGGCTGATGCGGGCTGATGGCGCAGCGGTCGGCGCGGAAGTTTGGCTGCTTGCTATCGCTGCGGCCCCATGATGTTTGAACCCAGATTGTCCATTGGGCGGCGCTTCGCACCTGCGCGGGCTGCCCCAAGAGGCTGAACCCATTCCCATGACAGCCCAGGACGACACGCCCGACATCACCGCGAAACTCGGCTTTCTGCGTACCTGCGTGGGGCAGCCCGTGCAGACGATAGAGACCCACATGTCGTGGCTGGTGCTTGGCCCCGAGCGCGTGCTCAAGCTGAAGAAGCCGGTGCGCTACCCTTTCCTCGACTTCACGACGCTGGCCCTGCGCGAGGCCAATGCGCACGCGGAACTGCAGCTCAACCGGCGCCTGGCCGCGCGCGTCTATCTGGACGTGCTGGCGCTGCAGTGGGATGGGCAGGCCTTCAGGCTCGTATCGGAAAGCGCATGCCAGGCATCGGCCCGTACGGTGGATTGGCTCGTGCTGATGCAGCGCCTGCCCGAGGGGCGCATGCTCGACCAGCTGCTGCGCCAAGGCAAGGCGGGCGCGGCGGACATCGATGCCGTGGCGGGCGTGCTCGCGCCGTTTTACCGCGGCGCGCAGCGCAGCACCATGGGCATCGACGAGTACCTGGGTCACCTGCGCAGCGAACGTGCCATCGATCGCGCGGTCTTGCTGACGCCGCACCTCGCGGTGCCCGGCGCTGCCGTGGTGCTCGACCGTCTGGACGCCGCGTTCGCCGTGCACGAGGCAGAGATTGCGGAGCGCCTGCGTACACACCAGGTGGTCGATGGCCATGGCGACCTGCGGCCCGAGCATGTGTGTCTGCTCGATCCCCCGGTCGTCATCGACTGCCTGGAGTTCAACACCGCGATGCGGCAGCAGGACCCTTTCGAGGAGCTGGTCTTCCTCGGTCTCGAGTGCGAGATGCTCGGTGCGCCCTGGGTCGCGCCGCGTCTGATCGACGGCTGTGCCGCGGCCTTGGGCGGGCGGCCTTCTGCCGCCCTGCTGCAGCTGTACCTCGCCCAGCGGGCGCTGCGGCGCGCTCGCCTGGCGCTGGCCCACCTGCTCGAACCGTCGCCGCGCACGCCCGCGAAGTGGCCTGCGCAGGCCCAGCGCTACGTTGCGCGCGCTGCGGCGGCGCTGGCGTCGCCGGTCATTGCCTTCCCCAGCCACGCCGCGTGACTGGCCTGGATTGCCTGTGCGAACAGCGGCGCGCCGGACACCACCCGCAACTTGTGCCTGACGGGGCTCGCCGGGTCGATGCGAAACGGCGGCACGCTGTCGGTGACGAGCACCCGCGCGATGGATTCGTGCTCTAGCAGCCTGTCGGACTTTGGAATCGTCGGCGGCGAATCCGGCAAAAACTGGCCTCGCTGGGGCACATTCTCGCTATCGACGCCTAAAGTCCGACAGGCTGCTAGCACCGCCGCGGCGGGGGCGATGAACAAGCCATGCGCGGCGCATGCCAGCACCTGCGCCGCGCCGACCCGGCGCAACGCGCTGGCGGCGCGCGACATGGTTTCGCCGCTGGCGATCAGGTCGTCCAGCAGCAGCACGGTGGCGCCCGCCACGTCACCGGCGACGAGTTCACCGCCGCTGACCAGCCCGGCGCTGCGCCGCTTGTCTATCATCGCAAAGCCGACTTCGCGCCCCAGCCGTTGCTCGAGCGCCTCGCGCCAGAGCTGGGCGCGCTTGACGCCCCCGGGGTCGGGCGAGGCGACGGCAAGCGGGCCGGACGGGGCGATCTCGCTGGCGAAGGCATCGAACGCACGGTGCGCCTCGAGGTGCATCGTGGGGATGCGGAAGGCATTCTGGAACGCTGCGACATTGTGCGCCTCGAGCACGATGATCTGCGCCGTGCCCACGGCCTCGAACAGCTGCGCCACGTAGCGCAGCGTGAGCGGATCCCAGGGTTTGGTCTGGCGGTCCTTGCGCGCATAGGCCAGGTAGGGCACGACCGCCGTGACGCGCGCCGCGCCATGGTCGCGCAGCGTTGCGATGAAGATCAGCAGCCGCGCGAGCTTGTCGTGGGGGCTGAGGTCGGGGCCGCCGTGCAGACTGTGCACGACGTAGGCGTCGGCGCCGCGCGGATCGACCAGCGGGCGCAGCTTGCACTCGCCGTCGACAAAGATACGGTCTTCATGGAGCGCCAGCGGCACGCCGAGCGCCGCGGCCAGCGCGGTGGCGAAGGGGCTTTGCGGTTCCAGTGTGAAAAGCAGCATGGGCAAGTCCTTTACGGTGGAAGGCGTGGCGGAAAAGCGGGGCGGCCCTGCCGTACGTGGTGCGCGAACCGGGCGATTTTCAGCAAGCCCAGCGCGCCGCAGCAAAGGCGCGGACGAAGTCTTCGAGCGCGTTTTGCGGCAGCTGGTCTATGCCGCCCGCGCCCGCGCGGCCCGAGCCGCCGAAGCGGCTGCACAGCTCGCCTGCGCCGCCAGGGGCGCTGCGCGGGGCGCGCACGCTCACGCGCCAGAGGGTGCTGTCTTTGCCCGCGGGCGTATCTTCTTGCACGGGCAGCAGCAGCGCATGCGCGCGCTGCGGCTCCTGGTTCGCGAGCTGGTTCGCGAGGTGGCCCACGATGCGCCGGCTCCAGGGCGCGGCGGGCAAGATCAGAACGCTGCCGCGCGCATCCTGCCAGTAGGGGGCAAGGCCCGCGGCGTGCGCCAGGTCGTCCGCGCGCTGCGCGTCCAGCGCCTGCAACACGGGCTCGTGCGCGCGCATTTCGAGCGGGTCTTCGTAGCGCGCCATGAGCGCATACAGCTGCGCGGGGTGGATGAGCACGTCGCCTGCGGACTCGCCGTAGGCGTTGTAGTTGATCGCCTCGCCCATGCGCCGCAGCGCGTCGACCTGGCTGCGGCTCAGCGCCAGCGTGGCGGCGAGCCGCTCGGCCACGGCGCCCAGGTTGTCGCCAAACGCGCCGACCACGGCCCAGGCGCGAAAGCGCCCGCCGAGCGCACGGTCCATGAGTACGCTGGTGCAAACATCGGGCGCAGCGTCGAGGTGTGCTTCGAGGCAGGGGTGCTGGAGCGGCGCGCCGCTCGCGTGGTGGTCGAAGTAGCGCACGTGCACGCCGCGCGCGAGCAGGCGTTCGAGCGCCGCGCGGTTGCGCGCCAGCGCGATGTCGCACACCAGCACTTCGTCGCCCGGCTCGGCAGCCACGTGTTCGAGCAGTGCGATGTCACGCTTGAGGCCCGTGACCAGCGTGGCCTCTCCAGGCGCGTGCAGGCGCCACTGTCGCACCGCGCACAGGCCGTCGGCGTCGCCGTTGCAGACGTCGAAGCGGTGCGGGCGGTTGGACGAAGCGTCGGTGGGCATGGCAAGGTGCATGGCGCGGCTCCAGAGGGTGGGGTGCGCAGAGCGGGCTGGGTGGGCGGATCGTAACCGGGCCCTCCCGCTGCATCAAGACGGCATCAATGCGCGCCCGCAGCCGCGTCGGCGCTGCCCTCGCCGGCGTGCGGACGATGCGCGAGCCAGATCAGCGGGATCAGCAGCAAAAAGATGAGCGCCGAGGCGTAAAAAATGTCGTTGGCCGCGAGCATGAAGGCCTGCTGGTTCAGTAGGCGCTCCACCTGGCCCAGCGCCTGCTGCTGCGTCAGCCCCGCGGCTTGCAGGCCCTGCAGCGTTTGCGCGAGCGTGCCGTTGCCCTGCTGCAGGGTTTCGACCAGGTGCACATGGTGCATTGTCGCGCGGCGCTCCCACAGCGTGGTTGAGACCGAGGTGCCTATGGCGCCGGCGGTGATGCGCATGAAGTTCGACAGTCCCGAAGCCGAGGGAATGCGCGGGCCGTGCACCTCAGAGAGCGTGATCGTCACGAGCGGGATGAAGAAAAACGCCATCGCGATCCCCTGGATGACGGTGGGGATCAGGATGGTGAGCACGTCGGCCTGCGTATTGAAGCGCGAGCGCATCCACAGCACCAGCGCGAACACCAGGAAGGAAATGGTGGCGTACTGGCGCGGATCGGCTTTGGAGATGGTGCGCCCGACGATGGGTGCCAGCACCAACGCGAGCAGGCCCACGGGCGCCAGCACTTCGCCAGCCTGCGTGGCCGTGTAGCCCATGAACTGCTGCAGCCACAGCGGCAGCAGCACCACGTTACCGAAAAACACGCCATACCCCAGAGAAATGGCGATGGAGCCGGCCCAGAAGTTGCGCACCTTGAACAGCGTCAAGTCCACCACCGGGTGTTTGTCGCCGAGCTCCCAGACCATGAACGCGGCAAAGCCTATGGCCGCGACGACGGCGCAGCCCACCACCAGCGGCGACTCGAACCAGTCGTGTTCCTTGCCGATGTCGAGCATGATCTGCATGCTCGCGACCCAGACCACGAGCAGGCCCAGGCCGATCGAGTCTATGGGCAGGGCATGGCGCGGCGACTCGCGGTGGCGGAAGATCGCCCAGGTCACGAGCGCGGAGAGGATGCCCACGGGCGCGTTGATGTAGAAAATCCACGGCCAGGTCATGTTGTCGGTGATCCAGCCGCCCAGCAGCGGGCCCGTCACCGGGGCGACGAGCGTGGTCATGGACCAGGCGGCCATGGCCACGCCCGCGAGCGCGCGCGGGTAGCTCGACAGCAGCAAGGATTGCGACAGCGGGATCATGGGCCCGGCGACGAAGCCCTGCAGCGCGCGGAAGGCGATCAGCAGCGTCATGGTGGGCGCGAGGCCGCACAGCACCGAGGCCAGCACGAACAAAATGACGCTCGCGACGAACAGGCGCACCTGGCCGAAGCGCTGCGACAGCCAGCCCGTGAGCGGCACCGAAATGGCGTTGGCCACGGCAAAGCTCGTGATGACCCAGGTGCCCTGCGTGGGGCTCACGCCCAGGTCGCCCGCGATCGCAGGCAGCGACACGTTCGCAATCGAGGTGTCGAGCACGTTCATGAACGTGGCCGCCGAGAGTGCGAGCGTGCCCCACAGGCGTGCGCTGCCCGACAGCGGTGGCAGCGGCGCAGCGGGCGCGGGCGCCTGTGAGGCCGGTGGAGCGGGCGGTGCTGGTGGCGGCGTGCCCGAAGTTGCGCTGGCGGAAGCTGCGTTCATGCGCGGACTTTCGGGGGCCGATCAGCCTTGGTGCGCGCTGGCGCTGTGTGTGCTGCTGCTGGTGGCACTGCGTGGGGCGCTGGCCGCCGGCTTGCCGTTTTGGGGCCCGCCCTTGGCGGTGGGCCCGGCGTTGGCCGCGATGATGCGCGCCACTTCGGCCTCGGCGCCGCGGTCCAGGTCGGCATAGACGCCGGTCTGCGCCACGGGTTCGGTGCGCGGCTGCGCGGCCAGCATGGGGCCGCTGCGGTCCGAGGTATCGACATCGACGAGCATGGACAGCCCTACGCGCAGCGGATGCGCGCGCAGCTCTTTGGGGTCGAGCGCAATGCGCACCGGCACGCGCTGCACCACCTTGATCCAGTTGCCCGTGGCGTTTTGTGCGGGCAGCAGCGCAAAGGCCGCGCCCGTGCCCATGCCCAGACCGGCGATGCGGCCGTGGTATTCGACCTTGCCGCCATAGAGGTCGGCCGTGAGCGTGGCGGGCTGGCCCAGACGCAGGTTGCGCAGCTGGTTTTCCTTGAAGTTGGCGTCTATCCACATCTGCTCGGCCGGCACGATGCTCATGAGCGGCGTGCCCGCGGCCACGCGCTGGCCCAGCTGCACGCTGCGGCGCGCCACGTAGCCGGCCACGGGCGCGGGCAGCACGGTGCGGCGCTCGGCCAGATAGGCTTCGCGCAGCTTGGCGGCGGCGGCGAGCACGTTGGGGTGGCGCTCGAGCGGCACGCCCTGCGTCAGCGCCTGGTTGCTCGCGAGCTGTTCGCGCGCGGCGGCGATGGCGGCTTCGGCCGCGGCAAGTGCAGCGCGCGCGGCGTCGTACTGGGCCTGTGCCTGGTGCAGCTCTTCCTGCGAGACGGCGCCGTTGCCCGCGAGCTTCTGGCGCCGCTGCAGGATGTCGCTGGTGCGCGTGACGTCGGTGCGCGCGCGCGTGGCGTCGGCCTCGCGCAGGCGCACCTGTTCTTGCAGCGCGGCGTCGTTGACGTAGATGGTGCGCACCTGGCGCACGGTCTGCGCGAGCGCGGCCTCGGCCTGCGCCAGCGCCACGCGGGCGTCGGCCGGGTCGAGCCGCACGAGCGGTGCGCCGGCCTGCACGAAGTCGGTGTCGTCGGCGAGGATGGCCGTCACGGTACCGCCGGTCTGCGGCGTGATCTGGATCACGTTGCCTTGCACGTAGGCGTTGTCGGTGTCTTCGTTATGGCTGGCGATGAGCCACTCGTAGGCGCCCCAGGCGGCACCCGCGACGAGCACCACGACGGCGAGCGCGAGCAGGGCCTTGCGGCGGGTGGGGTTGGTGGCACGCGCGGCGTAGGTGGGTTGCGGTTCGGTCATGGGAGGTCCAAAAAGGTCGAAACGGCAAAAGGAGGGGTGTTGGGGGCTTGGGCCGGGCGGGCAACGTGGCTGCAGGTGGCGCGCGTTCAGCGTGTTGCGCGTGCCACCGACTCGGGCAGCGTGGCCTGGTAGCCGCCGCCCAACGCACGGATCAGGCTGACCTGCGTGTCCAGACTCCGCGCGGCCAGCTCGACGCCCAGGCGCCGCTGCGCGAGCACGCTGGTTTCGGCCACGAGCACCGTGAGGTAATTCGACAGCCCCGCGCGGTAGCGTTCGAGCGCGAGCGCATACGCAGCTTCGGCCGCGGCCTGCGCCTGGCGTTGCTCGGCCTGCTGGCGCGCGATGGAGCGTGCCGAGTCGAGCTGGTCGGCCACGTCGTGCACGGCGTCGAGCAGGCTCGCGTTGTAGCTCGCCACCGCGGCGTCCAGGTCGGCCGACTTGCCGCGCAGATTGGCGCGCAGGCGGCCCGAGTCGAAGATCGGCAGGCTGATCGCCGGGCCGAAGCCCCATTCCTTGCTGCCCGCCTTCGCAAAGTTGTCCAGCCCTATGCTGGAGAGGCCCACGAAGGCGGCGAGGTTGACGTTGGGGTAGAACAGGCTGCGCGCTTGATCGACGCTGCGTGTGGCCGCTTCCACGCGCCAGCGCGCGGCGGCAATGTCGGGCCGGTGGCCGAGCAGTTCGGCCGGCAGCTGCGCCGGGATTTCTACTGCTTTGATAGCTGCTAGTGGAGGTGTATCAAGCACTAGAGCCGCTTTTGGCTCGGAAACGAGCGCGCCGATGGCGTTGCGCGTGAGGGCGATCTGCTCGCGCAACGCCTCGATCTGCTGGCGCGCGTCGGGCACGCCGCCTTCGCTCTGGCGCAGCTCCACGCGCGTGTCCAGCCCTGCGGCGAAGCGCTCGCGCACCAGTTGCAGCGTTTCCTGGCGCTGCGCCAGGGTGCGTTCGGCCACGGCGAGCTGCGCCTGCAGCCGTGCAAGCTGGAAGTAGCTGCGCACCACGCTGCTCGCGAGCAAAAGCTGCGCGGCCTGCGCGTCGGCCTCGGCGGCGCGCGCCGCACCTATGGCCGCCGCGAGCGCAGCCTGGTTCTTGCCGAAAAAGTCGAGTTCCCAACTGCCCGTGAGGCGCCCGAGCCCGCTATTGAGCACGCTGCCGCCTACGGGGGGCGGGTACATGCCCTTGGCGCTGTAGAGCTGGCGGTTCAGGTTCAGGTTGCCGTCCAGGCGCGGGCCGTCGCTTGCGCGCACGGCCTCGCTGAACGCCCAGGCGCTCGCGAGGCGCGCCTGCGCCTGCTGCAGCGAGGGGTTGCCGGCCAGCGCCTGCGCGACGAGCGCGTCGAGTTGCGCGTCGCCCCACATGCGCCACCAATCGGCTTGCAGCGCCACGCCGGGCGCGCTGGCGTTGCCGGCCTCAGCGCCCGCGCCGCCCGCGGCAGAGTGGGGTGCCGGCGCCAGCCCCAGGCTGGCGGCGTCGCGCATCTGCACCTGCGCCGCAATGCCGGCGTGGTCGGCGCAGCCCGCCAGGGCCATAAGGGCTGCCACTGTCGTGACAGCCAAGGCCCGCGCACCCGCCATGCAGGAACGCGGGCGCAGGGACGCGGCGAAACCTGCCCGCGCCTGGGACACGGCGGCAATGAAAGGAGGTGTCATGGTGCAGGGTGTTCGTAGCAAGAGGCGCTTGCGCCATCGAGGGCCGGGGCAAGCGCCTGCAGGTTTTCGCGGATGCGCTGGGTGAAGGCGAGCAGCTGCGCCACCTCGGCCGCGCTGAAGCCTTGCAAGGCCTGGGCCTGCAGTGCTTCGAAGATCGCGGGCAGCTGCGCGGCCACGGTGCGGCCGGCGTCGGTCAGCTCGGTATGCACGACGCGCCGGTCCTGCGCCGAGCGCACGCGCGTGCACAGCCCTTTGGCTTCGAGCCGGTCGAGCAGCCGCGTCATGCCGCCCGCGTCCATGTGGCAGCTGCGTGCCAGTGCGGCCACCGTGCCTTCCTGGCCCAGCAGCAGGCGCAACAAAGGCTTCCACTGCGCGTCCGTCAGGTCCAGCGGCTCAACACGGTGCGTGATCTCGGCACCCAGCAGCGCGACGATGCGCCGCAGCTGGTAGCCCACCTGTTTTTCGAGGTCGAACGGCGCCGATGCAAGGGTGGCATCGGCAGGAAGGGCTGGGGATGGCATGTTCATGACAATAAATGAGAACGCAATTATTGTCGAAATAGCATTTGTCTGTGCAAGCGAATGGCTGGTGCGCAGGCTTTGCGGCGCAAAAGCAACGCATCCTTGAGGGCCAGGAGCATGATTTTCACAAACAAATAAGCCCCTTGCGCAGGTAAATACTGCGCTAACAGCTATGTTTTTTGCAGTATCCGTGCGGCCTCGAGGGCGAAATAGGTCAGCACGCCGTCGGCGCCCGCACGCTTGAAGGCGAGCAGGCTCTCGAGCATCACCGCGTCGTGATCGAGCCAGCCGTTGGCGCTTGCGGCCTTGAGCATCGCGTACTCGCCGCTGACCTGGTAGGCAAAGGTCGGCACGCGGAATTCGTCCTTCACGCGGCGCACCACGTCCAGGTAGGGCATGCCGGGCTTGACCATCACCATGTCCGCGCCTTCGGCGATGTCCAGCGCCACTTCGCGCAACGCCTCGTCGGTGTTGGCCGGGTCCATCTGATAGACGTTCTTGTTGCTCTTGCCGAGCGCACCGCGCGTGCCCACGGCGTCGCGAAACGGGCCGTAGAACGCGCTCGCGTACTTGGCGCTGTAGGCCATGATGGCGGTGTGGATGTGGCCCTGCACCTCGAAGGCCTCGCGGATCGCACCGATGCGTCCATCCATCATGTCGCTGGGCGCGACGATGTCCACGCCGGCCTGCGCATGTGCGAGCGCCTGCGCGGTGAGGATTTCCACCGTCTCGTCGTTGAGGATGTAGCCCGTGTCGTCGAGCACGCCGTCCTGGCCGTGGCTGGTGTACGGGTCGAGCGCCACGTCGGTGAGCACGCCCAGATCGGGAAACTCGCGCTTGAGCGTACGCACCGCGCGCGGGATCAGGCCGTCGGGGTTGGTGGCCTCTTTGCCGTCGGGCGTCTTGAGCGCCGGGTCTATGGCCGGAAACAGCGCCAGCACCGGAATGCCCAGTTGCACGCATTCCTGCGCCACGGGCCACAGCAGGTCCAGGCTCAGGCGCTCCACGCCGGGCATGGAGGGCACGGGGGTGCGCAGCTTGGTGCCCTCGTGCACGAACACGGGGTAGATGAAGTCGTGCGGCGAGAGCGCATGCTCGCGCACCAGGTTGCGCGTGAAGGCGTTGCGGCGCAGGCGCCGCGGACGGTTTTGCGGGAAAGGGGCGGGGCTGTGGAGGTGCATGGGGAAAATTGTGCCTCATCCGGGGTTATCGCTACGCCTCGCCCGTGGAAGCCCTACACTGCCGCCATGCTCTGGGTCAAGTCCTTCCATATCGTCTTCGTGGCCAGCTGGTTCGCCGGCTTGTTCTATTTGCCACGCATCTTCGTCAACCTCGCCATGGTGGCGCCGGGCTCGGTGGCCGAGCGCGAGCGCCTGCTGCTCATGGCGCGCAAGCTGCTGCGCTTTAGCACGCTGCTCGCCGTGCCGGCCGTGGTGCTGGGGCTGTGGCTGTGGCTGGGCTACGGCATAGGCCGCGGGCCGGGCAACGGCTGGCTGCATGCCAAGCTCGCCGTGGTGCTGCTGGTGATCGGCTACCACCATGCCTGCGCCGTGCTGCTGCGCAAGCTCGCGGCGGGCACCAGCCAGCGCAGCCACACGTGGTTTCGCTGGTTCAACGAGGTGCCCGTGCTGCTGCTGCTCGTGGCGGTGGTGCTGGTGGTGGTCAAACCGTTCTGAGGACGCGGGGCGCACCGGGATCATGCACAAAACATGCACAAGACCTCTGCCTGGCCCCTGGCGCTGATTTACGTCGCACTGATCGTTTTTGCGAGCCTGTTTCCCTTCAGCGGCTGGCGCGCGCAAGGGGTTGCGCCCTGGGCTTTCCTGCTGACACCGCTGCCGCCGCCGTACTGGACGCGGTTCGACGTCTTTACGAACCTGCTTGGCTATGCGCCGCTGGGGTTTGTGCTCGCGCTCGCGCTGCTGCGCACGGGCGTGCGCACGCGCTGGGCGTTCGCGCTTGCCACGCTCGCGGGGGCGCTGCTGTCGCTCGGCATGGAGTTTTTGCAGATTTACCTGCCGCAGCGCGTGGCGTCCAATCTCGATTGGCTGCTCAATGCGCTGGGCACGCTCGCGGGCGCGTTGGCGGCCGTGCTGCTCGAGCGCTGGGGCGCGCTGGCGCGCTGGAGCGACCTGCGCGCGCGCTGGTTCGTGCCCGACGCGCGCGGCGCGCTCGTGCTGCTGGCCCTGTGGCCCGCCGCGCTGCTGTTTCCGGCAGCCGTGCCTTTTGGCCTCGGCCAGGTGCTCGAGCGGCTGGATGCCGCGCTCGTCGAGGCGCTGGACGGCACGCCGTTTCTGGACTGGCTGCCGCAGCTCGACGAAGAATCGCTCGATCCGCTTTCGCCCGGCGGCGAGATGCTTTGCGTGGCGCTGGGGCTCCTGATTCCGTGCCTGCTCGGCTACGGCGTGATCCGCACGGCCGGGCGGCGTGCGCTGTTTGCCGCGGGCGCGCTGCTCGCGGGCCTGGCCGCCACGGCGCTGTCGGCGGCGCTGAGCTGGGGTCCGGTGCACGCCTGGGACTGGCTGAGCCTGCCGGTGCGCGCGAGCCTGGTGCTGGTACTGCTGGCGGCCACCGTGCTGCTGCCCATGGGCCGGCGCGCGTGCCTGGCGCTGCTGCTGCTCGCACTGGCCTGGCATCTGTCGGTGCTCAACCAGGCACCGACGAGCGCCTACTTCAGCCACACGCTCCAACTTTGGGAGCAAGGGCGATTCATCCGTTTTTACGGCCTGGGGCAATGGCTGGGCTGGCTCTGGCCTTATGCCACGCTGCTGTACGCGCTGCTGCGCTTGTCGCGGCGCGACGATGTCAGGTAGCAAGCGCAATTTCCCTACCCCAGCGCGCAAGGCGGGGCCTCGCTAAAATCGATCGGTTTTGCTTGACTCACAACCATCGAGACACCCCCATGTACGGAGAGTTCAGCCTCTATGGCGTCTTCATCCCCACGCTCGTGGGGATGATGCTGCTTGCTTATCTACTGCACAGCGGCGTGCGCCTGGTGTTGCTGCGCACCCAGGTGTACCGCTACGTCTGGCACCCGCCTTTGTTCGATCTTGCCTTGTACGTGCTGGTACTCGGCGCCTTGTTTGCGCTCGTGCGCACCTGGGCGGCCTGAGCCATGGCGCGCAAGATCATTTCCGTCGTGGTGACGCTCGCGGTCACCGTCGCGGCCTTGCTCGTGCTGCAGCACTTGTGGCGTTATTACATGCACGACCCGTGGACCCGCGATGCGCACATCGGCGCCGAGGTGGTGCAGGTGGCGCCCGACGTTTCGGGCCTGGTGTCCGACGTGCGCGTGCGCGACAACGCCGCCGTGCGCCGTGGTGAGGTGCTGTTCGTGGTCGATCAGGCGCGCTACAAGATCGCGCTGGAGCAGGCGCAGGCGGCGCTTGCGCAAAGCAAGGCGAGCCTGGCGCAGCACCGCGCTAATTTGGTGCAAAGCCTGGCCGCGGAGCAACAGTTGCAACGCGAGGCGCAGCGCGACCGCAGCCTCAAAGACCTCATCGCCACGGAAGAAATAGAAGCGCGCCGCGCCAATCTGGACAAGGCGCATGCCGGCGTCGAAGCCGCCAAGGCCAACATCACCGCGGCCGAGGCCAGCGTCGCCACGGCGCAGGCGGCGCTCGACCTCGCACGCCTGAACCTCGAGCGCACGGTGGTGCGCAGCCCCGTCGATGGCCGCGCCGGCGACCGCACGGTGCGCGTGGGCGACTATGTGACGGCCGGCAAGGCGGTGTTCGCCGTGCTCGACACGCGCTCGTTCCGCGTCGATGGCTACTTCGAAGAAACGCGCCTGCATGGCATTCGCGAGGGCGACCCCGTGGACATCCACGTCATGGGCGAGTCGGGCGTGCTGCATGGTCACGTGCAAAGCATCGCCGTGGGCATAGAAGACCGCTTTCGCAGCGACGGCGCAACGCTGCTGCCCAACGTGCAGCCGGCTTTCGACTGGGTGCGGCTCGCGCAGCGCGTGCCCGTGCGCATCGG
Source organism: Extensimonas soli (assembly GCF_029211265.1). Taxonomy (GTDB): domain Bacteria; phylum Pseudomonadota; class Gammaproteobacteria; order Burkholderiales; family Burkholderiaceae_C; genus Extensimonas; species Extensimonas soli. The sequence goes on along the minus strand of NZ_JARGEL010000011.1, from coordinate 91,221 downwards.
CATCGACGCGGTTCCGCAGGGCATGCACCTGATTGCGGGCCGCACGGCCACGGTGAGCATCGAAGCGGGCAAGGAAGAGTCCAAACCCGCTGCCCCCGCGCCCACTGCATCTTCCGCACACGCATCATGAAGCGGCTGTTGCAAGGGGGTGTGCTGGCACTGGCGCTCGCCAGCATGACGGCGTGCACGACCGTGGGGCCGGACTATGCGCTGCCCAAGGATTCGCGCTTTGCCCAGACGCAGCAGCAGCCGCTGGCGCTCGACGCGCGCGGCTCCAGTGCCGTGGACGCGGCGCACGAAGCCGTCGCCGGCCGTTGGTGGAAGCTCTACGACGATGCGCGGCTCGATGCGCTGGTCGAGCAGGCGCTGCAAGGCAACGTGGAGTTGAGGGTGGCCGCGGCGCGTCTCGCGCAGGCGCAGGCGCGCTACGTGCAGGCGCTCGCGCTGGGCGGCGTGAACGGCAACGTCGAAGCCGCGGTGATGCGCGGCCGCATCTCCGCCGAGTCGCTGCTGCAGCCCGAGGTGCTGCCCGTGGCCAATTTTGCGAACGGGAGCCTGTCCGTGTCGTACCAGCTCGACCTGTTTGGCAAGCTGCGCCGTGTCACCGAAGCCGCCAGCGCCGACGCCGAGGCCGTGCAGGCGGCCAGCGACTTGGCACGCATCAGCGTCGTGGCCGCCGTGGTTGGCGCCTACGCCGAGATATGCCATGGCAACCACGAACTCGCCGTGGCGCGGCATTCGCTCGAGCTGCAGCAAGCCAGCCGCCAAGTTGCCGCGCGGCTGCACACGAGTGGCCGCGGCACCGTGACGGCGGTGAAGCGCGCCGACACCCAGGTAGCAACCCTGCAAGCCGCGCTGCCACTGCTGCAGGCGCGCAAGCAGGCTGCCGCCTACGAACTGGCCGAATTGCTCGGCCGCACGCCCGACCAGGTACCCGCCGAGGCCCTGGACTGCGCCGAGGCGCCCGAGCTCAAGCAGCCCATCCCCGTCGGTGACGGCGCCGCACTGCTGCGCCGCCGCCCCGACGTGCGCCAGGTCGAGCGCGAACTCGCAGCCGCCACGGCCGACGTCGGCGTGGCCACGGCCGAGATGTACCCGGACGTGTTCATCGGCGGCTCTTTCGGTGCCAACGGCCTGCTCGACGACTTCGGCAAAAAAGTCACGCAGCAGTTCACCTTCGGGCCTTTGCTCAGCTGGTCCATTCCTGGCCGCGGTGCGCGGGCGCGGGTGCGCGGCGCGTCGGCGCGTGCCGACATGATGCTGGCCGAGTTCGACCGCGTCGTGCTGCAGGCCCTGCGCGAAACCCAGACCATCCTGAGCAGCTACGCCGAAGACCTGCGCCACGTCGCGGCCCTGCGCGAGGCGCGCGACCGCGCCGAGGTCGCAGCCGCCGACATGCGCCGCCTCTACGAAGGGGGGCGCGTGCCCTACCTCGCGAGCCTGGACGCCGAGCGCACCTTGGCCGCCGCCGAAGCCAGCCTCGCGGCCGCCGAGGCGCAGGTCTCGAAAGACCAGATCCGCCTGTTCCTCGCGCTCGGCGGCGGCTGGGGCGATCAGGCCGCGGGTACGACCGAAGGCAGCGCATCCGCGGGCGGCAGCCCCAGGATGCCCTGAGAGGCTGAAAGCAGGAACGGACAGGAAAAGGCCCACGGCATGTTGCTGCTCGATCGCCAGGCGTGGCTGCATTCGGCCAAGTCTTTTCTCGCCTCCATCATCGCGCTCTACATCGCCCTGGCTGCCGACCTGCCGCGGCCCTACTGGGCCATGGCCACCGCGTACATCGTGATGCAGCCGGTGCTCGGCGGTACCAATTCGCGCGGGATTTACCGCATCCTGGGCACCTTGCTCGGCTCTTCGGCGGTGATCGTGCTCGTGCCCAACTTGCTGCATGTGCCCGAGGTGCTGAGCCTGGCGCTTGCGCTGTGGCTCGCGGGCTGCATGTTCGTTTCGCTGCTGCACCGCGGGCCGTCCTCGTACATCTTCATGCTGGCCGGCTACACGGCCGCCTTCGTCGGTTTTCCGGCGGCGATGCAGCCGGACACGATCTTCGACACCGCCCTCGCGCGCAGCGAGGAGATCGTGCTGGGCAGCCTGTGCGCGGTGGTGATCGGCGCGGTGGTGTTCCCGGTCTCGATCAAGACGCAGCTCGTGCCGCGCATGCAGGCGCTGATGAAAGATGCGCGCTCGTGGTGCGCACAGGTGCTCGCGCAGCGCGGCAGCCCCGGCGAGCTGCGCCGGCGTCTTGCCATGGACTTGTCGCAGCTGGACCTGGTGATCCCCTTCACGCGGCGCGACGACCCGCGCCACGGCGCGCTGGCCGACTGGCTCGCCGAGCTGCGCGCGCGCCTGCTCGGCATGCTGCCGGTGCTGGCTGCGGTCGAGTCCCGGCTTGATGACCTCGGCACCGCCGCGACCGAGGACGCCGAGCTGCAGCGCCTGCTTGCCGACCTGCGCAGCTGGATCGAGCAGGAAGCGCCGCCCGCGCAGGCCAGCCTGGACGCATGGCGCGCGCGCATCGACGGCCTGCGCGCGCCGCTCGATGGCGACAGCGCGGCGCTGCTGCGCAACAGCCTGCTGCTGCGCCTCGCGGAGCTCGCCGAGCTCTGGTTCGACTGCCGCCACCTGCAGCAGGCCATCACGGATGGGGCGCCTCCGCCTGCGCCGGCATTCGGCCTTGACCTGCGGCGCCTGGTGCACATCGGCAATCGCCACATCGACTGGAGCATGGTGAGCTTTTCAGCCCTGGCCGCGGGGGCGACCATGTTTTCGTACTGCCTGATCTGGCTCGCGCTGGGCTGGCCCGACGGCGCCTCGGGAGCAATGATGGCCGGCGTCGCGGCGGCGTTCTTTGCCGCGCAGGACGACCCGGCGCCGAGCATCATGCTGTTCCTGAACTGGATCATGGTGGCCACGCTGGTCGCGGGCGTGTACCTGTTCGGCATCCTGCCCGCGATCCACGACTTCGTGCCGCTGGTGCTGGTGGTGGCCACGGTGCTGCTGCCCGCGGGCCTGATGGCGGTGCGTCCCACGCTTTTTTTGCCGGGCATGGTGCTGGTGACGAATTTCGCCACGCTGCTTGCGATCCAGAACCGTTACGAGGCCGACTTCACGCGCTTCGTCAACTCCTCGCTGTCCACCGTGATCGGCATGCTGTTCGCGCTCGTGGTGACGCGGCTGTTTCGCTCGATCGGTGCCGAATGGAGCGCGCAGCGCCTGGTGCGCCAGGGCTGGGGGCTGCTGGCCGAGGCGGCAGAAGGCAGCGGCCCGCAAAATCGCGAGCGCTTCATGATCCGCATGCTCGATCTGCTGGGCCTGCTCGCACCGCGGCTCGCGTCGCTGCAGCCCGGTGAAGACATCGCGGGTGTGGACTTGCTCGACGAGATCCGCCTGGGGCTCAACATCCTCAACCTGCGCCGCGCGCGCAACGACTTGCCCGATGTCAACCGCGCCGCGCTGAACCGCCTGCTGGGGATGATCGCCGCGCACTACCGCGCGCGCCAACGTGCCGGACGGCCGCTGCCGCCGCCCGAGGAATTGCGGCTTGCGCTTGAAGCGTCGCTGTCGCGCTTGCGCACCTTGCCGCCGGGCAGCATGCGCGACGAGGCGCTGCTGGGCCTGATCGGCTTGCGCCAGGGCCTGTTCGCACAGCAACCCTTGCAAGGCAGCCTGGGGGTCGACCAAGTGCCTGCTCCTGGCGTGCCGCCCGAAGCGGAAGACGCTGCGCCGGTTTGATGGCGCGGGCGGCGAGCCGTTGCGACGCTGCCCTTGAGCAGGCAAGGCAGCTCAGAGGCTGAGAGTTTTTCGGCCGCGGCCGAAAGGCGCATCAAAACGCCACCGATCGAGGCGCAAAGCGCAGCCATAGCTCGGGCTATGGCGAGCATTTGCAACGACAAGCGGGGGTGTTTTGGTGTGCAAGGCGGCCATGGACGAAAGACTCTCAGACTCTCAACCTCTCAGACGCGCAAAGTCACTTCGCGCCCCGCGGCGGCGCAGAGCCGCAGTTTTCGGTTGACAGTGCTGGGGCTGCGTCCGAGCAGCCGGGTGATGAAGCGTTGGCGGCGGCCTTGCTAGTGTAGTGTTCGACGCTATCTGCGACATAAAACCGCGTCTTTTCGGCCCGGGCGGCGTTGCAAATCCTCGCGATACCGGGTGGTATCGCGAGGATTTGCAACGCCGCCCTGCGTGCGAAGGCGCGATTTCATGTGCAGCTCTTTGCGGGGCAGCACACTAATGTCTGCCGTGGGGCATAGGGCAAGGGCGGGAGAATGGCGGAAAAACTTGGCCGCGATTTCAGTTCGCGCTCGCGGCGGCGGCTGGCGCCCCGGCTGCGGCATCCGAAGCGGCGGCTGCAGGCGCGGCCGGTTCGGTGAACTTGGCGCCGCCGGCATTTGCCATGTAGGCCACGCCGCGGGCGATTTCGGTGTCGTTGAAGTCGCCACCACTTTGCGGCGGCATGGCGTTCTTGCCCTTCATGGCGGACTGCACCAGGGCGTCGAACCCCGTCTGGATGCGCGGCGCCCACGCGGCCGCGTCGCCAAACTTGGGCGCACCGGCCACGCCGGCGGCATGGCATGCGGAGCACTGGGCCTTGAAGACCTCCTCACCCGTGCGCAGGGGGCGGTTGGCGTCGCGTATCTCCACCGAGCCTACCTTCTGGATGCGTTCGGCAACGGCCTTTTCCAGATTGTCGGCGCCGGCTGCGGGTTTGTTGCCGGAGCTGACATACATGACCAAACCGATGATGATGAAAACCGGCACGACAAAGGCCAGAATGCTCGTCACCAGCAATTGCTTGGGCGTCTTGATCGGGCCCGTGTGGGCTTCGTCGGTATGGGTATCGCTCATGGGGGGATGGGGCGGTAGTTGGTGGAGAATTTGACTTTTGATTATATGTTTGCAGGCTGCCGGCAGCGGCAGTGGCGTCAACCTCTCAGGCCACGGTGCCGAGCAGCAGGTATTCCATGAGCGCCTTTTGCACGTGCAGGCGGTTTTCCGCCTCGTCCCAGACGACGGACTGCGGGCCGTCGATGACCTCGGCCGCGACTTCTTCGCCGCGGTGGGCGGGCAGGCAGTGCATGAACAGGGCGTCGGGCCTGGCGGCGGCCATCATCGCGGGGGTCACGCACCAGTCGGCAAAGGCTTCTTGGCGCACCGCGTTCTCGGCCTCGTAGCCCATGCTGGTCCAGACGTCGGTGGTGACCAGGTCTGCGCCCTTGCAGGCCTCATGCGGGTCGCTGAAAAATTGATAGCTGCCTGCGCTGATCCCGCCTGCACTAGAGGCCATTTTGGCATCGATTTCGTAGCCGCGCGGCGTGCTCACGTGCACCTTGAAACCCAGCAGCGACGCGGCCTGCAGCCAGGTGTTGGCCATGTTGTTGCCGTCGCCCACCCAGGCCACGGTAATGCCTTGGAGGCAATCGGTCGGCCTCGCCTGGCCGGGCGCGCTGCGCTGCTCGATGAAGGTGAACAGATCGGCCAGGATCTGGCAGGGGTGGTATTCGTTCGTCAGGCCGTTGATCACGGGCACGCGCGAGTGCGCGGCGAAGCGCTCGATCTTGGTCTGCTCGAAGGTGCGGATCATCACCAGATCGACCATGCGGCTGATGACGCGCGCCGTGTCCTCGATCGGCTCGGCGCGGCCGAGCTGGCTGTCGCCCGTGGTCAGGTGCACGACCGAGCCGCCAAGCTGGTACATGCCGGCCTCGAAGCTCACGCGCGTGCGCGTGCTGGCTTTTTCGAAAATCATCGCGAGCGTGCGGTCCACCAGCGGGTGGTGCTTTTCGTAGGCCTTGAACTTCTTTTTGATGAGTGCGGCGCGGCGAAAGAGGTAGGCGTACTCGTCGGCGCTGAAATCGGTGAATTGCAGGTAGTGTTTCATGGGGATGTCCGAGTCCGGTTCATTCGGCCAGGAAGGCCTGCACCAGCGGCGCGAGGCGCGCGACGATCTCGTCGGCTTCGGCGGCGGTGAGGATGAGGGGCGGCACGATGCGGATCACGCTCTCTGCCGTAACGCTGATCAACAGACCCGCGTCGGCCGCGCGCTGCAGCAACGCGCCGCAGGGCTTGGCGAGCTCCACGCCCAGCATCAGACCCTGGCCGCGCACTTCCTTGACGCCCGGCAAACCGCCCAGGGCGCGCTCCAGCCCGGCCTTGAGGTGCGCACCCACACGCGCGGCGTTGTCGAGCAAGCCGTCTTCTTCCATGATGCGCAGGGTTTCGAGGCCCGCGCGCATGGCCAGCGGGTTGCCGCCAAAGGTGCTGCCGTGGTTGCCCGGCTGCAGCACGTTGGCGGCCCTGGGGCCGGCCACCACCGCGCCCACGGGCACGCCCGAGCCCAGGCCCTTGGCCAGCGGCATCACGTCGGGCACGATGCCCGCCCATTGGTGCGCAAACCACTTGCCCGTGCGACCCATGCCGCATTGCACCTCGTCGGTCATGAGCAGCCAGTCGCGCGCGTCGCACAGGCGGCGCAGTTGCTGCAGGTATTCGATGCGCATGGGGTGGATGCCGCCTTCGCCCTGGATCGTTTCGAGGAACACCGCGACCACATTGGGATTGCCCGCGGTGGCGCGCTCGAGCGCGGCGATGTCATTGAGCGGCACGCGGATGAAGCCCTCGACCAGCGGGCCGAAGCCGGCCTGCACTTTGGGGTTGCCCGTGGCCGAGAGCGTGGCGATCGAGCGGCCGTGGAAGGCTTTTTCATAGACCACGACTTCGGGCCGCTCTATGCCTTTGTCGTGTCCGAACTTGCGCGCAATCTTGAGCGCGGCCTCGTTCGCCTCCAGGCCCGAATTGCAGAAGAACACGTTGCTCATGCCTGCGTGCTGGGCGAGCTTGGCTGCCAGCGCCTCCTGCAGCGGCACATGGTAGTAGTTGGAAGTGTGGATCAGCTTGCCAAGCTGCTCCTGCAGCGCCGGCACGAGCTTGGGGTGGTTGTGGCCCAGCGTGTTCACCGCGATGCCCGCGAGCGCGTCGAGGTATTCCTTGCCGTTCACGTCCCACACGCGGCAGCCCTGGCCGTGCGAGAGCGCGATGGGCAGGCGCCCGTAGGTGTTCATCACGTGGGGCGATGCGGCCTCGATGAAAGCGGTCATGCGCGAATCTCCTGGCGGTGCAGTGGTGGCGGGTTGGCCCGCAGTGCGCGACGCCACACGCGCCGGGCTGGAAAGCAGCCATTTTAGGGGCAGGACGGACACGGCGAAATGACAGCTCTTATATAAGAGTTAGAATCTTCGCTGCGGTGCAGCATGCAGCGATCCTGCCATGCGCTTTGCCGCCCACCACTCCAACCCCGATGGTTTCTCCTTCCGCCAACGAAGTCTTCATCCTGGGCGTCACCCAGGAAGGCAAGACCTTTCGCCCCAGCGACTGGGCCGAGCGCCTGGCGGGCGTGATGAGCCAGTTCCGCCCCGGCGGCGCCGCGCCGGGCAGCCACCTGAGCTATTCCCCCTGGTGCATTCCGACCACGCTCGACGGCGTGAAGTGCGTGGTGGTGAACACCGAGTTGCGCGAACACGAACCCATGGCCTGGAATTTCGTGCTGAACTTTGCGCGCGACAACCAGTTACAAGTGCGCGAAGGCTGCCTGCTGCCGGATGCGGTGGAAAACCCGGCGGAAAAGCCCGCTGCAAAGAAGCCGTGAAGACCACCCGGCAGGTTGATCAGATCGCCTTCTGAATCCACCAGCCGCGAAACAAGTACGGCAGCCGCGGCCCCTGGCGGTCGGACACGCCGCCCTTGTCTTCCACGCTCACGGCCAGCTCCACCGCGCCTTGCAGCGCCTGCGGCTGCACGGGGATTTGCAGCGTTTGGTACTTGCTCAGCACCAGGCCGAGCGAGCGCGGCGGGTTCTTGCCGTCCAGCGCCCACAGTTGCATGCTGTCTTCGGGCCCCTCGCGCACGGCGTTCAGGCGCTGCACCTGCAGGGCCTTGGCCTTGGGGTCGTAGGTGACGAGCAGGGCCGGACGCTGTTGCTCATCCACGAGCACGGCCACGTAGTGCACCTGCGGCAGCGCCACGATCTTGGCCTGAAGGTGGTGGATCTGCGCCTTGAGCTGCTCGTACAGGCTCACACTCGTGGCCCAGCCGAGCACGAGCACGAGCAGCAACACCACACTGAGACCGCGCCACCAGGGGCTCACGCGGCGCGGGGGCGAGGTGGGCGCAGAGGAAGGCGCCGATGAAGGCGAAAGTGACGACGGGCCGGCGGGCGGTGGTGCGGGGGAATCTGTCATGACGCGAGTGCAAAAAGCGTGGTGCAATCCATTGAACCCAGATTGTCCATGAGGCGGTGCTGCGCACCTGCGCGGGCGCGGGCGCGGGCGCTGGCGGACAATGGCAACGCGGCCGCAAGCGTGGCAGGCCGCGCGTGTGCTGCTATAGACATTTTTTCACTGAAGGAGTTCCCATGGACTTGATCGAACGCTTGCAATGGCGCTACGCCACGAAAAAAATGGACCCGACGAAAAAGGTGCCCCAGGAGAAGGTCGAGCGCATTCTGCAGGCCGTGCACCTTGCGCCCACCTCCAGCGGGCTGCAGCCGTTCGAGGTCATCGTCGTGACGAATGCGCCGCTGCGCGAAAAAATCCAGGCCATCGCCAACGGCCAGACGCAGATCGGCGACGGTTCGCACCTGCTGGTGTTTGCTGCCTGGGACGATTACACCGCCGAGCGCATCAATGCCGTGTTCGACCACACCAACGCCGAGCGCGGCGGCAAGAACGAGGGCTGGGAGGCCTACCGGCAGATGCTGCTCGCACGCTACCCGCAGCGCGGCGCCGAAGTCAACTTTCAGCATGCCGCGCGCCAGGCCTACATCGGCCTGGGCGTGGCGCTGGTCGCGGCGGCGTTCGAAGAAGTGGACAGCACGCCCATGGAAGGCTTCGATGCCGACGCGCTCGACGCCCTGCTGAACCTGCGCGCACGCGGCCTGCGCAGCGTGGCCATCATGCCGCTGGGCTATCGCGATGCGGCCAACGACTGGCTGGTGTCGCTCAAAAAGGTGCGCCGCCCGCGCGCGCAGTTCATCTCGTGGATGGAGTGAGCGGCTCGTGAAAATGGGCGCCGTCAGGGGGCAGTGCGCTTTCGGCGCGCAAAACCCGGTGGTTCCCTAAAGTTGAAACGCCACCGTCCCCACCACGCCTTCAAGCAGGTCGCGCGACCAGCTTGGGGGCGTGGCCCGCACGGGCTGGCCCAATGCTGCCGTGGCTTGGGCCCAGTGGGCGAGCCAGTCGATCTGTGCGCGGTCGTAAAACGCCGCCATGGCCTCGAAGTTGAGGAAAAAGCTGCGGCAGTCCAGATTGGCCGACCCGCACAGCGCCAGCACCTCATCCACCACGACGGCCTTGGCGTGCAGCATCTGGGGCAGCAGGCACACCTGCGCGCCCGCCGCGGCGACAGCACGCACCGCGCGGCCCCGCGCCCAGTCGGCCAGGCGGTGGTTGGAGCGTGCCGGCAGCACCAGGAGCAGTTGCACGCCGCGCGTGACGGCCAGCAGCAGCGCCTCCAGCAACGCCTCGTCGGGCACGAAATACGGCGTCACGAGCAGCAGCCGGCGCTCGGCGCGGAAAACGGCGCTCAGGAGCAAGGCGTGCAGCGTGTCTTCGTGGAAGTCGGGCCCGCTCGGCACCCATTGGGCGAGCGCACCGGATGCCTGCCAGACATCGCTGCCGAACATGCCGAACATGCCGAGGGTTGGCATCGGCGGCACCGCAGGCATGGCTGCGGCAGGCGGCGCCGGCGCGAGATCTCGCCCCAGTTCCCAGTCGCCGTCGAACAAAGCCTGCGCCTGCGCAGCCAGCGGGCCGTGCGTGGTGAAGCTCAGGTCTATCCAGGGAGCATCCCCTGCCTGACCCAGAAAATACTCTTTGGCCAGATTGCGCCCGCCACTCCACACCTGCACGCCGTCGGCCACGGCCAGTTTGCGGTGGTTGCGCAGATTGATGCGTCCCCGAGGGCGGCCCCGCAGCGGCATGAAGACGCGGCGCTGCACGCCGGCGGGGTGCAGTACGGCATCGTGGCTGTGCAGCGTCCTCAGGCTGCCCACGGCATCGACCAGCAGGCGCACGCGCACGCCGCTGCGCGCGCGCTCGGCCAGCGCGGCCGCCACGGCGGCACCTACTTCGTCGTCCCCGAGGATGAAGGTGCACAAGTCCAGCGTTTGCCGCGCGCTGCGCAGCAAGGCCAGCAGCGCGGCGAGAGAATCCGCGCCGTCCGCCTGAAAGGCCACGGCCGCGTTGGGCTGCGGGCCGGCGATCCCCATGGCGGCGAGCAGCTGCGTGGCCCAGGGTGGCGCCCATTGCGCAAGACATTCCGGTGTGGCAATCGGGGTGCGTGTGGCCGGGCGTGCCACCTTGCGGGTGCCGAAGATCAGAAACAGCAGTGCCCCCAGGTACGGAAAGATCGTGATCGTCATCACCCAGGCCAGCGCCGCGGCGGGCTGGCGCCGCTGGCGCTGCGCACGCGACACAACCACATACACCAGCAAGCCGGCAACGACGGCAGCGACATGTTCCAAAGGCGTGATGGAAGGCAGGGCGAGCATGGTGCTGTGTAGTGCAAAAGGCGTGCAGCGGCTGGCGGGGCCATCTGTCCGAAGAGCCGGGGTTCTAACACACCGCGATGCACGTGGCGTGTGACGTCACTGCTTGCGCTTGATGGCGACGCCGCAGCGCCGGCAACGCATGCAAAAATCCGCCCTCGCCATGCCTGATTCCTCACCATCCCCCCGCCCGTCCTGGCAGCAGACCTTGCGCATCTATCTGGAGCCGGCCAGCCTGCGCATGCTGGCGCTGGGCTTTGCGGCGGGCTTGCCGCTGCTGCTGGTGCTGGGCACGCTGAGCTTTCGCCTGCGCGAGGCGGGCATGGACCGCAGCACCATAGGCTACCTGAGCTGGGTGGGCCTGGCCTATGGCTTCAAGTGGTTGTGGGCGCCGCTCGTGGACCGGCTGCCGCTGCCGCTGCTCACGCGCCTGCTCGGGCGGCGGCGCAGCTGGCTGCTGTTGGCGCAGGCCGTGGTGGTAGCGGGGCTGGCGGGCATGGCGCTTGCCGACCCGCGCCAGGCGCTCGGCCCCATCGTCGCCTGCGCGCTCGCCGTGGCCTTGGGCTCGGCCACGCAGGACATCGCGCTCGACGCCTTTCGCATCGAATCGGCCGACGCACGCATGCAGGGCGCGCTCGCCGCGGCCTACCAGACGGGCTACCGCCTCGCGATGATCTGGGCCGGCGCGGGCGTGCTCTGGATCGCGGCGCGCGCGCAGGGCGCAGCAGGCTATGACAACGGCGCCTGGTGCACGGCCTACCTCGTGATGGCGGCGTCCATGGCGGTGGGCATGCTCACGGTGCTGCTCTCGCCCGAGCCCGCGCCGCTTGCGCCCGCGCCGGCGCAAAACCTCGCGGCCTGGCTGCGCGGCGCGGTGGTCGAGCCCTTTGCCGACTTCTGGCGCCGCTACCGCTGGCAGGCGGGCCTGATCCTCGCGCTGATCGCCGTCTATCGCATCAGCGACGTGGTCATGGGCATCATGGCCAACCCGTTTTATGTCGATCTGGGCTTCAGCAAGGATGAAGTCGCCGCCGTCACCAAGGTCTATGGCGTGGCGATGACGCTGCTGGGCGCCTTCGTCGGCGGTGCGCTGGCGCTGCGTCTGGGCGTGATGCGCGTGCTCATGCTGGGCGCGGTGCTGAGCGCGGGCAGCAACCTGCTGTTCGCCTGGCTGGCCGGCCACGGGCACGACCTGCGTGCGCTCGTGGCCGTGGTCTCGGCGGACAACCTCGCGGGCGGCATTGCGTCCTCGGCCTTCGTCGCGTACCTGTCGGGCCTGACCAACGTGCGCTATTCGGCCACGCAGTACGCGCTGTTCAGCTCCATCATGCTGCTGCTGCCCAAGTTCGTCGCGGGCTTTTCGGGCCGCTACGTGGATGCCTTCGGCTACGCGCATTTTTTCACCGCGACGGCGCTGCTGGGCCTGCCCGTGCTGCTGCTGGTGTGGCTCGCGGCGCGCTTCAGCCGCCCGGAGTGAGCCTTGCGTCGCCCTGTTTTTTCAACCCAGATTGTCCATTAGGCGGTGCTGCGCACCTACGCGGGCGTTGGCGGACGTCTGCCGGTCATTTTGGCCGCGGCTTCGGCGTCCATGGCACTGGCCATGGACTTCTCACCCGCGATCAAACTGCCACGCCAGCCGCCTCGCCACCATCCCGCGTCCTAACGAACAATCTGGGTTCAAGCGAAAATAGCCTCTGACGCTTGATACACAAGCGCAAGCAGCTATTTAAACAATAGCATCAGGATAGCCTCAATGCGCATGCCCATGCGCACCGTGCACGTGGCGGTGCGCGATTTCTTCGGGCGTGGCGGGGCGCACGGCGGTGACCTTGCAGACAAAGCGCAGCGCCTGCCCCGCGAGCGGGTGGTTGCCGTCCAGGTGCACCTCGGGGCCTTTGATCTTCACCACGTGGAACAGCTGGCGCTCGCCCGCGTCGTTCACGCCTTCGAGCTGGCCGCCTACCTTCACGCCGGGCGGAAATTCAGACTTCGGGATCGTGCGCACCAGGCGCTCGTCGCGCACGCCGAAGGCTTCTTCAGGGCTGAGCTCAATGGTGGTCGCGAAGCCCACATCCTGGCCTTCGAGCGCGGCTTCGACCTTGGGGAACAGGTTGCCGTAGCCACCGTGCAAATAAGCCAGCGTGCCCGCATCGAGCGGCTGGCCCTGCGGGCTGGTGATGCGGTAGTTCAGCGTGACGGCGGTGTTTTGCGTGATGGGCATGGGAAAGAAAACCAGATAAACGATGGATGCGCGGCGCGTGGACCGGGATGCGCATTGTCGGTGAAGAAGCCCATCCATGAAGCGCGGGGGCTGCGTGCGCGCAGCCGTGCGTACCGCTCACGCCCGCTGCAGCGCCGCGCGGCGCTATCCCGCACCACCTTCTCAGTCTCAACCCGGCAGGTTGTCCACCTGCGCCCCAGGGTGGCGCGCAAACCGCCGCGGCAGCGGGCCGTGCACCGGCGCGCTCGTGGGCCAGGGCCAGCCGCCGAATTGGGTGCGCCGGTAGTCCGCCATGGCCTGGTGAATTTCGGCGCTCGTGTTCATCACGAAGGGCCCGTACTGCGCCACGGGCTCGCCGATCGGGCGGCCCTGCAGCAGCAGGCATTCGACCGTTGATGCGCCCGTGTTGCTGAGCAGCCAGTCCTGCCCCGCGTGCAGCTCGAGCGCGGCGTGCGCCTGCACTTCCTGCGGTCCGATACATAGGCGATCGCCTGCAAAAAAGTAGAGCATGCGCCGCGTCTGCGTGTGCCGCGCCGCGGGCAGCCGCCACTGCGCGCCGGGCCCGAGCTGCAGCGTCCAGATCGCCACGTCGGCCTCGGGCTGCGCGGCCCAGGACTCGGGCGGTGGCGGCAGCGGCTCGGCCGCCCCCTGAAGCACCTCCGGCAGCGCACCTGCGATCACCGTGACCGTGCTCGTGCGGCCCTGCGCATCGCGCTGCACGAGCCGCGGGATGCGTTCGCGCCAGAACATGGTGAAGTGCGGCGCCGCCATTTTTTGGCGCGCGGGCAGGTTGAGCCAGATTTGCAGCAGCTCCAGCGGGTTAGGGGCACTCGCGTCGAGCAGCGGAAACATCTCGGCGTGCACGATGCCGCGCCCAGCCGTGAGCCACTGCACGTCGCCCGCGCCAAAGCGCGCCGCCGCGCCGAGCGAATCGGCATGGTCCACGAAACCGCGGCGCATGATGGAGACCGTCTCGAAGCCGCGGTGCGGGTGCGCCGGAAAGCCCGGCACGCTGCTGCCGTGGTACATGCTCCAGCCGTCCTGGCGGCTGAAATCGTTGCCGATATGCCGCCCGGCGAGCGCCGCCGCAGGCCCGAAGGCACCATTGCCAGCGGGGTAGGCGTCGTCGTGGTGCGCGCAGAACAAAAAGGGATCGATGGTGGGCCACAGCGGGCCCAGCGGCTGGGTTTGCAGGATGGGGGACATGGCGGGCTTTGCAGCAAATCAGAGCAGAGGTCCGCATGATTGCAGATCGCTTTGGCCTTGGACGCTTTGGGGCCAAGCTGCGCCGCTGCGCCTATGGCACGCGCACGGCGACTGAATCGGCAACAGGGCATCGCCCGGTCGCGCGCTCACGCTGCAAAAAGCGCAAGGGCGAGAAAGCACGCCCTGCTCTCTCGCCCTCATTCCGTACCGGCACTCCTACAAAGAGCGCCGAAGAAGCATCATCCGCGCGGCGAACCGCTCAAGCCGCAACGGTTGCCGCTGCCCCCGAAGGCTTGCGCATGCGGCGCGCAGCGCCACCCAGGCCCAGAGCCGAGAGGAAGAGCCAGGCCGCGCCGGGCAGGGGGACGGAACTGACATAGGCGCGGTAGTCGCTCAAAGCGCCACCGGTCAGACCGCTGATCGTGAAACTGCTGGTAGGGATGGCCCAGTGAAAGAGCAACTCGCCACCACCCAGGTGCACCGCCAGGTAGTCGAATGCGCTGGTGGTGTTGAAGGAATAGGTACCTGTAGTTCCCTTTGCTGGTCCTGAAACACTTGCACCGCTGCAACCCGTGCCGTCCGAGTTGCAGAACGCTGCCAAGCTCAAGGTACTTGGCGCCACGTTGAACTGGGTGGCGAGGTAGCCCAAGATGGCACTCGGGCTTTGCGGCGTCAGGTTGCTGTCGTAGTACCAGACATCGCCAGTGTTCAGGCCGTCAGGGGTGACGGTCAGGTTGGTCGCCTTACTTTGATAGGTGACCGTAAAGCTGTTGCCACCCGAAATCGCAGGCTGTGTCCACGTCGCTGCATGGCTTACGGCGGCAGCAGACACCAGGATGGCGGCGCACAGGGGGCGAAAAATGGCTTGCATGGCGAACTCCTTCCCTTTCAGATTCAGTGGAATCGACTGTAAGGGTCTGCGCCATGGAAAGCGATAGCCCGAACGGGCGAAGCGCCCGCCTTGCGCGGGGGCCGGGGGTGGTCCGTTTAGCTACCGAAAAGGTGCGAACGAACCCGACATGCCCGCTCTACCCGGGTTACCGAACGCCCGGGCCGTGCCGATCAGAGAGGCCCTGCCTGCGCCATCGCGG
The DNA here is from genome assembly GCF_029211265.1 of Extensimonas soli. Taxonomy (GTDB): domain Bacteria; phylum Pseudomonadota; class Gammaproteobacteria; order Burkholderiales; family Burkholderiaceae_C; genus Extensimonas; species Extensimonas soli. Next base: position 76,163 of record NZ_JARGEL010000011.1, on the reverse strand, counting down.
GGGCGCGCTCGGCGTCGGCGCCTTGCCCTTGCGCGGACGTGGGCGTGGCGGCAGGCCTGGCTTTTTCATCCGCGTGCAGCAGGTTGGTCGAGAAGAAGCAGCTCATGACCGCCGACAGCACGATGAAAATCGAGGTTGCATCGACCAGCAGACCCAGGCGCACGAACACCAGGAAGCTGAGCGACAACAGCAGCAGGTTCAACACGATGCCGAGCACAGCGGAAGCCTTGGGCACCGCGCGCATGAATACCGCCAGCCGCCGCGAACCGGTGCGCGGCACATACCAGATGATCAGCAGGCCGAACACCAGGATGAAGCTGCTTTCGGCCCATTTCAGCCAGACGGGGCGCCGCAGAAAGCGCCCTTCGAACACGGTTTCCATGGCCTGGGCCTGGATCTCTATGCCCGGCACCAGTTCCCCGAGCGCGGTCGTGCGCATGTCGGCCAGACCGGCGCCCGTCAGGCCGACCAGCACCAGCTTGTCCCGGATGCGCTCGGGATCGACCTTGCCGGCCAGAATGTCACGCGCCGACACGTAGCGATTGCGCGTCGCCTGGATGGACGCGAAATGCAGCCAGATGTCGCCGTCTGCCTGTGTGGGCACCGTGACATCCGCAACCCCCACGCCCTGCACGCCCGCCCCATCGGCAAAGACATCGATGGCGGACGAACCGGTGGCAAGGCGCAGCATTTCCAGCGGCAGGCTGGGCACCAGCTTGTCGCCCAGGCCGAAGACCATGGGCAAACGCCGGATCACACCGCCTTCGACGGGGGCGCTCAGCATCGCCTGACCGTGCGCGGCGGCCTGCAACTCTGGCAGGCTGGCCAGCACGTGGCTGAAGCGTTGCACCCACTGCAGCGGGTTGGGGCCATGCACGGAAATCGGCACGGTGCGCAGGCCGGTGCTGGTGGTGAAGGCGGCGTTCTCGAAGCCCACCGCCCCCAGGATGGTCGGCGCCGCCCGCAGGGAGCGCGCCAGAAGCGCTTCGTGGCTGGGCAAGGCCCGCAGGCCGGCCGCCAGGGCCGCCGCCGTTTTCGGCAAATTGCCGGCGACCTTGTCAGGAGAAGTCTGATCCGGCTCGGGCATGTAAATGCCGAGACCGATGGCCAGCGGATGCTGGGCGGCAATGGCGTCGATCAGGTTCGCCAGTCGGTTGCGTGGCCAGGGCCATTGGCCCATACGGGCCAGCGTGTCCTCGTCGATCGCCACGATGGTGACGGGCTCGGAGCTCGGGATGCGCGGAAAGCGACGCTGGTACTGGTCGAACAGCAACTGCCGGGCAGACTTGAAGGTGTCGGGCACCGCAGCGTCCAGGGTTCCCAGAAAAGCCGGACGCGCAATGTCGTTGGGCCATTCGCTGGACAGGTTGAGCACGCTCAGGCCGAGCAGCACCAGCAAGGCCACCGGACGCCCTTTGTGCGCCGCCAGCAGGTGCTTGGCGAACGCAAGCCATTGACGGAGATAGCGTTTCATCGCGGTACAGGGTGACCAAGACCGACAAGCCGCGCGCGCAACCGCCGGCGCGGCTCAGGGGCTGAGAGTTTTTCGGCCGCGGCCGATAGGCGCATCAAAACGCCACCGATAGCGGCGCAAAGCGCAGCCATAGCGCGGGCTATGGCGAGCATTTGCAACGACGCGCGGGGGTGTTTTGGTGTGCAAGGCGACCATGGACGAAAGGCTCTCAGCCTCTCACTGGACGGTGATGACGACACGCCGGTTCTGGAGGTTGGGGATGCCGTCCGCCGTGACCACCAGGGGCTCGCGCTCGCCGCGTCCGGCGGTTTCTATCTGCTGCGCAGGGATGCCGCTCTTGATCAACAAGGCCTTCACGCTTTCGGCCCGCCGCAGCGACAGTTTGTCGTTGGACTCGACCGATCCGGCCCGGTCCGTGTGTCCTACCACCACGAGCTGAGGGGCCGGCCAGTTCGCCAGAACGGTTTTGATGGTTTCGAGCATGGCCAGCGATTCCGGGGCCACTTCGGTGGCGGAGTCGAACAGAAAATGCACGGTAAAGCTCATGGGGCGCGGGGGCCGCGCCGCCAGCAACTCGCCGTAGCGTTGCTGCACGCCGGCCTGGCTCTCCTGCGTCGTTTCCATCGCGCCGCCCTTGCCTACGCCCACTTCAGCGTAGGCCTTGTCGAGCACCCGCTCGCCACTGGCACTGTGGACAATCACCGCACCGACCCGACCTTCCGGGTCCGGCAGCAAGATGATTCTGTCCGGGTTCGTGCTGCACCCGCACAAGCCTGCCAGCAGGGCGACGGCGGCCCCGCCGGCGAGACGCCGATACCAGTTCGCGAGGCTCACCGCGCATCCTCCCCGTTATCACCGACTTCGATGATGAATTCGGTGCCACGCACGCCCAGCGTGGAGGTCGGGGTATTGAACCGCACGGCGTCGGGATTGGCCTTTGCCAGCTTTCCGGAAATCACGGCCAGCGAGCCGCGCCTGACCGTGGCATCGAGCGCGCCGTCGTGGGTCGTCGTGTCGAAAGCGAATTTGTTCAGGTCGAGCACCGAATTGGCGCCGGCCGAAAGCTGGGTGTTGTCGCGCAGCGTGATGCCAACGGAAGAGTCGGCACCGGTCACGATGCGATCGCGGCCTTGAATTTCGCTGCCTACGGCCACCCCGGTACTTTTCCCGGCCCGCTCGACGTGCACCGCGCCCTTGACGGTCTTCACGGTGCCCGCGGTATCGCCCGCATGGACATCGGCAAACGCCAAGCCTGCACACAGACAGGCAAAGGCATATTTCAGGGCGGGGTTGGATACGGACGACATAGGAATGATGGGTTGAAGAAATGGGGCGGCGCACCAGAAAGGCTCCATGGTGCAATCACCGACAGGTGCGTGGCATGCCTCTTTTTTCACATTTGTTCAATCGAACTGTAAAGGCCATGCAACATGAAAAGCGATAGCCCGAACAGGCTGATCGTTCGCCTGGTGCCCGGGTCAGGGGCTGGCGCGCTGTGGCCCGTTTGGCCGCTATAGACGAGCTGCCCCACCGTCCCACCCCCGCAGAACCTGTTCATGATCTTTTCATGAACAGGTTCTCAAGCTGCAGCCAACTGCGGCCGGCGCACGCTACCCAGCAGCGCGACAAGCACGGCGGCGGCCAGCGGCCCCAGGCTCAGCAGCGTGAGGCCCAGGCCGAAGCCACCCGAGTGCTCCTTGGCCCAGCCGATGATGTAGGGGCCGACGAAACCGCCGAGCGCGCCCACGGAGTTGATCATGGCAAACGCGCCCGCGATCGCGCTGCCCTTGAGGTAGAGCTGCGGCAGCGTCCAGAAGCCCCCGGTCGAGCCCATGATGCCCGCGGCGCCCAGGCTCAGCGCGGCGATGGCCAACACCGGATTGGTGGTGCCGCCCGCGAGCCACAGCCCCAGCGCGCCCGCGAGCAGCCCGACGATGGACACCGAAAAACGCCGCCCCGTGCGATCCACGTAGCGCCCCAGCGTGATGATGGCCACCAGCGCGACGATGAACGGGATGGCCGAGATGAAGCCCGTCTGCAGCGTCGAAGCGCCAAAGCTGCGCACGATCTGAGGCACCCAGAAGATGATGCCGAAGCTGCCGATCAGGGCGCCGAAGTAGGCCAGGCTCAGAAAAATGACCGGCAGGGACAACAGCCCGTCGCGCAGGCTGCTGCGGTGCTGCGGCGTGGCCTGCTGGCTCTCGCGCGCGAGGGCGTCTTCGAGCGCCTGCGCTTCGTCGGGGCGCAGCCAGGCGGCGTCGCGCGGGCGGTCGGGCATGAGCCGGTACACGGCAAGGCCCGCGAGCAGCGTGGGCAGCCCTTCGAGGATGAACATCCACTGCCAGTTTTTCAGGCCGGCAATCCCGTGCAAGGACTTCATGCCCAGAATGGCGCCCGACAAGGGGCCGCTGATGATCAGCGCCACCGGCATGGCGGCCATGATGAAAGCGCTCATGCGGCCGCGGTACTCGGCCGGAAACCAGTAGGTCAGGTACAAAAACAAGCCCGGCAGCAGGCCGGCCTCGGCCATGCCGAGCAGAAAGCGCAGCGTGAAGAACGAGTTCGCGTTGTGGGTGAAAGCCATGAGCACGGCCACGCAACCCCAGGCGATGGTGAGCGGCGCGATCCAGCGGCGCGCGCCGATTTTTTCGATCATCATGTTGCTCGGTACTTCGAACAGCACGTAGCCAAAGAAGAAAAAGCCCACGCCCAGGGCATAGACGGTGGGCGTGAAGCCCAGGTCCTGGTTCATGCCCAGCGCTGCAAAGCTCACGTTCGCGCGGTCGAGGAAGCTCAGCAGGAACAGCAGGGCGAGAAAGGGCATGAGCCGCCGCGTGGCTTTGGCGACGACGGGTTGGACTGAAGGGGCTGCCATGGATGTGCTCGCAATGAACAAAAAGTTGTAACGTAACCCAGTGTCCGGCAAGCGCGCCGATCGGGCGATGCGGGTTTACCCGCACGGTGGTGCCCCCTATCAGGCCAGACCCGAGCCGTACCAAGCCCCGTCCGGGCCACACCAATCCGCCTCTACCCGCGTATTCTCCAGCGCTTCCCGCTCAACCGCCTCAACCCGCCCAGGCGGCGCGCAGCAGCGCGCCTGGGTCACTCGTGCCGCTGCTGATGCCCGTGACCGGCCCCCAGTCGGGGTCGAAGCGGCTGCTGATGAAGGCGCCTGCGGCTTCGGCGCTCGCGTGCTGCAGCATCAGGCAGGCCTGCGCGCTGAGCGCGAGCCGCTGGGTGAAGCGGCGCGCCTGGCGTTCGAGTTCGGCGGGCGGCTGCGCGAGGGCGGCGCGCAATTGGCGCACCTGCGCCACGAGCTGCGGCGCGGAGGCAGCCGCGGCCACGTCGTGCAGATGCTCGAGCAGGCGCTGCGCGTCTTCGGGCTGGCGCGCGATGGCGCGCAGCACGTCCAGGCACATCACGTTGCCCGAGCCCTCCCAGATCGAATTCACCGGCGCCTCGCGGAACAGCCGGCCCATGGGGCCGCTGGTTTCGACGTAGCCGTTGCCGCCCCAAACCTCCATGGCCTCGCCGGTCAGGGCCACGGCGCGCTTGCAGACCCAGAACTTGGCCGCGGGCGTCATGATGCGCCGCCACGCGCCGTCGAGCGCATCGTCAGAACCAAAGCGCCCGGCCAGATCCATGGACAGCAGCGTCGCGGCCTCGGACTCGAGCGCGAGGTCGGCGAGCAGCTCGGTCATCATGGGCTGATCGGCGAGCGCGCGGCCGAAGGCGTGCCGGTGGCGCGCATAGTGCAGCGCCTGCACCAAAGCCTGGCGCAGCAGCCCCGCGCTCGAGAGCGCGCAATCGAGCCGCGTGAAGGTGGCCATTTCGATGATGGTGGGGATGCCGCGCCCCTCGTCGCCCACGCGCACGCCCCAGGCCTCGTGGAACTCGACCTCGCAGCCGCTGTTGGAGCGGTTGCCCACCTTGTCCTTGAGGCGTAGCAGGTGGATGGGGTTCTTGCTGCCGTCGGGGCGCCAGCGCGGCACGAAAAAGCAGCTCGGGCCGTGCGCGTCGGTGCGCGCGAGCACCAGGTGGCCGTCGCACATGGGCGCCGAGAAAAACCACTTGTGCCCCGTGAGCAGGTATTCGTCGCCCCAGGGGCCGTTGCCTGCGGGTACGGCGCGCGTGGTGTTGGTGCGCACGTCGCTGCCGCCCTGCTTTTCCGTCATGCCCATGCCGACCGCGATCGAGCGTTTTTGCGCGAGCGGGATGTCGCGCGCGTCGTGTTCGAGCGACGCGAGCAGCGGCGCCGTGAGCGCGTACAGCGGCGCGTTGTGGCGCAGCACCGGGATGCAGGCCTTGGTCATGGTGGTCGGACAGGCCGAGCCGGCCTCGATCTGGCTGTGCATGAACAGCGACGCGCCGTAGGCCGTCCAGGCCGAGGGGCGCGCGTCGGTGAAGGGCAGGTTGGCAATGCCGTTGCGCCGCGCGATCGCCATGATCTGGTGCCACGCGGGGTGGAACTTGATCTGGTCGATGCGCTGGCCCAGGGGCGCGAAGGCGACGAGCTCGGGCGCGTAGCGGTTCGCGTCCTCGGCGGCGCGCAGCGTGGCCTCGGCGCCGTATTCGGCGCCCTGGCGCAGCAGCTCTTCCTCGCGCCACTGCGCCCCGCCGCGCGCCACGACGCGGCGCAGCACCGGGTCGCTGCTGTAGAGGTTGTAGTCCTTGAGCTCGGACACCTGGTTGTCGGGGTGGATGCCCACTTGGAGGCTGGCGAGGGTGGCGCTCATGGGGTCTCCTGATAACGGATACTGGTGTCGGAAAATTCTATGGACCCCCGCCGTCCAAGGTGTTCAGTTGCAGTGGTCAGATTGAAGCGCCATCCTCGGGCTTGCTAGCATCGGACTTTTCTATCTCCTCAGCAAAGCTCTCCACACCCGCACGGGTGGCTGAAAGGCAGCGCTCCAATATGGCTTTCAGCAAGCCAGGGTCGGGGGCTTGGTCCGGCGATGCGAGAAAACTCTCGATCGACGCCGAGACATGGAACTTGCCATCGCGTTCACGGGCCCAGAGCTTGACGGCCTTATTCTCCATGTTCACGGTGTTGATGGCTTTGAGCACCGGCAGGGCGTCCTTGCTCTCATAGAAATTGGGAAAGACCAGTCGCATGAATTCGGGGTCTTTCTCCGCATCCAGAGAGAGGTAGAACGAGCCTGTGCCGAGAATTTTGAAGACGACATCATTGTCATCATCACGCTTGGCAGCCACGCCGATTTCCGTGAGCGCATCGATATAGCGCTGGGCCAAGTTTTGGGCGCTAATGGTCATTTAGAAGTCCTTTCAAAGGTAATTTTAGCCGTGGTGTTCGTGTCCGCCACCACGTTGCTCGTGGGGCTTGTGCCAGGCAATAAACCCGGCGATCCAGGTGACCACAATAGTGATGGTCAGTAGCCAAGCCTGCCCAATGATCTCATGGTGGGCGAAATTGTGGCCATAGTGCTGGTCGAGTTCGTTAATACTTTTGACGGTGGCGGTCGGATCATGCTTAGCCTCTTGTTCCGTATGCGCTGCACCCACCACGGGATGTACGGGAATTTCAGCAGCAGACATGCCCTCCCCCTGCCGCGCGGCAAAGACGCCCGCCTTGGTGAACAGCCAGTATTGCAAGGAGCGGTCGTCTGCATGCTGTGATGCATGGATGAATTTCAATATCGAATCACCCACCTCGTAAGTGAAAAATCCGGTGAAGATGCCGCTGCCTGCTGCCACGACGCTTTTTTGGACGTGTAATCGTTGCCCTTGTCTTTTTTGATGATCTATGGAAACAGCCTGCAGTTGATTTGAAATCACTTTATCTAGGCTATCAAAAGACGATTTGATTTGTAACTCTTCATCAATTTCTCGAATCATGAATTCTGGCAAAATTTGACTACTGCTAATGTCTTTTATTTCACCAGTTTCCTCAAAATGACCGCATGCCACTTTTAGGTATTCCTGCGAAATGCCGGAGCGAATTTTGGCAGTAGATGCGGACAGGTCTTCAATTTTTTCATGATCTGCATCTTTGTGCAATGATTGGTAAATGGCTTCTGCAAAAGCACCGAAATAAATCGCGAAAGCACATACAAAAACTATCCAGAGCGGCGTGCTTCTAGATATTTCTAGGGATAAAAATATCCATGGCCGTGGATTTGGCAAATAAGCTTCAACTAAAATCAGTGAAATTGCTGACAGGCACAATGCGCCACTCGAAAGTGCGAAGATTTTTGGAGGGCGGTGGCGTAGCCCGTTCTCTTGGGCGTCCTTATTGCCATCTGTATTTGTTTTAGATAAATCGACGAGCTGTTGTTTGATTTTAATCTTGGCGGCGGTTATGCTGCCCAATAAAAATAGGCGGTTTAGTATGGCTTGGTCGACAGCATTCGATTCCCAAAGCCCCCTGGTGGGGCACATGGATTTCCATATGAATGTTTCTGCATGCGGGTCTAGGGGTGATGAAAGACAAGGGTTAAAGTAGGATATTCTCCATTCTGCTGTTTTTTTCTCTAGCTTATACAAGCGAATCACTTCATAAGATTCTTCTGGGAACTCGTCTTTTAAATTCGTCACGCGACGAATATTAATCCCTTTCGATTCAAAAACGGACTGGTTGGAATTTGGCGATTCATTTGTCTTTGGTGTATTTTTGGTCTTGGAATCAGGTAATTCTGCGCGAAGGTTTTGTTTTTCTGCGCTGCTGGTCATATGCCTGGCTCCTTCATATTTTCCAGACTATTCGCACCTCCCTTTTGTTTATCTTTTTTATCAATTGCTCTTGGTTTGTCTTCGCCGCTTTGCAATGATTTTTTGTCTTGATTATTTTTTTGGTTATTTTCGTCGGGAAGGTACACGATTATTTCTGGACGATAATCGCCAGAAGATGATTTGCTTTTGTTTGGTGCTTTTTTTTCTCTTATCAGAACAACCTCATAGCAACGGTCAATCATTTCTTTATTTCCTTGAACAGTGATTCGATTTTATCCCCCAAAAGCATTTCTTCAGCCAGCAATCCGTCCGCCAAGCGGCAAATGGCTTGCCAGTTTGCGTCCACCACCTGCTCTGTCTTCGTGCGTGCTTCTCCCATCCAAGCCTTGACGCGCTGTGTGGCCAGTTCTTCCAGGAGCTTCGGTATGGATGATTCATTGTCCCAGGGTTGGATGGAAACCCAGCCAAATTCTGTATCCAGTCCCCAAGTGGTAACGGCCAACCACGCCAGTCGGGTGGCTTGTTTCAAGTCGGACTCTGCGCCCGCGTCGCTGCCGGTGTCCAGCGCTTGCTCGCCCTTTTGCTGCGCCATGTACTTGCGCTGGGCGACCCTGCCGCCCAGGGCCACGCAGATGAGGTCCATGACTTCTTGTCGATCAAATGCCCTCCGGGGACAAGACTCTTCCGAGTAGGCCGTAAACCCCAAGGCATTGCGGCGGGGCACGATGGTGACCTGTTCAATGCGGACATCTGGATTGAGCGCACGCGCGACCACGGCATGCCCCGCTTCGTGATGCGCAGTGACGGCCAACTGGGTGCGCAGCGGCGGGTTATCGAGCCTGGCGCCATGCTTGATGACGTTGAGCTCTTCCAGCAGGTTTGCCCGGGTAACTTCCTGTTGTCCCCGGCGGATCGCCGTCAGATGCACCTCGCGAGTCAGTTTCTCCAGGTCGGCACCGGACATTCCGGCGCTCAACTCCAGCAGGTCATCCAGCGGGAAGGCCTCGCCGGCCTTCAGACGGATTTCTGCACGCAGCTTTTCCAGGAAGTGGCGGCGGGCATCGCGGTCGAGCAGGGGTACCTCCAAGCACAGGTCGAGACGGCCAGATCGTGTCAGGGCCGGGTCTACCTTGTCGTGGAAGTTGGTGGCCGCGATCACGAACACATGCCCTTCATCGGAGGCCTGGAAGCCGTCGATTTCCACAAGCAGTTGGTTGATGCAGGGGTCAATCCCGCCCTGGCCACGTACGCCCAGGGCGTCGATTTCGTCCAGAAAAACCAAACACGGGGCGTATTGGCGTGCTCTGCGGAAAATGGTGCGAATAGCGTTGATCTGCAACAATTGTGGACCGCTGGCGGCGATGAAAGGCAAGCCAGCTTCGCAGGCCAGCGCCTTGGCCAGCATGGTTTTGCCGGTGCCCGGCTGCCCGTGCAGCAACATGCCGCGCGGTAGGCTGAGTTGGTTTTGGGGGTGGGTGTCTTTCAGAAGGCGCACCACTTCGGCAAGGCGGTCTTTGATGACGTCATGGCCGAAGATGTCTTTGAATTTCTGTTGCGGTACTTCGACCGTAAGCCCGCCCTCAATGCCGTAGTCTTGCTGGGTGGCGACCCGGTCGATCCGGATGTCACCGAGGAGCAACTGGTCCGGGCCTTGTGCGGTGACCCTGAATGCCAGGCGTTGCCCGCGCCGGAAAAACTCGCGCTGCAAGGCCTCCGGCGTTTGGCTCGGGTTGATGGCTTCTGGGTCAGCGTCTTCAATGCTGACGCTGAGTTCATGCACGTCTGTGAGGTGGGTGTTTTGATACAACCATTGGCGCAGGATCTGGTCTGCCGCGAGTTGCCGCACCATCAGCGGGCTGAATTGTGGGGCGCTGGATAGCGCGAGGATGCGCCCCAGCTTTTGGCGAGCGTCTCCGCCGCCTGCAGTCCAGTGGATCGCTATTCCTTTGGCGGCCAGTGTGTTCTCTACATCCGCCACGCCGGCCAAGGCGAGTTGCTCCAACGCTGCCAGACCCAGCGGTCTGAAGGGGAGCATGTTGACTTGCCGGAGGTAGGGCGCAAGGGGGCTGGGCTGCTCGGTATCCCGCGTGCGCGGGTTGCGCGACCGGACGCCATCGGACGCAATGTTGCCCATGGCATCTTTCAGCAAGGCCACCAGTGCGTCAGGGTCAGAGTCGTATCGCTTTAGGTTGGCAGGCAGCTCAAATACTTCCTCACCGACTGTACAGGTGAGTATCACGGTCGCGTTGGCAAATGACACGTCTCTGGAGTCGGGATGGCCGCGGTCAGCTCCGGGGCCAAAACCGTATTCGTCGGCGAGTTTGCCGCTGGTCAGCAAGGGTATCAGCAGGGCCTGCACGTTCGGGTGCGCCTGGGTGACGTTTTCCAATATCACCAGAGCGTCAGGATGCTCCTGTACGTAGGAGGTCAGGCGTCCGGGCCCGGCAGAATCGTAGCCTGCACGCAGGCCGGTCAGGCCAAACCCTTCGTTGTAAGAGAGCATGCTGGCCATGTCGATGGTGATGTGCTCACCGCCTCGCAGTGCCCACTCCTGCCGCAAGGCGTCAACAAAGGTGGACTTGCCTGTCGCCGAAGGGCCAGCAAGCAGGAATACTTCAGGGTGGGCTCGCCTGGAGGGCATCCACGCGCTCAGCAGCAGCGATTCATCAAACCAGCGCAAGGCCAACGGTTGCCCTAGCACCTGCTCGCTCAGCGCCTGGGTGTAGGGAGTTCGCAGCGTAGCCCGTAGCGTGGCGGGACAGGGTTTCGTTGTGGTTGCGGCTTTGGTGGATGGTGTCAGCCCCGCAGAGGGGGTTGGGTCTGCTGCCGAATCATAAAGATGGTAGGGGTTCCCGCGCAAATAGGTGAACAAAGACTCTGAAAAGGTTTTGGCCCACACCCGGTCCCGCTCAGAGGCACCAGACTCTTTGCCCCAGGCGGTCAGCATGGTCTCCAGCGTGATGTCCCATTCATTTTTCCCGGCGATTTCCATGCTGCGAACCAGCATGCGAATGAATGCGGTGCTGGTTTCGGTTGGATGAATGGCTTCGTCGATGACCTCGAATTGCGTACCAGTGAGGTCCATGTCGTTGCGCATCTGGCGCATTTCCTCGGACAGAGGCAAGCGCGGATTACCGTCATAGGCGTTCAGGATGACAGGCGTGGCGGCCTGGAGATCTTTGGGAGCGATCCGGCGACTGGCATCGTCGTCGCCTTTCAGCGGCTTGAAGAATTCCAGCGCGATCAGGAACTGGGGATGCCCGATTTTCCGGGTGCCGCTGATGCGCGCAATAAACTTGGCAACCTTGAATAAATCCTGAGGTTCGTAGCGAGTGCTGTTCGACATAGGGTTGAGTGTGTCGGGCAGATGAGGCAAAGATCCGGTATGGTTTCCTCATCAGACGGTTGTCAATGCTACCGTGATATCTGTTTCAGAATTTTTGGCAGTGGGTCTGGGAGTTCTGAAGGCCTTCCAGATTCAATGGCAGCAGGTTCAATTTGGCGGGTTGATAGTCCAAGTCGGCGGTTTCCTGAAAAGGTTGTCAGGCTAGTTCGACTTGCCTGGGGCAACCGTGTCCCAGATAGGCCAAAACTGGCTTGCCGCTCAACCCAAGCCAGCCAGCCCATGATATCGGTTATGGGATACGGAATTCAGGGACAAGGACACTTTTGACAACACACCAAACACAAGCAGCTACGCAAAACGAAGCGATCACGCCGTGGGCGGCTGCAGATACAGCTGCGCCAGCCTGGCGCGCGCCGCGGCGTTCAGGCCGAGCACGCGCTCCAGGTAGGGCTCTGGGCCGCCGTATTCGGCGTCGATCAGGCGCAGCGCGGCGTCCAGGAAATCCTCGCGCACGAACCAGATCACCTCGAGCACCTCGCGCGGCGTGCTGGACGACGCGAGGAACGGCGGGCGGTATAGCGCGTTGGTGAGCAGGTAGTCCTGCATCACCACCTCGCGCGGCACGCCGAGCGCGAGCAGGATCAGCGCGGCGGCGAAGCCCGTGCGGTCCTTGCCCGCGGTGCAGTGGAAGACCAGCGGCGCGTCGCTCGCCAGCAGCAGCTGCAGCAGCTCGGCAAAGCGCGGCGCGTTGTCGTGCACGAAGGCGCGGTAGGTGTCCTGCATGAGCCGCACGGTCTCGGCCGGCGTGGGCGCGCTGCCTTTTTGCAGCAGCTCTTGCACGCGCTGCACCACCGTGGGCTCGACGTGCAGCGCGTACTGCGTCACGCCCGGCAGCGCGTAGGGCTGCGCGGCGCGCTCGTGCATGCCGCGAAAGTCCACCGCGCGGACTATGCCCAACTCTGCGAGCCGCTGCTGGTCGGCCGGCGTGAGCGCGCCGAGCTGGTCGGAGCGGAACAGCCGCCGCCACTTCACGGGCCGCCCCTGCAGCCCGGTGTAGCCGCCGAGGTCGCGGAAGTTCGTCAGCCCTTCGAGCGCCAGGGCGCGCGGCGGAGTGGAGAGGGCACAGGCTGGTGCGGGCGCCGCGCCGGCGGGGGCTGGGGGTGTGGTGGGGGAAGTCATGCCGGTATTTTGACGGCTCGTGTTTTGCGCGGGGATGTCAGCCCGGGCCGCGCGCGCCAGAGCCTCAGCCTCTCGGGCCGCATGGCGATAATGCGCGCCATGCCCAACCGCTGGAAACCCAATGTCACCGTGGCGGCGCTGATCGAGCGCGACGGCCGCTTTCTGCTCGTCGAAGAAGACACGGCCGATGGCCTGCGCTTCAACAACCCGGCCGGGCACCTGGACCCGGGCGAGTCGCCCATAGAAGCCTGCGTGCGCGAGGTGCTCGAGGAGACGGCCTACGACTTCACGCCCACGGCGCTGGTGGGCGTTTACCTCAACCGCTTCCGGCGCACGCGCACGGGGGACGACATCACCTACCTGCGCTTTGCCTTTGCGGGCACGGTGGGCACGCACCACGAGTGGCGCCAGCTCGACGAGGGCATCGTGCGCGCGCTCTGGCTCACGCCCGATGAAATCCGCGCCTGCGCCGAGCGCCACCGCAGCCCCGTGCTGCTGCAATGTTTGCAGGATTACCTGGGCGGGCAGCGCCACCCGCTCGAATTGATCCACACCGACACGAGCGTGTGGAACGGCGCCTGAGAAGCTGGCAACACCCTGGGGCGCGGGATAATTCCGCCCATGCACAAATACCGCGTCGTCGTGGGCCTCTCGGGCGGGGTGGATTCCGCCGTGTCGGCCTACCTTTTGCAGCAGCAGGGGCATGAAGTCGTCGGCATCTTCATGAAGAATTGGGAAGATGACGACGACAGCGAATACTGCGCGTCGAATGTCGATTTCGTCGATGCCGCAGCCGTGGCCGACGTGCTGGGCATAGAAATCGAGCACGTCAACTTCGCCGCCGAATACAAAGACCGCGTGTTCGCCGAATTTTTGCGCGAGTACGAAGCCGGGCGCACGCCCAACCCCGACGTGCTGTGCAATGCCGAGATCAAGTTCAAGGCCTTTCTCGACCACGCGATGCGCCTGGGCGCGGAAAAAATCGCCACCGGCCACTATGCGCGCGTGCGCCAGAACCCGGCGAGCGGGCTGTTCGAGCTGCTCAAGGGGCTGGATGCCGGCAAGGACCAGAGCTATTTTTTGCACCGCCTGAATCAGGCGCAGCTTGCCAAGACCTTGTTCCCCGTGGGCGAGCTGCAAAAGTCGGAGGTGCGTCGCATCGCTGCCGAAATCGGGCTGCCGAACGCGCAGAAAAAAGACTCGACCGGCATCTGCTTCATCGGCGAGCGGCCGTTTCGTGAATTTTTGCAGCGCTACCTGCGCCACACGCCCGGCCCCATCCTCGACGACAAGGGGCGCAAGCTCGGGGAGCACGTGGGGCTGAGCTTTTACACCCTGGGCCAGCGCCAGGGCCTGGGCATAGGCGGCGTCAAGGAGCGCGGCGCGCAGCGCGGCGGTGGCGCGCACGCGCCCTGGTTCGTCGCGCGCAAGGAGCTTGCGAGCAACGTGCTGCGCGTGGTGCAGGGGCACGAGCACCCGTGGCTGCTCTCGCAGCGCCTGGACGCGCTCGATGCGAGCTGGGTCGCCGGCCAGCCGCCCGCGCCGGGCGCCTACGCGGCCAAGACGCGCTACCGCCAGCAGGACGCCGCGTGCACGCTGGTGCACACGCAGGGCGACCAGTTCCGCCTCGAATTCGCCACGCCGCAGTGGGCCGTCACGCCCGGCCAGAGCGCCGTGCTCTACGCGGGCGAGGTGTGCCTGGGCGGCGGGGTGATTGCGGCGGCCGACACCGCGTAAGCTCAGCCTCGCAGGCCCCCATGCGGCGCGCGCCCAAGGGGGGCTCAGGCTGGCGCTCTGCCCTCTCAGTCCGCGCCACCTGTCCCGTCCGCCCCGCGCGCGAGCACCGGCGCGAGCGCCTGGCCCGTGGGAATGGGCAGCTGCGCGACGGCTTCAGGCGTACCCGCAGCGGTGATGCGGCCGCCCTCGGCGCCGCCCTCGGGGCCCAGGTCTATGACCCAGTCGGCCTCGGCGATCAGGTCGAGGTCGTGCTCTATCACGAGCACGCTGTGGCCGTGGTCGACCAGGCGGTGCAGCACAGCGATGAGCAGGCGCACGTCGGCCATGTGCAGGCCCACGGTGGGCTCGTCGAGCACGTAGAGCGTGTGCGGCGCCTTTTGCCCGCGGCGGCCGACCTCGTCGCGCACCTTGCTGAGCTCGGTCACGAGCTTGATGCGCTGCGCCTCGCCGCCCGAAAGGGTGGGGCTGGGCTGGCCCAGCGTGAGGTAGCCCAGGCCCACTTCCTTGAGCAACTGCAGCGGGTGCGCGATGCTGGGCATGCTCGCGAAAAATTCCACCGCCTCATCCACTTCCATGCGCAGCACGTCGCCAATGCTTTTGCCGCGCCAGCGCACCGTGAGCGTCTCGGGGTTGAAACGCGCGCCGTGGCAGGCCTCGCACGGCACTTTGACGTCGGGCAAAAAGGCCATGCCTATGGTGCGTATGCCCTGGCCCTCGCAGCTTGTGCAGCGCCCCGCGCTGGTGTTGAACGAAAAGCGCCCCGGCCCCCAGCCCCGCGCCTTGGCTTCTAGCGTTTCGGCAAACAGCTTGCGCACCGTGTCCCAAAAGCCGATGTAGGTCGCGGGGCAGCTGCGCGGCGTCTTGCCTATGGGGGTCTGATCGACTTCGAGCACGCGGTCTATGCCCTCGAAGCCCGCGAGCCCCGTGCAGCCCACGAGCGCCGGCGCGCGCCCCGCGTCCAAGGCTTCGCGCCCGGCGCGCGTGCTGCGCTGCTGCACCCAGGCCTGCACATTGCGCAGCAGCACTTCGCGCGCGAGCGTCGATTTGCCCGAGCCGCTCACGCCCGTGACCGCCACGAGGCGGCGCAGCGGCACGCGCACGTCGAGCTGCTGCAGGTTGTGCAGCTGCGCGCCGTAAAGGCGTAGCCATTCGGCGGGCTGCACGGTTTGGGGGTCAAATTCGGCCTTGCCGCTTATGGAATCTTCGCTGGCAGCTTCTTTATCCGTAGCGTTTTGCGTGGCTGCAGAGCACCCGCTCTCCCAGGCCGGGTCAGGCACCACGGGCCGGCGCGGCTGCAGCGGGTGGCGCATGGCGTGCAGCAGGTAGCGCCCGGTTTGCGATGCGGGCTCGGCGGCCAGGTCTTGCACGCTGCCCTGCGCCACCAGGCGCCCGCCGCGCCGGCCCGCGCCGGGGCCAATGTCTATGAGGTGGTCGGCGGCGCGCAGCGTGTCCTCGTCGTGCTCCACCACCACCAGCGTGTTGCCCTGGTCGCGCAGCTGCTGCAGCGCGCGCAGCAGCACGCGGTTGTCGCGTGCATGCAGGCCTATGGTGGGCTCGTCGAGCACGTAGCACACGCCCTGCAGGTTGCTGCCGAGCTGCGCCGCGAGCCGGATGCGCTGCGCCTCTCCGCCGCTGAGCGTGGGCGCGCCGCGGTCCAGCGTGAGGTAGCCCAGGCCCACTTCTTCGAGAAAGGCGAGGCGGCTTTGAATTTCGGGCAGCAGGTCGCGCGCGATTTCGGCCGCGCGGCCCTGCAGCCGCAGCCCCGCGAACCAGCGCCGCAGTTCGCGCACGCTCTGGCGCGCGAGCGTGGTGATGGCGATGCCGGCGTGCGTGGCGGTGTCGGCCGGGATCTCGGTCAAGGTGCTGGCCGTGGCGCTGGCGTCGGTGCCGACATCGGTCGTGGCGAGCGCCCCGGCGCCCGGCAATTCGAGCCGCACCGCGCGCGCCGTGGCGTTCAAGCGCGTGCCCTGGCAGCTCGGGCAGACGGTGTCGGCCAGGTCTTCGACTTCGGGCTCGGCAAAGGTCTGCTCGCGGCCCTTGGCGTCGTCGGCGCGCTGCGAATCGTCGAACAGCTTGCGCTGCTCCTTGTTCAGCAGCACGCCCGTGCCCACGCAGTCGGGGCACCAGCCGTGTTTGCTGTTGTACGAAAACAGGCGCGGGTCGAGCTCGGCATAGCTGGTCGCGCACACCGGGCACGCGCGCGTGGTGGAAAACACCTGCAGCGTGCCGACCCCGGCCGTAGAGACGCCCGCGGCCAGCGCCTCGGCCAGGCCGTCGAGCGGCGCGAGCACGTGCAGCACGCCCTTGCCCAATTCGAGCGCGCGCGCCAGTCCGTCGCGCAGCAGATCTTCGGCCTCGGGCGTCACGTGCAAACTCAGCACGGGTAGCTCGATGCTATGCTCTTTGAAGCGGTCGAGGCGCGGAAATGGCGCAGTGGGCACGAATTCACCATCCACACGCAAATGGCTGTAGCCGCGCGCGCGCGCCCACTCGGCAAGCTCGGTGTAAATGCCCTTGCGGCCCTGCACCAGCGGCGCGAGCAAGCCGATGTGCTGGCCGCGGTATTGCTGCTGCAGCTGCGCGGCGATGCGCTCGGGCGTTTGCGGCCGCACCGCGGCGCCGTCGTGGATGCAGTGCTGCACGCCGAGCTTGACGTAGAGCAGGCGCAGGAAATGCCAGATTTCGGTGCTCGTGCCCACCGTGCTCTTGCGCCCGCCGCGCGAGAGGCGCTGCTCTATCGCCACCGTGGGCGGAATGCCATAAACCGCATCGACTTCGGGCCGCCCCGCGGGCTGCACGATGCTGCGCGCATAGGCGTTGAGGCTTTCGAGGTAGCGGCGCTGGCCCTCGTTGAACAGAATGTCGAAGGCCAGCGTGGACTTGCCCGAGCCGCTCACACCGCTGACCACGTTGAAGCGCCCGCGCGGAATCTGCACGCTCAGGTGCTGCAGGTTGTGCTCGGTAGCGTTCACGATGTCTATAGTGTTTGGGGCCTCTTGCGCCCGTCCTGCTTGCGTGGGCAGCTCTGTTTGCAGGAGTATCGGTGCCGCTTCCTGCACGGCGCCTGAACCCAGGCCCAGCGTCTGGTCGTAGTCGCGCAGCGCTTGGCCGGTGTGCGAGCTCGGGTGCTGGCGCAGGTCTTCGGGCGAGCCCTCGGCCACGATGCGCCCGCCCGCGTCGCCGCCTTCGGGGCCCAGGTCGATCAGCCAGTCGCTCGCGCGGATCACGTCGAGGTTGTGCTCGATCAGGATCAGCGAATGCCCTGCGTCCAGGAGCTTGCGCAGCGCACGCATGAGCTTGGCGATGTCGTCGAAGTGCAGCCCCGTGGTGGGCTCGTCGAACAAGAACAGCGTGCCCTTGCGCGCGAGCGGCTGCCGGCTCGCCGACGCGCTCTTGCCCGCCTGCGCCAGAAAGCCCGCGAGCTTGAGGCGCTGCGCCTCGCCGCCGCTCAGCGTGGGCACGGGCTGCCCCAGCGCCAGATAGCCCAGCCCCACGTCCACGAGCGGCTGCAGCATGCGCAGCACCTCGCGGTCCTGCGCAAACGCCTGCACCGCCTCGGCCACCGTGAGCTCCAGCACCTGCGCCACGTTCAGGCGCCGGAAGCGGAAATTGGGGTCAGATTCCAATTTCCGGCCTTCTTCTGCCAAATTGGGGTCAGACTCCAATTTCTGCCCCTCTTCAGAGTCGCCAAAATAATTGGAATCTGACCCCAATTTCTGGAGCGCGCCCGAAGCGTCGGCAAAATTGGAATCTGACCCCCATTTCCGCTCGATCGTGACTTCGAGGATTTCGGGGCGGTAGCGTTGGCCGTTGCAGTCGGGGCAGCGCAGATAGACGTCGCTGAGAAACTGCATCTCGACATGCTCGAAGCCCGAGCCGCCGCAGGTGGGGCAGCGGCCGTCGCCGCTGTTGAAGCTGAACTTGGCCGCGGTGTAGCCGCGCTGGCGCGCGAGCGGTGCGTCGGCGAACAGGGCGCGGATGGCGTCCCAGGCGCCGACGTAGCTCACGGGGTTGGAGCGCGCGGTCTTGCCTATGGGCGACTGGTCGACGAAGACCACGTCGCTCAGGTGGTCGGCGCCGAGCAGGCGCTCGTGTGCGCCGGGCGGCTCGGTGGGCTTGCCGAAGTGGCGCAGCAGCGCAGGCGCGAGGATGTCCTGGATCAGCGTGGATTTGCCCGAGCCGCTCACGCCCGTCACCGTGACCATGCGCTGCAGCGGAAACTCCACCGTCACGTTCTGCAGGTTGTGCGCGCGTGCGCCTTCGAGGATCAGGCGCGGCGTGGCTTCGGTCACGCGGCGCTTGTAGCCGAAGCCGACCTGCTTGCGCCCGCTCAGGTACGCGCCCGTGAGCGTGTCGGCCTGGCGCAGCGCCGCAGGAGTGCCGTCGAAGACGATGCGCCCGCCCTGCGCGCCCGGGCCCGGCCCCATGTCGATCACGCGGTCGGCGGCGAGCATCACGGCCGGGTCGTGTTCCACCACCACGAGCGTGTTGCCCGCGTCGCGCAGGCGCAGCATGGCCTCGGTGATGCGGTGCATGTCGCGCGGGTGCAGGCCTATGCTGGGCTCGTCGAGCACGAACAGCGTGTTGACCAGCGAGGTTCCGAGCGCCGTGGTCAGGTTGATGCGCTGCACCTCGCCGCCGCTGAGCGTGCGGCTTTGCCGGTCGAGCGTGAGGTAGCCTATGCCCACGTCGCACAGGTAGCGCAGGCGCGTGCTGATCTCGTCGTACAGCAGCCGCAGCGCCTGCGCCTCGCCGTGCGATTTGAGGTCAAATCCGCCCTTTGCGCTCGTGGGTACAGCGCTGGCAGCTCCTGATTCAGAAGCGTTTTGCGCCTGCTGCAGTTCTTCTGTAAGCAGCGCGAAAAAGCGCCGCAGCCGCGCGATGGGCAGCAGCATCAGGTCGTGCAGGCACAGGCCCGGCAGCGCCTCGAGCTGCGCGCGGCTCCAGGGCAGGCCCACGGGCATGAAGCGCTGCGCGGGTTCGAGCACGGCGTCGGCCGCGGCCTTGCTGCCCACGCGCCACAGCAGGCTTTCGCTGTGCAGGCGCGCGCCGCCGCAGGCCGGGCAGGGCGTGTAGCTGCGGTATTTGGACAGCAGCACGCGGATGTGCATCTTGTACGCCTTGCTTTCGAGGTAGTCGAAAAAGCGCTGGATGCCGTACCACTGCTTCTGCCATTGGCCCGACCAGCCCGGCGCGCCCTGCAGCACCCAGTGCTGCTGTTCGGGCGTGAGTCGGTTCCAGGGCGTGTCGCGCGGGATGCCCGCGGCCTCGGCGTGGCGCAGCAGGTCGGCCTGCACCTCTTTCCAGGCGGGCGTTTGTATGGGCTTGATCGCACCGGCGCGCAGCGTGAGCTTGTCGTCGGGGATCACCAGCCCCCAATCGACGCCGATCACGCGGCCAAAGCCCCGGCAAGTCGGGCACGCGCCCACGGCGGAATTGAACGAGAACATCGACGGCAGCGGCTCGTGATAGTGCAGGCCGCTGTCGGGGCAGTGCAGGCCGCTGGAAAAGCGCCAGCGCTCGGGCGCACCGTCGGCATTGCCATCGCCTTTACTTTCGCGCCCGGCCTCGCCCGCAGCCTTGCCGCCTTCGCCCAGCCGGTACACCGTGAGCTGTCCGCCGCCGCGCTGCAGCGCGAGCTCGATCGCCTCGACCACGCGCGCCTTGTCGGCCACGCTCCAGCGAAAGCGGTCGGCCACCACGTCGAGCACCTTGACGGGCGCCTGCCCCGGCGCGCCGGGCTCCTCGCGCTCGGCCTGCACCTTGGTAAAGCCGCTCGCCGACAGCCATTGCTCGATCTGCTCGGGCGGCGTGCCCGCGGGCACGGTCACGGCAAAGGTGAGCACGATGCGCGCATCCTCGGCGGCGCAGCGCCGCTGCAGCTCAGCGTAGATGCTCTCGGGCGTGTCGTGCTGCACGGGCAGCGCGGTCTGCCGGTCGAACAGCCGGCCCGCACGCGCGAACAGCAGCTTGAGGTGGTCGTTGAGCTCGGTCATCGTGCCCACGGTGGAGCGCGAGCTGCGCACGGGGTTCGTCTGGTCGATCGCGATCGCCGGCGGCACGCCCTCGACCTTGTCCACCGCGGGCTTGTCCATGCGGTCGAGAAACTGGCGTGCGTAGGCGCTGAAGGTTTCCACGTAACGCCGCTGGCCCTCGGCGTAGAGCGTGTCGAACACCAGGCTCGACTTGCCCGAGCCACTGGGGCCCGTGACCACGGTGAGCTCGCCCATGCGCAGGTCCAGGTCGAGGTTCTGCAGCTTGTGCTGGCGCGCGCCGCGGATGCGTATCAGTCCCTGGGTCATGGCTGCAATGGGGGTCGTGTGTGGGTGAGGCGGGGCATTGTAGGAGGGGTGTGCCTCACGTCATGTCCGTTAGACTGAATACCTGTTTGTCAGCGAGTACTACCCTCAGAGGAGAAGGAAATGCAACGTTGGATGTCACTATGGGCAGGCCTTGCCCTGGCCGTCGCTAGCCTATGCGCCCATGCCGATCTACTGATCGGGCAGACGGCGGGGTTTTCGGGCATCGTCGCCGCGAGCGTGCAGGAGACCACGGCCGGCGCCAGGCTGTACCTGGATCACGTGAACGCACGCGGTGGTCAGTCGTTGGCGTAGATATCGACGTCCTTGGTTTCGCGCACGAACAGCGTGCCCACCACCGCGGTGATGGCCGCGATGATGATCGGATACCACAGGCCGTTGTACATGTTGCCCGTCTGCGCCACGATGGCGAACGAGGTCGTGGGCAGCAGGCCGCCGAACCAGCCGTTGCCGATGTGGTAGGGCAGGCTCATCGAGGTGTAGCGGATGCGCGTGGGGAACAGCTCCACCAGCATCGCGGCGATCGGGCCATACACCATGGTCACCAGGAGCACAAGGTAGGTCAGCAGCGCGATCATCATGCCCTTGTTCATCTTCGCGGGGTCGGCCTTGGTCGGGTAGCCGTCGGCCTTGAGCGTGTCGGCCACGGCCTTCTTGAACGCGGCATCCTTGGCCTTGACCTCTGTGGGCGGCAGGCCCTTGGAGGAATAGCTCGGGATCACCGTATCGCCGATCTTGATCACCGCGGGCGTGCCGGCGGGCGCGGCTTCGTTTTCATAGCTCACCGAATTTGCGGCCAGCACCTGCTTGGCGATGTCGCAGGAGCTCGTGAACTTCACCGTGCCCGTGGGGTTGAACTGGAACGAGCACTCGGCCGGGTCGGCCACGACCACCACCTTGCTCCTGGCCTGCGCTGCGGCGAGGTCGGGGTTGGCGGCTTCGGTGAGCGCCTTGAAGGTCGGGAAGTAGGTCAGCGCGGCGAGTGCGCAACCCGCCATGATGATGGGCTTGCGGCCTATCCTGTCGGACAGCGCGCCGAAGACCACGAAAAACGGCGTTCCAATCAGCAGCGCCGCGGCGATCATCAGGTTCGCCGTGACGGCATCGACCTTGAGCTGCTGCGTGAGGAAAAACAGCGCATAGAACTGCCCCGTGTACCAGACCACGGCCTGGCCTGCGGTGAGGCCGACCAGCGCGAGGATCACGATCTTCAGGTTCTTCCACTGGCCAAAAGACTCGGACAGCGGCGCCTTCGAAGTCTTGCCCTCGGCCTTCATCTTCTGGAACGCGGGCGACTCGGACAGCGACAGGCGAATCCACACCGACACGGCCAGCAGCAGGATGGACACACCAAACGGAATGCGCCAGCCCCAGTCGCCAAAGGCCTGCTCGCCCATGAGCGTGCGCGTGCCCAGAATCACCAGCAGCGACAGGAACAGGCCCAGCGTCGCGGTGGTCTGGATCCATGAGGTATAGGCACCGCGCTTGCCGTGCGGCGCGTGCTCGGCCACGTAGGTTGCGGCGCCGCCGTATTCACCGCCCAGCGCCAGGCCCTGCAGCAGGCGCAGCCCGATCAGGATCACCGGCGCGGCCACGCCTATGCTCGCATAGTTGGGCAGGATACCGACGATGAAGGTCGAGAGGCCCATGATCAGGATGGTCACCAAAAAGGTGTATTTGCGCCCGATCATGTCGCCCAGGCGGCCAAACACCAGCGCGCCGAAAGGCCGCACGATGAAGCCTGCGGCAAAGGCCAGCAGCGCAAAGATGAAGGCCGAGCCTTCATCGAGGCCGCTGAAAAACTGCTTGGCGATGATGGCCGCGAGCGAGCCGTACAGGTAAAAGTCGTACCACTCGAACACGGTGCCGAGCGACGAGGCGAAGATGACCTTCTTCTCCTCGGCCGTCATGGGACGGGGGGCGGGATGGGTTGCCATGGATTTGTCTCCTCAAAAAAGCCATGCGATCCGCGCCGGGGCCAAACGCCCAACGCGAGCCATGGCATTTTTCGGGCTGCCGCTGACCCGACTCTGACGCCAAACTGACGAGGCTCTGACAAAATCAGGTCAAACCCGCATCATTCATTTCGTAATGCGGGAAATGACGTGACCGGCCCAGGGTCGGCAGCTTTTAGGCCGAGGGCAACTGGCGCACGGCGTCCCAGTCGGGGCCGTCGAACCAGGCGTCGCCCGTGAGGTAGGCGCGCAGCATGGGCAGGCTGTCCAGGCCCCAGAACAGCTTGTCATCGACGACGAAGGCCGGCACGCCGAACACACCTTGCGCGATCGCGGCGTCGGTGTTGGCGCGCAGCAGCGCCTTGGGCGCCTCGCTCGTGCTGCTCTGGCCGGGGCGTATCTGCTCGGCCAGGGCCTGCGCGAGCGCATCGAGACGCTGCGGATCGAGCGCGTCCTGCCCACCCTGCCACACATGGCGCAGCAGCGTGCCCGCGACGAAGCGGTTGACGCTGCCGTCGTCGCTGCAGGCCAGCGCCTGGCGCAGCAGCGGCAGCGGGCTGAAGGGAAAGCGCGCCGGCATTTTGAGCGGAATGCCCAGCGTGTGCCCCAGCCACGCCACGTGGCGGAAGGTCCAGTCGCGCTTGGGCGCAATGCCGCCCGGCCCAGGGTTGCCGTGCTGCTTGAGCAGCGCACCCAGCAGCACGGGCCGATAGCGCACGCTGTAGCTCAGCCCTTCCAAGGCGAGCGGCAGGCGCTCGAACGCGAGCCAGGCGTAGGGCGAGAGGAAGTCGAGGTAGAAGGTGATGTGCTTCATGGCTTGCGCGCAGAGGCGCCTTCGGCAGTGTGGTTTTCCGACACAGGGCTCTCAGCGCGCGGAGGAAAAACGAAGCCCGCGCGCTGTGCGAGCCGCGCCCAGATGGCCAAGCGTGCGGCGCTATCGGCGCTGGCCCAGGCCCGGATCTCGGCCACGGTGCGAAAGCAGCCTTCGCAATGGCTCTGGTCGGGCGCCATGCGGCACACCGAGATGCAAGGCGAGGGGATGACCTCGTCGGAATCTGCATCAAAATAGCCCGCAGACGCCAGCAGACCTGCGCGGGCAGCTATGGGTTTGGTAGTTTCTTCGGCGTTCATGTGTTTATTGTTTGGCTGAGCCAGCTGCCCCATCGGAAGCAGCATCGACCACCACGTCCACAACGGGGGCGCCCGTCCAGCGCTGCAGCTCACTCGGGTGCAGCGGGAACACTGCGTGCGGATGCCCTGCGGCGGCCCAGACCTCGGCAAAGCGCAGCAGATCGCGGTCGATCAGCGTCACGGGCGGCGTGGCATGCGCGATCGGCGCCACGCCGCCAATCGAAAAGCCCGTGCGCGCCTTGACGAAGTCGGCATCGGCGCGGCCTATGGGGCCCACGAGCGCCGCCACCTTGCGCTCATCGACGCGCCGGTCGCCCGAGGTGATCACGAGCACCGCGGCATCGTCGCTCTTGCGCCGGAAGATGATGCTCTTGGCCACCTGCCCGACGAGGATGCCCAGCGCATCCGCCGCCTGCTGCGCCGTGCGCGCCGCATCGTCCAACATGCGCGGCAATTGCGCGTGCCCCAGCGCCTGCAGTTGCGCGCTGACGCGCTGCACGCCCTCGGGGAGTTTTTGCAGGTCCTGTGCTGGCTGCATCATGTTCATGCCTTCTCTACCCGCCGCGCTTGTTCAAGATCGCCGTGGCCGCGCGCGACTGCGTCTTGCGGCCCAGAAAATCGCTGATATACACGCCCGCGTCGATGAGCTTGTCGAGGTTGATGCCCGTTTCTATGCCCATGCCGTGCAGCATATAGACCACGTCCTCCGTGGCCACGTTGCCGGTCGCGCCCTTGGCGTAAGGGCAGCCGCCCAGACCCGCCACCGAAGTGTCGAACTGCCACACACCGAGCTCCAGCGCCGCCAGCGTGTTCGCGAGCGCCTGGCCGTAGGTGTCGTGAAAGTGGCCCGACACGTCGTCAAGCGCATAGTGCTGCAGCGCCGCCTCGATCGCGCGCTGCACCTTGCGCGGCGTGCCCACGCCGATGGTGTCGGCCACGCCCACATGCTGCACGCCGATCTGCTTCATCAGCTGGGCCACGTAAGCCACACGCTCGGGCGCCACCTCGCCCTCATAGGGGCAGCCCACGGCGCAGGAAATCGCCCCGCGCACGTAGATGCCCGCGGCGCGCGCGGCTTCCGTCACCGGCGCAAAGCGCTCGATGCTCTCGGCAATGCCGCAGTTGATGTTTTTCTGGCTGAAGGCCTCGCTCGCCGCGCCGAACACCACCACCTCGTCGGGCCGGCTCGCGAGCGCCGCCTCGAAGCCCTTGAGGTTGGGCGTGAGCACCGAATAGCGCACGCCGGGCTTGCGCTGTATGCCCGCCATGACCTCGGCGTTGTCGGCCATCTGCGGGACCCACTTGGGGCTCACGAAGCTGGTCACCTCGACCTCGCGCAGACCCGCGTCCTGCAGGCGGTGCACGAGGGCGATCTTGACCGCCGCAGGCACGGGCGACTTTTCATTTTGCAGGCCGTCGCGCGGGCCGACGTCGACGAGCTTCACGCGGGAGGGGTAGGAGGCGGTGGACATGGGAAGTTTCCGGCAATTCAAAGGCATGAGAGATCGGTGCTGCGCCAATTCTCGCCGATCGGCAAGAGAACGCGGGCGCCGCAGGCAGCCACACCGCCATTTCTGCGACAATCGGCGGCTCGCGGCTGTAGCTCAGTGGATAGAGTATTGGCCTCCGAAGCCAAGGGTCGTGGGTTCGATCCCCGCCAGCCGCACCACCCCCTCACACGGTTTTAGCCAGTAAAACCTTCACAAAACGCCAACCGACCGGGTTGGCGTTTTTGTTTCTGGTCCTCTGCTGGTCACAGGTCGGTCCAGCTGGTTCTGGCTTGTGGAAAGTTGATGTCCACAGCAGGGATTCGTAGGCTCCTTTGGATCGCCCCATAACTTTCGATCTGCTGAATTGAGCGCAAGCCCTGGCTTACAGCCAGACTGCCATTCACTTTGGAGAACGGAAGTACTGTGGACTCGTCGTTTAGGATGCTGGGACCATGATGACGTCAACCACGGAGCCGATGGCCAACAAGAACAGCAAAGTGCGGGATTTGATCGCCCCGGATGTTGCTGCCGTGGCGCATGTGCTGGGGCTTAGTTAGCGTTAATCGTGTATGTTGCGAAGCAATGCATTTTTCCCAGGAAAATCAACATGGAACAGTCGCGGTACGAGCAGTTGGTGGCCAGCCTTGAAGGGCTGACGCAGGAATAGGCAGAGGCATTGCTGCAGGCCCTTCGCGAGCGGCAGGACGCCGACGGGGTACAGCGCCTGATCATGGCGCGCATGGCCCAGGAAGGCTGCTGCCCGCGCTGCCAAAGCACCCGCAGATACAAGCACGGCATGGAATGCGGTGCGCAGCGCTTTCGCTGCAAAGACTGCGGCAAGACCTACACCGCCACCACGGGTACTCCGTTTCATCGCCTGCGCGACAAAACCAAGCTGCTGGAGAACGCCGCCTGCATGGCCGATGGCCTGTCGGTGCGCAAGACCGCTGCGCGCATGGACATCTCGGTGCAAAAGGCCTTTCGCTGGCGCCACAAGTTTCTGGCCTTTCTCAACCAGCAAAAGCCCAGCGCCCTCTCGGGCGTCGTCGAAGCCGACGAAACCTTCTTTCCTGTGTCCTACAAAGGCCAGCGCAAAGCCATGCCACGCAAGTCCAAGAAGCGTGGAGGCAAGGCCAAAGACGGCTCGGGCACAGAAAAGACGGCGGTGGTCGTGGCGGTGCAGCGTGGCACGCAGGTGGCCTTTGACCAGGTGCTCGAACTCACCACAGCGGCACCACAGCGGCAGCACTGACCCAGGCGCTGCGCCCGGTGCTTGGCCAAGACGCTGTGCTCAGCACCGACGGCAACGCTTCTTACTGGACGGTGGCCGATGAACTCAAGGTGGACTCGGGCTTCTTTGTCGCGCAGTACCACGGTAAGGGTGGCAACGGACCATGGCATGTGCAGAGCGTCAACCGCTACGACTCCAGCCTGAAGTCCTGGATGGCGCGCTTTCGAGGTGTGGCCACCAAATACCTGGCGAACTACCTGGGCTGGCGCCGCTTGCTCGACCGCTTCAGGGACAACGTCACGCCCGAACAGTTCCTGTTTCATGCCTTGCGGACTTCGTATCAGTGAGGGACTACACGGTTAAAGAGCACTCAGCCTTGATGACACCCTTTACACCACCGAGGAGTTGGCGGCTTGGTTAATGATCTCGCCGTCAACGATCGAGAAGGATCGTTCACTGGGGCGAGGGAGCGTTTGACGCTGCAACAAATAGCTGAGACACTGTGCAGCTATTTTTATGGCTTGAGCATGAGCGCCGGAAATGGTTTAATTCCAGGGACTGCAGGTGACCGGGCTACTGAAATCAGTCGCGGTCCATAGTGATCAAAGAAAAACGAACAGTGAAGGAGAGGGATGAGTGTCTTTTCATCCGACGTGAGCCTGCGTCGGTTTTTCATAATCGTCGCATGGCTGGTCTCTAGCCAATCGGCCTTAGCCCAGAAGTTCCCAGAAGTGGCGTTTGCCGGATTCGCGTACTCCGGTTTGGCAAGCACAACGGCTGAGCGTTTTCCTCACTCAACGCGCTATGAGAAGGAACTACGAGATGCTGGAACGCCGATTGGTCAGAGAGTCACCCAGATGCTGGATGCCACGCCCCCCAGCCATCTCCGAATCATCCCGCAGATCGAGTCATTGAAAGGGCGCGATCAAGCGCTAGCCGTAGCTCTGGTCATTGGCGCAGAGACCGTCTCCGTCGAACAGTTCGGAAACGCGCACAAGCTTATGGTTCTGATTCGTGGACAGGCCATGTTCTTCGACTTCAAGTCGATGAATGTCGTGCGATCCTATCCGATCAGCTTTGCTTACATCGATCTGTTGAATCACCCGCCGACCACCGATGAGGTCCAGGCTCGGGTTAAGCTGGTCTATCAGGGCACAGGTGACAAATCCGGTGTGATAGCGCGCTTCGTTCAGAGCGTGGTGAAGGCACAGCTCCCAGCGACCGTCCCTCGATATCTTCAGGTTACATCCGTCCAGCTCAAGCCTGAGGCGTTGGTAGTACTGCCGACATACATCAAGGGCCAGCCTGGCGCCGCGGAGACTTGGGCTGCTGACCTGGTTAGCGAAGCCATCTCCACGCGCGTCGGTGTGCCGATCGTGCCATACGCCAAGGGCTACGCCATTGGAAACGTGATGTCAATGAAGATCTCTGACGGTACGGTGTACGAACTCAAGCTTCCCCAGCCTGACTATGAGATTAAGGTCGAGCTGTCCGGATTCCGGAAGGTCAAGTTCAGCGAAGTCCAGGGTGGTGCCTCGAGCTTTGTGTACGGCGCTTACGCCCAAATGCATATCGAAGAGCCACTAAGCCGTAAGACCTACCTGAGCACCGCCCTGAAGAACGGCGAAACACGCGTGATTCCGGCCAGCCAGAGCTATGTGGACGACTTCCCCCACTATTACGACGCAGTGAACGGACTGTTCGTGAAGCTGGCGCAGGCAATGGATGGCAAGGGTGACGAGAAGTGGCTTCGAAGCGCGGCATCCGCCAGGGATATCGATCAACAGATAGCAAGTACCAGGGAGTTGATGCAGCAATGCAAATAATGAAATACCTCATCGCGGTGGTTCTCACCGCTCTCGCCATGCAGGCTGGCGCGCAGGTGCATCAGGCACGCGGTCAGTTCGCACTAAGCTACAAGGATTCCGTCGGCACGTTCAGTCGCAAAGAAGCTCCTGCGGAGATCAAGCAGAAAGCCCAGCAAGAAGCCGCGTTGAAGGCTGTCGAGACATACTTTGCTGAAGCCGGCCAGTCGGAGTCCGCGAACTTCGACACCATCCGCGCGAAGATCCTAGAGAACCAGAGTCGCTACATCCTGGACACCACAGTGATCTCGGAAGCGGACAACACCAAGGATCTCCAATACTCCGTGGTCGTCCGTGTCTCGCTGAATGTCGCGAACCTGCGCAATGCAGTGCAGGCCAGTTCAGCCGTTGCCAAGGCAGCTGATGCCGAGAAGTCAGCACTGAGCTTCGTGTTCGTGTCCCGTCAGGTCGACTCGAACAAGAAATACGACGATCGCGTGTATAAGCGCGAAGACCAGGCTGCCACCCTCTCTGTGGCACGTCAGGATCGGAATGCAGTCTCGGAGAAGACCAGCGAAGGCGAGTCGATCAAACGTTCGCAGATCAGCACCCATGGCAGTACGTCGCAAGAGTCCGATCGTGGTGTTGATATTTCAGCGAAGTCCACTCGCACATCGGAGACTGGTGGAAGCACTTTCAGCCGTGCCAATGAATCGACGTGGCGCGTTATACCAAGCGCAAATCTGAACCAGGTGTTTATCGCCCAGTTCTCCCAGGCCGGGTACGACGTCATCGAAGCCGCAATGGTCGAGTCCGACAAGTTTAAGGTCTCGGAAATTGAGGCTGACTACAAGTCGGGAAGCGACCTGCAGCCCAAGACCCTGCGCTCCATCGCTGCCGGCATGAAGGAAGCTCAGATCCCGTACATCGCCCTGGGTACGCTGGACGTCGGCTTCCCAGACAAGGATCCTCAAACGGGACTAGTGCGGGTGTCGGTCACCGTCAATGCCAAGGTCTGGGACGTCACGCGCCCCATTCCACGCACTCGGGCAGCCGTAGGACCGGTGGTCTATTCCGGTGTTGGCCCCAGCGAAGACGAAGCTCGTGGTAGCGCACTCAAGTCTGCTGCCAGCAGCGCATCGCAAGAGCTCTCTAGCCGCATGACCACGATGGGTCTCCGCTAAACCGCATTCCACGCCGGCAGCGCCCTACCCGGCGCGTGTACACCATTCATCTCAACGAAAGTCTCATCATGAAGAGAATCCTCGCCCTCTCGATCGCCGCCAGTATGCTGGCAGCAGCTCCAGTCAGCCACGCACAGTTCGGCAATCTTCTAGGCGCAGTCAAGTCTGCAGGCGGTTCGAGCGGTGGTGCAGACGTCGGCGCCCAGCAGGACCAGCTCGTTCGCTCCTACGTTGCAGCCGGCAAAGATGTCTCCACGGCGAACTCGCACCTACTCGATGCACTGGGCATCAAGGCACAGGCCGTGAATGCTGCCGCGACGTCGGACGCCCTGTCTGCCAAGGACATCGAGGAACAGGACAAAGCCATCAGCGCCGATACCGCCGCCGTGTCTGAAGCACTCAAATCGGGCGCAACGCTCAAGGACAGCGAGGCCAAGGCCAAGTACGCCCAGGGCCTCCTGTTCCTGGCAAAGGGCGTGAAGAAGTACATGAACATGAGCAAGGACGCTCAAGGTTTCACCTCTGGCTTGTCCAGCGTCTCGCCCATGCAGCTCGGTAAGCTCCAGGCCGGCATCTACGTTGCTAAGAGTGCACCAACCAGCCTGTCGAACCTCACCAGCGTCCTGAAGAGCGCCGTGGACTTCGCCAAGACCAACGGCGTTGTGATTCCTCAAGACGCCACGAGCCTGCTGTAAGAAGAGTTGTCGAACTGATAGTGAGAGCATCATGACGCATAAAACTCGAATCTGCACGCTCGTTTTGCTCATGGGCCTGCTATCGGCTTGTGGCAAGAAAGAAGAGGCCACAGCACCAGTGCCTGCGCCATCGGCCAGCGCTCCCGCTGCACCCGCATCGAAGCTTGGCGGTCCTGATTTCGGTGGCGTGACCAAGGTCACCCGCGAAGTAGAAGCGGTAGGCAGTACTCCAGAGCTGGCCGTGGTGTCGGCACTCCAGTCGGCAGTGGCACAGGTCAACGGCGTTCGTGTGGCCAGTCAGATGCAAAGCGTTCGCGCCTCATTGAGCGTGACCGCGACCGGACAAGGTCCGTCATTGGTGCAAGCGGATGCGTTCGGCCAGAAGCTCCTCGCTGCCAGCCAAGGCACCGTAACCGGATACGAGATCCTGTCGCAAGAGGAGGTCGACAAGATCGACGAACAGACCATCGAGAAGGTTCGCGCGAGCGATGGCGGATACAGCTATTCGGCATCGGCATCATCTTCCCGGAAGGCCAACGTGGATGTCAGTGAGAGCGCCAGTCTGAACGCTGGCAAGGATAACGCTCAGTACTCTGGCTCTTTCTCTGGTTCCACCTCCTCCAACGAGAAAGCCAATGTGGACGTCAAGCGCGGCGCGAGCTCGTTCGAATCGGACGTGAACCATCAGAAGATGCGCAGCTACTGGAAGGTGCGCGTCCGTGTCGATGTCGCTCAGTACCGTGCGCCTGATGAACAGGGCCGTCCAAAGATCGTCGTTGCGATGCCCAAGACAGGCACTGCAAGCTATCCAGTGGGCGACGGCCGTGAGAACGCGATCGCAGTGGCCAGCGCTGTCCGTGGCCGGCTCTCTGACATCCTGACGCAGACGAAGCGCTTCATCGTTCTGGACCGCGAATTCGGCAGCGATATACAGGCGGAGATCGACCATATCAACAGCGGCAACGTCCGCGTGCAAGACAGCGCGCGTATCGGTCAGCAGTTGGCGACAGATCTGATCCTCATTCCTACCATCGAGCGCTTTGAGTACGTCCGTAGCGTCCGCAAGCTCCGCATGGCCGACCGGGAACTGGTGTCCTACTCCGGCGGCGGTCGCATCACCCTCCGCCTCCTGAATGCTGCCACTGGTGAAGTCGTCATGTCCGACACCTTCGAGCACAAGCTTGCGTCCGCTGATCCGAGCACCCTGCCGCGCGTTGTGGATGGGCCGGGCATGGTCGCGGAAATGATGGATTCCCTGGCTGGCCAGATCGGCGGAGCTATCGTGACGGAGATCTTCCCTGTCACGGTGGTGTCGATGACGGGTGACCAGGTTGTTCTGAGCCAAGGTGGCGAGTCCTTGCAAGCCGGTCAGCACTGGCAAGCAGTGCTCCTGGGCGATGAACTGAAGGATCCTCAGACGGGCCGCTCCTTGGGCCGCCACGAGGTGCCCCTGGGAACGGTGCGCGTTGATCGTGTTTCGACGCAGACCTCGTACGGAACGTTGCTTGAAGGGGCCGATGCAGTTGCTGGGAAGCCGTTCCAGCCCGGTGGGATCGTGCTGAAGAGTAAGGTGACCGCGAAGGTGATGTCGTCAAAGCCCGCAGACAGTCAGGCGCGCGAGCCTTCGACTCAGCCAGTATCCGCGCAACCTGCTCGTCAGAGCGCTCGTCTGCAACGGAGCCAGGAGTCGGCAGCAACGCCTGCCCCACGAGCGCCAGCCCCTGCTCCAGACGAAAGCAAGTGGTAATGGGCCATCGGGTCCGCTAGCCTATGCGAGCCTCTTGAGAAGCCACTTACTCACGGGGGACAGGCGGCCTGCCAGCTTGTAGTCCTCCGGCTCTGAGTGAAGCGTCCCGGGTTTCGCAGAGGCTCAAAAGGTCGTTCTCGTCCATGTCGTTGGGTATTAGTGACCGAGCGACCGGTCTGGAGAACGCTTCGGTCATTCAAGCCGCCGCTGGTCGAATGTCCGGTAACGACTGGCGCCGGTCGCCCAAGCCGACGACGACGAGTGGCTCAAATCAGCCTGAAGCTGCCTGCCGGGTATCAGTGCACAACTGCCCGAGCGGCAGGCCT
The DNA here is from genome assembly GCF_029211265.1 of Extensimonas soli. Classification (GTDB taxonomy): domain Bacteria; phylum Pseudomonadota; class Gammaproteobacteria; order Burkholderiales; family Burkholderiaceae_C; genus Extensimonas; species Extensimonas soli. The sequence continues at coordinate 43,853 of NZ_JARGEL010000011.1, read as the reverse complement.
GCCGGCTGATGGTGGACTTGCTGGAGCTGGCGGATCGGTGCAACGTCGTGGCGCAGCTGGCGCAAGAGCTCAGCGACTTGCACGCACGCGGCGAGTTGCCCGACATCGACAAGCTGCGCACGCAGTTTGCGCCACGCCAAACCTTGATGCCTGAGGTGCGCGTGGTGCTGCCGGCTGCGGCCGACTACGACGCACTGCTGGAGGCGGCATGAGCATGACGGCCACCACATTGACGAGCACCACACGGACGGCGGCCGATGCGGCACGTGTACCTCTGATGCTCAGCGAACTGCGGCTGCCCACGATCAAGCGACTGTGGGCCGATCTGGCCGAGCAGTCCAACCGCGAGGGCTGGCCAGCGCAGCGCTTTCTGGGTGCGCTGCTGGAGCACGAGATGGCCGAGCGCGAGACGCGGCGACTGGCGCGCGCACGCGCAGACAGCCAGCTGCCGCCGGGCAAGAGCCTCAGCGAGTTCGACTTCGCGGCCGTTTCCACGGTCTCCAAGGCCCATGTCATGGCGCTGGCAGAAGCCGACAGCTGGATCGCGCAAGGCCACAACCTGCTGGCCTTTGGCCCGCCTGGCGCCGGCAAGACGCACTTGATGGCCGGCATCGGCCACGCCCTCATCGAGCGGGGCCACAAGGTGCTGTTCAGCCGCACCAGCGAGCTGGTGCAGCGTCTGCAGGCAGCACGCCGGGATCTGCGACTGCCCGCCGAGCTGGCCAAGCTCGATCGCTTCGACCTGCTGGTGCTCGATGACTTCAGCTATGCCAAGCGGGACCAGGCCGAGACATCGGTGCTCTTCGAGCTCATCTGCGAGCGCTATGAGCGCAAGAGCATCGCCATCACTGCGAACGCGCCGTTCTCTGAATGGGATCAGGTGTTTCCGGACAAGGCCATGACGGTAGCAGCCGTCGACCGCCTGGTCCATCACGCCACCATCCTGGAGATGAATGTGGAGAGTTACCGACGCCGCGCTGCGTTGCCGGCGCGCCGGCAACGCAGCGCACCAGCGGCGCAATGATCACCGCCTGACCGCACCGCTCAGGATAATTGTCGTTGACCGCTCAGGATAGTTGACGCCGGACAAGCTGTCATCGGGCCACTCAGGGGTGGTTATCCAGCGTTTCTTGTTCGAGTGGATGTTGTAGCGGGCTTGTTCCCGATCGGACTCGATGCTGATCCAGTCCTTGCGATCGAGCTTCACAGCTCGTGACAACGACGAATACCACGTCTCATAGCCCATCAACGGGTGCGTGACCGGCAGTATGAAGGTGTTGCCGTTCTCGTAAATGCCTTGGTAAAGGTCGGCTTGCCACAGGCGTGGGACGCGGTACTTGGCAACGACATCCCGAGCGATCAGCCACCATTCATCGCCAGCGCGCGAAAGGTAAACGGATTTTGTGCGCTCGACATCGGGATGAATGCGGAACGGCTTGTTGTGGGGGATGGCCACAGGGACCGGGATCTGGTCGCCGTCTTCCAAGGCGAACTGGTCTAGGCTGAACGGCTCTGTGTTACGCATGATGGGACTCCTCCTTTTGCGGAGGGTTGGGATCGACGGCAGACGGCTGTGGCCGCATGCGCTCGCGTAGCCATTCCTCAACAGCCAGTTCGTCGTAGCGCACCGAACGGCCGATGTGAATACAAGGTGGCAAGCTGTCCGGATCGATCATCCGCAGCCGTTCGATGGTGGTGGTGGACAGGTGGAGGCGCTCGGCCAACCAGGTGGTGGGCTGCAGGCGCCGAAGGATCTTGATAGTCATCTGATCTCCTTGCGATGAAAACAGTCACAGGTGGCCGAACGCCGCCTGCTAATCAGATGTTGGAAACCGGGTGGCTGTGGGAGCGGGCTCCAGTCCTTGTACGCGTGTAGCCTGCTGGATACAATCGACCCCATGTTCACCGTCATTGAAACTGAGCGCTTCAGCAGCTGGCTTGCAGGCCTGCGAGACATGCGAACGCGAGTAAGACTGGTTGCGCGTTTGCGGAAGGCGACGCAGGGCAACCTGGGTGATGTCAAGCCCGTGGGTGAAGGCGTGTGGGAGATGAGGGAGTTTTTCGGTCCCGGTTGGCGTATGTATTGCGTGCAGCGGGGTGAAGTGTTGGTGGTGATGCTGGGTGGTGGTGAGAAGTCCTCCCAGCAAAAGGACATTGCAGCCGCGCAGGCCTTGGCCAAGGAGATTGACCTATGAGCAAGTTGAAGACCCGAACTTTCGATGCAGCCAACTACCTCACCAATGAGGAGGAGATGGCGGAGTACCTCACTGTCGTGATGAAGGAGGGTGATAGCACACTGCTGGCTGCGGCCTTGGGGGACATTGCCAAGGCGCGTGGCATGACGCAGTTGGCCCGTGACACAGGTCTTTCACGCGAGAGCCTTTACAAGAGCCTCTCGGGTGAGCGGGCACCTAGCTCCGATACGCTGTTCAAGGTGATCAGAGCCTTGGGCTTTGAACTGAATATCCGCCCTGCTGCACACTCCCACTGACAGACCTTGTCTGGTCGCTGGCTGGTCACAGCCACTTCCAAGCTGTTCCAACTCAGGGGATAGGAGCGCCGTCAGCTCTGGGGTTCGCCGCACGCCCGTTGCGCTGATCAGCCAGCAAAACCCGGGTAAATCCAACCAGCACCAAGTCGCAGCAGGAAGGTGGGATACCCTGCTTCAAGAATTCGATCCCCGCCAGCCGCACCACTTCTTGAAGCCCAGGCCCCATGCGGCTCGAGCATCCCTAGTGTAGTGTTTGATGCTTGATGCGACAAATAAAACCGATGGATTTTTGGTCTGGGCAAGGCGCAAACCGCAGCGATACTGGGTGGTATCGCGAGAATTTGCAACGCGGCCCGGGCCGAAAAGACGCGGTTTTATGTCGCAGATAGCGTCGAACACTACACTAGAAACCTGTCGGACTTTGGGCGTCGAAAGCGAGAATGCGCCGTGCTATGCAGCCTGTCGGACTTTGGAATCGTCGGCTGCGAATGTGCCGCAGCGGCCCATTTTTTACCGTCTTCTTGCCCCATAGTCCCGCTATGGGGCGGCGAATCCGGCAAAACTGGTCACGCTGGGGCGCATTCTCGCTTTCGACGCCCAAAGTCCGACAGGCTGCTATGGGGCAAGAAGACGGTAAACCTTCACCCCCTTCACTTACCCGGCGCCTCCTGGGGATTGGAGGCCGCCCCTGCGCTGCTTGCAGCAAAGTGGTCGAACGAAGCATAGCGCGCCGGCACGGGCCGGCCTTTGCCATCGACCAGACGCAGGCCCGGCTGCGCCTCTATGCGCCCTATGCGCGTGACTGGGGTCGCGCTGGACAGCGCCGCGGCGGCGACGGCGGCGCGCCGGGCGGGCGCGGTGGTGAAGAGCAGCTCGTAATCGTCGCCACCCGCGAGCGTGCAGCGGCGCAGGAATTCGCCGTCGGTTGCAGGGTCGAATTCAGAGTCAAATAGGCCGCTAGCGCTCGATAGTTCTGCGTAAGCAGCTATCAATAGCGTAGTCACCGAACAGTCTATGCAAGCGCCCACGCCCGAGGCTTGCAGGATGTGGCCGAGGTCGCCGAGCAGGCCGTCGCTGACGTCGATCGCGCTGCTCGCCACGCCGCGCAGCGCCAGGCCCAGCGCGACGCGCGGCGTGGGCTGCTCCAGGCGCGCGCGCGCCGCGGCGAGCACGGTGGGCGGCAGGCGCCAGTGCGCGGGCAGGCGACCCTGCAGCGCCGCGAGCGCGAGGGCGGCGTCGCCCAGCGTGCCGCTCACGTACACATCGTCGCCGGGCCGTGCGCCGCTGCGCAGCAGGGCCTGGCCCGCGGGCACCTCGCCCAGCACGGTGATGCTGAGGTTGCGCGGCCCCTGCGTGGTGTCGCCGCCCACGAGCGCGCAGCCGTGCGCGTCGGCCAGCGCGAACAGGCCGCGCGCAAAGCCCGCGAGCCAGTCCTCGTCTGCCTCGGGCAGCGCGAGCGCCAGCGTGAACGCGAGCGGCCGCGCGCCGCACGCGGCGAGGTCGGACAGGTTCACCGCGAGCGCCTTGTGCCCGAGCCGCTCGGGCGCGACGTCGGCAAAGAAATGCCGGCCCTCGACCAGCATGTCGCTCGAGATCGCCAGCTGCATGCCCGGCGCGGGCGCGAGCAGCGCGCAGTCGTCGCCCACGCCCAGCACCACACGGCCGGCCGGGCCCGGTGCAGGTGCAGGCACAGGGCGGGTGAAATAGCGCGCGATCAGTTCGAACTCTCCCATACGCTGGCTCCTTGGTTTTCCCGTTCCTGGCGCGCGGCTCACACCGCCGCACCGCGAAAGCGCAGCGCCGCCTGGCGGCTGACTTCGGCGAGCTGCTGCTCGCGCTGCTGGCATTCGCGCAGCCAGCGCGCGTCGTTCTGGCCGGCTTCGACCTGGCTGCGCAAAAGCTGAAGCGCGGGTGTCGCGCCGCGCGCCGCGGCGTGGCCGGCGATGCGCTCCATGGTCAGCAGCAGGTGTTCGCGCAGCGGCAGGTGTGCGCCGCTGGCCGGATCGACATAGACCGCATCGAGCCCGAAGCGGCAGGCCTGGAAGCGGTTGTAGGTATAGACGAGGTAGTCGTCCTCGGCGGGCATGAAGGGCTGCTCGGCAAGGAACCACGCGCCCAGCGCCTGCACGAAGCCCGCGAGCGCGGCGGCGCGCTCTATGGTCAGCGGCGTGTCGAAGACGCGGATTTCTACCGTGCCGTACTCGGGCTTGGGGCGGATGTCCCAGTAAAAATCCTTCATGCTCTTGACCACGCCGGTGCGCGTCATCTTGTCGAAATACTGCGCGAATGCGTCCCAGGTCAGCACGAAGGGCGCGCGCCCCGAGAGCGGGAACGCAAACACCGAATTGAGCCGCGCCGAGTCGAAGGCCGTGTCGTGCCCCTGCACGTAGGGGCTGGACGCCGACAGCGCAATGAAGTGCGGGATGTAGCGCGACAGCCGGTGCAGCATGAGCAGCGCGGCGTCCGCGTCGGGGCAGCCGATGTGCACGTGCTGGCCGAAGATCGTGAACTGCTTGGACAAGTAGCCATAGAGTTCGGAGAGCTCGCGAAAGCGCGGCTTGTCGTAGATGCGCCGTTCGTGCCATTCCTGGAAGGGGTGCGTGCCACCGCCGACCACGGCGATGTTGAGCTTGTCGGCGCTTTGCACGAGCGCGTCGCGGATCTGCCCGAGCTGGCCCAGCACCTCGCCGGCCGCATGGCACACGCCGGTGGAAATCTCGATCATGCTGCTCGTCATCTCGGGCACCACGCTGCCGGGCAGCGCGGTCTTGCGCACCAGACGCAGCATGTCCTCGGCGTAGGGCGCGAGGTCGTAGTCGTGCGTGCTCACGAGCTGCAGCTCCAGCTCCACGCCCAGCGTCAGCGGCTCGGAATGCGAAAAAGGCTCAAGCGGCATGGTCACCTCCTGCGTTTTCGCTTGTTTCGTTGCCCGGCACGCGCCGCAAGAGCGGTGCCAGCGGCGCAAGTGGCGCCAGGGGCCGGGGGCTCTCGCCCGCGCGGGAGAGCGCCACCGTGGCGATCATCGCGCCCAGCAGCTCCATGAGCAAAATCGCCGGCAGCGCCACGCGCGCGATCTGCGCACCCGTGTCCGGCGCGGCGCTGGCAAACTGCGACACCAGCAGCAGCGCCACGGCAGACATGGGCATGAGCGCGCCGCCTACCCAGAACGCCTGCTTCCAGCTCGCGCCGCTGCCCACCTTGCCCAGCGCCACGCCCACGGCCTTGGCCAGCAGGCGCACGCCCACGAGCGTGAGCGCGAGCTGGGTCACGGCCGCATCCCAGTCGGCCTGCGCGGCCACGGCCGAGACCAGCACAAACATCAGCATGCCCAGCAGCGTCGCGGCGCTGCCCGGCTGGCGCGGCCAGGCCCAGGGGCGCGGGTAGATCTGCTTGAGCAGCATGCCCGCAAGCAGTGCCGCGAGCGGCGCCGAACCGCCCAGGTGCGCGGCCACGGCCGCCGCCGCGGCGATTAGCGCGAGCAGCAGCACGGCGGTGTTCTCGCCCGCGGGGCTCATCCAGCGCAGCGCCAGGCGCAGTGCAAGCGCGAGCAGCGCCGCGACCGCGATGGACACGCCCAGCACCATGAGCACGGGAAGGACGGCGCCCAGCAGGCCCTCGCTCGGGCGGTTCATCTGCTCGGCGCGCGCCGAGCCCAGCGCCAGCGCCCACAGCGTGGAAAGCGTGGCGAGCACCGTGGCGCGGTCGGTCACCGGGCCCGTGGCGCGCGTGTCGGCCACCACGCGCACGAGCACTGCAGGCGAGGCCGCGATCGCCACGAGCGCGAGCGGCCCTGCGACCTGCGCCGGCAGCTCCAGCCAGCGCAGCGTCGCATAGACGGCAAAGTAGGTCAGCGCCGATTCCAGCAGGCTTTGCACGAGCACCATGGGGTTGTGGCGAAACCAGCGCAGCGGAATGCGCCCGCCGCATTCAAACAGCACCACGGCCAGGCTCAGTTCGAGCAGGAACAGCGCAATGCCCTGCAGCGGCCAGACCGCGCCGTTGAAGCCCGCGAGCCCCGCGAGCGTGCCGACCGCGGCGTAGCCCAGCACCTGCGGCAGCCCCAGGGCGCGCTGGCACCACGAGCCCGCCAGCGCTGCGACGGCGAGCAGCAGCGACCACTGCACCACCGGCAGCCCGGCCGAGGGACGCAACCACTGCGCCCAAAAGTCCAGGATGGTGTTCATCATCTTGCGCAAACTCCTTTCTTCTTCAGCAAGCGCTGGCGCCGCAGTGGCGCCGCCGGGGAGCGCATCACGTCGGCCCGAAATGCCCGCAACCAAGGGGCCGATCAGGCCGCGCCGCGCTGCGGCAGAAAGAAACTCAGCGGCGCGTGGCGCCAGCGTGCGCGCAGCGCGGCGTAAATCCGTGCGCGCTCCACACCCGTGACGTTGCGCGCGCGCAGCGCCACACGAAAAGCCAGGTAAAAACTCACGCCCACATTGAGCGCGCCGATCAGCGGCAAGGTGGCAACGGCCCACCACAAGGCGCTCTGCTGCAACACCTGCCAGCCGAGCGCGGCACAGGCCGCGGCCACCTGGCCCGTGGAGAGTGTGACATGGCGCACGTCCAGACCCAAACCAAAAAACCCTGCAAGCGCAGGCACCAAACCGAGCATGAAACCCAGCGACACGTTCGCCGCGAGGCCAGAAACGTTATGGCGCAAGAACTGCGCCCAGCGCGCCGCGCGTGCGACGCCCAGGCGCGCCGTGATGCCAGGGTGGTAGCGCAGCGCCGAGTCGAGCCGGTAGAGCACGAAGGCGTTTTCCGCCCAGCCAGCGACGATGCTCGAGGCAAAGAGCAGCACGCCCGTCAATGCGGCAAACGCCAGCGAGGGCCCGAGCAGGTGCAGCGACTCCAGCACATGCTTTGCCTGCGCGGTGCTGATGGCTGGCGCCCCCGTGGCCCAGGCGAGCAGCGCCGCGAGCGCCAGCACCGCCGGGAACACCACGAGCACGTTGCCCAGCACCGCCGCCACCTGCGAACGCACGAGGTGCGTGACCTCATCGACGAACGATTCCACCGCCTCCCCGCCACCCAGCTCGTGCAGCTTGGCGGCCATGGCCGGCGCGGTCATCGCGGGCTGCTTGGTGGCCACGGTGCAGTGCAGCAGCTGGATCAGCACGAAGCTCAGCGCGTAATTCATGCCCGCCCAGAAGCCGCCCCAAAACGGCGACAAGGCGAGCGCGTAGATGCCGAACTTGAGCAGCGTGGTCGGCGCCATCAGCGCGCCGCCGCCTGCGGCCATGCGCAGCATGGCGCGGTATTCGTGCGGCGTGCGCGTGATGTAGTGCTCGCCCGTCTCGGCGCTGCGCTCGGCAATGCGCGCGGACAGCAGCGAGGCATTGGTGGCAAATAGCGCGCGCAGGCTGCGCCGCTGCTGCTGCACCTGCACGAGCTGCGCCAGCAGGCGCGCTGCGGCCTGCGCGGGCTGCGGCGCGAGCAGGCAGTCGAGCAGGGCACGCACGCGCACGATGCGCTCGCGCAGCTGGCGCAGGCGAAACACCAGTCCCACCGAAATGCCCTCGTCCTCGAAATGCGCGTACACCGTGGCCGCCGCGGCGCGGCAGGCTTCGAGGCGCGTGCGCAGCTGCTGCGCGGTGGCCTGCAGCCGCTCGGGCGTGCGCAGCGGGTGCAGCACCTCTACGCGCAGGCTCTCCACCTCGCGGATCAGCGCATGAAAAGGCTGGTCGGCACGTGCCTGCGCGCTCATGCGCAGGCGCAGCTCGGGCGCGAAGCCGGTCGCCAGAATCTGCCCCGCGCAGTAGGTCATGGCGTCGAGCAGTGTGCGCTGCCACAGCGTGGGGCCGGCGGCGTCCTTTGCGCTCTCAGTCTGTGCGCCCTCGGCCGCTGCGTCCGGCAACGGCGCGAGCAGCGCCTGCAAGCGCGCGAGCAAATCTACATCCAGCGCCTGCAGCCACTGCGCATCGAAGGGGCCCGGCAGCGCGAGCGCGAACAGCTCGGCCGCGTCTATGGTCTCGGGGCTGTGCGGCAGCAGGCGCTCGCGCAGGCGCGCACCAAGCTCGCTGAGCAGCGCCGTGCGCGGCGCGAAGCCGAAGTCGGCGAGCAGCGTGGTCACGTCCACGGTTTCGAGCAGCAAGGCCCAGCAGGCTTGCAGGCGCGCGCGCAGCGGCGGGCGGGCCTGCACGGCATCGATGAACGATCCCAGCCGGTCGAGCGCCGCGGGCACCGAATCCTGCGCACCGCGTACCCACGCGAGCAGCCCGAGCAGCCAGAGGTGGCGCGCGACCAGCCCGGCTTGCGGCTGCAGCAAGGTGTCGGGCTGCGGCGGCGCGGGAGGCTCCAGCGCCGCGAGCAGCGCGGCCAGATCGGGGGCGGCGCGGCGCCTCGTCAATGCAATACCCGTCCTTTGGAGCTCGCGCCCGGCGCGTCGGGGTCGGCCGCTTCGAGCACGAACAGGGGAATCTCGCAGTCGAACGGCGTGCCGTCCTCGCCCACACAGAGGTAGTGGCCGTGCATGGTGCCGCTGGCGGTGCGCAGGCTGCAGCCGCTCGTGTACTGGAAGGATTCGCCCGGCTGCAGCAGCGGCTGGTGACCGACCACGCCCAGGCCCTTGACCTCTTCGGTGTGGCCATGCGCGTCGCAGATGACCCAGCGCCGCGCGATCAGCTGCGCGGGCGCCGTGCCGGTGTTCGTGATGGTGATGGTGTAGGCGAAGCGGAACATGCCCGTGCCGGGCGTGGACTCTTCGGGCAGGTATTCAGGCTCGGCCGCGACGGCGAAGCGGTACGTGGGCTGGGGATGTTTGGACGCTGGCTTGGACATGCGGCGATGGTAACGGCGCAGGCCGGAGGCTTGCACGGCCTGCCGGCATTACCCATTACCCATTACCCGCGCGCCGCAAGAATCCACTCGGCGGCCTTTTCGGCCAGCATGAGCGTGGGCGAGTTGGTGTTGCCGCTCGTGATGGTGGGCATGGCGCCCGCATCGACCACGCGCAGGCCGGCCACGCCGCGCACGCGCAGCTCGGGGTCGAGCACGGCCATGGGGTCGTCCGCGCGCCCCATTTTGGTCGTGCCCACGGGGTGGAAGATGGTGGTGGCGATGTCGCCCGCGAGGCGCGCGAGCTCCTCGTCGCTCTGGTACTGCGGGCCGGGTTTCCACTCCTGCGGCTGGTACTTTTGCAGCGCGGGCTGGGCAACGATGCGGCGCGTCACGCGCAGGCTGTCGGCGGCCACCTGGCGGTCTTCGGGCGTGCTCAGGTAGCACGGCGCGATCGCGGGCGCATCGGTGAACTGCGCGCTGCGGATCTGCACCGTGCCGCGGCTCGTGGGGTTGAGGTTGCACACGCTCGCCGTGAAGGCGGGAAAGCGGTGCAGCGGCTCGCCGAAGGCGTCGAGCGAGAGCGGCTGTACGTGGTATTCGAGGTTGGGGTGCGCCAGCTCGGGGCGGCTGCGCGTGAACGCGCCGAGCTGCGAGGGCGCCATGCTCATGGGGCCGCTGCGCCACAGCGCGTATTCGAGGCCGATGCGCGCCTTGCCCCAGAGCGAGTGGGCCAGCGTGTTGAGCGTGCGTGCGCCCTGCACCTTGAAGACGGCACGGATCTGCAAGTGGTCCTGCAGATTCGCGCCCACGCCGGGCAGATCGTGCAGCACCGCGATGCCGTGGCGCTGCAGCAGCGCGCCCGGCCCTATGCCCGAGAGTTGCAAAAGCTGCGGCGAGTTGACCGCGCCCGCGCTCAGGATGAGTTCGCGCGCGGCGTGCGCCGTGACCATCTCCTGGCCCGTCCAGACCTGCACGCCCGTGCAGCGCAGGCTGCCGTCCGCCTGGCGCTGCACGAGCAGGCGGCTGGCCTGCGCGCCCGTCCACATCTCGAAATTCGGCCGGCCGTAGCACGCGGGGCGCAGGAAAGCCTTGGCGGTGTTCCAGCGCCAGCCGCCTTTCTGGTTGACCTCGAAGTAGCCCACGCCCTCGTTGTCGCCGCGGTTGAAGTCGTCGGTGGCGGGGATGCCGGCCTGCTGCGCGGCCTGCGCGAAGGCGTCGAGAATGTCCCAGCGCAGGCGCTGCTTTTCGACGCGCCACTCGCCCGTGCCGCCCAGGCGTCGGTGGCCGTGCAGGCGCGCGAAGTCTTCGCTGGCGGTTTCGGGGCGGTCGAGCCGCCAGTGGTCTTCGTGGCGGCGAAAACAGGGCAGCACCGCGTCCCAGCGCCAGCGTGCATCGCCCGTGAGCGCGGCCCATTGGTCGTAGTCGCGCGCCTGGCCGCGCATGTAGATCATGCCGTTGATGCTGCTGCAGCCGCCCAGCACCTTGCCGCGCGGGTAGCGCAGCTGGCGGCCGTTGAGGCCGGGGTCGGGCTCGGTCTGGTAGAGCCAGTCGGTGCGCGGGTTGCCTATGCAGTAGAGGTAGCCCACGGGGATGTGGACCCAGGGGTAGTCGTCCTTGCGCCCGGCCTCGATCAGCAGCACGCGGCTGCGGCCGTCGGCGCTCAGACGGTTGCACAGCAGGGCACCGGCGGTGCCGCCGCCGATGACGATGTAGTCGAAGCGGGTGTCGCTCATGGCAAAGAGAGAGAGGAAGGAAGGCACGGCGCCTGAGATCCGCATGGTAGCGGGGCGACGGCACCACTTTTTCCCTGTCTGCAGAAGATATAAAAAATATAGCTGTGCACGCTGCAAAAATGGGCGCAAAAGCTCTTTTTGACCCAAATCCATGCGTCCGCCGAGACCCGCCATCCCGCTCGGGCACGCAAGTTCGTTACCATCCTTTTCCGATGAGCGACGCCGCCCCCCGCATTCTCTTGGTCGATACGCCGCAAGGCCCCTGCGCGCAGCTGCTGGGGCGCTGGGGTGCGGCCGAGTTTGGGCAGCGTGCACCGTGGCGCGCGCTGCGCGCCCAGCTGCGCGCCTGCCCGGCGCAAGGGGCGCAGGCGCCGGGCTGGGACTTGCGCGGGCTGCAGTGGCTCGACCATGTCGGCGCGCAGCTGCTGTGGAACCACTGGGGCCGCGCCTGGCCGCAGCGCCTGCAGCTCACCGACGCGCAGCGCGCCATGCTCGAGCGCGTCGCGCGCTTCACGGCCGAGGCGCCTGCGCCCACGCGCTGGAGCGCGGCCGCGCAGGTGGATCGGCTGGGCGGGCTGGTGTTGCGCGGGCTGGGCCATGCACTGCAGCTGCTGGAGCTCTTGGGTCAGCTCGCGCTCGACCTGCTGCGCCTTGCGCGCGCGCCGCGCCGCGCGCCCTGGCGCGATGTGTCGGGCCACGTGTACCGCATGGGCGCCACGGCCTTGCCGATCACGGCGCTCGTGGGCTTTTTGATCGGCGTGGTGCTGGCCTATCTGCTGTCGCTGCAGCTGCGCCAGTTCGGCGCCGAGTCGTTCATCGTGAACATTCTGGGTGTTTCGCTGATCCGCGAGCTCGGCCCCATGCTCGGCGCGATTTTGGTCGCGGGGCGCTCGGGCTCGGCGATCACGGCGCAGATCGGCGTGATGCGCGTGACCGAGGAGCTCGACGCCATGCGCGTGATGGGCATCCCCCACGGCTTTCGTCTGGTGCTGCCGCGCGCGCTCGCGCTCGCGCTGGCCATGCCGCTCATCAGCGTGTGGACCACGCTCGCGGCGCTGACCGGCGGCATGCTCGCGGCCGACGTCTCCATGGGCGTTTCGCCCGCGTACTTCGTGCAGGCCATGCCCGCCGCGGTGAAGTTCTCGAACCTGACGCTGGCGCTCGCCAAGTCGGTGGTGTTTGGCCTGCTGATTGCGCTCATAGGCTGCCACTGGGGCCTGCGCGTGAAGCCCAACACGCAGAGCCTGGGCGAAGGCACGACAGCCTCGGTCGTGACCTCGGTCACCATGGTGATCCTCGTCGATGCACTGTTCGCCGTGGCGTTCAAGAACATTGGGATGTGATGCCAAGCCCCAGCCAGACACCCAGCGTGCCGGCCGCAGCGGCTCTGTCCGCCGCGCCCGCTGCCAGCCCGGTTTCGAGCCCGGTTTCGAGCCTGGTTTCGAGCCCGTTGGCCGAGCCCGTGGTCGAGGTGCGCGGCCTGTGGACGGTGTTCGGCACCGGCGCCAAGGCCTTTGCCGTGCACCAGGACCTGGACCTCACGGTGCAGCGCGGCGAGATTCTGGCGCTCGTGGGCGGCTCGGGCACGGGCAAGACGGTGCTGCTGCGCCAGATGCTGGGCCTGGCCCAGCCCACGCGCGGCAGCGTCACGGTGCTGGGCCGCCCCGCCGCCGAGATGGGGCGCGAGGGCGCGGCGAGCCGCGTGGGCATGCTGTTCCAGCAAGGCGCGCTGTTTTCGGCCTTCGACGTGCTCGGCAACGTGGGCTTTGCGCTGCAGGAACTCGGCACGCTGCCCGCCGCGCTGGTGCGCGACGCGGCCCTGGTCAAGCTGCAGATGGTGGGCCTGCAGCCCGCGCACGCCACACGCATGCCAGCCGACCTTTCGGGCGGCATGGTCAAGCGCGTGGCGCTGGCACGCGCGCTCGTCATGGACCCGCCGCTCTTGCTCCTCGACGAGCCCACGGCCGGGCTGGACCCGAACAGTTCGGACGAATTTTGCGCGCTGCTGCGCGCGCTGCACCAGTCGCTGGGGCTCACCGTGGTCATGGTCACGCACGACCTGGACACGCTGTTCGCGCTGAGCACGCGCGTGGCCGTGCTGGCCGACAAAAAGGTCATCGTCACCGGCGCGCCGCGCGAGGTGGTGCACTTTGCGCATCCGTTCGTGCGCGAATTTTTCGGCGGCGAACGCGGGCGTCGCGCCCTGCTCGCGCTGCCCGAGGACGCGCCCGCCACCCCTTCTTTTCCCCAGGAGGCCTGATGGAAAACAAATCGCATGCCATCGCCGCCGGCGTGTTCGTGCTCGTGATGCTGGCCATGCTCGCGGGCCTGGTGCTCTGGCTCACGCGCGACAACGCGAACTACAAGCAATACGAGCTCTCCACCCCCGACGGCGTGAGCGGCCTGCAGCCGCAGGCGGCCGTGCGCTACAAGGGCGTGGCCGTGGGCAAGGTCACGCGCATAGGGTTCGACCCCAAGGCCAAGGGCAACGTGCTGATCCGCATCGCCGTGAACGAGCAGACACCCATCAGCGCAAAAACCTATGCCATGCTCAACTTCCAGGGCGTGACCGGCCTCGCGCACGTGCTGCTCGACGACGCCGACAAGCCCCAGCCGCCGCTGCCGCCGGGCGCCAGCGGCCTGCCGCGCCTGCCGCTGCGCAGCTCGCCCGTGGCCCAGATTGCCGAGCAGGCACCCATCATCCTGCACCAGATCGAAGAAAACACGCGCCGCCTGAACCAGCTGCTGGGCGACGAAAACCAGCTGCTGGTCCGCAACGCCATCGACCAGATCGGCCTGACCGCGGGCCAGCTGCGCACCTTGACCACGCACGTCGACGGCATCCTGATGCAGCGCATAGACCCGGCGCTCGCGGGCCTGCCGGCCACCTTGAGCGCCGTGCAGCAGGCAGGCAACGGTGTGGCGGCGCTCGCGCAGGAAGCCCGCCAGACCACCGCGCGCCTGAACGCCGCAGGCGGCGCCGTCGATCAGATCACGCAGGGCACGCAGTCCTTCACGCGCGCGGTCGAGCAGTTCGGCGGCAGCACCCTGCCGCGCATCAACCGCGCCACCGAGGAAAGCGCACGCACCGCGCGCCAGCTCGGGCGCGTGGCGGGCAACATCTCCGACAACCCGCAGGTGCTGCTCTTCGGCCCCGGCCGCGCGCCGCCCGGGCCGGGCGAGCCCGGCTTCACCGCCCCCGCCGCAGCCCTGGGAGCCCAACCATGAGAAATACTATTGATTCAGTAGCTGCTTATGCCCGTCAATGGGGCTTCATCGGCCTATTGCATGCCATTTTTCTGGGCACTGCGCTCACCGCCTGCACGGGCCTGCCCGCGCCGGCGCAGCGCCCCTTGATGTATGACTTCGGCCCCGCGGCGCCTGCCGCAGCATCGGCCTCGGCGCCTGCCGCAGCAGCGCACGCTGCGCCGGCCAAAGGCGCAAGCACTACAGCCGCCGCCCCGGCGCTGCCAGCGCTGGCGCTGGCCGAGGTGCAGGCCGGCGGCCTGACCGACGGCAGCAGCGCCGTGCTCTACCGCCTGGCCTACGCCAACGCCCAGCAGCTGCGCCCCTACACGCTCGCGCGCTGGAGCCAGCCGCCCGCGCAGCTCGTGCAGCAGCGCCTGCGCGCCGAACTCGGCCGCCACCGTGCGCTGCTCGACGCCAGCGACGCCGCCGCACTGAGCGACCCGCGCCCCGCCGTGCTGCGCGTGGAGCTCGAAGAATTCAGCCAGGTCTTTCAGACTCCCAGTGACAGCGTGGGCCTTTTGCGCCTGCGCGCCACCCTGGTCGAGCCCCGCCCCGAGGGCGTGGCGTTGCTGGGCCAGCGCGTGTTCAGCATAGAGCGCCCCGCCAAAAGCCCCGACGCCGCCGGCGGCACCCGCGCGCTCGCCGAAGCCGCGCAGCAGGCTGCGCAAGAAATCGACGTCTGGCTGCGTCAGTGGGGGCGGTAATCGGGGAATTGGGGAAATTGGGGTCAGATTCCAATTTCCGGGTGGTGACGGGGTAAAGGGAGGATGCCGGGAGTTGCGCCCGGCGGCGCACCTACTTTTCTTGTCTCGCCAAGAAAAGTAGGCAAAAGAAGGCGACCCTGCTGTCTGCGTCCCTGCCCGCCTAGCGGCGGTCAGGGCAACCTGCGGTGCTCGCACCCGGCGGGGTCGCGCGAAACTCGCTGCGCTACGCTTCGCTCAAACATCGCGCGCCCTTTTCCCGCCGGGCGCTGCGCTCCTCGGCGCATCCAGAAGGGCGGGGATACCCCACGGGCCGTCGCTACGCTCGGCCTGTTGCAAGGCGCCCGTCATTGCGAGCACCGCAGGGGCGCGGCAATCCATAAATTGGGGTCAGATTCCAATTTTCGGCGCGATCCCTGCACCTTGGATGAAATTGGAATCTGACCCCAATTTCCCTGACCTGCATCAACACCCCGGCGCGCGGCTTTTTCTAAGCTGCACGGCCCGGATTGGATTGCAAGGAGATCGAACATGGCCGCACTCGAATGGTCGGATGCCCTGGTGCTGGAATTGCCGTTGATGGACGACACGCACCGCGAATTCGTCGCACTGCTCGCCGCGGTGGACGCGGCCGACGAGGCACGCCTGCCCGCAGCCTGGGAGGCGCTCGTGGCGCACACCGAGGCGCATTTTGCGCGCGAGGACGCCTGGATGGCCGCGACCCGCTTTGCTTCGGGCAACTGCCACAGCACCCAGCACAAGGTGGTGCTGCAGGTGCTGCAAGAAGGCGCGGCGCGGCTCGCGCAGGGCGAGCCTGCCATGGTGCGCGCCTTGGTGGGCGAGCTCGCGCAATGGTTTCCGCAGCACACGCAGGCCATGGATGCGGCACTGGCGCTGCACCTGCGCCGTGTGGGTTTCGATCCGGCAACGGGCACCGTGCACGCGCCCGATGCGCTGCCGCAGGCGCTGATCCACGGCTGCGGCGGCGCCTCCTGCAGCGAGCCTGAGGCGCAGGCAGAGAGTGCGTGAGCAGGCGCTGCGGGCGCATTGCCGCAGCGCACATGGTCGTTATCGAACCCACGAATCGAGTGGGGCCGCCCTCAGGCCCGCGCCGGGATCGCCTCAGGGCCGGGTGATGCTGTTGTCGGTTCTGCGCACCGTTTCGCCTACGCGAAAGCCCGGGTCGCTCTGAAATTCATAAACCGCATTGCCACCTTGCGGGAAGTCCACGGTGACGGCCCATACGGTGTGTTTTTTGACCCTCTTTTCGATCTCCCGACCCGCGTAAGCGCCACCGGCAGCTCCTGCAACGGTCGCAAGCGTGCGACCCGTGCCGCCACCCACCTGGTTGCCCAGCAAGGCGCCTGCGACGCCACCAGCCACCAAACCTACGGGGCTGCCCTCGCCCTCTTTTTCAACCTGGCGCACGGAAACGACCTTGCCGCAGTCGGCGCAGGCCGGCTGCGCGGCGGCGCTGGACTTGGTCGGCGTCACGCCCGTGCGGGCCTTGGCCTCGGCCAGGGCCTGGTCGTATTCGGCCTTGGCGTCACGCTTGCACTGCATGCGGCCTGCGGACGTGGGCTCGCTGGCGCAGACCTTCACGTCCTGGTCGTAACGGGCCTTGGCCTGCTTGCTGTCCGCGGCGTATTGCGCCTTGGGCGACAGGGGCGCGGCAGGAGCAGCGGTTTGCGCCTGGGCCAGCGGCGCCAGGGCCCACAGGGCGGCGACGAGAGGGAGGATGCGTTGACTGCGCATGGGATTCCTTTGGTGAGGTGAAAAGAAGGAAGAAAAGACCTGCAAGACGCGAACATCCTAACGCCGCAGCACGCCCGTGCGACGACAGGCGGCCGGCTTTTCCACGGCGCTTGCCGGCAGCGGCATAGAGCCCTTACCCGCAGGGGCATGCCCGAGGGATACCCCAGCAAGCCCCCGCATACAATGCGCCGTTTCCTGCCCCGCGCCGGCCCGCCGCCCGCGCGCTGGCTTGTTTCCACCGCCTCGCTGGAGTTCGTTCCGTGCTGATTTCTTCCGCTTTTGCCCAGACCGCGCCGGCCGCCACTGCCGGCGGCGGCAATCTGATGTCCTCGCTCACGGGCATGATGCCCTTGGTGCTGATGTTCGTGGTGCTTTACTTCATCATGATCCGCCCGCAGATGAAGCGCCAGAAAGAACACCGCGCCATGATCGATGCGCTGGCCAAAGGCGACGAGGTCGTGACCTCGGGCGGCCTGGTCGGCAAGGTGACGCGCGTGTCGGAGGGCTTTTTGCACCTTGAAGTGGCCTCCGGCGTGGAAGTCCAGGTGCAGCGCAGCGCCGTCGCGCAGGTGCTGCCCAAGGGCACGCTGAGCACGGGCAAATAATCCCGGCGCGCGCGCCTTTTCCTGCATTTGGCGGGGCATGCGCCCCATTGTCTGCGAGCGATCTCATGAACCGTTACCCGGTCTGGAAGTACGCGATCCTGGTGGTCGTGCTGCTGGTGGGCGTGCTGTACGCCCTGCCGAATTTCTTTGGCGAGGCCCCGGCCGTGCAGGTCTCGCCGGCCAAGGCGAGCCTGAAGGTCGATGTGCAGGTGCAGGAGCGCGCCCTGCAGGCGCTGCAAAGCGCGGGCATCACGCCTGACCGCGTGAGCCTGGACGGCAATTCGCTGCGTGTGCGCGTGGACAGCCCCGACACGCAGCTCAAGGCGCGCGACGTGCTGCAAAAGGCGCTGGTACCCGACCCCAGCGACCCGCCCTACATCGTCGCGCTGAACCTGGTCTCGCGCTCGCCCGCCTGGCTCACGGCGCTGCACGCGCAGCCCATGTACCTGGGGCTGGACCTGCGCGGCGGCGTGCACTTCATGCTGCAGGTGGATATGCAGGCCGCGCTGACCAAGCGCGCCGAGGCGCTCGCCGGCGACCTGCGCACCACTTTGCGCGACAAGGGGCTGCGCCACGGCGGCGTGCGCCGCGACGGGCAGGCGGTGCAGGTGCAGCTTGCGGACGAGGCCACGCTGACGGCGGTGCGCAATCTGGTGGCCGATCAGTTCCCCGAGCTGCAGGCCAGCAGCGCGCCCGACGGCAACGGTTTTCAGCTGACGCTGGCCATCAAACCCGAGGCCGCGCGGCGCGTGCAGGAGCAGGCGCTCAAGCAGAACATCCTGACGCTGCACAACCGCATCAACGAGCTTGGCGTGGCCGAGCCGGTGATCCAGCAGCAGGGGCTGGACCGCATCATCGTGCAGCTGCCCGGCGTGCAGGACACCGCCAAGGCCAAGGACATTTTGGGCCGCACCGCGACGCTCGAGGTGCGCATGGTCGACGAGAGCGCCGAGGCGCGCGCGGCCGAGGCCGGCACGGGCCCCGTGCCCTTCGGCGCGGAGCGCTACCCGGACCGCGCGGGCCAGCCCGTGATCGTGAAAAAGCAGGTGATCCTTACGGGCGACAACCTCACCGACGCGCAGCCCGGCTTCGACAGCCAGACGCAGGAGCCCACGGTGAACCTGACGCTCGACGCCAAGGGCGCGCGCATCTTCCGCGACGTCACGCGCGAGAACGTGGGCAAGCGCATGGCCATCATCCTGTTCGAAAAGGGCAAGGGCGAAGTGGTCACGGCGCCCGTGATCCGCACCGAGATTGGCGGCGGGCGCGTGCAGATTTCCGGGCGCATGACCACGGCCGAGGCCAACGACACCGCGCTGCTGCTGCGCGCGGGCTCGCTCGCCGCGCCCATGGAGATCGTCGAGGAATACACCATAGGCCCGAGCCTGGGCGCCGACAACATCGAGCGCGGTATCCACAGCGTGGTCTGGGGGCTGATTGCCATTGCCGTCTTCATGTGCGCCTACTACATGCTGTTCGGCGTGTTTTCGAGCATCGCGCTGGCCGTGAACGTGCTGCTGCTGATTGCCGTGCTGTCGATGTTGCAGGCCACGCTCACGCTGCCGGGCATCGCCGCGATGGCGCTGGCCATAGGCATGGCGATCGACTCGAACGTGCTCATCAACGAGCGCATCCGCGAGGAACTGCGCGCGGGCGTGGCGCCGCAGGCGGCCATCCACGCAGGCTACGAGCGCGCCTGGGCGACCATTCTGGACTCGAACGTGAGCACGCTGATCGCGGGCCTTGCGCTGCTGGCTTTTGGCTCTGGGCCGGTGCGCGGCTTTGCCGTGGTGCACTGCATAGGCATTTTGACGAGCATGTTCTCGGCGGTGTTCTTCTCGCGCGGCCTCGTGAACCTCTGGTACGGGCGCAAGAAAAAGCTCAAGAGCGTGGCCATAGGCCAGGTCTGGAAGCCCGACACCGACCAGAGCGCCGCGAATCCCGCGAACGCATCGAAATAAACAAGGCCGGCCCAGGCACCCAAGGAACAAGCCATGGAGTTTTTCCGCATCCGCAAAGACATCCCGTTCATGCGCCACGCGCTGGTGTTCAACGCGATCTCTTTCATCACCTTCGCGCTCGCGGTGTTCTTTCTGCTCACGCGCGGCCTGCACCTGTCGGTCGAATTCACGGGCGGCACCGTGATGGAGGTGGCCTACAGCCAGCCTGCCGACCTCGCGCAGGTGCGTGAGGCCGTCTCGCGCCTGGGCTACGCCGACGTGCAGGTGCAGAGCTTCGGCACCGCGCGCGACGTGCTCATCCGCCTGCCGGTGCAAAAAGGCGTGGGCTCGGCGCAGCAAAGCGAGCAGGTGCTGGGCGCGCTCAAGGCCAGCGACCCGGCAGTGCAGCTGCGCCGCACCGAGTTCGTGGGCCCGCAGGTGGGCGAGGAGCTGGTGCGCGGCGGCCTCATGGCGCTGGCCGTGGTGGTCGTGGGCATCGTGATTTACCTCGCGTTTCGCTTCGAGTGGAAATTCGGCGTCGCCGCAATCAT
The DNA here is from genome assembly GCF_029211265.1 of Extensimonas soli. Taxonomy (GTDB): domain Bacteria; phylum Pseudomonadota; class Gammaproteobacteria; order Burkholderiales; family Burkholderiaceae_C; genus Extensimonas; species Extensimonas soli. The sequence goes on along the minus strand of NZ_JARGEL010000011.1, from coordinate 24,045 downwards.
CGCGAACCTGCACGACGTGGTCATCATCCTGGGCTTTTTTGCGTTCTTCCAGTGGGAATTTTCGCTCTCGGTGCTCGCGGCGGTGCTCGCGGTGCTCGGTTATTCGGTCAACGAATCGGTGGTGATCTTCGACCGTATCCGCGAGGCTTTCCGCAAATACCGCAAGATGAGCACGCCCGAGGTCATAGACCACGCGATCACCAGCACCATGAGCCGCACCATCATCACGCACGGCAGCACCGAGGCCATGGTGCTGTCGATGTTCTTCTTCGGCGGGCCCAGCCTGCACTACTTTTCGCTGGCGCTGACCATAGGCATTCTGTTCGGCATTTATTCCTCGGTGTTCGTGGCCGCGGCGATCGCGATGTGGCTGGGCGTGAAGCGCGAAGACCTGGTTGCGGGCGAGAAGAAAAAAGAGGGCGACCCGAACGACCCGAACGCCGGCGCCGTGGTGTGACGGCCGATGCCCAGGGTATGACAAACTGAGGGTCTTTTACAAGCCGAACCATGCCCACCCCGCCACCTCCCGCCACGCCACGCCAGCTGAGCCAGCAGGTGCGCGAACGCTTTGTGCAGGGTTTGTGCGCGCAACTGGCGCCGCTGGACAAGCTCTTGCTTGACCACCTGAGCGAACGCATGGCCGCGCCGGGCACGCTGCGCGAGATGCAGACGCGCCGCGACGCCTGGATGGTTTACCAGCAGCACCATGCGCGCTGGGTCGCCAGCGTGGAGCAGGCATTGCGCCAGGCTGCCAGCGCCGCCGCAACCGTCGCCAGGCCAGCCGCGGCCAGTACACCGCGGCCGCGCTCATTCGAGCTGCTCAGTGACGACGTGATGGAAAACAAGATCACCGCCACGCGCATGGCAGCGGCCGTGCTGGAGCAGGTCGGCCCGCAGTTCGACACCGTACGCCAGCGCACGCAGACGCTCGAAGGCGACGCGCCCACCGTGCAGGACATCCTGCGGCCCGAATCGGTCTGCCTCGTGTTCGTCGAGCAGTGGGTGCAGGCAGAGCTGCCGCGCGAACAATTCCAGGCCGTGCAGGAGCCGCTGCAGCGCGCGCTGGCCAATCTATTGCAAAAGCAGTACCAGACCATCAACGCCTGGTACGTGGAGCAGGGCATCACGCCGCAGGCTGCCCTGCGCGTGCGCCGCACCCCCGCGCCCGGCCCGGCGGGCCATGGCGCTGCGTCCGACCAGCCTGCGTCTCAGGCACTGGCTGCAGCGCAAGCCCGGATGCCAGGCGCACCCACACCCGGCGGCGCGCCCGGCGCCGCTCCATCCAGCGCTGTTCCTTCCGGTGCACTTGCATACGGCAGCCTTCCTGCAGGGGGGCTGCCTGCAGGGCAGGCGGCTTATGCAGCGCAAGCGACCCACCCGGACGCGGCGGGCCTGCCCCCCGCGGCCGGCGCGACGCCCTGGATGCGTGCCCGGGCGCGCGCGCAAAGCATCATGGGCCACCTGCGCCAGCTGCTGCAGCCCGTGATCGGCCTGGACCTCGCGCAGGCCCCGCCCGCTTCGGCGGCCCTGGCGCAGGCGCTCGCCGAGGCGCGCACCGAGGCCGCGAGCTTTTACGTCAGCATCAGCCCCACCTTCGCGGGCTATGGGCCGGCGGCCGTGGCGCAGTCGGCCGAGGCGGCGCGCCGGCAAACCGAGGCGCTCAAGCAAAAAGCCGGCACCGCAAGCGAGAAAGCCATCATCGAGGTGGTGGCGCTGATGTTCCAGAGCATCCTCGCCGAGGAGCGCATTCCGCCGAGCGTGCGCGTGTGGTTCGCGCGCCTGCAGCTGCCCGTGCTGCGCGTGGCGCTCGCCGAGCCCGCGTTCCTCAGCGACCTGAAGCACCCCGCACGCCAGCTCATAGACCGCATGGGGGGCTGCGTCATGGGCTTCGATGCCAGCACGCTCTCGGGCAGCGCGCTCGAGGCCGAGATCCGCCGCGTCGTGCAGGTGGTGGAGCAATACCCCGAAACCGGCAGCCGCGTGTTCCAGCTCGTGCTGACCGAGTTCGAGCGCTTCCTGGCAAAGTTCCTCACCGAAAAGGAAGGCATCGCGCGCATCGTGAGCGCGGCGCAGCAGGTCGAGCAAAAAGACACGCTGGCCGTGCAATACACGATCGAGCTGCGCACCATGCTGCAGGACGTTCCGGTGCGCGACGAGGTGCGCGACTTCCTGCTCAAAACCTGGGCCGAGGTGCTGGCGCTGTCGGCCGTGCGCGCGGGTGCGCAGCATGCGGACACCCTCGCCTACAAGCGTGCCGCGGCCGACCTGATCTGGGCCGCGAGCGCCAAGCCCCAGCGCAGCGAGCGCGCCCAGGTCATCAAGGCCTTGCCAGGCCTGCTGCAGAACCTGCGCCAGGGGCTGACCCTGCTGGGCATCACGGGCGCGAAGCAGGATGCGCAGATCAAGACGCTCACCGACACGCTGGCCGACGCCTTCCTGTCCAAGACGGAGTCCATTCCGCAGGCGCACATCGATGCCCTGGCCGAGCGGCTCGCGCGCCTCGAAGACATCGTCACCGATGCCGCGTTTGCCGACATGCCGCTGAATGCCGACAACGTCGAAATGCTGCTCGGCATCGATGCCTCGGCGCTCGACGTGCTGGCCGACAACGGCGTGCCCGTCCAGGATGCCGTGCTCGCCTGGGTGCAGACGCTGCCGCTCGGCGCCTGGTTCATGCTGGAGCACAACGCCGCCAGGGTCTCGGTGCAATACGTGTGGCAGAGCGCGCGCCGCCAGCTGCACCTGTTTGCCAGCGCCAGCGGCCACAGCTACCTGATCCAGCTGCGGCGCTTGGCGGCCTATGCGCAGGCCGGGCTGCTCGTGGGCCTGGACGAGGAAGGCCTGAGCCTGCGCGCCACGCGCGACGCCCTCACCAAGCTCGACGCCAATCCCGAGCGCCTGGGCGGCACGCGCAGCGCCTGAGAATCTTTTTTATCCATATTTCCCCGTACCAGCCCGCCTCCCAAGCCCATGCCCGCATTCACCTTCGAAGCCCTGGACGCGCAGGGCCAGACCCGCAAAGGCCTGCTGGAAGCCGACAGCGCCAAGGCCGCGCGCAGCCTGCTGCGGGCGCAGGCGCTGGTGCCGCTGCAGGTCGATCCGGTGGCCGCGGGTGCGGGCGCCGAGGGGGGGGCGGCGCCGGGGCTTTGGCAGCGCCTGTTCACGCGCCCGGTGCTCGGGGCCACGGGGCTTGCGGTGTGGACGCGCCAGCTCGCGGGGCTGGTGACTTCCGGCCTGCCGCTGGAGCGCGCGCTCGCGGCGCTGGCCGACGAGGCCGACGAGCCGCGCCAGCGCGAGCTCGTGGCCGCGCTGCGCGCCGAGGTGAACGCGGGCGTGCCGTTTGCACGTGCGCTCGCGCAGCACCCGCGCGAGTTCTCCGCGGTGTATTGCGCCGTGGTTGGCGCGGGCGAGCACAGCGGACATTTGGGCGAGGTGCTCGAGCGCCTGGCCGACGACCTCGAGGCGCGCCAGGCGCTGCAGGCCAAGCTCGTGGGCGCGGCGCTGTACCCGGCCATCGTCACGCTCGTGGCCATCGTGATCGTGCTGTTTCTCGTGGGCTACGTGGTGCCGCAGGTCGCGGGCGTGTTTGCGGGCACCAAGCGCGCGTTGCCGCTGCTCACGGTGATCATGCTGGGCCTGAGTGCATTCCTGCGCAGCTGGGGCTGGCTGCTTTTGGTGATAGTTATTTTGATAGCTGCTTGTGCACGTTGGGCCTTGAGATTCGAGCATTTTCGCCTGCAATTCGACGCCGCCTGGCTGCGCCTGCCCGTGCTCGGGCGGCTCGCGCGCGGCTACAACGCGGCGCGCTTTGCGGGCACGCTGGCCATGCTCGCGGGCGCGGGCGTGCCCATCCTCAAGGCGCTGCAGGCCGCGGCCGAGACGCTGCACAACCGCAGCCTGCGCGCCGACGCGCTCGACGCGCTGGTGCTGGTGCGCGAGGGCGCGCCGCTGGCCGCGGCGCTCGCGCAGAAAAAGCGCTTTCCAGGGCTGCTTGCGATGTTTGCGCGCCTGGGCGAGCAGACCGGCCAGCTGCCGCTGATGCTGCAGCGCGCCGCGAACCAGCTCGGCGCCGAGGTGCAACGCCGCGCGCTCGCGCTCGCCACGGTGCTCGAGCCGCTGCTGATCGTGGCCATGGGCCTGATCGTGATGCTGATCGTGCTCGCGGTGCTGCAGCCCATCATCGAGCTCAACCAGCTCGTCAAATAGGGTTTCGCCATGGCCGGCATTCCGAGCGCTGACGACGACAAGCTGGTGGTGGCGATCTCTTCGCGCGCGCTGTTCGACTTCGAGGAAGAAAACCGCGTCTTCGACCCCGCCGACCCGCGCGCCTACATGCAGCTGCAACTCGAGCGCCTGGACACGCCGGCGCGCCCGGGCGTGGCGTTTTCGCTCGTGCGCAAGCTGCTCGCGTTCAATGCGGCTGGAGCCGGTCGGATTTTGGGCGTCGATAGCGATTCGCAGCCGACGGCTCCAAAGCCCGATCGGCTCCAACGTCAGCGCGTAGAGGTCGTCGTACTCTCGCGCAACGACCCGGTGAGCGGCATGCGCGTGTTCCGCTCGGTGCGCGCGCACGGGCTGACCTCGGTGCAGCGCGGCGTGTTCACGCAAGGGGCGGCGCCGTTTCGCTACCTGCGCCCGCTGGGGGCGCACCTGTTCCTCTCGGCCAACGAGGCCGACGTGCGCGAGGCGCTGGCACTGGGCTTTCCGGCCGCGCAGGTGGCGACGCAGTCGGCGCCCGCCGCCGACACGCACCAGGACGAGGTGCGCATCGCCTTCGACGGCGACGCGGTGCTGTTTTCCGACGAGGCCGAGCGCGTCTATCAAACCGCGGGGCTCGACGCTTTCCAGGCGCATGAGGCCGAAAAGGCCGCGCTGCCGCTGCCGCCCGGCCCGTTCAAGCCCTTCCTCGCGGCGCTGCACCGTCTGCAACAGCGCGGCGGGCCCATGCGCATCCGCACGGCGCTCGTCACGGCGCGTGGCGCCCCGGCGCACGAACGCGCGATCCAGACGCTCATGCACTGGAACATCGCCGTCGATGAAGCGATGTTCCTCGGCGGCATGCCCAAGGGGCCGTTCCTGCGCGAGTTCGAGCCCGACTTCTTCTTCGACGACCAGACCGGCCACGTGCTCTCGGCCGCGCAGCATGTGCCCGCGGGTCTGGTGCGCAGCGGCATCGCGCACGAAACGCAAGAAGCGCACGAATAGACACCACGCGGGCGGAACGAATCCGCGCCGCCGCTATCCCTTTTTTGGATGAACCCCATGGCAACGAAAAAAACCGCCTCCCGCCGCCGCGCCGCCGCACAGGACGACCTGTTCGGAGATACGCCCGCGCCTGAGCAAGACGCATCGGCCGAAGCTGCACCGTCCGCAGTTCCAGCGGGTGACGCATCGGCTGACGCGCGCAGCCTGCAGGTGCTCGCCGAGGGCGCCGGCGCCGCGCTCACGCCCGCGGCCAAGGCCTACAACCGCGAGCTGGCGCGCATCGACAAGCTCAAGGCGCAGATCGCCCAGACCGACACGCTGGGCAGCACTTACCAAACGGCCATGCAGCAACTGCTCGCGCCGCTGCACACGCGCCGCGATGCGGGCCGGCGCGCATTGCTCGCGCTGCTCGTGCCGCACATCACCGACAAACGCCTGAGCAAAACCCAGCGCGACACCGCGCGCGCCATCGTCTGCACCTTTGCTGCCGTGCTCGCGGCCGACGGCGACGCGGAAATGGCCCGTCTGCACGACGAACTCAGCCCGCAGACACTCGCCGAAAAAGCGCAGCAAGAGCGCACCTCGTTTGCCCAAATGTTCAGCGACGTGCTCGGCGAGGAAATCGCCGCGCCCGAAGCCGCGGCCGGCGAAGAGGCTTCGCATGAAGACTTGATCATGCGCATGTTCGCGCAGGCGCAAGCCAAAATGCAGGAGCAAAAGGAGCAATACGAGCAGGAAAAAGCCGCGCGCAAGAAAAAGCCGCGCAAGCCCACGGCCGCGCAGCAACGCGCCGAGGCCGCACAGCAGGATGCCGAGACGACCTTGCGCGCGATCTTCCGCCAGCTCGCAAGCGCACTGCACCCCGACCGCGCCGCCAGCGAGGATGAGCGCCGGCGCAAGACCGATCTCATGGCCACCGCCAACCGCGCCTACCAGGACAAGGACATCGTGGCGCTGCTGCAAATCCAGCGCGACGCCGCGCTGCTCGACCCCGCGCAGGCGCAGCTACCGCCCGAAAAGCGCCTGCAGGCGCTCACGCAGCTGCTCAAGCAACAGGTGCAGGAACTGGAGCGCGAGCGCTACGCGCGCCAGCAGCACTGGGAACATGCGCTGGACCTGGGCTTGGACTACCGCTTCAGCGAAGCCGGCCTGCGCCGCTGGCTGCAAGACCTGCAGGAGGAGGAAGAAGCCGAATGCGAGGCGCTCGAACACGACATCGAACTCGTGCGCGAAGGCAAGCGCCTCAAGTCCTGGCTCAATGAACAGCACCGGCTCTCGCAGGAGCCAGATTTTTCCGACATCGACATCGACATCCTGCCGCCAAGGTGGTGATGTTTTCGCGCGGCGTGGAAGCGCCGGGGCCATGCCGCACCCACGCCACCCCTGCGCCATCTTCATGCCAAGGAGCTGTACCCATGCAAACCCTGTTCCGTCTGCTGCCCGCGCTGGCCCTGTGTTGCACAGGCGCCGGCGTCTGGGCCGACCCTGGCGTTCAGCCCGCCGCAGAAGCGCCTGCCGCTCCAAGCTCTGCCGCCGCCAGCACCCCCACGCCCTCGCGCGGCGAGCTCAAGGCCCTGCGCCAGTTCCAGATGCTCGACGCGAACGGCGACGGCAAGCTGAGCCGCGCCGAGGTCGCCCTGTTCCCGCCGCTCGCCGCCGCCTTTGACGAAGCCGACACCAACCACGACGGCTTCGTCACCCCCGACGAAATCCGCGTGTTCTCGGCCAAATACCGCGCCGAACGCGAGCGCGCCAAAGCCGCACGACAAGCGCAGGAGCAGGCCCAGCAGCAAGCCGCTTCGCCCGACGGCGCGCACTGACACTGAGAGTGCTGAGCCCGGAAATTGAGGTCAGAAATTGGGATCAGATTCGAATTTCTGCCGAAAATTTGAAGCCAAAATGCCCTTCAGCCAAGGTACCTCAAGCGCAAGCAGCTCTTGATACCGTAGCGCACCCTGAAGGCTGACGAGCCCCCAGGCGCGCACCGGGACACCATGATGGCGCCGCAGGGCGCTCTCAGCGCACGGCGTTCGCGTCGGCCACGGTGAGCGCCGTCATGTTCACGATGCGGCGCACGGTGGCGCTGGCGGTGAGGACGTGCGCCGGCTGGGCCGCGCCGAGCAGCACCGGGCCGATCGCGATGTTGCCGCCCGCGGCGGTCTTGAGCAGGTTGTAGGCGATGTTGGCTGCGTCGATGTTGGGCAGCACGAGCAGGTTTGCGTCGCCCTCGAGCGTGCTGCGCGGCATCAGCGCGCGGCGTGCGACGCCGTCCAGCGCCACGTCGCCGTGCATTTCGCCATCGACCTCCAACCACGGCGCCTGCTCGCGCAGCAGCGCGAGCGTCTCGCGCATCTTCACTGCGCTGGGCTGGTTGCTGCTACCAAAATTGGAGTGACTCAGCAGCGCCGCCTTGGGGCGCACGCCAAAGCGCATCATCTCCTCGGCGGCCATGACGGTGATCTCGGCGAGCTGCGCGGCGCTCGGGTCGTAGTTGACGTGCGTATCGACGAGGAACACCTGGCGCTCGGGCAGCAGCAGCGCGTTCATGCCGGCGTAGGTGTTGGCGCCGGGGCGCTTGCCTATCACCTGGTCGATGTAGTTCAGGTGCATGGGGTTGGTGCCCCAGGTGCCGCAGATCAGCCCATCGACGTAGCCCTTGTGCAGCAGCATCGCGCCGATCAGCGACAGGCGCCGGCGCATTTCGATCTTGGCGATGGGGATGGTGATGCCCTTGCGCTCGGTCAGGCGGTGGTAGGTCTGCCAGAAGTCGCGGTAGCGCTCGTCCTGCTCGACGTTGACCACGTCGTAGTCCTGCCCCTCCTGGAGGCGCAGGCCGAAGTTGGCGATGCGCTGCGCGATGATCGCGGGCCGGCCGATCAGCGTGGGGCGTGCGATGCGCTCGTCAACCACGATCTGCGCCGCGCGCAGCACGCGCTCTTCCTCGCCCTCGGCGTAGGCCACGCGCTTTTTCGCCCCCGCCTTGGCTGCGGCAAAAATGGGCTTCATGATGGTGCCCGAGGCATAGACGAAGGTCTGCAGGTGCTCGCGGTAGGCGTCCATGTCGGCAACGGGGCGCAGCGCCACGCCGCTGTCCGCCGCGGCCTGCGCCACCGCGGGGGCGATCTTCATCATCAGGCGCGGATCGAAGGGCTTGGGGATCAGGTACTCGGGCCCGAACGCGAGCGGCTCGCCCGCGTAGGCCGCGGCCACGACCTCGCTTTGCTCGGCCTGCGCGAGCTCGGCGATGGCGTGCACGGCAGCGACTTCCATCTCCAGCGTGATGGTGGTCGCGCCGCAGTCGAGCGCGCCGCGGAAGATGTACGGAAAGCACAGCACGTTGTTGACCTGGTTCGGGTAGTCGCTGCGCCCCGTGGCCATGATGGCGTCGTCGCGCACGGCGTGCACCTCTTCGGGCAGGATTTCGGGCGTGGGATTGGCGAGCGCAAAAATCAGCGGGCGCGCCGCCATCTTGCGCACCATCTCGGGCTTGAGCACGCCGCCCGCCGACAGGCCCAGGAACACGTCCGCGCCCTCAATCACCTCGGCCAGCGTGCGCGCAGACGTGGGCTGGGCGAAAAAGCGCTTGTCCTCGTCCATGAGCTCGGTGCGGCCCTCATAGACCACGCCCGCGAGGTCGGTGACCCAGATGTGCTCGCGCGGAATGCCGAGTTTGACCAGCAGCCCCAGGCACGCGAGCGCCGCCGCGCCCGCGCCGGATGTCACCAGTTTGACCTTTTGGGGGTCTTTGCCGACGACCTTCAAGCCGTTCAGGATGGCCGCGCCCACCACGATGGCCGTGCCGTGCTGGTCGTCGTGGAACACGGGGATGTGCAGGCGCTCGCGCAGCTTGCGCTCGACGTAAAAGCAGTCGGGCGCCTTGATGTCTTCGAGGTTGATGCCGCCAAAGGTGGGCTCGAGCGCGGCAATGATCTCGACGAGCTTTTCGGGGTCTTTTTCGTTGATCTCGATGTCGAACACGTCGATGCCCGAGAACTTCTTGAAGAGCACGGCCTTGCCCTCCATCACCGGCTTGCCCGCCAGCGGCCCGATGTCGCCCAGGCCCAGCACGGCCGTGCCGTTGGTCACCACGCCCACGAGGTTGCCGCGGCTGGTGTAGCGAAAGGCCGCGCGCGGGTCTTTGACGATTTCCTCGCACGGCGAGGCCACGCCGGGCGAATACGCGAGCGCCAGATCGTGCTGGTTCACGAGCTGCTTGGTCGGCATGACGGCGATCTTGCCGGGCTTGGGCTGGGCGTGGTATTCGAGCGCGGCGCGGCGCAGCTCGGCGCGCTTTTCCGGGGACATGCCGCTGGTCGGGGTAGCGGTGGAGGATGAATCAGGGGCCGGGGTGTTCTCGGGCATGGGGCTTTTCTCCAGGGTGCGCCGCCCGCCGGCAAAACGTGGCAAAGAAACTGCCAGTGCCGGCACCGGCGCGGGCTGACCATTGTAGGCCTGCACGCCCGGCGCGCAGGGCGGCGCGCCGGGCAACAACGCCGTGGGCGCCGTGCCGCCAGCACGCGCATGGCACGGCCCGCGGAATAGATGTAAAAATTGGCTATAGCGCCCGTATATCAAGCGCTAATAGCTACTAAATAAATAGCTTCATGCCGTCTGCGCCAGCGCCTCACCGAGCGCGTTCACGAGGCGGTCGATCTCGGCCTGTTCGCTGATGAAGGGCGGCGCGAGCTGGATGGTGTCGCCGCCGTAGCGCACGTAAAAGCCCTTCTTCCAGCAGTGCATGGCAATTTCATAGGGCCGGCGCGCGGGCTCGCCGGGCAGCGGCGCGATCGTGAAGCCTGCGGCGAGGCCGTAGTTGCGGATGTCGAGCACGTGTTTCGCGCCCTGGAGGCTGTGCACGGCCTGCTCGAAGTAGGGGGCGAGCGCTTGCACGCGCGCGATCGCGTCCTCTTTGTGCAACAAGTCGAGCGCCGCGAGGCCCGCCGCGCAGGCCACGGGGTGCGCCGAATAGGTGTAGCCGTGCGGGAATTCAAGCAGGTAGTCGGGCCCGCCTGCGGCCATGAAGGTGTCGTAGATCTCCTTGCGCGCGATCACCGCGCCCAGCGGCTGCGCGCCGTTGGTCACTTGCTTGGCCACGTTCATGATGTCGGGCGTCACGCCGAAGGCCTCGGCGCCCGTGTAGGCGCCCGCGCGGCCAAAGCCCGTGATGACTTCGTCGAAGATCAGCAGGATGTCGTGCTGCGTGCAGATTTCGCGCAGGCGTTCGAGGTAGCCCAGGGGCGGAACCACCACGCCGCCCGAGCCCGAGAAGGGCTCGACGATCACAGCCGCGATGTTCGAGGCGTCGTGCAGCGCGATCAGGTCGAGCAACCGGTCGGCCAGCTGGCGCCCGCCCTCGGTGGGCTGGCCCTTGGCAAACGTGCCCGCGGGCGGCTGCGTGTGCGGCAGGTGGTCGGCCTCCACGCCCTGGCCGTAGAACTTGCGGTTCGCGCCTATGCCGCCCACCGAAGTGCCGCCGAAGTTCACACCGTGGTAGCCCTTTTCGCGCCCGATCAGGCGCGTCTTGCTCGCCTGGCCTTTGAGGCGCCAGTACGCACGCGCGAGCTTGAGCGAGGTGTCGGCCGCCTCAGAGCCCGAGCCCGTGAAGAACACGTAGTCGAGCCCTGCGGGCGTGAGCTCCTTGAGCTTGTTGGCGAGCGCGAACGCGGCCGGGTGGCCGAACTGGAACGCCGGCGCGTAGTCGAGCGTGCGCGCCTGCTCGGCGATGGCGTCGGCGATCTCGCGCCGCCCGTGGCCCAGGCCCGTGCACCACAGGCCCGAAAGCCCGTCGAACACCTTGCGCCCGTCGGCGTCGGTGAAGTAGGCACCGCTCGCGGCGACGATCAGGCGCGGGTCGGCCTTGAACTGGCGGTTCGCGGTGTAGGGCATCCAGTGCGCGTCGAGCCAGGCGGCGTCGCGGCGCACGGGTGCAGGAAAGGGTGCGGGAAAGGCCGCGGAATCGGCGGCGGGGGCAAGCGTCATGGCAGTCTCCCAAAGCGGGCGGAAAGGCAAAAGCAGGCATTGTTCGCCGCCTCCATAATGCCTCCCATAGTGCAATATCACCGTTTACTTGAGCATCTATGCAAGTAAATCACCCTCCTGCCCTTGCCCCGCTGCCGCCCACCGACGGGCGCCAGCGCGCCGTGCTCGGCCAGCTCAGCGACATGGACCTGCGCCTGCTGCAGGTGTTCAAGAGCGTGGTCGAATGCGGCGGCCTGGCCGCTGCCGAGCTCGAGCTCAACATCGCGACGAGCACCATCAGCCGCCACCTCAAAGACTTGGAAACGCGCCTGGGCCTGGTGCTGTGCCGGCGCGGGCGCGCGGGCTTTGCGCTCACGCCCGAAGGCCGGCGCGTGTATGAGGAAACGCTGCGCCTGCTCGATGCGGTGCAGGCGTTTCGCCGCGGCGTGGACGACATCCACGCGCGCCTGGGCGGCCCGCTGGCGCTCGCCGTGTTCGACCAGACCGCAAGCAACCCGGCCGCGCGCATCCACGCGGCCATCGCCGACTTCACGCGCCAGGCCCCCGGCGTGCACCTGGAGCTGCACGTGGGCAGCATCCAGGTGATCGAGCGCGGCGTGCTCGAAGGGCGCTTTCAGGTCGGCATCATCCCCGCGCACCGCAGCGCCTCCAGCCTGCTCTATACGCCGCTGTTCGACGAAACCATGCTGCTGTATTGCGGCGCCGGGCACCCCTTGTTCGGCGCCGATCGCGACGCGCTCGCGGCGCTCGACTGGGACGCGCTGCGCCGCTACCCGTTCGCGGGCCTGGGCTACCACTCGCCCAACATGGAGCTGAGCCACCAGGCACAGCTCACGCGCAGCGCCACGGGCTTTGACCAGGAGGCCATCGCCACGCTGATCCTCTCGGGCTGCTTTCTGGGCTTCTTGCCCGACCACTACGCCGAGGCCTTCGTGCGCGCGGGCCGCATGCAGGCCGTGCGGCCCACGCTGTTTCGCTATACCTGCAGCTTCGTGGGCCTGCTGCGCCGCTCGCCCGCGCCCACGCGCGCGGCACAGCTGCTGCAGCGCTGTCTGGTGGCCGCGCATGCCGGCATCAGCAGTTGCGCGCCGCTGTCGGCTTAAACCCAGATTGTCCATTAGGACGCGGGATGATGGCGAGGCGACTGGCGCGGCAGTTTGGTCGCGGCTGAGGAGTGCATGGCCGGTGCCATGAACGACGAAGCCGCGGTCAAAATGACCGTCAGACGTCCGCCAGCGCCCGCGTAGGCGCGCAGCGCCGCCTAATGGACAATCTGGGTTAAACCCAGAGTGTTCATTAGGACGCGGGACGATGGCGAGGCGGCTGGCGCGGCAGTTTGGTCGCGGCTGAGGAGTTCGTGGTGGTGCCACGAACGACGAAGCAGCGGCCAAAATGACCGTCAGACGTCCGCCAGCGCCCGTGTAGGCGCGAAGCGCCGCCTAATGGACAATCTGGGTTAAACGCGCCTTCTCGACGCGGTCAGCCTGCAACCGCCCTTGCCGCCAAGTGCTGCACCAGCCAGTCTGAGAAGCGAACTTTGAGCGCCGGGAGCCCCTGAATGGCCGCCAAAGACACAGAACGCAGCATTTTCATGCACCTTGCCGCATGGCCACCGGCACGGCAGCTATGCGTTCTTTGCTGCGCTCCGCGCGCGCCCAGGCTTTTTCATGGAAAAAGAAGGCCACAGCCTGCACGCTAGGCTCCAGCAGACTCAGCGTGAACGCTGCCCACAAATTGCCTGTGACCGCATATGCCACCAAGGCGGCCACACAAATGTGGATTGCATAGTAGCTCGCTGTCTTGAGCAGCATGTTTTTGTTTTCCCGAAGGGTGCGACGAATCAAGCGCATAGCCATACTCCTTTTGCTTTCACGCAAATGGTAGTTATTCTCAAAGACGATTCCAATCGATTTTCCCTAAGCTGCCCATAGCCACCGAGGAGCACAGCCTGCTCGTGCCGACGCGTTGCAGGTTGTCGACCAGCGCGGGGATGTCACCCTCGAGCCCTTGGGACACAACACCGTCGCGAGCGATTTTTCTTGCGCTGCGGTAAATGGCGTCACAAAATAACGGTTCGTTACGACTCCCGCCGCAAACCGCCATGACCGCCCTTTCTTCCACCGCCCTCTCCGGCCTGCAGGCCGCGCAGCTGCGACTGGATGCGGCCGCCAACAACATCGCCAATGCGCAAACGCCCGACTACCGCCGCGAGACCGTGGCGCAACAAGCCACGTCCGGTGGCGGCGTGCAGACGCAGGTGCAGCGTGCGCCGCAAGCGGGCGCTGCGCTCGAGCAAGACGTGGTCGAGCAGCTCTCCGCTACCTACGCCTTCAAGGCCAACCTGCGAACGCTGCAGACGCAGCAGCACACGCTGGGCGCGTTGCTCGACACCCAGGCCTGATCGCCAAGGCATGCATCCCGCCGCGCCGCGCACAGTCCCCGGCAGTGGGCCTCTCAGGTCAGCACGCGGCCGTCGCCCTTGAGCATGGACAGCTCGACGAAGCGCGACGCCACGTGGCGCGTGGACGACAGGTTGACCTGAAAGCCGCCGAACGCCGTCTCGCCCAGCGACTCCAGACCGGCCACCAGCCCCTCGCGCGTCGGCTTGGACGCACGCTTGAGCCCTTCGGCGAACAGCCTGGCCGCCAGATAGCCTTCCATGCTCGAATAGTTGACCTGCACGTTGCCGGCCTTTTTCGCTGCGGCGACGAACTCGCGCGTGATGCCGTTGGCCGCGTTGTACGGCGAAGGCACGACCTGCGACACCACCACACCCTCGGCCTCCTTGCCCAGTTCATCGGCCAGTGCCTGCGTACCCACGAAGGAGACGTTGTAAAACAGCCCGCCGTAGCCGGCCTTGCGCGCCGCGCGCACGAAGGCCGCGCAGGACTTGTACGCGCTGACCTGCACCACCGCGTCGGGCGCCGCCGCGGCCAGCGTGGCCACGGCCTTGGCGACATCGACCGAATTGCGCTCCACGGTTGCGATCGCCACGGGCTTGAGGTTCTGCGCGGACAAGGCCAGGCGCACACCGTCGAGGCCGGCCTGGCCGTAGGCGTCGTTCTGGTGGAACACGGCGATTTTTTTCAGCCCCAGGTGCGTGAGCTGCTTGACGATCAGCGCGGTCTCGTCGTTGTACGAGGCGCGCAGGTGGAAAACGCTTTTGTGCAAGGGCTCGCGCAGGGCCATGGCGCCCGTGAACGGGGCGATGAAGGGCACCTGCGCGCGCGTGGCCAAGGGCAGCGCAGCCAGGCTCGTGGGCGTGCCGACATAGGCAAACAGCGCGAACACATCTTCGCCCAGCAGCTTGCGCGTGTTTTCCGCGCAACGCTCGGGCTCGTAGCCATCGTCCAGCGTGCGGATCACGATGCTGCGCCCGCCTACGCCCCCTTGCGCATTCAGCTGGTCGAAATACAGCCTGGCGCCGCTGTGGTACTGGATTCCGAGCTGCGCCGCCGGCCCGGTAAAGGGCGCGGACTGCCCCAGCACGAGGCGGCTTTCCTGCGCGCGCACGGCAGGCAGGCCGAGCAGGGCAGCAGCGGCAATGGAAAACTGGCGGCGATTGGGCATGGGTTGTCCCTCAGAAAAAATGCAAAAAAGACCAGGCACGCGGCGGGCAGGGGATCAGGCCCCGCACGCCAGATGTCGCACCACGCAGACAGGGCACCATCGTAGCGTGCGTGTGCGAATAAAACTGCACCCGCGGTGCCCGCCTCGGGTTTGCCCGCTGCAAACGAACGGGAGAGATAAAATCCGCCACCTCCGAGGAGCGTTGCAGCGCCCCAGTCACCTGCCGGTGGCCCCAGGGCGTGAGGCTCGGAAACCGTGTTTTGCAACGACGCTCATCCACCATTCCGGTGCGGTGAGTCGTTTTTTGCTCCCGCGCCGGTGTTGACTTTCAGGAGCACACCATGAACGCCCCTCTTCCCACCTCTGCGCCCAGCGACTGCGTCATTGCCGACATCGGCCTGGCCGACTGGGGCCGCAAGGAAATCCGCATCGCCGAGACCGAGATGCCCGGTCTGATGGCCATCCGCGAGGAATTCGCGCCCAGCCAGCCGCTCAAGGGTGCGCGCATCGCGGGCAGCCTGCACATGACGATCCAGACCGCCGTGCTGATCGAGACGCTGCAGGCGCTGGGCGCGCAGGTGCGCTGGGCCTCGTGCAACATCTTTTCCACGCAGGACCACGCCGCGGCCGCGATCGCCGCCGCGGGCACGCCGGTGTTCGCCGTCAAGGGCGAGAGCCTGGCCGAATACTGGGACTACACGCACCGCATCTTCGAGTTCGGCCCCGCGGGCGCACCGGGCGAAGGCCCGAACATGATCCTCGACGACGGCGGCGACGCCACGCTGCTCATGCACCTGGGCCAGCAGGCCGAGCAAGACCCGTCCGTGCTCGCACACCCCGGCAGCGAAGAAGAGCACGTGCTCTTTGCCGCGATCCGCGCCAAGCTCGCGCAGGACGCGCGCTGGTACAGCCGCAAGAGCGCGCAGATCCTCGGCGTGACCGAGGAGACCACCACGGGCGTGCACCGCCTCAAGGAAATGTCGGCCAAGGGCACGCTCAAATTCCGCGCGATCAACGTCAACGACTCCGTCACCAAGAGCAAGTTCGACAACCTCTACGGTTGCCGCGAATCGCTGGTCGATGGCATCAAGCGCGCCACCGACGTGATGGTGGCCGGCAAGATCGCCGTGGTCTGCGGCTACGGCGACGTGGGCAAAGGCTCGGCACAGGCGCTGCGCGCGCTCTCGGCGCAGGTCTGGGTGACCGAGATCGACCCCATCTGCGCGCTGCAGGCCGCGATGGAGGGCTACCGCGTCGTCACCATGGACGAGGCCGCGCCGCTGGCCGACATTTTCGTCACCGCCACGGGCAACAAGAGCGTGATCACCTTCGCACACATGGCGCGCATGAAAGACCAGGCCATCGTCTGCAACATCGGCCACTTCGACAACGAGATCGACGTTGCGAGCCTCGAAGCCCAGTGCCAGTGGGAAGAGATCAAGCCGCAGGTCGATCACGTGATCTTTCCCGACGGCAAGCGCATCATCCTTTTGGCGCGCGGGCGCCTCGTGAACCTGGGCTGCGGCACCGGGCACCCGAGCTACGTGATGAGCAGCAGCTTCGCGAACCAGACGCTCGCGCAGATCGAACTCTTCACACAGCGCGACGCCTACGAGGTCGGCAAGGTCTATGTGCTGCCCAAGCACCTCGACGAAAAGGTCGCGCGCCTGCAGCTCTCCAAGCTCGGCGCCCGGCTCACCGAGCTCACCGACGCGCAGGCCGCCTACATCGGCGTGCCCAAGCAGGGGCCGTACAAGCCCGATACGTACCGCTATTGATTGAGTAGCTGCTAGCGCTTGCTGGACGGGCGCTAGAGGCATATTTCATTCAGAATCCACGCCGTGCGTGCCGATCAACTCCTCGTCGAACGCGGCCTGGCCGCGAGCCGCAGCCAGGCGCAGCGCCTGATTGCGGCGGGTGCGCGCTGGCGCGCGCCCACGGGCTGGCGGCCGCTCGCCAAGGCCGATGATCTGCCGGCCGATGCCGAGCTCGAACTGCTCGACGCGGCCGAGGCGCGCTACGTCTCGCGCGGCGGGCTCAAGCTCGAAGGCGCGCTCGCCGCCGCGGAGCTGGACGTGCGCGGCTGGCAGTGCCTGGACGTGGGCCAATCGACCGGCGGCTTCACCGACTGCCTGCTGCAGCAGGGCGCCGCGCGCGTGGTCGGCGTCGATGTGGGCCAGGGCCAGCTGCACCCGCGCCTGCGCGCCGATGCGCGCGTGCAGTGCCTGGAGCAATGCAACGCGCGGCACCTGAGCGCAGCTGATTTGATAGCTGCTGGCGCTTATCCAGCAAGCGCTAGCGGCCCATTGGATCAAAAACCGGGGGCCGGCTTCGACCTCGTCACGGGCGACCTGTCGTTCATCTCGCTCACGCTGGTACTGCCTGCGCTCGCGCCGCTCGTCAAGCCCGGCGGCGCGCTGCTGATGCTGGTCAAGCCGCAGTTCGAGCTGCAGCCCGCGCAAATCGGCAAAGGCGGCATCGTGCGCGATGCGGCGCTCTATGCGCTCGTCGAGCAGCGCATCCGCGCGGCCTGCACGGCGCTGGGCCTGGCAAACTTGCAATGGCTGACCAGCCCCATCGCAGGCGGCGACGGCAACCGCGAATTT
Organism: Extensimonas soli; assembly: GCF_029211265.1. Lineage (GTDB taxonomy): Bacteria > Pseudomonadota > Gammaproteobacteria > Burkholderiales > Burkholderiaceae_C > Extensimonas > Extensimonas soli. Next base: position 6,685 of record NZ_JARGEL010000011.1, on the reverse strand, counting down.
TTCATTTTTGCAAGGAGAGGGCGTGACTGCGCGCCCACCCCCACCCATGAAGCAAGCCCCTCATGAAGCGTCGGCACGGCTGCCGCTGAGTTTCGAATTCTTTCCGCCCAAGACGCCCGAGGGCGTGGAAAAGCTGCGCACCGTGCGCCGCGCGCTGTCCGCGCTCGCGCCCGAGTTCTGCTCGGTCACCTACGGCGCGGGCGGCTCCACGCACGAGGGCAGCTTTGCCACCGTGCGCGAAATTCTGGCCGAGGGCGTGCCCGCAGCCGCGCATTTTTCGTGCATAGGCGCCACGCGCGCCTCGGTGCGCGCCCAGCTGCAAGAGCTGCAGGCCATGGGCGTGCGGCGCCTGGTCGCGCTGCGCGGCGATTTGCCCAGCGGCTACGGCCTGGGCGGCGAATTCAACTACGCGAGCGAGCTCGTCGCATTCATCCGCGCCGAAACCGGGCGGCACTTTCACATCGAAGTCGCCGCCTACCCCGAGACGCACCCGCAGGCACGCTCGCCGGCGGCCGACCTGCAAGCCTTTGCGGCCAAGCTGCACGCCGGCGCCGATTCGGCCATCACGCAGTATTTCTACAACGCCGATGCGTACTTTCGCTTCGTCGATGAAGTGCAGCGCCTGGGCGTCGACATGGCGCGCGTGCCCATCGTGCCCGGCATCATGCCCATCACGGGCGCGGCGCAGCTGCTGCGCTTTTCCGACGCCTGCGGCGCCGAAGTGCCGCGCTGGATCCGCCTGCGCCTGCAGGCCTTCGGCGACGACACGGCCAGCATCAAAGCCTTTGGCCTCGACGTGGTGGCGGCGCTGTGCGAGCGCCTGATCGCCGGCGGCGCACCGGCGCTGCACTTTTACACCATGAACCAGAGCGCAGCCACGCTCGCGATCTGCGCGCGCCTGCAGGGCACAAGGCAAGCCTGATGCGCACGGGCCTGCACGCCACGGCGCACGGCGTGCAGGGCCCGCCGCCAGCGCACCGCCGGCTCAAAGCAGCGGCTGTCGCAGCTACGGCGGCTGGGTGGCTGGCGCTTTCGCTCGCCCTGGCGCATGCAACGCCCGCCCGCGCCGAGGGCCTGAGCGCACGCGAGCCCGAAGCGTTCGCGCCCGCCGTGCTCTCGCCACGCGGCGAAGCCCTGTTGCTCGAACCGCCGCCCGAAGGACTGGGCGACGACGCCGAGACCACCGACATCTCCACCCGGCAAGCCGCCGTCTCGCTGCTGCCGCAGGCGCGGCGCAAAGGGCTGGCCTCGTGGTACGGCCTCAAGTTCCACCGCCGCCGCACCGCCAGCGGCGAGGTGTATGACATGCACGGCCTCACCGCCGCGCACCCCAGCCTGCCCTTCGGCACGCGCGTGTGCGTGCTGAGCCCCGACACCGGGCGCAGCGTGGTCGTGCGCATCAACGACCGCAGCGCCTACTCATCCCGCCGCGTGATCGACCTGAGCAAAGGCGCCGCCACCGCCCTGGGCATCGTCGGCCTGGGCCTCAAGCCCGTGGAGCTCTCGGTGCTTGCGCCGGGCCGCAAGGAATGCGCGCCTTGAGCAAGATAGGCGAAAAGGTCCGCCTCCCATTTCCTACTTCACGCCTGCACCAGCAACTGGTGCGCCGCGTGCCCGTCCTGCGCGAGCAGTTGGGCGAGTTGCGGCAGCGCCGCCTGCAAAGCGGGCTTGAGCGTGTAGGGTGGGTTGATGATGAACATGCCGCTGGCCGGCAGGCCGGGGCGGCGTGATGCGCCCAGCAGCGGCGCGCCGAGCTTGGCCGATTTCACCGTGAGCGTGGCATGCAGCCAGGGCTTGCCGGCCTTGGTCACGAGGGTTTTGAGGCGGCGCGGCAGATCGTGCGCCTCGGGGCGGCCGATGATGGGATGCCAAATGGCGTAGGTGCCCGTGGAAAAACGCCGCAGCGCGTCCGCCACCAAGTCTTGCACGTGCCCGTAATCGCTCTTGAGTTCGTAGCTGGGATCGCACAGCACCAAGGCGCGGCGCGACGGTGGCGGCAAGAATTTTTTGACACCCTCGAAGCCATCCTCGTGCAGCACGGCCACCTGGCGCCCCGCCTCGAGTTGTGCCACGTTGCGCGTGAGCGCACGCAGGTCGCTCGGATGCAGCTCGAACAGCTTGAGCTTGTCCTGCGCACGCAGCAGGTGCTGGATGATGAAGGGCGAGCCCGGATAGACCTTGACGCCAGTGCCCGTGTTGAAGGCGCGCACCAGCTCCAGGTACGCCTGCAGGGCCGGCGCCAGCGCCGCGGCGTCCGCCTGCGCCAGGCGCAAGACGCCATCGGCGGCCTCGCCGCTGGTGCGCGCATAGTCGCCGTCGAGCCGGTACAGGCCCGCGCCGGCATGGGTGTCCAGCACCATGAGCGCAGCGTCCTTTTGCGCAAGGTGCTGCAACATGGCAATCAACACGGTGTGCTTGAGCACGTCCGCATGGTTGCCCGCGTGGAAGGCGTGGCGGTAACTGAACATGGCGCAATGGTAACGAGTGCAGCTGCCTGCACAAAAAATCACCACACAAAACCACCGCAACAGGCGCCAATTTCATATAATCGCCGGTTTCGCAGCGCAAGGCCGGTCCCGCGGCGAAATGAGAAGGGTGCAACGAGTGCGCATCGCGGTGCAGCAATGCAGAGCGGTGCCGCAAAGAGCAACCTTCACCCCCCACCTAAGAGGCTTTCACCAGAAAAGCACCGACCGTGGAAAAGGACCGCCCAAACCACTTCTTTTCAAAGAGAAAACCCATGACCACCACGTACAGCGCCAAACCCGCTGAGGTGACGCATGAGTGGTTTGTGATTGACGCCACCGACAAGGTGCTAGGCAGGGTAGCCAGCGAAGTTGCCCATCGCCTGCGCGGCAAGCACAAAGCCATTTATACGCCTCACATCGATACCGGGGATTACATCGTCGTCATCAACGCTGCCCAGCTCAAAGTCACTGGCAACAAGCAGCTCGACAAGATGTACTACCGCCACACCGGCTACCCCGGCGGCATCAAAGCCACCAACTTCCGCGATCTGCAGGCCAAGCACCCCGGCCGCGCGCTCGAGAAGGCCGTCAAGGGCATGCTGCCCAAGGGCCCGCTCGGTTACGCCATGATCAAAAAGCTCAAGGTGTACGGCGGCGCAGAGCATCCGCACACCGCCCAGCAGCCCAAAGTGCTGGAAATCTAAGGAGCCATTGCAATGATTGGTGAATGGAACAATGGCACCGGCCGCCGCAAGTCCAGCGTGGCCCGCGTCTTCATGAAAAAGGGCTCCGGCAAGATCACGATCAACGGCAAGGACATCCAGTCCTACTTCGGCCGTGAAACCTCGATCATGATCGCCAAGCAACCGCTCGCACTGACCAACCATCTCGAAACCTTCGACATCCAGGTCAACGTGCACGGCGGCGGCGAATCCGGCCAGGCCGGCGCCACGCGCCACGGCATCACGCGCGCGCTGATCGACTACGACGCCACGCTCAAGCCCGCACTGAGCCAGGCTGGCTTCGTGACACGCGACGCCCGTGAAGTCGAACGTAAAAAGGTCGGCCTGCACTCCGCCCGCCGCGCCAAGCAGTTCTCCAAGCGCTGAGCTGGTCTGCTTTACCCACAAAAAAACCGCCAGAAGGCGGTTTTTTTGTGTCTGGGTCCGCGCCTCAGTGCATCGCCATCGGCTGCCCTTCGAACAGGTGCTCGAACTGCGCGAGCCAGGGCTCGGCCAGCAGGCGGATCTCGGCGTCGTTGCGCAGGATGCGGCGCATGATCTCGGACTTGAGCTTGCGCTGCTCCGGCAGCAGGGTTTCATTCCGCGCCTTGTAGCGCAGCTGCTCGATCAGCACGGCGCATGTGCCCTCGTAGCGCGCCACACCCTCCCAGTCTTGCAATTGCGCAGCCTGCAGCATTTTGAGGCTGCTTTCCTCAATGGCCTTGTAATATTCGATCAAAGCGGTGGTCATGATTTATTCCCCCGCCTTCATACCTGCGGCTGCATTCTTGCCAATCTGCTCCCAGCTCTGGGCCACGGGTCCTAGCAAACGCACCACTTCTTCAATTGGTTTTTCATCATTGTGCGCACTGGCTTGCAAAAGACGCCGCGCACAATAATCGTAGAGAGCAGCAAGATTCTCTGCCAATTCCCCACCTTTTTCCATATTGAGGCCCCCTTGCAGGCCTTCCTCCAAAATACCAATTGCCCGACTCAAATGACGCCCTTTCCCCGCAATATCTCCACGCTGCAGGGCACCCCGAGCTGCATTCAAAGATTGCATCAATCCATCAAACAGCAACTTGATCAACATGTGCGGCGTAGCCCCTTCCACGCTGGATTGAACGCCCACTTGTCTGTAGGCCGATGCGGCACGAACACTCACGGGGGTAAACATGGTCTGCTCCTTCATGTGCTATTCACTCCCCTTTGTTATCGACACGCCGAGTGAAAACTAAAGCGAAAAGAGCGACATTCAACAGCTCAATTATTGGAATTTTTATTCCACAAGGTCACTTGTTGATTAACATAATTACTCAATGCCGTCAGACTTCCCATTGTGGCATCCAGGCGGCTGTATTGTGCCTGCAGGCGCGTCTGTGTTTGCGTGAGACGATCTTGCAAATTTGTCTGATCTTTCGAATTTCTATTTATTGCAGACTGGATGGAATTTGTGCGGCTGGTTAGTGCGCCATTCACACCAATCAAACCATCGGCAAAATCCTTGATACGCAACGCCATACCTTTTAGTGCTGATTCACCTGCTGCTGCAGTGAAAAAATTCTTCACATCATCCGATTTTTTTAATGCCGTATCCAGTTTGCTTGCATTGACCTGAAGCGAACCATCAGACTGAAATTCCACCCCAAGATCAGATAAATTCCTCAACGGTGTACCAGCAGGCCCATTGCCGCTGAGCAAACGTCGCAGCGCCGTTTGCAACCCAACCGCTGTAGAGTCTCCCTGCAAAGTCCCTGCCGTTTTGGTGGCAGGGTCATAGCGCGTCATTTCAGCCAATGCAGCGTTGATCGAATTGTAGGAGGTCACAAAATCGTTGATAGCCTTTTTGGCAGCCGAGGTATCGCGCTGGATGGTTATTTCCACCGGTGCAGTCGTCACCTGTGAAACACTCAACGTCAACCCGGCCACCGCGTTCAGCGTATTGCTTTGCGAAGTAACCGCCACACCATTGATGGTGGCTTTGGTATTGAGCGCCGTCTGGGTAAGCGACATGCCACCGGTTGCCACGTTGGCGGGATCGTAGGCCAGCTGACCAAGACCCGTTCCAGAGGTGATCTGGTTTCCCATGCTGTCAAGCGCTTGAATGCGAAATGCCGAAGACTCCCCGGTAGCATTGGAACGCAGCAGCAAGCGGTCGCCCGCGGTATCTTTGAGCACCGTCGCCGTCACACCCGCACCTGCAGCGTTGATTTTGTCGGCTATCTGGCTTGGCGTGTCCGTGGCGCCAACTTGCACATCCACCGCTGTGCCACCGGCAGTAAAGACAGGCGGCGTTCCAGTGCTCCAGTTGCCCAAGTCAATGTGCAAGCTGCCTGCGCCCACGGGGCTGGCCGACGGCAAAGCCACCGAGCCTACCGCCTGGGCGCGTGCCAACTGGCTCACTTCCACACTGAAAGACGTAGCTGCTGCTGCCTCCGTGGCCGTGCCGGTGATGGCTGAAGCATTGCTGCTGGTGACGGACATGGCATTCCAGTTGCTCTGGTCAGCGAGCTTCTGCGCCATGTCCTGCAGGTTGGCCATTTGCGACTTGATCTGCCCAAACGCCGAAAGTTTGGTATTCAGCGAGGATGCCTGCGTCTGCAATTGCGCAATCGGCTGCTGCTCGATCGCCATCAACTGCGAAATGATGCTCTTGACGTCCAGACCGCTGCCTATGCCGATTGACGAAATACCCATATCTACCTCCAATCTCAGAACCCTGGATTGTGAACCTGGCAGCCTCTTCAACGCTTTGCTTGCACCCACTGCAAGTGCCCCGCAACAGCCTATTTTTTACCGGATTCTTGCACCTTCATAGCTGCCAGGCGCTGCTATAGGGCAGCGCATCCGGCAGAAAACAGCAAACGACCGCACCATGGCGCCTGTTCGCTCGCGTCGCTCGATGTCCGGCAGGCTGCAAGCGGTTGCTTCGTATCACCGTACCTCGTGCGCACGCCTTTTTCTCATCGGCAATCCTGCCGAAGACTTGAGGACTTTTGCGCGGCGACCTTTTGCCGGCCCGCTGGCAGCAGTTCTTCGATGGCAGGCTTACTGCAGCAGCTTGAGCACCGTTTGTGGCAACTGATTGGCCTGGGCCACCATGGCCGTGCCTGCCTGCTGCAGCACTTGCGAGCGGCTCAGGTTGGCTGTTTCTGCGGCAAAGTCCGCATCCATGATCCGGCTGCGCGAGGCCGTGAGGTTTTCACTGGTAGCCTGCAGATTTTCGATCGTGGTCGAAAAGCGGTTCTGAATGGCACCCAGGGCGGCGCGGCTGGAGTTGATGCTGTTGAGCGCCGTGTCTATGGCCGAGATGGCCGTATTGGCGCCATTCACCGTGGAGATGTCCAGCGCGCTGATCGCCGTGCCCGTGCTCGCAATGGCGTTCGATGCCAAGGCACTGCCGGCTGCCATGCCCGTCATGGTGACGCTACCGGAAACGCCTGCAGGTGCCTCGTAACGCACGTTGATGGTACCGCCTGTCGTCGCCGCTGCAGC
>NZ_JARGEL010000010.1 GCF_029211265.1 Extensimonas soli | reverse complement strand
GCCGTGTGCTGCCCAAGGGCTCGGATCTGAGCGTCTACACCCAGGAGCAGCTTGACGCCATCGCCTTTCACCACAACGCCAAACCTCGCAAGTCCCTGGGATGGATGTCCCCTGCGGAGTTGTTCCTGCCACAGGGAACTTTCGACTTCCAAGCCTACTGGACCAATATCATCAACCCTGTTGCACTTGGGGCTTGAATGCGCCTGGTGAAATACGCCTTTCAGGCAGATTTATCAAGCGCACGCAGCTATCAGAAAAAGAGCAATTACCCAACGCCCCCTCATCCCGCCGCGCGCTGCTGCAGCGCAAAGGGCGGGAGGCCCTGGAGCAGGCGTTGGCCATAGGCGGTGCGAGTGAGGCGGCGGTCGTAGCAATAGACGTGCGCCTGGTCCTGCTCGGTGCGGATCGCGCGCCCGACCCACTGAGCGAGGCGGATGGCCGTGGCGGGTACCACGAGTTCGCTGAACGGGTCGCGCCCCACGGCGCGCAGCCACTCGGCGCGCGCTTCGCCCACGGGGTCGTCGGGCGGGGCGAAGGGCAGCTTGGCGATGAACACCGACTCGCACAGCCGCCCGGGCAAGTCCAGCCCTTCACCGAAGGACTGCATGCCGAAGATGATGGACGGCTCGCCCGCGGCCACGCGCGTGCGGTGGCGCGCGAGCAGCTGCGCGCGCGGCAGCGTGTTTTGCACCAGCACCACGCCGCGCAAGGCGGTGGGCAGCGTCTCGACGGCCAGGCGCATCTGCTCGCGCGAGGTGAACAGCACGAGCGCGCCGGCCTGCACCTGCGCGAGGTCGTGCAGCAACGCATCGACCATCTCGGCGCCGTAGGCATGCGCGTCGCGTGGATCGGCGCGCGTTTCGGCGGCGATCAGCGTGCCCTGCGTGCTGTAGTCGAACGGGCTGGGCACTTCGAGCGTGAGCACCGCCGCGTCGCCGTACAGCCCCGCTTCGCGCAGAAAGAAGTCGAACTGCCCACAGCTCGTGAGCGTGGCCGAGGTCAGCACCGCGGCGCGCACCTCGCTCCACAGCCGCGCCTTGAGCGTGGGCCCCGGCAGGATGGGGCTGGCGTGCGCGCGCAGCACGGCAAAATCGCCCGCGCCTTCGAGCGTGAACCACTTGGCGTAGGGGGCCGCTGCGGATTCGCCGCCCGCTGCGACGTCGGGCCCGGCATTTCCTCGCGCGCCCTCCGCCCCGTCCTTGCCTTGCGTCCGCTGTGCCCGCTGCGCCGGCGCTTCGATCAGCAGCGCCTGCGCGCAGGCGTGCAGGCCTTCGAGCCGCGGCGCCAGCGTGCCGACTTGCGCGTACAGCAGCGAGAGCGTGCGCGCCTCTTGCGGGCGCTCGCGCATGGCTTCGCGCAGCGCCTGCGCGACGGCGCTCAGGCACGAAAGATACTCCGCAGCGCTCGCGGCCAGGCTGTTCAAGGGCTCGATGAGCGCCTCGGGCAGCACGCCGCGCGGCACGCGCACGCGCGCCGTGCTCCAGCCCTCGCCCCGGGCCCTGCCCGGCTTGGCGGATTCGCCCTGCGCGGTGGGGCGCAGCGCCGCACTGTAGTGGTCGAGCACGCAGCGCCCGAATTCCTGCGCCCCCTGGCGCAGCTGCGCCGCGTGGCGCGGCAGGTCGGCCAGCTGCGGCACCTCGACGAGCGTGGCCACGCGCAGCGCGCGGCTCGTGAGCCGGTCTATCCAGCCCAGCCGGCTCAAGTCCATGCTGCTCGCGAACTGGCTCAGCGCCGTGGCGGGCAGGTGGTGCGCCTCGTCGAGCACCAGCAGGCAGTTGTGCAGCTCGGGCAGCGTGCGCGAGCCCAGCGACGACAGCAGCAGGTCGTGGTTCACCACGATCACCTGCGCGCCCACGAGCTCCTTGCGCTTTTCGAAATAACTGCAGTGCGCGAACGCCGGGCAGTATTTGCCCATGCACGAGGCCGCCTCGGCCGCCACGGGCGCCCAGAGTTCGGCCTCGGGCGGCGGATCGAGCGCGTCGCGGTCGCCGTCCCAGCTGCCGCGTGCGAGCGACTGCGCCAGCGTGGCGTAGAACTGCTGGCGCGCCTCGGCTTCGTGGTGCGGCTGCGCGGCGCGTGCGGTGGCCTCCTCGTCGGGGAAGAAGTCATCCTCCGCCATGCCGGCCTCACCGCTTGGCGCCGCGAGCCGGTCGAGCTTGAGCTGGCACACGTAGCGCCCGCGCCCCTTGGCGAGCGCAAATTTGAAGGGCTGCGGCAGGCGCGCGGCCAGCGCGGGCAAGTCCTTGTGCACGAGCTGCTCCTGCAGCGCCACCGTGGCCGTGGAGATCAGCACGCGCGTGTTGCGCGCGAGCGCCAGTGCCACCGCGGGCGCGCCATACGCGAGCGACTTGCCCACGCCCGTGCCCGCCTGGATCACGGCGATCGCACGACCTGGGTTGGCACCGCTCTCGGCCGCAGATTCCGCGGCGGCAGAATCATTGGCTGCCACCTGATCGGGCGCAGCGGCGGATTCGGCGCCCGGGCCCTTGCCCAGCGTGGCCACACTGAACACGCGCGCCACCTCCTCGGCCATGCGCCGCTGCCCCGCGCGGCTGCCAAAACCCTCGGTGGCCTGCACCACCGCATCGAACGACTGCAGGGCCGCAGCGGCCCATTCACTGGAAGACATGGGCGAGAGTGTGGCACGGATGCCGGCGTGGCCCTGCGTCGCACCTTGCAACGCACCTTGCAACGCACCTTGCAACGCACCTTGCAACGCACCTTGCAACCAAGCGACGCGCGGGAGCGCCGCTGCTCATGCGTGCGTCGACGGCCCAGCCTGCGCCCGGCGCGAGCGCGGCATCTGCACCACGGCTTCCTGCGCTGCGCCAGCGGGCGGCTGGGCGGCCTCGTTGCGCGTGCTCGCGCAGCCCGGCGCGCAACTGCTGCACCCGCCGCAGCCGGACGGCGCCGGCAGCGCACGCGCCAGGCGCGGGTGCAGGCGCGCCAGACGCGCACGCCAGCCGGCAGGCAGCCAGCGCCACAGCACAAAGGCCAGCGCCAGCGCGACGAGCGCGACGCTCAAGACTTGTTGCCACATACCCTACCCTCCCAAGACCAGCGCCACGCGGTACGTGATGAAGCTCGCGACGTAGGCGAGCGCGAACAGGTAACCCGCCAGGATCAAGGGATAGCGCCAGCCATTCGTCTCACGCCGCACCGCCGCGAGCGTGGAGATGCACTGTGGCGCGAACACGTACCACACGAGCAGTGCGAGCGCCGTCGCCAGCGACCAATCCTGCGCAAGCACCGGGCCGAGCTGCGCGGCCACGTCATCGCCCGTGGCCGAAAGCGCATACACCGTGCCGAGCGCGCTCACGGCCACTTCGCGCGCAGCCATGCCCGGCACCAGCGCCACGGCGATCTGCCAGTGAAAGCCGATAGGCGCCACGAGCGGCTCAAGCAGCCGGCCCAGGCGCCCGGCAATGCTGTATTCGATCGCAGCGCCCGCAGCCCCCGCGGGCGGCGCCGGGTATGAGGAAAGGAACCACAGCAGGATGGACACGGCCAAAATGATGCCGCCCACGCGGCGCAGAAAGATCAGCGCGCGCTCGTACAGCCCGAACGCCAGGCTGCGCAGGCTGGGCCAGCGGTAGGCCGGCAGCTCCATGAGCAAAGGCGTGGGCCGCGGGTTGCGGCGCGCCCACTGCGCGAGCGCCGCCACGGCCATGGCGCTCACGATGCCGCCCACGTAGAGCGCAAACAGCACCAGCCCCTGCAGGTTGAAGACGCCGCCCACGCTGCGCGCGGGGATGAAGGCGCCGATCAGCAGCGCGTACACCGGCAGCCGGGCCGAGCAGGTCATGAGCGGCGCGATCATGATGGTCACGAGCCGGTCGCGCCAGTGCGTGATCGAGCGCGTCGCCATCACGCCGGGCACGGCGCAGGCAAAGCTCGACAGCAGCGGGATGAACGAGCGCCCCGACAGCCCCACCTTGCCCATCAGGCGGTCGAGCAAAAAGGCCGCGCGCGGCAGGTAGCCCGAATCCTCGAGCGCGAGGATGAACAGGAACAAGATCAATATCTGCGGCAAAAACACCAGCACGCTGCCCGCCCCGCTGAGCACGCCGTCGGCGAGCAGGCTGCGCAAAGGGCCGGGCGCCATGTGCGCGCGCACGGTGTCGGCAAGCCAGGCCACGCCGCCCTCGATCGCGTCCATGGGCCACTGCGCCCAGCTGAACACCGCCTGGAACATCAAAAACAGCGTCACCGCGAGCAGCAGCATGCCCCACAACGGGTGCAGCACCACGGCGTCGATGCGGTCGTCCAGCTGCAAGGTCTGCGCGGGCGCGCGCACCGCCAGCGCAAGGATGCGCCGCACCTCCTGGTGCATGGCGAGCACGCGCTGCGCCGGGTCTGCGGGCAAGGCCGCGAGCGCCGGCGGCACGGGCTGCGGCGCCATGGCCTGGGGCGCAGCGGCGACGGTGTCCAGCCACTGCAGCAGCTCGCGCGCCCCGTCCTGGCGCACGCCCACCGCCGCGAGCACGGGCATGCCGAGCTCGCGCGCGAGCGCGTCGCGGTCGATCGCTATGCCCTGGCGCTGCGCCACGTCGCTCATGTTGAGCACCAGCACCGCGGGCAAACCGAGCGCGCGCACTTCGAGCACCAAGTGCAGGTTCAAGCGCAGGTGCGTGGCGTCGGTCACGCACACGAGCACATCGGGGCGCGGCGCGTCGGCACGGCGCCCGAGGATGATGTCGCAGGTCACGGCCTCGTCGAGGCTGTGCGCGTCCAGGCTGTAGGTGCCCGGCAGGTCGAGCACCTGCACGCGCCGCCCGCCCGGCGTGCGCAGCAGCCCCTCCTTGCGCTCCACCGTCACGCCCGCGTAATTCGCCACCTTCTGGCGCGCGCCGGTCAGCAGATTGAAGAGCGCCGTCTTGCCGCAATTGGGGTTGCCCAGCAGCGCGATGCGCAAGTCGCGCGCCTCCTTGCTCAGATCGGTATGCGCAGCAGTGGCGGCACTGGTCATGGCGTTGGCTCCGGCCGCACGCGCACCAACGCGGCCTCGGGGCGGCGCAGCGCGAAGGTCGCCTGCCCCACGCGCACGGCCAGCGGATCGCCTGCCGGAAAGCCCCGCGCCAACACCCGCACGGGCTCGCCGGGCAGAAAGCCGAGTTCCATCAGGCGCAGCAGCACATCGCGCTCCTCGTCGTCGCGCGCCGGCTGCAGCGCCACGACTTCGGCACACATCCCTTTGGCGAGCACGTCCAGGCCCACCGCTTCGGTCAAGGCGACACCGTCACGCGCAGCAACGCAGAGGGGGGCAGCAAGGCTTTGTTTCGTCGAGGTCATGACACGGTCATCCGACAAATGATATTTATTCTCATTCTAGCACCGCAGACACGGGTCTGTGCCGGTCTACTTCGTCCTGCTTCGTCCTGCTTCGTCCTGCTTCGCCCTGTTTCGCCCAGGCCATCACTCGTTGCACAATCTCGCCCCCCATCCATCGCTGCCCCATGAACCCCTGCCTGCACTGTGGCGCCTGCTGCGCCTGCTTCCGCGTAGATTTTGCCGTGCACGAACTGCTATCCAAAGGCGGCACGGTACCCGATGGCCTGGCGGTGGAAGTCAACGCCAGCACCTACCGCATGCGCGGCACCGACCACGTCCCCACACGCTGCGCTGCGCTTTGCGGCAGCGTCGGCGTGCAAACGACCTGCGGCATCTACGAATGGCGCCCTGCCCCTTGTCAGGAGTTCACAGCCGGCAGCGCCGCCTGCGCCCGCGCACGCCTACGTCATGGGCTCGCACCGCTCGATGACTGAAAAACCAATCCGCCACAAACATTTCGTCACAAACAACCAGTAAGATGCGCCCCCCAAGCCAGGATCGACAATCCTGACCGACAGCGCCCTGCGCGCCCATTCCCGCCGCGGCGGCATCCTTTTTTCGTTCCCTACCATGCAAAATGATTCTTCCCGCATCCCCGCAAAACCACAGGGCGGCCTGGGTCGACGACTGCTGTGGGCCTTTGCGGCAGTGCTGTTGCTGGCGCTGATGGGCACTGCCATAGGCATCTGGTCGCTGCTGCAGATCCGCAGCGCCACCGAGCACATGGTGCGCTACCACATAGGCAACGAGCGCCTGGTGGCCGATGCCTTCCGCTTGCAAGCCATCAACGCCGAGCGCTACAAAGCCATTTCCCTGAGCTCCGAGCCCGAGGTCAGCGACGTGCTGGGCGCGGACATCGCCGGCACGCAGCAGCAGTACGAAACGCTCCTGAAGCAGTTGGGCCAGCGCCTGCAAAGCACCGACGAGCGCGCCCTGCTCGCGCGCATCGAAGCCGCGGGCAAAGACTTTGCCCAGGCACGCGCCGAACTCGTGGCCGCGCGCGACTCGAACTTCACCGAGCGCATACGCAAGGTGTATGGCGAGCGCTTTCTGCCCACGTCCCAAGCCCTGCTGAGCGCGCTCGAAACGCTGAGCAAGGCGCAGCGCAAGGCCATCGACATCGCCGCCGCACAGGTCGATCGCCTGAGCGCGCTGGCGCGTGGGGCATTGTTCGCCTTCAGTGCGCTTGCGCTGCTACTCGGCGGCCTGCTCGCGCTGTGGCTGGTGCGCCGCATCACCCACCCCATTGCGCTCGCGGGCGCCACGGCCGAGCGCGTGGCGCGGCTCGATTTGGGCCAAGAAATCAGCGGCCACGAGCACGACGAGGCCGGGCGCATGCTGGGCGCGCTCGCCGTGATGCAGGACGCGCTGCGCGCGCTGGTCACGCAGGTGCGCCAGTCAGCGCAGAACATACGCACGGCGTCCTCGGAAATCGCGAGCGGCAACGCGGATCTCTCCAGCCGCACCGAAGCCACCGCAGCGAACCTGCAGCAGACGGCGGCAGCGCTCGAACAACTGACGGCACGCGTCACGCAGGCGGCTGCCGCCGCCGAACGCGCGCAGGAAATGGCAAGCCACGCCGCGCACCAGGCACAGCAAGGCGGCAGCGTGGTCACGCAAATGGTGACCACGATGCAAGGCATCCACCAGGCCTCCAGCAAGATCGCAGACATCACCGGCGTGATCGACGGCATTGCCTTCCAGACCAACATCCTCGCACTCAACGCGGCCGTGGAAGCCGCGCGCGCCGGCGAACATGGCCGCGGTTTTGCCGTCGTGGCGACCGAAGTGCGCCAACTGGCCACGCGCTCGGCCGAGGCCGCGCGTGAGATCAAGGCCCTGATCGGCAGCTCGACCGAGCGCGTACAAGCGGGCTCAGAGCTCGCCGCCGCCGCGGGCAGCGCCATGCAGCGCATCGTCGGCGCGATCGAGCAGGCCGCGACGATGATGGCCGAAATCAACGCCGGCACGCAGGCCCAGCACCACGACATCGGCCAGATCCACAGCGCCGTGGCGCAGCTCGACCGCATGACGCAGCAGAACTCGGCCCTGGTCGAAGAATCCGCCGCCGCCGCGGCCAGCCTGCACGGCCAGGCGCAGGAACTAGCGGGCCTGATCAGCCGCTTCGTGCTGCCAGGGGTCTCTGAGCTGCCGGGCGACGACGTACCCTCTGCCCGGCTCGCCCAGCGCCAGCCGCTGCGGCTCGCCGGGGTCTGAGGCCGAGAGCCCGCTACGCAAGTGCAGTGTTTGACGCTTGATGCGACAAATAAAACCGATGAATTTTTGGTCTGGGAAAGGCGCAAACCGCAGCGATACCGGGTGGTATCGCGAGGATTTGCAACGCGGCCCGGGCCGAAAAGACGCGGTTTTATGTCGCAGATAGCGTCGAACACTGCACTAGCCGCGCGGCGCAAAGGCTCAGCTCTAGGAGCCTGTCGGACTCTGGAATCGTCGGCTGCGAATGCGCCGCAGCGGCCCATTTTTTACCGTCTTCTTGCCCCATAGCACCACTATGGGGCGGCGAATCCGGCAAAAACTGGCCTCGCTGGGGCACCTTCTCGCTTTCTACGCCCAAAGTCCGACAGGCCCCTAGGCCGGCGTGCGCGGCACGTAAAGCTCGCCGCCGGCGCTGCGAAATTCCACGGCTTTTTCCTGCAGGCCCTTGGCGGCAAAGTCGCGCACTTCCTGCGTGATCTTCATCGAGCAGAACTTGGGGCCGCACATGGAGCAAAAGTGCGCGACCTTGGACGCGTCCTTGGGCAGGGTTTCGTCGTGGAATTCGCGTGCGGTTTCGGGGTCCAGCCCTAAATTGAACTGGTCTTCCCAGCGGAATTCGAAGCGCGCCTGGCTCAGAGCGTCGTCGCGCGCGCGTGCGCCCGGGTGGCCCTTGGCGACGTCGGCCGCGTGCGCGGCGATCTTGTAGGCGATGATGCCCTGCTTGACGTCGTCGCGGTCGGGCAGGCCCAGGTGCTCCTTGGGCGTGACGTAGCACAGCATGGCCGTGCCCATCCAGCCGATCATGGCCGCACCGATGGCACTGGCGATATGGTCGTAGCCGGGCGCGATGTCTATGGTCAACGGGCCCAGGGTATAAAACGGCGCCTCGTGGCAGTGCTTGAGCTGCTCGGCCATGTTCGCCTGGATCATGTGCATGGGCACGTGGCCCGGGCCTTCGATCATGGTCTGCACGTCATGCTTCCAGGCGATTTGCGTAAGCTCGCCCAGCGTGTGCAGCTCGGCAAACTGGGCCTCGTCGTTCGCATCCGAGGCGCAACCGGGGCGCAGCCCATCGCCCAGGCTGAAGGCCACGTCGTACTGCTTCATGATGTCGCAGATGTCCTCGAAATGCTCGTACAGAAAGCTCTCGCGGTGGTGCGTGAGGCACCATTTGGCCATGATGGAGCCGCCGCGCGAGACGATGCCGGTGCGCCGCCCCGCTGTGAGCGGGATGTAGGCCAGGCGCACGCCCGCGTGGATGGTGAAGTAATCGACCCCTTGCTCGGCCTGCTCGATGAGCGTGTCGCGGAAGATCTCCCAGGTCAGGTCTTCGGCCACGCCACCGACTTTTTCGAGCGCCTGGTAAATCGGCACGGTGCCGATCGGCACGGGGCTGTTGCGGATGATCCAGTCGCGCGTGGTGTGGATGTTTTTGCCCGTGGACAGGTCCATCACCGTATCGGCGCCCCAGCGGATGGACCAGACAAGCTTTTCGACCTCTTCCTCTATGCCCGAGGTCACGGCCGAATTGCCGATGTTGGCATTGATCTTGACGAGAAAGTTGCGCCCTATCGCCATGGGCTCGATTTCGGGGTGGTTGATGTTGGCCGGGATGATGGCGCGGCCGCGCGCCACCTCGTCGCGCACGAATTCGGGCGTGATGCGCTCGGGGATGCTCGCGCCCAGCGGGTTGCCGCGCAGGCGCTGCTCGCGCGCAGCGTCCTGCAGGTACTGCTGCATCCAGGCGCGGCGGCCGTTTTCGCGGATGGCCACGTATTCCATTTCGGGCGTGACGATGCCGCGGCGCGCGTAGTGCATCTGCGTGACGTTGTGCCCGCTGCGTGCGCGCAGCGGCTGGCGCTGCAGACCGGCCGATTCGGCGCGCAGCTGCGCGAGGCGCTCGGCGTCTTCGCTCTTTTGCCCGTCGTCGAGCGCTACGGGCGGGCGGCCTGCGTAGGGCTCGGTGTCGCCGCGCGCGGCGATCCAGCCGCTGCGCACGCCGGGCAGGCCCCGGCGCACGTCAATCACGGCGTCGGGGTCGGTGTAGGGGCCGGAGGTGTCATAGACGCTGACCTGCTCGCCATTGGTGAGCGTGATGTCGCGCACGGGCACGCGCAGGTCGGGGTGCATCTGGCCGGGTACATAGGCTTTGCACGAGGCCGGGAAAGGGGCGCGCGTGAGGGCGAGCAGCTCGGTGAATTTTTCGCGCGCGAGGGCGTCGGGGGCGTTCATGGGCAGGTCTCCTGGTTCCGGTGGGACGGGCTGCTCCGAAATGAACCTGCTGCCATCCAGCACGCGCAGACGCGGTGGGGCGGCACATCGGGCTCTTCTTCCGCCGGTATGAACCGGATCAAGTTCGTCGGGTTCGCAGGCTGGTTTGCCATGCAAACCACCCGCATCTCAGCGCCTTGGCACACCCCGGAGCAAAGGTGAGTATAGGCGGCTGCAGGTTTTTGCGTGCAAACGCGCGCAGGATAGGCTCATACCTGCTGGGCTCAAACCTGCCATTTTTCGAGCAGTTTTTCGGGCCCCATGCTGTCGTAGGCCTCGAACGGCTGGTGAATCCAGGGGTTGGTGGGCAGGAATTCGACCGAATAATCGGGCGTGAATTTGGACACGCCCTTGGTCCAGATCACGGCGCTGCGCAGTTCGGTGATGGGCTGGTAGTTCACTTTGAGCCGCGCCATCACGGCCGCGAGCGTCTGGCCGGAATCGGCCAGATCATCGACGAGCAACACGCGCCCGGCGATTTCGCCCTGCGGCGTGGTGATGTAGCGCGCAATGTCGAGATGCCCCTGCACCGTGCCTGCCTCGGCGCGGTAGGAGCTCGTGGACATGATGGCCAGCGGTCTGTCGAAGATGCGGCTCAGGATGTCGCCGGGGCGCAGCCCGCCGCGTGCAAGGCACAGGATGGTGTCGAACTCCCAGCCCGACTGGTAAATCTTGAGCGCGAGCTTTTCGATGAGGCCGTGGTACTCGTCGTAGCTCACATACAGGTGCTTGCCGTCTTCGGTCAGCATGTCAAAACTCCTGGGCCGAAAGTTTTCATCCGATGGGGCTCAGGGCGCCGCGAACGGGTGTTTCATGAGGATGGTGTGGTCGCGGTCGGGACTGGTGGAGATCATCGCGATCGGCACGCCCGTGACTTCGACGATGCGCTCCAGGTAGCGCTGCGCCGCTGCGGGCAGCTGGGCGTATTCGGTCACGCCCACGGTGGATTCGCTCCAGCCTGGCATGCGCTCGTAGCGCGGAATGCAGCGCGCAATCTCGTCTGCGCCCAGCGGCAGCATGTCGATCTGGCGGCCGTCGAGCTCGTAGCCGGTGCACAGCATGAGCTCGGGCAGGCCGTCGAGCACGTCGAGCTTGGTGATGCACAGGCCCGAGAGGCCGTTGACCTGCGCGCTGCGCTTGAGCAGCGCCGCGTCGAACCAGCCGCAGCGCCGGCTGCGCCCCGTGGTGACGCCTTTTTCGGCGCCCACGGTGCTCATGTGGTAGCCCGGCGTGCCGGGGGTCTGCCAGTCGAGCTCGGTCGGGAAGGGGCCGCCGCCCACGCGCGTGCAGTACGCCTTGGTGATGCCCAGCACGTAGTGCAGCAGCCCCGGCCCCACGCCCGAGCCCGCCGCGGCGTTGCCCGCGACGCAGTTGCTCGAAGTGACATAAGGGTAGGTGCCGTGATCGACGTCGAGCAGCGTGCCCTGCGCACCCTCAAACAGCAAATTGGCGCCGGCCGCGTGCGCCTCGTTGAGCTCGCGCGAAACGTCGGCCACCATGGGTGCGAGCTGCTCGGCGTGCCGCATGCCTTCCTCATAGACGGCGTCGAACTGCACCACGCCGTCCCGCAGGTACGGCTGCAGGCCGGGGCCAAAATCGAAGTTGCGGGAGCCAAGAAAGCTCGTCAGCACATGGTTGTGCAGCGCGAGCAATTCGCGCAGCCTGGCGGCAAAGCGCTCGGGGTGGCGCAGGTCTTGCACGCGCAGCGCGCGGCGCGCGATCTTGTCTTCGTATGCGGGGCCTATGCCGCGGCCCGTAGTGCCGATTTTTTCGCTGCCGCCCTGCTCGCGCGCGGCTTCGCGGGCCATGTCGAGCGCGACGTGGAAAGGCAGAATCAGGGGGCAGGCCTCGCTCACACGCAGGCGCGAGCGCACTTCGACGCCGGCGCGCTCCAGCCCCGCGATCTCTTCGAGCAGCTTGCCCACCGAAAGCACCACACCGTTGCCGATGTAGCACTTGACCCCTGGGCGCATGATGCCGCTGGGGATCAGGTGCAGCGCCGTCTTCACGCCGCCTATCACCAGCGTGTGCCCGGCGTTGTGCCCGCCCTGAAAGCGCACCACGCCGTGCGCGCTCTCGGTGAGCCAATCGACCAGCTTGCCCTTGCCCTCGTCACCCCACTGGGTGCCGACCACGACCACGTTGCGGCCTTTGCTTGCTTTCATTTCCAACCCGATTCAGTTCTTGAGGGAGCCCCCGTCAGCCGACGCTGCCGGACCCAGGGTTTGCACGCGCCATGCGCCGGCCACGTGCACCAGTTCGCGGTCGCAGTGGAATTCATCGACCTCGCTCTCGTGTCCGGGCAGCACGCAGACCACGGTTTCCCCCGCCTGGCGCAGCGCGGCGATGGCGGCGTGCACGTCGTGCGACTCGTCCCAGGGCGCGCGGATGGCCGCCTTGGGCGCGTGCGGCGGCACGACGGCGACGAGCTGCTTCAAGTCCAGGCTGAAGCCCACGGCGGGCCGGTTGCGCCCGAACACCGCGCCCACTTCGTCATAGCGCCCGCCGCGCACGAGCGCATCGCTCGCGCCGGGGGTATAGATGCCGAAGCGCATGCCGCTGTAGTAGGCATAACCGCGCAGGTCGGCCAAGTCGTAGCTCACGCGCACGCCGTGCAGGCGCTCGCCCAGCCAGCGCAATCCTGATAGCAGCCCATGCAGTCCTGGTGCGCCTTGCAGGGCTTTTTCTGCTTCAAGCAAAACGGCGGCATCGCCGTACAACTGGGGCAGCGCGCGCAGCCCCTCGCGCGCGCAGGGCGGAAAGTCGCGCGTGAGCGCGGCCAGTTCAGCCGCATCCTTGGCGGCGAGCGCGGCGTGGATTCTTTGCAGCAGCGCGGCATCATGCGGCACGTCCGCAAGCAGGCTGTGCACGATGCGCACGTCGGCGAGGTCGATCTGCAACTGCTGCACCTGCGCCACGCGCAGGCACGCGAGCGCCAGCTGCAGCACCTCGAGGTCGGCCTCCTGGCCCGCGTGGCCGTAGATTTCGGCGCCGAACTGCAGCGGCTCGCGCGTGGCGTGCGGCTTGTCGGGGCGCGTGTGCAGCACCGAACCGCAGTAGCACAGGCGCGTGACGCCAAGGCGGTTGAGCAAGTGCGCATCGATGCGCGCGACCTGCGGCGTGGTGTCGGCACGCACGCCGAGGCTGCGGCCCGAGAGCTGATCGACGAGCTTGAAGGTCTGCAGGCCGAGCGCCTCGCCCGTGCCCGTGAGCAGGGAGTCGAGGTGCTCCACCAGCGGCGGGATGACGAGCTCGTAGCCGTAGCTGCGCGCGGTGTCGAGCAGGTCGCGGCGCAGCTCCTCGATATGCCGGGCTTCGGACGGCAGGACGTCGGCAATGTGATCCGGCAACAGCCAGGCGGACATGGGAAGGGGTACTTGGTTAAAAAAAGGATTCTACCGGCAGGCCGTGCGTGGAGCGCTCATGTGAACGCCATGTGACTGCCATGTAACTGCTGTATGGACCGCTGGTTTTCACCTGTCTCAGAGTGCCAGCAAGGCCAGGCCCAGCAAAATGCTGAGCAGCCCGAAAAAGCGCAGCTGCCCATCACGCAGGGCCAGCACCTGCTGGAATACACGCCGCCAGGCCGCTGGCGCGGCAAAGGGCAGCAACCCTTCGATCACCAGCACCAGCGCGAACGCCGTCCACAGCGAATCCGACATGCTGCACCCGTCAGGCGAACGCTACGCCCACACTCACTTACGCGCGGGCGCGGCGACCGCACCTGCACCGCCACGCATGACCTTGAAGAAGTCAGACGCGGCCGGGTCGAGCACGAGCACGTCGCTCTTGTTGTGGAAGCTCGCCTTGTACGCCTCGAGGCTGCGGTAGAACTGCGCGAACTGCGGGTCGCGGCCGAACGCCTCGGCGTAGATGCGCGCGGCCTCGGCGTCGCCCTCGCCCTTGATTTTCTGCGCGTCGCGGTAGGCGCCGGCAATGGTGATTTCGCGCTGGCGGTCGGCGTCGGCGCGAATTTTTTCGCCCTCGGCCGCGCCCGTGGAGCGCAATTCATTCGCTACGCGCTTGCGCTCCGCTTCCATGCGCCGGTACACCGATTCGGTGATGGCTTCGACGTAATCGACCCGCGTGATGCGCACATCGACCACGTCTATGCCCCAGGGCTTGGCGCCGCGCACGGCTTCGATCACCTCTTTTTTCACGTCGGCCATCAGCGCCTCGCGCTGCAAGGAGAGCAACTCCTTGACGGTGCGCTTGTTGATCTCTTCCTGGAAGGCGTTGCGCACCACGCGGTTGAGCTGCAGGGCGCCGGCGTTTTCGTCGAGACCCACGTTGCGGATGTAGTCGGTGGGTTCCGAGACGCGCCAGCGCACGTACCAGTCGATCACCACGCGCTGCTTTTCCGCCGTGAGCATGGGCTCGGTGTCCATGCTGTCGAGCGTGAGCAGGCGCTTGTCGAGGTAGGACACATTCTGGAAGGGCGGCGGCAGCTTGACATGGAGGCCGGGCTCGGTGATCACCTCCTTGATCTGGCCGAACGCATACACCATGCCGAACTGGCGCTGGTCCACGACGAAAAACATGGAGCTCAACAAAACGAGCACGATCAGGGCGCTCGCGGCGATAAATCCGACTCTGTTCACGGGGACGGCTCCTAGCGGGATTCGCGCTCGCGCGTGCGGCCGAGGTCACGCGCGCGGCTGTTGTCGTTCGGGAAATTGGCGGTCGGCGCCGACCCCGTGGCGGGCGCACCCGCAGCGGAACTGCCTCCCGACGCCGCGCTTGCGGGCGCCTCGGCGGGCGGGCTTGCCGGCACGGTGTTTTGCAGCAGTTTGTCGAGCGGCAGGTACAACAGGTTCGAGCCCTGGCGCGCATCGACCAGCACCTTGGTCACGTTGCCGTAGATCTGCTGCATGGTCTCGAGATAAAGGCGGTCGCGCGTGACCTGGGGCGCGCGCTGGTACTCGGTGAGCACGGACGCAAAACGCTGCGCGTCGCCCTGTGCCTGAGCGACGATGCGCGCCTTGTATCCCTGCGCCTCTTCCTTGAGGCGCGAGGCCGTGCCGACGGCACGCGGCACCACGTCATTGGCATAGGCCTGGGCCTCGTTCTTGGTGCGCTCGCGCTCCTGGCCGGCCTTGAGCACGTCGTCGAATGCCGCCTGCACCTGCTCGGGCGGGCGCACACCGCCTTGCTGCAGGTTCACCGCCACGACTTCCACACCGATCTTGTAGCGGTCAATAATGGTCTGCATCAGGCTGCGCACGCGCGGCGCGATCTGGTCGCGCTCTTCGGAGAGCGCCGCGTCCATGCGCATCTTGCCCACGACTTCGCGCACGGCCGTCTCGGCGGCCTGCACCACGGCGTCGGCCGGGTTGCGGCTCTCGAACAGCCAGGCGCGCGCATCGTTCAGGCGGTACTGCACGGCGAACTTGATCTCGACGATGTTCTCATCTTCGGTCAGCATGGCCGAGTCGCGCAGGCCCGTGCTCTTGATGACCGAGTCGCGCCCCACGTCGACAGAGCGCATCTGCGTCACAAACACGGATTCGTGGCGCTCGATCGGGTAGGGCAGGCGCCAGTTGAAACCCGCGCCGGCCGTGCTCTGGTATTTGCCGAAGCGCGTGATGACGGCCTGCTGGCCCTCCTGCACGATGAAAAAGCCCGAGCCCAGCCAGATCACGAACACGACGCCCGCGAGCAGCCCCAGGCCCGCACTCTTGCCGTCGGGCGTGAAGCCGCCGCCCGTGCGCCCCGGCCCCTTGCCATTGCCGCCGGCGCCACCGCGCCCGCCGAACAGATTGCCGAGCTTGCGGTTGAGGTCGCGCCAGAGCTCGTCGAGGTCGGGCGGCTGGCCCGGCCCCTGGCCACGCCCCGGCGGCGTCGGTGGGCGCTCGGCGTCGGGGCGGTTGCCGTCGTGCGGCTTGTCATCGCCGCGGCCCCAGCGGGGATCATTCAAATTGAACATACCCCGCAGCCGGAACCACAAAGCCGGGGCTGAGTCTCGGAAGTTCATGCGCACTATTTCTGCTTGTTGGAGGACATCGCCCGGCATTGTGCCCAATCAGGCGCATTCACCTGCGGCATCTGGGGGTTCTGGGCCTTCGCTGCCCGCTGCGCCAGCAGCCAGCACCGTGCGCGCCAGCTGTGCGCGCAGCAGTTCCAGCCCCTCACCCGTGCGTGCACTCACGAAGATGCGCTCAACCGGCTGACCTGCGCGTTCATAGACGTCCTGCAGCGCGGCGGGCCGCTGCTCTGGTGCCAAGGCATCGAGCTTGTTGAAGACCAGCAGCTGCGGCACCTGCGCGGCGCCGATGTCGGCGAGCACGCGCTCGACCTGCGCGATCTGCTCGGGGAAATGCGGGTTCGCGGCATCGACCACGTGCAGCAGCAGGTCGGCATCGACGGCCTCCTGTAGCGTGGCCTCGAAGGCATCGACCAGGCCGTGCGGCAGATCGCGGATGAAGCCCACCGTGTCCGACAGCGATACCGAGCGCCCTGCGTCCGCCAGATAGAGCTGCCGCGTGGTGGTGTCCAGCGTTGCGAACAGCTGGTTGGCCGCGTAGGCCTGCGCCTTCACGAGCGCATTGAACAGCGTGGACTTGCCCGCGTTGGTGTAGCCCACGAGCGAGATGTTGAAGGTGTCGCGCCGCGCGCGCTGGCGCCGCTGCGTGGCGCGCTGGCGCTTGACCTTGGCCAGGCGTTCCTTGGTGCGCAAAATGGCCTGACCGATCATGCGCCGGTCGAGCTCGATCTGCGTCTCGCCCGGGCCGCCGCGCGCGCCTATGCCGCCGCGCTGACGCTCCAGGTGCGACCAGCGTCGCACGAGCCGCGTGCTCAGGTACTGCAGACGTGCCAGTTCGACCTGCAGCTTGCCCTCGTGGCTGCGCGCGCGCTGCGCGAAGATTTCGAGGATCAGCAGCGTGCGGTCGTTCACGGGCAGCCCGAGGTGCTGCTCCAGGTTGCGCTGCTGCGCCGGGCTCAGCGACTGGTCGAACAGCACCTCGCCGGCGCCGTACATGTGCGCGAGCGTGCGGATTTCTTCGGCCTTGCCGCTGCCTACGAAGAGCGCGGCATCGGGCGCCTTGCGTTTGCAGACCAGGCGCGCCACGGGCTGCATGCCCGCGGTTTCGGCGAGCAGGCCCAGTTCTTCGAGCTTGTGATCGAAATGGGGCAGACCGAAGTCCACGCCCACCAGCAGTACCGGCGCAGCGTCTGCTGGCGCCGCCGCAGCAGCGCCGCGCACGGCCGGTTTTTCAGCGAAAGATGCTTCGGTCAATCAGTGACCGCCCCCTTCGGCGTCGGCGGCCTCGGTGAGCGAAAAATTCACCGGGCGGCTGGGAACGATGGTGGAGATGGCGTGCTTGTAGACCATCTGGGTCAGGGTGTTGCGCAGCAGCACCACGTATTGATCGAAGGATTCAATCTGCCCCTGCAGCTTGATGCCGTTGACCAGGTAGATCGATACGGGCACATGCTCGCGGCGCAAGGCGTTGAGGAAGGGGTCTTGAAGAAGCTGACCTTTATTGCTCACGATATTCTCCGTGTTCAATTGTTGTAAAACGGCACCATACCACAGCGCCTAAACCCTTGGAGGCCATGCAACACCTTGGCCGCATGACACAGAAGGTCGCACATGGAGGCGGCCGGCAGTCTTTCAAGACTGCACGCAGCGCGATATTCTCTGCACGCTGTTCGGGCACCACTCACCACGCCGGCGCCGGCTGCGCAAAGCCGCGCGGCGCCTCGCGCTCGTCCTCGAAGCTCGCGGGCTCCCAGGCGCTGCGCTCGGCCAGCAGCGCGCGCAGCAGCTGGTTGTTGAGCGCATGGCCCGAGCGGAATGCGCTGTAGGCCGCGAGCAGCGGCTTGCCCAGCAGGTAAAGGTCGCCCATGGCGTCGAGGATCTTGTGCTTGACGAATTCGTCGTCGTAGCGCAGGCCCTCGCTGTTGAGCACCTTGTAGTCGTCCATGACGATGGCGTTGTCCAGGCCTCCGCCCAGCGCGAGGCCATGGGCGCGCATCATTTCGACGTCGCGCGTGAAGCCGAAGGTACGCGCGCGTGCGATGTCGCGGCTGTAGCGGCCCGAGCCCAGGTCGAACTCTACGCGTTGGCCCGTGGCATCGACGGCGGGGTGGTCGAAGTCGATCTCGAAACTGAGCTTGAAGCCATGATACGGGTCGAGGCGCGCCCATTTGGCCTGCGCGCCCTCGCCTGCGCGCACCTCGACGGGGCGCAGGATGCGAATGAAGCGCCGCGGCGCGTTTTGCAGCACGATGCCGGCGCTTTGCAGCAAAAAGACGAACGATGCGGCCGAGCCGTCGAGAATGGGCACCTCTTCGGCGGTGATGTCCACGTACAGATTGTCCAGTCCCAGGCCCGCGCAGGCCGACATCAGGTGCTCCACGGTGTGCACCTTGGCGTGGCCGCTGCCTATGGTCGAGGCCATGCGCGTGTCGGTGACCGCCTCGGCACTGACCGGAATGTCCACGGGCTCGGGCAGATCGACGCGGCGGAACACGATGCCCGTGTCGGGCGGTGCGGGGCGCAGCGTGAGCTCCACGCGCTGCCCGCTGTGCAGGCCGACGCCCACGGCGCGGGTCAGGGTCTTGAGGGTGCGTTGCTGCAGCATGGCGCGATTTTACGCCGCCATGACAGCACGCACGGACGCTCCGCCACTATCGCCGTGATAGCTTGTCAGGTAGTTCAATCGGCCTGTTTGCGCAGATAGGCGGGGATCTCGACCTCGTCCATGCCGCCCATGGAAAGCGCATCCACGCGCGCTGCCGCCGTGGCGGCGGAGCGGTTGTTGCGCCACACGCTGGGCGTCTTCATGTTGCCGTAGTCGGTGGGCATGCCGGGCATGATCGCTGCGGGGGCAACACCGTTGCCGGCCATGGCGAAGGGCAGGTTGTCCGTGCCGGTGCGCAGGCCGCCCTGCACCACCGAAATCGGCTGGCGGCGCGCGTTCGGGCGCGCCAGGCCCGTGGCCACCACGGTCACGCGGATCGCGTCGCCCAGGCTGTCGTCGTAGGCCGCGCCGAAGATCACGTGCGCGTCGGGCGAGGCGTAGGCGTTGATGGTGTTCATGGCCAGGCGCGATTCGGACAGCTTGAGGCTGCCCTTGCTGGCCGTGACCAGCACCAGCACGCCCTTGGCGCCCGAAAGGTCGATGCCTTCGAGCAGCGGGCAGGCGATGGCCTGTTCGGCGGCGATGCGCGCGCGGTCGGGGCCGGTGGCCGTAGCCGTGCCCATCATGGCCTTGCCGGGCTCGCCCATGACGGTGCGCACATCCTCGAAGTCCACGTTCACCTGGCCGTACTCGTTGATGATCTCGGCAATGCCGCCCACGGCGTTCTTGAGCACGTCGTTGGCATGCGCGAAGGCTTCGTCCTGCGTGATGTCGTCGCCCAGCACGTCGAGCAGTTTTTCGTTGAGCACGACGATGAGCGAATCGACGTTGGCCTCGAGTTCGGCCAGGCCGCTGTCGGCATTGCTCATGCGGCGCCCGCCCTCCCATTCGAAGGGTTTGGTGACCACGCCCACGGTGAGGATGCCCATTTCCTTGGCCACGCGCGCGATCACCGGCGCCGCACCCGTGCCCGTGCCGCCGCCCATGCCCGCGGTGATGAACAGCATGTGCGCGCCGCCGATGGCGCTGCGGATGTCCTCCACGGCGGCTTCGGCGGCATCGCGCCCCTTGTCGGGCTTGCTGCCCGCGCCCAGGCCGCTTTGGCCGAGCTGGATGACGCGGTGCGCCGAGCTGCGCGTGAGCGCCTGCGAATCGGTGTTCGCGGCGATGAATTCCACCCCCTGCACCTGGCGGCCGATCATGTGCTCGACGGCATTGCTGCCGCCGCCGCCCACGCCGATCACCTTGATCTGGGTGCCCTGGTTGAACTCTTCGGCTTCAATCATTTCGATGCTCATGGCCTTGCTCCTTGGGATGTGACGCGCTGGTTTCGCGTATGTGCGGATAAAAGAAAAAAGAAAGGAAAAACAAAAACGGTGGCAACGCGGGGCGGTGCCGTGCACGGCGGGCCGGTGCTGCGCCAGCGGCCGCGCGGGATGCGCCGGCGTGGGCCGCGCGGGTGCCAGGTGGTGGGCTGCATGCTCAGAAGTTCCCCACGATGAAGTCCTTGACACGGCCCAGCATGGTTTTCATGGAGCCGCTTTTTTGCGCCACCTTGAAGCCGCGCAGGCGTGCCAGGCGCGCTTCTTCGAGCAGGCCCATCACGGTGGCGGCGCGCGGCTGCGCGACCATGTCGGCAAGCGCGCTCGCATACTTGGGCACGCCGCGGCGCACGGGTTTGAGGAAGATGTCCTCGCCGAGCTCGACCATGCCGGGCATGACGCTGCTGCCGCCCGTGAGCACGATGCCCGAGGAGAGCACCTCTTCGTAGCCCGACTCGCGCACCACCTGCTGCACGAGGGCAAAAATTTCTTCCACACGCGGCTCGATCACGCCGGCCAGCGCCTGTTTGCCGAGCATGCGCGGGCCGCGGTCGCCCAGGCCCGGCACCTCGACCTGCGCATCGGGGTCGGCGAGCAGCTGTTTGGCGCAGCCGCTTTCGACCTTGATGTCTTCGGCGTCCTTGGTGGGCGTGCGCAGCGCCATCGCGATGTCGCTCGTGATCAGGTCGCCCGCGATCGGGATCACCGCGGTGTGGCGGATCGCGCCGCCCGTGAAGATGGCCACGTCGGTGGTGCCGGCGCCGATGTCCACCACGACCACGCCGAGTTCGCGCTCGTCGTCGGTGAGCACGGCCTGGCTCGAAGCCAGCGGATTGAGCAGCAGCTGCTCGACCTCGAGGCCGCAGCGGCGCACGCACTTGATGATGTTTTCGGCCGCGCTCTGCGCGCCGGTGACGATGTGCACCTTGGCTTCGAGGCGGATGCCGCTCATGCCGATCGGCTCTTTCACGTCCTGGCCGTCGATCACGAACTCCTGCGGCTCAACGAGCAGCAGGCGCTGGTCGGAGGAGATGTTCACGGCCTTGGCCGTCTCGACCACGCGCGCCACGTCAGCGGCCGTGACCTCTTTGTCCTTCACGGCGACCATGCCGCTCGAATTCATGCCACGGATGTGGCTGCCCGTGATGCCGGTATAGACGCGCTGGATCTTGCAGTCGGCCATGAACTCGGCTTCTTTGAGCGCCTGCTGGATGCTTTGCACCGTGGCCTCGATGTTCACCACCACGCCGCGCTTGAGGCCGTTGCTGGGCGCCACGCCCAGGCCCGCGAGCTTGAGCTCGCCCGTGGGCAGCACCTCGGCCACCACGGCCATGATCTTGGCCGTGCCAATGTCCAGCCCCACCACCACGTCTTTGTATTCTCTTGCCATCTCAGTGCCTGCCTTTGTCGCTTTTTTCGCTTTTTCCAGTCTTGGGCTTCGCGCCCGCCGGCGCGCCCTCCGCCACCGTGCTCACGCCGCGCAGGCGCAGCGCGTAGCCGCTCGGGTAGCGCAGGTCGGCCGATTCGAGCGCATCGACGCGCCGGCCGTAGTGCGCGGCCACGGGCGTAACGGTGCGCACGAAGCGCTGCGCGCGCTGCACCAGCTCCTGCGGCGTGCCGCTGCCGAGTTCGACCACGGCGCCGCTGTCGAGCGTGGCGCGCCAGCCGCCGCGCCCGCTTTGCGCCAGCGTCTGCACCTGCAGCCCGAGCGGCGCAAACACCGGCTGCAGCAGCGCATGTGCCTGCAGCATTTCGAGCGCGTGGCCCTCGGGCGCGATGAGGCGCGGCAGGTCTTCGTCGACCGCATCGGTGTTCACCTCGAACACCTCGCCCTCGCGGTTCACCATGGCGGTACCGCCTTCGGGGCCCCAGTAGGCCGCGGGGCGGTATTCCTGCAGGCGCACGCGCAGGCTGGCCGGGAATTCGCGCCGCACCGTGGCCGTGCGCACCCAGGGCACCTGCTCGAAGGCCGCGCGCACGGCGTGCAAGTCCATGGTGAAAAAATTGCCCGCAAGCTGCGGCGCGACGTTGGCGCGCAGCGTGACGGGGTTGTTGTGCTCGAGCTCGCCCTCGACCACGATGCGCGTGAGCGCAAATGCCGGCGCGTGCAGCACGCGCCAGGCCAGCGCCGCCAGCAGCAGCGCGGCGCAGCCCACGAACACGACCGAAGCGGTCAGGTTCATGAGCTTGACGTCGGGCGGCACGGGCAGCGGGGCGTTCATTGCGGTGCGCCTCCCCAGGTGGCGCCGGGCGGCGTGTCCAGCGTGGCCGTGGCGAGCAAGGCCAGGCACAGGTCTTCGTAGCTGAGGCCCGCGGCGCGTGCCGCCATGGGCACGAGCGAGTGGCCCGTCATGCCCGGCGAGGTGTTGATTTCGAGCAGGAAGGGCGCGCGGTCGCCCTGGCGCACCATGATGTCGGCACGTGCCCAGCCGCGGCAGCCCAGGCTGCGGTAGGCCGCGAGCGCAAGCTGCTGCAGCGTGCGCTCCTCGGCCTCTGGCAGGCCGCTGGGGCAGTGGTACTGCGTGTCGTCGGTGAAGTATTTGTGCTGGTAGTCGTAGTTGCCGCCGGGCGCGACGATGCGGATCAGCGGCAGCGCGCGCGCCTGCGCGCCCGTGCCGAGCACGGCGCAGGTGGTTTCGTCGCCTGCGATGAACTGCTCGCACAGCACCTCGGGGTCGTATCGCGCGGCGAGCGCGTAGGCGGCGGCGCACTCGTGCGGCAGGTGCACCTTGGTCAGGCCAATGGTCGATCCCTCGCGCGCGGGCTTGACGATCATGGGCGCGCCCAGCGCCTGCAGCGCCTGCACGGTTTCGTCGGCGCTGGCCACCTCGCGCCAGTCGGGCGTGGGCAAGCCGTCGGCGCGCCACAGGCGCTTGGTCATGGTCTTGTCCATGGCCAGGCTCGAAGCGAGCACGCCCGAGCCGGTGTAGGGAATGCCCAGCAGTTCGAGCGCGCCCTGCACCGTGCCGTCCTCGCCATGGCGGCCGTGCAGCGCGATGAAGCAACGCGCAAAGCCTTGCTGCCGCAGCGCACCGAGCTCCTGCGTGGCCGGGTCGAACGCCTGCGCATCGACGCCGCGCGCGCGCAGCGCCTGCAGCACGCCCTGGCCCGACATCAGCGAGATGTCGCGCTCGGCCGAGGTGCCGCCCAGGAGCACGGCAACCTTGCCCAAGGCGGCAACGTCAATGCTCGGGAGTTTGAGGTCAAAATGGCTCATAGCGCTTGCTCTACCTGCGCAGGCAGCTCCTTGGTTTGTAGCAATTCGACGACTTTCGCGGGCACCGCGCCGATCGAGCCCGCGCCCATGCACAGCAGCACGTCGCCGGCGCGTGCGTTGGCAGCGATGGCCTGCGGCAGTTCGGCCACGTCGGCGATGAACACGGGCTCGACCTTGCCGGCCACGCGCAGCGCGCGCGCCAGCGTGCGCCCGTCGGCCGCGACCACGGGCGCCTCGCCCGCGGCATAGACCTCGGTGAGCAGCACGGCGTCGGCGTTGCCTATGACCTGCACGAAATCCTCGAAGCAGTCGCGCGTGCGGCTGTAGCGGTGCGGCTGAAAGGCCAGCACCAGGCGCCGGCCCGGAAAGGCGCCGCGCGCCGCGGCGAGCGTGGCCGCCATCTCGGCCGGGTGGTGGCCGTAGTCGTCGATCAGCGTGAACGTGCCGCCGCCCTGCGCGGGCAGCTCGCCATAGCGCTGAAAGCGCCGCCCCACGCCCTTGAAGCCCGCGAGCGCGCGCAGCACGGCCTCGTCGGGAATGTTGAGCTCGACCGCGACGGCGATGGCAGCGAGCGCGTTGAGCACGTTGTGCGCGCCCGCGAGGTTGAGCACCACGTCGAGGTCGGGCAGTTGCACGCCGTTGCGCCGCTGCACCGTGAAGTGCATCTGCCCACCTTCGGCGCGCACGTCGACGGCGCGCACCTGCGCGTCCTCGGCAAAGCCGTAGCTCGTGACCGGGCAGGTCACGTCGGGCAGGATCTCGCGCACGGCGGGACTTTCGAGGCACAGAATGGCCGCGCCGTAAAACGGCATGCGGTGCAGAAAATCGACGAAGGCGTTTTTCAGTCGGCCGAAGTCGTGCCCGTAGGTTTCCATGTGGTCGGCGTCGATGTTGGTGACCACGGCCATCACGGGCAGCAGGTTGAGAAAGGACGCGTCCGACTCGTCGGCCTCGACCACGATGTAGTCGCCCTGGCCCAGGCGTGCGTTCGCGCCCGCGCTGTTCAGGCGCCCGCCGATCACGAAGGTCGGGTCCAGCCCGGCCTCGGCGAGCACGCTGGTCACGAGGCTGGTTGTGGTGGTCTTGCCGTGCGTGCCCGCGATCGCGATGCCACGCTTGAGGCGCATGAGCTCGGCCAGCATGAGCGCGCGCGGCACCACGGGAATCTTGCGCGCGCGCGCCGCGACCACCTCGGGGTTGTCAGGCTTGACCGCGGTGGAGGTGACCACGGCGTCGGCGTCGGCGATGTGCGCGGCGTCGTGCCCCACCGCCGTGCGTATGCCCAGGGCTGCGAGGCGACGCAGCGTGGCGCTGTCGGCCAGGTCCGAGCCCGAAATGGCGTAGCCCAGGTTGTGCAGCACTTCGGCAATGCCGCTCATGCCGGCGCCGCCGATGCCGACGAAGTGGATGTGGCGGATGGCGTGCTTCATGCGGCGAACTCCTCGCACGCGGCGACGATGGCCTGTGTGGCTTCTGTTTTTTGCATCATTTTGGCCTTTTGCGCAGTGTTCATCAGCGTGAGGCGATCTAGATTCGATAGCATTGTGGCGAGTTTTTCAGGGGTCAAGTCCTGTTGCGGCACGAGCCAGCCGCCGCCCGCGTCGGTGAGAAAGCGCGCGTTGCGCGTCTGGTGGTCATCGACCGCGAACGGAAAGGGCACGAAGATCGCGGCCGCGCCCACGGCGGCGATCTCGGTCACGGTGCTCGCTCCGGCGCGGCAGACGATCACGTCGGCGGCGGCAAACGCGCTTGCCGTGTCATCGATGAAGGGCGTGAGTTCGGCCTGCACGCCTGCGGCTGCGTAGTGCGCGCGCAGCGCTTCGAGCTGCGCCGCGCCGCTTTGGTGCGTGACCTGCGGGCGCGCGGCGGGCGGAATCAGCGCGAGCGCCTGCGGCACGATCTCGTTGAGCGCACGCGCGCCCAGGCTGCCGCCCACCACGAGCAGCCGCAGCGGGCCGCTGCGACCGGCAAAGCGCGCGGCAGGCAGGGGCTGCTGCAAAAACGCCTCGCGCAGCGGATTGCCCACCCACTGCGCGCCGGGCAGCGCATCGGGGAAGGCCGTGAACACGCGCTGCGCAAGGCGCGCAAGCAGCTTGTTTGCCATGCCGGCAATGGAGTTTTGCTCGTGCAGCACCAGCGGCGTGCGTGCAAGCGCGGCCATGAGCCCGCCCGGAAAGCTGATGTAGCCGCCCAACCCCACGACCACATCAGGCTGCACGCGACGCAGCACCGCGCGCGCTTGCGCGAGCGCGCGCAGCAGACGCCCCGGCAGGCGCGCCAGCGTGCCCAGGCCCTTGCCGCGCACGCCGGAAAAATCCACTGCCTCGAAGGCAAAGCCCTGCGGCACGACGAGGCGCTCTTCCATGCTGCCGGGCGCGCCCAGCCAGTGCACGGCGAAACCGCGCGCACGCAGCGCCTGCGCCACGGCCAAGCCCGGGAAGATATGCCCGCCCGTGCCGCCGGCCATGATGAGGGCGGTTTTGCGCGTCATACGCGGCCCCCTCTCATCAGGAGCTTATTCTCGTAGTCGACGCGCAGCACCACCGCGAGCGCCACGAGGTTCATGAGGATGGCCGAGCCGCCGAAGCTCATGAGCGGCAGCGTCAGGCCCTTGGTGGGCAGGGCGCCGAGGTTCACGCCCATGTTGATGAAGCTCTGAAAGCCAACCCAGATCGCCACGCCCTGCGCGACCAGGCCCGCGAACACGCGGTCCAGCGCGATCGCCTGGCGGCCTATGTGCATGATGCGGCGCGTCAGCCAGAAAAAGAGCACGATCAGCGTCAGCACGCCGACGAGGCCAAACTCCTCGCCGATCACCGAGAGCAGGAAGTCGGTGTGCGCCTCGGGCAGCCAGTTGAGCTTTTCCACGCTGTTGCCCAGGCCCACGCCAAAGATGCGCCCGCGGCCGATGGCGATCAGCGCGTGCGAGAGCTGGTAGCCCTTGCCCAGCGCGTGCTCCATGCTCCACGGGTCGAGGTAGGCAAAAATGCGTTCGCGTCGCCAGGGCGACAGGCCGATCATGAGCCCGAAGGCCACCACGAGGATCAGCGCGATCACGAAGAACATGCGCGCATTCACCCCGCCAAGGAACAAAATGCCCATGGCGATCACGGCGATCACCAAAAACGCGCCCATGTCGGGCTCGGCCAGCAGCAGCATGCCCACCACGGCCACGGCCACGCCCATGGGCAGCACGGCGCGGAAAAAGCGCTCCTTGACCTCCATCTTGCGCACCATGTAGTCGCTCGCGTAGATCACCACGGCGAGCTTGGCGAGCTCGGACGGCTGAAAATTCATGATGCCCAGCGGCAGCCAGCGGCGCGCGCCGTTGACCACCGTGCCCACGTGCGGAATCAGCACGAGGATGAGCAGCATCAGCGAGGCAACGAACATCCAGGGCGCGATGCGCTCCCAGGCGTCCATGGACACCTGAAACGCCAGCAGCGCCGCAAGAAAGCCCAGGCCCAGCGCAATCGCGTGGCGCATGACGAAATGCGTGTGCGCGATCTTGCCGAAGCGCGGGTTGTCGGGCAGCGCGATCGAGGCCGAATACACCATCACCAGCCCCCAGGCGAGCAGCGCAACCACCACCCACAGCAAGGTCTGATCGAAGCCCAGCACGCGCGCGGGCGTGGCGCTGGTCTGGCGGTACTCGGTGCCGCCCACGCGCACGGGCAGACGGTCCGCGGCCTGCGCCGACAGGCCGCCGAAGCGCGTGCCGGCCCAGGCGGCAAAACGCTGCCAGAGGCTCACGGATGCGAGCACGCGGCTCATGCCATGCCCTCCACGTCTTGCCCCATGTTCAAGGCCAGCGCGCGCACGGCCTCGCGGAACACTTCGGCGCGGTGCGCGTAGTCGCGGAACATGTCCAGGCTCGCGCAGGCCGGCGAGAGCAGCACGGCGTCGCCCGCTTGCGCGCACTGCGCGGCCTGCTGCACGGCCTCGGGCAGCGTGGCGGCGTCGAGCAGCGGCACGCCCGTGCCCTGCAGCGCGGCGCGGATGCGCGGCGCATCACGCCCAATCAGCAGCACGGCGCGCGCGTGCCGCGCCACGGGCGGCGCGAGCGGCGTGAAGTCCTGCCCCTTGCCCTCGCCGCCCAGGATCAGCACGATGCGGCGCTCGGCCCCCAGGCCGCTGAGCGCGGCCACGGTCGCGCCCACGTTGGTGCCCTTGCTGTCGTCGAAATACTCGACCCCGGCGACGATGGCCACGGGCTCCACGCGGTGCGGCTCGCCGCGGTATTCGCGCAAGCCGTAGAGCATGGGCGCGAGCGCGCAGCCCGCGGCGCTGGCGAGCGCCAGCGCGGCGAGCGCGTTCACGGCGTTGTGGCGCCCGCGGATGCGCAGCGCTTCGGCGGGCATGAGGCGCTGCAGCTGCAGCGGCACCTGTGCGTCGGCCCCTGATTCAGTACGCGCACGGCGGCGCGGCGCGGCGTTTTCGGCGTTTTCGTGCGGCTGCGCACGCACGAGCCAGGCCATGCCATGCACCACTTCGATGCCGAAGTCGCCAGGGCGGCGCGGCAGGTCGCCGCCGAAGGTCAGGTAGGCGCGCTGCGGCGCTGTTTGCGGCCGCGTTTTGCGCGCGGTAGCGTTCGATGCGACAGTGCTGGATGCAGCCGGCGCCGCGGCGGGCAGCATCTGCATCACGAGCGGGTCTTCGCGGTTGAGCACCATGAGCGCGTGCTGGCCAAAGATGCGCGCCTTGGCCGCCGCGTAGTCCTGCAGGCTGCCGTGCCAGTCGAGGTGGTCTTGCGTGACGTTGAGCACCGCGGCCGCCGTGGGCTCGAAACCCTGCACGCCGTCGAGCTGGAAACTGGAAAGTTCGAGCACCCAGACCTCGGGCAGGCTGCCCGCGACCATGCGCTCGCTCAAGGTGTCGAGCAACGTAGGCCCGATGTTGCCCGCGACGGCCACGCTCTTGCCGGCACGCTCCACGAGCTGGCCGGTCAGCGAAGTCACCGTGGTCTTGCCGTTGGTGCCCGTGATGGCCAGCACGGCGGGCGCGTAGCCAGTCTGCGCACGCAGTGCCTGCAAGCCTTCAGAAAACAAGTCCAATTCGCCCCAAACGCTGATAGATTCTGCACTTGCAGCTTCCATAATGGGAGCATTCGACGCCGGGCTCAGCCCCGGCGAGCGCAGCACCGCGGCATAGCCCTGGCCGCGCAGCAGCGCCGCGTCCAGCGCGCCGCTCACGAATGCGGCCTGCGGCAGCTCGGCGCGCAGCGTGGCGAGCTGCGGCGGTGCAGCGCGCGTGTCGGCCACCGTGACCTGCGCGCCGCAGCGCGCGCACCAGCGCGCCATCGCCAGTCCTGAGGCGCCCAGGCCCAGCACGAGCACGCGCGCGCCCTGCCAACGCGCGAGCGCCGGGGCAAGCTGGGCAATGGAAGTGGTGGCGGGGCTGTTCATCGCAATTTCAGGGTCGAAAGCCCCACCAGACACAGCAGCATGGTGATGATCCAAAAGCGCACCACGACCTGCGTTTCCTTCCAGCCTTTTTTCTCGAAGTGGTGGTGCAGCGGCGCCATCTGGAACAGGCGCCGGCCCGCGCCGTAGCGCTTTTTGGTGAACTTGAACCAGCCCACCTGCAGCATCACCGAGAGCGCCTCGACGACGAAGATGCCGCCCATCACGGCGAGCACGATCTCCTGGCGCACGATCACGGCCACCGTGCCCAGCGCCGCGCCGAGCGAGAGCGCGCCCACGTCGCCCATGAACACCTTGGCCGGATAGGCGTTGAACCACAAGAAGGCCAGCCCCGCGCCCGCGATCGCGGCGCAGAACACCAGCAGCTCGCCCGCGCCCGGAATGTGCGGAAAGAACAGATATTTGGAATACACCGCATTGCCCACGACGTAGGCAAACACCCCGAGCGCCGAGCCGACCAGCACCACCGGCATGATGGCCAGGCCGTCGAGCCCGTCGGTGAGGTTGACGGCGTTGCTCGCGCCGACGATGACCAGGTAGGTCAGCACGACGAAGCCCCACACGCCCAGCGGGTAGCTGACTTCCTTGAAAAACGGCAGCAGCAGCCCGGCCTTGGGCGGCAGGTCGAGCGCAAAGCCCGACTGCACCCAGGTAATGAACAGCTCGAGCACGCGCGCATTGGAATTGCCGGAAATGGCGAACACCAGGTACAGCGCGGCGAGCAGGCCGATCAGCGACTGCCAGAAATACTTCTCGCGCGAGCGCATGCCCTCGGGGTCTTTGCGCACCACTTTGCGCCAGTCGTCCACCCAGCCGATCGCGCCAAAGCCCAGCGTGACCACGAGCACGATCCAGACGAAGCGGTTCGACAGGTCGGCCCACAGCAGCGTGGACGCCGTGAGCGCGAGCAAAATCAGCACCCCGCCCATGGTGGGCGTGCCGCTTTTGACGAGGTGCGACTGCATCGCGTATTCACGCACGGGCTGGCCGATCTTGAGCGCGGTGAGGATGCGGATCACCTTGGGCCCCGCCGCCAGCCCGATGAGCAGCGCCGTGAGCGCGGCCATCACGGCGCGAAAGCTCAGGTACTGGAACACGCGCAGGTGCCCGAAATCGGCCGACCAGCCCTGCAGCCATTGCGCGAGCCAGATCAGCATGCGGCACCTGCAGCCCCGACTGGCGAGGAAGTGGATGAAGTCGAAGCTGCCGCAGCGGCCGCTGCAGTCAGCATGGGCGCGGCGGCCCCAGGGCGGGCCGCAAGGGCCTGCACCACCTGTTCCATTTTCATGAAACGCGATCCTTTCACGAGCACGCTGCCCAGCGCGGGCAAAGCGGCGCACGCGGCCTCCTGCAAGGCGGCCATGTTGTCGAAATGCCGGCCCGCGCCGCGCCCTTCGGGGTCGAAGGCGCGCACCGCGTGTGCGGCCAGTGCGCCCAGTGCATAAAGCTTGGTAATGCCCGCGGCGCGCGCCTGGGCGCCGGCCTCGGCGTGGAACTGCGGGCCTTGCGTGCCCACCTCGCCCATGTCGCCGAGCACGAGCAACTGCGGCGCGGGCAGCTCGGCGAGCACGGCGATGGCCGCGCGCACCGAGTCCGGGTTGGCGTTGTAGCTGTCGTCAACCACCGTGATCTCGCGCCCACCCAGCTGCAGGCCAAACGCGCGCGAGCGTCCCGCCACGGGCCGAAAGGCCGCGAGCCCCTGCGCGATGGCGTCCGGCGGCACCCCCGCGGCGAACGCGCAGGCTGCAGCGGCGAGCGCATTCGTCATGTTGTGGCGCCCGGCGATGTGCAGCCGGCAGGCGAGCGGCCCGGTGGGCGTGCGCATTTGCACGCTCCAGGCGGCTTGCTGCGCGCCCGGCTGCTCCGGCGCCTCTGCCAGCTCCCAAGTGGCGCGCAGGCACTCGAAATCGGCCCCGGCGCCGCCAAACGTAAGACAGCGCCGCCCCGCGGCCAGGCTGCGCCACAGCGGCGTGTAGTCGTCCTGCGCCGGGAACACGGCCACGCCGCTCTGGGGCAGCGCGGCCAGCACGGCGCCGTTTTCGCGCGCCACGGCCTCCACGGTGTGCATGAATTCGAGGTGCTCGCGCTGCGCGTTGTTGACCAGCGCCACCGTGGGGCGCACCAGCTCGGCCAGGTAGGCGATTTCGCCCGGGTGGTTCATGCCCAGCTCGACCACGCCCACGCGGTGCGCGGCCGTGAGGCGTAGCAGGGTCTGCGGCACGCCGATGGCGTTGTTGAGGTTGCCGCGCGTGGCAAAGGCCGCCTCGCCCGCGTTGGCGGCGAGGATGCACGCGATCATCTGCGTCACCGTGGTCTTGCCGTTGCTGCCGGTGACGGCGATCAGCGGCAGCGTGAACTGTGCGCGCCAGCCCGCGGCGAGCGCGCCCAGCGCCGCCGTGCTGTCGGGCACTTCGATGCCGGGCAGGCCCGCGGCCTCGAGCCCGCGCTCGGCCACCACGGCCAGCGCTCCTTGCGCGCGCGCCTGGGGCAGAAAGTCGTGCGCGTCGAAACGCGCGCCGCGCAGCGCCACGAACAGGTCGCCCAGCTGCAGCGTGCGCGTGTCGGTATGCGCGCGCTGCAGTTCGATGGCCGCCGCGCCCGCCGCATCCACGCCCACGAGCCGTGCCGCGGGAAGGCGCGCACGGATGAAGTCGAAAGCCTGCTGCAGCCGCATCATGCCGAACCCCCACGCGCCGCGAGCGCGGCCTGCGCCTGCGCCAGATCGGAAAACGGCACACGCCGGCCTGCGATTTCTTGATAGTCCTCGTGGCCCTTGCCGGCGATCAGCACCACGTCGGCAGCGTCGGCCTCGGCCAGCGCGAGCGCGATCGCGGCAGCGCGGTCGGGCTCGGCGCGCACGGTCTCGCCCGCGATCGTGCCGAGCAGAATCTGGTGGATGATGGCCGCCGGGTCTTCGCCGCGCGGGTTGTCGCTCGTTACCACCACCCAATCGGCGCGGTGCTGCGCCACGGCGCCCATCTGCGGGCGCTTGCCCGCGTCGCGCTCGCCGCCGCAGCCGAACACGCACCACAGCTGCCCGCCGCGCGCCTGCGCCACGGGGCGCAGCGCGAGCAAGACCTGTTCGAGCGCGTCCGGCGTGTGCGCGTAATCGACCACCACGAGCGGCTGCCCGTGCTCGGCCGGCACCTGCTGCATGCGCCCCGGCACGGGCGGCAGCGCCTCGCACGCGCGCAGCGCCTCGGGCAGCGCCACGCCCAGGCTGCGCAGCACCGCGAGCACGCCAAGCAGGTTCTGCAGGTTGTAGCGCCCCACCACGCGTGGCTGCCAGGGGTGGCGCTCGGTGCCTTCGCACACCGTGCAGGCGATGCCTTGCGCGCCGAAGTGCAGGTCTTGGGTCCACAGGCGTGCGCCCGGCACCGGCGGCTGCTGCGCCAAGGGCACGGACACGCCCCAGAGGTCGAGTGCGCAGCCACGCACTTCGCCTTCGAGCTCGGCGTGCAGGCGCGCACCCTGGGCGTCGTCGAGGTGGATCACCGCGGCCTGCAGCCCCGGCCAGTCGAACAGCGCGCGCTTGGCGCACCAGTAGGCGTCCATGTCGCCGTGGTAGTCGAGGTGGTCTTGCGTGAAGTTGGTGAACACCGCGACGCGAATGCGCGTGCCCGCGAGGCGTTGCTCTGCCAGACCGATCGAGGACGCCTCGATGGCACAGGCCGCGAGCCCCTGGTCGGCCATCTGGCGCAGCGCGCGCTGCAGCCGCACGGGGTCGGGCGTGGTCAGGCCCGAGCCTTCGAGCTGGCCCGGCGTTCCCATGCCCAAAGTGCCTATGAGCCCGCATCCAGTGCGCCCATGCAGCTCTTTTTTCGAGAGTGCATGCGCGAGCCACCAGGCGGTGCTGGTCTTGCCGTTGGTGCCCGTGATGGCGATCACGTCGAGTTCTGCCGAGGGGTGGCCGAACCACTGCGCGGCGATCTCGCCGGTCGCGGCCTTGAGCCCGCGCAGCGCCGCGATGGCGGCGTCGGGGTGGCGCGCATCGAGCGCAAACGCCTCCACGCCGTCTTGCTCGACCAGGCAGGCCGCAGCGCCGCGCGCCAGGGCGTCGGCCACGTGCGCACGCCCGTCGGTCGCGGCGCCGGGCCAGGCGATGAAGGCGTCGCCGGGCGCAATCTGCCGGCTGTCGGTCTGCAGCGTGCCGCGGCCGGGCGCAAGCAGCGTGCGCAACCATTGCACGGCCTCGGGGGCGCTTTGGAGTATGCGCATCACAGCGGCTCCTCCACGTCGGCGACGATCTGCGGCTTCACGTCCATGTCGGGCGGCACGCCCATGAGGCGCAGCGTCTGCTGCACCACCACGCTGAACACCGGCGCGGCGACCAGGCCGCCATAGACCTGGCCGTTGCTCGGCTCGTCGATCATCACCGCGACGATGATGCGCGGCTTGTCGATCGGCGCCATGCCGGTGAACCACGAACGGTACTTGCCCGAGGCGTAACCCTTGCCCTGCTGCTTGCGCGCCGTGCCCGACTTGCCGCCCACCGAGTAGCCCACGGTCTGCGCCTTCTGCCCCGTGCCGCCCGGACCGGCGGCCATTTGCAGCATTTTGCGAATCTCGTCGGCCGTGCGCTCGGAAAACACCGGCACGCCGACCGCGGGCGTGCTGCTCTTGAGCATGGTGGCCGGGATCACGCGCCCGCCGTTGGCAAACACGGTGTACGAGCGCGCCATCTGGAACAGGCTGGCCGAGAGCCCGTAGCCATAGGCCATGGTGGCCTGCTCGATCGGGCGCCAGGTCTTGTAGGGGCGCAGGCGCCCGCTGACCACGCCCGGGAACGCGAGCTGCGGCTTTTGCCCGAAACCCGCGGCCGAGAAGGTTTCCCACATCTCGCGCGGCGACATCTGCATCGCGATCTTGGTCGTGCCCACGTTGCTCGACTTCTGGATCACCCCTTGCACCGTGAGCACGCCGTAGTTGTGCGTATCGGAAATCGTCGAGCCCGTGATGGTGATGCGCCCGGGGTTGGTGTCTATGATGGTGTCGGGCCGCACGCGCCCGGTTTCGAGCGCCAGGCCTATGGTGAAGGGCTTCATGGTCGAGCCGGGCTCGAACACGTCGGTGAGCGCGCGGTTGCGCAGCTGCTCGCCCGTGAGGTTGCGGCGCTCGTCGGGCACGTAGCTCGGGTAATTGGCCAGCGCCAGCACCTCGCCCGTGTGCGCGTCCAGCACCACCACGCTGCCGGCCTTGGCCTTGTGCTCCTGCACCTGGTCGCGCAGCTTCTGGTAGGCGAAAAACTGCACCTTGCTGTCTATGGACAGCTGGATGTCGCGCCCATCCACGGGCGGCACGTCCTCGCCCACGCCTTCGACGATGCGCCCCATGCGGTCCTTGATCACGCGGCGCGAGCCGGGCTTGCCCGCGAGGTCTTTGTTGAAGATCAGCTCCATGCCCTCCTGGCCCTGGTCTTCGACGTTGGTGAAGCCCACGATGTGCGCGGCCGCCTCGCCCTCGGGGTACTGGCGCTTGTATTCCTTGCGCAAATAGATGCCCTTGAGGTCGAGCGCGACGATCTGCTGGCCCACGTCCCAGTCGAGCTGGCGCTTGATCCAGACGAAGGTCTTGTCCTCGTCGGCCAGCTTGCGCTGCACATCGACAAGCGACATGCCCAGCAGCTGCGCCAGCCTGGGCAGCTTGGCGCGCACCTCGGGGTCGTCCTGCTCTACGTCCTCGGGAATGGCCCAGATGCTCGCCGCGGGCACGCTCGAAGCCAGCAGCAGGCCGTTGCGGTCCAGGATGCGGCCGCGGTGCGCGGGCAATTCGAGCGTGCGCGCAAAACGCACCTCGCCCTGGCGCAGGAAAAAATCGTTCGCAAGCACCTGCACGTAGGCCGCGCGCGCCGCCAGGCCGACGAAGCCCAGCGCGAGCAGCGCAACGATGAACTTGCTGCGCCACAGCGGCGTGCGGCTGGTCAGCAAGGGGCTGGAGGCGTAGCGCACGCTGCGGCTCATGGCGGGCCTCCCGCAGAGGCCGCAGGCAGCGCAGCAGCGTCGGAACCATGGGCTGCCGATGCGTCTTTCGCCCCGTCGCCCACGTACTGCGTGATCGCCGGCGTCGCGGTGCGCATCTGCAGCTGCGTGCGCGCGATTTTTTCCACGCGCAGCGGCGTGGCCTGCGCGCGCTTTTCGACCTGCAGGCGCTGGCGCTCGGTCTCGAGGCGCCGCGCCTCGGCCTTGGCGCGGTCGAGCTCGGTGAACAGGCGCCGCGATTCGTACTGCAGGTTGACCACGTAAAACGCGCTGGCCAACACCGCGAGCAGCAGCACGAGGTTCAGGCGCGTCATGCGGGCACCTCCGTGCGCTCGGCCACGCGCAGGATGGCGCTGCGCGCGCGCGGGTTCACGGCCAGCTCGGCCGCGCCGGGGCGAATGCGCCCCAATGCCTTGAGGCGCAGCGGCGCAGGCGCGGCAAACGGCGTGCGCCGGTCGAACACCTCCTTGGAGTGGTGCGCGATGAACTGCTTGACGATGCGGTCTTCGAGCGAATGGAAGCTGATCACCACGAGCCGCCCGCCCGGCGCAAGCACCCTGAGGCTTGCTTCTAGCGCCTGCTGCAGTTCCTGCAGTTCGGCGTTGATGAAAATCCGAAAAGCCTGAAAGGTGCGCGTGGCTGGGTGCTGCCCAGGTTCGCGGGTCTTGACCGCGCCAGCCACGAGTTCGGCGAGCTCGCCGGTGCGCGTGAGCGCTCCCTGCTGCGCGCGCCGAGCAACAATCGCCTTTGCAATGGCGCCAGCAAACCGTTCTTCGCCGTAATCACGTACCACCTCCGCAATCTGGCCCTCATCGGCCTCGGCCAGCCACTGCGCCACGCTCTGGCCGCGCGTGGGGTCCATGCGCATGTCCAGCGGCCCATCGAAACGAAAACTGAAGCCGCGCTCGGCCGCGTCGAGCTGCGGCGAGCTCACGCCCAGGTCCATCAGCACGCCGCAGGCGCTGCCCGCGGGCAAGTCGGCCAAGTGCGCAAACCCCTCGTGGCGAATGGCAAAGCGCGCGTCGTCGATCTGCGCCGCGGCGGCGACGGCCTCGGGGTCTTTGTCGAACGCCAAGAGGCGCGCCTGCGGCCCCAGGCGCTGCAAGATGCGCCGCGCGTGCCCGCCGCGGCCGAAGGTCGCATCGACCCACAGGCCCGCAGGCGCGGGGCCCGCGCCGCCCAACAGGGCTTGCACGGCCTCTTCGAGAAGGACCGTGGTGTGCTGCAACTCCCGATTCACCGCGTTCCTCAGAAAGAAAAATCTTTGAAGACGTCGGGCATTTCGCCCTGCATGGCCTGCGCTTCCTGCGCGTCGTAGCTGGCCTTGTCCCAGAGCTCGAAGTAGCTGCCCATGCCCAGCAGGATGGACTCCTTGCTGATGCCGGCCGCCGCACGCAGTTCGGGCGAAATCAGCACGCGGCCCGTGGCGTCCATTTCCACATCCATCGCGTTGCCCAGGAAGATGCGCTTCCACCACTGCGCCGACATGGGCAGCTGGGCGATGCGCTCGCGGAACTTTTCCCATTCGGGCCGCGGGAACACCATCAG
Source organism: Extensimonas soli (assembly GCF_029211265.1). Lineage (GTDB taxonomy): Bacteria > Pseudomonadota > Gammaproteobacteria > Burkholderiales > Burkholderiaceae_C > Extensimonas > Extensimonas soli. The sequence goes on along the minus strand of NZ_JARGEL010000010.1, from coordinate 72,280 downwards.
GCAGCCATGCGGGTGCTTGGTGATCGTGAGCTGGCCTGCCGCCGTCGCGAGCAGGACGTCGCGGTGCCGGGTCGGCACGGACAGCCGCCCCTTGGCATCGAGGCTCAGCGACGAGGCACCCTGGAACACGACGAAGATTCCCCAGCTTGGTTGAAGCCACCGCACCCCGGAAATCGGAGTTTTATGGCACTTTTCACCACTTCATTGCACTTTTTTGCACTGTAGCAGGAAAAGCCAACCGCGCAAGGGCTCTTGCGGGATTTTTTTGTAATGAAATCAAGGACTTATCCGCCAAACGCAAACGACGGAAAAAGGAAAACCATTGCCGTATAAGCACTTAGCGCAGGCTTTGAACGTGGCACATGCAGAGAAGGGAGCGGCCTCGAGGCCGACCCAGCTAGAAGCCTGTCGGGCTTTGGGCGTCGAAAGCGAGAATGCGCCCCAGCGAGGCCAGTTTTTGTCGGATTCGCCGCCCCATAGTGGTGCTATGGGGCAAGAAGCCGGCAAAAAATGGGCCGCTGCGGCGCATTCGCAGCCGACGATTCCAAAATCCGGCAGGCTCCTAGCAGGCATGGTGGGCAGCGCACCGCGGCGCCGTGCTCGGCGCGCAAGCCCAGGGACATCTGGCCCGCGCACGCGGTTGGCTTGCTCAGAGGATGTAGCGCGACAGGTCTTCGTTCTGGCTCAGGCTTTGCAGCCGGGCATCGACGTAGGCGGCGTCTATGGTGATGGTCTGGCCTGCGAGGCGCGTGGCCTCGAAGCTGACCTCGTCGAGCAGCCGCTCCAGCACCGTGGCCAGGCGGCGCGCACCTATGTTCTCGGTGCGCTCGTTGACCTCGAAGGCGATATGCGCGAGGCGCGTGATGCCTTCGGGCAGAAACTCCAGCCGCACGCCCTCGGTGGCGAGCAGCGCCTGGTATTGCTTGACCAGGCTGGCGTGCGTCTGCGTGAGGATGGCCTCGAAGTCCTGCACCGAGAGCGATTCGAGCTCGACGCGGATCGGAAAGCGCCCCTGCAGCTCGGGGATCAGGTCGCTCGGCTTGGCGAGGTGGAACGCGCCCGAAGCAATGAACAGGATGTGGTCGGTCTTGACCATGCCGTACTTGGTGGACACCGCGGTGCCCTCCACGAGCGGCAGCAGGTCGCGCTGCACGCCCTGGCGCGAGACGTCGGCGCCGCTCGTTTCCTGGCGCGCGGCGACCTTGTCGATCTCGTCGATGAAGACGATGCCGTTTTGCTCGGCATTGGCGAGCGCGCGCGTGCGGATTTCTTCCTCGTTGACGCGCTTGGCCGCCTCCTCCTCGGTCAGCAGCTTGCGCGCCTCGGCGATCTTGAGGCGGCGCGTGCGGCGCTTGTCCTGGCCGATCTGGCTGAACATGCCGCGCAACTGCTCGGCCATTTCCTCCATGCCCGCCGGACCCATGATCTCGAGCGTGGGGCGGCTTTCGGCAAGCTCGATGTCGATGTCCTTGTCGTCGAGCAGGCCCTCGCGCAGCTTCTTGCGAAACACCTGGCGCGCGGTGCTGTCGGCGGGCTCGGCGCCGGTGCGCGCGGGCGGCACCAGCACGTCGAGGATGCGTTCCTCGGCGGCGTCTTCGGCCAGCGTGCGCACCTTGCGCATTTCCGCCTCGCGCATCTGCTTGACGGCGACTTCGGCGAGGTCGCGGACGATGCTGTCCACGTCCTTGCCCACGTAGCCGACCTCGGTGAACTTGGTGGCCTCGACCTTGATGAAAGGCGCGTCGGCCAGGCGCGCAAGGCGCCGCGCGATCTCGGTCTTGCCCACGCCCGTGGGGCCGATCATGAGGATGTTTTTGGGCGTGATCTCCTGGCGCAGGCCCGCGTCGACCTGTTGGCGGCGCCAGCGGTTGCGCAGCGCGATCGCCACGGCACGCTTGGCCGCCGCCTGGCCGACGATGTGGCGGTCGAGCTCGGAGACGATTTCCTGGGGGGTCATGGACGACATGGTATTTGCATCAAAAGTGCCGAATACGCTGATGTATCAAGCGCAAGCAGCTATCAAAACAGAGGCATTCCGCAGACTGCCAGATTCACAGCGTCTCTATGGTGTGGTGCATGTTGGTGTAGATGCACAGCTCGCCGGCGATCTCCAGCGATTTTTTCACGACCTCGTGCGCGGGCAGGTCGGTGTGGTCTAGCAGCGCCTTGGCCGCAGACTGCGCGTAGGCGCCGCCCGAGCCTATGGCGACGATGCCATGCTCGGGCTCGAGCACGTCGCCATTGCCCGTGATGATCAGCGAGGCCTCGCGGTCGGCCACGGCCAGCATGGCTTCGAGGCGGCGCAGCACGCGGTCGGTGCGCCAGTCCTTGGTGAGCTCGATCGCGGCGCGCACCAGGTGGCCCTGGTGCTTGTCGAGCTTGGCCTCAAAGCGCTCGAACAGCGTGAAGGCATCGGCCGTGGCCCCGGCAAAGCCCGCCAGCACCTTGCCGTGGTGGAGCTTGCGCACCTTGCGCGCCGTGCCCTTGACGACGATGTTGCCCAGCGTGACCTGGCCGTCGCCGCCCAGGGCAACCTGCACGCCATCGGCGGTTTGGCGGCGCACGCACAAGATGGTGGTGCCGTGGAAGGTGGGGAATTCGGTCGAGGCTTGCATAAGTGATTCAGATGGGGGCAACGCGCTCCTGTGCAAGCCACGGGGAGGCTATCTCGGCAGGAGAAAGCCCTCAGAGCCTCACTTCTTGCGCACCACCACCCAGGCGTGTTCGTTGATGCCGAGCACGTTGAACAGGATGGCCACCAGCCGGTGCAGCTTGTCGAACTGCAGCTGCTGGCCCTTGGCCTGCTGCTCGGCGGCCCAGTTGAGCAGCGTGCCGGCGGCCGCAAAGTCCGTGCGGATCAGGTGCTCGCAATCGATCACCAGGGGCTCGCCAGGGCGCAGGTGCGCCTCCAGCGACGGCAGCAGCGCACTGCAGTCGCCCTCGATCTGGCCGCTCAAACTGGCCACCGGGCCAGCATCCAGGGGCACCGAAAGCGATGGAGCGCCAAGCCCGTCGGCAAGCGCGCTGGGCGCAAACAGGGAGGCAGGTTGCTGGGCCATCTCATGCGCTGCAGCTGGCTCCTCACCATCGACACAACTGCAACGCGGCGGCTCCCATGCGGGCGGCGAGACTTCATAGGTGACGCAATAGTCGAGCGCCACGAGCTCGAATTCGTCCACGCGCCCCATGAGCCGCAAGCAGGCCATGCGCAGCAGCCACCAGTCCGCCGGCGTGCTGCGCTCACCCGAAGGCGTTTTTTCGACCAGCAATGCCTGCAGCGCCTGCGCGTGCGCAAACACCAGCTGCACCGAGCGGTCTTCGGCCCAGTGGTTGAACAGCGCCGTAAGCTGCGGCACCGCCTCGGGCTCGATCGAAGCCAGGCGCGCCCAATTCAGCGTCCAGGGTGGTTGCGCGCGTTCGAGCGCCGCACGCAGCGCCACCAGCGACGCGGCACTGAGCGAGTGCGGGGCACTCCAGCCAAAGCTGCGGCGCGCAGCGGCACTGGCGGCACCTGCCATATCTGACTGGCCCAGTTGCTCGGGCAAGGAGACCCACAGCGGTGCGGAGCGCCCGAAGCGGGCCGCGAAGTCGATCGCCAGCGCGTCGAAGAGGTCCGCCTGCCCGGTCGCGCGGTACAGGTCGAACAAGGCCAACCAGAACTCCTCCTGTACCGCGGGCTCGGCCTGCTGGCTTTGCGCCAGCGCTTCCTGCAGCGCTTTTTCTGCGCCGGCAAAGTCCGCTTGGGCGAAGCGGATCGCCGCCTCTTCCAATTCAGGGGCATGCACGAATTTCTCCGGTTCCACCACGACAGGCCGTGGCGCTGGCACTGTGGGTGGGTGGGTGATGGTGCCATCCAACGCGGTTTGTGCCGCCGGCAGCGCAGCTGCTGCCTGCGGCAGCGTCGCGCCAGTTTCATCGGGGGACAGTGGCACTACGGCGGGCGGGCCAGCAACCGCGGCTGATTCCACAGGCACCGGGGGCAGACTGATTGCCTCGGTGGGCGCAAAGGCACGCACCGTCGTGTCGCCCGGCGGCTGCGAGGCCCGCCAGCCGGTGGCCTCCATCGCCTGGCTGGATCGCAGCGGACGGGGCGCGCCTTTCCACCACTGCTGCGACATCTGCGCTTCGATCTCATCGATCTTTTGCAGTGTGGCGGCGCGCTCACCAGGCGAGTTCAGCTCGCTCAAATAGGAGGGATCCGCTGCGGGCTCGTCACTGCGCTGTGCCTGCTGCACGCCGCGCTGGCGCAACTGGCGCAGCTGCGCGAACTCGCGGCGCCGCACGAAGTCATTGCGCCGCTTGCGCTCCATCAACTCCTTGAGCGCCTCCTTGCTGAACTGGCTCTCGCGCTCGGTTTCCAGCGTGTCGAGCGCAGACCACTCCACGGTCGGGTTGCGCACGAAGCGCACCACCTTGGAGAGCAGGCCCCCGCGAGAGGATTCTCCCTTGCTCATGATTCTGGCTGCACCGGGGTTGCGCGCTGCATTGTCAGAAGGCGTGCTCAGTCGCCGAACAGCTTTTGCTTGAGCTCGCGGCGCTGCTGCGCCTCGAGCGACAAGGTGGCCGTGGGGCGCGCGAGCAAGCGGGCCACGCCTATGGGTTCGCCGGTTTCATCGCAGTAACCGTAGTCGCCCGAATCGATGCGGGCGAGCGACTGGTCGATCTTCTTGAGCAGCTTGCGCTCGCGGTCGCGCGTGCGCAGCTCGAGCGCGTGCTCTTCCTCGATGGTGGCGCGGTCTGCAGGGTCGGGCACCACCACCGTGTCTTCACGCAGGTGCTCGGTGGTCTGGCCCGCGCTCTGCAGGATTTCCTGCTGCAGCTGCAAAAGCTTGTGGCGGAAGAATGCCCGCTGCTTCTCGTTCATGTATTCGCTGTCGGGCATGGCGAGCACTTCAGCGTCGGTGAGTTCCTCGGCCGGCTTGGTTTTCCAATGGTCGGCAAGCTTGGGGTTTTTCTTCACGGGAACGGGTTTGGGCTGCACGGATGCGGTACTGGGCATGGTCGTAAAACTGGCAAAGACAGCGGTGGATGCGGTTTGGGAGCTCATTGTGACGGGTGGCGCAGGGGCAAAAGGCCGCGGCCAAGAACCCCCCGGACACTGCAGGACTTTTGGAAAGTCAGCGCTGGGAAAATGGACTCCTGTCTCCTTGCTGTCGGTGGGTGGAGCGAGCCGGGCCGACCCATGGGGCTGCCAGACAGTCAGATTGCATGCGGGCTTGCATTCAACGGGGCGCGATTGTATAGAGGCGCGCGCATTGTGGGCATGCCCATGGCAAGAATGAAACACCCCCACGCAACACACGCATTTCACGCCAGGCTTTGCTCCAGCCCCTGGCGCAAGATGTCTTGCGGCAAGTCTATGCCTATGAACACCATCTTGCTGGTGCGCGGCTCGCCCGGCGCCCACTGCGGCCCCAGGTCGCTGCCCATGAGCTGGTGCACGCCCTGAAAGATCACCTTGCGGTCCGTGCCCAGCATGTGCAGCACCCCTTTGTAGCGCAGCATGCGCGGGCCGTAGATGTTGACGACGGCGCCGAGAAAATCCTCCAGCTTGGCCGGGTCGAACGGCCGCTCGGCACGATAGACGAAGCTCTTGACGTCGTCGTCATGGTGGTGGTGGCGCCCGCCATGCCGGTGCGAGGGGTGATCGCAATGCGCGCCGTGCTCGTGCTCGTGCTCGTGCTCGTGGCCATGGTCGTGGTGCCCGTGTGCGTCAGCCTCTTCCTTGAGGAAGTCGGGGTCTATGTCGAGCTTGGCGCTCAGGTTGAAGCCGCGCAGGTCCAGCACCTCGTTGATCGGCACCTGCCCGAAGTGCACTGCCTTGATCGGCGCGCGCGGGTTCATGTGCTTGATCCGGTGGATCAGCGCCTCGGTGTCTTCGGCGCTCACGAGGTCGGTCTTGGAAAGAAAGATTTGATCGGCAAAGCCCACCTGGCGCCGCGCCTCCTGGCGATCGTCGAGCTGCTGCTGCGCGTGCTTGGCATCGACGAGCGTGATGATCGAGTCGAGCAGGTAGCTCTGGGCGATCTCGTCGTCCATGAAAAAGGTTTGCGCCACGGGGCCGGGGTCGGCCAGGCCCGTGGTCTCGATCACGATGCGGTCGAAGTCGAGCAGGCCCTTGCGCTTCTTGGCGGCCAGCAGCTGCAGCGAGGCGCGCAGGTCTTCCCGGATGGTGCAGCAGATGCAGCCGTTGCTCATCTGCACGATCTGCTCTTCGGACTGGGTCACGAGGATGTCGTTGTCGATGTTTTCCTCGCCGAACTCGTTTTCGATCACGGCGATTTTCTGGCCATGGGCCTCGGTGAGCAGGCGCTTGAGCAAGGTGGTTTTGCCCGACCCCAGAAAGCCGGTCAGGATGGTCGCGGGAATGAGGGACATGGGCTTGCTTTCTCCAAAAAACCAGGGGCGCGACACGCGCCACCGTGCCTGCGTCCGAAAGCGGCAAGTGTAGTGGCGGAATCCGGCACGTGCTCAAGCCTTGCGCATCACCACCAGCCCCTTGAGGTACTCGCCCTCGGGGAAGGCCAGCGTCATCGGGTGGTCGGGCGCACCACCCAGGCGTTCGAGGATGTAGGCATCGACACCCGCGTCGGCACCGGCCGAGGCGACGATCTTGTGGAACAGGTCGGCGCTGATGCCGCCCGAGCACGAAAAGGTGAACAGCACCCCGCCCGGCGCAAGCAATTGCAGTGCAAGGCGGTTGATGTCCTTGTAGGCGCGGGCGGCACGCTCGGCGTGGGCGATGGTGGGCGCGAGCTTGGGCGGGTCGAGCACGATGGCGTCGAAGCGCTCGCCCTGCTGCAAGAACTGGCGCAGCGCGGCGTTCACGTCGGCGTCGAGGAAGTGCCCCTGGCTCGCGTCCAAGCCGTTGAGCTCTACGTGCGCGCGTGCCCGCGCCAGCGCCGGGGCCGACGAATCGATGGACCAGACCTGCGCGCCCTGCACGCCCGCAGCGCGCAGGCCCGCGAGCGCGGCCACGGTGAAGCCGCCGGTGTAGCAATAGCAGTTGAGCACGCGCGCAAAACGCAGGCGCTCGGCGTAGTCGGCAAAGCGCCGGCGGTTGTCGCGCTGGTCGAGGTAAAACCCCGTCTTGTGCCCTTCGGCGATGTGCACCGCGAACTGCCAGGCGTGCTCGTGGATGCGCAGCTCAAGCGGCGGCGCAGGCGCCTCGGCGCTGGCCGGGCCGCCGCGCAGCCAGCCCGTTGCGGGCAGCAGACCTTCGAGCTTGCGCGCGCTCGCGTCGGAGCGCTCGTAGAGCTTGTGCAGACCCGTGGCGCACAGCAGCGCGTCGGCCAGCGTCTGCTTGTGGCGCTCGGCGCCGGCGCTCGTGAACTGCGCGACCAGCGTGTCCGCGTAACGATCCACGACCAGGCCGGGCAGCCCGTCGGACTCGCCATGCACCAGGCGCAGTCCGTCACTTTCAATGCCAAATCGGGCTCTTGCCCTGACGGAACGATCACATGCAGCTTCGAAAAACGAAGCATCTATGCGCTGCGCCTCGTCGAAGCTCCACACGCGGGCGCGGATGCGCGAGTGCGGGCTGAACGCCGCCCAGGCGAGAAACTGCCCCTCGTGCGAGACCACGCGCACCGTCTCGTCGCTGTCGCCACCGCCGCGCGCGATGGCCGACTCGAAGATCCAGGGGTGGCGGCGCAGCAGCGAGCGCTCTTTGCCGGGGTGCAGGCGGATGGTTTTCATGGTGAGGATGGCGCGTGGGGCGCCGAAGCGGAACTATGGCTTGCGCCGCGCGCGCGGGTGCGCGGCGTCGTAGACCTTGGCGAGGTGCTGAAAGTCGAGCCGCGTATAGACCTGCGTGCTCGCGATGCTCGCGTGGCCCAGCAGCTCCTGCACGGCGCGCAGGTCGCCGCTGGACTGCAGCACGTGACTGGCAAACGAGTGGCGCAGCATGTGCGGGTGCACGGGACTGCGCAGGCCCGCCTGCTGGCTGCGCTGGCGCACGCGCGCCCAGATCGATTGCGTCGTGAGGCGTTTGCCGCGCCGCCCGAGGAACAGTGCGGCATCCACTGCGCCACGCGCAAATGGCAAGGCGCGCAGCGCAAGCCAGGCTTGCAGCGCCTGCTGCGCCGCAGCGCCCATGGGCACGCTGCGGCGCTTGCCGCCCTTGCCCAGCACGTGCACTTCGCCGGCTTGCAGGTCGATCCAGCCGCGGCCCTGCCGCTCGGCCGCGGGGCTGGGCGCCACGTCGAGCCCCGCGAGCTCGCCCACGCGCAGGCCGCTGCCGTAGAGCAGCTCGACCATCGCGGCGTCGCGCGCTTCGAGCCAGGGGTCGGCCGCGGGCGGTGCGAAATCGGCCAGCAGCACGGCCTCATCGACGCCCAGCGCCTTGGGCAAGGGCCGCGGCACGCGCGGCGCACGCACGCCCTGCACGGGGTTGTGCGGCACCAGGCCCTGGCGCGCGGCCCAGCGGAAAAAGCTGCGCCAGCCCGACAGGATCAGCGCGATGCCGCGCCCGCTGCGCCCCGCGGCGTGCATCTGCGCGACGCTGCGGCGGATGTGCGCGCTTTGCAGTTCCAGCAGCGGCACACCCGCGTCGGCCGCACAGCGCGCGAGCTTGTCGAGGTCCAGCGCATACAGCGTGCAGGTGCGCGCGGCCAGGCGTTTTTCGTAGCGCACATAGTCGAGGTAGCGCTGCACTGCGGGCTCCGCAGGCTCTATGCACGCGCCGGGTGCGCCAGATTCCGTCGGCGATGGGGCTGCAGGCGTGGTCGCAATTGCGACAGGCGCGGTCGAAGCGGGTGCGGACACGATGGTGGCGAAAGAAAGGAAAGCGGTTACGGCCCGGCGCGGCGTTCCGCGGTGCTCAACGCAGGCGCAAGAGCGCCGCGCTCGCGAGTTCGGCGATGCGCGTGAGGAATTCCGTGCCCATGGTGGCCTGAAAGCGCTGCGCATCGGGCGAGCCCAGCACCAACAGGCCCAGCGCCGGCGTGGCGCTTTCCAGGGCGCCGGCGCGCAGCGGCAGCAGCGCGACCGACGCCACCTGCGCCGCGTCGGGCAGCCAGGCCGTGGCCTCGAAGCCCAGGTTGGGGCCGCAAAACGGCATGGTCAGCGAGCTTGCAAAGGCCTGCACGTCGGCGCTTGCGCCCTGCGCGAACGGCGCTTGCGCGTAAGGCGCGGCCACGTCCCACACGCGCAGCGCCACCTGCGGCACGTCGAACAAGGTGCGCAGGCCATCGACCACGGCCTGGGGCAGGTCGTGCGCGTCGACCGTCTGCAGCAGCGCCAAGCCCCATTGGTGCACCTTGTGCGCGATGGCGGCGTTTTCGCTGCTGTGGCGCACCATGTCCATGGTGCGCAGCTCCAGGCCCTTGATTTTTTCGCGCAGCAGCTCGGCCTGGCGCTCCTGCAGGCTCACGGCGCGCCCACCGTGCGGGCTGGTGAGCTGCACGCTCGCGAGCACCTCGGCGTGGCGCTCGAAAAAGCCCGGCGTCTGGATGAGAAATTCGGCGATGTCGTCCTCGGTGATCGGGGCAATCGGCTGGGCGATAGGCGGGGTGGTCGGTGGCGTAGGAGTGGTCATAGGACGTCGGGGAGTTGTATCTGGCCCTCGTACACGGTGGTCGCCGGGCCGGTCATGAAAACGGGGTCGGCGTCGCGCCCGCCCCAGGCGATGCGCAGGCGCCCGCCGCGCATGTCCACCTGCACCGCGTGGTCTGGCAGCCTGTCGGACTTTGGAACCGTCGGCTGCGCATGCGCCGCAGCGGCCCATTTTTTACCGTCTTCTGGCCCCATAGTCCCGCTATGGGGCGGCGAATCCGGCAAAAACTGGCCTCGCTGGGGCCCATTCTCGCTTTCGACGCCTAAAGTCCGACAGGCTGCTAGCAAACCCAGGCGCACGCCCACGGCCACGGCGGCGCACGCGCCCGTGCCGCACGCGAGCGTCTCGCCCACACCGCGCTCGTACACGCGCAGGCGCACATGGTCGCGCGCCACGACCTGCAGAAAGCCCACATTCACGCGCTCGGGAAAACGCGGGTGGCTTTCGATCCGAGCCCCGAGCTGCGCGACCGGGGCCGCGTCCACGTCTTCGACGAGCAGCACCGCATGCGGGTTGCCCATGGACACGACGCTAACGAAAACAGGAGCATCCTGCGCTTGTCCATCAATGGTTAGCGGCCATTTTTGCCCTGACCCCTGGGGCACGGGCTGCAGGCCGCGCGTGTCGAAGGGCACGCGCGCTGGCTCGAACACCGGGCAGCCCATGTTGACCGTCACCTCGCCATCGGGCGTGAGCTGCAGCGTGATCACGCCGGCGCGGGTTTGCACGCGGATGCGGTCTTTGTGCGTCAAGCCGCGCTCGCGCACGTAGCGCGCGAAGCAGCGCGCGCCGTTGCCGCATTGCTGCACCTCGCCGCCGTCGGCGTTGTGGATCACGTATTCGAAATCGACCTCGGGCGTGGTGGCGGGCCGCACGCTCAGGATCTGGTCGGCGCCCACGCCGAAGTGGCGATCGGCCAGCAAACGGTAGTGCGCGGGCGAGAGGTTCAGGCGCCCCTGCGTCTCGTCGAGCACGACGAAGTCGTTACCCGCGCCTTGCATCTTGGTAAAGCGGATCAGCATGGCGCGGATTATCGCGGCTCACCGGCCGCCGGGCCGTCGGGCCGTTTTGCCAAAGCCAATCTTCGCGCCCGGGGCAAACCGAACGGTCGTTAGACAAGCTCCGCGCGAGTCTCCATAATGCAGCGCATGCCACGCCCCAGCCAATACCTGCACCCCCAGCGCGAGCTCGTCACGCCGCGCCCTGCCGCCACCGTCCTGCTGCTGCGCGACGCGCCCAGCCCTGACGGCAAAAACCAGTTCGAAGTGCTGATGACGCGCCGCTCGGCCAAGGCCAGCTTCGTGCCCGGTGCCTACGTTTTCCCCGGCGGCAGCATAGACGCCGAAGACGCGCAGGCGCATGCGCTCGCCGACCGCCGCGCGACGCAAGGCGACGCGCAGCTCACGCAGGCCATCGCCGCGATCCGCGAGAGCTACGAAGAGCTGGGCGTGCTGCTCGCGCGCCACGCCGACGGTCGCATGGCGGGCGAGGCCGACCTTGCAGCGCTGGACCGGCATGCGCCGTTCTTCGCGCAGTGCCAGGCGCGTGGCCTGCGTCTCGCGGCCGAGGGCGTCTATACGCTCGCGCGCTGGATCACCGACCGCGACATGCCCAAGCGCTTCGACGTGGCTTTTCTGGTCGCGCGCATGCCGCCCGGGCAAACACCCGTGGCCGACGAGGCCGAGCAGTTCGAGCCCGTCTGGGTGCGCCCCGCCGATGCGCTCGCGCGCCACGAGGCCGGGCAGTTCTTCATGATCTACCCGACCATTCGCACGCTGCAGCGCCTTGCGCGTTTCGACAGCATCGATGCCGTGCTGCGCGCCTGCGCGAGCGAGCAGCCGCTGTGGACCAGCTGCCCGCGCGGCGGCATGCTCGCCGGCAAGCCCGCGCACTACATGGAAGACGAGATGCCCTACGGCGAGCTGGCCCTGGTCTGCCCCGACGGGCAGATGCACCACACGCTCGACTGGCAGAGCGAGCAGCCCGTGCCGCTATTGAAGAACCTGCAACGCCTCACGGCCCCCAACCCCGGCGTGATGACCGGCCCCGGCACCAACAGCTACCTCGTGGGCGACCCGGCCACGGGCTACTTCGCCATCGACCCCGGCCCGGCCGACCACGAGCACCTCGAAAAACTCTGGCGCGCCGCGGGCGGCGACATCCGCATGATCGTGTGCACGCACTCGCACCCCGACCATTCGCCGGGCGCCGCGCCGCTGGCAACGCTGGTCGCGCAGTACGGCCGCCCCCGGCCACCCGTGCTGGGTCTGCCATCGGCCCCCACGGCACTCGCTGCCTGGGCCTTCACACCCGACAGAGCGCTACAGGACAATGAGCTGCTCACGCTGGAGGGACAAGGGCCAGAGGGCAAAATCACTCATACCCTGCAGGTGATACACACGCCCGGCCACGCGGCCAACCACCTGTGCCTGCTGCTGCGCGAAGACGCCTTGCTGTTCAGCGGCGACCACATCCTCAACGGCAGCACCACCATCATCAACCCGCCTGACGGGAACATGACGGACTACCTCGACGCGCTCGACAAGCTCGACGCGCTGTGCGCACAGCAAGGCGCGGAATTCATCCTGCCCGCGCACGGCCACGTGCTCGGCTTTGCGCGCCAGGCGATCGCGCACCTCAAGGCGCACCGCCTCGCGCGCGAGGCCAAAGTGCTCGTCGCGATGCAGGCCCACCCCGACGGCAGCCTCGAAGACTGGGTGCGCATCGCCTACGACGACGTGCCCGAGCAGCTCTGGCCCATGGCGCAGCGCTCGCTGCTCGCGCACGTGGAGCGCATCGAGGCCATGCAGCCGGGGAATGACTGATATGGGGAAAAGAAACACGACTTACGCAAATCGGGGTCAGGCAAGGCGCACGCCCCAATGGCAAAGCACTTTGCTGCATCCTTGTTTGCGTAAGTCCAGAGAAAAAGTGAAGCACGCCGATAGGCCGGATTCTGTGGCTTCGGTCGCCCGAAGCTGACCGCCATTAATCTGGGCCGGGTGTCGCCACCACGGCTCGGTGCTACCTACCCGCCAGCGCTCCCTGCGGAACCACAGGGCGAAGCCGCGAGGGCTTCAGACTGGCCTACTTGGTATTGCTGCGCGTAGAGATTGCCCGTTTCACCCTGGGTGCTGCGCACCCAGACTCGTCTCTGTTGCTCTGATCCTCACCTCACGGTGGACAGCCGTTAGCTGCTACGCCGTCCTGTGCAGTCCGGACCTTCCTCCAGTGCCTGGTTTCCCAGCTTGCACCAGCGGCGGTCTAGCATGCTTCACGGGGTGGATTATCCCCCATCAGGGCCGATAAAGCAGCCCATAAATGTTGTAGGCGATCATGAACAGCAGGCCAACGATACCCACCAGCATCACCGCCGGCCCCCAGCGGTATTTGCGGCCGGAAAAGCCGGTCAAAAGCAGCCCGCAGCTGATGGTCAGCAAAATGATGTTGTGGTGCAGCAAGTTCATGGTTCTGGCCTGTAGCGCGTTGGGCCTCCATTGTCACCGCGATCGCCGTGCGCGGGCATCAGCGCAGATTGATTCATATCAAGTGCCGCTTATCCCCTGCGCGCATATCCATATCGCGCCAACGACGCATCGGCTGCTTCACAATGGCTTTTCCCCTTTTTCCACCATTTCCCGCTTTTCCCGGAGGCGCCATGAAAGTCGACAACATCCTGCAAACCATAGGCCACACGCCCCACGTGCGCATCCAGCGGCTGTTCGGCCCGGGCGCCCAGGTGTGGATCAAGTCTGAGCGCAGCAACCCCGGCGGCTCGATCAAGGACCGCATTGCGCTCGCCATGGTCGAAGAGGCCGAGCGCACGGGCCTGCTGCGCCCCGGCGGCACCATCATCGAGCCGACCTCGGGCAACACCGGCATAGGCCTCGCGCTCGTGGCCGCGGTCAAGGGCTACCAGCTCATCCTCGTGATGCCCGAGAGCATGAGCATAGAGCGGCGCCGCCTGATGCTGGCCTATGGCGCACGCTTCGACCTCACGCCGCGCGAAAAAGGCATGAAGGGCGCCATCGAGCGCGCCCAGGAACTCGTGGCCAGCACCCCCGGCGCCTGGATGCCGCAGCAGTTCGAGAACCCGGCCAACGTGGCCGTCCACATGCAAACCACGGCGCAGGAGATTCTGGCCGACTTTCCCGACGGGCTGGACGCGCTCATCACCGGCGTAGGCACGGGCGGGCACCTCACGGGCGTGGCGCGCGTGCTCAAGGCCCAGTTCCCAAACCTCAAGGTGTTCGCCGTCGAGCCCTCGGCTTCGCCTGTGATCTCGGGCGGCGCACCGGCGCCGCATCCCATCCAGGGCATAGGCGCTGGCTTCGTGCCCAGGAACCTCGACACATCCTTGCTCGACGGCGTGATCCAGATCGACGCCGAGCCCGCACGCGAATACGCCCGCCGCGCCGCGCGCGAAGAGGGCATGCTCGTGGGCATCTCCTCGGGCGCCACGCTCGCAGCCATCGCGCAAAAACTGCCCGAGTTGCCCGCAGGCGCCAAGGTGCTGGGCTTTTGCTACGACACGGGCGAGCGCTATCTGTCGGTCGAAGGATTTTTGCCCGGATGATGCCCCGGATGGCGCAGCGTGTCGCATCTGCGACGATTGCACAAAATCGCACCGTCATCACCCGCCCATAGCCGGGGCGGTGCTTTTTGTTGGCCGAGCTCGACTTGACTATGTGCGCACAATTGGCGCACAATCAAACCCGTATCGATCAGGAGCTCGCCATGACAACCCTTGCCAAAGACACCCGGCTGCACATCCGCTGCGATCAGGAGACACGCCGCTTGCTCGACAAAGCCGCTGCCTATGCCCATATGAGCGTGTCCGAGTTCGTGCTGAGGAATGCCGTGGAGCATGCTCAGTCGGTCGTTCAGACGCACGAAGCCATCACCCTGTCTCAGGATGATTTTGCGGCATTCCTGGATGCGTTGGATACGCCACCCCAAGTCAACCCCGCATTGCAGCGCGCGTTCGCACGTCACGCCAAGCACGTGCAATAAGTGGCCTATCTCATTCGCGCACTCGACCGGGACGCGCAAACAGCTGGCTTTGATTGTGGTGAGAAAGCGCTCGATGAATACCTGCAGCGCTATGCCAGCCAGGATATCAAGCGGGGCGTTGCGCGGGTTTTTGTGGTCAGTCCGGCCGAACAGCCCCAGGTGCTTGCCGGTTTTTACACGCTCAGCGCCGCCAGCATCGCAGCGGACACATTGCCCGAGAAATGGCGCAAAAAACTGCCTCGCTACCCGGTGCCGGTGGCCTTGCTCGGTCGCTTGGCCGTGTCCCGGCAGTCTCAAGGACAGGGACTCGGCTCAATCCTTCTTGTAGATGCTTGCAAGCGAGTTGCTGCCGCCAGTGAAGCACTCGCGATGGCTGCCATCGTCGTCGATGCCAAATCACCCAAGGCTGGTGCGTTCTACCAGCACTTCGGCTTCATCGAGCTTCCCGGCCAGCCCGGCCGCTGGATGCTGCCGCGCTCACACTTTGCCGGTTTGGCTTGAGTCGCCACCCGGTTTGGTGACGGTCCGCCAGCACCCACGCAGGCGCGCAGCGCCGCCTCATGGACAATCCGGCTTCCATCCTTGCCCGATCGCCACGGGCCTTGTTGCATGATCCGCCTCTCCGAGCTCAAACTCCCGCTGGAAGCGCTCTCCATAGAGGAGCGCACCGCGGCGCGCCGTGCCACCGACGCGCCGGCCGAAACCGCCGCCGACCGGGCACCGCCGCCGCACCCCATCGCCGCATTGCGCGGCCTCGTGTGCCAGACCCTGGGCCTGCCCGACGCCGCGCTTGCCGAGCTGCGCGTGCACAAACGCAGCTTCGATGCGCGTGGCGCGGCGCTGCGTGCGGTGTATATCGTCGATGTCGCGCTCACCGACCCCGCGCAGGAAACCGCCGTGCTCGCGCGGCACGCGGCCAACCCGCACGTGCAGCCCACGCCGGACATGGTGTGGCGTGCGCCCGCAACCGCGCCGCTGGACTGGGCCCCGGCCGAGGGCGACCGGCCCGTGGTGGTGGGCTTCGGGCCCTGCGGCATCTTTGCCGCGCTGACGCTTGCCGAGATGGGCCTGCGCCCGCTGGTGCTCGAGCGCGGGCGCCCGGTGCGCGAGCGCACCCAGGACACCTGGGGCCTGTGGCGGCGCGGCGTGCTCAAGGCCGAATCCAACGTGCAGTTTGGCGAGGGCGGCGCCGGCCTGTTCTCGGACGGTAAGCTCTACAGCCAGATCAAGGACCCGCGCCACCTGGGCCGTCGCGTCATGCAGGCCTTCGTCGAGGCCGGTGCGCCGCCTGAAATCCTCTACGAAGCGCACCCGCACATAGGCACCTTCAAACTCGTCAAGGTGGTGCAGGCGCTGCGCGCGCGCATCACGGCGTTGGGTGGCGAGGTGCGTTTCGCGCAGCGGGTGGCGGACGTGCTGATCGAGCCGGACGCGCCCGCGCACGGCCCGCGCCAGCTGCGCGGCCTGCAAGTGCACGACCTGGAGCGCGGACAAGACTACGTGCTGCACGCCCGCCGCGTGGTGTTCGCACTGGGCCACAGCGCGCGCGACACTTTTGCGCAGCTGCACCAGCGCGGCGTGTTTCTGGAGCCCAAGCCTTTTTCCATCGGCGTGCGCATCGAACACCCGCAAAGCCTGATCGACCACGCGCGCTGGGGGCGCCATGCGGGCAACCCGCTGCTGGGCGCGGCGGCCTACAAACTGGTGCACCACGCGCGCAATGGCCGCACGGTGTACAGCTTTTGCATGTGCCCGGGCGGCACGGTGGTGGCCGCCACCAGCGAGCCCGAGCGCGTCGTGACGAACGGCATGAGCCAGTATTCGCGCGCCGAACGCAATGCCAACGCGGGGCTGGTGGTGGGCATAGGGCCGGAGGACTTCCCGCACGCCGACCCGGCCGCCTGGGCCGCAGCCTTCGGCGCTGAAGCCGGCGTCCACTACGCCCGCGAGGCCGCGGCGCTGGCGGGCCAGTCCGCCGTGCACCCGCTGGCCGGCGTGGTGCTGCAGCGCCAGTTGGAAAGCGCCGCCTACCGCGCCGGGGGTGGTGGCTATCTGGCGCCGGCCCAGCTCGTGGGCGATTTTGTGGCGGCACGGCCATCGACCGCCCTGGGCGCCGTGCAGCCCTCGTACCAGCCCGGCGTGACCCTGTGCGACCTGTCCACGGTGTTGCCCCGCTATGCCGTGGACGCCCTGCGCGAGGCCCTGCCCGCGCTGGGGCAGCAAATCCGCGGCTACGACCGCAGCGACGCGCTCATGACCGGGGTGGAAACGCGCACCTCGGCGCCGCTGCGCATCACGCGCGGCGCCGACTGCCAGAGCCTGAACGTGCGCGGCCTGTACCCCGCCGGCGAAGGCGCCGGGTACGCGGGCGGCATTCTGTCCGCCGGCGTCGATGGCATCCGCGTGGCCGAAGCGCTGGGCTGCCACCTGCTCGGCATGCCCGCGCCTACGCCCGAGCGCGCCCAACGGCTGGACATGGCCTACGGCTGAGGCTGAGGCTGAGGCTGAGCCAGGTCAGACCGCAGCCTGCAGCGGGCTTCAGCCTCCCGCCGACTGCAGCGCCGCGATGCGTTCCTCGATCGGCGGGTGCGTGCTGAAAAGCTGCCCTATGCCGCCCGCGATGCCGAACGCTGCCATGTTCTTGGGCAGCTCGGCCGGGTGCAGGCCGCCCAGGCGTGCGAGCGCGTTGATCATGGGCTGGCGCCGGCCCAAGAGCTGCGCCGAGCCGGCGTCGGCGCGGAACTCGCGCTGGCGGCTGAACCAGGCGACGATGATCGCGGCCAGAAAGCCCAGCACGATGTCGAGCACGATGGTGGTGACCATGTAGCCTATGCCCGGCCCGCTGTCGCGCTCGTCATTGCGGCGCAAAAAGCTGTCAACCACGTAGCCTATGGCGCGCGAGAGAAACACCACGAAGGTGTTCATCACGCCCTGGATCAACGTCATGGTGACCATGTCGCCGTTGGCGACGTGCGCGATCTCGTGGCCCAGCACGGCCTCGATCTCTTCGTGCGTCATGTTTTCGAGCAGGCCCGTGGAGACGGCCACGAGCGCCGAATTCTTGAACGCGCCCGTAGCAAAGGCGTTCGGGTCGCCCTCGAAGATGCCCACCTCGGGCATCGCGATGCCCGCCTTGTCGGCCAGCTGGCGCACGGTCTCGAGCAACCAGGCTTCCGCGGTGTTGCCCGGCTGCGCGATCACCTGCACGCCCGCGCTCCACTTGGCCATGGGTTTGCTCATGAGCAGCGAGATGATCGCGCCGCCAAAGCCGATCACGAAGGCGTAGCCCAGCAGGGCGCCAAAGTTCATCCCTTGGGCCGTGAGGTAGCGGTTCACGCCGAGCAAGCTGGCGACCACGCCCAGCACGACCACCACGGCGAGGTTGGTCAGCAGGAACAGAACAATGCGTTTCATGGATTTTCCTCGTCAATGCAAGAGGGCGACTGCGCCGCACATAGGGGCGACGCAAGGCGGGTTCAATAAGCAGCCCAGCTACGCGATGTTGTGTTTTTTGGACGTGCCACAGCCAGCGGCGCATGATAAGGAGAACGGGGAAAGGCAAAAATTCCCTACGGGTAAAAGCCCACACGGCGGGCCGAAAAGCCTTCGTCTCGTTTTGCTTCGCCTTCACTCCGTCGTCGACGGACTCCAGAAGGCCTGCGTGATGCAATCGAGCGCCGCGAGCCGGTCGATGAGGGCGTCCAGGTGTTCGCCATCGACCGAGCTGGCCGAGAGCACGGCTTCGATCTCCACCGCGTCGGCTCCGAAGGCGTGCACGTTCAGGTCCCGCGTCGGGTATTCCGCGGCTTCGAGCGCTTCTTCGAGCCGGTCCAGGGCCTCGCGTTGGCGCACTTTGGGGGCGATGACGAACACCGTGTGCGTGGCCTCCACCGCCGTGGTATCAAGCGGCTGGCGTTCGATGCGGTTGACCACCGGGCGCAGCAGGGTATTGGCCGCGAGCACGCACAGCGCGCCCAGCGTCGCTTCCACGATCATGTCGGATCCCGAGCACGCGCCCACCGCGGCCGAGCCCCACAAGGTGGCCGCGGTATTCAGTCCGCGCACATTACCCTCCTCGCGCATGATCACGCCCGCACCCAGAAAGCCTATGCCCGAAACGACGTAGGCGATCACGCGCACCGCGCCGTCGTGCCCGCCGAGCCGGTTGGCCAGGTCCACGAAGATCGCCGCCCCCACCGCCACGAGCACGTTCGTGCGCAGGCCTGCCGTGCGCTGGCGGTACTGGCGCTCCAGACCGATAAGTCCGCCCAGCACGAAGGCCGCGACCAGGCTCACGGCCGTGTCCAGGGCTGACACGAGATTGATGTTGTCCACGGCCTGCATGCTGGTGCGTATCCCTTGTTGGTGCCTTGTTGGTGTCACTGCCAGCCGAAGCGCCGCGCGTAAAAGCGCTTCATGGCCTGGGTCAGCAGCATGTAGCCTAGCAAAACCAAGGCGAGCATCGGAAAGTACGCGAGCGGCAGCGGCTGCAGCTTGAAGTAGTGTGCAAGCGGCCCCATGGGCAGAAAAATCCCCAGCGCCATGATCGCCACCGTGGTGGCGAGCAACAAGGGCGACGGGCGGCTTTGCAGGAACGGGATCTTGCGTGTGCGGATCATGTGCACCACCAGGGTCTGCGTCATGAGCCCTTCGACGAACCAGCCGGACTGGAACAGTGTCTGGTGCTCGGCCGAGTTGGCACCAAAGACAAACCACATGACCAGATAGGTCACGATGTCGAACACCGAGCTCACCGGCCCGAAGAACAGCATGAAGCGGCCGATGTCGGCCGGATTCCAGCGCTGCGGGTCCTTGACCAGCTCTTCATCGACGTTGTCGAACGGAATCGCCGTCTGCGAAAAGTCGTACAACAGATTTTGCACCAGCAGGTGCATGGGCAGCATGGGCAGGAAGGGAATGAAGGCACTGGCCACGAGCACCGAAAACACGTTGCCGAAGTTCGAGCTCGCCGTCATCTTGATGTATTTGAGCATGTTGGCGAAGGTCTTGCGCCCCTCGACCACGCCCTCTTCGAGCACCAGCAGGCTTTTTTCGAGCAGGATGATGTCGGCAGCCTCTTTGGCGATATCGACCGCCGTATCGACCGAAATGCCGATGTCCGCGCTGCGCAGCGCCGGGGCATCGTTGATGCCGTCGCCCATGAAGCCGACCACGTGGCCGTTGCGCTTGAGCTGGCGCACGATGCGGTCTTTGTGCGCCGGCGTGAGCTTGGCGAACACATCGTGCGCCTCGACCACGCGCGCGAGTTCCGCGTCGTCCATGCCTTCGATGGCCGCGCCAAGCACGATGGCGCCCGCCGCAAGCCCGACTTCGCGGCAGATCTTGGCCGTGACCAGGTCGTTGTCGCCCGTGAGCACCTTGACCTTGACGCCATGCGCGGCCAGCGCCTGCAGTGCGGGTGCGGTCGATTCCTTGGGCGGATCGAGAAAGGCGACGTAACCGAGCAGCGTGAGACTGCGCTCGTCGGCCACGCCGTAGGACTCCTGCCCCGTGGGCGCTTCTTTGCAGGCCACGGCGACCACGCGCAGGCCGTCTTCGTTGAGGTCGGCCGTCACGGCGCGCACGCGCTCCAGCAGCTCGGGCGTGAGCGGCTCGTCCTGCTCACCGTGGCGCACGCGCTGGCATATGGAGAGGACTTCCTCGACCGCGCCCTTGCAGATCAAGAGGTGGTGGTCTTCGCGCTCGGACACCACGACCGACATGCGCCGGCGCTGGAAGTCGAACGGTATTTCATCGATCTTGCGGTAGTTGGCCGCGGGGTTGAGCTGCTTGTGCACTTCGGTGTGTTCGAGCACCGCCACGTCGAGCAGGTTTTTCAGGCCGGTCTGGTAGTAGCTGTTGAGGTAGGCCATCTCCAACACGTCGTCGGATTCTTCGCCCCACACGTCGATGTGGCGCGCGAGAAAGATTTTGTCCTGCGTGAGCGTACCGGTCTTGTCGGTGCACAGCACGTCCATGGCGCCGAAGTTCTGGATCGCGTCGAGGCGTTTCACGATCACCTTCTGGCGCGACAGGAGCACCGCGCCCTTGGCCAGCGTGGAGGTGACGATCATCGGCAGCATTTCGGGCGTCAGCCCCACGGCGATGGACATGGCGAACAAAAACGCCTCGGTCCAGTTGCCCTTGGTGAAGCCGTTGATCAGCAGCACCAGCGGCGACATCACGAACATGAAGCGGATCAGCAGCCAGGCCACCTTGTTCACGCCCGCCTGGAACTGCGTGGGCGCCTGGCTGGTTGCCGTCACGCGCTGGGCCAGCGCACCGAAGTAGGTGCGCCCGCCCGTGTGCACCACCACCGCCGTGGCCGAGCCCGAGACCACGTTGGTGCCCATGAACACGATGTTTTCGAGTTCGAGCGGATTGCTGACGTCGGTGCTGCGCAAGGTGGCGAACTTTTCCACCGGCAGTGATTCGCCCGTCATGGCCGCCTGGCTCACGAACAAGTCCTTGGCCGAAAGGATGCGGCAGTCGCCCGGAATCATGTCGCCTGCCGAGAGCAGCACGATGTCGCCGGGCACGAGATCGGCCATGGGCACCTCTTCGCGCCGCGGCGGCTTGACGTGCAGCTGCACATCGAAATACGTCGCCGCCGTGTTGACCACATCCTGCCCAAACGAGCGCCGCATCGCCGTCGCGGTGTTGCTGACCATGGCCTTGAGCTGGTCGGCGGCGATGTGGGACTTGCGCTCCTGCCAGAAGCGGATCGCCACCGAGAGCACGACCATGGAGCCGATCACGATGGTCGCCTTCATGTCCTCGGTGAGGTAGGAGATCACCGCGAGCAGCGTCAGCAGCAGGTCGAACGGCGTCTTGTAGCAGCGCCACAGGTGCAGCCACCAGGGCACGGGCTTGTCCTGCTCGATCACGTTGGGGCCGACGCGCTCGCGCAGTTGCTCGACCTGCGCATCGGTCAGGCCCTCGGGGTGGCTGTCGAGCTGCTGCAGCAGCGCATCGGCTTCGCTTTGCGCTGCAACGATCAAGGTCTGCGCCAGCGCGGGCGGCACCTCGCGGCTCACGGTGGTGCCAGCAACGCTGTCGAGCATGACCAGGCGCCGAAAGTGCCGCCCCAGGCCGCGCGAGCGCACGAAGCTGGCAAAAAGTTCTTTGAGAAGGGACAGGTTCATGAATACCTCCTGCGGCCGCGCCGAAATCTGCCGTCAGCGGCAGCCGTGGTGTCTGCGTTGTGCGCGTCAAAACTCTGAGTGCAGTCGAACGGCAAAAAAGTTCACCGGGCCGCGGTCAGCGTTGTAGGCAGGATGTTCGACATGCTGCCAGTCAAAGGTCAGCCAGGCGTGCTGCATAGCGGCCCAGTTGTAATAGACCTCGGTGATCTTTTCGGGGCGGTAATTCAGGCCGCCGTCACCAATGAAGGCGCTGATGCCACCGTGGGCCAGGTAGGCCTGCCGCTGGCCGGAGATGCCGTTGCGCACGGCCGCCACGCCCACGGCATCCTGCGCCCGCCCCCAGGCGTGGCCCTGCACGAGCACACCGCCCGAGACGGTGTTGTCTGTCTCGGTAAAGGCGTAGGTTTCGGTCTTGCCGTCGGAGCGGCTGGCACGGGCGAAAATCCCCACGCCCGGCGCAACGTCTTGCTCGACGTTCACCCCGAAGCCGGTTTTTGCCTGCGCACGCCGACGCACCGCATCGAGGCTTGGCACTGCACCCGTGGCCGCGCCGAAGTCCAGCGCCTCCTGAAAGCGCGACATCTTTGCGCGGCCGCGGAAGACGAGCAGACGCAATTTGCCCGGGTGGCCGGCGACTTCGTGGGCATGCTCGACTTCGATCTGGTCGCCGTAGTGGTCAAAGATGCGCGTATCTATGGGCTGGCCGTTGGGGTCTTTGGGTTGCATGAAGCGCCCTGCGCGCACGGCCCAGTCGTCGTGGTACCACTCCAGCGCGGCGCCCCAGGTGTAGCCACGCGCATCCGCCGGGTAGTCATAGGCGCCGTTCGCCATCAGCGACCAATTCATGAATTGCGTGCGCGGATCGTGGCTATAGCCGTTGGCGTCGAAAATGTCCGTCGCGGCCAGCTTGCCCAGCGTGAACACCCAGCGGCGCGCAGCGCCCGTGCCTGCGAGCTGGTTTTGTCCGGATTCGACGGTGGTGCGCGCACCATCCGCGCCCCAGGTCTGGCGCAGAAAAAAGCGCGCCACGTTGAATTTGAGAGTGGGCGAAGCGCCGCGCGCCATCTCGCCATTGGTGAATCCACCCAAACCGGTCAGATTGCTCAATGGCTCTTCCTGCACGACCTCCGGATCGAGGTACACCTCGCCGCCCTCCCACGCGCGCAGGCCCAGAAACGCAGTGCTCGTAAAAGAGTAGCTTTTTTCGTGTGCGGGCGAAAGGCTGTTCGGCCCCGAATATGCCGCTGCAAAGGTGTTTTTGGCCTGCCAGATGTAGGTCAGTTGGAACTTGGCGTTCCAGGATTCGCCGGCCGCATCCTGTGCCGCCAGCGCTTTGCCTGTGAACAACGCGCAGCCGCAGGTAGCCGCCATGGAAACGAGCGCCGAGCGGCGCAGATAAGGCATTTGGCGCATGACTTCCCGGCTCGGACACCTGTATGGGCCCGAGCTCCTAACTTGTTTTCGTTGGTTTTTGGGAAGCGAAAGAGCGGCCTTTCCCGGCCGCCCGCGTTTCACTACCCGCCGCGGGGGCAGGGTAGCAACCGCGAATTACCCGGTCGTGACACCTGCCCGTGGTGTGCCAATGAATGGCCTACAACTGGGACTTTCCATGAAGATGTGTGCTCCGAAAATGAATGCGCGCGGATTCTGTCACAACGCGGGGATGCCTGCTGTCTCTGTTTCCTATGCCCCGTTTCCCACCAGGCGCCAGGGCAACGCCTCGCCCGCGCGCAGCGGCTTGAGTTCGCCCTCGCCGAAGGCAAAGCGCTCGGGCGGCGTCCAGCTTTCGCGGCGCAGCGTCACCTGCCCCGGGTTGCGCGGCAGGCCGTAAAAGGCCGGGCCGTGCACGCTCGCAAAGGCTTCGAGCTTGTCGAGCGCGCCGGCCGCGTCGAAGGCTTCGGCGTACATCTCGAGCGCGGCGTGCGCGGTGTAGCAGCCCGCGCAGCCCGTGGCGTGCTCCTTCAGGTGCGCAGGGTGCGGGGCGCTGTCGGTGCCGAGGAAAAACTTGGGACTGCCACTCGCGGCCGCCTGCACGAGCGCCTGGCGGTGCACCTCGCGCTTGAGCACGGGCAGGCAGTAGTAATGTGGGCGAATGCCGCCCTGGAAGATCGCGTTGCGGTTGAACAGCAGGTGGTGCGCGGTGATCGTCGCGGCCGTATAGGCGTCGCTGCCGGCCACGTACTGCGCGGCCTCGCGCGTGGTGATGTGCTCGAAGACGATCTTGAGCGCGGGGAAGTCGCGCCGCAGCGGGATCAGGCGCGTGTCGATGAACACGGCCTCGCGGTCGAACAGGTCCACCGCGGGGTCGGTGACCTCGCCGTGCACCAGCAGCGGCATGCCCAGGCGTTGCATGGCTTCGAGCGTGGGGTAGGTTTTGCGCAGATCGGTCACACCCGCATCGCTGTTGGTCGTGGCGCCCGCTGGGTAGAGCTTGACTGCCACCACACCGGCCGCGTGCGCACGCTCGACCTCCGCAGGCGCGAGCTGGTCGGTGAGGTACAGCGTCATGAGCGGCTCGAAGTGCAGGCCCGCAGGCACGGCGGCAAGGATGCGCTGCCGGTAGGCGAGCGCCTGCGCCGTCGTGGTCACGGGCGGGCGCAGATTGGGCATGATGATCGCGCGCCCGAACTGCGCCGCCGTGTGCGGCACCACGGTCTGCAGTGCGGCCCCGTCGCGCACGTGCAGGTGCCAGTCGTCGGGGCGGGTGAGGGTCAGGGTGGTGGCTGCGGTGTTCATGGCGGCGATTGTCCCATCGGTGCAGACGCTTCTTTATTCATAGCTTCCAGCGCTTGATATGCCTTGGCAGAAGGCCATAAACGCTTGAAATCATTGATCGGCGTCGCACCCGTATTGTTTGCCGGTAATATGCCCTACCTACCAACCGGGGAGTTGCCATGGGCCAAGCCGCAGAAAAACCCGTTTTCACGCCGCAGGACTACCTCGCCTGGGAGGCCGAGCAGCCCGAGCGCCATGAATACCTCGATGGCGAAGTGTTCGCCATGGCCGGCGCCGAAGACCGGCACGTGACGGTCAGCATGAACCTCGCCTTTGCGCTGCGCCAACACCTGCGCGGCAGCCCGTGTCGCACCTACATGAGCGAGATGCGCCTGCATGTGGCGGCGGCCAACTGCTACTTTTACCCCGATGTGATGGTGACTTGCAGCGCCCGCGACCTCGCGAGCCCGCTGGTCAAAGCCGAGCCCAAGCTGCTCGTCGAAGTGCTCTCGCCAAGCACCGCCGCCTACGACCGCGGCGTGAAGTTCAGCCACTACCGGCGCCTCGAGAGCCTCGAGGAATACGCGCTCATAGACCTGGACACGCGCAGCACCGACTGCTTTCGCAAAAGCGCCGAGGGCCTGTGGGTGCTGCACCCTTTCGCTCGCGACGAAACGGTGGTGCTCGCGAGCGT
This sequence comes from Extensimonas soli, assembly GCF_029211265.1. Classification (GTDB taxonomy): domain Bacteria; phylum Pseudomonadota; class Gammaproteobacteria; order Burkholderiales; family Burkholderiaceae_C; genus Extensimonas; species Extensimonas soli. The sequence goes on along the minus strand of NZ_JARGEL010000010.1, from coordinate 47,157 downwards.
AGGCCTGGAGCTGCCGCCAGAGCAGCTGTTTGCCGACGTGATCGACTAAGCTGATCTGCTCTTTTTTATGAAGCTGCTCATGCAGACCAAATAAGCGCAAACAGGCTTTTTCCTTGCAAAAAATGCCTGCATCGCCTCAGTGCTGCAGGATCTTGTCCAAAAACTCCTTGGTACGCGGCTGGCGTGCCTCGGGGTGGTCGAAGAAATCGTCCTTGCTGCAGTCTTCCAGAATACGGCCGCCCACGTCCATGAAGATCACGCGGCTGCTGACCTTGCGTGCAAAGCCCATTTCGTGCGTCACGACCATCATGGTCATGCCTTCGTGCGCAAGGCCCATCATCACGTCGAGCACCTCGCCGACCATTTCAGGGTCCAGCGCCGAGGTGGGCTCGTCGAACAGCATCACGATCGGGTCCATGCTGAGCGCACGCGCAATCGCCACGCGCTGCTGCTGGCCGCCCGAGAGCTGGCCGGGGAACTTGTCCTTGTGCGCGCCGAGGCCCACGCGCTCGAGCATCTTGAGGCCGCGCCGCAAGGCCTCGTCAGGGCTGCGCCCAAGCACCTTGACCTGCGCGAGCGTGAGGTTGTCCGTCACCGAGAGGTGCGGAAACAGCTCGAAGTGCTGGAACACCATGCCCACGCGGCTGCGCAGGCGCGGCAGGTCGGTCTTGGGGTCGTGCACGGGTACGCCATCGACGTAGATCTCGCCCTTCTGGAAAGGCTCGAGCGCGTTGATGGTCTTGATCAGCGTGGACTTGCCCGAGCCCGAGGGGCCGCACACCACCACCACCTCGCCCTTGTGGATGGCGGTGGAGCAGTCGGTCAGCACCTGCACGGGGCCGTACCACTTGGAGACGTTTTTGAGTTCGATCATGGCTTGCATGGAATGCTTTCGGAACGGCGGCGCTCAGCGCACGATGGCGATTTTCTGGTGCAGGCGCTTGACCAGCCACGACAGCGCGTAGCACAGCACGAAATAGACCACGGCCGCGGCCAGGTAGCTCTCGATCGGGCGACCGAAATTCTTGCCCGCGATCTCGAAACCCTTGAGCAGGTCATAGGCGCCGATCGCATAAACCAGCGAGGTGTCCTGAAACAGGATGATGGTCTGCGTGAGCAGCAGCGGCAGCATGTTGCGAAAGGCCTGCGGCAGCACCACGAGCTGCATCAGCTGGGCGTAGCGCATGCCCAGCGCCTGCCCCGCGAGCACCTGGCCGCGCGGCACCGACTGGATGCCGGCGCGCATGATCTCGCTGAAGTACGCAGCCTCGAACGCCACGAAGGTGATCACGGCCGACCACTCGGCGCCGATCGGCCGGCCGATGAGCGCAGGCACGAGCAGAAAGAACCACAAAATCACCATCACGAGCGGAATGCTGCGCATGCCATTGACGTAGATCGTCGCTGGCCAGGCCAGCCAAGCGAGGCCCGACAGGCGCATGAGCGCGAGCAGCGTGCCCAGCACCACGCCGCCCACGGTGGCCACCAGCGTGAGCAGCAGGCTGAAATACAGCCCCTTGAGCAGGAAGTTGGAGACCAGCGCCCAGTTGAAGAAGGAAAAATCGAGCTGCATGCTCAATGCCCCCCGCCCGCGCCGCCGCCACCCACACCGCCGCTGACACCGCCACCCAAAGCCCCGGGCGCCACGAGCCCGGGCACGCGCAGGCGTTTTTCGATGAGCGCCATGGCGCGGTTGATGGCAAAGGCCGACAGCACGTACAGCGCCGTCACGGCCAGATAAATCTCGACGCCGCGCGAGGTTTCCTCCTGCGCCTGCATGGCGAACATGGTGAGCTCGGCCACCGACACGGCAAAGGCCACCGACGAATTCTTGAACACGTTCATCGCCTCGCTCGTGAGCGGCGGGATGACGATGCGAAATGCCTGCGGCAGCAGCACGTAGCGATAGGCCTGCCAGGGCGTCAGGCCCAGCGCCTGGGCCGCGTAGCGCTGCCCGCGCGGCAGCGCCTCTATGCCCGCGCGCACCTGCTCGGCCACGCGCGCCGAGGTGAAAAAGCCCAGGCCCAGCACCACGAGCACGAAGCCCGGCACGCCCTTGAGCGCAGGCACGAGCGCAGGCACCACGTGGTACCAGACGAAAATCTGCACGAGCAGCGGAATGTTGCGAAACAGCTCGACCCAGGCGTTGCCCAGGCGCACCACGAGCGGATGCCCCTGCAGCGTGCGCAGCGTGCCGATCACGGTGCCCAGCACCAGCGCGAGCAGCAAGGCCAGCAGCGACACCGTCACCGTCCAGCCCCAGGCCGACAACATCCAGTCCAGATAGGTCACGCTGCCGCCGTGGCCGAAGCAGCCGGGCACGGGTTCTTGATCCAGCGTGTCCTGGCAAAACACCTGCCATTCCCAGCGCATAAGCCCTCCTCATGGGCAGGGTGCGGCACAGGCCGCACAAAAAAGCCCCTTGCAACCCAGGTTGGCAAGGGGCGGCGCAGACGACGTGCTTACTTCTTCAGCACGTAGTCTTCCATGGGCTTGTCGTTCGGATGCGCCCAGGCTTCCTTGGTGGCCTCGGACAAGGGCAGGCCGATCTTGGTGTTGGTCGGCGGGATGGGCTGCAGGAACCACTTGTCGTACAGCTTGGCCAGCGAGCCATCGGCAATCTGGCGCTTGATGCTGTCATCGACCGCCTTCTTGAACGCCGGGTCGTCCTTGCGCATCATGCACGCGATGGGCTCGACCGAAAGCACCTCGCCCACGATCTTGAAGTCCTGCGGGTTCTTGGACTTGGCGATGTTGGCGGCGAGGATGGAGCCGTCCATCACGAAGGCGTCGGCGCGGCCCGATTCGAGCAGCAAAAAGCTGTCGGCGTGGTCCTTGCCATAGACCTCCTTGAAGTCGATGCCGCCGGCGCGCTCGTGCTTGCGCAGCGTCTGCACCGAGGTCGTGCCCGTGGTCGTGGCCACGGCCTTGCCGTTCAAGTCCTTGATCGACTGGATGCCCGAATTCGCCTTGACGGCCATGCGCACCTCTTCGACGTAGGTGGTGACGGCAAAGGCCACGTCTTTCTGGCGCGCGCGGTTGTTCGTGGTCGAGCCGCACTCCAGGTCGACCGTGCCGTTGGTCACGAGCGGGATGCGGTTTTGCGAGGTCACGGGCTGGTACTTGACCTCGAGCGTGGACAGACCCAGCTGCTTGCGGATGTCGGCCAGGATGCGCTCGCCCATTTCGGTGTGAAAGCCCACGTACTTGCCGTTGCCCAGCGTGTACGACAGGCCCGAGGACTCGCGCACGCCCAGGGTCACGCTGCCCGTGGACTTGATTTTGGCCAGCGTATCGCTGGTCTGCGCCAAAGCGCCCTGGCTGCCAAGGCTTCCAAGGGCCGCAAACACCAGCGCCGCGAGGGCGGCCTTGGCAAAAGAACGTTTTTGCATCGCAATCTCCTTGTGAGAAATTCCATGGAGCAGCCCCTGCGCCGCCCGACACGGTAACAAGTGGTGGAAAGGCGATTCTCGCACCGTTTTTCGCACACGCGCGCCACTGCACGATGCGTACGCCCGAGGATGGCAAGGCGGCCCGGTGAGTGCCGGAAATCCCATGGCCGTGCCAAGGACGATGAAGCCGCAGCCAAAATCATCGCCCGCGATGGACCAGTGCCGCGCAGGTGCGCAGCGCCACCTCATGGCCCATCGGACATTTTTTGCATCACCCCACGAAAGATTCCACCGCCATGCCACGCCCTTCGCCGTTTCCCTTTGCCTTGGCAAACCCATCGCGGCGACGGTTCGTCCAGGGGTTGGCCGCGGGCGGGGTGCTGACGAACTTTGCGCTGCCCCCGCTGAGCGCCTCGGCCCAGCCACTTTCCGCAGCGGGTGCAAGCACCGAGGTTCTGCAGGGCAACACGTTCGACCTGGTGCTCGCCGAGTCGCCCGTGAATTTCACCGGCAAACCGGGCGTGGCGACCACCGTCAACGGCATGCTGCCCGGGCCCACGCTGCGCTGGCGCGAGGGCGAGACAGTGACCATCCGGGTCACCAACCAGCTGCGCGAGACCAGCTCCATCCACTGGCACGGCATCCTCCTGCCCTACCAGATGGACGGCGTGCCGGGCGTGAGCTTTGCGGGAATCGCGCCGGGCGAGACCTTCACCTACCGCTTCAAGGTGCGGCAAAGCGGCACCTACTGGTACCACTCGCATTCCGGCTTCCAGGAACTGACAGGGCTGTATGGGGCCATCATCATCGACCCCGCCGGGCCGCAGACCCTGCGCGCAGACCGCGACCATGTCGTGCTGCTGTCGGACTGGACGGACGAAGACCCGATGCGTGTCTTCATGAAGCTCAAAACCGCGAGCGATTACTACAACCCCCACCGCCCCACTGCGGCGGACTTTTTTCGCGACGCCTCGCATGACGGGTTCGCGGCGGCGCTCGACAAGCGCCGCATGTGGAACCAGATGCGCATGAGCCCCACCGACCTGGCCGACCTGTCTGCACAAACCTTGACTTACCTGTGCAACGGCAGCACGCCCGCGGGCAACTGGACCGGCCTGTTTCGTCCCGGCGAGCGCGTGCGGCTGCGCTTCATCAACGGCGCCGGCCACACTTTTTACGACGTGCGCATCCCTGGTCTCAAGCTCAAGGTCGTACAGGTCGATGGGGTCGATGTGGAGCCGGTCACGGTGGACGAATTTCGCTTCGGCCCCGGCGAGACCTGCGACGTGCTGGTCGAGCCGCGCGATGACGCCTACACCGTGTTCGCGCAGTCCATGGACCGCACGGGCTATGCACGCGGCACGCTGGCCGTGCGCACCGGCCTGAGCGCCCCCGTGCCGGCCCTCGACGAGCCTCAGTGGCTTTCGATGGCCGACATGATGGGGATGGCGCACGGCTCCACAGGCACGACCGACCACGGCGCTACGCCCGCCCTGCAGCACGCGCACGGCACGGAGCACGGCCAACATGCAGAGCACGAACATGCAATGCCGGACACGGCTGCTGCCGGCGCCCTCGCGCGGCCCGGCACCACGGTGCGCCATGCCCGTACCGAATATGGCCCGGGCACCGACATGCGTGTGGACCTGCCGCGCACCGCGCTCGACGACCCCGGCGTCGGGCTGCGCAACAACGGCCGGCGCGTGCTCACGCTGGCCGACCTGCACACGCCGGGCGGCCCGCTCGATGCACGCGGCCCGGGACGCGAGATCGAATTGCACCTGACCGGCAACATGGAGCGCTACACCTGGTCGATCGACGGGCTCGGCTTCGGCGACTCCCGGCCCCTGCACTTGCGGCATGGCGAGCGGCTGCGCGTGATCCTGCACAACGACACGATGATGACGCACCCCATGCACCTGCACGGCATGTGGAGCGAGCTGGAAAGCCCCGACGGGCGCTTTCTGGCGCGCCGCCACACGCTGCCGGTGCAGCCGGCCCAGCGCGTCAGTGTGCGCGTCACAGCCGACGCGCTGGGGCGCTGGGTCTGGCACTGCCACCTGATGTTCCACATGGACGCGGGCATGTTCCGCGAGGTCGTGGTGTCCTGACCCAAAGCGCATCGACCATGAAAAAGACACATCTCACCATCCTCACCCTGGCACTGGCGGCCTGCGCGGCGCTCCCCGCGCAAGCCCAGTCGTCCAGCGGCCCAACGCAAGACCATGCGGCGCACCAGCATGGCAGCGCCGCCGACGCCGCGCCACCGGCCGCCACCGCGCCTCTGCACACGGGGCACGACGAGTTCCTCCCCAGCCCCAGCCCCAGCCCCAGCCCCAGCCACAATCACACCCCCACCCGGCCAGACACGGCCCAGCCTGCCACCGATGTCATGGCCCCCATGGCGCATGGCGACGCTGACGGTCAAGGCAACTCTGCCCCCCTCGATGCCCGCGACCCCAACGCCTATTCGGATGGGCTGGTGCGGGGCGCGGGCATCTATGCCATCCCCGGCGTTCCCGCACTCCGCCTGGCCGACGAGCACCGCTTCGGTGCGCTGATGCTCGACCGCCTGGAGCGCGTCCACACGCGCGGCGGTGGCAATGCCACCGCCTACGACCTGCAGGCATGGTACGGGCGCGACTTCGACAAAGCCGTGCTCAAGGCCGAGGGCGAGGTGGCCGGCGGCACACTGCACGACGCGCGCACCGAGCTGCTCTGGGGCCACGCCATCACCCCCTACTGGGACACCGAGCTGGGCGTGCGTTACGACGCAGGCACCGGCCCCGACCGCGGCTGGCTGGCCTTTGGCGTCCAGGGGCTGGCGCCGTACTGGTTCCACGTCGAGGCCACCGCCTACCTGGGCGACGGCGGGCGCAGCGCGCTACGCCTGGCGACGAGCTACGAGCTGCTGCTGACGCAAAAGCTCATCCTGCAGCCGCGCGCCGAGGCGCAGCTGTACGGCAAGAACGATCCGGCGCGCGCCATCGGCAGCGGCCTGTCCCACGCCACCCTCGGGCTGCGCCTGCGCTACGAATTCAACCGCCAATTCGCCCCTTACCTCGGCGTGGAACGCACCGGTAGCTTCGGGCGCAGCGCAGACTACCTGCGCGCCGAAGGTGCGCGCGCACAGCAAACGCGCTGGCTCGCCGGCGTTCGATTCTGGTTTTAGGGCGCAGGCTCATAGGAAAGGAAAGACAAACCATGCACCAAGCTGATGACAGCAAACCGGCAAACCTGCCGCGGCGCCGCACACTGCTCGCGGCTGCGCTCACCATGGCACTGGCGGGACCGGGCATCGCGCGGAGCCGGCCACTGGCCCAGGTGTGGAAGGACCCCAGTTGCGGATGCTGCAAGGACTGGATCGCGCACCTGCAAGCAGCCGGCTTCGAGGTGCAGGCATCAGACACCGGCAACGCGGCAGCGCGCGCGCGGCTGGGCATTCCGCAGAAATACGGCTCGTGCCACACGGCACTGATCGGCGGCTATGCCATAGAGGGCCATGTGCCCGCCGCGGACATCCAGCGCCTGCTGCGCGAAGCCCCCCGGGCCCTCGGCCTCGCGGCGCCGGGCATGCCAGTCGGGTCGCCCGGCATGGATGGCCCGGCCTATGGTGGACGCAAAGACGCCTACGAGGTACTGTTGATTGGACTGGACGGAACGGGCACGGTCTATCGGTCGTACCGCTGAGAAACTTTGCCTGGGATGCGGCGCCAGTACCCCCAGGAACCTACCGAACACACGAAGGCAATGGCGGCACCATGCGGCCGTTGTCCGCTTTGGCGGTTCGCGCTGTCCTGCCCGCCTTCACTCCGCCCCACTCGCCTCGTAGGCCTGCAAATGGCTCCACAGCGCCTGCGCACGGCTTTGTTCGGCGTCCTTGCCCGCGGGCCTGGCGCGGTAGGCGCGCACGGACAGGCGCAGCTGCAGCGCCTCGCCCGCCTGCGCGTCGGCGGGCAGCGCGCTCACGAGCCGCTGGGCGCGCAGTTCTTCGCGCACTGCACTGTGGGGCAAAAAGGCCAGCCCGTGCCCTTCGAGCGCCATGGCTTTGAGGCCCTCGGCCATGTCGGTTTCATAGACGCGCTCGAGCTGGCCCGCGAGGCCCGCCTGCTTGAGCAGCAGCTCGGCCAAATGCCCGAGGTAGGCGCCGTGCGCATAGCCGAGAAAAGGCAGCAGCCGCGATGACTGGCCCGCGCGCGCGGGCAGGCCAAAGAGCGGTCGCCCTTTGGCGTCTGGCTTGCTGTAGGGCGCAAGCAATTCCTCGCCGAGCTGCACCATCTCGTAGCGGTCGGCGTCGAGCTGGAACGGCAGCGCCGGGTGGTGGTAGGCAATCAGCAGGTCGCAGCCGCCTTCGACGAGGCGCAGCACCGCATCGTGCACGTTGAGTGCCGCGAGGCGGCTCCTGAACGGGCCGAATTCGGCGTGCAGGCGCGACACCCAGGCCGGGAAAAACGTAAAAGCCAGCGTGTGCGGCACCGCGAACGCGATCACGTCCTGCCCCGCCGCAGCCTGCGCGCGCAGCATGGTGCGCGTGCCCTGCAGCGCCTGCAGCCATTCGAGCGCCTGCGCGTACAGCTTCTGGCCCGCGGGCGTGAGGCGCAGCGGGTAGGCGCTGCGATCGACGAGGTCGGTGCCAGCCCAGGCCTCGAGCGCCTGGATGCGGCGCGAAAACGCCGGCTGCGTCACATGCCGCAGCTGCGCCGAACGGCTGAAGCTGCGCGTATCAGCCAGGCTGACGAAGTCTTCGAGCCACTTGGTTTCCATCGGGGCATTATCGCGAGCAGCACGGCCGCGGCCGAGAAACTCTCACACGACTTACGCAAATCGGGGTGAGGCAAGGGTTCGCCCCATGGCAAAACACCTCGCTGCATCCTAGTGTAGTGTTTGATGCTTGATGCGACAAATAAAACCGATGGATTTTTGGTCTGGGCAAGGCGCAAACCGCAGCGATACCGGGTGGTATCGCGAGGATTTGCAACGCAGCCCGGGCCGAAAAGACGCGGTTTTATGTCGCAGATAGCGTCGAACACTACACTAGTTTGCGTAAGTCCAGTCTCAGTCTCTCAGCCCTGCTGGTAGTGGTAGCGGCAGGCAATCACGACCAACGCCTGCGCGTCCACGCAATACACCAGCCTGTGGGTGTCGTCGATACGGCGCGACCAAAAGCCCGCGAGGTTTTCTTTCAGGGGCTCGGGCTTGCCTATGCCTTCGAAAGGATGACGCAAGCAGTCCTTGATCAAAGCGTTGATGCGCCGGAGGGTTTTGCGATCCTGGAGCTGCCAGTAGGTGTAATCCTCCCAGGCCGCGAGCGTCCAGGTCAGTTTGCTGAGCGTTTGCTCAATCGGCATCGACCAGGCCTTGTTGCGTGACCTGACCTTGGTGGTATTGGGCGATCGAGCGCGCCAGATGCGCCGCGTTGGCAGGCGACTTCAGCAGGTGCACCGTTTCCATGAGGCTGTTGAAGGTGTCGAGCGACATCAGCACCGCATCGGGCGCATCGCGGCGCACGATCACCGTGTAGTCGGCATCGTCTATGGCTTGATCGATCACGTTTTTGAGGCCGTTGCGCGCCTCGGAAAAATTCACCACCCGCATTGCGAAGGCTCCTTGACTTGTGCTACTTGAAGCACAAGTCTAGAGGATCGCGCGCAAGATCGCAAGATGAGGGTGACTCCGCGAGCGCACGCCGCACGCCGCACGCAGGGGCAGCGCTATGCCAGCCCCTACTTACGCCATGAGCGCCCCCTCGCCGCTTTGCTGCAGCGCCCACATGCGCGCGTAGGTGCCGCCTTGCGCGAGCAAGGCGGCGTGCGTGCCGCGCTCGACGATGCGGCCGGCTTCGAGCACGAGGATTTCGTGCGCATCGACCACGGTGGAGAGGCGGTGCGCGATCAGCAGCGTGGTCTTGCCCTGCGCGGCGCTGCGCAACTCGGCCTGGATCGCGCGCTCGTTGGCCGAGTCGAGCGCCGAGGTGGCCTCGTCGAAGATCAAAATCGGCGGGTTCTTGAGCAGCGTGCGCGCGATCGCCACGCGCTGCTTTTCGCCGCCCGAGAGCTTGAGCCCGCGCTCGCCCACCAGCGTGGCGTAGCCCTTGGGCGTGGAGGCGATGAAGTCGTGGATGTGCGCGGCGCGCGCGGCTGCCTCGACCTCGGCCTGGCTCGCGCCCGGGCGGCCGTAGGCGATGTTGTAGGCGATGGTGTCGTTGAACAGCACCGTGTCCTGCGGCACGATGCCCAGGGCGCGGCGCAGGCTCTCTTGCGTGACGCTGCGGATGTCCTGCCCCGCGATGGTGATGCGCCCCTGCTGCACGTCGTAAAAGCGAAACAGCAGCCGCGCGAGCGTCGATTTGCCCGCGCCCGAGGGGCCAACCACGGCCACCGTCTGGCCCGCCGGAATCTCGAAGCTCAGGCCGCGCAGAATGGGCCGCTCGGGCTCGTAGGCAAAGTGCACGTCCTCGAAGCGCACCACCGGCCGCTCGAGCCCCGCGAGCGGCGGCGCACCGGGCGCGTCGGCGACTTCCTGCGGTCGGTCCATGAGCGCGAACATGCGGTCCACGTCGGTCAGGCCCTGCTTGATCTCACGGTAGATCACGCCGAGGAAGTTCAGCGGGATGTAGAGCTGGATCATGAAGCCGTTGACCATCACCAGGTCGCCCAGCGTCATGCGCCCCGCGACCACGCCCTGCGTGGCACGCCAGAGCATCACCACGAGCGCCGTGGCGATGATGAGCTGCTGGCCCGTGTTGAGCAGCGACAGCGTGCTCTGGCTCTTGAGGCGCGCGCGGCGCAAACGCTCCAGGCTCTCGTCGTAGCGGCGCGCCTCGAACTCCTCGTTGTTGAAGTATTTGACGGTTTCGTAATTCAGCAGCGCATCGACGGCCTTGGTGTGCGCGGCGGAGTCGGATTCGTTCGCCTGGCGGCGAAACTGCGTGCGCCACTCGGTCACGCGCACCGTGAAGACGATATAAAGCAGCAGCGCCGCAAGCGTGATCCAGGCAAAGCCCGCATCGAACTTCACGGCGAGCACGCCCAGCACGAGCAGCACCTCGACGAGCGTGGCGATGATGTTGAACAGCGTGAACGAGACCAGCGACTCGAGCGCACGCACGCCGCGCTCGATGTCGCGCGACATGCCGCCGGTCTGGCGCTCCAGGTGAAAGCGCAGGCTCAGCGCGTGCAGGTGGCGGAAGGTCTGCAGCGCGATGCTGCGCGCCGCGCCCTGCGTGGCTTTGGCAAACACCAGCTCGCGCAGCTCGGTGAAGAGTGAGGTGCACAGCCGCAGCCCGCCGTAGGCAAGCAGCAGCCCCAGGGGCACGACGAGCAGCGCCGCTGGATCGCCGGGGCGCACGTTGAGCGCATCCACGAGCGCCTTGAGCAGCACCGGCACGCCCACGTTGGCGAGCTTGGCGCCGACCATGAACGCGATCGCCGCGAGCACGCGCCACTTGTAGTGCCACAGATACGGCAGCAGCCGGCGCAGCGTGGCCCAGTCGGAATGTGCCGAGGCTGGCGCGACAGGAAGGGAGGGAGCAGATTCACCGTGGCGGCGCATGGGGGACAATCCAAAGCAAATCCGGAGATTGTGCCCATGTCCACCACTGCCGCCACCGCTACCACCACGACGCCCCCTCCCGCCACGCTGCCCACCGACAAGGAGCTCGTGCTCAAGGTCATCCCCATGCCGGCCGACTGCAACGCCAATGGCGACATCTTCGGCGGCTGGGTGATGTCGCAGGTGGACCTAGCCGGATCGGTGCTGCCCGCACGCCATGCGCAAGGCCGCATGGCGACCGTGGCGGTGAACGAATTCATCTTCAAGCAGCCGGTGCGCGTGGGCGACGTACTCTCTTTTTTTGCGAGCATCGCGCACGTAGGCCATACCTCGATCACCGTGGAAGTCGAGGTCTATGCCGAACAGCTCGCCAAGCAGGGAAATTATGTGAAAGTCACGCAGGCGCGGCTCACCTACGTGGCCATAGACGATGCAGGCCGCCCGCGCCCTGTGGTGCGCAGGCACGTGGCGGCCTGAGCGCACCCAAGCCCGACGGGCTCCTAAGCCGCGAGCGGCACGGCCGGCCCCGAAGCTGCCGCTCCGTCGGCACCCTTTTTCGCCGTGTTTTGCGTGGGGCCCACGCCCACGGCGATCTCGCCCGAAAGCTGGCCGCCTTCTTCGACCACCAGCTTGCCGTAGCGGATCTTGCCGCGCACCTTGCCGGACTGGTGGATCACGAGCTTTTGGCGCACTGTCAGGGTGCCGTCGAATTCGCCAAAAATCTCGGCGATGTCGATTTCTGCCGAGCCGCGGAAAGCGCCCTCGGCAGCGATATGGATCACGCGCGAGTCCATGGTGGCTTCGACCATGCCCTCGACCACCAGGGTGTCGCAATCGGTGATTTCGACCCCTTTGAGCTTGATGTTCGGCCCGACGATGAGCTTGCTGCCTTGGCTGTCGGGAGCAGGTTTGGCGGCTTGCGCGCTGGCAGTTGTGGGTGCCGCCGCGGCAGAGGTGGCGCCCAGACCCGCAGCGGTGCTTGCGCTGTGGCGCGAAGCAAACGCATCGGGCTCACGCTTGCCGAAGAAGGGGGATTGCACGGCCATCGGTTCTCCTTGAAAAAGAACCTTCATCGTAGGACCTGCTCCCCCTTGCAGGCCTGCGGCAATGCGCAAAAGCCGTAAGCAAAACCCTCAGGCGTTGCATGCGCTTGCAAGCCTTGCGGCAGCACACAGAGCGCCTTTACGCGGGGCGCGCCTCTTGACTCTTTACCGCCCCTCGCGGGGAGGACTTCAGACCTTGCTGAAGTCCGGACGGCGCTTTTCGAGGAACGCGGTGAAGGCTTCGCGCGCGGCGGGGGCGGTGAGCAGGCGGCCGAAGGTTTCGGCCTCTTCGGCGATGCGCTCGAGCACGGCGGGGGTTTGGCCTTTTTTGAGCAGGCGCTTGGTCTCGATGAGGGAGCTCAAGGGCTTGGCCGCGAGCTTTTTCGCTTGCGCCTGCGCCAGCGCGTTGCATTCGGTGGGCGGCACGACGCGGTTGACCAGGCCGGCTTCGAGCGCGGCTTCGGCCAGGAAGGGCTCGCCGAACAGCAGCGCCTCGGCCGCACGGTGGTAGCCGAGAATTTGCGGCGCGAGCAGGCTGGAGCCGGCCTCGGGGCACAGGCCGAGGTTCACGAAAGGCATGGAAAACACTGCGTTGTCGCCCGCATAGACCAGGTCGCAATGAAAGAGCATGGTCGTGCCCAGGCCCACGGCCGGGCCGCAGACGGCGGCGATCATGGGCTTGGAGAAGGTCGCGAGGCCGCGCAGCACCTGGAAAACCGGCGCATTCTGGTCCAGGGGCGGGCGTTCGAGAAAGTCGGCGATGTCGTTGCCCGCGCTGAACACCGTCGCGTCGCCCTGGAACACGAGCACGCGCACCTGCGGGTCGGCTTCGGCCGCGGCGAGCGCTGCAGCCAGCGTGGCGTACATGGCCGCGGTGAAGGAGTTTTTCTTGTCCACGCGGTGGAAGGTGATGGTGCACACACCGGCTTCGGTGTGCACGAGGATGTCCTGGTTGCTGGAGCTCATGGGGGTTCTCAAAGGATGGGGGGAAGTGCGTGTCGTCCGGGACTGCGTCCGGGCCTTATTCTTTGTAATAGACCACTTGGTGCGTGGTCGCGAGCATGGTGCCGGCTTCGTTCCACACCTGTGCAGTCTGGTCAAAAAAGCCGTTGCGGAATTCCTGCGCCTGCGCCTGGCCGAGCAGGTAGCCGGCGCCGGTGGCGGCAAGCTCGGTGCTGCCAGCGTGGAAATACGCCGTCATGGACACCGTGCCTATGGGCACGCGGCGCGCGCGGCGCAAAAACAGGCGCGGAAAGAACAGGTCGCACAGCGCCGCGAGCGCGCAGAAGTCCAGCGGTCGCGGCGGCGCGTCGCGCATCCATAGCTGGCTGAGGCTGCTGTGGCTGTGGCTGTCGTCCCACTCGCGCGGAAAGTCGCCGACGATCGCGCGCATTTCGTAGCGGTTGCGCCACTCCATGGGCACGCCGCCGCGTGCTTCGGCCAACACCTCGTGCGGGCGCGGCACGGGGGGCGCGGGCGTGTCGCTCACGCTCCAGGTTTCGCGCCGCGCCGCGGTCACGGCCGTGGCCGTGGTGGTGACGGCGAGCGCACCGCTCGCGTCGGTCTGCAGCAGCGCCACGCTCCAGTGCTGCGTGGAGCGGTTGGTGCGCAGCGGCGTGGCCGTGGCGATGAAGGGGCCGTCGGCCAGCGGGCCGGCATAGTTCACGGTGAGGGCGAGCGGCTCGCCCAGGCGCTCAGGGTGCAGCATCACGGCGTTGAGCGCCTGCGCAGCGGTGATGCCGCCATAAGGCCCGACCATGTTCGCGTAGCCGGGGTGCGTGCGGCCCTGCCAGTAGCGCGTGCCCGCATGGCCGGGCCAGCCTGCGGGGGCGTCGCAGGGCGTGAAGGCCATGGCTTCGTCGAAGGGGTGTGGTGTGGCGGGAGTGGGGGTCGTCAAAACGGGTCTCCTCGATCGGTGTGGAGGGGCAATAGGGGATGGAGGCCGAGTATCTACGCAATGCGCGAGTGCCGCACGCGGCATCGGCTTTGCGCTCTCTAAAAGAGAGCTGCTTACGCCTTATGGTAAAGGCGCAGAAGCCAAAATCACTCCACATCACCCGGCCAGCGCGAGGTCAGTGTCCATCAGCACCTGGCTGCCCGAGCGCGCGCTGCGCATGAGCGCGGCGGTTTCGGGGAAGAGGCGCGCGAAATAAAAGCGCGCCGTCTGCAGCTTGGCGCGGTAAAACGGCTCGGCATGGCCCGCGGCGATCTGGCGCAGCGCAACCTGCGCCATGCGCGCGAACAGGTAGCCGAACACCAGGTGGCCGGCCACGCGCAGGTAGTCGGTCGCGGCAGCGCCCACCTCTTCGGGGTTCTGCATGGCTTTCATGCCGATTTCGGTCGTGAACTGGGTCATCTTTTCGCCCAGGCCGGCCAGCGGCTGGATGAATTCGGCCATTTGCGGGTTCGCGGCCTCCTGCTGCGCCAGCGCGGCCACGAGCTTGCCGAACTTGCGCAGCGTCGCGCCCTGGTTGGCGAGCACCTTGCGGCCGAGCAGGTCGAGCGCCTGGACGCCGTTCGTGCCCTCGTAGATCATGTTGATGCGCGCATCGCGCACGAACTGCTCCATGCCCCACTCCTTGATGTAGCCGTGCCCGCCGAAGACCTGCTGGCACAGCGTGGCGGCCTGGTAGCCGTTGTCGGTGAGGAAGGCCTTGGCGATGGGCGTGAGCAGCGCGACGAGTTCGGCGCTTTCGGCGCGCACTTTCTCGTCGGGGTGGTGCAGCTCTTTGTCCACGAGCAGCGCGCAGTAGATCGCAAGCGCGCGTCCGCCCTCGGCCCAGGCTTTGGCCGTGAGCAGCATGCGGCGCACGTCGGGGTGCACGATGATGGGGTCGGCGGGCTCGTCCTTGGCCTTGGGGCCCGAGAGGCTGCGCATCTGCAGGCGCTCCTTGGCGTAGGCCAGCGCGTTCTGGTAGGCCACCTCGGTCAGGCCCAGCGACTGCACGCCCACGCCCAGGCGCGCGGCGTTCATCATCACGAACATCGCGGCCAGCCCCTTGTGCGGCTCGCCCACCAGGCTGCCTGTGGCGCCGTCGAGCACCATCTGGCAGGTGGCGCTCGCGCGTATGCCCATTTTGTGTTCCAGGCCGCCACAGTAGATCGCGCTGCGCGCGCCCAGGCTGCCGTCCGCCTGCGGCAGAAATTTGGGCACGACGAACAGGCTGATGCCCTTGCTGCCCGCAGGTGCGTCGGGCAGGCGCGCGAGCACCAGGTGCACGATGTTTTCCGCCAGGTCGTGCTCGCCCGCGCTGATGAAAATCTTGGTGCCGGTGAGCTTGTAGCTGCCATCGGGCTGCGGCTCGGCGCGCGTCTTGAGCAGGCCCAGGTCGGTGCCGCAGTGCGGCTCGGTCAGGCACATGGTGGCCGTCCAGTGCCCGCTCGTGAGGCGCGGCAGGTACAACCGCTTTTGCTCGGGCGTGCCGTGCGTGTGCAGGCATTCGTAGGCGCCGTGCGAGAGGCCGGGGTACATGGTCCAGGCCTGGTTCGCGGCGTTGAGCATTTCGTAAAAGCACTGGTTGATGACCATGGGCAGCCCTTGGCCGCCGTAAGCCGGATCGCACGACAGCGCAGGCCAGCCGCCGGCCACGTACTGCGCGTAAGCCTCCTTGAAGCCGGTCGGCGTGCGCACGGCGTGCGTCGCTGGGTCGAGCGTGCAGCCCTCGGTGTCACCGCTCATGTTGAGCGGAAAGAGCACCTCGGCGGCGAACTTGCCACCTTCTTCGAGCACGGCGCGCAGCGTGGCTGCGTCGAAATCGGCGTAGGTCGGCATGGCCTTGAGCTCGTCGCTCAGGCCGAACACTTCATGCAAAACGAATTCAATGTCGCGCAGGGGCGGGGTGTAGCGGGGCATGGTGCTCATTCCTTGGGAGTGGAGGGTGAAGGTAAAACCTGCGTTGGCGGCACTTTTGCACCATAACGCTGCAGGATGTGGTCAAAGCCCGTGAGCGCGCGTGCGAGCGAGCCGGGCGTTTGTAAAAAGCGTGCCTCGTAGTGCAGCGCGAGGATCAGGCCGTGGATTTCGAACAGCATCTGCTCCTCGTCCGTGTCGGCGCGCAGTTCGCCGCACTCCTTGCACAGCACAATCGCGCGCTTCAAGGCCGCGTGCCAGGTGCATACCGAAGACGCGAGCGCGTCGCGCACCGGGCCCGGCCGGTCGTCGAACTCGACCGCGCCGCTGATGTAGAGGCAGCCCGAGTCGATCTCGACCGAGGTGCGCGCCATCCAGCGCTCGAACAGCGCGCGCAGGCGCGCCACGCCGCGCGGGGCCTGCAAGGCGGGGTAGAACACCTCTTGCTCGAAGCGCGCGTGGTATTCGCGGATCACCGAGATCTGCAATTCCTCGCGCGAGCCGAAGTGCGCAAACACGCCCGACTTGCTCATGCCCATGCGCTCGGCCAGCGCCCCCACGGAGAGGCCCTCGAGTCCGATGTGCGTCGCAAGCCCGAGCGCCGCATCGACGATCGCGGCCTTGGTCTGCCGGCCTTTTTGCAGGGCGCGGCCCGCGCGCGCCGCTGGATCGGGCGCTGCGCGCCCTGGCGCCGAAGGCACGGGAGATTGCGGCGAGTTCGAGGGACTGGACATGCACGGTCAAAATAGAACGACCGTGCTATTTTGCCCGAAGTGCGAAGATCCCTCGCGCCGGACTGCCATGCCCCGCGCGCGGCCATGGCTCAGCTCCGAAAATCTGCCGCGCCGTTACGACTTGGCCGCGCGCATGGGATACGCCCACACCATGCCCGCGTAGATCAGCGCACCGATGATCAGCGCGCCCGCGGCGACTTCGAGCGACAGCGCAAATCCCGCCGCCGCGTCGGGCAGGCGGCGCAGCAACAGCGCGACCAGCGCCGGGCCGAGGATCTGCCCTACGCCATACATGGCCGTGAGCAGGCCGATGAAGCTCGCGGCCTGGGCCGGGCGCAGGCGGCGCACCTCGTGCATCGCAAAGAAAGTGATCGCGGTAAAAGGCACGCCCAGCAGCACGCTGCCGAGCACGAAGCCCGCCAGACTCGGGCTGTAGAGGCTTGCCGCCACGCCCGCGGCCTGCAGCACATAGCACACGATCAGACGCAGGCGAAAGTCACCGCCGTGCGGCAGGCGCGAGACGAGCAGCGCGCCGGCCATCACGCCCAGGCCGAACATGGGCCAAAACAGGTCCAGCCAGGCCGAGCCGGGCAAGGCCGTGCGCGCAATCACGGGCAGAAAGGTTGCGGTGATGATGTAGCCAAAGCCTGCGAGGCCGTAAGCCAGCGCGAGCCAGGCCATCTCGGCGCGGCCCTGTGGCGGCGTGCTCACGCCGCTCCCTGTCTGTCCTGCGGCCGGTGCACCGGCGTGCAGACGCTCATCCCCGCCGCGCAGGGTGCGCCAGACCGAGGCCGCGAGCACCCAGGCGAGCAGGCCGAACAGCACCCAGCCCGCCGCAGCGCGCCAGTGCCAGGCCGTCATGGCGCTGGCCGCGAGGCCGCTGAGCACGATGCCCGCGCCCGGCCCCA
This sequence comes from Extensimonas soli, assembly GCF_029211265.1. Lineage (GTDB taxonomy): Bacteria > Pseudomonadota > Gammaproteobacteria > Burkholderiales > Burkholderiaceae_C > Extensimonas > Extensimonas soli. The sequence goes on along the minus strand of NZ_JARGEL010000010.1, from coordinate 29,679 downwards.
TGTAGATCATGCCGCTGAGCGCAGGCACACCCAGCCGCGCGAGCCGCGCCATGCACCAGCCCGAGGTATAGACGAACACCACGGCGCTCGTTACGCCCGCGGCAAAGCGCAGCACGGGCCAGGCCGCAGGCGCGGGCCAGGCCATCGCGAGCGTGAGCAGCCCCGTCGCCACGAGCCCGCCGCGCACCAGCGTGACGAAGGCAAACAGGGGCAGCACACGCAGCCGCGCCCACAGCCAGGGCTGCAGCGTGCACAGCACGGCGCCGACCAGGTAGCCGAAATAGTTCGCGCTCGCGAGCCAGCTCGCGCCGGGCAGGTCGAGCAGGCCATCGTGCAGCATCATGGGCAGCAGCGGCGTGAACGCAAAGCGCCCTATGCCCATGGCCACGGCCAGCGCCACCAGCCCTGCGAGCGCGATGTCCATCGGACGCTGCGCGGCGGGTGTGCCAAGAGGCGCCGGTGGAGGAAGGTTTGGAGCCGAGCTGGGGGCGCTGCGCATGGTGCTGTCTCTGGGTGAGCTTGTTGTGTGCGCATTGTCACAGCTTCACCGCGCGCGACAGCCTGCCCCGGTTGAACCCAGATTGTCCATTCGGCGGTGCTGCGCACCTACGCAGGCGCTGGCTGACGGCTGACGGCTGACGGCTGACGGCTGACGGCTGACGGCTGACGGCTGACGGCTGACGGCTGACGGCTGACGGCTGACGGTCATTTTGGCCGCTGCAAGGAAACCCGTCATTGCGAGCCCCGCAGGGGCGCGGCAATCCAGTCCCGGTTTTGCAAGGGACGCAGGCGCTGCATCGAAGGCCATATGGATTGCCGCGGGCCTTCGGCCCTCGCAATGACAGGGAACCATCGTCCCACGTCCTCATGAACAATCTGGGTTGAGCGATCAACGCGCGCTCCGCATGCGCGGAAGAGCGCCTCCGCAGGCGCGGCTATCCCTGCGCAAAGCGCGCAAACACCCCGTCGAGGCGCTCCTGCCAGGCACGTTTGGTCTCCGCAGCGACGAAACTGGCTTCGAAGCTGTTGCGCGCCAGCATGTAGGCGTGCGGCGCCCCCAGGCCCGTGGCGGCAAACAGCTGCGTGAAGTTGTCGTTGATGTAGCCACCGAAGTAGGCCGGATCGTCGGAGTTGACCGTGACGCACAGCCCCGCAGCGAGCAACTGCGGCAGGTTGTGCTGCGCCAGGCTGGCAAAGACGCAGAGCTTGAGGTTGGACAGCGGGCACACGGTGAGCGGAATACGCTCGCGCGCCAGGCGCTGCAGCAGCGCCGCGTCGTGCTGCGCCTGCACACCGTGGTCTATGCGCTCGGCGTGGAGCACGTCGAGCGCGCTCCAGATGTAGGCCGGCGGTCCCTCCTCGCCCGCGTGCGCGACCAGGTGCAGGCCCAGCTCGCGGCAGCGTGCGAACACGCGCGCAAATTTTTCTGGCGGGTGGCCGAGCTCGCTCGAATCCAGCCCCACGCCGATGAATTTGTCGCGCAGCGGGAGGGCCTGCTGCAGCGTGGCAAAGGCGTCTTCCTCGCTCAGGTGGCGCAAAAAGCACAGGATCAGCGCCGCCGAAATGCCCCACTCGGCACGCGCATCCACGCAGGCGCGGTGCAGACCGTGAATGACTGCCTCCATGGGCACGCCGCGCGCCGTGTGCGTCTGCGGGTCGAAGAAAATCTCCGCGTGCACTACGTTTTCAGAAGCAGCGCGCGCAAGATAGGCGCGCGCCATGTCATAAAAGTCCTGCTCCTGCAGCAAGACGCTGGCGCCCGCGTAGTAAATGTCCAGAAAGCTCTGCAGGTTGCTGAAGGCATACGCGCTGCGCAGCTGCGCCACGCTCGCATACGGCAGCGCCACGCCGTTGCGCTGCGCGAGCGCAAAGATCAGCTCGGGCTCGAGCGAGCCTTCGATGTGGATGTGCAGCTCGGCCTTGGGCATCGCGGCGAGTAGCGCGGGCAGGCGCGCAGGGGCGATGTGCGCGAGCTGGGCGGGGAGCGCGGGAAGATCGGCAGAGGACATGGGCGGTCTCCAAAAAAACGTCCGCTCGCCGCACAAAGCGGCAGCGAGCGGACGCACTATGCATGAACGGCAGACCAGACTGCCTTGCGTCTGTGGCGCTTTACTTCTTCTCCCCGCCCGGCACCTTGCCCTCCACGCCCTTGACGTAGAAGTTGATGCTCGTGAGGAATTTGTCGTCGGCCACGGCGTCCTTTTCGAGCACGGGCTTGCCGTTCTGGCCCACGATGGGGCCCTTCCAGATCACCAGGCTGCCGTCCTTGAGGCCGCTTTTGGCGGCATCGACCTTGGCCTTGAGCTCGGCGGGCACGTCATCGGCGATCGAGACGATGTCGATTGCGCCCTCTTTCACGCCCCACCAGCTGCGCCCGGTTTTCCAGGTGCCGTCGAGCACCTCTTTGACGCTCTGGATGTAGTACGGGCCCCAGTTGATGACCGAAGACGCCAGGTGCGCCTTCGGGCCGTAGGCTTTCATGTCGCTGTCCCAGCCGAACGCGCGCTTGCCCTTGTCCTCGGCAGTCTTGAGCACGGCGGGTGAGTCGGTGTTCTGGAACAGCACGTCGGCGCCGCCGTTGATCAGCGAGGTCGCGGCCTCGGTCTCCTTGGGCGGGTTGAACCACTCGTTCACCCAGACCACCTTGGTCTTGATCTTGGGGTTCACGCTTTGCGCGCCGAGCGTGAAGCTGTTGATGTTGCGCACCACTTCGGGAATGGGCACCGAGCCCACCACGCCCAGCGTGTTGCTCTTGGTCATGCCGCCCGCGATGATGCCCGCAAGGTATGCGCCCTCGTAGGTGCGGCTGTCGTAGGTGCGCAGGTTGTCCGCCGTCTTGTAGCCCGTGGCGTGCTCGAACTTGACCTCGGGATGGTCGGGGGCGACCTTGGCCATGCTTTCCATGTAGCCGAACGAGGTGCCGAACACGAGCTTGTTGCCCTGCCCCACCATGTCGCGGAACACGCGCTCGGCGTCTGCGCCTTCGGGCACGCTCTCGACGTAGCTCGTCTGCACTTTGTCGCCAAACTCCTTCTCGACCGCCTTGCGCCCCTGGTCGTGCGCGTAAGACCAGCCGCCGTCGCCCACCGGGCCCACGTAGGCAAAGGCGATCTTGAGCGGCTCGGGCCTGGGTGCGGGCGCCTGCGCGGCCGAAGCCGGTGCTGCGGCGGGCGCGGGGGCCGGCGCGGGCTCTTCCTTCTTGCCGCAGCCGGCAAGCGCGGCCGCCGCCAGGGCCGAGAACGTGGCGAGTTTGAGCAGGGAGCGTTTGTGCAGATCAGTCATGGGGGGATTCCTTCCAGAACAGAGGGCTTGCAGGGACGAAAATCGAAGCGCGGCCGCGACCGCAGAGGGCCAAAATCACCCCGGATGGAACGGCTTGCCGAGCGAGGCCGGCATGTTGACACGAATCCAGACCGGGTTGCGCGAAATCAGCGCGAGCACCACGATGGTGGCCACGTAGGGCAACATGCTCAGCCACTGGCTGGGCAGCTCCACGCCCGTGGCCTGCAGGTGAAACTGCAGCATGGTCACGCCGCCGAACAGGTACGCACCAAGCAATACCCGTGCCGGGCGCCAGGTGGCAAAGGTGGTGAGCGCGAGCGCGATCCAGCCGCGCCCCGCGACCATGCCCTCGGCCCACAGCGGGGTATACACCGTCGAAAGGTAAGCGCCCGCGAGGCCGCACAGCGCGCCGCCCACCATCACCGCCGCAAGGCGGATGCGCCGCACCGGGTAGCCGAGCGCGTGCGCCGCCGCGGGCGACTCGCCCACCGCGCGCAGCACCAGCCCGGCGCGCGCGCGGTACAAAAACCACGCGAGCGCCGCCGTGAGCAGCATGGTCAGGTACACGAGCGGGTGCTGGCGAAACAGCGCCGGCCCGAGCAGCGGCACGTCGCCCAGCACGGGAATCGCGTAGCGCGGCAACTCGGGCAGTTTGGCCTGCACGTAGCCTATGCCCACGAAGGCCGAAAAACCGCTGCCGAACAGGCTCAGCGCGAGCCCCGTGGCGTACTGGTTGGTGTGCAGCCAGACCACGAGCAGGCCGAACGCGGCCGCAAGCAGCGCGCCCACCGCCATGCCCGCAGCAAAGCCCAGCCAGGTATTGCCCGTGTGCACCACGGTGGCAAAGCCGGCGATCGCGGCGCACAGCATCATGCCCTCGGCGCCCAGGTTGACGACGCCGGCCTTTTCGTTGATGAGCAGCCCCAGCGCCGCGAGTGCGAGCACCGTGCCTGCGTTCAGCGTGGCGGCAATGAGCAATGCGTAGGATTCCATGCCTCAACCCCCTGCCTGCCGCGCACCGAGGCGGCCCCAGCGCACGCGGTACGCGATCAGCGTGTCGCAGGCCAGCAGCGTAAACAGCAGCAGGCCCTGGAACACCCCCGTGATCGACTTGGGCAGCCCCAGGCGCGACTGCGCGAGCTCGCCGCCGATGTAGAACATGCTCATCAGCAAGGCCGAGAGCACCATGCCCACCGGGTGCAGCCGCCCGACGAAGGCGACGATGATCGCGGCAAAGCCGTAGCCCGCGGGCACGTAGGGCGTGAGCTGCCCGATGGGCCCCGCGACTTCGAGCGCCCCGGCCAGCCCCGCAAGCCCGCCCGACAGCAGCAGCGCGAGCCACAGCGCGCGCCGCGAAGAAAAGCCCGCGTAGCGCGCCGCCGCAGGCGCAAGCCCGCCCACCTGCTGCGCAAAGCCCGCGCGCGTGCGAAACAAAAACACCCACAGCCCCGCCGCCGCCACAAGCGCGAGCAGCAGGCCGACGTGCACGCGCGTGCCCGGCCACAGGCGCGGAATCTGCGTCACGCGCTCGAACATGCGCGTCTGCGGAAAGTTGTAGCCCTGCGGGTCTTTCCACGGCCCGAACACCAGATAACTGAGCAGCAGCGAAGCCACATAGACCAGCATCAGGCTCACGAGGATTTCGTTCGCGTGAAAACGATCGCGCAGCAGCGCCGTGAGCGCGGCCCAGGCCATGCCACCGAGCACGCCCGCGAGCAGCAGCGCGGGCACGATCCAGCGGCCCGTCTCGGGCGTCGCGAGCAGCGCCACGCCGCCCGCGCTGATCGCGCCGAGGATGTATTGCCCCTCGGCGCCGATGTTCCACACGTTGGAGCGAAAGCACACCGCGAGCCCGAGCGCGATCAACAGCAACGGTGTGGCCTTGACCAGCAGCTCGCCGAGCGCGTAGGCCGATTTGACGGGCTCCCAGAAAAACGCCTGCAGGCCGCGCAACGGGTCTTTGCCCAGCAGCGCGAACAGCGCCACGGCGATGAGCACCGTGAGCGCGAGCGCGAGCAGCGGCGAGGCATACGTCCAGCCGCGCGAGGGTGCCGGCCGGGGCTCAAGCCGCAGCATGCGTGGCTCCGTCGGAGGTGGACGCAGGCGCGCCGGGGTTTTGAGGCCGCGATTCGGACGACGATTCTGAAGACATTTCGGCCCTCTGCGCCAGATGCCCTTGCACTTCGGCGTGCCACAGGCCGCTCATCCAGGCGCCGATCTGCGCCACCGTGGCCTCGGCGCGTGACACCGCGGGCGACAGCCGCCCCTTGGCCAGCACATGCAGCCGGTCGCTGAGCTCGAACAGCTCGTCGAGCTCCTCGCTGAGCACGAGCACCGCGCAGCCCGCATCGCGCAGCGCCAAAATCTCGGCACGGATCTGCGCCGCCGCGCCCACGTCCACGCCCCAGGTCGGCTGCGCGACGATGAAGAGGCGCGGCCGGGCGTCGATCTCGCGCCCGACGATGAACTTTTGCAGATTGCCGCCCGACAGCGACTGCGCGGGCGCCTGCGGCCCGGCCGCGCGCACGCGAAAGCGCTCGATGATGCCGCGCGCCTGCGCCTGCAGCGCCGCAAGCCGAATCCAGCCGCCCGCGGCCACGGCCTGCGCGCGCGTGAGCAGCAGGTTGTGCGCCAGGTCCATGCTGGGCACGGCGCCACGGCCCAGGCGCTCCTCGGGCACGAAGTGCAGGCCCAGCGCACGGCGCGCCCGCGGGCCTTGCCGGCTCACATCTTGGCCTTGCTGGCTCACTTCCTGCCCCTGCCGGCCCGCGCCCGGCCCCACGATCTCGATGCTGCCGGGCGCGGCGCGCGTGTCCTCGCCCGAAAGCGCGGCGAGCAGTTCCTTTTGCCCGTTGCCCGACACGCCCGCAATACCCGCGACCTCGCCCGCACGCACCTCCAGCCGCACATCGACCAGATCGACGCCAAACGGATCGGCGCGCCGCAGCGACAAGCCCTGCACGCGCAGCACGGGCGCACCCGGCGGCGCCGCGCGGTGCTGCAGCGCGGGCGGCTCGGCGCCAATCATCAGGCGCGAGAGCGAGGCGTTCGATTCGAGCGCCGGATTGCACACGCCCGTGACCTTGCCGCCGCGCAGCACCGTGCAAGCCGTGCACAACGCGCGAATCTCGTGCAGCTTGTGGCTGATGTAGAGGATGCTGCAGCCCTCGCTGGCAAGCCGGCGCAGCACAACGAAGAGTTTTTCGACCGCCTGCGGCGTGAGCACCGAGGTCGGCTCGTCGAGGATCAACAGCTGCGGCGCGCCGAGCAGCGCGCGGATGATCTCCACGCGCTGCATCTCGCCCACGCTCAGCGTGTGCACCGGGCGCAACGGATCGACATCGAGCCCGTATTCGGCCGCCTTGGCGCTGATGCGGCGCGTGACCTCGGCGAGCGCCAGCCCCTTGTCCAGCCCCAGCCACACGTTCTCGGCCACGGTGAGCGTGTCGAACAGGCTGAAATGCTGGAACACCATCGCAATGCCCAGCGCGCGCGCCTCCTGCGGGTTGCGCACCTGCACGGGCTGGCCGTTGAACCACACCGCGCCAGCGTCGGGCTGCACCGCGCCGTAGATGATCTTCATGAGCGTGGACTTGCCCGCACCGTTTTCGCCCAGCACCGCATGGATCTCGCCCGGCTGCACCATGAGCGACACATCATCGTTGGCCACCACGCCGGGGTAGCTTTTGCGGATGCCGGCGAGCTGCAGGCGGGGCGGGGCGGAGCCGCGATCTGGGTCGCTTCCCGCGGCAATCAAAGAGGACGATGCGTTCATGCGGTGCACTTGCTTGGCTATCCCAATTTTATTGGAGCAATGTTGAAGCAAATTCGATGCCTCAGCGCACGCAGCATGCGCGGGAAGCTCTTTTTTTGGCAGCGCACTACGCTCAGGAACGACGGATTCTGGCGGCCCCGATCCGGCATAGAACATGCTATTTCATCGACGTCCGTCCGCCGCCGCACAATGGCGCAGAGCATAGACCGCTTTTCCCTTTCGTTGTCCAGATTCACTCCCCATGAACACCCGCCCCTTACGCTTCGTGCGCCGTGGCCAGTTGGTCAGGCTGGCGCATGTGCCGCCCGAGCGCACCTTGCTCGACTTGCTGCGCGAAGACCTGGCTCAGACCGGCACCAAAGAGGGCTGCGGCGAGGGCGACTGCGGCGCCTGCACCGTGGTGCTGGCCGAGCTGCACGAGGGGCGGCTGCGCTACCGGGCCGTGAACAGCTGCATTCGGCTTGTGCATTCGATCGACGGCCTGGCGCTGTGGACGGTGGAAGACCTGACGCGCGACCCGCTGCTGCGCCGTGCGTGCGCCGCTGCCGATCCCCAAACCGAGGCGCGGGGCGATGCCTGCAGCCCCGAGCACCCTGCGCACCCGATTGCGGCAGCCGCTGCGCCTGGCGCCCAGGGCGCTGTAGGCGCGGCGTCCAGCGCCGATCTGCACCCCGTGCAGCAAGCCCTGCTCGAATGCCACGGCTCGCAGTGCGGCTTTTGCACGCCGGGTTTCGTGATGAGCCTGTTCGGCCTGTACCAGAACAAGATCGCTGCGCGCGCTACGGGGCACGCAGGGTACGCGGGTCAAGAAGTCACGCAGGAACAGGCGCTCGAGGCGCTCTCGGGCAACCTGTGCCGCTGCACCGGCTACCGTCCCATCCTGCAGGCGGCGCAGCGCATGGGCACGCTGCCCGCCGTGGCCGTCGAGGAAGCCGAATTGCTACGACTATTGAAGCTGCTTGCGCAGGAGGATAAAGGGCTGGAAGGCAATTTTGCTTATGAATCGCCACAGACCCTGCCGGCCCTGCTCGCGGCGCGCGCGGCGCGGCCCGAAGCGCAGGTGGTGGCCGGCTGCACCGACGTGAGCCTGTGGGTGACGCAGCAGCAGCGGCGCTTTGCGCAGGTGCTCGATGTCACACGCGTGTCCGAGCTGCGCCGCATAGACTGGCATGCCCACCACATCGCCATCGGCGCGGCGGTGACGCTCACCGATGCGTTTGCCGCGCTGGCGCAGCAGTGGCCGCAGCTGCACGATTTTGGCGCGCGCTTTGCGGGGCTACCGGTGCGCAACGCGGGCACGCTGGGTGGCAACGTGGCGAACGGTTCGCCGATCGGCGACTCGATGCCGCTTTTGATCGCGCTGGGCGCGCAGCTCGTGCTCGCGAGCACGCGCGGCGAGCGCACGTTCGCGCTCGAAGACTTTTACACCGGCTACCGGCGCACCCAGCTCGCGCCCGACGAATTGTTGGTGCGCATCCTGGTGCCGCGGCCACCCGCCGCGTCGTCCGCGCCGGGTGCTCACAACTCGCACGGTGCGCCCGGTGCGCAGGATGCTCCCGGTGCGCCCGGTGCAGCGCCGCACACGGCGCAGCTTCTGCGCGCCTACAAGGTCTCCAAGCGCTGGGAGGACGACATCTCGGCCGTGTGCCTCGCGCTGCAGGTCGAAGTCGCAGAGGGCGTGGTGCAGCGCGTGCGCATAGGCGCGGGCGGCGTCGCGGCCACGCCGGCACGGGCGCGGGCCACCGAGGCCGCGCTGCTCGGCCAGCCCTGGACGCAGGCCACCCTAGACGCCGCCGCGCACGCCCTGCAAGCGGAGTTCACGCCCTTGTCCGACCTGCGCGCGACTAGCAGCTACCGCCGCGCCGTGCTTGGGCGCTTGCTGCAGCGCTTTTGGCTGGAAAGCCAACCCGAACATCAAGAAGAAAATGGGCCCCAGTGCCCGCCCCATCTCCATCAGCAGCTACCAAGTTTGGAGCATCACTACCTGCCGCCGCTGTTGCAGGAGGTCGCGCAATGAAGCCCGCTACGCTGCCTGCCGCGGCTTCTGCCGCATCCTTGCCGATGTCCCTCAGCCCCGCGCTGGGCCAGCCCTGGCCGCACGAAAGCGCGCGTGCCCAGGTCTGCGGCGCGGCGCCCTATGTCGATGACCTGCCCGAGACCAAGGGCACGCTCTACGCCGCGCCCATCGTCTCGCCGTGTGCGCACGGGCTGCTGCGCGGCATCGACGCGGCACCTGCGCTCGCGCTGGCCGGCGTGCACGGCGTGGTGCTCGCGGGCGACCTGCCAGGCGACTTGTGGCTGCCCACGCCCGCGCGCGATGAGCCCATTTTTGCGCACGAGCGCGTGCAGTACCTGGGCCAGGTGCTGGGGCTGGTGGTGGCGGACAGCCCGGCGCTGGCGCGGCGCGCGGCGCGCGCGGTGCAGGCCGACATTGCGCCGCTGCCCGCGATCCTCACGCTCGAACAGGCGCTGCAGTCGCAAAGCTACGTGCTGCCACCCGTCACGCTGCGCCGCGGCGATGCGGCGGCGGCGCTCGCGGTGGCCCCGCGGCGCCTGCGCGGGCGCTTCGAGGTCGGCGGGCAGGAGCACTTTTACCTCGAAGGGCAGGTCGCCTACGCGCTGCCGCTGGAGCAAGGCCAGTGGCTCGTGCATTCGAGCACGCAGCACCCCGCCGAGGTGCAGCACTGGGTCGCGCACGCGCTCGGGCTTGCGCAGCACGCGGTGCGCGTGGAATGCCGGCGCATGGGCGGCGGCTTTGGCGGCAAGGAGACGCAGGCCGGCCAGATCGCCGTATGGGCGGCGCTGGCCGCGCACAAGTTCGGCCGCCCCGTGAAGCTGCGGCTCGCGCGGCGCGAGGACTTTCTCATCACCGGCAAGCGCCACCCCTTCGCCTACGAGTACGAGGTGGGCTTCGACGACACGGGGCGCATCCAGGGCCTGCGGCTGCAAATGGCGGCCAACTGCGGCTTCTCGGCCGACCTCTCGGGCCCGGTGGCCGACCGCGCGGTGTTCCACTGCGACAACGCCTACTACCTGGGCGACGTGGAAATCACCTCGCTGCGCTGCAAGACGCACACGCAAAGCCACACGGCCTTCCGCGGCTTTGGCGGGCCGCAGGGCATGCTCGCGATCGAGGCCATCCTCGGGGACATCGCGCGCGCGCTGGGGCGTGACGCGCTCGACGTGAGGCTGCGCAACCTCTACGACCCCGACCCGACCGCGGGGCGCCACACCACGCCCTACCAAATGGCGGTGGAAGACAACATCCTGCCGCAATTGCTCTCACAACTGGAGCTGTCTGCGCAGTACCGACGCCGGCAAGAGGCCATTTTTGGCTGGAATCGCACGCAGCCCGTGCTGCGCCGTGGGCTCGCGCTCACGCCGGTCAAGTTCGGCATCAGCTTCACGGCCACGCAGTTCAACCAGGCGGGCGCGCTGGTGCACGTCTATACCGACGGCAGCGTGCAGGTCAACCACGGCGGCACCGAGATGGGGCAAGGGCTGCACACCAAGGTGGCGCAGATCGTCGCCGACGAGCTCGGCGTGCCGCTTGGCCGCGTGCAGGTGACGGCCAGCGACACCGCCAAGGTGCCCAACGCGAGCGCCACGGCCGCGTCGAGCGGCACCGACCTCAACGGCCGCGCCGCGCAGGACGCCGCACGCCAGGTGCGCACGCGCCTGGCGGCGCTGGTGGCGCAGCTCGACGGCTGCAGCCCCGCGCAGGTGCGCTTTGCCGACGGCCAGGTGCACTCGCCCACGCACCAGCGCAGCTTCGCGGCGCTGGTGCAGCTCGCCTACGCGCAGCGCGTGCAGCTGTGGAGCGACGGCTTTTACCGCACGCCCAAGATCCACTACGACAAGCACACGCTCACGGGCCGGCCGTTTTACTACTTCGCCTACGGCGCGGCCTGCACCGAGGTGGCCATAGACACGCTCACGGGCGAGAGCCGCGTGCTGCGCGTGGACATCCTGCACGACGTGGGCCGCAGCATCAACCCGGCCATAGACCGCGGCCAGATCGAGGGCGGCTTCGTGCAGGGCATGGGTTGGCTCACGACCGAGCAGCTCGTGTGGAACGACGCCGGCGCCCTGAGCACCTGCGCGCCCAGCACCTACAAAATCCCCACGGCGGGCGACATGCCCGTGCAGTTTCACGTGGACTTGTGGCCCGAGCCCAACCGCGAAGACAACGTGGGCGGCAGCAAGGCCGTGGGCGAGCCGCCCTTCATGCTCGCGCTCAGCGTCTATGAGGCGCTGCGCAACGCCATCGCCGCCGCGCCGGGCGCAGCGGGCGAACAAAGCACGGTGGGTGCGGCGGCCAAGCCCTTCGCCGCACAGCCGCTGCGCCTCGACGCCCCGGCCACGCCCGAGCAGATCCTGCGTGCGCTCGGGGCCTTGGCAGCGGACTGAGGTCACTACTGCTCAGGCTTGCCGCGCCCGCAGGCCGCGCGTCAGAGCCGCGTCGCCGCGGTCTTGCAGCACCTGCTGGGTCAGCACACGGTTGCGCCCCGCGCGCTTGGCCTCGTAGCAGGCCATGTCGGCGGCGTGCAGCACGGTGCGCAGGTCGTGCCAATGGGCATCGCCCAGCGGCACCAGCCCTATGCTCACGCTGAGCGTGAAGCTGTGTCCATGGTAGGTGGCTTCGAGCGCCTGCACCGCGACGCGCAGCTGCTCGGCCACGGCCTGGCCGCGCGCGAGCGAGCAGCGCGGCAGCACTACGCCGAACTTGTCGCCACCCAGGCGCGCGGCCCAGCCAGTCTGGCGCACCTGGTGGTCGATGAGCCGCGCAACATGGCGCAGCACGTCGTCGCCCGCGCCGTGGCCCGCGACTTCGTTGACCAGCGTGAGGTGGTCGAGGTCCAGAAACAGCAGCACGCCCGCCTCGGCCGGATCGAAATCGGCGTGCACCACGGCCACGTTCCCCGACCTTGCCGCGATCTCGGCCGCCTGGCCGCGCTCGGCCAGCAGCAGGCCCAGGCGCTGCTCGAAGCTCGCGCGGTTGCACAGCTGCGTGAGCGCGTCGTGCGTGCGCTCCCACTCCTGCTGGTGGCGCACCTCGCGCTGCGCGGTGATGTCCTCGAACAGCCACAGGATGCCCGCCTCGGCATCGCCCGGCTGCAGAGGCCGCGCCTGCACCTGCGCCCACATCAGGCTGCCGTCCTTGCGCACAAAGCGCGCCTCGCCGTCGAGCACGCCGTGGGCGGCAAACTCGGTCTGCATGCGGGTGCGCCAATGTGCGTAGTCGGCGTCGCTCGGGTGCAAGCGCCGCGCCGAGCGGCCCTGCAGCTCATGCACGCCGTAGCCGAGCATCTGGCACGCCTGGCGCCCGAGCAGCTGCAAAACGCCTTGGCGCGAAACCGCGATGCCCACCGGGGCGTGTTCCAAAATGGACTGCAGCTGCGCCGCGAGGGCATCGCTGCGCTGCCATTGGCGCAGGCCTTCTTGCTGCAGGCGCTGCAGCCAGTCCGCCAGCGCGGCCACCTCATCCCCCTTGGCCGCGGCACCGGTTTCAGCCCACGGCTGCGCTGCCTGCGCAGCGGGCCCAGGTGGCAACAAACCCGCGCCCGGCGCAGCCGCTGCTGCAGAAGCATCCAGTGGCCGCCGCACGCGCTGCGCCTCGCGCCCCAGGCGCGCGAGCGGCTGCGCCAGCCAGGCCAGCAGCCCCACCAGCAGCAAAGCACACCCGCCCACTGCGGCCACTGCAGCCTGCCCCGCGCCGCGGCGCAAGGCCGCCCCCGCGCCGAGCAGATCGGGCACGGCGCTCACACGCGCCACGGTCCACTGCGGCAGCGGCATGTCCGCGCAACTCGCCAGGTACCCACCCTGCACCTGCGCACGCCCCCCAAGCGCTGCCGGCGCGCATGCAGCATCAGGCCGAAGGCCCGCTTCATCGCGCACGCTGCCGAGCACACGGGCCGGATCGGTGTGGAAAAGAATGCGGCCCGTGCGCGTAAATACCAGCAGCCGCGCCTGCCCTTGCTGGGGCACGGCAGTCACTGCGGGCGCGAACAAGGCCTGCGATGGCAGCGGCACGCTGACGCCCAGCGCGCCCAGCACCTGTCCGTTCGCCCCCAGCAGCGGCAGGCTGAAGGCGATGTGCGCCGCGGCCGACCCGCCGGCAAGCACTTCGCCCACCTGCGCCCTGGCCTCGCGCACGGTGCGCTGCAAGAGCGCGCGCTCGGCGGCGCTGGCTTCGTCCAGTCCGGGCTCGTCCGCGCTTTGTGGCGCCACGCCGCTGTCGCGCAGCGTGCCGGCCTGGTGCGCTTGCAGGTGCGTGAGCACGGTGCCATCGGAGCGCGCCACGGTCATGCTGGCGAACCAGGGCGCTGCCGCGAGTTCCTGCTGCAGCGCGCGCTGCAGCGCCGCGGGCTGCGCCAGCAGTTGCGGCGTGATGCGCGTGGCCGCGCCGCGCAACGGCTTTTGCACCTGCTCGATCTTGCCCGCGAAAAGCCGTGCCAGCAGATCGACCTCGTCGCTTTGCTGGCGCGCGAGCCTGTCGAGGGCGTCCTGCTGCACGGAACGCGCCACGAGCCACGCGCTGGCAGCCCCCGCGAGCACGAGCAGCACCAGCGCCACGCCCATCAGGCGCAGCACCAGGGGGCCGGGCATGCTCCAGGCGGGGGCGACGCCCGCGGGAGCGGCGGACGATGGCGCGCAGGTCGATGGCGCAGCGAGAGGCATCAGGCCGCCTTCGGCGCAAAGGCCGTGCCCGCAAGCGCCAGCGTAAGAGGAAGATCGAACATCGAAGGCATCCACGCGCCCCGGAATGCGGGCGCATGGATGGCAGCATACGCAGCCGCAACGCGCGTGTAATTTGGGGGGAACCCGAATCCCGCCAAAGGCGCGGGCACGGCGGGCGGGCGTCCAGACGGGCACCTGCGGGACGATCTGAACGGGCTCTCAGAAACCAGGGGTAACGCCCGCAACCGATTGCAGGGCGTGCGGCTGCGGCAGGTTGAGCACGTTGCCCGTGCCTGCGATCAGACCATGCTCGCGCAGGTGGCGCAGGATGCGCGAGAAAGTCTCGGGCGCAATGCCCAACTGCGCGGCGATGATGCGCTTGCGTTCTTGCAGGGTCACGCGCAGGGTGCCGTTGGGTTCGGGCTGTGCATGCTGCAGCAGCCACTGCGCACAGCGCGCCTCGGCGTCCTGCGCCAGGCGGCTCACGGCCAGGTCCGTCTGCCGGCGGCACGCGGCGGCCATGTCGTGCAGCAAGGCGCGCGCAGGCTCCGGCAGCGCGGCACAACCTTGCTGGAACGCAGCCAAAGGCAAGCGGCGCAGCCGCACCGCCGTTTCGGCCACCATATCGACCGCGCAGTGCTTGCCAAGCAGGGCATCGGCCGCGTCCAGCCAGCACGGCCCTTCGACCAGCCCGAGGCGATGGCGCAACTCGCCGTGTTCGCACACGCCGAGCACGACGCGGCCGCTATCGAGGTGCAGCACCGAATCCAGGCGCTCGTGGCGCTGGCGCAGCATGTCGCCCGCAACCGCCGTCTCGGCTTCCGAAGAAAGGGGGAACAGGGTGGATGACAACATGGTGCCCCGACTGTGCCGTGCCGCGCCGCCGCCCATATTGAGCAAAATCAAATGGTGCCACCTATCCGGCCGCCCACACGTGCCGCGCCACCGCCATGCACCACCTTGCGGCGGCATGAGAATTGCTTTTATTTGCCATGGCCGCTTTTTGTGCCCAGCGCATTGCCGGGGTTGCCATAGATCGCGCGCCGGCGTCGCGCCGACAATGCCGGCGTTCCTTTTTTCCAGGAGGGTTATCCATGAAAAAGAATCTCGTCACCCTGGCCGCGCTGCTGTGCGCCGCAGCCGCCCAGGCCCAGAGCTCCGTGCAGGTCACGGGCTTGCTCGATGCCTATGTGGGCTCCATGCGCTATGCCGGCGATGCCGAGCGCACCAGCACTGTGGGCAGCGGCGGCATGACGACCTCGTGGTTCGGCTTCAAGGGCAGCGAAGACCTGGGCGGCGGGCTCAAGGCAAACTTTGCCCTGACAGGCTTCATGCGCATGGATACGGGCGAACCCGGCCGTTTCCCGAATGACCCTTTCTTTTCGCGCGATGCGAACGTGGGACTCTCGGGCAGTTTTGGCGCCGTGACGCTGGGGCGCGGCCTGGCGCCCAACTTCCTGCCCTCGGTGATCGCCAACCCGCTGGGCGACTCCTTCACCTTCGCGCCGCTGATCCTGCACATGGACGTGCCGCTGTTCAACGCCTCGCACTGGGCCAATTCCGTGCCCTCGGACACTGGCTGGTCGAATGAAATCATCTACACCACGCCCGACTTCTCGGGCCTGAAGGCCAATCTGCACTACCAGTTCGGCGAAGTGCCCGGCAGCAACGGCAAGAAGAACGTCGGCGTCAACGCGCTGTATTTCAACGGCCCGCTCACGCTCACGGCGTTTTACGAGCACGACCAGATCAGCAACCCCGCGCCCACCACCTACTTCGGCACGACCAAGAAGGACTGGATGCTCGGCGGCGCCTACGACTTCAGCGTCGTCAAGGCTTATCTGACTTATGGCCAGGCCAAGTCCGACGACAGCCCGATCAAGGCCAAGACCACGCAGGTCGGCGCCTCGATCCCGCTCGGCGGGCCGGGCAAGGTGCTGGCCTCGTGGGCGCAGACCAAGCTCACGGACGTGGACCTCAAGCGCAAGACCTTCACGCTCGGCTACGACTACAACCTGTCCAAGCGCACCGACGTCTATGCGATGCTCATGAACGACCGCATCACGAACCAGGACACGGGCAACAGCTTCGGCATCGGCATGCGCCACAGCTTCTGACGCCTGCAGGCCCACTTCCAGCGCGCACTTGCGCACACTTGAACGCCGCTCAGAGCACCAGCAGCGCGCGAAAGTCGTTCACGTTGGTGTAGGTCGGCCCGGTCACGAGCAAGTCGTCCAGGGCCGAAAAGAATCCCCAGGAATCGTTGCGCGCAAGGTGCTCGGCCACGCGCAGGCCGGCGCGTGCGGCGCGCGCGAGCGTGTCCGGCGCCACCCAGGCGCCCGCGTTGCTCTCGCTGCCGTCTATGCCGTCGGTGTCTGCCGCGAGCGCCCAGATGTTCGGCGCGCCTTGCAGCGCCTGCGCGAGTGCGAGGCAAAACTCGCCCGCGCGCCCGCCGCGCCCCGGCAAATCGCCCGCAGCGCGCGGGTGCACCGTCACGGTGGTTTCGCCGCCCGACAAGAGCACGCAGGGCGCCGCAAACGGCGCGCCGCGCTGCGCCACGCTGCGCGCGAGCGCCGCGTGCACCTTGGCCACTTCGCGCGACTCGCCTTCGATCGCGTCCGAGAGCACGTGCGCAGCGATCCCTGCGCCGCGCGCAGCCTGCGCCGCAGCCTGCAACGCCTGCCAGGGCGTGGCGATCAGGCGCACGATGTTTTTGGCAAAAGCCGCAGCGCCAGGCTTGGGCGTCTCGAGCACGCCGCTTTCCAGCCCTTGCCGCAGCGACTGCGGCAGCGCGATGCCATAACGCCGCACGATCTCGAGCACCTCGGCGCAGCTGCTCGCGTCGGGCACCGTGGGGCCGCTCGCGATCACGGCAGGGTCGTCGCCCGGCACGTCGCTGATCGCGAGCGTGCACACCGGCGCCGGTGTGCACGCAAGCGCGAGGCGCCCGCCCTTGATGCGCGAGAGGTGTTTGCGCACGCAGTTCATCTCGGCGATGTTCGCGCCGCTTGCGAGCAAGGCGCGGCTGATGCGCTGCTTGTCCTGCAAGGTCAACCCCTCCACGGGCAGCGCGAGCAGCGCCGAGCCGCCGCCCGAGACGAGGAACAGCACCAGGTCGTCGGCCGTGAGGCGGCTTGCCTGCACGAGCGCAAGCATGCGCTGCGCTGCCGCCTCGCTCGCGGCGTCGGGCACGGGGTGCGCGGCCTCCGTCACTTCGATGCGCTGCGGCAGTCCCGCGGATCGCGGCGGAATGTGGCCGTAGCGCGTCACGACCAGGCCCGACAGCGGCGCATCCGCCGGCCACAGCGCCTCGAGCGCCTGCGCCATCGCGCCCGCAGCCTTGCCCGCGCCGAGCACCAGCGTGCGCCCGCGCGGCGGCGCGGGCAAGGCAGCCGCGAGCCCATGCAAGGGCTGAGCGCTGCGCACCGCGGCCTCGAACAATCCCCGCAGGAAGGCGTGCGGCTGGGTGTGCGGGTCAGGCAGCGGTGGGGACAAGGGGGCGCTTGGGTCTGGCATGGCACGCCTCGCTGCGGGCCGACGGGTCGAAGTCCGCACGAAAAAGAAGGATTTTTACAATCAAAACAGTAGCTGCTTGTGCTTTATGGAAAAGCACAAGTGGCACTTTCAATCCCATAAAAAATCATCAAAAACAATAGCGTTTGGCGGGCTGCCACATTCCCGTCATCGGCAGCAATTATGGTCCTGCCCCTGCCCCTGCCCCTGCCCCTGCCCCTGCCCCTGCCCCTCGCTCCCATGACCCACATACCACCGCCCGCTCGGCATGCGGCCATGCTGGCCCTGCTTTCCCCTGCGCTGCGCCACGGTACGGGCACGCTGGCGCGTCTGGTGCGCACGGGTGCGCTGCAGTGCGTGTTCCAGCCCTTGGGCGACTTGCGCACTGGCGGGGTGTATGCCCACGAGGCCTTGATTCGCGGCCCGCAGGATACCGTCTGGCACTCGCCCCTTGCGCTGCTGGAGCAGGCGCAGCGCGAGCAAGTCCTGGCCGACTTCGAGCTGTTTTGCATCTTCACCGCGCTGCGCGACTGGGCGGCCACGCACCCCGCCGGCACTGCGCCGGGGCGCCTGTTCGTCAACATCAGCGCCGATGCGCTGGTGCTGGGCGTGTCCATTTTCGGCACCAAGCTCGCGCAGGCGGTGCGCAGCATGGGGAGCAAGGCGCGCATGCTGGTGCTCGAAGTCACCGAACACGAGCGCGTGGCCGACATGGCCGCACTGCGCGAAGCCGTCAAAACCGTGCACGCCTGCGGCATACGCCTGGCGCTCGACGACTTCGGCGACGGCCGCTCCAGCCTGCGCCTGTGGTCCGAGGTCAAGCCCGACTTCGTGAAAATCGACAAGCATTTCATCCACGCCATCAGCGCGCACCCGGAAAAGCTGCAGATGCTGCAGGCCATCAAAGGCATCGCCGAGATGTTCGGCACGCAGCTGATTGCCGAAGGCATAGAGACCCGCGAAGACCTGCACGCCCTGCGCGACCTGGACATTCCGTTCGGCCAGGGCTGGCTGCTGGGCCGCCCGGTGCAAGCGCCGCGTGCCTGCCTGGAGGATGCGGCGCTGGCCGTGCTGCGAGACCGGCACGTGGCCGTACTCCCCCACCTTGGACAAACGGCCCGCCCTGGCATCCTGCGCAGCATCCCCATGGTGCAGGCGCCGACCGTCAGCCCCGACGCAAGCAACGACGCCGTCGCTGCGCTGTTCCATGCGCATCCAACCCTGCACGCCTTGCCCGTGGTCGAAGGCACGCGCCCGCTGGCGCTGATCAACCGCCTGCAGTTCATGAACCGCTACGCCATGCTCTACTTCCGCGAGGTGCATGGCCGCAAACCCTGCCTGGCATTCGCCAATCCGTCGCCGCGCGTGGTCGAACTCGACTGCGACGTGGAGCAACTCATGGGCATCCTCACCTCGCAGGACCAGCGCTACCTCAACGACGGCTACATCGTGACCGACAACGGCCGCTACCTGGGCCTGGGCACGGGCGCCCAGTTGGTGCGCGCCGTCACGGAAACGCGCATCGAGGCCGCGCGCCACGCCAATCCCTTGACCTTCCTGCCCGGCAACATCCCCATCAGCCTGCACATACAGCGCCTGCTCGACAACGGCACCGAATTCACGGCCGGCTACGCCGACCTGAACCACTTCAAGCCCTTCAACGACTATTACGGCTACTGGCGCGGCGACCAGATGATCCGTCTGCTGGCCCGGCTGGCTACGGCGCACTGCGACCCGCGCCGCGATTTCGTCGGGCATGTGGGGGGCGACGACTTCGTGCTGCTGTTCCAAAGCAGCGACTGGCTGCAGCGCTGCGAGAACCTCGTGGCGGAATTCGCCCGCGAGGCCCTCTTGCTGTTCGACGAGGCCGCGCGCAAGGCCGGCGGCATCCACGCCGAAGACCGCGACGGCGTGCGCCGCTTTTTTCCCTGCACCACCTTGTCGATCGGTGTGGCACGCATCACGCCAGGTGCGCTGCACCGCGCCGAAGACGTGGCCAACCTGGCCGCCCTGGCCAAGCACGAGGCCAAGCTGGCCGCGAGCGGCATCGCCGTGCACACCAGCCCCGCCGCAACGCAGGCCGCACCGGAACTGGCACGCGCTGCCTGAGCGGCAGGCAGCGCAGCGCGCAAGCTCAGTTTTTCGCCACCGAGGCTTCGCCCTCGCTCCAGCCGCCGCCCAGCGCCTTGTAGAGCAGCACCTGGTTCTGCCGCTGCGCGAGCTGCGTCTGCGCAAGCGCCTGCTGCGCCGCAAACAGCGTGCGCTGGGCGTCGAGCAGTTCGAGGTAGCTGGCCACGCCGCTGCGGTAGCGCTGGTCGGACAGGCGGTAGCTGACCAGCGCCGCATCGACCTGCTGCTGCAGCGCCTGCACCTGGTCGCCCAGCGTCGCGCGGCCCGCGAGCGCGTCGGAGACCTCGCGGAACGCCGTCTGGATGGCTTTTTCGTACTGCGCCACGGCAATCTCGCGGCCCGCGCGGGCGGAATCGAGCCCGGCCTGGTTGCGTCCGGCGTCGAAGACGGTCAGCAAGGTCTGGTTGGCCTGCGTCCACACCCAGGTGCCGCCGCTGAACAGGTCGGAGAGCTGGTTGCTCGCATTGCCCGTGGAGGCCGTGAGCGCAATGCGCGGAAAGAAGGCCGCGCGCGCCGCGCCGATGTTGGCGTTGGCCGCGATCAGCTGCTGTTCGGCCTGGCGAATGTCGGGGCGACGCGTGAGCAGATCGGAAGGCATGCCCGCGGGCACATCGACGAATTGCACGCCTTGCTGCGTGTCGAGCAAAGACTCGGGTACGCCCTGGCCCACGAGCAGGGTGAACACGTTGAAGTCGAGCGCGCGCTGGCGTTTTTGCTGCGCGAGCGTGGCGCGCGCCGTGGCGGCGAGCGATTCGGCCTGGCGCAGGTCGAGCTCCGACGCCACGCCCTGCTCGAAGCGCATGCGGATGAGCTTGAGCGACTCTTCGCGCGTGGCCAGCGTGCGCTCGGTCAGCGCGAGCAGTTGGTCATCGGTCTGCAGGCTCAGCCAGGTGCTCACGACCGAGGCAATCAAGCTGGTCTGCACCGCGCTGCGCGCCTCTTGCGTGGCAAAGAACTGCGCGAGCGCTGCTTCCTTGAGGCTTTGCAGGCGCCCGAACAGGTCGATCTCCCAGCTCGCCATGGTCAGGCCCACGGTGTAGGCGTGCGCCATGTTGCCGTTGGCGCCGGGCTGGTAGCTGCCCGTCAGGCCCGCGCTGACGGTGGGCAGCTGGTTCGCACGGTTGATCTGGTACTGCGCGCGCGCCTGCTCTATCGTGAGTGCAGCGACGCGCAGGTCACGGTTGTTGGCAAGCGCCAATTCCACGATGGAGCGCAGGCGCGCATCGTTGACGAAGTCCTGCCAGCGGATGTCCGCCGCCTGCGGCTTGGCCGTGTCGGCGACGGGGGCTGGAGCGCCGCCAGGCACGCTGGGCCACTGCGGCGCCACAGGCGCAGCAGGGCGCTCGTAGGTCGGAATCAAAGAGCAGGCGCTGAGCCCCAGGGCCAGCAGCGCCGCGCTCCAGCGCAGCGAAGGAACGGAAACGGTCGAAGCCATGGTTCAGTGGTCCTTGTGTTCTTCGGTGGCTGCGGGAGCGGCCTGCCCAGAGCGCGGCTCGCCTTTGAACAGGCTGCGCACCACGACAAAGAAGATCGGCACGAAAAAGATCGCCAGGAAGGTGCCGGTGATCATGCCGCCGATCACCCCCGTGCCGATCGCGCGCTGGCTGGCCGAGCTCGCGCCCGTGGCGATGGCCAGCGGCACCACGCCGAGGATGAAGGCCATGGAGGTCATCAAAATCGGCCGGAAGCGCAGGTGCGCCGCCTGCAGCGCGGCGTCGAACACGCTGCGGCCCTCGGCCTGCAAGTCTTTCGCAAACTCGATGATCAAAATCGCGTTCTTCGCCGACAGACCGATGATGGTCACGAGGCCGACCTGGAAATACACGTCATTGGGCATGCTGCGCAACAGCACCGCCAGCAGCATGCCGAGCACGCCCAGCGGCACCACCAGCATCACCGAGAACGGGATCGACCAGCTCTCGTACAGCGCGGCCAGGCACAGGAACACGGACAGAATCGCAAACGCATAGAGCACGATGGCCTGCGAGCCGGCGATCTTTTCTTCGCGCGACTGGCCCGTCCACTCGAAGCCGAAGCCCGCAGGTAGCTGTGATGCAAGGCGCTCCATCTCGGCCATGGCCTGCCCCGTGCTGTAGCCCGGCGCGGCGTTGCCCGCGATGCGCATTGAGGGGTAGCCGTTGTAGCGCACCGTCTGCATGGGCCCGGTCACCCAGCGCGTCGTGGCAAAGGTGGAAAACGGCACCAGATTGCCCCGGCTGTTAATGGCCGTGAGTTGGAGGATATCGTTGGGCTGCATGCGCGCGGGCGCATCGGCCTGCACGACGACACGCTGCATGCGCCCGGCATTCGGAAAATCGTTGATGTAGGACGAACCGAAGGCCACCGAAATGGCGTTGTTGATGGCCGCAAAGCTCACCCCTTGCGCGCTCGCCTTGTCGCGGTCTATGTCCACCTGCAGTTGCGGCGCGTCTTCGAGGCCGTCGGGGCGCACGGCCGTGAGCACGGGGCTCTTCATGGCCATGCCCAGGAGCTGGTTGCGCGCATTCACGAGCGCATCGTGGCCGTTGCTGCCGCGGTCCTGCAGTCGGAAGGAAAAGCCCGTGCTCGTGCCGAGTTCGGGAATCGGCGGCGGACTCAGCACGAAGATGAAGGCGTCACGAATCTTCGAGAAGGCCCCCATGGCGCGCCCCACGATGGCTTCGACGCTGTGCTCGGCTCCTGGACGCTCGGCCCAGTCCTTGAGCGTGACAAAAGCAAGGCCGGCGTTCTGTCCACGCCCCGAGAAGCTGAAGCCCTGCACGGACACGATGTTGTCCACCTCGGGCTGCTTGAGCATGAACTCCTCGATCTGCTTCACCACGGCGTCGGTGCGGCTGAGCGCCGCGCCTGGCGGCAGCTGGATGTTCACGAGCGCGAAACCCTGGTCTTCATTGGGCAGGAAGGAAGTGGGCAGACGCAGGTAGAGCACGCCGGCGGCCGCCACCAGGGCCACATAGACGATCATCATGCGGCCGCCGCGGTGCAGGAGCTTGGCCACCCAGCCTTCGTAGCGCTTGGCGCTGCGGTTGAAGCTGCGGTTGAACCAGCCGAAAAAGCCTTTTTTCTCGTGGTGGTGCCCGGCCTCGACGGGCTTGAGCAGCGTGGCGCACAAAGCCGGCGTGAGCGAAAGCGCCAGAAAGGCCGAAAAAGCGATGGACACGGCCATCACCGCCGAAAACTGGCGGTAGATGTTGCCCACAGAGCCCGCAAAGAACGCCAGCGGCAAAAACACCGACACCAGCACCACGGTGATGCCGACCACGGCGCCCGAGATCTGCCCCATGGCCTTGCGCGTGGCCTCGCGCGGCGGCAGGCCCTCTTCGCTCATGATGCGCTCGACGTTTTCCACCACCACGATGGCGTCGTCCACCACGATGCCGATCACCAGCACCATGCCGAACATGCTCAGCACGTTGATCGAAAAGCCCATGGCCAGCAAAGCGCCGAAAGTGCCCAGCAACGCCACCGGCACGACAATGGTCGGAATCAAGGTGTAACGGATGTTCTGCAGGAACACGAACATCACGATGAACACCAGCACGATGGCTTCAAACAGCGTTTGCACCACCTTCTCGATCGAGATCGAGACGAACTTGGAGCTGTCGTAGGGCAGGCTCCAGCGCACCCCTTTGGGGAAATACTTTTCCAGCTCCTGCAGCCGCGCGCGCACCATCTTGGCCGACGCGAGCGCGTTGCCGCTGGGCGAGAGCTGTATGCCAATGCCCGCGGCCGGCTTGCCGTTGAGGCGCGCCGAAGTCATGTAGGCCTCGACGCCGAGTTCGATGCGCGCCACGTCCTTGAGCCGCACCGCGGAGCCGTCGGGGTTGGCGCGCAGCACGATCTTGCCGAACTGCTCCACCGAGCTGAGTTGCCCTGGCACCACCACGGTGGCCGTGATGGTCTGCTCCTTCAGGTTGGGCAGGTTGCCCAGGCTGCCCGAAGACACCTGCGCGTTCTGCGCCTGAATGGCGGCGGCGATGTCGGCGGTTGAGACGTTGTAGCCCTGCATCTTTGCCGGGTCTATCCACACGCGCATGGAGCGCTCCGCGCCGAACAGCTGCACCTGCCCGATGCCGGGCACGCGCTGCAGCTCGGGCACCACGTTGCGCGCCGCATAGTCGGTCAGGTCATAAAGCGTAACGTCCGGCGAATCGGACGAAAGCATTGCGAACTGCAGGAAGTTCGAGCGCGACTTGTCCACCTTCACGCCCTGCTGGGTCACCGCCGCAGGCAGGCGCGGCGTGGCGCGCGAGAGGCGGTTTTGCACGTCCACCTGCGCCATGTCGGGGTTGATGCCGGGCTCGAAACTCAGCGTCAGCGTGCCCGTGCCGTCGGCCTGGCTCACGGCCTCCATGTAGGCGAGGCCGGTGGCGCCGTTCATCTCGCGCTCGACCACGGCGATCACGCTGTCTTCGAGCGTCTGCGCGGACGCACCGGGGTAGGTAAATGACACCACGATGCTCGGCGGCGCCACCGTGGGGTACTGCGCCACGGGCAGCTGCGTGATCGACACGCCACCCAGCACCATGATGAAAATGGCAACCACCCAGGCAAAAATCGGGCGGTCAATGAAGAACTTGGGCATGAAGAGCGCTCCTCTTGGTTAGCGACTGGCGCTCACTGGCGAGCCGCAGCGGGAGCGCTGGCCGCATTGGCCGGGGAGGAGCTTGGCGCTGCCGGCGCGCCGGAGGCTGCGCCCGCGCTGGCCCCGGCGCCACCCGCCGCGGCGGCTTGCCAGGGCACAGCCTTCACGGGGGTGCCCGGCGGCAGCATCATCAACTTCTGGAAGCCGTCCACCATGACCTGCTCGCCCGCCTTGAGGCCGTCGAGCACCACCCACTGGTTGCCGCGCGCCGCACCGACTTTGACCTTGCGTGGGCTGAGCTTGCCGTCGGGACCGACCACCGTGACCGTGTCGCCCTGCTGCGTGCGCGTGACGGCCTGCTGCGGCACCGTGATGCCGTTGGGCAACTGCGCCTGCTCGACGCGCACGCGCACGTACAGGCCTGGCAGCAAGTCGCCCTTGGGGTTGGGCACCTCGGCGCGCAGGGTGATCTGGCCCGTGGCCTGGTCCACCGTCAGGTCCGAAAACAGCAGTTTGCCGGGCTGGGCGTATTCGCTGCCGTCTTCGAGCACGATGCGCACACGCGCCGCGTTTTCATTGCCCACGCGCTGCAGCTGCCCCGCCGCCATGGCGTTGCGCAGCTGCATGACTTCGGTGGCCGATTGCGTGAAGTTGACGTACACGGGGTTGATCTGCTGGATCACGGCCAGTTGCGTGGCCTCGCCCTGCCCCACGAGCGCGCCTTCGGTCACGAGCGCGCGCCCGATGCGCCCCGAAATCGGCGCCGTGACGCTCGCGTAGCCCAGGTTGATGCGCGCGGTCTGCACGGCCGCCTTGCCCGCGGCCACATCGGCCTCGGCCTGCTTTTGCGCCGCCGCGGCGTTGTCATAGTCCTGCTTGCTCACGGCATTCACGGCCACGAGCGGCTTGTAGCGCTCGGCCAGCGCCGTGGCTTGCAGCACATTGGCCTGCGAACGCGCGAGCGCGGCCTCGGCGCTTTGCAGCGCGGCCTGGTAGGGCGCAGGGTCGATGGCATAGAGCAGCTCGCCCGCCTTGACGTCGCTGCCTTCACGAAACAGCCGCTTTTGCACGATGCCCGCCACGCGCGCACGCACCTGCGCGATGCGGAAGGCCTCGACGCGGCCAGGCAGTTCGGTCACCAGGCCGACTTCACCGGGCTGCACCGTGACCACGCCCACTTCGGGCGGCGGACGCTGGGCACCGGCACCGGCACCGGCTGGCGCCTCGGGCTTGCCGCAGGCGCTCAGCAGCGCGGTGGCACACACCGCCGTTGCCATGAGCCCAACGCGCAAACGCCACGCTGGTGTCGCGGAGGAAAACGGAAGAACAATCTCGGCGTGTCGCAAGGCAGGCATGGTGTTCCTTCGATCAAAAATTCAGACGGTCGCCCACCCGCCAGCGAACCCAGCGAGCACGGCAAAAATGGGAAGACATTGCGATTCCAGGCCATGCATCCCACATGCCAAGTGAGCACCTGTTCAGGCGCCTGGTCGCGTCATGAAGCGGCGCAGTATATATACATCCGCGAATGTATGTATATTCGCCCGATCGGCACGCACTGTGGAGGGTTTTTTGATGGCTAGACGCACCAAGGCCGACGCGCAGGCCACGCGGGAGAGCCTGCTCGATGCTGCCGAACAACTGTTTCAGGCGCGTGGCGTTTCGCGCACCTCGCTCAACGACATCGCCGTGGCCGCGCACGCCACGCGCGGCGCGATCTACTGGCACTTCAAGGACAAGGCCGACCTCGTCAACGCCATGATGGAGCGCGTGAGCCTGCCGCTGGAGCAAATGCTCGCGCACGAGCAGCTCGTGCAAGCCCAAGACCCCGTGGCCGAACTGCACGCCGTGATGCTCGAGGTGCTGCACCTGATCGCCACCGACGCGCAGACGCGCCGCGTGCTGCAGATCGCCACGCACAAGGTCGAATACGTCGACGAGCTCGGCGCCGTGCAGTCGCGCCACCTGAGCGTGCACGCCGAGTGCCTGCAGCGCAACCGCCAGACGCTCGCCAAAGCCTTCGCGGTGCGCGCCGTCACACCGCTCGTGCCGCTCGATACCGCCGTGCTCGGGCTGCAGGTGCTGCTCGAAGGGCTGGTCAACCAGTGGCTGCTCGACCCGGCGGGCTTCGACCTCGTGCAAGCCGGCAGCGCCACGCTCGACGTGTACCTGGCGGGCCTGGGCCTGCCGCGCAAGCCCACGTCGGCCGCCGCGCCCGCGCCCGCGCTCACGGCCGCGCGCGCGTAGCCGCATCGCCACCTGCCGCGCCGCCGGCTACGTCCGCCGTGTACCACTGCGCGATGAGCGCGCGCTCGGCCTCGGTCATCTGCGTGGCATTGTTCATGGGCATGCGCTTTTCCACCGCCACCTGCTGGTAGATCGCCTGCGCGTGCCGGCGCAGGTTTTCGGGCACGTCCAAACGCAAGCCTTTCATCTGCACCTGCGCGCCGTGGCAGGACACGCAGCGCTGCTGCACGATGGCCTGCACTTTTTCAGCATCATTTTGGCCCCCAGCGCTTGATACACCTGCGCTAGCAGCTATCGAAACAAGACCATCCGATGTCTGCGGCCGCAACCACCACAACAGGGCCGCGAGCACCGCCACGCCCACCAGCGCATACGGCAGCGGATGGCGGTTGCGCCCGAGCTTGTAGCCATGGCGCAGTACGAAAAACTGGCGAATGCTCGCGCCCGCAAACATCATGAGCACGAGCACGAGCCAGTTCTGCGGATGGCTCCAGGTGAAGCTGTAGTGCCCGCTGAGCATCGCAAACACCACCGGCAGCGTGAAATACGTGTTGTGCACGCTGCGCTGCTTGCCGCGCAGCCCGTGCAGCGGATCGACCGGTTGCCCCGCGCGCAGCGCCGCCACCATCTTGCGCTGGCCCGGGATGATCCAGAAAAACACGTTTGCGCTCATGCTCGTGGCCAGCATCGCGCCCACGAGCAAAAAGGCCGCGCGCCCGGCAAACCAATGGCAGGCCAGCCAGGCCGCCGCCGCGACGAGCACGAGCACGAGCGCCCCGACGATGGCGTCGCCACGCGGGCGTTGCCCCCAGATGCGGCACACGGCGTCATACAACAGCCAGAACGCCACCAGAAAGCCCAACGCCACCGCCACTGCCAGCGCCGGCGGCCAGTCCATGCGTGACTTGTCGATCAGGTAGGTGCTCGCATTCCACAGGTAAGACACCGTGAAGAGCGCAAAGCCGCTGAGCCAGGTGCTGTAACTCTCCCAAAAAAACCAATGCAGATGTGCGGGCAGCTGCGGCGGCGCGACGCTGAACTTCATCGGGTGGTAAAAACCCCCGCCGTGCACAGCCCAGAGCTCGCCGCTCACGCCCTGGCGGCGCAAGTCCTCGTCCTGCGGCGGCGTGAGGCTGCTGTCGAGAAACACGAAATAAAACGACGACCCTATCCAGGCGATCGCCGTGACCACGTGCAACCAGCGCAGCAGCAGATTGGCCCAATCGAGCAGATAACTTTCCATGTGCGGCACACCTCAGCCAAGCTGCTCACCACCGCGGGCGCTCTGAGCAGCACACGAAAAACGGCCGCGCTTCTGAATCGGGAGAACCCTTGGACACTTCAGGCACCGCTGCGACCGCGCCGTGG
The DNA here is from genome assembly GCF_029211265.1 of Extensimonas soli. Taxonomy (GTDB): domain Bacteria; phylum Pseudomonadota; class Gammaproteobacteria; order Burkholderiales; family Burkholderiaceae_C; genus Extensimonas; species Extensimonas soli. Next base: position 2,098 of record NZ_JARGEL010000010.1, on the reverse strand, counting down.
AGTGTATGCACGAATCGTTCCCGCGGCGCATTCCCGCGGCGACCTAAAATCCCGCGCATGCTCGACCTCCTCCTCCTTCGCAAAGACCTGCCCAGCGTCATCGCACGGCTCGAAACCCGCAAAAACCCCCAGCCCTTCCTCGACGTCGCGGCCTTCCAGGTGCTCGAAGCCGAGCGCAAGACGCTGCAAGCGCACACCGAGGCGCTGCAGGCGCGTCGCAACAGCCTTTCCAAGCAGATCGGCCAGTGCAAGGCGCGGGGCGAAAACGCCGACGCACTCATGGCCGAGGTCGCCCAACTCAAAGATGAGCTAGAGCATTCCGCCGCGCGGCTCGAACAAATCCAGGCCGAGCTGCACGCGCTGCTGCTCGCCGTGCCCAACCTGCCGCATGCAAGCGTGCCCGTGGGTGCGGACGAAAGCGCCAACGTCGAAGTGCGCCGCTGGGGCACGCCGCCGCAGTTCGACTTCACACCCAAAGACCACGTCGATGTCGGCACGCCGCTGGGGCTCGACTTCGAAACCGGCGCCAAACTCTCGGGCGCGCGCTTTTCCGTCATGCAAGGCCCGATCGCGCGCCTGCACCGCGCGCTCGCGCAGTTCATGCTCGACCTGCAAACCGGCGAACATGGCTACACCGAATGCTACGTGCCCTACGTCGTCAACGCCGAGTCGCTCTTGGGCACAGGCCAGTTGCCCAAGTTCGCAGGCGACCTGTTTGCCGTGCAAAAAGGTGGGCAGGACGCCGAGCCTGCGCCCGAACAGGCTGCGCTCTACCTCATTCCCACGAGTGAAGTGCCGCTCACCAATTTCGTGCGCGACACCGTGCTCCTTGAGAGCGAACTGCCACGCAAACTCACCGCGCACACCCCCTGCTTTCGCTCCGAAGCCGGCAGCCACGGGCGCGACACGCGCGGCATGATCCGCCAGCACCAGTTCGACAAGGTCGAGCTCGTGCAGATCGTGCACCCCGAAAAAAGCTACGAAACGCTCGAAGCCATGACGCACCACGCCGAGGCCGTGCTGCAGCGCCTGGGCCTGCACTACCGCGTCATGAGCCTGTGCACCGGCGACCTGGGCTTTGGTGCCGCAAAAACTTACGACCTCGAGGTGTGGTTGCCCGGCCAAAATACATTCCGCGAAATCAGCTCGGTGAGCAATTGCGAAGCCTTCCAGGCACGCCGCCTGCAAGCCCGCTTCAAAAACGCTCAGGGCAAAAACGAACTCGTGCACACGCTCAACGGCTCGGGCCTCGCCGTAGGCCGCACCCTCGTCGCAGTGCTCGAAAACTACCAGCAAGCCGACGGCAGCGTAACCATCCCCGAAGCCCTGCGCCCCTACCTGGGCGGCCAAACCCGCCTCGCGCCAGATGCTTGAGACAGTTTGCTAGAATTGCGCGCTTCGACACCAAGGAGAGGTGGCAGAGTGGTCGAATGTACCTGACTCGAAATCAGGCGTACGTGCAAGCGTACCGTGGGTTCGAATCCCACCCTCTCCGCCAAAAATATTTTCTAAGTCATTGATTTAGAAGAAAAAAAGCCACAGAAAGGTGGCTTTTTTTCTGTCCGGCCATCTTTCTAACCATATCGGTTTCGTGGCTGTAGCTGGACGTTAGCGTGCTTGATTGGACTGTTTCTTCAGTTGATGGAGCTAAGCAACCTTCCCACCTTTGCTGCTGTCAGTGCTTCTCAGGCGCTCGCCGGGGGGGTACTTGACTGTTGAGGTGCGCGTCGATGGTGTTCCCGATCCAATTTAGGCACTCGGCCATGTCAATCACCTGGTTGACCTCTTCACCAGCATCAGACTTAGGCGATTCGCCGGTCTCTACTACATCATCATTGCTGGCATTTCCGTCTCGTGGCCTCACATCAGCGGCTATCACCAAGAATCCTGGCAGCGCCGCACAAACTTTCTTGGTCGTGTGGCCGCTTTCGCAGCCTTGCAGGATGTGGTGCAAGCCGTCGATGGCATCAGCCACCAGCGCCGCGACCTCTGAGTGTTGATTCCAGAAACAAAGTGAGCCGGCTTCCGAACCAAAATTGAGCCACTGAATTGACGGTCAAATGGCTGTCTGGATTGTGGATAAGTCTACATCTTCGGC
>NZ_JARGEL010000001.1 GCF_029211265.1 Extensimonas soli | reverse complement strand
CGAATGGCACTTACTTTAGCCGAGCGCCCGCTGCTGGCGCTGGCAATGCAATGATTCTGAGAAGGAAGCTGACGGCCGGGCAAACTGTTGGTACGACCCCAACAGCGGCCCTTGGTGGCCGTCAGCTCCATGCACGCTCATCGCGGATCGCGCCGGTATCAACAGCAACGGATTCGTCAGCAGGCGCGAACGATCCAGTCCTGCGACTTCTTCAATCTGCTGACCAAAGCGGAGTTGCTCGACCTGCTCGACCAGCAGTTGCCGCCTCATCGAGAGCGATTGTTCGCGCCGACAGAGACCTTGTCGTTGTTCATGCGACAGGTGCTCAGCCCGGATGCCTCGTGCCAAGCGGTGGTGAATCGCCACGCCGTGGAGCGGCTGGCCAACGGACTGCCGCCGTGCAGCACCTCGACGGGGGCTTACTGCAAAGCGCGTCAGCGCCTGCCCTTGGCGCTGATGGAGTCGCTGGTGCGCCAGACCGGGATCCTCACGGCGCTGCGGGCGCCGACGAAATGGCAGTGGCAAGGGCGCGCCGTCAAGCTCCTGGACGGCTCGACCGTGACAATGCCGGATACGCCCGAAAATCAGGCCCGTTACCCCCAGCAAAGCACTCAGAAACCCGGCCTGGGCTTTCCCATCGCCCGCGTCAGTGCGCTGGTGTGCTTGTCCACGGGGGCAGTCCTGGACAGCGCGATGGGGCCGTACTGCGGCAAGACCGGCAGCGAGCACGCGCTGTTTGCACAACTGCTGGGCAGCCTGGTTGACGGTGACGTGCTGGTCGCTGATCGCTACTACTGCAGCTACGTGGTCATCGCGATGCTGCAAGCGCAGGGTGTGGACGTGGTCTTGCAGCAGCACCAGCGCCGCATCACCGACTTTCGCAAAGGTCGGCGCCTGGGCGCTCAGGACCATCTGGTGACCTGGGAAAAACCCAAGCGCTGCCCGAGCTGGCTCAGCCAGCCGCAGTACGATGCATTGCCGGCGACTCTGCTCATCCGCGAAGTCCGCGTGAAATCCAAGGTGCTGGTCACCACGCTGCTCTCGCCCCGGCAAACCAGCAAGCAGGCGCTGGGCGAACTCTATGTACAGCGCTGGAACATCGAGCTGGACTTGCGCAACATCAAGACCACGCTCGGCCTCCAAGCGCTGCACTGCATGACCCCGCAGATGAACCAGAAAGAATGGTGGGTTGGCTTGCTTGCCTACAACCTGATTCGCTTGCTGATGCTACTTTCCGCCAAGCACGCCGACGTCTTGCCGCGCCAGCTCAGCTTCAAGCACACCGTGCAGCTCTGGCTGGTCTGGGATCATCGACGTCCACAACCCGACGATGGACTCGACATCCTGCTGGTGCTGATCGCCCAGCAACGCGTCGCCGACCGACCAGGACGTATCGAACCCAGAGCCGTCAAACGACGACCCAAATCGTTTCCGCTGCTCACCGAACCCCGCCGCCGCGCTCGTGCTCGCGTTCGCCGGCACGGACATCCGAAGAAACTTAAGTAAGTGCCATTCG